>NZ_JBVAXG010000001.1:125933-1249894 GCF_055419245.1 Mycobacterium sp. IDUB_37 | reverse complement strand
CGCCCTTGCGATCGCGACTAGTCCCATGGTCGCGACCCGCTGCGCCCGGCTTACGCCGCCCTTGCGATCGCGACTAGTCCCATGGTCGCGACCCGCTGCGCCCGGCTTACGCCGCCCTTGCGATCGCGACTAGTTGATCAGCGGGTCACGCGGCATCCCGAGGATCCGCTCGGCAATCTGATTGCGGGTCACCTCCGACGTGCCGCCGGCGATCGCCATCCCCCGGGCACCCATCACCATCCGCCCGGCCATCGAACCGGGACCGTCCAGCAGCGCGACCTCGGGCCCGGCCAGTGCGGCCGAGATGGCGGCACCCTCGATCATGTGGTCGGCCAGCTTGAGTTTGGTGACGTTGCCTTCTGGCCCGGGGCCCGCGCCTTCGACGCTGCGAGCAGCGCGGCGCAAGTTCAGCAGGCGTAGCGACTGTTCCTCGGCGAGATAGGTACCCACCCGAATTGCCGCCCCCGCCAGATGATCTGCGCGCCGCTGCGCCAGCTTCACCAATTCCGCGGCCAACCCTTCATAGAAGGAACCGCTACCGCCGATGCTGACCCGCTCATTGCCCAACGTCGCTCGCGCCACCGTCCACCCGGAGTTGGGTGCGCCGACGACATCCTCGTCCGGCACGAACAGATCGTTGAAGAAAACCTCGTTGAATTCCGCACCGCCGGTCATCTGACGTAAGGGACGAACCTCGACCTCCGGCGCCTTCATGTCGACGATCACCGTGGTGATGCCGGCGTGCTTGGGAGCCTCCGGATCGGTACGCACGGTGGCCAGGCCGCGCGCACAGTACTGCGCGCCACTGGTCCACACCTTCTGCCCGTTGATCTTCCAGCCGCCGTCGACGCGGGTGGCGCGGGTCTTGACCGAGGCCGCATCCGACCCGGCTTCGGGTTCGGAGAACAGCTGGCACCAGATTTCGTCTTTGCGCAGTGCCTTCTCCACGAATCTTTCAATTTGCCAATCGGTTCCGTGCTGGATCAGGGTGAGGATGACCCAGCCGGTGATCCCGTAGTCGGGACGTTTGACGCCTGCGGCACGGAATTCTTCCTCGATGACCAACTGCGCCACCGCGTCGGCGGCCAGGCCCCACGGCTTGGGCCAGTGCGGCATCACGTAACCGGTCTCGATCAGCCTGTCGCGTTGCGGTTGCTTTTCGAGTGCGGCGAGTTCGACTGCGTCGGCGCGGATTTGGGTGCGCAACTCCTCGGCCTCCGGCGGTAGATCAAGACTGTTCTCCCGGACGACTCCGGCCGCCGTACGGTCGAAGACATCGCGCGCCGGCGCGTCTCCGCCCAGCAGTGCCGAACTCACCAGCGCGCGGCGCAGATGCAGGTGCGCGTCGTGCTCCCAGGTGAAGCCGATGCCGCCGTGCACCTGGATATTCAGTTCAGCGTTGCGCGCATAGGCCGAAAACGCCAGCGTCGCAGCAACTGCGGCGATGAGCCGAAACTGTTCCTCATCCTCCGACGCCGCACGGGCAGCGTCCCAGACCGCGGCGAGCGCGGACTCTGAGGCGACCAGCATGTTCGCGCAATGATGCTTGACCGCCTGGAAAGTGGCGATGGTGCGCCCGAATTGCTGGCGCACCTTGGCATAGTCGACCGCGGACTCGACGCAGTCGGCCGATCCACCGACAGCCTCGGCGGCCAGCAGCGCCCGGGACCGGGCCAGTGCCGACGCATGCGCCCCCGGCAGGATGTCGTCTTCGCCAACCTGCACGTTTTCCAGACGAACCCGTCCGGAACGTCGAGTGGGGTCGAGAGTCTCGGGCACGTCCACTGAGATGCCGGCCCGCCCACGGTCAAGTATCAGCATGTCGTCGCCGGCGGTAATCAGCAACAGATCGGCAAGCCCGGCACCCAGCACGACCCCGGCGTCGCCGTTACCGACACCGTCGGACACCTGCACCGCACCCCCGAGACCGATACCGGCGGTGACGGTTCCGTCGATCAGGCCGGGCAGCAGCCGCGTCTTCTGATCGGCGCTGCCGTCGTTACCGATCACCGCCGAGGCGATCACTGTGGGAACGAACGGCCCGGGGGCCACCGAGCGGCCGAGTTCTTCGACCACCACAACCAATTCGGGCAGACCGAACCCGGAGCCGCCGTGCTCTTCGTCGATGTGCAGGCCAAGCCAGCCGAGTTCGGCGACGCCTTGCCAGAATCCGGGGCGCGCCTCCTCCGGCGCGTCGAGCAACGAACGCGCCGCCGCCCGCGCCTTCTGGGAGGTCAAGAACGCGCGGGCTACCTCGGCGAGTTCGCGATGGTCGTCGGTCAGTGCGATACCCATCAGGGCCTCCTCGCGGCGCTACCCGGCCGGCATCTTCGCCGGGCTCGGTGGATTGCCCCGCTACTACTCCGGCCAAAGGGCGGCCAGCATCGACGCCGGGGCGGTCTTGTAAAGAGTGTACTCAATCGCCCTGACGCCGACTAACCGGTCTAACCCGACCGCTTACTTGGGCGCGAACCGCTGTCCGGCGTCCAGACGCAGGCACTGCCCGTTGAGCATCGGGTTGTCCACGATGGCCGCCGCCAACTTGGCGTACTCCTCGGGCCGGCCGAGGCGCTTGGGGAAAGCCGCGTCCTTGGTCAGCGCCGACGCGAACTCGTCCGGGATGCCCTTGGTCAGTCCCGTGGCGAACAGGCTTGGCGCAATGGCCAGCACCCTGATGCCCAACGATCCGAGGTCACGCGCCATGGTCAGACACATGCCCGCGATACCGGCCTTGGCGGCGGTGTAGGCCACCTGGCCGATCTGGCCCTCGAAAGCCGCGATGGACGCGGTGTTGATGATGACACCGCGCTCCTCGTCCTCGGGGTCGTTCTTGCTCATGTGCTCGGCCGCAAGCCTGCTGATGTTGAAACTGGCGATCAGGTTGAGATTGATGACGGACTGGAAGGACTCCAGGTCGTGCGGGCCGGTCTTGGTCATGGTCCGCTTGGCGATACCACCGCCGGCCGTGGTGATCACGACGTGCAAACCGCCGAGATCGTCGACGGCGGCCCGCAGCGTCTCCTCGGTGCCGGTGAAGTCAGTGACGTCCACGGGATAGAACTTGCCGTCGACCCCGTCGGCCACCGCCTTGCCGTCCGAGTTCTCCCGGTCGAGCACCGCGACCTGCGCGCCCCGCGCGTGCAGCAGTTCGGCGCTGGCACGTCCCATCCCCGAGGCGCCGCCGATCACGACGACCTTCTTTCCGCTGATCTCCATCCGGTCTCTCCTTTTCTGACCTTTGCCCAACTTGTCACATTGCCTTGTTTTTGTAACGTTATCTAGGCACGCTAGCGCGTCGGCTCCGACGACTTGTCGGCGAGCCATGCCAAGCTCGAAAGCGTGCTCCTCCTCGACGTCGCAAGCACATCGCTTAACGTAGGCGCCACCTCGTCGCGACTGAGCAAAGTCGCCCACATCGCCGACGTGTTGCGTGCGGCCGCCCCCGATTCAGAACTGGTCGCGACGGTGGTGTCGTGGCTCTCCGGTGAGCTGCGGCAACGCCAGATCGGGGTCGGCTGGGCAGCGCTGCGATCGCTGCCGCCGCCCGCGTCGGACCCTGCGCTCACCGTCGGCGAGGTGGATGCCACCTTTACCGAGATCGGCGCCGTCGCCGGCAAGGGATCCCAGGCGCGACGGGCGGCGCTGATCGGCGGACTGTTCGCCGCGGCCACAGAAGCCGAACAGACATTCCTGGTGCGACTGCTCGGCGGCGAACTGCGCCAGGGCGCGCTGGTCGGGATCATGACCGATGCCGTGGCCAAGGCTGCCGGGATTCCCGCCGCCGCGGTGCAACGGGCCGCGATGCTGGGCGGGGACCTGCCGGCTGTCGCGGCCGCCGGCCTGTCGGGCCGACCCGACGCACTGGACGCATTCACCCTGCAGGTCGGCCGCCCGGTCGGCCCGATGCTCGCCCAGACTGCTACCGATGTCGCCGATGCCATCGACAAGCACAGTGGGACAACAATTTTCGAGGCAAAACTGGATGGCGCCCGGGTGCAGATCCACCGCAGCGGGGACCACGTGACGGTATATACGCGCAGCCTTGACGACGTCACCGCCCGATTGCCCGAGGTGGTCGAAGCGACACTGGCGCTGCCGGTCAACCAGCTGATCGCCGACGGCGAGGCGATCGCGCTGCGCCCGGACAACCGACCGCACCGCTTCCAGGTCACCGCGTCGCGGTTCGGGCGATCGGTCGACGTGGCTGCCGCCCGCGCCAAGCAACCGCTCTCAGTGTTCTTCTTCGACATCCTGCACCGAGACGGCGAAGACCTGCTGGACCAACCGACCGCCGACCGGCTTGCCGCACTGGATGCCCTGGTCCCGCAGACACAGCGGGTCGACCGACTGGTCACCTCGGACGCCGCCGCGGCCAAGGCTTTCCTGGACGCGACGCTGGCCGCCGGCCACGAGGGTGTGATGGCCAAGGCTCCCGGCACCCCGTACCAGGCAGGCCGGCGCGGAGCGGGTTGGTTGAAGGTCAAGCCGGTGCACACCCTGGACCTGGTGGTGCTGGCCGTTGAGTGGGGCTCGGGACGCCGACGCGGGAAACTGTCGAACATCCACCTCGGCGCGCTCGACCCGGCTACCGGCGACTTCGTCATGGTCGGCAAAACCTTCAAAGGAATGACCGACGCAATGCTGGACTGGCAGACCACGCGGTTCACCGAACTCGCGGTCGAGGGCACGGACGGCTACGTGGTCCACGTGCGCCCCGAGCAGGTCGTCGAGATAGCACTCGACGGCGTGCAGGGGTCGTCGCGCTACCCCGGCGGAGTGGCGCTGCGGTTCGCCCGGGTGCTGCGTTACCGCGACGACAAGAGCCCGGCCGAAGCCGACACCATCGACGCGGTGCGCGCGCTGTACTGAACCCGGGCTGTACTGAACCCAAACACTCCGCGAGAGTGAACCGCGCGACGCGACATCCCAATCCGGCGTCGGTAGATTCACACTCGCTAGCGGCGCTGCAAGGGAGATCTGGTGAACCGCGACATCAGCTACATCAGCACCGAGCCCGACTTGCCGCCCGTAGCGATCGTCGACCGCTCCCCTATCACCCTGGCGCACAAGGCCTTCTTCGGCGTGATCGCCGTATTCGGCGCCGTCGCCTGGGCGATCGTGGCGTTTGTCCGCGGCGAGACCGTCAACGCGGTATGGCTGGTCGTCGCCGCGGGCTGCACCTACCTGCTCGCTTACCGCTTTTATGCCCGGCTGATCGAAATGAAGATCGTGCGGCCACGAGACGATCACGCCACCCCGGCCGAGGTCCTCGACGACGGCGCCGACTACGTTCCGACCGATCGGCGCGTGGTGTTCGGCCACCACTTCGCCGCGATCGCCGGCGCCGGGCCGCTGGTCGGTCCGGTCTTGGCGGCTCAGATGGGATACCTGCCGAGCAGCATCTGGATTGTGCTCGGAGCGGTCTTCGCCGGTTGCGTGCAGGACTACCTGACGCTGTGGATCTCGACGCGCAGACGGGGCCGTTCGCTGGGCCAGATGGTGCGCGACGAACTGGGCGCCACCGCGGGGGCCGCCGCGCTGATCGGGATCCCGGTCATCATCACGATCCTGATCGCCGTGCTGGCACTGGTGGTGGTGCGGGCGCTGGCAAAGAGCCCCTGGGGTGTGTTCTCCATCGCCATGACCATTCCGATCGCCCTGTTCATGGGCTGCTACCTGCGGTTT
Source organism: Mycobacterium sp. IDUB_37 (assembly GCF_055419245.1). Taxonomy (NCBI): domain Bacteria; kingdom Bacillati; phylum Actinomycetota; class Actinomycetes; order Mycobacteriales; family Mycobacteriaceae; genus Mycobacterium; species Mycobacterium sp. IDUB_37. The sequence continues at coordinate 1,244,209 of NZ_JBVAXG010000001.1, read as the reverse complement.
CTGCGACCCGGGCGGGTATCCGAAGTCTCCGGGATCGGTGCCGTTCTGTTGTTGCTCGCGGTGATATCCGGCAACTGGGTCGCCGAAACATCCTGGGGCGCAGCGTGGTTCACCTTGTCGCCGGTCGCGTTGTGCTGGCTTCTCGTGGCTTACGGCTTTGCGGCCTCGGTACTTCCGGTTTGGCTGCTGCTGGCACCGCGTGACTACCTGTCCACCTTCATGAAGGTCGGCACCATCACGTTGCTGGCGATCGGAGTCTGCCTCGCCCGCCCCGAAATCACGGCGCCGGCGATCTCGAAGTTCGCCACCGAGGTCAACGGACCGGTATTCGCCGGATCCCTGTTTCCGTTCCTGTTCATCACCGTCGCGTGCGGCGCGCTGTCCGGATTCCACGCGCTGGTCTCCTCCGGCACCACACCGAAGATGCTGGAGAAGGAAGGCCAGATGCGCCTGATCGGCTACGGCGGCATGATGACCGAGTCGTTCGTTGCCATCGTGGCCCTGATCACCGCGACCATCCTCGACCAGCACCTGTACTTCGCCCTCAACGCGCCTTCCGCGCAGACCCACGACACCGCTGCCGGCGCCGCCCACTACGTGAACGGACTAGGCCTGCGCGGCGCCCCTGTCACCGAAGAGCAACTCAAAGCCGCCGCGGCTAGCGTCGGCGAACAGTCGATCGTGTCGCGCACTGGCGGCGCGCCGACGCTGGCGTTTGGCATGTCCGAGATGCTGCACCAAGTCTTCGGCGGCGCCGGCCTCAAGGCGTTCTGGTACCACTTCGCGATCATGTTCGAAGCGCTGTTCATCCTGACCACGGTCGATGCCGGAACCCGCGTCGCGCGATTCATGGTTTCCGATGCGCTGGCCAATATCGGCGGCCCGCTTCGCAAGCTGCAGAACCCGGGTTGGCGGCCGGGCGTGTGGTTGTGCAGCCTCGCGGTCGTCGCGGGATGGGGCGGCATCCTGTTGATCGGTGTCACCGACCCACTCGGCGGCATCAACACGCTGTTTCCGCTGTTCGGAATCGCCAACCAATTGCTGGCGGGCATCGCACTCACCCTCATCACCGTCGTGGTCATCAAGACCAGCCAGACCAGAGGGAGCCTGAAATGGGCTGCGCTGCCCGGTGTTCCGCTGCTGTGGGACCTCACCGTGACGTTCACCGCGTCATGGCAGAAGATCTTCTCCGCCGATCCCGCCGTCGGCTACTGGACCCAGCACGCCCAGTACTCGGCGGCCAAACAGGCGGGCAAGACGGCGTTCGGATCGGCCTCCAATATCGGTGAAATCAACGCGGTCATCCGCAACACGTTTATCCAGGGCACCCTGTCGATCGTCTTCGCCGCCGTCGTCGTCATCGTGTTCGTCGCGGGAGTCATTGTGGCGGTCAGGGCGATTCGCGGTGCCGGACGCCCACTGACCGAGGACGACCCCGTTGACTCGAAGCGGTTCGCCCCTGCCGGCCTGTTCCCGACCGCGGCCGAACGCGAAGTGCAACGGCAGTGGGATACGCACTTGACCACCGGGGGCGCGCCGGAAACGGATGCGCTGAAGAAATAGCCGGAAGACCCCTAAAATTGGGCGCAATGAGAGTCGGCATCGACTTCGGCACCACCCATACCGTCGTAGCAGTCGTCGACCGCGGTAACTACCCGGTCGTCTCCTTCGAGGGCTTCGATACGTGGCCGTCGCTGGTCGCCGGTAACACCGCCGGGGAGTTGAGGTTCGGTCTAGCCGCTGCCGCCGTCCGTCACGAGCCAGGGTGGTCGGTACTGCGGAGCTTCAAACGCCTGCTCAATGATGCCGGCCCGCAGACGGAGGTGACGCTGGCCGGACGCACCTACCTGCTAGCCGATCTGCTGACCGGGTTTCTGGTTGCACTCAAGGCCGACCTGTACCAACGCTCGAATGCCGGCGCGACCCCGGGCGAACCGGTCGAGGCCGCGATCAGCGTGCCTGCGAACGCGTCCAGTGCACAGCGTTTCCTCACGTTGGATGCGTTCGTGGCGGCCGGTTTTCAGGTGGTCGCGCTGCTGAACGAGCCCTCGGCAGCAGGGTTGGAGTACGCCCACCGGTACCGCTCCACCATCACCGCCAAGCGCGAGTACGTCCTCGTCTACGACCTCGGCGGCGGCACCTTCGACGCCTCCCTGCTCAGGATGTCCGGACACGTCAACGAAGTCGTCATAAGCGAGGGAATCCAGCGGCTAGGGGGCGACGACTTCGATGAGGCCATCGCGCAACTGGTCCTCGATGGATCGAACTTGCGGTTGGATTCCGCGGGCTACGAGTTGCTGGTCGAGGAATGCGCGGCGCGCAAGGAGTCCGTAGGTGCCCAGACACGCCGCTTCTTGGTGGATCTCACCGAAATCGACGGACCCGACCGGCCACCGTTCTCCTGCGCCATCGACGACGTCTACACCGCATGTGCGCCGCTCGTCGAACACACATCCGCGCTACTGGCCCGGGTGCTGCTCGACCCAGCGGGCGACGGCCAGGACGTCACCTGGTCCGAGGTCGCCGGCATCTATGTGGTGGGCGGGGCCGGCAGCTTCCCGCTGGTGTCCCGGATGCTGCGCACGAACTTCGGCGATCGACGGGTGAAACGTTCGCCACATCCCTTCGCGGCGACTGCTATCGGGCTGGCCGTCTTCCTCGACAACGACGCGGGTTTCGTATTGTCCGAACGCTTCTCGCGTCATTTCGGCGTGTTCCGGGAAGCGCAGGCCGGTGCCGACGTGGTGTTCGACCCGATCGTCCCGAAGGACGCTTCCCTGCCTGCGGATGGTCACAGTCCGTTGGTGGTCAGCCGCACCTACCGCGCTGCCCACAACATCGGCCACTTCCGGTTCGTCGAATGCAGTCGCGTGGTCGACGGGCGTCCCGACGGGGACGTCACACCGTATGACCCGGTTCTGTTCCCCTTCGACCCGGCACTGAGCGACCGGGACGACCTCGGTGGCCAGCCGGTCGGTCGGTGGAGTGATGGGCCGCAAGTCGAGGAACGCTACGTTGTGGCGCCCGGCGGCGCGCTGGAAGTAACGCTGACGACGCAACCGGCCGGGTTCAAACGCACCTTCCGGTTGGAACGACGCGCGTCCGCGCGGGTCTGAGCCCGGCCGATGGAACTGCACGATGTTCTTAGGACCACGTTCGCGGCGCGCGAGTTCACCGAGGATCCGCTGCCCGACGACGTCCTGCACCGCATCCTCGACAGCGCCCGGTTCGCCCCGAGCGGAGGCAACCGGCAAGGCGCGCACGTCATCGTGGTGCGCGACGCCGACGTCCGTCACCAGCTGGCCGAACTGGGCACAGCCACCGCCCGACGCTACATCGCCCAGCTTCAGGCCGGCGAAAACCCTTGGAATTCAGTGCATCCCAGTGCCGTACCGCAAGACGTTGTCGACCGGACGGAAATTCCCGACGCCTTTGTCACCCCTTTCCGGCAGGCGCCGGTGGTGCTCGTCGTGTCCGTCGACCTCGCCGTGGTCGCCGCCGTCGATCAGGACTTGAACCGCATCGGACTGGCCGGCGGCGCATCGGTGTATCCCCTGGTGTGGAGCATCCTGCTGGCCGCCCGCAACGAAGGCTACGGCGGCACCGTCACCACGATGGCCATCCCGCAGGAAGATCAAATCCGCCGGTTACTGGGAATTCCGGACACGCACGCCGTCGTCGCGCTGGTGCCGCTGGGTAAACCCACCCGGCAGCCGACCAAACTGCGCCGCCGTCCGGTCGCTGAGTTCGTCACCAACGACCGCTTCGACGGTCCACCATTTCGGTGAACCCGATCCGCTGATTGCTGGCCGCGCTGCTGGAGGACCAGCAGTCTAAGAACTACATTTTCCTCGTTTGGTAATATGGTTCTCATCAGATAACAACGACGCTCTGGGAAAGTAGGCGACGACATGGCTACGTCTGTGACCGGCCCGGCTCTCCTGACGACGGATCGCAAATTGCCGACGCACGTGCAGGGTGCCGCTGATCCGCGTTTCAACTGCGCAGTCAGCACCTTTGCCAAGCTGTTCTCCGGCGGACCACGCTTCGGCGGCGGCGCCCTGTCGGTGTTCGTGGACGGAGAACCCGTCGTGGATGTCTGGACCGGCTGGTCGGACCGCGACGGAGCGGTCCCCTGGACCGCCGACACCGGCGCCATGGTCTTCTCCGCGAGCAAAGGAGTGGCGGCGACGGTTCTGCACCGACTTGTCGACCGGGGCGAGTTGTCCTACGACGCCCCGGTCGCGAAGTACTGGCCGGAGTTCGCCGCCAACGGCAAGTCCGAAGTCACGGTGCGCGACATGTTGGCGCACAAGTCGGGCCTGTCGAATCTGGGCGGCGTCAGCAAAGAGGAACTGCTTGACCACCGGCTGATGGAACAGCGCATGGCGGCCGCACCTGTCGACCGCAATGCCGGCCGCGCGGCCTATCACGCCTTCACTTACGGGTGGCTCACATCCGGCCTGGCCCGGGCGATCACCGGTAAAGGCATGCGCGAACTGTTCCGCGCCGAGATCGCGCAGACCCTCGACACCGACGGAATACATCTGGGCCGCCCGCCTGCCGGTGCGCCCACTAAAGCCGCGGAGATCATGTTTCCCCAGACCACCAGAGCCAACCCGCTGTTCGACCGGCTGGCACCCAGACTCGCGCAGCTTTCGGTCGCCGGTGGCCTGGGCGCCATGTACGTCCCCGGGATCACGTCACTCATTCAAGGCGAAACCCCGTTCCTGGACAGCGAAATCCCCTCGGTCAACGCGGTAGTGACCGCACGCGGGCTGGCCAAGATGTACGGCGCGTTGGCCAACGACGGGCAGATCGACGGAACACGTTTGCTGTCAAAGGAATTGGCCGCCGGGTTGCTGGGTAAGACCAGCTTGCGACCGGACTCCAACTTGGTGGTGCCGATGTCATTTCACCTGGGCTACCACGGATCACCCGTGCCGGGACTGCTGCGCGGCTACGGCCACGCCGGCCTCGGCGGCACCATCGGCTGGGCTGACCCGGTCACCAAGAGTTCCTTCGCCTTCGTCCACAATCGGCTGGTCACCCCAATTCTGTTGGACCAGATCCTTTTTGTGCCGCTGATACTGCCCATCCGGCGTGCGAGCACCGCAGCGCACAACGACGGGTTCCGGGCGGTGCCGGACTTCGGCGCGCCGAATCAGACGGCTTTGGTGGAACCGACGTAAGACAGCACCACGTCGGATTCGTCGGTGACGCGGGTCAGGGTCGAGTAGGAGCGGATGAACGACTGACCGACGCATCCATCGATCTTGATGTGGAAGTCGCTGATCATGATCCAGGGATTTGCGCCCTTGAACTCCTTCCTGACCACCGGTACCACGACAACGAATCCAGGCTTGAGGCCGACGCTGACCACGTTGTTATACGTCCCGGTGACCAGCGGTATAGCTATGGGCGGTTGCCCAGGACCCAGCGGCAATTCCGCGCCGATCGACGGTGCGATACCGGTGCCGTTGGCCATGGAGAAGCCGTTGGAGGTGCTCATGTCGATCCCGCAGCCGATCTCGTAACCCACCTCGAGCATGCCGTGTGGGGGTTCCGGTCCGACCAGCGAACCCGCGTAGATCCCGCTGGACAGATATTCACGAGACGAGATTGCGGTGGTCAGCGGTGCCACCGGCACCTGCCGCTCATCTTTCGCGCCGAGTGCCAGGACCCAGCCGTCCGGTGTGTTGACCCTGGCCGGTGGGCCGGGAGGCAATACCGTGTCGGCGGGTGCCACCGCACCGGAGACGGGTTCCGCGTCGGGTTGAGCGCCTGCCACGGGCATCGTCATTGCAAAGTCTGTTGCCAGGACGACCACGAAGACAGCGAGACCCGCAGCACGACGAACAACCGCGGAAATCGGCCTCACGGCCTACACGGTATGCACAACCTGATTTGCTGGCGACCCTGCTGCTTTCACCGGATCGAAGTTGTGGCCCGTTTGTAGCTGGATCGCGACGCAGTCCCGGCACGCTGGGAAGACCGCTCCGCGCGCGGGGAGCAGCGGTGGCATTTCCTGCAGTACTCCGTCCACGAACCACCCATTAACACTTCCGGCGAGTACGCTTGCGACTTAGCCAGAAGTTCGCGATAGCGCCAGAGAGGTCGGGCCATGACCCTGAATCGGTTCGGTCGGGCACTTGTGGCCGTCCTGATCGGGATGACGGCTCTTGTCGGCGGCACTGGCGTCGCTCACGCCGATCCTGAGGATGCGACACCGCCCATCATCGACGATCTGCAGATCCTCATCCCTGCCCTCACCCAAGATCCGCGTTCGCTGGATACCCCCAATAACTTCGGCACCCCACGCGACTGGTCCGGAAGCGGAATGTACTGTCAAAATCGCAATGCCAAGTGCCAGAAGATGGGCTTCTAAAGCCGGATCCGTCGCGACGGTCCGCCGAAATCGTTTGGCAATTAGCGTAATTGGCGGTGCCGGTCGCCTTTACGGCGATCACGCCTTGATCTGAGGGAACACTAGCGATGTCTACCTGGCTCATCACCGGATGCTCGACAGGACTTGGCCGCGCCCTTGCCCAGGCGGTCCTCGACTCCGGCCACAACGCCGTCGTCACCGCCCGCGATATCAGCAAAGTCACCGAACTGGCCGACGCCGCCCCTGATCGGGCGCTCGCCGTCGAACTTGACGTCACCAACCCCGAACAGATCACCGCAGCAGTGCGCGACGCCGAGGAACGGTTCGGTGGTATCGACGTTCTGGTCAACAACGCAGGCTACGGATACCGGGGCGCCGTCGAAGAAGGTGAGGACGAGGCCGTCCGCGCGTTGTTCGACACGCACTTCTTCGGCAGCGTCGCGATGATCAAAGCCGTCCTACCCGGCATGCGTGAGCGCCAGTCGGGCGCGATCGTGAATATCTCCTCGATCGGCGTGCAGCTCACTCCGGTCGGCTCGGGGTACTACTCAGCAGCCAAAGCCGCCATCGAAGGGATGAGCGGAGCGCTGCGCAATGAGCTTGCGCCACTTGGCATTTGGGTTATCACGGTGGAACCCGGCGCGTTTCGCACCGATTTCGCCGGGCGCTCACTCACCCAGTCGGAAACAGTCATCGACGCCTACGCCGACACCGCCGGGCGGCGTCGCATCGAAAATGACACCATGGACGGCACCCAACAAGGCGACCCGGCCAAGGCGGGCGCCGCGATCATCACCGCCGTCGAATCGAACGAGCCGCCCGCATTCCTGCTTCTGGGCGAAGACGCCCTCTTCTCGTACCGCTATATCGCGGAACGGCGAGCCAAGGAGGTCGCCGCCTGGGAGGAGTTGACCGTCAGCACCAACCTGGACGCCTGACCAAGGAGCACGATGCGCACCGCCTACCTCGCCGACTCCACCAACGGAGCCATGGTCGTGGTGCCGATCATCGGCACCCTGGTCCTGGCGGCCGCAGGCCTGGCGTTGCTCATCATCGGTTTGCGGAGTCGTTCAAGCGCCCCGCGACAGGCGACTCCGGGCTATCCCGCCGGCTATCCGCCGGCCGCTGGACATCCGCACGGCTTTCCTGCGTACACGCCGCAGGGTTACCCGCCTTATCCGCCGGTTCCGTCCCCCCCGCCACGCAAGGCCGGCACGGGTCCGCTGATCAGCGGCATCGTGCTGTTCGTTGTCGGCCTGCTGGGATTCGTCGCGACCGTCGCCATTGCCGTCGGCCTCGGCGGAAGTACTCGGCTGGCGATCGGCGACTGCTACACCAACGAGATCTTCGACGAATCGCGCTGGGTGGCCACGAGTTGCAAAGACCCTGACGCGGTACTCGAATACGCCGCCAAAACAGACCCGACCGGAAACTGTCCGGACGGCAAGTTGAACAACAGCAGCTATCTATCGATCGACCGCGACGGCGCCCGGCGGTGCTTCGTACCCAACCTGCTCGAGAGTCATTGCTACGCATCCGAACGCAACGACGAGTCGGTTCGCCGGGTCAGCTGCGCTACCGCCGGCCGGGTCATCAAAGTCGTCAAGCGGATAGACGGCACCACCGACACATCCGGTTGCCCGGCCGACTCACGCCCTGTCACGTTTCCTCAGCCCAAGCGAACGTACTGCACCGAGCGCACCGGGTCCGGGATAACCTGACGCATGGGTTCGAATACCCTTAGCGCCGGCGGGTTTTCGCGGATAGCAGCGCATCGATCGAGTACCTGCCCGGCCCCAGGAAGACGAGCAGGAAAAAGCCGAAGCAGAACAGAATCGCCGGAGTTCCACCGTTGCCGGCCGGGGGCTCACCGATTGGCCACAGCGACTTCGGTTGGTGCATCCAGAAATAGGCGACCGCCATGGTCCCCGACGCCAAGAAAGCCGCGATGCGGGTGGCGAGGCCGACGCAGACCAACAGTCCGGTGACGAATTCGATAGCCCCGGCGTACCACCCGGGCCATTGTCCGACCGGGATGGAAAACCCCGAAGAGACCGGCCAGCCGAACAAGATCATCGAGCCGTGCCCGGCGAAGAGGAAACCGTAGACCAACCGGAACAGGCTGAGCACGGCTGGCGAAAAGGCGGCGAGCCGATGGTTGAGATTCGTCGTCATGCCGCCCACGTTACGGTCGCCCGTGCATCCGAGTACCCGCACCCGTCGGCCGCAATGTCCTAAATAGTGGGGTACATGTCTCTTGAGCCACTCACGCTCACCTCGGCCGAAACCCTAACGTCGTTGCCATGCAACCAATTCCAGTGCTCGTCGATACCGCGGTAGCCCGGGCCGCAATTCAACTCTGCCAATCCACCGAATCCATTCCAGTGTTCAACCACAGTGTCCGCAGCTATCTGTTCGGTGAATTGCTCGCCGCACAGGACGGATTGCGTCCGGGCAGCGACTTCAACAGCGAGACATTGTTTCTGGGGTGCGTGCTGCACGACCTCGGCGTCGGGACCGCCGCGGCGGGCAAGGAACGTTTCGAAGTCGAAGGAGCGGATCTGGCGGCCACTCTGCTGACCGAGCACGGTTGCGACCGGGCCGTGGTGGACGCGGTGTGGGAAGCGATCGCTTTGCACACGTCGTTCGGAATCGCCGCTCGCCGCGGGACGATCTGCTACCTGGTCAACGGAGGCGTAGGCATGGACTTCGGTCGCAACGTCGATTTCATCGACGACCAGACCGCCGCAGCGATCCACGCCCGTTACCCGCGCCACGCCATGGCGAAGTCGTTGCTGGACGCCATCGCCGAACACGCGCAGCGCAGCCCCGACGCGGCGCAGCCGTACTCGATGTCGCGCGAAGTGCTGCGCGAACGACGCGAAACCGGCACCACGCTGGTGGAGCAGCTCGCGACCCACGGTCGCTGGGGGAACTGACCCTGGCCACGCTCCTTGATGTACATTTGTACATGTACATTTGTACACAAGGAGATGACCGTGGCCTATTTGTTTCTTTTCATCGCGATCTTCGCCGAGGTTGCGGCGACCAGCCTGCTCAAGAACACCGAGGGCTTCACCCGGCTTTGGCCGACCGCAATTTGCTTGACCGGGTACGCGGTGTCGTTCGCATTGCTGGCGCTGTCGATCTCACGCGGTATGCAGACCGACGTCGCCTATGCGTTGTGGTCGGCCGTCGGCACAGCCGCGATCGTGTTGATCGCCGTGCTGTTCCTCGGTTCGCCGTTGTCGGCAGCGAAGGTGGCGGGTGTCGCCCTGATCATTGCCGGCGTGGTCACGCTGAATCTGGGCGGTGCACATTGAAATCGGCGCCCGGGGTGCGCGACCGCCGTCCCCGCGACCCCGCCGGACGACGGCAGGCGATCGTCGAGGCGGCCGGACGGGTGATCGCGCGCCATGGCCTTGGCGCGCTGACCCATCGACGGGTGGCGACCGAGGCCGATGTTCCCGTCGGCTCGACAACCTATTACTTCAGTGACCTCGGCGCACTCAGCGAGGCCGCGCTCGCCCACGCCGCGAGTGCGTCGGCCGACTGGCTGGAACAGTGGCAGCGCCAGCTGGACGACAGTGCCGACCTCCCGGCGACTTTGGCGGGGCTCACCGCGGAATATCTCACCGACCAAGAGCGGCATCGCACTCTCAACGAGCTGTACGTCGCGGCATGCCACCGACCTGAGTTGCAGCCGCTGGCGCAACTGTGGCCGGAGGGACTGATCGGCCTGCTCGAACCGCGGGTCGGCCGCCGAGCCGCCGAAGCCGTTACGGTATTTCTCGACGGCGCCACGCTGCACTCACTGATCACCGGCGCCCCGCTCGACGCCGATACCATGACCGATGCGATCGCCCGTCTTACTCGTTGAATTCAAATAATTCGGACACGCTGCGAATCCTGACGATGCTCTATGGTCAATTGCACCTGTGTTCAACGACGGCGCTGTCCTTAATTGAGGGGATGTTCGGAGATGGCATTTCTGATCGCTGCTACTGAGCAGATTGCTACGACGACAGCAAACGTATCGAACATCGAGGCGGCGGTTACCCGAGCCAATGGCGCCGCGGCACTTCCGACCACAGAACTTTTGGTTGCCGCACAGGACGAGGTGTCGGCGGCGATCGCGAACTTATTCCGCCAGCAGGGTCAGGCGTATCAGTGGGCCAGTGCGCGGGCGACCGCGTTTCACGCGCAATTCGTTCAGACCTTAAGTGGCGCAAGCGGGGCCTACGCAGCCGCGGAGGCCGTCAATGTCGGTCCACTGCGGCCTGTGGTCGACGGTCTTCTAGGTGTGATCAACGCGCCGACCAACCTCCTGCTGGATCGTCCGCTGATCGGCGACGGGGCCAACGGCGTAAACGGCACCGGGCAAGCCGGCCAGGACGGCGGCATTCTGTTTGGCAACGGCGGCGCGGGTGGGTCGGGTGGCCCAGCCGGGACCGGCGGTCGCGGCGGCAATGCGGGGCTGCTGGGCAATGGTGGCATCGGTGGCACCGGTGGCATCCGTGGCGGCACCGGCGGCGCCGGCGGCACGGGCGGGTTGTTCTTCGGCAACGGCGGGGCCGGCGGCACCGGGGGGATCGGCGGTGGAGTCAGCAACGCGGGGATCGGTGGATTCGGCGGCTTCTCCTTGTCCTTGTTCGGCGCTCCCGGCGCACCCGGCAATCCCGGGTTCTACTACACCAACCTGAATTTGGTGTCTGCGGACGAGGCCCTCTACTTGATGACGGCGACGCCAGACGCGAACTTCCTGCTGATCGGCACGGACGGCGTGAATCTGGCCAGGGTCCTGGCTGACCCCAGCAACGTGAATTACCGCGCGCTGATGGCCAATGGCATCACCTCCGCATCGACGCTGCAGGGGCACACCACCATCTCCAACCCGTCATGGACGGCTATCCAGACTGGTGTGTGGGGTGACACGACCGGGGTGGTGAACAACGTCTTCACTCCGTGGACCTACGACGACTGGCCGACCGTCTACAACATTCTGGAGAACTCTTACGGCGACCAGGTGAACACCACGGTGATCGCTGATTGGAATGTCATCACCAACACCGCGCTAGCCGGGTCACACCGCGCCGACAACGTCATCTTCATCCCAGAGGTCCCGGGCGACGCGAGCTGGGCGGCAACATCGGACGCGGTCGGGGCTGCGGGCCGACTTGCGATTTCGCAGGCCGATCCGACCAAGGGCAATTTCATCTTCACCTACTTCACGGGTGCCGACATCAACGGGCATGCCTACGGTGGAGACTCGCCTCAGTACGCCGCCGCCTTACGGAACCTCGACGGCAATATCGGTGGACTCATGGGAGCGGTGAATACGTGGGAGGGTATCCACAACGAGGAGTTCTCCACGCTGGTTGTGACCGACCACGGTCACATCGGGCCTAACCAGTTCAACCGCGGTCATGGCTTCCAATCCCCCTTGGAGACTGCGTCATTCCTCATCTGGGATCAGGCCGGCAACGATTTGCGAGACGGTTGGATCAACAACTCCTGGCAAATCGTCAGCTCGACGCCGACAATCCTGCATGAATTCAACGTTCCAGTCCCGTCGTATATGCAGGGCAACCCCTTGACGTCAGCCGTCTTCGACGGCACCTACGTCAATCCCGGCGCCAACCTGTACAGCGCGGTGATCGCCGACTTCGCCGCACAGGGATTCCCCGATATCCCGGTCGACATAAATCTGACGTCGCGCACGGTCGCGGCCACGCTGCCCTACCTGATCTACGAACCGATTCAGGACCTCGTCCACGCGATGCCGGAGTTCTTGCAATTACCGGTCTCGTGGGTGGGCGCCAGTGTTTACCAGTCGCTCAATATCCCTGTGCAGATGTGGATTCGGCTCACCGGCGTGCAGAACAACGCCATCATTCCGCCGATTTTGAACCCGTTCTACAGCTAAGGAGCGTCGACCGCCCCGGTCAAGGAGGCCGTCCAGGCAAGCAGTCGCCGCCACAACCGATGTCGGCTGGACGCCATGTTGTGGCAGTGTGCGCTCGCCGCCAAAATGATCGTGGTGATGTCGGGACACCTGCTGTAGAGGCTGGCCTCGGCCCGCGGGTCGGGCGAGACGTCGATGGCGCCGTAGCCAAGCAGAATGGGAACGTCGATCTGCGCGGCCTGCTCGGCGACAACCCCGGGGATCATTGCGGTGCCGAACACCCTCGGTACCACCGATTTCGTTGCGGCAGTGTCGGCTTCGATCACCTCGGCAGGAACGTCGGCAAGATGAAACCAGCTCTGCAGGTAATCGCGGGGTCCTTCGAAATACGGGTCCGCCAGCACTGCGAGTATCTCTTGTGCAAGCGTCGCGCGACCTGACGCGGTGGCAGCACGAGCGACGAAGGCGGGGTCCAGATTCAGAGGCGCCACATGTTGGTTCGTACATCCGAGGATGGCCAACGCCGTGTAGCTGGCGAACATGACTTGTTGGGTGATCGCCAGATACCCACCCAGCGAATGCGCGACGGCGACCACGGGCCGGCGGTCGCCGGTCACCTCGGGCACCGTTGAGACGGCGGCGGCAAGGGCGGTCGCAATATCGGCGAAGTCGAAATCCCGCACCGGCTTGGAGCTTTCGCCGGTGCCTAACGGGTCGATCGTGATTACCGGATAGCCGTTCGCCGCAGCGAACTCGGCAAAGCTGTACCCGCTGTGGCCTGCAACGTTGAGGTCCCAGTAGCCGCGGCTGTAGGTACCGCCCGGCAGACAAACGAGAACCGCACCCCTGGCGGCCTCGTCGCAGGGCAGATAATAGGTCGCCGCCAGCGATGCCGGCTCCCCCACTGCATCGCTGACATCAAAGCTCAGCACCGACCGGGTTGTGGCAGCCGAGGTCATTGGTACCGGCCGCTAGCGAGTGTGCGCGCCCACTCGGCCGAGGTACGACAAAATAACCAGGCCGCCGAGCACCGAGGCGATAATCGCCCACGTCTTGGCGGTATTGGACGCTTTCGTCGCATCAGCCCACCGCCCCTGCGACCACATCCCGTCGACCTGGCTGGCATAGATGGTGGCCACGATGCCCGGGATGAAGCACAGGAAGATCGTGATGATCGACCAGACCAGGTGATTGTTCGGCTTGACCGGTTGACCGTACGGACCTTGCGGCGGATAGCCGCCAAACTGCTGGGGTGGCGGATACCCTTGCGCCGACGGCGGGTAGCCCGCGTTCGGCGGTGGGTAGCCCGCGTTCGGCGGCGGATAACCACCCTGGGGTCCTGGCGGCGGAGGTGTATAACCGCCGCCCTGGGGTCCGTAGTTCGGGTATCCCCCCGGCGGCTCGTAGCCTCCGTACGGCGGATAGTTCTCGGGCGGCTGTCCTGTCATAACGACTCCGACCTGGGTGACGAGTTAGCTGCGAAACGCGATCCATAACAGTGACGCGGGCGGCGAGCGCTGTCAATCCCGGATCAACCGTGCGCAGATCCACGAATCCGATACGGCTCCGGAACGGGTCCGACCAGGAGTTGCTGGATGACCGGGGCGGCCCAGCGGCTGAGCTCGTCGCGGCTGAGGTTCGCGATCGGCGGGTTGACCAATATGTATCTGGTGATAGCCAACCCGATGACGAACGAACCCATCAGACCGATCCGCTGCACAGGATGATCCGGGGTCGCGGTGAGCAGTTTCGGCGCGACCTGCTCAGCGAACACCCGCCGCAGCGCATCGGATGCGATCTGACTCGTCATCGCTGCACGCAGGAGTGCGACAAATGTCTCGTCCTCCTCCCACACCGCGAAGAACCGGGGCAGCAGTATGCGGGCGATCTCGGCGGGGTCGACTTCGGTCAAGTCCGGCAAATCGATGGTGAATTCGGCTGCGGCGGCGAACAATTCCTGCTTGCTGCCGAAATAGCGGATCACCAGCGCGGCATCCACACCGACATCGGCAGCGACTGCTCGTAGGGTTGTCCGCTCGTATCCCTCGGCCGCGAACCGACTGCGTGCCGCTGCCACGATGTCGGCACGCGTCTGGACGGCATTGCGCGGTCGCGTTTCTCTCATTCCGACGGCGCCGGCCCGACGAGTAGCTGATTGAAGACGGGAGCGGCCCAGCGGCCGAGTTCCTCGCGGGTGAGGCTTACTACCGGTGGATTGGCGAGCACCGACCTGGTGGCCGCCAGCCCGATCACGAATGCGTCCATCACCGCGATCCGCGTCACGTCATTATCCGGCGTAGCGGCCCTCAAGGTCGGTGCCACGTGATTGGCCAGTGTCTGATTCAGGATGTCGGCCGCGACCTTGCTGGTCATCGCCGCGCGCAGCAGCGCGAGGAAGGATTGATCGTCCTCCCACACCGCGAAGTACCGCGGCAGCAGCATGTCCGCGATGTCTTCCGGTTCCGCGTCCGTCAGGTCCGGTAACGCGATAGCGAATTCCGTAGCAGTGGCGAACAGATCCTGCTTGCTCCCGAAGTACCGGATGACCAGGGCCGCATCCACTCCGACGTCGGCAGCGATGGCGCGCAGCGTGGTGCGGTCGAATCCATCGGTCGCAAAGCGGTGGCGCGCGGCCACGAGGATATCGGCGCGCGTCTGAGCAGCATTGCGCGGCCGAGTGGAACCCATGCCCAAACTCTATGTCATCTTCTGTTGACTTCGCCTACAGGGTGGGCGTAGCTTCTAAGTCACCAGCTGTTGACAAAAGTCACCGGCTGTTGAAATTTCATCATCGAGGTCGGGTGGTTCGCATGGGTGGCGGCGTCGGGCGGTCGAGCACCGCGAGTCCGGAAACCAAGATCAAAGAGGTCACCGAAGAGGTCCCAGCGATCACCGTTGCGCTGCACCGTGGGCTGCTGCACCACATCGCCGCCCTGGCCATCGCTGCACCGAGGCGGACCATCGGCATCGCGGCGCTTCTGCTGCTGGCCGCGGGCATCTTCGGGATTCCGGTGGCCAATGATCTGTCGGCCAGTGGCTTCGCCGACCCGAACTCTGAATCAGCCAGAGCCACTGCGACTCTGGGTGACAAGTTCGCCCAAGGCGACGTCCAGGTGTTGTTCGTGGTGACCGCTCCGGACGGCGTCAATGGCCCGGCAGCCCGGGCGGTCGGCACCGATATCGCCGACCAACTCGGCCGTTCACCGCACGTGACGAACGTGACCTCGGCCTGGACTTCCCCGCCGGCTACCGCCGCCTCCCTGATCAGTAAGGACGGCAAGTCCGGGCTGATCGTCGCCGGCATCGGTGGTGGCGAGGCGAATTCGCAGAAGCACGCCGACGCGCTGTCGCAACAGTTCGCCTACGACCGCAATGGCGTCACGGTGCGGTCCGGTGGAGTCGCGATGGTCAACGTACAGATCACCGCGCAGGCGCAGCGCGATCTGCTGCTCGTGGAGGCGATCGCGATTCCGCTCAGCTTCGTGGTGCTGGTCTGGGTGTTCGGCGGTCTGTTCACCGCGGCGCTGCCGGTCGCCATCGGCGGCATGTCCATCCTGGGCACGCTGGCGGTGTTGCGGCTGATCGCTTTCACCACCGACGTATCGATTTTTGCACTCAACCTCACCACCGCACTGGGCCTGGCCCTGGCGATCGACTACACGCTGCTGATCGTCAGTCGCTTCCGCGACGAGATGGCCACGGGCGCAGCCCGGGACGAAGCCCTGATGCACACCATGGCGACCGCCGGCCGCACGGTGTTGTTCTCGGCCACCACAGTTGCCCTTTCGATGGCCGCCATGATCCTGTTCCCGATGCACTTCTTGAAGTCGTTCGGCTACGCGGGGATTGCCACGGTCGCATTCACCGCTATCGCCTCGGTGGTGCTGACCCCCGCCGGCATCGTGCTGCTGGGCGACCGGCTCAATGCCTTGGACGTACGCCGCCTGGTCCGCCGGATCAGCGGCCGGGCAGCACCGGTCCAGCGCCCCTTGGAGAATCAGTTCTGGTACCGCTCAACGAAATTCGTCACACGTCGAGCGATCCCGATCGGGCTGGCTGTCGTCGCCCTGCTGCTGCTGGTCGGCACGCCGTTCCTCGGGGTCCGCTGGGGCTTCCCGGACGACCGGGTGTTGCCCCGCTCTGCATCGGCACGCCAGGTCGGCGATCAGCTGCGTAGCGATTTCACCACCGACTCCGCCACTGCGGTCAGCATCGTCATCCCCAACGCGGACGGGCTGCCGGACGCCGAAATCGCCAGGTATTCAGCCGATCTCTCGCGGGTGCCCGAGGTTTCGGCAGTCTCCTCCCCGGTCGGTACCTTCGTGGCCGGCGCCCTCACCGGCCCGCCCTCAGCGGCCACCGGCAAGGCACACGGCAGCGCATTCCTCACCGTCGGCAGCACTGCCCCGCTCTTCTCCGACGCGTCAGAAGCACAACTGCGCCGACTCCACGATGTCGCACGCCCCGACGGCCGGACCGTCGAGTTAACCGGTACCGCGCAGATCAATCGGGACAGCGTCAACGCGATCACCTCCCGGCTGCCGCTGGTGCTGGGCCTGATCGCACTGGTCACCGTCGTGCTGCTGTTCCTGATGACGGGCAGCGTGGTGCTGCCACTGAAAGCGCTTGTCCTCAATGTCCTTTCGCTCACCACAGCCTTCGGCGCGATGGTGTGGATCTTCCAGGACCACCATCTGAACGGGCTCGGAACGACATCCACCGGGACACTGGTCGCCAATATGCCGGTGCTGCTGTTCTGCATCTCCTTCGGCCTGTCCATGGATTATGAGGTCTTCGTGGTCTCCCGGATCCGTGAGTTCTGGCTCACCTCGGGCAAAACCCGCGCCGACAACGACGAGAGCGTCGCGCTCGGCGTGGCACGCACCGGGCGGGTGGTGACGGCAGCGGCCCTGGTCATGTCAATCTCGTTCGCCGCCTTGATCGTCGCGCACGTGTCCTTCATGCGGATGTTCGGAGTGGGTCTGACGCTGGCCGTAGCAGCGGACGCCACGTTGGTGCGCATGGTGCTGCTGCCGGCATTCATGCAGGTGATGGGTCGCTGGAATTGGTGGGCGCCCAAATCATTGACCCGGCTGCACGACCGATTCGGAATCAGCGAGAGCCCACAGATTTCACAACCGGCAACGACGCCGGCCTGAAAAACGCAGTTCAAGAAAGGTGAGGATTATGAGGGGAACCTTGAGCAGCAACGCTTTTCACACTCAGAGTGCCGGCAGCGTGATAGCCGGTGTGCAGGGAGCGCTGCCAGAGCACCGCTACGCGCAGAGCGAGATCACCGAGATGCTGGCCGGTTTACCGGCTTTCGCACCCTACGGTGACCTGCTTCGTAAACTGCACGCCAGTTCCAAGGTCGACAGTCGTTATTTGGTACTGCCGTTGGACAGGTACCCAGCGCTGACCGACTTCGGCGACGCCAACGACATCTTCATCGAAAATGCCGTGGAACTCGGCTGCAGGGCGCTGACCGCCGCCCTCGACGAAGCGGGTCTGCAGCCAGAGGACGTCGACGTGATCTTCTCGACGACCGTCACCGGCCTCATGGTCCCGTCGCTGGAAGCGCGCATCGCCTCCCGCCTGGGACTGCGGCCCGACGTGCGGCGGGTGCCGATGTTCGGGCTCGGCTGCGTGGCGGGCGCCGCCGGGGTGGGCCGGCTCAATGACTACCTGCGCGGTGCGCCCGACGATGTCGCGGTGCTGGTGTCGGTGGAGCTGTGCTCGCTCACCTACCCGGCCGCCAAGGCGTCCGGGGCCACCCTGGTCGGCACCGCGCTGTTCGGTGACGGCGCCGCCGCGGTGGTGGCAGTCGGCGAACGCCGGGCGCAAGAGATCGGCGCCTCCGGACCGGAGGTCCTCGGATCACGCAGCCACCTCTATCCCGACTCGCAGGGCACGATGGGCTGGAAGATCGACTCCTCCGGATTCGGGCTCATCCTGTCGCCGGACGTGGCGACGGTTGTCGAGACCTACTTGGGCGACGACGTGACACAGTTCCTCGGAGCACACGGGTTGGAAATCTCCGACGTCGGCGCGTGGGTGAGCCACCCGGGCGGCCCCAAGGTCATCGAGTCGATCGTCTCCGCCCTTGGATTGCCCGACGACGCACTCGAATTGACCTGGCGCTCATTGAGTGAGGTCGGTAACCTCTCGTCGTCCTCGGTGCTGCACGTGCTGCGCGACACCATCGCCAAGCGGCCGACTGCCGGCAGCCCAGGGCTGATGATGGCGATGGGTCCAGGCTTCTGCTCTGAACTAGTCATGCTGCGCTGGAAGTGATTTCAATGACCTGGTATGTGCTGTTGATCGGACTCGTCGCGATCGAGCGACTGGCCGAAGTAATCGTTGCCGAAAGCAACCGGTCCTGGAGCCAGGAGCAGGGCGGTGTCGAATTCGGGGCGCGACATTATCCGTTGATGGTCGCCCTGCACACCGGCCTGCTGGCGGGATGCCTGATTGAGCCGATCGTGTTGCACCGCCCGTTCATTCCACTTCTGGGTTGGACGATGTTCGCAATCGTGCTTGCCGCACAGGGGTTGCGCTGGTGGTGCATCACGACCTTGAATCACCAGTGGAACACCCGCGTGATCGTCATCCCCGGTGCGGTCCGCATCGATGGTGGCCCCTATCGACTTGTGCCGCACCCGAATTACGTCGCCGTCATTGCCGAGGGGATCGCGCTGCCGTTGGTGCACAGTGGATGGATCACCGCGTGCGCGTTCACGGTGCTCAACGCGGCACTGTTGCGCACCCGGGTGAAGGTCGAAAACGCAGCGCTGGCGAGCCTGTCATGATCGACCTGCTCGTCGTGGGCGGTGGCCCGGCCGGACTGGCCACCGCACTCTACGGCGCCAAAGCCGGCCTGGAAGTTGCAGTGATCGAACGACGCGGCGGAGCCATCGACAAGGCGTGTGGTGAAGGGCTGATGCCACATACCCTGCGGCACTTGGAGAATCTGGGCGTGCACCCGCACGGGAAACCGTTTCGGGGCATTAGTTACCGGGACGGCAGGCATCATGTCGACGCGCCGTTTCGGCAGGCCCGCGGGCGCGGCGTCCGCAGAACCGTGCTGCACGGCGCACTTCTGGACGCCGCGATCAGTGCTGGCGTGCAGATCTGCCAGGAAGAGGCCGGCGAGATCACCCAGGATGCGTTCTCGGTACGGGTCGGCCAGCGGCGCGCGCGCTACCTTGCCGCGGCCGACGGCTTGCACTCCCCCATCCGCCGCTCGCTGGGACTCGAGCAGACCAGCCCGGGACCGCGCCGCTGGGGTATCCGGCGGCATGTACAGATGGCGCCGTGGTCGGACTTCGTCGAGGTCCACTGGGCCGCAAACGCTGAGGCCTACGTGACGCCGGTCGCCGACGACTGCGTCGGCGTCGCGATGTTGACGTCCCAGCGCGGTGGGTTCAACAAGCACCTCGCTGAATTCCCGGGCCTGCGGGACCGGATCGACGGCAAGCCGCATGAGCCGGACCGGGCCGCCGGCCCACTGCGCCAACGGGTTTCAAGCCGGACGGCGGGGCGGGTGATGCTCGTCGGCGACGCGGCAGGCTACGTCGACGCGCTCACCGGCGAAGGCCTGGGGCTGGCGTTCGGTGCTGCCGAGCTGTTGGTCAAAGCGGTTGTCGCAGAACGCCCGGAGGCATACGACCGGCAATGGCGACAGATGACGCGGCGCTATCGCATGCTGACCGCCGGCCTGCTTGCGGCCAGCGGCTATGCGCCGGTGCGGTCTCGGTTGGTCCCGGCCGCAGCGGCGATGCCCACCGTGTTCACGGGTGTAGTCAATCTGCTCGCTCAATAGCCACGAGCGGTGCCCACCGGAGCATTACCGGTGGGCACCGTCGACGAGATACCCCTTTGTCTGCCACCAATTTTGATGCGCCTCGATCAGCCACTCGTTGAGCCGGTCGTAGTCACAGTGTTCAGGCAGATCGGCGTTGGCGGTCTGAGTGACCAGTTAGTCGCGCAGGTCGCCGATCGTGTCGAGCACCGTCTCCTTGGCCACCTTGCCGAGCCGCACATCAAGCAGCCAGGAGCGGGACGGCTCGGGCACGGGCAGCGTGATGCGACCCGCGGTGAGCAGTTCGTTGCCCTGCAGTCCCAGCCGCAGCGCGTGGTAGGCGAACTTGGTGTTGCCGTGCATAGCAACACGTCCATTACGTCGCGTCACCAGCGTCTCATTAGGCACCGTGAAGCACACGATCCTTCGATCGACGGCGTTCTCGGTCTTGATATCTCGACCCCGAAACGAATTGTAAATAGACGTTCCGTAGTCCTGGATCAGGATCTGATACATGCCAGCTTGATAAGGCCCACGCTTGATAGCGCGGCGACCTGCTACCAAAGCCAAGGTCTGAACATCATCTGCTAAGCCATCAGAGTTGGTGTAATACACCCAGCCGCCCGTGCGATGTGGCGTGCCGTCACCATTGAGGAGGGCTTGCAAGAGCACGTTGGCCTGACGCCCGGACAGGTCCATGGACCAAGGGGGAAGACGCTTGTTCTTGCTTCCCGTCCCGCACGTCTTGGCCAGGTCAGCGCAAACAACCGGCATGGCCAGGGTCCAAATCGTCACTGGTCGCTTCTCCGGATAACGATACTCACGCAGGGGGTAGTAGCTCGCGACCAGCTTCATCGTGTCGTGCAATCGACCACCGTCCTTTTGCTCGATGCGCAGAACGGACGCAGACCCATCCTTCCGATGCTTACTTACGCACCCTTCGGAAACATAGGCCCCGACAAGCGCCAGATGTGCATCCTCCACAGGAAACTCGCCACTACGAGGGGTGACAGCAACCTGCTGGTACCAGTCCAGAGAGGTCACTTCGTCGGCACGTCGAAAGTGCCATAGCCCTGATGTCTCATCAGTGTGCGCACGTGGATTCTTACCGCAAGGCCCCCGCAGCATCTTTGCAACCCGCATGCGGTGATTGGGGGTGACCGCCCATGCGCTGTAGTGAGTCCGACCACTCAGAATCGAACCAGAGAAAGGCTTCGCAATCCGACCTACGGGCTTCTGAAACTCCAACCCGCCAGTGGCCTGGATGACCGTACCCAACCAGTCATCATCATCGATCTGATCGTAGGTCAGCCACCCTCGCCGAGTGAGGAACTCAGTGTCGTCGAGGTAGCAGTCATAGCCGTACTCCTCGACCAGCTCCGGCCGATTGGTCCGCTGCGATCGCAGCCCGAGCATTCGATCGCGCTGCGCCTCGAGGTAGCCCACGAAGCGACGACCGCAATCGCGCGACAAGAACAGCTCCGGCCGCTCCCGCAGCTCGGTGCCCGGCGCTTCGATGCTGACGATTTCCTCCGGCGGCGCGAATAGCAGGAGCAGCACGGTCGGGTTGCCCGCGCCGACGAGTCGAGCCCACTTCCGCAGGCTGTAAACCACAAGGTCCAGATCACCGGCCCCGGAGCGAGCCCTTCGGGCTGGGTGCGGAATTGGTATTGCTCGAACGAACGCAGGCCGATCACGCAGTCTGGGGGCTCGATGCACACGCCCATCTCGTCGCGGTCGTCGGTTCCCTCGATGGTGACGCCGTGTAGGCCCGAGCCCACCTGGGTAAGCAGCACGGTGTTGGAGTCCGCGATCTGCCGGTGCCACGGCGTGGCATGGCGATTCCTGTAGACCGCGTCCTCTTCCAGCTTCTCCGGCATTGCATCCACCCGGAGATCGTAGGGACTCACCAAGCCGGCCGGGCGACCGAATTTTCGCCGCTGCGACAGGCCCGGCGCCGCGCGGGGTCCAGGTGGCACGGCAGCGCACGTCGTGGAAACCAGGAGCGCGCGGATGTGGGGCGACGAACGGGATAGGGCTGTACATGTTCAATGAGTGTCCGCTGGGGGTCTGACATGAGCGCGGGCCGTCGCTGCGGCGGATCGTCGTCGGCGACTACCTGGACGCCGACTCACCTTGCGGTACAGTCACTCTCGGCTGCGGGATCGAGGCCGCACTGTCAGACCTGGAAATCGATTTCATCGACTACGACCACTTGGTCACCGTGTGCGAGCTGGTCAGCCGGCAACTCGCCGAGCGGCCGTGGGCCGAGCTGAAATGTCCACAAGGCACTGCGCGCATCGAACTGGTGCCCCTTTAAGGGATCGACCGCGTACAAATGAAAACGGAAACAGAGTTGGCTGCCTTGCCTGTTCTGTTTCCTCTTCCACCATATAGCGGCTCCGGGGGCTTGCGGCAAGGCCCCATCCATACCGCACAATGCGGGATCGACAACGGGGGGACGAACGGGGGGCAATTGCGGGAATCAACTTCGGACTACGACGACGAATTGCGGTACGAGCAGAACTACGTCGACGGTCTCTACGAACGTCTGGCTGACGAGCGCGCGCGGGCCAAGGCCAGGTACCGCACCGCGATGCGCGGCGAGGGCGAGACGCCCATGGATCGCGACGTCGAGGTGCGCGCGCTGTCCCGACGGATCAAGCGGCTCGATGTTGCCGACGACGGGCTGTGTTTCGGCCGGTTGGACAGTGTGACGGGACAGTCTTCCTACGTCGGACGCATCGGATTGCTCGACGAGAGCGACGAAGACTACGAGCCGTTGCTGCTCGATTGGCGGGCCCCTGCCGCTCGCCCCTTCTACACGGCCACCGCGGCCAACCCGGAGAACATGCGGCGGCGCCGCCAATTCAATACCCATGGGAGTCGCGTCGTCGATTTCACCGACGAGGTCCTCGGCCGCCCGGGTGAGGCAGAGCGGGAGGGTCGGCGCGGGAGTTCAACCGATGTCGCCCTGCTCGCCGCGGTCAACGCACCGCGCGGCGAGGGCATGCGCGACATCGTGGCGACGATCCAGAGCGAGCAGGACGAGATCATCCGACTCGATCACTCCGGCGTACTGGTGATCGAAGGCGGCCCGGGTACCGGCAAGACGGTGGTGGCCCTGCACCGCGTCGCCTACCTGCTCTACACCCAGCGTGAGCGGATGGAACGCCATGGCGTGCTGGTGATCGGGCCCAACACCGCGTTCCTCAATCACATCAGCCGCGTATTGCCGTCACTCGGTGAGTCCACCGTGGTGTTCATGACCGCCGGAGATCTGGTGCCCGGCCTGCGCACCACCGCCGAGGATGAACCGAAGGCCGCGCGCCTGAAGGGTTCGCTGAAGATTCTGGACGTGCTGGCCGCGGCGATCGCCGACCGCCAACAGCTCCCCGAGGAACCACTGCACATCAAGCTCTCCGACGTCACGATGCGCATCGACGCCGACACGGCACAGTGGGCCCGGGAGGAGGCGCGCGCCACCAAGCTGCCGCACAACGCGGCACGCGCCGCGTTCACCGACATCGTCACGTGGGTGTTGACCGAGCGGGCGATCGCCAAGATCGGCCGAGGCTGGCTGACCCGGGCGGACACTGCCGCCTGGGAGAAGCTCCGCGAGGAGCTGATCGAAGAGCTCGGTGACAACGCTGCGTTCAACGCCGCACTCGACGCGCTCTGGCCGCTGCTGACACCGGAAGAACTGCTGTCGTCGCTGTTCGAGTCACCCGAGAAGCTGCGCGCGGCGGGTGCCGATCCAGCCCTGTGGCGCGAGGTCGGCGACGCCTGGACGGTGTCCGACGTGCCGCTGCTGGACGAACTCACCGATCTGCTCGGCATCAACAAGGCGGCTCAGGAACTCGCGGATCGGACGGCCGAGCAGGAGCAGCGCGACGAGGCCGCATACGCGGCCGGCGTGCTGGACCTCATGATCGACCGCGAGGACCTGATGGACGACGAGGACAAACTGCTGGCCCGGGACCTGCTCTACGGCGAGGACCTGGCCGATCGGTTCGTCGAACGCGACACCCGGGAACTGGCCGAACGCGCCGCGGCCGATCGCAACTGGACCTACCGCCACATCGTGGTCGACGAGGCACAGGAGCTGTCCGAAATGGACTGGCGGGTGCTGATGCGACGCTGCCCGGCCCGCTCCTTCACCGTGGTCGGCGACCTGGCACAGCGCCGGTCGGCGGCCGGGGCGAGGTCGTGGGACGCCATGCTGCGACCGCATGTGCCCGGTCGATGGATTTACCGGTCATTGACGGTGAACTACCGCACCCCGGCGGAGGTCATGACCGTCGCCGCGGCACTGCTCGCTGAGTTCGCCCCCGACGTCGTACCACCGGAGTCCGTCCGCAGCAGCGGCGTCGCGCCCTGGTCGCGGCAGCTTTCCGAGGACGAATTAGCCTCTGCGATCGAGGAATTCGTCCGGATCGAGGCCGATCGGGACGGTACCAGTGTGGTGATCGGGCCCCCGGACGTGCCCGGCGCGGTGCCTCCATCGGAGACGAAGGGCCTGGAGTTCGACGCCGTGCTGGTAGTCGAGCCGCAGCGAATACTCGCCGAATATCCGCGCGGCGCGGCCGAGCTCTACGTCGCGCTGACCCGCGCTACCCAGCGGCTCGGCGTTGTGCATCACGGCCCGTTGCCGCAGGCGCTAACGGGCCTGATGGACACCATTGATTACGCAGACTCCGGCTCGCCGGCGGACAGGTCGCCGTCGACGTAGCGCTGGATGTTGGGGGCGACCGCGTCCACCACCTCGTCCTCGGACATCGATGCGACCGGTTCAATCTTCCAGACGAAGCGGAGCAGGGCGAAGCCGATGAGTTGACTGGCGATGAAGCCGCTGCGACGCAGCCGGTCGGCCTCATCGGTTCCCAGCGTGGACCCACCGATGAGGCTGCGCTCCACCACCATTCGCAGCTTCTCCAGGGTGCGCGGGTCGTGGGCGGCGGTCAGTACCACAGCCCGCAGCACCGACCCGATCTCGTCATCGGTCCAGGCGCCGAGCACCGTGCGCACCAGTCGGCGGCCCAGTTCCGCACGCGGCGTTGCCCATGTCTCGGCGACAGTTGCCAGCCATCTCGCCGGCGGATCGGTGGCCGCGTCGAGCAGCCGTTCCTTGGAGCCGAAGTAGTGATACACCAGCGCGGGGTCGACGTCGGCGGCCCGCGCAACGGCGCGGATCGTGGTTCCCGCCCAACCGTTGGTGGCGAACTCGTATCTGGCGGAAGTGAGGATTCGGGCCTGCAGCACGCCTCGTTCGTCGCGCGGGCCCGGGGTCACCGCCTTCTTCACCATGTGTCTCATCGTAGCGTGAAACTCGGGCGATCCCCGCCGGCCACCATTTCGATCAACAGACCAACTTGCCCAGCAACTGGTTGAAGCACTCCGTCATCGACGGGTGGGTATAGATCGCATCTCGCATTTCAGTGGCGGTGATCCCGTGCCGCATGGCAAGCGCGACGGTGTTGATCACCTCGTGCGAGTCGTAGCTCAGCAACGCGGCTCCGAGGATGCGGTCGGTGTCGGCGTCGACGACGACCTTCATCCTGCCGTGCGTCTCATCGACGATCCGGGCGCGCGCGACAGTGGCCAGCTTGGCAACCGGACTCGATGCCACCCTGACGCGGAGTCCCTGTTTCCGGGCTTGCTGTTCGGTCAGGCCGACCCGCGACAGTGGGGGCGTGACGAACAGCGAATACGGCACTGCGGCGCGATCGGCGGTGCTCCGCGGTGCCGCCGCCTCGGTCAGCTGATCGAGGACAACACGGTGGTCGTCGAGGGAGATATAGGTGAATTGCGGACCGCCATTGACGTCCCCGACGGCGAAGATGTGCGGTTGGCTGGAGCGCAGATGTTCATCGACAACGATCGCGCCGCCCGCATCGGTGCGCACACCGGCGGCGTCCAAACCCAGCTCGCTCGTGACAGGCTGCCGTCCCAGCGCCACCAGCACGGTGTCAGCTTCGACCGATCCGCTCTCACCGTCGACCGAATAGTGAACTGTCGCGGTCGCCGCGCCGTCGGCTCGGTGACCGGTGTCGACCCTGCTCACCTGAGCCCCGGTCAATACCCGAATCCCCTTGTCGCTGAGGAGTTCCTGTACCACCTCGACCACATCGGGGTCCTCGCGGGACAGCACCGTCGGGTGCCGGTCGAGTACCGCGACCTGCGATCCGTAGCCGGCGAACATGGACGCGAATTCGAGACCGATGTAACCACCGCCGAGCACCACCAGGCGCTCCGGACGGTGCGGTTGTTCGAGTAAAGCGGCACTGTTCACCGCGACAGGACATTCCGCCAATCCGGCGATGTCCGGCATGACGGATTGCGAACCCGTCCCGACCACAATGTATTTCGCGCTGATCTCCAACGTCTCGCCGTCCACGTCAACCGCGACCGTGGTCGCATCCAGGAACCGCGCCCGGCCCGTGATCACCGAAGCCGTCTCGATCGTGTCGAACGCCGCCAGATTCACCGCCCGCATAC
Source organism: Mycobacterium sp. IDUB_37 (assembly GCF_055419245.1). NCBI lineage: Bacteria > Bacillati > Actinomycetota > Actinomycetes > Mycobacteriales > Mycobacteriaceae > Mycobacterium > Mycobacterium sp. IDUB_37. Next base: position 1,217,617 of record NZ_JBVAXG010000001.1, on the reverse strand, counting down.
TCGCCGTCAGGCCCTGGGTAACCCCGACCGCGGACGAGTACGCCTCCTGCTGTGAGGTGCCCGGACACAGCCGTTCACTTTGGTAAACCATCGATTTCGTCGGTACACATCCCGTGTTGATGCACGTCCCGCCGTACATTCGGGAAGACTGCTCGACCAGCACCACTCGCCAACCACGTTGACCCAACGTGGTGGCCAGCGTCTTTCCGCCTTTGCCAAATCCGATGACTAGCAGGTCCACGGTCAGCACGCTCCACCGTCCGTTCAACTCGGCCGCAGTTTGGCCCTGACCCTAGCGGTCGAGTCCAGAACGGACGCCGGTTGTGCATCGCGCTGGAAGTACAGCCCAAACAGCGTCGCCGTGTACAACGACGTATCGTCGCGGTTGCGTGGGTTGCCGTTCATGTTCCGGACAGCAATTGCGCGCCAGGTGTGCAAGCATCGCTGCCAGACTGACTGCTTGCTTGCCACCCGGACATGTGGCGAGTGCGGTGCTGGGACCTCTAGGAATAGGACTCACGATGACTGATCTCGATCAGAAACCCTCCGACGAAACCTCTGCCGGCGGCGGCACTCGGGCAGAACTCAGTGAGCACTCACGCACCGGCATGCAGGCGCCCGCGTTGCAGCGCGCGATCACCGACCACTTGCGCTACTCGATCGGCCGGCCGGCCGCAGCGCTGCGACCCGAGCACTACTACCGGGCGCTCGCGCTGGCGGTACGTGACCGCATGCAGGACCGCCGGGTGGCCTCCACACAGGTCTCGCTCGATCTCGGCCGCAAGGTGACCTGCTACCTGTCGGCTGAGTTCTTGATGGGTCCGCAGCTGGGCAACAACCTGCTGAACCTCGGCCTCGAGCAGGCGGCCAAGACCGCACTCGGGGCGATGGGCCAGCGGCTCGACGAGGTTCTGGCCTGCGAAGAGGAGCCGGGGCTGGGCAACGGCGGTCTGGGCCGCCTGGCCGCGTGCTATCTGGACTCGCTGGCAACCCTCGAGCGTCCGGCCATCGGCTACGGCATCCGCTACGAGTTCGGCATTTTCGACCAGGAGATCCACGACGGTTGGCAGGTTGAGCAGACCGATAACTGGCTGGACCGCGGAAACCCTTGGGAGATACCGAAGCCCGACGTCAACTATCTGGTCAAGTGGGGCGGCTACGTCGAGCACTACGCCGACGACGAGGGCCGTGACCGTGCCCGCTGGGTGCCCGGACTGATGCTGAAAGGCGTCGCCTACGACACCCCCATCCAGGGCTACGACGTCAACACCTGCAATGTGCTGACGTTGTGGAGCGCGCGGGCGGTCAAGTCTTTTGCGTTGGATGCCTTCAACACTGGCGATTACTACAAGGCGGTCGAAGACGAGGTCACCTCGGAGACGGTGACCAAGGTCCTGTACCCCAACGACGAACCGGAAGCGGGCAAACGGCTGCGCCTGCTGCAGCAGCACTTCTTCGTGTCGTGCTCGCTGCAACACGTGCTGCACATCATGGACGACCTGGCCGACGCGGGCGTCAGGGAGCTCCCCCAGCGATTCGCCATGCAGCTCAACGACACTCATCCATCGATCGGTGTCGCCGAGTTGATGCGCCTGCTGATCGATGAGCGTCAGCTGGACTGGGACGAAGCCTGGGAGATCACCGTCGCGACGTTCGCCTACACAAACCACACCTTGCTGCCCGAGGCCCTGGAGACCTGGCCCCTGCAACTGTTCGGCGAATCGCTGCCCCGCCACCTCGAGATCATCTACGAAATCAACCGCCGGTTCCTCGATGAGGTGCGCATCAAATTCCTCGGCGACCCGGATCGGGTCCGTCGGATGTCGCTGATCGGCGAAGAGGGCGGCAAGAACGTCCGGATGGCGCACCTGGCGACCGTCGGCAGCCACGCCGTCAACGGCGTCGCGGCGCTGCACTCGGAGCTGCTGAAAGAGAGTGTGCTCAAAGACTTCTACGAGATGTGGCCGGAGCGGTTCAGCAACAAAACCAACGGCGTGACTCCACGGCGCTTTCTCGCGCTGTCCAATCCCGGACTGCGAGAACTGTTGGACCGCACCATCGGCGAAGGCTGGCTGAAGGATCTGGACCGGCTGCGCGGGCTGGAACAGTATGTCGACAACCCCTCCTTCCGTGAGCAGTGGCGCGACATCAAGCGCAACAACAAGAAGCGACTGGCGTCGTTCATCCGCGAGTCGACCGGTGTCGAGCTGAACCCGGAGTGGATCTTCGACATTCAGGTCAAGCGGATCCACGAGTACAAGCGCCAGCATCTCAACGTCTTGCACATCATCGCGCAGTATTACCGGCTCAAGCAGAACCCAGGACTCTCAATTCCGCCGCGAGCCTTCATCTTTGGCGGCAAGGCCGCGCCCGGGTACTTCCTGGCCAAGCGGATCATCAAGCTGATCAACGCCGTTGGCGAAACGATCAACAACGACCCGGAGGTCAACAAGTTCCTCAAGGTGGCGTTCATCCCGAACTTCAGCGTGAAGAACGCGCACCTGATCTACCCGGCCGCCAACGTGTCCGAGCAGATCTCCACCGCGGGCAAGGAGGCGTCCGGCACCGGGAACATGAAGTTCATGATCAACGGCGCCCTGACCGTCGGCACTCTCGACGGAGCCAACGTCGAGATTCGGGAGGAGGCCGGCCCGGAGAACTTCTTCCTGTTCGGTCTCACCGTTGACGAAGTCGAGGCGCTCAAGGCGAGCGGTTACCGCCCGGCCGACTACATCGACAACAACGAAGAACTGAGTGCGGTGCTGGATTTGATTGCCGGAGGAATGTTTTCACACGGCGACCCAGAGGTGTTCCGGCCGTTGGTGGACAACCTGCGTTACGACGACCCATTCCTGGTGTGCGCTGACTACGCCTCGTACGCGGAGTGCCAGGAGCGGGTCAGCGCAGCCTGGCAGGACCGGGATTCCTGGACCAAGATGTCGATCCTGAACACCGCACGCAGCGGCAAGTTCTCCTCGGACCGCGCGATCGCCGAATACTGCGACGACATCTGGAAGGTGTGGCCGCTGACGGTCAAGATCTGACCCTCACGAAAGCTGTTCGGCGCTAGCCGATCTCGCTGTTGACATACACGGCGACATAGCCGATGGGAATGCCGGTGCGGGCTGCAATGCACTTGCGTGCCGTGAGCTCAACTGCAGCCCGATGGCTGGCGCGGACGACTCCCTCGACCTCGGGTATCCGGACCATCCATCCGTCCGCATCGCGGGTGATGTCGATGTCGAAGCACTGGCCAACGGTTACGGATTTCACACGAGGACTACGAACCCTGCGCAGCGAATGTGGGCGGCGCAGAGTGGGCTGAAGAGGCATGGGTGTATTCCTGGGACGACGATGGGCCGCGCGCAAGAATAATCCGACTTTCGGAGAAATCCCAATCGGACGATCGCGGCCCGTTACCTCGACGCCGACCATATGCAATTCTTAGGCCGGAGGCCTGGCCTGTCCCGCAGAGGAGCGCGCGATGACAATCGTGTTTGTACACGGCAATCCGGAGACTGACGCGATCTGGGGTCCGCTGATCGAGGTCCTCGGGCGCGAGGACGTGCTGCGACTATCTCCGCCAGGTTGGGGAGCGCCGTTGCCCGACGACTTCCCGGCGGATTTCCTCGCCTACCGTGACTGGCTCGAGGGTGAGTTGGAGCGAATCGAGGGACCTATCGATCTGGTCGGCCACGACTGGGGCGGCGGCCACGTGCTCAACGTCGTGATGCATCGCCCCGAATTGGTGCGCAGCTGGGTTAGCGACATTCTCGGCGTTTTCGATGCCGACTATGTCTGGCACGACATGGCGCAGGTGTGGCAGACCGACGGCGCCGGCGAGGAGAGCCTGGACGCGTTGATGGGCGGGACCGTTGGTCAGCGGGCGGCCCTGTGGAGCGAATTCGGCGTACCGGCCGATATCGCCACGTCGTGGGCCGAGGCGCAGGGCCCGGAGATGCGGCGGGCGATCTTGGCGCTGTACCGTTCGGCCGCCCAACCGGCAACAGCCGAAGCCGGCCGCGCGCTGGAAAACGCTGCGGCGCGACCCGGGCTGTCGATTCTGGCGACCGAGGACACCTACGTCGGTTCCGAAGACATCCGGCGTCGCGCGGCCGACCGCGCCGGGGCCCGCACGGAAGTGCTTGACGGACTGGGGCATTGGTGGATGTTCCAAGACCCCGCCCGCAGCGCGGCAACCCTCACCAAGTTCTGGGATTCGCTCGGCTGACCCCCATAGTGGCGACGTTGCCGCCACGGTTGCGGATCGCATGCCTCAAGCAGCCCCCATTGTCATCTCGACGCAGAAAGGGACAGCGATGGCGAAGTATCTCGTTCTCTACGGTCCGACCCATCGGACCGGCCAGGAACTTCGCTTCCGCCTCGCCGCCGACGCCGACCTGGAAGTGGTGGAACGCCGCCTCGAACACGCGCAACCAGATGAGTTCGTGAAAGTGCCTGTGGTACTTGAGGACGAGATCGCCACTCTCAACCTGCGGGTGCAACCAAATCTGTACGGGGCATGGCTGGTCCTCGATCTTCCCGAGGGACCCGACACTCCCGCGCCCTTGCTGGCAGCGCGGGGACGGATGCCCGACGTGCAGCGGTTGTTCCGGCAGGTCGGAGATGCGGCCCGGCAAGCCAGGCAACAGCTGGACAAGCAGTCCGAGTGACACCTTCGCGACGGAGCACCCGACCGGCTGCCGATCTCAGGGTTCAGCCGCGTGGACCCGCCGAGCCGCGATTGCAGCCGGGGCGTCCTCCAGGTATCTCCCGCTCCCCGTGATGGCGCATCCGCCTGCTGCTGGATGACCGTCAGCAGCACTCGGTTCGGCCGAACAGGCCTACTGCTGATAGTCACCGGACAGGTGACGAAGCCGGTATCCACCTGACTCGCGTTTGGTAGCCGTTAGTGCAACTATCTACGGGTGGCGGATAGCGAGTCTCTTCAGGCCGCGCAGTTGGTAAGCGCGCTGCGCGATCGACTGCAGCAGATGACCGGCGAGTTGCTTCGGCTTGAACGCAAGCAAATGCGGGCCGGCAGCAGCAGTCGGGCCACGCAGAGCAAGGCGGCAGGCCTCCGCCGTGACATCCAAGAGGCCGAAATGCTGATTGACAGGCTCCGCCGTCGTTACTCGCGAATCAGCGAACGACCGGCGCCGGCAAGTCCGTCTCGCCGAGCCGACATGCGGACCCAGAACCGTTCATGTGTGACGGCCCCGAACAATGCAGACCGCCGGCACATCAGTCAGGGCGGGCGCTAGAACCAAACCCAGCGGCCAGCCGAGTCCGACCGCGACGCGATCTCCGCGGCGAACGCGCCGATGAACGGCAAAGGACGCCTGATGGCACTGTCCGACAACGCATTTGCATGATTCCTCGGCGTGTTGATCACCGCGTATCACGATGCTCCCCGCTCTGCAGGTAGGTTCGCAGCACCATGGCGCGGTGGCCGGCGGGGATCGCATCGATGGCTGCAACAAAAGCACCGAGCGCTCCGGGCGTTGACCGACGCGCCAAGGACACCAGCGATTTCTCCTCGACCAAGTGAACCTGTCTGTGCTGCTGGACAGCGTCGCCGAGATCCACTGTGGTGGAGAGGAATCGAGTGTCGGCCGCGCGGAAGTTCCGCTGCCACCCGCTCACAGTGCGAACCCATGGCGCAACGGTGTCGAAGACCAGTGTCTGGGCGGGAACCCGGCGAGACACGGCGGCCTCGACGAGAGCGTGGACGTCGGCCGGGGCGAGATACATCAATAGTCCTTCGCCGATGATCAATGTCGGCCGGTCGTCGGGAACCGCTGTCCACCAACCTTTGTCGACCACCGATGTCGCCAGCATCGTGGTGCCGGGGCGCTCGTCGACGAGTCGTCGACGCAACTCGATGACCGGCTGCTGATCGATGTCAAACCACGTCACGGCACTCCCAGGAGCGATCCGCTGGACCCGGGTGTCGAGACCGCAGCCAAGATGCAGCACGACGGCGTCCTCGTGTTTGCCCAGATACGACCGCACGATCTCGTCGATGGCCTTGGCGCGACTGACGATCACGGGCTGATTGCCTGCGATCGCAGACAGCCGGTCGAAGTCGTAATCGATGCGGTCCAATATCGGTCCCGCATATTGGTCGGCCAGCACCGGTTGGGCCGAACGCGCATCGCGGGCATGCAGGTACAGCGTCATCAGCATGGTCTCCTGCTCGTGGTGAAGCGTGACCCGCTCGCGCGACATAGCCGATTCCTTCCGTCGCGCTTTTGGTTACCCATTTTCGGAGGCTTATCGAACCTGCGCTCGCGGCGCCGAACCTGCACTCGGAGCATGTTTTTCGGTCGATCACGTCTCTGGATACACTGTCGGCGCACTGACCGCAGGCTCGAGGCAGCCGGCGCAGGCTCGGCGCCGTCAGCAGCAACTCCGTTGCCGTGGGGCGTTAGCCACACCAAGAAACACACAAGAAACGCGCAAGCCGCGCTGGCCAAGCTCTGTTCATCGACACATTCGGCACGACAGCAGAGAGCCCCATGACATTCCCAGCAATCACCGACGCACGGCCCGCGGCTCGCCTCCGCGATCGCATGCTCGCATGGATGTGGATCGGCTTGACCACGATCGGCTGCTTCGTCGCCGTCTTCCAGTTCGGCGTCATCAGCACAGTCGAGACTGCCGCCGGACCGCCCATCGTCATCGCGTTGGCCACAGCGGCGCACGTCGACCAGCAGCAATCTGATCAGGGTTATATCGACCGGATCGAGTGGGCGGCGGCCGGCAACCGCCCCAGCCTGCGGGTGTACCCGACGGCCGCAGGGCGACAGGCGTCAACCCACCTCGCCAGCCCCGATGCAGCCTGGGCGCAGGTGCTCAGACTGGCGCCGGAGGCGGACCGGCCCGGCATGCGTGAGCAATTCGTCTGCCACTGGCGGTTCGCCGAACTCGCCAAACCCGGCAAGAGCAGCTGGAACCTCGAGCCGTGGCGACCACGGGCCGATCTGGTCGAGATGATCGCGGCCCGTTGCAACCCCGGCGGGAACGAAGAATCCTACTGAAGCAGCACGGAAGTCACTGCCGGACAGCGACTTTAGGACGAGCAGCCGCCTTCGGCTTGGATGATGCGGCCTCGACGTCCACGCGCACGCCCGCGATGATCCAGTTGATTACCATGCGGAAATTCTTGGAGATCTTGGCGATTTCGGCCGCTGTTCCCGCCGAATGTTCGGGCTCGCGCAGCGCGCGGACTTCCATGATGGTGTGGTTGATCGTGACATTGACCAGGCCTCGGCAGCACTCGATGGCCAGGCGGCGTGGAATGCCTTCTCTTAATGCAGCTTTCACCAAATCATTGACGTAGTCTTCGATGACTTTGCGATCGTCTATCGCCATCAGCTCGGTGAGATGGGGATGTGCCGCCAAAGTATCGTGCAGCGAAAGGCACCAGTGCAGCGCGGTCCTCTCCCACGTCTTGCGTTCTTTGAACTCCAGCCTCAGCTGGGAGAAGTGCCGGGCGACAAGGGCTCGCGTGAGCAACTCCTGTTTGCCGACCTGCTGATAGAGCGTGCGCGTGGATATCTTCAAGTCGGCGGCGAGGCGCCTGGCCTGCAGCGCGGTCGATCCCTCGGCATCCAGCAATTCCAGTGCCCGAGTGTAAATGGCGTCGACGGGTATCAGCGGTCTGGCCATCGCAGCATCGTACGCGCTGCGCGCCGCCAACCGGTAAGAGCTGATTGCGGCCGGGTCGTGCGCGCCAATCATTCGACGGGCCAGTCACATCCGGCGAGTTCGGCCGAGTGTTTCCAGAGCTCGCCAGCGGCTGAGGTGCTGACAAACCTTGTTACAGCGGCCGGAAGGTCATCGCCACGCCGTTCATGCAGTAGCGCAGCCCGGTCGGTTCGGGGCCGTCATTGAAGACGTGGCCGAGGTGCCCGCCGCAACGGCGGCAGAGCACCTCGGTACGAGACATAAACCCGCTGTTGTCCTGTCGCTCCAGTACGGCGTTGTCCAGAGCCTTCCAGAAGCTGGGCCAACCGGTGCCGCTGTCGAACTTGGTGGTCGACGAGAACAAGTCCTGTGCGCAACCCGCGCATCCGAAGGTCCCCGCTCGGTGCTCATTGTTCAGCAGGCTGCTGTAGGGCCTCTCGGTGGACGCCCTGCGAAGCACCGCGTACTGCTGTGGTGTCAGGAGTTGCCGCCACTCCGCGTCAGTGTGATTGACTCCGAACGTTTCGGTCGAGGGGTCCGGCGCACCGGAAGCAATGCGGGAACTCAGTGTTCCGACACCGACGACCGCACCGAGGCAGGCGGTGCCGAGCAACACGCGGCGGCGGGTAAGAGCAGGCAGCGGTCGTGGTGGCGTCGGGGCAGTCATCCTTCCCAGGGTAGCGCCGATCTCGTGCGCACCGATTCGACCTTCGACAACCAGACGGTTCGGTAGTTTGCTGAATCATCGAAGGATTCGTTATTAGACACGCGTGGGATTTCCCGGTTCGTGCAGTTGCGGGACGGGTACTCGACAGCCACCGGGTGGGCACTGGCGCTGGACCATTGGGGCAGATCAACCGAGACGTGTTAGCTGCCTCGAACGAAGGGACACCTTCATGAAGACAGACGAGCAACTCACGACGCACGACGAAAAGGTTTCCCCTGGCGGTGACGACAGCGGCACTGACGACCATCACGATCTGGTTGGCCAGCCGCATTCCAGCGCCGAAGGACCCGTCGCGGAAGCCCAGGTGCTCGCCGCCGAACTAAGTACGGAGCAACAGCCTCTCGGCTCGCCGGGACATCGATTCGACCGGCGCTCACCGTTCTACATCGGTGCGACCGCTGCCGCAGGCGTGGCGGTAACTTATGCGGCCGTACAAATCCTGTCGTCGCTGTCTTCGATGCTGGTTTTGATCGGTGTCGCGTTCTTTCTGGCGCTTGGGCTTGAGCCGGCGACCTCCTGGTTCGTGACCCATCGGTCACCCCGCTGGGCGGCAACAACTTTGGTGTTTTTCATTTTCATCGTGCTCGTCGGGGGTTTTGTTGCCGCAGCGATTCCACCGCTTGCCGAACAGGCCAATCAACTAATCCGGGAAGCGCCCAATTACATCCAGCAGGCCCAGGACCACTCGTCGACTATCGGCCGACTCAATGATCGCTTTCACGTCCAGCAACGCGTCAGCGATGCGGTCAACGGTACTGGGGCATCAGTTCTGAGCGACGTGATAGGCGCGGGAACAGCTGTCTTCAGCGCGATCACAGACACGCTCGTTGTTGTTGTCCTCACGGTCTATTTCTTGATCGACATGCCGCGCATCCGGACCACCATGTACCGGCTGGTCCCCCATTCGCGGCGTCCCCGCGTGATCCTGATCGGCGACGAGATATTCGCCAAGGTCGGCGCATACGTGCTGGGCAATGTCGTCATCTCCGTGATCGCCGCCGCCGCCACATTCGTCTGGTTAACCGTGTTCGACGCGCCCTACCCACTCTTGCTGGGCATTTTCGTCGGGATCTTCGACCTCATTCCCGTCGTGGGTTCCACGATCGCCGGCGTCGTCGTTGCTGCGGCAGCATTGACGGTCTCGCTGCCGGTGTGCATCGCCACCATCATTTTCTTCATCGTGTTCCGGCTCGGCGAGGACTACCTGTTGGTGCCGAAGATCATTGGACGTGCGGTCAACGTGCCAGCCGTGACAACTGTCGTCGCAGTCCTGATCGGCGGTGCCCTGTTGGGGATTATCGGCGCCCTCGTCGCGATTCCCGTCGCCGCGGCATTGCAACTCGTAGTCGAAGAAGTGCTCTACCCGCGACTCGACGAAGTATGACCGCAAGCTTCAAACGGCTACATCGAAAATCGCAGTGCCTTAGCGAGATTCGCCATCCCCGGCCGGAGCGCCGCTGTGCACCAGGTCATACACGTACGACCGGTCGCCCTTCAGACTCACCCAGACACCTGCGGGCGGCAGCGCACCAAACCCGGCATCGCCAAACGGCCGACTCGACACCTCACCGGATTCGTTGCACACCACCCAACCGAAATCAGGGAGACGCCGACACCAGAGATCACGGTCGGCGCGCCTGAAAACCGGATAGCCATCCGCGTCCCCTGTGTGGACAAACTCGTAGACCAAACCGTCCACACGCCGCACAAACCGCACACCCGACATCGAGTCATTCTCGCCCGAGATACCCGCCGCGCGAGTCGCTGAGCCAATTGCGCGACGAATTGCCTATCCTCGGCGCATGGTCGACACCGAGGATCGCGGGCCCGTCTTCGACGGTGTCTCGATCGGCCGCCCCGCGACAGGCGCGCTCATCGACGCCGGTTACCCCTCCGTCGCATCGCTGCCTGCGGATCTTGACGGCCTCCTGGCCCTGCACGGCGTCGGACCGAAGGCAGTGCGGTTGCTTCGTGAGGCACGGGAGGACTGATTCCATGGACGACTCAGTCGAGGACGTGGTGGTCATCCACACCGACGGTGGGTGCAGACCCAATCCCGGACCCGGCGGCTGGGGGGCGGTGCTGCGCCAACGACAGCACGTCCGCGAGATGTGCGGTGGCGAGCCCGATCGGACCAGTAACAATCGGATGGAACTGACGGCGCCGATCATGGCGCTAGAGGCGCTCACCCGACCGGTGAAGGTGCACCTCTACACCGACAGCACCTACGTGCGGAACGGCATCACGAAGTGGGTTCTCGGCTGGGAGCGCAACGGCTGGAAGACCGCCGCTAAGCAGCCGGTCAAGAACGTCGACCTCTGGCAGCGACTCCAAACCGCCTGCGCACGCCACCGGGTCGAATGGTTCTGGGTCAAGGGGCACGCGGGTGTCGCCGACAACGAACTGGCCGACGAACTGGCAACCCGAGGAATGGAAGAAGCCATCGCCCGGACCGCGACGCAACGCTGAACGTGGCTGAAAAGTTGTTTCGCGTCTAGCCGTGACCGGGCAGCCGCGCAGCCCGGGGTGACGGTATTCGATTTGTAATAGTATCGCGGGAATTGCCCGCCTTCGGTGGCCGGCGACGGCGTGGAAGGGAACAGCCTGATGAATCGCCCGCAAGCGGGCAGTGCGCAGTGCGAGCTCGAACTAGCAAACATCATCCCGGGCCTGGATGCGTTCGTACGCGAAACTTTCGACCGCTCACCCGCTCTGTTCCCCGGCGCGATGGCCAGCCGGACGGATTTGCTGCCGCGACTGGCGGATCTCGACAAGCTGCTACGAACCAGAGTCCTTCCGGATTTGCGGGTGGAACGGGATACCTTGGTGCCGAAGTCGACCTATACCCATCCGGCGTCGGCTCCCGGCGGGCCGGAACGGGTCGATGTCGCCAAGGTGTGGGAGCTGTACACAGCCGGCAACACTCTGTTCATCGGCCACCTGGAAAAGGTGTGGCCGACGGCGGTGGCGATATCGGGGCCCTTCTGCCGGGCGTTGGCATGCCAGACGAACGTCCTCGCCGTTGCGACGGCGGCTCATCAGGCAGGCGTCCCCGCGCACCACGACGAACTCGATGTGGTGGTTATCCAAGGCCAGGGCACCAAGAACTGGCGCGTCTGGCCAACCCTGCCGGAGGGGCGGGACAGGTTCGTAGTCATCGACGTCGAGCAGGCCGGTGCTCCAGCGATTGAGGTGACCTTGCGGCCAGGTGACGTGCTGTACCTCCCTAAAGGAACGCCGCACTGCGCCATGACGACGGACCAGCAAAGCGTCCACTTCTCGATAGCACTCACTCTGCCCAACTGGGATGAACTCCTGGCCGCGGTGCTTGGGTCGGCGACGGCAGGCATCTCATCGGAAAACGTCGTTGCACTGACCGACGACAACCTGCACGTCGTCGCGGATAGCCTTTGCCAGCGCCTGAGCCTATTGCGGAAAGCGATCGAGTCCCTTGATCTTGAAGCCGAGATTCGCGAGCACCGAAGCCGACTCCTAGCAAATGCCGATGCCACACGATTCAGCGGCGAACAGCTGTTGACATTCCCGCGCACCGAAGTCGAGATTATCGACAGCAGCGGTGACAATTCGGTTGTGCGCGTCGGCCAGCAGACCGCGACGGTGCCTAACTCTATTCTGGCCGTCATCAGCCGGGCTCGCGCCGCCGCAAGGCCAATCACCTGCCAACAACTGTTCCCCGGTTTGCCAGGGAATTCGGCTCAGACTCTGACCGCGCAACTGCTCCGCCTCGGCGTACTCACACTCGCACCGTCCAACTGAATCCGATTGTCGCAAAATCGGTTTCCGGGGACCGCGGGCATCGGGGCGGACACGGCAGCCAAGTCGCGGATTCGCAAGGCCGCCTTGGCATTGTTTGCCACCTAGGGCGAGGACGGCACCTCCATGCGGGCGATCGCCGCGGCGGTCGGGGTCAACGTGGGCCTGTTGGTTCATTACTTCAAGACCAAGGACACCGTTGGCCTCCATAGCTCATGCATTTGCAGGTCAGTTGACCTGTCGCCAGGTTACAGGTCAATTGACCTGTAGTCCAGATATAGTGTCTGGGTGGCATCGACTCCCGGTCGCGGCGGGGCTCCTCAGACTCAGCAAGAGAGGCGGGATCTAACCCGCGCGCGTCTGATCGACGCGACCATTAAATGCGTTGCGGATCACGGATATCCAGCCACCACGACCAGACAGGTCGCCGAGATCGCCGGAGTCTCACTCGGCGCCATCGCGCATCATTTTCCCGCCCGGGTCGATCTCATTGCCACTGCGCTCGACGAAGTGGGGCGTCGAATGCAGACCGATTTGCAAGCACGGGCTGCGCAAGCCGCGGCCGTTCGGGGCGCGGGCCGAACACCCGCGCTGCTCGACGTGCTGTGGACCGCATTCACCGATGAGCTGTACACGGTGTGGGTCAAGGTGTGGATCGCCGCGGCCGACGATCCCGATCTCTACGCGGCACTCGCTCCCCTGGAGCGTCCACAATCGGCCGCGTTCGCCTCGATCGTCGCGGACGCCAGGCCGAAGAACATCTCGCGCGCTGATTGGACGAGGCGATGCACAGTCGCACTCGACGCAATGCGTGGCCGCGCACTCACACTGAATACCCAACGACGGAAAACGCCGATCGCACACGACACCTGGCGCGATCTGCGCCGCGAACTCACGCGACTCCTCGATCACTGACTTCGCGTCGGCAAAGTCATGGATACTAACGCGGGGATCACCGCCTCCCGAAGCGATCGACAAAGGAGTGAGGCGCACATGAACATCGGTGACGACCGTGGCTGCCGATCGATGGTCCGGCTGATCTGCTCGCTCTCTGTGGTGGTGGCGAGTGTGTTCGAACCGGCGATAAGCAGAGCCGATCCATCACCCCCGGCCGGCGGCGGTGTCGTCACGCTGCAGGACCTGCTTTCCGCACCGGTGCCCGAATTGTGCCAGCACGATCCGGGAAACCTGGTGAACGGGAAACTGCCGCAGCAGGATTCGCATCCCGGGCAGGTGATGATCGCCAAACGAAACAACCAGCCGGACAACAGCTACAAGGTTGCGTTCGGCGACCTGACAGGCGATGGCAGCATCGACGCCGCGGTGGTGACCGACTGCAATGCCGGTGGGGTGCCCTGGCCGGAGACCGTACAGCTGTACACGGCCGGACCGAGGCGGTTGGGTGGTGTGAACATCGGTGACATCACCCACAGCCGGGAGGTCGTGACGGGCGTAGCGATCGCCGACGGCGTCGCGCACATCACCTGGTTGGCTAACGGTCCCGACGATCCCGAGTGCTGCCCAACGATCTTGATGGCCGCGGACTTGCGGTGGGACGGCTCCTCCGTGAATGCCGAGAGCGTACGCCGACTCAACTGATCCGGGACGACAGCTGGAATAGGCGCCATGTGCCCGACGTTGCGACGGCGGTAAGGGAACACACCGCACGGAGGCGATACATGAAGATCGGAATCATCGGCGCTGGGCAGATCGGCGGCACTCTGACGCGTCGGTTGCGCGAACTCGGACACCAGGTGTCCGTCTCGAACTCTCGTGCTCCCGAAACGCTCGCTGAGCTCGCGAACGAAACCGGTGCGACGGCCGTGTGGGCCAAGGACGCCGCAGCCGATGCCGACCTGGTGATCGTCAGCATTCCGCAGAAAAACGTTCCCGACCTCGCCGACGGAATCGTCGATGCACGCGGGCCGGGCGCTCCGGTGATCGAGACCAACAACTACTACCCGCAGCAGCGCGACGGCGAGATCGCCGCAATCGAAGACGGCCAACTCGAGAGCGCCTGGGTTTCGGAGCAGATCGGCGCACCGGTGTACAAGGTGTTCAACGGCATCTGGTGGAAGCATCTACTCGAGAGTGGAACGCCAAGCGGAACACCGAAGCGCATCGCACTCCCGATCGCCGGCGCGGACGGACCTGGCCGTGAATTGATTCACGAGCTCGTAGATCAACTCGGTTTCGACCCCGTCGACTCCGGTCCGATTTCCGAATCGTGGCGTCAACAACCCGGAACTCCCGTGTACGGCAAGGACTTCGACGCAGAGAACACCCGCAAGGCGCTGGCCGAGGCGACGCCTGAGCGCACGTCGGAATGGTCCGCACGCTCGGCGTGACGCCCGGCGGCAGCGGAGACATCTTGATTCGACGCATACAGTCAGGACTGTGTCGCGTCTGATCAGGAAGTCGCGCCGCCCTGAGGAGCCCGATGAAGAACACCCTGCTCTCCCGACGCGACCTGGACTTTCTCTTGTTCGAGTGGTTGCGCGTTGAGGAATTGACCAAACGTGAGCGTTTTTCCGAGCATTCGCGAGAAACCTTCGACGACGTCCTTGACCTCTGCGAGCAACTCGCGACGCGCTATTTCGCGACTCACAACAAGAAGGGCGACACGGTCGAACCGCACTTCGACGGATCGACGGTGACGGTGATCCCGGAGGTCAAGCAGGCACTGGACGCTTTCGCGCAGGCCGACCTGATGGCGATGAGCGCCGACGAAGCGGTGGGTGGCGCCCAGTTGCCGATGTCTGTCGCTCAAGCCGGTTTCGCCTTCCTCTCCGCGGCCAACGTCAGCACATCGGGGTATCTGATGCTGACGATGGCCAACGCGAACCTGTTGTCCAAGTTCGGCACCGACGAGCAGATCAACAGCTTTGTGCGCCCGATGCTGTCCGGGCGCTTCACCGGCACGATGGCGCTGTCGGAGACACAGGCGGGATCGTCGCTGGCCGATGTCCTCACCCGAGCCGAGCCCCGCGACGACGGGACCTACCGGTTGTTCGGATCGAAGATGTGGATCTCGGGCGCCGAGCACGAACTGAGTGAGAACATCGTCAACCTGGTGCTGGCCAAGATCCCCGGTGGGCCTGCCGGCACCAAGGGGATCTCGCTGTTCATTGTGCCGAAGTTCCTGGTGGGTGACGACGGTGCGGTCGGCGAGCGCAACGACGTCACCCTGGCCGGCCTGAATCACAAGATGGGACAACGAGGTATCACCAATACGGTGCTGAACTTCGGTGAGGGCAGCTTCACTCCATCCGGCGAATCAGGAGCGGTGGGCTATCTCGTGGGCGAGCCCCACCGCGGGCTGGTCTACATGTTCCACATGATGAACGAGGCCAGGCTGGGCGTCGGGATGGCGGCGGTGTCGCTCGGTTACACCGGATACCTCAAGTCGCTGCAGTACGCGCGAGAGCGGCCCCAGGGCAGGCCGCTCACCGCCAAGGACCCCACGGCGCCGCAGGTGCCGATCATCGAACACGCCGACGTCAAGCGAATGCTGTTGGCGCAGAAGGCTTATGTCGAGGGTGGCATGGCGTTGGCACTCTATTGCGCCAGGTTGGTCGACTTCATCCACAGTGCCGAGTCCGACGCGGAGCACGATGATTTGACGCTCCTGCTCGACATCCTGACGCCTGTTGCCAAGAGTTGGCCCTCGCAGTGGTGTCTGGAGGCCAACAGCCTCGCGATCCAAGTGCATGGCGGCTATGGCTACACCCGTGAGTACGACGTCGAGCAGCACTACCGCGACAATCGGCTCAACGCAATTCATGAGGGCACGCATGGCATCCAAAGCTTGGATTTGCTGGGCCGCAAGGTCATTCAGCGCGGTGGCGCAAGCCTGCTCGCGCTGAGCACAGCAGTGGCCGCGACCATTGCCTCAGCCAAGACCGCTGGTGGCCTCAGCGCCGAACTAGCCGACGCACTCGAGTCGAACATGGCACGCGTCGTTGAGGTCACCACGGCGATCTTTGCGCCTGGCGACGCCGAAGCTGCACTGGCCAACAGCGCGCTCTATCTCGAAGCGTTCGGCCACGTCGTGATCGCGTGGATGTGGCTGGAGCAGGTCATCGCCGCCGAAGGGCAAACGGCCGCGTTCTACGAGGGAAAGCGCCAGGCCGCCAAGTATTTCTACCGTTACGAACTACCCAAGGTGGGACCGCAGCTCGACCTGCTTGCGGGCCTGGACCGAACCACCTTGGAGATGAACGACGCCTGGTTCTGATGCCAGTCTTTGTGCGCTAGGCGCTCACTTCGATGACGACTTTGCCCTTGGCGTGGCCGACCTCGACCGCGGCGATTGCTTCGGCGGCCTCGTCAAGCGAGCGAACGTCGACGACGTGCGGCTCTAGCTTGCCGTCGGCCACCAGCTTCGCGACGATCTCAAGGACTCGGCTGGTGCGGTCCCGCTCCATGAAGTGACCGCCCAGCTTGCCCGCCGTCTCCGGATCCCCCGCGGTGATCAGTTTTTCCCGATCGGACAGCAGATCCGCCACGGCGCGCAGGCCATCCCCACCGGCCAAATCGAAGATCGCGTCGACACCGTCCGGAAGCAACTGTCGGATGCGGTCCGCCACGCCGTCGCCGTACGGCACCAGCGTGGCGCCCAGTGATTCCACCAGAGGTCTCTTGTCCTCGCTGGCAGTGCCGATGACATTGATATTTGTGTCTCGAGCGATCTGAGCTGCCGCGACACCCACACCGCCGCTGATGCCGTTAATCAAGAGGGTCTGTCCCTCGGTCAACTTCAGCTGGCTTACTCCGTCGTAGGCGGTGGCGGCGGCCACGGACAATGTCGCAGCGTCGTTGAAGGTGACTTGAGGCGGCTTGTGCGCGGCGGCCAGAGCTGTCACCAACGTGTACTCGACATATCCACCGGAGCCGGGTGCGACGCTGCCGAAGACTTCGTCGTTCACGGCAAAGCCTTCGACGTCCTGGCCCACCTCTCGGACGACTCCGGACACCTCCGAACCCAATACTGCGGGTAAGTCACTGGGGCTAGCGGCCCCAAACATCCCCGAGCGGATCTTCCAGTCGACCGGGTTCACGCCGGCGGCGCGCACCTCGACCAGCAGCTCTCCTGCCATAGGGCTCGGCATTTCAAGGTCCAGAAATTCCTGTACGTCGGGTCCGCCGTTGCTGCTGTATCCATATGCCTTGACCATGGTCGGCGCGTACCCAACCGAACCCCTGGCGTAAACGCGCCAGCCGACGGGCTAGTTTCCGTTCACCCGGCCAGGCCGATCACCGCGCTGCCGCCGATGCCGCCGGCGCCCGGGGTCGCACCAGTCCCCGGGTTGACTCGGTGGTCAGTAGCGGCGTACCCGGGTTCATTCCCGCCGTGCCCAAGCCCGACCAGACGTAGTCGCGCTGGCCTCGGCGGTAGCGCCTACGGCGCCAGCGCGATAATGCCGGGTTCCATCGGCGGCATTGGCGAGACCCCGCCGGTACCACCACCATTGCCGCCTCCTCCTCCGCCGCCCCCCGGCGGAGGACCAACAACAGGAGGTGCCATCTTCTTCGGGGTAGGAGCCGCCGCCTGTGGCGGATTCAGACTTTGAGCATCCGGTCCCGGCAATGGTGGACGCGGGTCGGCCGGGTTGGTCTCTTTTATGAAGGAGGACAGCACCACCCGGTGTCTCGGGGTGGTCCACCCAGCGGGAGTAGTGGAACCGACGCTTCCCTGATGGCTCGGACAGTAGGCCTGCACTGAGACAGCGAGGAATCGGGTCTCAGTACGCAGGAGTCGGGCTGGGTCCTGACCGGGGGTGACGTTATTCGCATTGTCGACCAGCGCGTCCAAAATGGCGTCTGGCGACACCCCGGCATCAAGTTTGTGGCAAATCAAATGCGCTGTGGCGACAAGGCTAGGCACACCCGAAAGGGCACCGACGCCGTTTTGACTGAGCAGTGCCAGGAACTGGTCGTCCTGGTTTGGATCGGCTGATGCTGCGCCGCCATTCAGAATTCCGACGCCGGTCAGCGCCAAGATCGCGGTAAACAGGGATCCGACAAAGACGGTAGTGCGGGTAAACATGGCAGGGGCTCCCTTTCTACTACCCCCCGACGGGTTGTATTTGGTGATCCAGGCGCGTCCGTCTGCCTCCCCGGCCCACCGGGAATTAGCCCTTAGTTTACCTGAAGTTAACACTAAAAATCACCCTGCGCGGAAGTCGAATTCAACGAATTTTGCGGCTACGCAAGAGGTCTTGGCCGGTCCGCAGCGGAAATCTGGCACCGACGACCCGAATCACGTGTAACCGACGACTGGACTCATCGCGCCGGCGGACCTACCACAGCGGACCCCGTGATATCCGCTGCGACAGGTCAACGCCAGAGACCGTTTTGGTATCAGGTCGCTCACACTACTTCTGCGAGTGGCAATCACGTCCATAACATCACGCGATGCAGGAGTTGTCGGGCAATCTGTGCCCCCAGCGAACACGCCCTATTGGGCGGCGCGACGTATTGCGCTGTGCCATCGCCATGTCCGCTCTGTCGGGGTTGTACGTGGCAACGGCAAGTACCGCCGTCCCTGCGGCGGCTGCCGCCCCGCCCAAACTGATCGACTTCGCCGCGCACCAGATTCCAGCGGACCACATTCGTGCTGCCGGGTATTCCGGCGTCATCAACTACGTGTCGCTATCGCGTCCGGGCGCCTCCTTTGGCGCCAAGCCGATCACCCGGCCCTACGCAGAACAACTGAAAGCAGCCGGGCTGATGATCGTCAGCAACTACCAATACGGCAAGCCCGGCGGGACAGCACAATCGGACTTCAAGCGCGGGTTCGACGGGGGCGTCGCCGATGCCCGCACCGCCTGGAAGCTGCATACCGCGGCGGGTGGCGGTCAGAGTGCCCCGATCTTCTTCACGATCGACGAGGACATCAGCCACGACACCTGGAACACTGTGGCGCTGAAATGGTTTCGCGGAATCAATTCGGTGCTGGGCGTCCAGCGCACCGGTGTCTACGGCGGTATCGATGTGTGCCAGTGGGCCGCCGCCGATGGCGTTATCGGAAATTCGCGCACACCCGGTCACCGGTGGGCCTGGCAGACCAAGGCTTGGTCCGGCAGCAAGATCAACCCCGCCGCGGTTCTGTACCAACGGGTGGTAAGCACGGCGTCGAATCCAGGACCCACAGTCGGAGGACTCGAAGTCGACGTCAACGACGTCCTTGCCGAGGACTACGGCCAGTGGAGCCTGCATCCCTAGGCCGTCATCACCCTCGCCTCCACATCTCGCTTGCTTTGGGGCTTTCCATGAATTTGCTATGGAATTGGTAGGCGATTTGCTTGATAATTCGGTCACCAGACTTGGCGCCGGAGGACAGGCGGTGTAGATGTCGAAATCATGGCAATCAGGGGTCGAAATTCCGCCGCCGCTGACGGACGGTGTTGGCGTTACCGGCGATCCGTTCGGCAGTGCAGCCGAGATCGAGTCCGCGGAGTTGAGCGTGGTCCCGAACTTCTATGCGCTGAAGGTCCAAAAGGGCGGCTTCTGGCGAATTGCCGCGGTCGATTCACATGTCCCTGGCGCAGGTATGAGATTTCGGTCCGCCGCGATCCTGAGGGATGGCACCATTCGGCTGGAGACCAGATCCTTTGGGCGGCAGCGACGAACACGATCGGCGACCCTTAATCCGCAGGAAAATTCGTGGTCAACCGAATGCACTCACCTGCTACCCGGCCAAGGGACGGTACACACCACCGCAAGTGGCCGTTTCGGATTCGGAACGGACGCGACGCTGACCCGGGTTCTCACCAATCCGCAGGGTCGGCAGGTATGGCGTGCAGACGCGACCATGCAAATAGTCGACGGCGACGATGGCCAGGTGCGGCAGACATCGGGCACCGTCACGTATTCCAACGGTGACACCGGGACGTTCATCACCACGATGTACGCAATTGGCAACGGGACGAGCAGTTTTGAGTTGGCACGAGTGGGCCACATGCCCGAAAAATGGGGCTCGAACGTCGTACACAATCCGGACGGGTCGATAACGACGTTCAAGTACCCACCGATGCCCGGACATGACCACCAAACCGACTCCAACACCGTCAAGGAGATACCGCAGTCCGACGGCAGCAGACGTGTGGAAAACACTGTGCAACATACGCATTGGGACTCATCGGGCCACATCACCGAGTGGGGAAGTCACTGGGTTACGACGTCACGAGATCTCCCGTCGTCAAATATCACCGACGACCATAACTCGCAGATCGAGCGCACCGGCACCGGGCGCGACACGCAGGGCAATAAGACTCAGGTGCACGAGATCATCACCGTGGGGCCCAATGGCGAGACCACGGAAATCTGGCACCGCGACAATCCGGACGGCACACACGAGATCCAAGTCATCAGTTCTGAGGACGGTGAGCGCGGAACGCGGGACACCACTGTCGTCGACAAGAACGGCAATACGGTCAGCGAGAAGCACGAAGGTGTCGAACTGGACCAGAGCGGTGATTGGAGTCCCGTTCCCTCCGGCGGATCCCAGCCCGACCCCGATCCCGACCCCGATTCCGAGAAAGATCACCCCTCAACGGGCGAGGAATCCCAAGCCGACGACACCGGTGACGGCGGCTTCGGCGACGACTCGGGACCTCCGGGCTTGGGCTGGGACGGATTAGGCGACAGTCCGCGTCATCTGCTGCCGGACGGCTCGGTTGACGACGGCACCGCTGGGTGGGGTGGTGCGTTGGACAATCTGGGCGCCGCTATGGGCATCCGCCTGGCCGATGTCTTGCTCAACGCCTGGGATCGGCCGGGCGGCGCCGAGGGGCTTGGCGAGGATGTCACCGGCGTTGCGACCACGATCCCGCTCGATCTGTCGACTTTTCAGCCTCATTCGGTGGCTGATCCCGATGGCAACTGGGGTGACTTCACCAATCCCAAGGCGCATCTGGATCTGTTGCGGGCGGTTCACCTCGGTCGGAAGAGTCCAGACGCACCGGCGCTGTCGATCGGCTCACTCAGCGCACTGGGCTCCGCGCTCCTTGACTGAGCGTCGGCCTACCATGCTGACGTGGATATCAATGGAGCAAGCGCGGTCGTCACCGGCGGCGCGTCAGGAATCGGCGCGGCTACTGCTCGTCAGTTGGCCGCCAAAGGTGCCCGGGTCGTCGTCGCCGACCTGCAGGCGGACAAGGGCGAGGCGCTCGCCCACGAGATCGGCGGCGTGTTCGTCACTGTCGACGTGACCAACACCGAGCAGATCATCGACGCGGTGAAGACCGCCGCGGACCTCGGCCCGCTGCGTGCCCTGGTCAACTCGGCCGGCATCGGCTGGGCCCAGCGCACCATAGGCAAGGACGGCGAATTCTCCTCGGCGCACAGCCTGGATGCTTACAAGAAGGTGCTCGAAATCAACCTGGTCGGCACCTTCGACTGCATCCGGATCGCAGCGACCCAGATGAGCAAGAACGAATTCACCGAGACGGGTGAGCGCGGCGCCATCGTCAACATGACCAGCGTGGCAGCGTTCGACGGCCAGATCGGCCAGGCTGCCTACAGCTCGTCCAAGGGCGGCGTCGTGGGCCTGACCCTGCCCGTCGCACGCGACCTGTCGGCCGTTGGGGTCCGCGTGAACACCGTTGCGCCCGGCCTGATCGACACCCCGATCTACGGCGAGGGCGAAGCCTCCGAAGCGTTCAAGGCCAAACTCGGTGAGTCCGTGCTGTTCCCACACCGTCTCGGCAAGCCAGACGAGCTCGCCTCGATGGTTGTCGAACTGCTCACCAACTCCTACATGAACGCCGAGGTCGTCCGCGTGGACGGCGGCATTCGGATGCCGCCGAAGTAGTAGTCAGGCGAGTTTTGCAGCACCCGCCGGCTTCGGTTTCCCGTACAGCATCGGGAACCGGCGCCGGCGGGCCACGAAAGAAACCACAAATCCCGCCCTATCAAGCTCAGAGCGGGATTTTTTGGTGGAGCTAAGGGGACTCGAACCCCTGACCCCCACACTGCCAGTGTGGTGCGCTACCAGCTGCGCCATAGCCCCGAGAAGTCGTGCCTGTCGAAGCTACACCACCGGCAACCGTCCTTCAAAATTGCTGGTCAAGCGGCCTCGTCCGCAGCCGCCGATGGCAGAAGGGCAATTTCCCGATCCGACGCCGGCCGCGTTTCCGGTGCCAGCAACCAGCCGATAGCTGCAACGAGCAGCACAATTCCGCTGATGGCAAAGCTCCAGCTGTAGCTGAAGTGTGTGGCGACCCAGCCGACCGTCGTCGCGCCAACGATGGCACCCATGTCCGACGACATCTGCACCATGGCGACCGGGGCGCCGGCGCGAGCCTCGCTGCCCAGGATGTCGGCGACCGCGGCCTGCATCGGCGACATGTAGATGCCCGCCATCAAGCCGCCCACGAATGCCGCAACCAGGAACACTGGCAGCGACGAGGCGAAGCCGAGCCAAACGGTCGCCACGCCGGACGTGGTCAAACCGATGATCAGCAACATGCGTCGCCCCATCCGGTCCGAAAGATCGCCGCTGGGAATGACCGCCAAGGCATTGCCGACGGCGAACGTCGCCAACACTGCACCGATCACGCCGATGCTGTGTCCCATGACGTCAGTGATGAAAAGCGGGACCAACGCGACGCGCAGCCCGAACGCCGACCAACCCGTCGCGAAGTTGGCTCCCAGAGCCGCCCAATACGCGCGGACCCCCAATGCCTGGCGCATGGTCACCGTCGACTGCGTCGGCGAACCCGGCGCGGCCAGAGCAGAATTCCGCAAGCTGTAGAACAGCACCGCGCTGACGCCGAGCAGCGAGACGCCGTAGGTCACGAACGGAGCGGCCAACCCCCAGCGCGCAACCAGGCCGCCCACCGCCGGTCCGCCCACCGCACCCACCATGAACGACGTGGTGAACAGGCCTGCGACCCGGCCGCGTGCGTCGGGCGGGCTGATGTGGATCATCAACCCCAACGCCGACACGAAGAACATCGTCGATCCGATGCCGCTGACAATCCTGCACAGCAGCAATTGCCAATACGCTTGGGAGAACGCACAAACAGAGGTCGCGATCGCCACGATCAGCAAACCACTGATATAAATTCGCCGCTCCCCCAACCGCTGCACCAGCACACCACTCACCGGCGCAAAACACATGCGGCTCAACGAGAGAACGGTGACCAGAAAGGTGATCGCGTTGATGCTGACCCCGAAGGTCCGCGCGAAAGAGGGCATTACCGGCGAAATGACGCCGTAGCCCAAGGCGACCATGACATTGGCCCAGCTCAGGATCCAGACTTCGCGCGGCAGCGGCGTCGTACGGCGGCCACGTTCCCTCGGGCGGGCAGCGCGCAGGGAAATGGTCACCCAATGACTTTATTAACCACCTCGCGGGCAGTTTCTTGCACCTCCGTCAAATGCTGCGGCCCGAGGAAAGATTCCGCATAGATTTTGTAGACGTCCTCAGTTCCCGACGGCCGTGCAGCAAACCACGCGTTGGCCGTCGTGACCTTGAGCCCGCCCAATGGTGCGCCATTGCCCGGCGCTGTCGTCAGTTTCGCCACGATCGGCTCCCCCGCCAACTCGGTCGCCTTGACCTGATCGGCCGCGAGCTTGGACAGCCGGGCCTTCTGCTCCCGGTCGGCCGGCGCATCCACCCGCGCATAGGTCGGCGCGCCATACTGGGCCGCCAACTCGGCGTACCGCTGCGATGGCGTCCGGCCGGTCACCGCCAGGATCTCTGACGCCAGCAGCGCCAGGATGAGGCCGTCCTTATCGGTGGTCCACACCGAGCCGTCGCGCCGCAGGAACGATGCCCCCGCCGATTCCTCGCCACCGAACCCGATGGTTCCACCGATCAGGCCGTCGACGAACCATTTGAACCCGACCGGTACCTCGATCAACTCGCGGCCGATGCCGGCAACCACCCGGTCGATGATCGACGAACTGACCGCCGTCTTGCCCACAGCAATACCGGCGGGCCAGGACGGCCGGTGGGTGTAGAGATAGTCGATTGCCACGGCCAGATAGTGATTCGGGTTCAGCAGCCCGCCATCGGGTGTGACGATCCCGTGCCGGTCGGAGTCGGCGTCATTGCCGGTGGCGATCTGGTAATGATCCCGGTTCGCGATCAATGACGCCATGGCGTCCGGCGAGCTGCAGTCCATCCGGATCTTGCCGTCGTGATCGAGCGTCATGAACCGCCAGGTCGCATCGACGAGCGGATTCACCACGGTCAAATCCAGATTGTGCCGCGCCGCGATCTCACCCCAGTAGTCCACGCTCGCCCCGCCCAGCGGGTCGGCGCCAATACGCACGTCGGCCGAGCGGATGGCGTCGAGGTCGACCACGTTGGGCAGGTCGTCGACGTAGTTGCCCATGTAATCGTGGCGATGCACTGAGGCTAACGCTCGCGCAAACGGCACCCGTCGCACCGAAGACCACCCGTCACGCAGAATCTCGTTGGCGCGCTTGGCAATTGCACCGGTCGCATCGCTGTCGGCCGGACCGCCGTGCGGCGGGTTGTACTTGAAGCCGCCGTCGGGTGGCGGGTTGTGTGACGGTGTCACGACGATCCCGTCGGCGAGGCCCTCTGTGCGCCCCCGGTTGTAGGTCAGGATGGCGTGGCTGACGGCCGGCGTCGGGGTGTACCGGTCCTGAAAGTCGACGACAGCCACCACATCACTGGCGGCCAGCACCTCCAGCGCTGACACCCACGCCGGTTCGGAAAGACCGTGTGTGTCACGGCCGATGAACAACGGGCCAGTGGTGCCGTGCGCGGCGCGGTACTCGACGATGGCCTGGGTGATGGCGACGATGTGCGCTTCGTTGAAGGCGCCGTTGAGCGCCGAGCCCCGATGGCCCGACGTTCCGAACACCACCTGTTGGGCGACGTCGTCGGGATCAGGTTCAATCGAGTAGTACGCCGTCACAAGGTGGGGCAGATCGACGAGGTCTTCGGGCTGGGCCGGCTGACCGGCTCGCGGGTGGGCCATGGGTACCAATTCTGCCCATACCTAACAGCACCGCCCTACGCTGCGTAGGCACACAGTCAGCACACGAGAGGGAAACAACCGGTGGCACGCCACGACTATCGGGAGTTGGCCGCGATTTTCGCCGGCGGAGCGCTGGGTTCGGTCGCCCGCGCCGCGCTGGCCACCCTCGCCGTCCCCGACCCGGCGCGTTGGCCGTGGCCGACGTTCATCGTCAACATCGTGGGCGCGTTTCTGGTGGGTTATTTCACTACCCGCTTGCTGGAACGGTTGCCGCTGTCGAGTTATCGCCGCCCCTTGCTGGGCACCGGACTATGTGGCGGGCTCACCACTTTCTCGACCATGCAGGTCGAGACGGTCAAGATGATCGAGCACGGCCACTGGGTTCTCGCCATCAGCTACACCCTGGTCAGCATCGTCCTCGGATTTCTTGCGGTGTACCTGGCGACGGCATGGGTTCGCAGGGTGCGGCTGCGATGACGACAGTTCTGGTCTGGCTCGGCGTCATGTTCATTGGCGGCATCGGCTCGGTGTCGCGGTTCCTGGTGGACCGCTCGGTCGCGCGCCGGGTGGCCCGCGGATTTCCCTTCGGCACGTTGACGGTCAACATCACCGGCGCCGCCCTACTCGGATTCCTCGGCAGTCTGGCGCTGCCGAAGGACGTGGCCCTGCTTGCCGGCACCGCATTCGTCGGCGCGTACACCACTTTCTCCACCTGGATGCTGGAAACCCAGCGGCTCAGCGAGGAACGCCAACTTCTCGCAGCGTTCGCCAACGTCGCCATCAGCGTCCTGCTGGGGTTGGGCGCGGTAGTGCTCGGGCAACAAATCGCGGGGCTGCTATGAGCGCGCACAGCGTGAAACTGACCGCCTACTTCGGTGAACGGCAGCGCACGGTCGGTCAACCCCGCCGGTTCCTGGCCGACACGATGCTGGATCTCTTCGGCGCCCGCAACGTGGCCTCCAGTGTGATGATGCGCGGCATCGCCAGTTTCGGGCCCAAGGGCGACCTGCGCAGCGACCGATCACTGAGCCTGTCCGAGGACCCGCCGATCACGATTGCCGCCGTAGACGTCGAGTCCAAGATGCGCGCGCTGGTCGACGAAGTGACCGCTATGACCGGCACCGGACTGGTGACGCTCGAGCGAGCGCGACTGGTCACCCGGGACGGCGGCATTGACGAGTTGGGCGAGATCGACCGCCGAACAGGGGACGCCGCCAAGCTGACCATCTACGTGGGCCGCCAGGTGAAAGTCTCCGGGATGCCCGCCCACTACACGGTCTGCAACCTCCTGCATCGACATGGATTTGCCGGTGCGACAGTGCTTCTCGGTGTTGACGGAACCGCCTACGGGCAGCGTCAGCGCGCCAAGTTCTTCGGCCGCAATGTCAATGTTCCGCTGATGATCGTCGCCATCGGCTTGCCCCCGCAGGTGTCGGCCGCGACGACGGAACTCGCCGGGCTGTTGCCCAACCCGCTGATGACCATCGAACGAGTCCGGCTGTGCAAGCGCGACGGCGAGCTCTTCGCCCGCCCCCAAGAGCTTCCGGCGAAAGACAGCCAGGGACGCACCTTGTGGCAGAAGCTCATGGTGCACACCGCCGAAGCGAGTCACGACGACGGACAGCCGATTCACCGCGCAATCGTGCAGCAACTCATGCGATCCGAGACGGCCCGCGGGGCGACCGTGCTGCGCGGCATCTGGGGCTTCCACGGCGACCATAAGCCGCACGGGGACAAGCTGTTTCAGCTCGTTCGCAAGGTTCCGCTGACCACGACCGTCATCGACACACCCGAAGCTATTGCCCGCAGCTTCAACATCATCGACGAGCTGACCACCCGCCACGGTCTGGTCACGAGCGAGATGGTCCCCGCGGCGATGTCGCTGGACCCGGATCAGCGCGCGATCGAGACGCCGCTCGCCGAATACGACTACTGACTCGCGCAGCCCGTCAGCAACGCATCGAGCAATCCATCCAATCGAGGGTTGCCGACGCCCTGAGTCAACCCTCGCAGCAGCAACGTGCCGACTAGAGCGTCGGCGACGGCATCGAGGTCGGCTTCGGCGCGAATCTGGCCGTCCCGCACGGCCTGACGAAGCCGCGTCAGCAATCCGTTGTGTTGGGGCGCACTCAACTGCTGATACAACGCGGCACCGTCGGCCGAGTTCGCCGCAGCGGCCGCGACCAACGCGCGCACCAACGCGGCGTTGGGCGGTTCGGCCAGGAAGTCCGCGTGCTCATTGAGCCAGGAACGCAGGTCGGCGCGGATGTCACCGGTCTCGGCGACGGGGAACGATCCCGACCCGCCGTACGCCGCCAACACCGCCTCGGCGACCAATAGCGCCTTCGACGGCCAACGCCGATACAGGGTCTTCTTTCCCACCCGCGCTTGTGCGGCAACGCTTTCCATCGAGAGCTCGGCGTAGCTGCGCGAGGCCAGTAATTCGCGGGTGGCGGTAAGGATCGCGTCGTCCAACTGCCTATCGCGCGGGCGGCCGGGTTGCGTTACCGTCATATAGGAAACGATACGTGTCGTATCTATTCATGCAAGGGAAGGACCCGCCGGTGACCGCATCCTTGTCGGTGCCCAAAACGTGGGAGGACATCAGTCCCGAGTGGATGACGGCGGCCCTGTCCGACCGGCACCCCGGTGCCACCGTCAGTGCCGTCACTGTCGCGGGACGCGACGACGGAACCAACCGGCGCGCCCGCCTTCGAGTCGGCTATTCCGCCGGCAGCGGCCCGGCGACGGTGTTCGCCAAGGCCGCCGATCCCGCGCACAAAGAGATGATCCGGATGACCAGCGGCATGTTTCACGAACCCCGACTGTTCACCTGCGGTGTGGAGTTGCCGCTGGAGCACCCGATCGTCTACACCGCGTCGATCGATGAAGACGACTACGACTTCGTGATGATCATGGAGGACCTCACCGCACGCGGGGCCGACCCGCGGGATGCCACCCGGCCGCTATCAGTCGAGCAGGCCGCCAGCGGCGTCCGCGGACTGGGCCGGCTGCACGGCAAGTACTGGGGCGACCGCACGCTGCGAGAGCCAGGCCTCGGTTGGCTCGAACCCTTTCTCCCTTGGGAGGGAATGCAATACGCACCATTGCACGAGGCGCTCGGGCGTCTCGGCGATGACGCACCTGCCGAAGTGTTGGCTTTGAACGCCGACCGGTTGATCGAATCGATCTGGAAACCGTACATCCGCACCCTCACCACATCGACGCAGACTTTGCTGCACGGCGACCCGCACATCGGCAATACCTATCTGTTGCCCGATGGCGAACTCGGCTTTCTGGACTGGCAGGTTGCCCGCCGCGGCAACTGGTCGCTGGATCTGGGCTACTTTCTGCAGGGCGCACTGACCGTCGAAGATCGCCGACGCAGCGAACGCGAGCTACTCGACGAATACCGCGGATCGCTGGGGCTGCCCGCCGGCGAACTGCCCAGTATCGACGAGATCTGGCTGCGCTACCGGGCCTCGGTGGCACACGGGCTCGCCATCTGGTTGTGTACGGCCAGCGCCAGCGAATTGTGGCAACGCCCCGACATCGCTATCGCACTGGCACAACGCTATTCGGCCGCCTACGCCGACCTGGAGACGGCCGAGGCACTGGTCGAAATCAGCGGGTAACCGCCCATTTCCCTGCCAGCGCCGAGATCCAGTCGGGAACTTCGTCGGCACTGTCGGGTGGGGACTCGACCAACACCAGTTCGTCGATACCGAGTTCTTCGAGAAGGCCTACGTCGTCGACGCCCGCACTGGCCAGCGCCACCGCCAACCGAAGTTCCGTGCGGTCACGCCCCGCCTCGGCGCAAAATTTTGCGAGCTTGCCGACCCGATCGCGGACCGCGGCGATTCCGTCGAGACTGAACCCGTACCAGCCGTCTCCCCAGGCGGTGACCCGCCGCAGAGCGGCGTCGCTGTTGCCACCGACCACAACAGGAATGCGACGCTCGCGAAATGGCTTGGGGTTGACTCGAATTCCATCGAAACCGACGAATTCCCCTGCGAATGAAGCGATGTCGTCACGCCACAGCGCCCGCATCGCTGCGACGTATTCGGCCGTGCGCGCCGCCCGCCGCTCGAATGGCACACCGAGCGCCTCGAACTCCTCGCGGGACCATCCGACCCCGACGCCGAGCGTGAGCCTGCCATTGCTCAGCTTGTCCAGGCTGGCCGCCTGCTTCGCGGCGATCACCGGGTTGTGCTCAGGCAGCAGCAGCACTCCCGTCGCAATCCTGATCCGGGACGAGGCCGCAGCCGCGAAAGCCAGCGCGAGCATCGGGTCCAGCCAATCCGCTTGCGCGGGAACGGCAATGACACCATCGTCCGAATACGGGTACTGCGACTGCGAGCTGTCCACCATCACCACGTGTTCGCCCGCCCACAGCGTGGCGAATCCCGCGGCGTCCGCGGCGGACGCGACGGCGTCGATTACCGACCGGTCTGCGCCGGATCCGATACCCAACGCATGCAATCCCAGTTGCATCGCAGCATCGTCTCACGCGTTTGAACGGCCGCGCAGAAGCTCGGCGAGGACGGTTGCGTGGCTGTCTTGCAGATCCCGGCTCGCGGTGACCAAGGTGACGACGCCTTGGCCGGCCAACTTGCGCAACTCCTGCAGTGCCGGGCTGCCGTCCAACTCGGCCGCATAACGCGTCGCGAATTCGTCGAACTTCTCCGGCTGGTGGTGGTACCACTCGCGCAACTCTTTGGACGGCGCGACATCCTTGTCCCAGATGCCCACCCGCGGGTCGTCCTTACGAATTCCGCGCGGCCAGATCCGATCGATCAGCACGCGTTGGCCGTCCTCGGGGCAGACTTCGTCGTAGATCCGTGCCGTCCGAACCCGAGTCACGATCTCTCGTATCAGTAGTGATACGTGTCCGACGGAGCCGGCGAGTGTCCCTGGTCATCCTCGAATTCCGACGGGACGATGCCGTAGGAGCGAGCAAGATCGAGGATCTTGGTGGCCCTGGCAATACGCGGCAGGTCCGACCCATTGCGGATCTCTCCCCCGTCGCGTTCGAACTCAGCGAAGAACTCCTTCGCCCAGCCGATTTCGTCTTGAGACGGCGACAGCCCCTCGTTCACCACGGCACACTGGTCGGGCGACAGACAGATTTTGCCGGTCATCCCGAACTCGACGGAGACGGCCGTCGCCTCGATCAGCTTCAGCGGGTTGGAGCCGATGGTCGGGCCGTCGATCGCACTGGCCAGGCCGGCCGCCTTGGCCGCAATGGTGAACCGGGACCGCGCGTAAGCCAGCGTGGTCGGTTCGTCGCCGAATCCGGTATCACGACGGAAGTCGCCGATGCCGAAGGCAAGCCGGAAGGTGCCCTTGGCCGCGGCGATTTCGGTGATTCGTTCCAACCCGCGGGCCGTTTCCACCAACGCCACGATCGGCACGTTCGGCAGTCGCTTGGCGGTTTCGGTGACGTGGTCCACCGATTCGACCATGGCCAGCATCACCCCACCTATGGGCGTGTCGGCCAACTGTGCGATGTCATCGGCCCACCACGGGGTGCCGAAGCCGTTGATCCGGACCCAGTCGTTGTTCTCGGCCGTGAGCCACCGCACCACATTGTCACGGGCACTGACCTTGTCTTTGGGCGCGACTGCGTCCTCGATGTCGAAGACCACGATGTCGGCACGAGAATGCGCCGCAGCCTCGAAGCGATCGGCGTGCGTGCCGTTGACCAGCAGCCAGCTCCGGGCCAGGACCGGATCGATGCGTGAGCCGATGTCGGCGGGATCCGTCGCGTCGTAGTTGGCTTGGTCATACATGTGGGTGGTTTGCCGCCTGTTCGTTGAGCCCGTTTTCCCCTAGACCGTAGCGGCGAGCGGAGGGCGCGCGTCCACCGGTGCTACCCACGACCAAGCGTGCTTTTATTTGGCATCCGTCTAATTTCAGGACATTACATATGAATGGCCCCATTTTCTTCGCTTATTTTCTGACGCTGTTGTAAATTACGGTGCACTAATGACGAGGGGGCGCCAATGCCGGAGACAGCGCAGTCGTCTCGCGCGCCTGCTTGCAACTCCCGCGTCGGCGCCTTATTGACAGAGATTCGCCTGCTCATCGAACCGAAGCAGCGTGCTGTGCTCGACACCGTTCCCACCGAGGTACGCCACTGCGCCGGATTTCATATGGGTTGGTGGGAGACCAATGGCGGCGAAAGTTCGGCGCGCCACGGACAGGCAATTCGGCCGGCTCTCACCATTACCTGCGCACGCGCCGCGGGAGGGTCGACAGTCAGCGCAATTCCAGCCGCGGTCGCGGTGGAACTCATACACGATTTTTCGTTGCTGCACTACGACATCGTGCATGGCGACGTCACTCGGCGGCATCGCCCGGCCGCGTGGGTGGCCTACGGGGTTCCGATGGCGCTACTCACCGGTGACACGCTGTTGGTGTCGGCGCTGGATTTGGTCGGTGACGGGCCGGCGGGAGCAACATTGCGGAATGCGGTGCAGGAATTGTGCGCCGGCAGGTCCGCAGATCTGACCTTCGAAAGTCGGATGGGAGTCTGGCTGCCCGAGTGCTTGCGGATGGCGCAGCAGAAGACTGGTGCACTAATTGGTGCGGCATGTAAGTTGGGCGCTCTCTCAGCTTGTGCCGACATCCCGACTGCCGACCTCTACAGCGAATTCGGTCGGCACATCGGGCTCGCATTTCAGCTAGTGGATGACATCCTCGGGATTTGGGGCTCCGCATCGGCAACCGGAAAGCCGGTTTATACCGATCTCAAGTCGAAGAAAAAGTCCTTGCCGATGGTGGCGGCGTTGTCGTCGGGAACACCGGCGGGTGACAAGTTGGCGGCGCTGCTGCGAAGTGGCGAAGTTCTCGATGATCGCGCACTCGAGCACGCCGCCGAACTGATCGAGGATGCAGGCGGTCGAGCGTGGACAGAGGCTGAGGCGCTGCGTCATCGGCACCTCGCGCTCGACGCCCTCGACGCCGCACAGCCGGATCCGGCCGCCGCCGACGATCTGCGTGCACTGGCTGAGTTGATGACGACTCGGGCGTCGCGCTGATCGACGCGCCCAGTGCGAAATGAGCGTCGCCTACACGGGCTACCTAGTGGTTGGATGTCGGGGTGGCAGACATCAGTCGGCGCCGGACCATCGCGGCGCCACCGCAGGCAATCTGGGATGCCCTCGCAGACTTCGGCGCACTGAGTTCCTGGGCCGACGGCGTGAACCACTCGTGCGTGCTCAACCACGGTCCCGACGGCGAGGCGATCGGCACCACCCGCCGCGTGCAGATGGGACAAAACACGCTGGTTGAGCGCATCACCGAGTTCGACGCGCCGACGACGCTGACTTACGACATCGAGGGCTTACCCACCCGGCTGGGAAAACTCGCCAACAGCTGGACACTGCGTCCGGAGGGTAAGACGACGTTGGTGACGTTAACCAGCACGTTGAAGATGGGGACGCGCCCGCCGGCTCGTCTGGCGGAGCAAGTACTGGTGCGTCTCATCGCCAGGCAATCCGATTCACTGCTCGACGGGCTCGCGCGACGAATGGAGAACACACATGTCTGATCGCCCCGACATTGTCATTGTGATGACCGACGAGGAGCGTGCGATCACGCCCTACGAGTCGGACGAACTGCTCGCCTGGCGGCAGAAGACCCTGCCCGGGCGCCGCTGGTTTGATGAGCACGGAGTGAATTTCAACCGGCACTACACCGGGTCGCTGGCCTGCGTGCCGAGTCGGCCGACGATCTTCACCGGCCAGTATCCGGACCTGCACGGCGTCACCCAGACCGACGGCCTCGGCAAGCGCTACGACGACTCGCGGCTGCGCTGGCTGCGCGCCGGAGAGGTGCCCACCCTGGGCAACTGGTTCCGGGCGGCCGGATACGACACACACTACGACGGTAAGTGGCACATCTCGCACGCCGACCTTGAAGACCCGAACACTGGTGGGTCGCTGGCCACCAATGACGACGACGGCGTCGTCGACCACGACGCGGTGCAGCGCTACCTGGACGCCGACCGACTCGCTCCGTTCGGCTTCTCCGGCTGGGTGGGCCCCGAACCGCATGGGGCGGGCAACGCCAACAGCGGTTACCGTCGCGACCCGCTGATCGCCGACCGAGTGGTGGCCTGGCTGGAAGACCGCTACGCCCGCCGGCGGGCCGGCGACGCCGCGGCGCTGCGCCCGTTCTTGTTGGTGGCCAGCTTTGTCAACCCGCATGACATCGTGCTGTTCCCCGCGTGGGTGCGACGCAGCCCGCTGCAGGCATCTCCCCTGGACCCGCCCCACGTGCCGCCGGCCCCCACCGCCGATGAGGATCTGTCGTCGAAGCCCGCCGCGCAGATAGCCTTTCGCGAGGCGTACTACTCGGCATACGGTCCTTACCCGGCAGTGAGCCGCAGCTACAAACGCAACTTGCAGGAATACCGAGATCTGTACTTCCGCCTGCACGCCGAGGTCGATACACCGATCGACCGGGTGCGCCGCGCGGTCACCGATGGCGGATCCGACAACGCCGTGCTGGTGCGAACCTCCGACCACGGCGAGTTGCTCGGGGCGCACGGTGGCCTGCACCAGAAGTGGTTCAACCTGTACGACGAAGCCACCCGGGTGCCGTTTGTGATCGCCCGGATTGGTGCCGACGCCACCGAGGCGCGCACTGTGTCTGCACCGACGTCACATGTGGATCTGGTGCCGACGCTGCTCGGCGCCGCCGGTGTCGACGTTGAAGAAGTCGCCGCCAGCCTCGCCGAGTCGTTCTCCGAGGTGCATCCGCTGCCCGGCCAGGACCTGATGCCCATCGTGGACGGGGCGTCCGCCGATGCGGGTCGCGCGGTGTACCTGATGACGCGCGACAACGTCCTCGAAGGTGACACCGGCGCTTCGGCACTGTCCCGACAGCTCGGTCAAACGGTGAATCCGCCTGCGCCGCTTCGCATCAAGCTGCCTGCGCACGTGGCATCAAACTTCGAAGGCCTGGTCGTGCAGGTCACCGACGACGAGGCACGCGGCGGCGCTGGGCACCTGTGGAAGTTGGTCCGCACCTTCGATGACCCGGCGACCTGGACCGAACCCGGCGTTCGCCACTTGGCCGCCAACGGAATTGGCGGCGAGGCCTATCGTTCCGATCCGATCGACGACCAGTGGGAGCTCTACGACCTGACCGACGATTCCATCGAAGCCGACAACCGGTGGAGCGACCCCAAACTGCACGAGCTGCGCCAGCATTTGCGGATGCAACTCAAGCAGGCCAGAACCGACGCGGTGCCCGAGCGTAATCAGCCGTGGCCGTACGTAAACCGGCAGCCTCCCACCGGCGAGTCCGAAGGTCTGGTGCGCCGGGTGCTGGGGCGTTTTATTTAGGCCCACACGTCGAGCCGTCAGGGTTGTAGTGTCACGATGACCAGCACGGTGGCCGTGATCGGGGCCGGACCCGGCGGACTTGTTGCGGCGCGATGGCTCCTGTCGCAGGGATTCGAGCCGACCATCTTCGAAAAGGGCCCGATGTTGGGTGGGCAGTGGACGGGCCTACCCGGCAGCAGCGGCGTCTGGCCGTCGATGCGCACGAACAGCAGTCGAGTACTCACGGCATTCAGCGACCTCGAATCGGCCGACGTCGAGGTGTACCCGTCGAACCGCGACATTCTCGGCTACCTACGGCGATATGCCGACCTCTTTGGCCTCACGTCGCGAATACGGTTGAACACCCAGATCACGCATCTGCGGCGCGATGAAACCCAGTGGGTCTTAAGCCACTCCGGTGCCGAGGAGCGTTTCGGACGAGTTGTGTTGGCTACCGGCAGGTTTCACGCTCCCGCTATTCCTGCCATCGCGGGCATGAACAGCTTCAACGGATCCGCCGGTGCGCTCTCCACATATCAGTACCGGGGACCGGCGCCGTATATCGGCAAGCGAGTTCTCGTCGCAGGCTGCGCAGTCAGCGCGCTGGAAATCGCGTCGGAACTTGCCCGACTGGGCGCGGCGCGGGTGGTGGTCACCCAGCGCCGGCAACGATATGTGCTGCCGAGGTTCGCCGCTGAAGTGCCATCCGATCACCGGATGTTCACGCGATACGCAACCTTGGCGAGCGAGACCCTGCCGCCCGCCGAGGTTGAGCGCCAACTGAAGGAAATCGTCGTCGAGGCCGGCGGCAGCCCCGAACAATACGGCGCGCCGGCACCGGACCCGTCGTTCTTCACCGCCGGAGTCACTCTCAACCAGGGGTACCTGCCCCTTATCGCCCAAGGCCGAATCTCTGTGCGACCGTGGCTGAGATCCGTCGCGCAAACAGCCGTAACCTTCGCCGACGGGCACACCGAAGACTTCGACGGCATCGTGTTCGGCACCGGATTCGAACTGAACCTGCCGTATTTGAGTGCGGACATCCGCAGGATCGCCTGCCCGGACGCAACATATCTCGACGCCGACCGCTATACGTTCCACCCAGACCTGCCCGGGCTGGCCTTCCTGGGCATGTGGGATCAGTCCGGCGGATACTTTGTGCCGCTTGAACTTCAGGCGCGCTGGATCGCCTACACGTGGGGCGGAACGGTGCCGGTGCCGAGCGAGGCGGATCAGCGGTTGTCGATCAGTGCCTACCGCGCGCTGCGGAAGACTCGAATGAATTTGGCGGCCTTGACCTTCGCCCGCGCCGCCGGCGTTGAGCCTCGGCTGGATAACTGGCCGCAGCTGCGCCGCGCACTACTGTTCGGTCCGCTGGCGCCAAGCTGTTTTCGGCTCGAGGGTCCAGACGCCTTGCCCGACGCGCCAATCCGGTTTGCCCGGGAAGCCGCCGCATTCGGTGCCATCACGTCGAATGACCTGACGGCACGCGAACGGAGCTACTGGTCGCTGACGGAAGCGACCGCTAAATGACCTCGCCGGCGCGTTCACCCGCGCGTTGTTGCCTTGCTGCGTACACGATCGAACCGGCGGTATGAAATGGCGCGGTGTCGCAGTGCGCATCTTGAACGGGCAGATTGGCTGCGCGACGCAACACCATCAGGGCAAGGGTGTTGTTGGTCGCATACGGGATGACCAGCAGGTTGGCACGGGCCGACCCGCCGTTGACGGTGATGACGTGCTGATGTCTTTGCTGCCAGCCCTGCCAGTTCAGGTCCGGGGGTCGCTGCAATGCCGGCCAGTTGACGGAGATGTCGGATACCTGACCGAGTCGAGCATTGAGAGCCGCTACGAGTTCGGGCAATTCGCTGCTGATCCGATCGGTGCGCGGCCACCAAGCCCCATCGATGTCCTGGCCGAGTTCATCGGTCAGGCTCAGCCTGATGGGAGCGGCACGGCGTCGCCCGACGAGCGCATGATTCATTGGGAGTCGAAGTGGGTAGCCAATGCCAAGCCTGCGGCGAGTGCCGCAGATGTCACGCGTAATCGGTTCACGAGGGCTGTTCCTTACACGGTCGACATCAATCGCCCGCGGTCGCGGGACGACGGAGGAATCGCATTGCCCAAGGGTGTGGACCGCAGCCGACCCACCACAGCCCACCGCTGACAACGAAACGGCTCGGAGATCACTTTACGCCACCCCACTAGCCACTGAGACCGCCAGGGCTTGCAGGGCGAGTTCGAAAATATTCCGCGGTTGGTAGATAAAAGCGCACCACGTAGACGAGAATGGACGAAATGGCCACACAGGACTGGCGGGAAGCCCCCGAAATACATCCGTCGGAGATTCGGGTAGGTGACACCATCGGTACGGTGGACGCTGATCATCTGCCCTACATAGTGAAAATGATCAGCGGACCGCAGACGGGCGGGAAGCGCTGGACGTTCTTCGGCCGCGACGCCCGTGGTCGGGACTACTCGAGCACGTTCAAAGAAGACGACTTGGTCCGCAGGTTCGCCCGGGCGGCATAACCTGCCTTCATCCTGGTCCTGA
Source organism: Mycobacterium sp. IDUB_37 (assembly GCF_055419245.1). Taxonomy (NCBI): domain Bacteria; kingdom Bacillati; phylum Actinomycetota; class Actinomycetes; order Mycobacteriales; family Mycobacteriaceae; genus Mycobacterium; species Mycobacterium sp. IDUB_37. Next base: position 1,180,570 of record NZ_JBVAXG010000001.1, on the reverse strand, counting down.
TACGCGAGACCGCACGTTCGGGCGGTCTCGCCTTTCTGTGCGCGAATAGACTGCGTCACGACGATGAGACGAAAGCCCGATGGTGAGCAGCGGCGGCGCGAACTGTGCGATGCCGCGATCGAGTTGTTGGCCGAGGGCGGCGCGCGGGGTCTGACTCATCTGCGCGTCGACCGGCGCGCCGGATTTGCTGACGGTACGACGTCGTTCTACTTCCAGACTCGCTCCTCCCTGTTGCGCGCGACTACTGACCGGGTGGTCCAACTCGACATCGAGGATTTCAGCGCAGCCACGACGGCAGCGCGCGAGTCCGGCGATCATCGAGCCGAGACGCTGCTCTCACGACTCGCAGAACAGGCCATGCGCACCGCGGTCCCACCCGAACGTGCCCGTGCCCGTGCGCGTTTCGAGCTGTTCATGATCGCCGCACACGATCCCGAGTTGGGCACTGTTTTTCAGAAGCTGATGGACCAGTTCGTCGAGATCAGCGAAGAAGCCGTGGCGCAGGCGCAACCGGTCGACGTGCCACCGGACCCCGAATTGATCAAGGAACAAGCATTTGCTGTCGTCACGTTCCTCGCGGGATTCCTTTTCCGCTTGTCCAACGGCCTGGCCGGGCTGGATACCGCACAGCAACTCGAGTCGTACCTGCATGCCGTGATCGCCGGAGTCGCCGCCGAGCACGCCCGGATACGCGGCGCGGGCTGAGCACCGAATCCCATTGCCCCGCAACTAGTCCAGGCCCGGAACCACCAACACACGTCCGTGCGCGCCAGCATTGCGGACGAGATCGAAGGCCTCGCCGATCCGCCCCAGTCCCAGTTTCGGACCGATCACGGGCATCGGATCGATGTCGCGATCGCTGAAAGCGGCTATCACAGAGCGAAATTCGTCAGGCCGGTAGCAGACCGAGAAGCGGATGGTGAGTTCCTTGAGCAGCGCAGTGATCGGTTCGATCGCCATAGGCTCTGCGCAGGCACCGGATATGGCGCTGGTCGGCATGAACGCCTCCCAGAGATAAGCCTTGAAATCCTGGTTTTGCACAAAGGTGCATTCGGTGGGGCCATCCGCCTCGTCCCAATGAACCATCGGGATGCTTGCAGCCTTCAATCCTGCTGCCAGTACTGCCAATTCATCTTTCTTCTGCAGGCATCGCGGATCAGTCCGCAGCGTTCCGGGTGACGATGGCGGGATCGTGTTCTCGGCTTCCCAGGTCAACAGCGAGCGGCGCCGGAGGTCTTGGTCAAGCAGATAGCTGGCCAGCGATGTACCGGTCCTCGGCAAGCCAAGCACCACCAGCGGGCGATCGATGCGCTCCGCTGTGACCTCGGGATGCTGCTTGCGGTATTCGACGACGCGCAACCTGTTCCACAGCGCGTCCACGAACTGGCCGTAGACGTAGTCGCGCCCACCCGCGTTGACTCCGGGGGCCGACTCGACACTGGATACCAGCAGAGCAAGGCCGTCGCGCCAGGTGTCGCCGCCGAAGTCGTCTAGGCCGGCGCGCTCGCACGCTTTGGCAACCAGGTCATCGACCGTCATGCAACAGAGGCTATACGACCGTAGAGAACAAATGTTAGGTTGGTTTTCAATTCGTACCGCCGGGCGAGGACGATCGGGAGGCGACCGTGGCGCAATCGCTGGATGCGCTCGTCAAGCAGGGCGAGGGCGACCAAGATGCCGTCGACCTGGGCGAGGGCATCTTCATGTCGAAGAACATCGCCAGCAGCTATCTGGTGACGACGCCCGACGGCGACGTTCTGATCAACACCGGTACCGACTTCGAAGCCCCCGCGATCAAGGCCCGCTTCGACGGTGTCGCACACGGCCGGTTACGGGTCATCACCTTCACCCAGGGCCACCCCGATCACGTCGGCGGCTGGGACCTGTTCAACACCGCCGGTGTCGAGACGATCGCGCAAGCGAATCACCCCGACGTCCGCGAGTACTGGCGCAACCTGCATCCGTTCTATGCACGCCGCATCATGACTCTGTGGGGCGCGTTCATGGACGTGGACGCGGTGGGGATGGAGCTACCGCCGGAACCGGTACTCACCACCCGATTCATCGACAGCCATGAATTCGAACTGGGCGGAAGGCGCTTCGCGCTGTACTCCACCCCCGGCGGCGAGACCACCGACGCGCTGGTCGTCTGGCTGCCCGAGTGCGACACCGTTTTCGTCGGCAACATGCTGGGCCCGTTCTTCGGCCACGTGCCGAACCTGTATACGTTGCGCGGGGACAAGATTCGCAGCGCGATGGCTTTCATTCATTCGGTCGACCGGGTGATCGCGCTGCAGCCGAAGGTTTTGATCAACGGCCACCAGGCTTTTCGCGGTGCCGCCTTCATCGGCGAGACCTTGACCAAGGTGCGCGACGCCACGGCGTACCTACGCGACCGCACCATCGACGGCATGAACGCCGGCGCCGACCTGTGGACGCTGATGCGCGACATCACGCTGCCCACCCAGCTCGCACTCCCCCAGGTCCACGGCAAGGTGCCGTGGATCGTGCGGGCGATTTGGGAGGAGCACGTCGGCTGGTTCCGCTATGAATCGACGACCGAGCTGTACGACGTTCCGCCCGCGGTGATTTGGTCAGACCTTGTCGAGCTGGCCGGCGGCACTGGCCCTCTCGTCGAGCGGGCCCAAGAGCATGCCGAGCAGGGCCGGCCATTGCAGGCGCTACATCTGCTCGATATCACGCTTGGCGAATCCCCGGGTGATGCAGCGGCTTTACGCGTGAAATCGACTGCGCTAGAGCAACTTCTGGCCGCGTCGAAGCGGGAGAACTTCAGCGAGGTGCAGTGGCTCGAACAGGACCTCAAAAGTGCCAAGACCGCCAAGGAGACTGAATGAAGGCCGAAGACCTTTACCACACCGGGATCGTCGTCGACGACTTCGACGAAACGTTGGGCTGGCTCACCGAGGTGGCCGGCTACCGGTGGACGGATGTGGTCGAGGTCGAGCAAGTGGCACAGACACCACAGGGCGAGATCACCATTCCGATGCGGATGGCCTACTCGGGTTCCGGGCCGAGGCTCGAGATCATTCAGACGGCACCAGGAACCCTGTGGGTCCCCGCAGATTCGGGCATCCATCACCTGGGCTATTGGTCCGACGACGTCGAGGGTGACGTCGCGGCACTGGTGGACACCGGCATGCGGTGGGAGGTGAAGTCGTTCAACCCGGACGGATCAGGGACGCTACTGTGGGCCTACTGCAAGGGAACCACCGGTCCACGCATCGAGTTGGTGAGCAGAGCGATGGAGCCCTTCATCCAATACTGGTTTGCCAGCGCTGATAGCAGCTAGGAGTCGAACGTGCCCGATTTTTCACTGCCCCAAGAGGCGCCATCGGGCCTCACATCCCCGATCACCGCCAAGGTCATGAAGTTCTCGGCGAAGGCGCACGTCGCGGTCTTCAAGCTGACCAATGGGCACATTGGCAACAAGTGGCGCATCGGCGCCGGCTTCCGCAAGCCAGTGCCCACGCTGCTGCTCGAACACCGCGGCCGTAAGTCCGGCCAGCAATTCACCACGCCGTTGGTGTACCTCGAAGACGGCCGGGACTTCGTCATCGTCGCGTCTCAGGGCGGAATGCCCAAGAATCCGCAGTGGTACCACAACCTGGTCGCCGGTCCGGACACCCGGGTACACGTGAAAGGCCAACGCAACATAGAGGTTTCGGCGCATGTCGCAACGCCGGAGGAACGGGCCAGGCTATGGCCGAAGCTGCTGGACCTGTACGCCGACTTCGCCAAGTATCAGTCGTGGACCGAGCGCGAGATTCCGGTGATCATCCTTTCCCCACGTTGAAAGTCAGGCGGTAGAGGGCCCGCTCCAGGGTCGGCAGGATCTCGATGATGTCCAGTTCGCCGGCGGCGAACCGTGCCACCAGGCCATACGCAAGGTTGGACACGATCGGCGGCAGGTCCGCGACGAGTTCCGGATCGGCGTCGGCAAGCACCGCCATGGTTGCGGGTATGACGGCGTCGAGTCCGCGACTCACCATGTGCTGACCACCGGGCGCGGATCGCGCACGGTAGTAGGCCCGCAACATGTCGGGGTGACGTTCCCACGGCTCGAAAATCGTCCGGAATACCCGCATGAGTCCGTCGTAGACGGATTCGCCCGGTTCATGGCTCTGGGTGGCCAGACCGGCATAGCGGTTTTCATCCATCCAGCACTCGAGTGCGGCCAGTATCAACGCGTCTCGGGTCGGAAAGCGCTTGTAGATGGTGGCCAGCGACATCCGTGAGCGCTTGGCGACCTCACGCAACTGCACGGCGTCGTAGCCGTCGGTCTCCAAGATCTCCACAACGATGTCGAGGATTCGGTCATGACGGCGATCCGGATCGCCGGCCAGAACTTCCGCGCTCGCCACTTTGGTGCCCACCCCTTGCCGTCGTCGAGTAACACGGTTACCGTACCGTCTGTAACGGAGTTACTCAATGAGGAGGGCCGATGGTGGGCCGAGTTGCCGACAAGGTCGCATTCATCACCGGTGCCGCGCGGGGCCAGGGCCGCAGTCACGCTGTGCGCCTCGCCCAAGAGGGCGCAGACATCATCGCCGTCGACATCTGCCAACCCTTCGACAACTCCCCCGCGCCTCCGGCCACGCCCGAAGACCTGGCGGAGACAGCAGATCTCGTCAAAGGCCTTGACCGGCGCATCGTCACCGCCGAAGTCGATGTGCGCGACTACGACGCGCTCAAAGCCGCCGTCGACAGCGGCGTCGAGCAACTCGGCCGGTTGGACATCGTCGTCGCCAACGCCGGTATCGGCACCATCGCTCCCAAGCTGGACCGGATGGACGAGAGCCTCTGGCAGCAGATGATCGACGTCAACCTCACCGGAGTCTGGAAATCGGTGAAAGCCGCTGCACCGCATCTTCTTTCGGCCGGCGGTGGGTCGATCGTGCTGACCAGTTCGGTTGCGGGCCTGAAGGCCTACACGCACACCGGCCACTACAACGCTGCCAAGCACGGAGTGGTAGGCCTGATGCGGTCATTCGCAGTCGAATTAGGCCCCAAGAACATTCGCGTCAACTCCGTGCACCCGACGCACGTCAACACGCCATTGCTCATCAACGAGAAGACATTTCATCTGTTTCGGCCCGACCTCGAAAAGCCCGGGCCCGACGACCTGGCTCCGATCTGCAGAACCTTTCACACGCTGCCGATTCCGTGGGTCAACGCCGAAGACATCAGCAATGCGGTGCTTTTCCTGGCCTCCGACGAAGCGCGCTACATCACCGGCGTTGCACTACCCATCGACGCCGGCAGTTGCCTGAAGTAAGGACGACCCGCAATGACCATTGCATCCGAAACGGACGTCTACTACGACCCGTACGACGTCAACATCACCGCCGACCCCTACCCCACCTTCGCCCGCCTACGCGACGAGGCCCCGCTCTACTACAACGAGCGCTACGACTTCTGGGCGATCTCGCGGCACGCTGACGTCGAGAAGGCGCTGTCCGACTGGGAGACGTTCTCCAACAGCCGAAGTGACATTCTCGAATTGGTCAAGTCCAAGTTCGACATGCCGCCCGGGGTGATGATGTTCGAGGACCCGCCGACGCACACCAGGCTGCGCGGCGTGATGGGGCGGGTCTTCACCCCGCGGCGGATGGCGGCCATCGAAGACCAGATCCGGCGCTATTGCATCAAGTGCCTAGACCCACTGGTGGGGTCCGACGGATTCGACATCATCGCCGAACTTGCGTCGATGATGCCGATGCGGGTGATCGGCATGCTGCTGGGCATCCCCGAAGACGAGCAGATCGGCGTGCGCGACGCGAATGACGCGAATTTGCGTACCAAGCCCGGCACGCCGATGAAGGTGGCCGACCCCGATGCCATCGCCGATGGCCGTATCTACGCCGACTACGTTGAGTGGCGTTCCAAGAATCCCTCCGACGATCTGATGACCTCACTTCTCAACGTCGAGTTCGAAGACGAGAACGGCGTGACCAGAAAGCTCACTCGCAAAGAGGTTTTGCATTACACCCAGGTGGTCGCCGGCGCCGGGAACGAAACAACCGGTCGTCTGATCGGTTGGCTGGCCAAGGTGCTTGCCGAACATCCCGACCAGCGCCGGGAAATCGACCGGGACCGGTCGCTGCTGAACCGTACGGTCGACGAGACGCTGCGCTTCGAACCGACCGGCCCACACGTCGCCCGCTACACGATCCGCGATTTCGAGGCCTATGGCCGCACGGTGCCCGCTGGCAGCGCGGTGTTGCTCCTCTTCGGCTCGGCCAATCGAGACCCATTGCGCTACAAGGACCCCGACACCTTCAACATCCACCGAGACAACATCTCGCACCTCACTTTCGGCAAGGGCGTGCACTACTGTCTGGGCGCGAATCTGGCGCGACTGGAAGGTCGAGTCGCGTTAGACGAAATGCTCAACCGCTGGCCGGAGTGGGGAATCGACTACGACAGCCTCAAACTGTCGCCCACCTCCACGGTTCGCGGCTGGGAGCGGCTGCGCATCGTCGTGTAGACAAAGTTGTCAGACCAGCTTGAGACACTGGGGCTATGTCCTCGATCGCAGTCTCTGGCGCGGTGGTGGTGACCCCGAAAGAGCGTCTTGCTGAGTTGTTCGAGGAGCTTTCGGAGTTGACCGGGCAGCGTAATGCGATCGATGGTCGGATTGTGGATATCGTCGCTGAGATCGATCACGGCCGGTTGTGCGGGATGACCGGTGCCCGGTCGGTGTCGGCGTTGGTCGCGTGGCGGACCGCCTCCTCCAAAGGCAACGCCGACGCCATCGCCACCATCGCCCATCGCATCGACGAATTCCCCCGCTGCACCGCCGGTCTGCGTGAAGGCCGGTTATCGCTGGATCAGGTCGGCGTCATCGCCCAACACGGCGGCCAGGGATCCGACGAGCACTACGCGCAGTTGGCTGCGGTCGCCACCGTCAGCCAACTACGCAAGGCGATCAGTTTGGAGCCGCCGCCACCCGACGCCGATCCCCGGCCCGAACCCTTGCGTGCGATCAGCAAAACCAGCGACGAGCAGTCCACCACCTGGCGGATCACACTGCCCCACGACGACGCCGCGACATTCGACGCCGCCCTGCAAGCGCATCGCGACGCGCTCATCACGCAGTGGAAACAGGACCGGGAGAACACCGGCCCTTCGGAGACGGCGCCGCCGCTGCCGGCCACCATCGACGCGTTCCTGAGTCTCATCGAGGCCGGCTGGGACACCGAAGTGGCGCGCCGCCCGCACAGCGCGCACACCACCGTGGTGGTGCATCTCGACATCAAAGAACAGCTCGCCGCCCTGCACCTGGGGCCGCTGCTCACCGACGCCCACCGGCAGTATCTGAGCTGCGACGCCACCGCCGAGGTGTGGTTCGAACGCGACGGCGACGTCATCGGAGCCGGGCGCACCACCCGGCTGATCAACCGCCGGCTACGCCGCGCCCTGGAACACCGCGACCAATGCTGCGCGGTTCCCGGATGTGGGGCTACCCGCGGCCTGCACGCCCACCACATCATCCACTGGGAAAACGGCGGCCCCACCGAACTGCACAACCTGGTGCTGCTCTGCCCCTACCACCACCGGCTGCACCACCGCGGCGGCATCACCATCACCGGACCCGCCAACGCACTCACCGTCACCGACGACGACGGACGACCACTGCACCCGGGATCACTGGCCCGCCCACCCACCCAACCCCCACCCACCGTGCCACCCTGCCCCGGACCGATCGGCGAACGCGCCGACTGGTGGTGGTACACACCCTTCCAACCCCAACCACCACCCACCAACAACTAGTTGACGGTGCGTCGTTGATCGATGAATTAACCACTCGCAGTGTGGAATTCACGACTCGACGGGCTGCCCACAATGTCGCCGCGAACCGGCACGGAGCGAAACTGCCTCGACCGCTTTCCGCAACGTAGGCGGGGACCGGGAATTAATCGCCCCGCACCGCGGTAGAACATCGCATGAAGCTCAACGACGCCGCACGAGAACTCATCGGCAAGGGTGCCGACGCCACGCTGGTCACCCTCAATCCGGATGGCAGCCCCCAAGTGAGCCTGGTCTGGGTCGCGTTGCAGTCGACGTCGGACGGCGATGAACTCGTCACCGCACATCTGGCCGAACACAAGAAGGTTCGCAACGTGCGCAACGATCCGCGGGTCGCGCTGACGATCGCGTCGGTTGAGGACCCGGGCCAGGCGATGCGGCCCTTCCTGGCCATTACCGGCACGGCGCGGATCGTCGAGGGCGGCGCACCCGAACTCCTCAAGGAACTTGCTCAGACGCTGTCGGACCCGAACGTGTTCCCACCAGAGGGAGCGCCGCCGGGATTCCTGACCCGCATCCGCATCGATAAGGTCGGCGGCATCGGGCCCTGGACCTAGGGTCCTGGCGCGTCAGGCTTCTAACGCCTCGGCTCGCTTTGGCTTGCGGCGCAACGCGCCCCACAGTCCAACGCCGATGCCGACGCCGGCGCCGCCGAGGCCGATGATCCGCTGCGCGGGCTTCAACTCGTTGTGGACGCTGAGTCCACCGAGCAGGTCGGCCGCGTCCGCACCGCCCGACGCCAGGAACCACCCGCGGGTGTTCTTGCCCCGTAGGCCGGCGACCGCGAGCAAGCCACCGATCAACGCGTCGCGGTAGCCCATCGACCGCAACAGCAATTGCGCCGTCGCCGTCTGGTCATCGGGATCGCCCCAGAGCTTGTTGGCACTTATGGGGTCGACGAGGAACGAAACACCCGAAGCGAATCTGATGCTGCCGGCGATGAGCGCGGCCCGGTCGATAGCCATGATCGGGAGCCTAGTCGCGATCGCAAGGCCGGCGAAGCCGGGCGCAGCGGGTCGCGACCATCGGATCTAGTCGCGATCGCAAGGCCGGCGAAGCCGGGCGCAGCGGGTCGCGACCATTGGATCTAGTCGCGATCGCAAGGCCGGCGAAGCCGGGCGCAGCGGGTCGCGACCATCGGATCTAGTCGCGATCGCAAGGCCGGCGAAGCCGGGCGCAGCGGGTCGCGACCGTGCGGCCTAGTGTCGATGGCTCGTATCAACGAGCCTTCAGTGTGGGCAACTTGTGGTTGTCCCAACTGACCAGCTGCTCCGGTTCGAAAACCACCCAACGCGCCGAGCGCCCGGCGGCCGTCTGCGGGTAGCGCACCGGCCCCTCACTATGCGGTTCCCCATGTCCGCCAGCGTATTTGGCCCCCATTTGCCAGCGCACCTCTTCCAGATGCGGATCCGCCGTTTCCTGCTCGGCGTCTTCCAGCACGGTCGCCAGGCCCTGGAACATCACACCCATCAGCTCCGGGTAACGCTCGTTGCGATCGACCAAGACGGTGCACGCGGGATTGCGCCGCAAGTTGGCGACCTTCTGCCCACGGCAGAAGGAGTACACCCGCCCGCCCGCCCAGCCGAACCACAACGGGGTGACGTTGATCCGCTGCCCCGGCCCCACCGTGGCGATGCGCATGTTCCACGCCGTCGTCATCAGCTCGTCCAACTCAGACTTCGACAACCGAAGGTCAGATGATATTCGGGCCATCGTTGATGCCTCCTGCTGATTTACGTCGCGTTTCACCTACATCATGTAAGGGCTAAGGAAACACGGGAGAAGGAGTCCGGGGATGACGTGGCAGATCGTGCTGTTCGTCTTGGGGTTGATCGCCGGCGGGGTCGCGGCCGTGCTCTGGAAATTCGCCGGTAGCGACAGAGGGCGGGCCCGCGGGAAACGGGTGACGTTCGTCGCGCTGACGGTAGCCGCGCTGTGCTTCTTCCTCGGTTGCTTCACCGTCGTCGGGACCCGCCAGATAGCGATCGTGACCACGTTCGGCCGACCGACGGGCGTGAGTCTGAACAACGGCTTCCACGGCAAGTGGCCCTGGCAGATGACCCACCAAATGGACGGCGCGGTGCAGATCGACAAGTACGTCAAAGAGGGCAGCCATGACGAGCGGATCATGGTGCGACTGGGCAACCAATCCACCGCGTGGGCCGATGTCAGCATTCGCTGGCAACTCAAACAGCCCGCCGCACCCGAGCTGTTCCAGCAGTACAAGACGTTCGACAACGTGCGCGTCAATCTCATCGAGCGAAATCTGTCGGTCGCGCTGAACGAGGTGTTCGCCGCGTTCAACCCGCTGGACCCACGCAACCTGGAAGTGTCGCCGCTGCCGGCGCTGGCAAAGAAGGCTGCCGACATTCTCCGCCAGGACGTCGGCGGCCAGGTGGACATCTTCGATGTCAACGTGCCGACCATTCAGTACGACCAGGGCACCGAAGACAAGATCAACCAGCTCAATCAGCAGCGGGCGCAGACCTCGATCGCGATCGAGTCGCAGCGGACCGCCGAAGCCCAGGCCAAAGCAAACGAGATCCTGTCCCGCTCGATCAGCAATGACCCCAACGTCGTGGTGCAAAACTGCATTACTGCCGCTATCAATAAAGGCATCAGCCCGCTGGGTTGCTGGCCGGGCACCGCTGCGTTGCCTACCGTTCCCGTCCCCGGACACTAGGCAAGACGGAGTGATGAGAGGGTAGTGCCTCATGGACATTCCGTTCGTCGGCACGTTGCGCGACCGCTTCGTGCCCCGTCGAGGCCGAAACGCACCCGCCTTTGACCTGATGCCCAGCCTCGAAGATCTCGAGGACGACGAAACCAAAGCCACCGCCGCGGCCCTCGACACCGTCGACCTGCCGTCGGCCGAACCGGCCCTGCTGCTGCAGAAGATGGAAAACCGACTAGTCCGTAACCATCTGGCCCACCCGGACGTTCTGAGCGCCGAGGAACTGCGAAAACTGCGCTATGTCCTCAACTTCGCCCGGCTCGCCGACTTCGAGCCCGGCGCGGCAGGTCCGGGTGGCAGCCGCGGACGCGGAGACGTCGCGGTGGGCGCCGAAGTCGGGCCGTGGCGGTCCCGGGTAGTCGACGCGCTGTTCGGGCCGCTGCGCGAGGTAGCGGATCCGATCAAGGCGTTGACGTCGACACGGGACGTGCTGGCCGGCCTGAGCGACGACCAGGACGATCAGCGCCAAGTACTCGTCGAACGCCACCGCAACGATTTCTCACCAGCCGAACTCGACGCCGAAGTCGGCTACAAGAAACTCGTCACCGTCCTTGGCGGCGGCGGGGGCGCGGGCTTCGTCTATATCGGCGGCATCCAACGTCTGCTGGAAGCCGGCCAGACGCCCGATTACATGATCGGCTCGTCTTTCGGGTCGATCATGGGCAGCCTGGTGGCCCGCGAACTTCCGGTGCCGATCGAGGAGTATGTGGACTGGGCCAAGACGGTGTCCTACCGGGCCATCCTCGGCCCTGAGAAATTCAGTCGACGGCACGGCATGGCCGGCCTGTTCGCGCTGCGCTTTGACGAGTTCGCCGAGGCCCTGCTCAGTCGCGAAGACGGCGAGCGGATGCGCATGTCCGACCTCGCGGTGCCCTTCGACGTCGTCCTTGCCGGTGTGCGCAGGCAACCGTATTCGGCATTGCCGTCGCGCTTCCGACGACCTGAGCTGGCAGCGCTGCAACTGCGGTCACTTCCGTTCCGCCCCATAGGAATTGGTCCGCTGGTAGCTGCTCGCATGTGGCAGGTCTCGGCGTTCATCGACTTGCGCGTCGTCAAGCCGATCGTCGTCACTGGCGACGATCCGGCGCTGGACTTCGACGTGCTCGACGCGGCGTCGTTCTCGTCTGCGATCCCGGGGGTGCTGCACCACGAAACGAACGCGCCCCGGATGATCCCCCTCCTCGACGACTTGCTCGCGGACCGCGACATCGCGGCGCTCGTCGACGGCGGCGCAGCCAGCAATGTCCCCGTAGAACTGGCCTGGAAACGCGTCCGCGACGGTAAGCTCGGCACCCGCAACGCCTGCTATCTGGCCTTCGATTGCTTCCATCCCCAATGGGATTCGCGCCACATGTGGCTGGCACCGATACTGCAAGCGATCCAGTTGCAGATGATGCGCAATCTGCCCTACGCCGACCATCTGGTCCGCTTCGAGCCGACGTTGTCGCCGATCAACCTGGCTCCGTCGACCGGCGCGATCGACCGTGCGTGCAGGTGGGGACAGGCAAGCGTCGACAAGGCCATTCCGGTGACTTCGGCGTTGCTGGAACCGACCTGGTGGGAGGGCGACGCGCCCGCGGCACCCGCCTCGGAGCGGGAGGAACCCAAGTCGGTGGCGTCGTCGATGAGTTCGGTGATGGCGGCGATCCAGGCACCCACCGGTCGCCTCTCCCGCTGGCGTAACCGGCACCTGACTTGAGGCCGCGTCCGCGGTCTACCATGACCTAATGTCCGACCCGGGCGGGCCCGCCGACAGCCACTACGGCGAGACAACCGCGGTGCCCAACTCCGCGAACACCGAATCCGTAAATCTGGCATGGTCTCGCGGTAACGACGTCCCGGACGTAGCGCAGCTGCCCGCCGACAACGCCCGCGGCGTGCCCGACAACCAGGACGGGTCAAGCGAACCCGCAGAGAGCGACCAGACCTGGACCACCGCGTGGACCAGGGCAGCCGCGTTGTTGCTGGTCTGTCTCGCACTGGCGGCGGTGATCGTGGTGGCCGGTTGGATAATGCACAACGACAAGTCTTCTGATCAGACCGCTACAGCACCGTCGACCACGGCCGCCCCGGTGACGACGTCGGCAGCGGCTGCCACCACGACCGTCTCCTCCACCCCAGACCAGGACAGTCGCTACATCGCAGCCCTGAACGACAAGGGCATCGAGTTCGCCAATCCCAAGGACGCGGTCTTCAACGGCAAGACGGTGTGTCAGAACCTCGGGGTGGGGATGACGGTGCAACAGATCGTCGTGCAGTTCCAGTCCAGCAGTCCCGCGTTCAGCGCCCACGCCGCCGACTTCGTCGCCATCTCCGTGCGCGCCTACTGCCCGCAGTACAACAAGCTCGTCGCCGCGACTTAAGGCACATTCGACAAGAGGAGCCGTGATGTCGGTTGACACTCCATTACGGGTGGCGGTCATCTCTACCGGTGGGGTCGGCGCACACGCGCTGCGCGCGATCGCCCGTCGAGCCAATTACGAGCTGGTGGGCGTCTGGGTGCACAGCCCCGAGAAGACCGGCCGCGACGCCGGCGAACTGGTCGGGCTCGGGCAGCTCGGGGTGACCACCACCGCAGACCTCGACGAGATCATCGGGTTGAAACCGGACTGCGTCGTATATACCGCCGCAGGGCCGGAATTGGATGCTGCGGCCGTCCGGGACTATGTCCGGTTCCTCGAGGCCGGCATCAATATCGTCAGCACCAATACGCCGGGCATGATGTTTCCGGACTACTGGATTCCCCGGCTGGCCAGCAAGGTTCGTGCCGCAGCCCTGTCGGGCGGCGTTACCGCGGACACATCGGGCATCGAGCCGGGTTTCGCCGGCGACCAACTCGCAATCCTGCTCTCCACCCTGTCGAACAACATCAAATCTATTCGTGCCCAAGAGATTTTCGACTATTCGGATTATCCGAACAAGCACATGATGTTCGACGTGATGGGCTTCGGCATGCCGATGGACTACACGCCGCTGCTCTCGTTGAACGGAGCCCAGAAATTCGCTTGGGGCCCGCCGGTCGGCATGGTCGCCCGCGCCCTGGACATCACCCTGGACGACGTGACCGAGAACTACGAACGCGTCGCCACACCAAGGGAATTGGTGGTGGCGTGCGGCATCATCGAGGCCGGCACGTGTGGTGCGATCCGGGCCGAGACCCATGGCATGGTCGACGGCCGTGCGGTGATCACCATCGAGCACGTCAACCGAATGGCCCCGGACCTGGCACCGGAGTGGGCCAGCGCGCCGAACGGAACCTACCGCGTCATCATCGACGGCGAACCGCAGATCAACTGCGACTTGCGACTCGGGGTTGCCGACACGCATTCCGACGCCAGTGACGCCGGCATGGAGGCCACCGCCATGCGTGTCGTCAACGCGATCCCGTACGTCGTTGCCGCACCGGCCGGTATCGCGACTTCGCTTGACCTGCCGCTCACCGCGCCCCGCGACGTCCTGGTCAGTCCGTAACTCTCCGAAACGCAGCGACCAAGTCCTCCAACAACTCCCGGGCCTGTTCGGCGTCGTCGGGCAGCGATCCCGAGAAGCGAATGTCGGTAGCCCCGTCCGCCAGCATCTGTGGCACCCCGGCAACCGAGGCGTGCACGTCGATCGACCGATCCGATCCCTTCTTCAAAACCGCCGAGCCTTGAACCTGTAGGTCACTCGGGTCGCCGCCGGATTCGGCGATCGCCTGCTTCATGGCGGGTACGGCGCCCTTGAGGTCGCCGATCGCCGGGCCCCACGGAATCCAGCGTTTCCCGAACCGACCCAGCCGTTGAGCCACTGCCGGATTGACCGTTCCGCTGACCCAGATGGGCACACCGCCCGGTTGCACCGGTTTCGGCATCTGGTGGATGCCGTCGAAGGTCAACTCGCGCGAGTTGTATTCGGCACGCTGCTGCGTCCACAGCGTCTGGCAGACCTCGAGCGTATGGTCCAGCAGCCGTCCCCGGCGGTCGAATCGGAGCCCGACGGCATCGTATTCCTCCCGCTGCCAACCGATTCCGACACCGAGGTCGACCCGGCCCCCGGACAGCACATCGAGGGTCGCCAGTTGTTTGGCGAGCACCGCGGGCCGTCGCAACGCCGCGAGTAGGACGCCGGTACTGAGCCGGACGCGAGTGGTGGTGGCGGCGACCGCTGTCAACAGGATCAGTGGTTCCAGCCATTCCCCGTCGGGACCGGTCGGCTGTCGACCACCGGCGGTGCCGCCGGCCGACGGGTCCGCGTACGCGTCCAGATTCTCGCCGAAGACGACGTGGTCGGACACCACCACGCGGTCGACGCCGGCCGCGTCCATGGCGCGGGCGGTGTCCAGGGTCGTGCCCCAGTCCTGATTCGGTTCGTTGCTGAATGTGCGGAGATACAGCGAGAGTCCCGGGCGCTCGGTCATGGTCTCCGAGCCTACGGAGGGGCGCGCCGCAACGTTGCACTCCCCCGGCGGGAGCCTGCCTGCGCCGACTGATTCAGTCAACGCCACATCAGGCCGCGGAGCGTCTCCGCAGCCGGAATCTCATCGGCAGCAATCAATCCCGCGGGCGCACGGCAAACCCAGTCGATGACATTCATCACCCGGGCGGCCGTAGAGATACAGCCGGCGTCTGTTGTGTCGAACAGCGGATGCGAGACGTGTGTGTTGATCTCTATCCGAGGTTCTCCCTCGGCAACCACCCGGTGCACCCCGGCCTGGCCGTCGGGCGGAAAGGGCCAATCGGGTGCCGCGGCGTTCGTGAGCCGCGTGATGTGCTCCAGGGTGATCACTGGCTGCCCGTCGACGATGCCCTCGGCGGCGAACCGGACCGCGGCCATTCCGCCCGGTTCCACTTTGGTCATGATGCAGTCGATCGGTTCCGTTGTGTACCAACGTTCATCACGTTGGCGCACCTCGTCGAGCGTGATACCGAGGTGGTCTGCCAAATTTCGTACCGCGCCGCCAAACATGGCCACTACGACACCGGGCAGGAAAAGCATGGGTGGATCATCATCTGGTTTCATCCCGAAACCCATTGATGTGCCGGTGAATTCGTAGTCATCGTAGTTTGCGTAGTCAAATATCTCCTGGACGGTGATCGAGGAGATACGGGTAGCTAGGCTGCACGCTGAATAGACCAGTGTGTCGCCGGAAAAGCCTGGGTCGATGCCATTTACATACAGCGACGTGTTCCCGGCCTCGCACGCCCGTTGCAGCGGGTCTCGCAGCCACTCATCGGCCTGGCGCGGTGTCGCAAGCCAGACCATCGAGGTGCCAACCACATTGGTGCCGGCCGCGAGGAATCTGGTTATCTGACCGATGACCTCCATCGGCCGTGTCTCACCCAGCGCCGTATAGACCACGCAGTCGGCTCCGAGCGCGACCAAGGCTTCCAGGTCGTCAGTGGCGACGACGCCGGTGGGCTCGACCAGCCCGCACAGCTCGGCGGCATCTCTGCCGACCTTGTCCGGACTCGACGCGTGAACGCCGACCAGCTCGAGATCGGGCCGTCCGATGATGGCTCGCAACGAATGTCGCCCTACGTTGCCCGTCGAAAACTGGATCACCCTGCGCATTCGGGCCGCCTTAGTAGTCGGGTCTCAGTAGTCGGGGATGGGCAATGGTGAGTTATTAGATTCAATTCCGCCGTCCACGTGGAAGGTTGCGTTGGTGGCGTAGCAGTCAGCCGTGCTCAGGTACACACACAGGCGGCCGAGGTCTTCGACATTGCCGAGGCGGTGCAACGGCGTCGACTCCTCCATCTTCTCCCGCGACCCTGGCATCAGATCGAGGCTCGACTGCAGACCGTCGGTAGCGAACGACCCGAGCGCGATGGCGTTAACCCGAATTTTCGGGGCGAGTTCCTGCGCCATCGCGCGGGTGAGCGCTTCCAGGCCGCCCTTAGCGGTGCAGTAGGCCGCCAGCGCGCGAATACCGAAACGCGCTGAGCCCGAGGAGATATTGACGATGCTGCCCCGGCCGGCTTCGATCATGTGCCGGGCGACGAGTTGACTCATGATGAACGTGGACGTGACGCACCAGTCGAAGGCGAGCTGGAAGTCTGCGTCGGTAATGTCCAGAAACCTTCCGTACGTGGCGCCGCCGACGTTGTTGATCAGGATGTCGATGCGGCCGAAACGCTCCATCGCCGCCGCGACCACCCGCTCGCCGTCGGGGCGACTCATCGCGTCCGCGACCAGCGCCAGCCCCTTGCCACCGGCCGACTCGATGCCGGCGATCGTCGCCACGATGTCGGACTCTGTCCGTGCGGTGCCGACCACCGTCGCGCCGGCCTCGGCCAGCACCCGGGCGATCCCCTGACCGACACCCTTGCCCGCGCCTGTCACGATGGCGACCTGGCCCGCCAGATTGAACTGCTCCAAAGCCATGCGAGCTCCTTCCGTCAGATCCAAACCGGACGGCGGCGGACCTGCTGCCGTCCCCATCTAACGACTGAAACTGACCTAAGTCAACGACTAGCTGGGCCCGCAGCGGACAATGCGCCTGGCTTGACTGTCGCGGTCGCGATACTGTTTGCAGTCGAATCTTGCGGTGGAAGTGGAACGGACTGAATGACGGCAAGCAACAAAGTTTCGGCACGCGAGACCAAACGCCTACAGACGCGAGAGCGACTCCTCGGCGCCGCAGTCGCGGAATTCAAGCGCTCCGGAATGACCGAAGCCGACGTCGGCGCGATCGTGGCGGCGGCGGGAGTTGCGCACGGCACCTTTTTCTTCCACTTCCCCACCAAAGAACATGTTTTGCTCGAATTGGAGCACCGCGAAGAAGCACGCATCGCAAACCAGTTCGCCCGGTTTCTGGCGGCAGAGCACGATCTCGCGGGTGTGCTCCACGAAGCAGTTCGACTGGTGGCGGGCCTGGAACGCCGACTCGGCGAGGAATTGTTCAAAGATTTTCTGGCACTGCATTTCTCCCAAACTCGTCCGCCTGTCGAAGACGGGAAGGACCACCCACTGATCATGGCGGTGGCCCGTGAGATCGAGCAGGCGCAGGAACGCGGCAGCGTCGATCCTGATGTCATCCCGATGAACAGCGCAGTGTTCTTCCTGCTCGGTTTGTACGCGTTGTTGACGACGACGAACACCTGGCCGACACGTGATGAAATGCTCGGCGACTACGTGACCAGGACGCTGCGGAGCCTGCAGGCACGCTAGTGCCACTGTTGACCTCAGTCAGTTTCTGGACTAGAACAGGCTGGGTTGAGGGAGGCGAATTTGAATCTGCCCACATTGAACTTCCGGCGGGCCAACGGACACGGGCAGACCGCCCCCAGTACCGGCGACGGGTTGACCTTCGACGAGCACACGGAGCAGTCTCAGCTCGCGCAACGACAGGCCGACAAGTGGCTGATCTCGGGCGGCCTGCTCATCGGCACGGCCGCCCTCGGAGTCTTCGGCCTCCCCCTATTTCTGCGTGGAGTCTGGTTGCTCCGGCGAGCGCAGCGGGCAGGGCTGTCGGTGCGGCCGATGCTCGTCACACTGCTCGGCTACCTCGTCATCATCGATGCCGCCATCAACACCGTGGGCTGGGCGCTGGACATGGTGGGCAACCACACCCTGCTTGGCCGAGTGTTGTTGGTGGGGTGGGGAAATATGTTCGATGCCGGCTATTTCTGGCACTTCAACGAGCTGTGGATCGGCGGGGCGGCGGGGCCCGGCGAGAAGGGTTGGGAAGTCGGCCTGATCTTCACCGTCTTCACCATGCGGATCGCCGCCGGGATCGGGTTCTTGCAGATGAAACGGTGGGGCCATCAGTGGATGGTCGTCACCTGCTGGATGGGTGCGGTCATCTGGATCGGCTACGTATTTAACATGACGATGTACGCCGACGTGCGTTTTGCCGGCGTCATACTTCCGGTCGTCGGTTGGTGGCTCTACGACATCTTCTACATCACCCCGTTTCTTGCGATCCCGTATCTGCACACCGTGAACCGCGAGATCTTCTCGGACTGATGGCGATCTCGATCTCATTGACTTATGTCAAGGACGTTCGGCGCGGCGTCGAGTTCGATTAGCCAGCTCAATAGGCATATTCAAGATCATCACCGACCACGGTCCGCCAAATTATATTGACTTAGGTCAGTAAACGAGTTACAAAGAGCACACGATGACGGCTCAGGTCAAACCCTCGGTACGCGAGGCGCAGCGGCTGCAGACACGGCAGCGGGTGCTCGGTGCGGCGCTGGCCGAGTTCCAGCGCTCGGGTATGGCCGCCGCCGAGGTGAGTGCGATCATCAGCGCGGCCGGGGTCGCGCACGGCACGTTCTTCTTCCACTTCCCCACCAAAGAACACGTCCTGCTCGAGTTGGAGCGCCGCGAAGAAGTACGCCTTGCGGTCGATCTGTCCCGATTCCTCACCCAGACGCGTGACCTGCCCAACGTGCTGGCCGAGGTCGCGCGACTGGTCGTCGACCTCGAACAACGCCTCGGCGGGCCACTTTTCCGGGATTTTCTTGGCATCCACTTCTCCCCGACGCGTCCCAAGCGCGACGAGGAATGGACTGACCACCCGGTAATCGTGTTGCTGGTCAAGGAAATCGAGCGGGCACGCGACCTCGGTGAGGTGCACGCCGAGGTAGACCCGTTCTACAGTGCGGTCTTCTTTCTGCTCGGCATTTACGGCGCACTGAGCACCACGCCCTCCGGGAACGCGCGCGACACGATGCTCAGCAAGCTCGTCGCTACCGCCGTCCGCAGCCTGGAGCCCCGATGACTTCAACTACCCGATAAGGAGATTCGGCAGATGGACATGGTCTGGGAACTGTTGCGCTACGTAGCCGCTTGGGGCGGAACCGGATTGATCATCTGGTTCTGGTACTGGATGTTCTCCAACATCGGAACGTTCTGATCGCATGGTCGAGGCGGCCGACAAGTCGGCGATGTCGATTGAGCGTAGCTGCGCGTTGACCGCAGTGGCGTTCAGCGAGCAGCGTCGTAGCGGCGCCCGCTTGACGACGGGTGAGAAGCGCAGCTTCGGCGTGAGCAACGCATTCGACCTGGTGCACGTCCCCTACCCATCGTTCACCCGTGACTGGACCCGCAGGACGCTGACCTGCGGTGTGGCGCTGCAATGCTCGCCGTCCAAGGAGCGCCTCGCTCATTACCGGCTGATCGACCTCACCCCCCGTGAGCACCGCGCCCTCACGATCGTCGAGGCAGGGGTCGCCCTGGGCTGGATCGCCTCGAGGTGGCCGGGGCTGATGCCCGAGATCGCCAGGTTGCTGCCCGACTTCGAAGTCGGCGACCCGGATCTGGACGCCCCGGCGATGTTTGACCGCGCTATTGAGATGTCGCGCACCCGGCAGCAGATCCCCGAACACCCATTGCTGGGAATGTTGCCGCACACCGACTCGAGCGCGCGTGGATTGGCCAGTGCGATCAAGCGATTCGGCAGAATGCCGTGGACCACCACACAGCAGCGCCATCCTCGTCCCTACTCGGTTCCGGTGGGCGGAGACGGCGGCGTACGCAATCCCAACCTGCCGCCGCCGAGTCGTCCCGAGGACAACGACGTCGATATCAGTCCCGCGCGCAGGCAGGGCATCCCCTATCCCGAGTGGAATGCGTGGACAAAGAGCTTCCTCAAGGACCATGTCTCGGTCCTCGAATACCCGCCTGCTGCTCGCACCAGCCGGCCAGCGCCGATGTCGGCGAATCTTCGGAAGTGGTTCGAAGAGCACACCCATCGCGCGATGACCAATCGACTCGAAGACGGATCCGACCTCGATGTTGAACAGTACGTCCGCCACTACATCGAGACGATGACCAGCGACGCCAGCCAATCCAGCGAGCCCAGGATCTTCCGGGAGCTGCTACCCAGCGGCCGTGATGTCAGCACTGCGCTGTTGCTCGACGGTAGTTCGTCGTTGGGAGTGCACGGCGGGCGGATCTTCCGGCTGGAACTGGAATGCGCGGATGCCCTGTCTCGCGCGATGACGCTCGCCCGCGAACGCCACGGCATCTTCGTTTTCACCGGCAACACTCGCCATCGCGTGGAAGTCCGCTGCCTCAAAGATTTCCGCGACAGCCGATTCGTGGCACCCGGCAGCGCCGGACTGATGACAGGCGGTTACACCAGGCTCGGTGCACCGATTCGCCACTTGACTTCGCGCCTGCTCGCGCAACCGTCGGAACGGCGGCTGCTCATCGTCATCGGCGACGGACTCATGTCCGACGAGGGCTATGAAGGCCGCTATGCGTGGGCCGACGTGGCGCACGCGGTCGAGGAAGCCAACGATGCCGGCGTATCCGTGTACTACGTGGGTGTCGGGCCGACCCGGGTCGACCCGCTGCCCGAAGTGTTCGGAGCACGCCGATCGCAACGAATCAAACGCGTCGAGGAACTGCCGAGGGTGCTCGCCCACGTCCATCGAGAGCTGGTCGCCGCATGACCGACACCTACATCGCCAACGGCAATGAAGTGGAACTGTTCGAACAGGCTTACCGCGAACACATTCCGGTGATGCTGACCGGCCCGACGGGATGCGGCAAGACCCGTTTGGTCGAGCACATGGGTGCGCTGCTCCGCCAGCCCGTCGTCACCATCAGCTGTCACGACGATCTCACCAGTTCCGACCTCGTCGGTCGCTTCATGGTCACCGGCGGCGACGTCGTGTGGACCGACGGCCCGTTGACCCGCGCCGTCAAAGCAGGAGCCATCTGCTACCTCGACGAAGTGGTGGAAGCCCGGCACGACTCACTGGCCATCCTGCACTCGCTGACCGATCACCGCCGCGCTCTCTACCTGGATCGCGCCAACGAAGTTGTCCAGGCGCCGGATTCGTTCATGCTCGTCTGTTCCTACAATCCCGCCTACCGCAGCTCGCTGAAAGAGTTGAAGCCTTCGTTTCGTCAACGATTCGCCACCCTGCCGATGAAATACCTACCGCCAGAACACGAGGCGCAGGTGATCGTGGCGGAGGCGGGCGTCGACGTTGCGGTTGCCGGCCGACTTGTCCAATGCGCCAACGCCATCCGCAACGCGGACGACGTCTTCCACTTCGAGCCACCGTCGACGAGGGTGTTGGTCACCGCGGCGAAGCTGATCTCGTCCGGAGCGTCGGAAATGAACGCCGCCGAAGCCTGCATACTCGCACCGCTCAGTACCGACGGGGCGATCAATGAAGGTCTCCGTGAAGTCGCCGCGGCGACCCTGCTGACAACCCAAACCTCTAACTCGGGAACCGTCTAGGAAAGGAAGCCACGATGGTGGATCAACAAGAAAGCAAGCGCAAGAGAGCGCTCATCGTCTTCCAGATCTTCATCTACGGGTACCTGCTGGTGATGTTCGGAGTCCAGTTGTATATGTCCTTCGCCCGGGGCTGGTGGGATCTGTGAGTCTTTCGGTCGCTCCGCGCGACTCCGTCGGCCTCAACGAACACGACGACGAATCGCGAGACGCGCAGCGCCGGGCCGACAAGTGGATGATCGTCGGCGCCGGCCTGATGGGGTGTTGGGCACCTGGCATATTCGGATTGCCCATCTTCATGCGCGGCGTCTGGCTGCAACGCCAAGCCCTCCGCGCGGGACTGTCGGTTCGGCCGATGATCGTCACCCTGATCGGTTACCTGGTCCTGATCGATGGAATGCTCAACAGCCTCGGCTGGGCGCTCGATCTCGTCGCCAACCACACCTTGATCAACCGGGTGCTGATGGTGGGCTGGGGCAACATGTTCGATGCCGGCTACTTCTGGCATTACAACGAGTCATGGGTCGGCGGCTCATCGGGTCCTGGTGAAAAGGCTTACGTCGCAGGGCTGATCCTCACCGTTTTCTCGATGCGGGTCGCCGCGGCGATCGGATTCCTGCAGATGAAACGGTGGGGCCATCAATGGATGATCGTCACCTGCTGGATGGGCACCGTCATCTGGTGCGCCTACGTGTTCAACATGACGATGTACGCCGACGTGCGCTACGCCGGAGTCGTGTTTCCAGTCGTCGGGTGGTGGCTCTACGACATCTTCTACATCACGCCGTTCCTGGCGATCCCGTATCTGCACACCGTCAACCGCGAAATCTTCTCCGACTAGAGGGGCGCAACAATGACAACCACATCTCCGAAAGACGATACGGCAGAGGACCTTCCACCCGGCACCACGCCGTACTACGCGCGGATGCACAAATGGATCAAGCGTGCAGTGTTGGTCTGCCTGATCGCCTTGGTCATCGAAGGCGCGTTCACGTTGCCGTTCATGGCGGTCTACTACGGCTACCCGACGTTGAGCCTCACCGAAATCTGCAGTGAGTTGCTCAAAGTCCGCTACTCCGACGATGCGTTGGAATGCAAGTACCCGTACCCGCCGTTGGGTCCGCCCGAGGGCGCCGAGGGCAAGGACACCGCCAGGGATGTGTGGGGTATCCAACCGGTTCCGAAGTACCACCGGCTGGGGTTCCGTGAACTGGTGCGCATCCACGACGAACGAATCGCCCGGCAGCACGCGCAACAGCCCGCCGGCTCGAAGCCGTGACGGACAAGCTCCGAGTTGTTCAATGGACGACAGGCAACGTGGGCAAGAAGTCGGTCCACGCGATCGCAGCGAATTCGCTTCTTGAACTTGTCGGCTGCTACGCCTGGTCGCCTGACAAGGTCGGTCGTGATGTCGGTGAACTGTGTGGCATCGAACCCATCGGAGTGCCGGCCACCGACGATGTCGAGGCGCTACTGGCACTGAAGCCCGATTGTGTTGTCTACAACCCGATGTTCGCCAATGTCGACGAGGTGACTCGCATTTTGCAGGCGGGGATCAACGTCGTCACCACCTCGGAATTCATCACCGGCCATCAACTCGGCCGTGACCGTATCAGCGAAGCATGCGCGAACGGCGGCTCGACCATCTTCGGCAGCGGCATTAACCCAGGTTTCATACAGCTTTTCGCCATCGTCACGGCGGGCATCTCCGACCGGGTGGACCGAATATCCATTGTGGAGTCCTTCGACACCTCCATCTACAACTCTCCGGCCACGGAGATCCCGATGGGTTTCGGCTATCCGATGGACCAGCCCGACCTGGCCGCGATCACCGAGAAAGGGTCCGGCATCTTCCGCGAGGCGGTATTCCTGATCGCCGACGCCCTCGGAGCCCAACTCGACGACGTCCGATGCGAAGCCGAATATGCCCAAACCACAGAGGATCTGCTGCTGCCCGGCGACTGGACTATCGAGAAGGGTTGCGTCGCAGGCATTGACGTTCGCTGGCAGGGGATCGTCGACGACCGCAAGGTCATCGAGGTCCGCGGCGTGTGGACCAAGGGCCAGTCGCTGGAGCCGAAGTGGTCGACCGATTTCGGTTACACGATCACGGTCGAGGGCCGCCCGACCATCAAGAGCACGCTGAGTTTCGAGCCACCAGCGGACTTCCACGGCGAATCGATCGACGACTACATCATGCTCGGTCTGACTATCACCGCCATGCCGGCCATCACGGCGATACCTGCTGTCGTGTCGGCACCGCCCGGCATCGCCACCTACAACGACCTGCCCCTGTTGCTTCCGCGGGGCGTGCTGGCCCGCAGCTGAAAGGAATCTTGATGCCTGAGAAGAGATACCGCGTCATTCAATGGATGACAGGCGATGTCGGCCAAGTCGCGGTCCGGCACTTCGCCGACAACCCAGTCTTTGATCTGGTCGCCGTGCTCGTTCACACGCCCGAGAAGGTCGGCAAGGACGCGGGAGACATCGTCGGTATTCCACCAACAGGCGTCATCACCACAGATGACATCGATTCGGTCGTCTTCACCGATGCCGACTGTGTGTTTTACACGCCGATCATCATGGACGTCGACACCGTCTGCCGACTGTTGCGGTCCGGCAAGAACGTCGTGACGACGAGCGGATTCTTTCACCCATCCAAGGACTTTCGCGAGGAAGCAGCCAAGATCGAGGCTGCCTGCCGCGATGGGCAGACGAGCTTTCACGGCGGTGGGATTCACCCCGGCTACGCGGGTGACCTACTCCCCCTCACGCTCGCCCGAGTCATCAGCAGGATCGACAAAATCGTGGTGTACGAGGTGGTCAATGTGCTGACCGATGCGCCACTGGACCATATCGATTGGATGGGCTTCGGCAAGGACAAGGACGAATTCCTCTCTGCTCCCACGCTCTTGGGTCTAGGACTGCCCTTCTTCGCCCAATCCATGTACATGCTCGCCGACGGACTCGGCGTCGAAATCGACGACATCACTCACGATCTGGCGGTTGCCACCGCAACCGAGGACATACCGCACGAACTCGGCGCAATCGCGAGCGGAACGGTTGCGGCGCAGCATCACACCTGGACCGCCCTGGTCGGGGGTCAGCCGCTCATCGTCTTCCACGCCGTCTACCTGACCAGCGGTCCGACCAGTATCGAGCCGGCCTGGGATTGGGGAAAAACGCGGTACCGCATTGAGATTGAAGGCGACCCGCCGAGCGCACTGACCTTGGAGGGTGTCGATCCGCCGGACGGGACGATGACGCATCCCGGCTACAACTGGACCGCGATGGGTGCCATCAATGCGATCCCCGACGTCTGCGACGCCGCTCCCGGTTGGCTCACCCATTTGGATCTCGGCCTGATCCAGCCACGAGGACTGGTGCGCAAATGACGGCCTCGACAACGAGGTTGCATCACGTCGTCTTCGCGGTGGCGCGTGAGCGACAAGACACTGTCGCACAACTGTTTACAGAACTTGGCTTCAGTTTCAACGACATCAACTTGGACGAACTTGGCCTTCGAGTTCTCTTGGATTGGAGTCAGGGCATCGAACTGATCAGTCCAGCCCCGGAATCCACCGCTGAGGTCGCCGCTTCGGTAAACGAGTTCCTCGCGAGCCACGGTGATGGCATTTACACCGTCGTGGTGCAGGTTCCCGGAGCTTCGGCGGCAGAGGACATCGCCAAGCGCTACGGCTCGATAACCCGCTTCCGGCAAGGCTTCGAGGGTGACGGCAACTATCTCGAGGAAATCGACCTCTCGGTGCTCGGCCTACCACTGACCTTGCTGTCGACCAATCTGCCGTGAACGCAAAGGCGAGCGTCTTCGACGCCGATCTGCCGGTCCTCAACTACGACATCACGGACACACCCCAGGAGATTTATCCACAATTTCGGCGGGCGCAACACGAGGCACCGATTGCGCTGGGTCCCGTTGGGCCAGAAGTGCTCTCGTACGACCTTGCTCGCACCGTGCTCGGCGACCCGCGGTTCGGGATCCCGCCGGGCATCCACCTCACCGCGCACGGGGTGACGTCGGGTGAGCTGTGGGACCGGGTCGTGCGCAGCATCCTCTGCATGGAGGGTGCCCAACATCGTCGGTTGCGCAGCCTGGTGTCGAGGGCCTTCACTCCGCGGGCAACCGCGCGCATGGACGAGACCATTCACACCGTCATCAATGAGCTGACCGATGCTGTTGTCGCAGAGGGTAATTGTGAGTTCGCCGAGGCGATCGCGCGGCCGTATCCGATTCCCGTCATCTGTGCGCTGCTGGGTGCGCCGCAGCAGGACTGGGAGCTGTTTTCGAAATGGGCCGAGGACATCTTCAAAATAGTCAGCTTCGACTGCGATCTCGCCGAGGAGGAGCCCAAGGTCCTGAAGGCCTGGGATGCCTTCGACGAATACATCGACGGGATGATCGCTGATCGACGGAAGTCCCTGACCGACGATCTGCTTTCCGAACTGATCCGGGCGGAAGATCGCGGCGACCGACTCGATGCCGGTGAAGTGCGCATGCTGGCGTTCAGCATACTGGTGGCCGGAACCGACACCACCCGTACGCAATTGGCCGCCTCGATGCAGGCGCTGTGCGAACACCCAGAACAGTGGGCGTTGCTTCGGGACCGCCCCGAACTGGGCATGAACGCCGTCGAGGAAACCATGCGCCACTCCCCCTCGATGTGCAGCACCCTGCGCAGTGTCACCGACGACGTCACCGTCAGTGACTACACGTTCCCGGCCGGCACCTTCATCATCGTGAACACCTACGCGGCGAACCGGGATCCGTCGATCTACAACGAACCGACGCGTTTCGACATCACCCGCAACGATCCGCCGCCCATCCTGACCTTCGGCGGCGGTGCCCATTACTGCTTGGGCGCCAACCTGGCACGTCGGGAACTCAGCGAAGCGCTCAAGATCCTGGCCCACAGGATGCTCAACCCGCGCCTTGCCGGGCCCGCTCCGTGGCGGCCGCTACTCGGCATGAGCGGGCCCACCAGTCTGCCAATCGAGTTCGACGGATAGGCGTGGACGACCATCCGCCTCAACTCCGTCCACCCCACCGGCGTGCCGACCTCGTCCCCACCTTCGTCAACGCAATGCCGACGCCGTGCATCGATCCGATAGACGTCAGCCATGCCGTCTTGTACTTGATTTCCGACGAGGCGCGTTTCGTCACCGGTATGCAATTCAAGATCGACGCGGGGGTGACCATTAAGTGAGCAATGCTGTTGACTGCCATTGATGGTCAAAATCGGCGTTCAAATTCATCCGCAGAACACGACGATGTCCGCGCTGCGAGCGGGCTGGCAGGGCGTCGATCAGCTGGGCGTGGACAGCCTGTGGACCTGGGACCACTTCTTTCCGCCGCTGTACGGATCCGCCGACGAAGCACACTTCGAGGGCTGGCAGGTCCTGGCCGCGATGGCCGTCACCACGTCAAACGTCTCGCAGGTCGGCATGCTGGTCACCGGTGGCGGCTACCGCAACCCGGACCTGTTGGCAGACATGGCGCGCACGCTCGACCACCTGTCCGGCGGGCGGGCTGTGCTGGGCATCGGATCCGGCTGGATGGACCGGGACGAAATCGAATACGGCTATCCCGTGCGGACTCCGCGGGAGCGGCTCGATCTTCTTGCTGAGGTGCTGCCACGCATTCGCCGCCGCTTAACTCTGCTGGAACCCGGACCGATCGGCCGATTGCCGATACTGATCGGCGGCAACGGGGAACGGCGCACACTGCGATTGGTGGCCCAGCATGCAGATATGTGGAACGGGTACGGAAACCCCGACATCATTCGCGCGAAGAACGCCACCATCGACCGCTGGTGTGCCGAGCTGGGTAGAGATCCGCGCCAGATTGAACGCACAGTGTGGATCGAGCGACCCGATCCGTTCCTGATGCAATCCCTGGTAGAAGCGGGCGCTGACCACCTGATCCTGGGCTTGCGAGCGCCCTATGACCTGCACGAGGTGGAGCGGCTGGTTGCCGCCCGGCAGGAGTTTTAGCAGGTCGGCGCCGGGGTATGCGACGCCCAGCGGAGCACAGCCCACCGCCCGCGCTTTCAACTAAACCCTCCGTAGGAGGTGTATTTGCATGACCGAAATGATTATTCAATCGCCAGATGAAGTGATCGCATTTCTCAAAGCGCAGCACAACCTGATCGAGGACATGTTCGACGAGGTGCTCCATGCCTCAGATCCGCAGGCGCGGGAAAAACCGTTCATTGAACTGCGTCAATTGCTCGCCGTACATGAGTCAGCCGAAGAAATGGTGGTACACCCCCGTACCCGTCGCGAGTTCGACGAGGGTGACGCGATTGTCGACGGTCTGTTGCAGGAAGAGCATGACTCGAAGGAACAGCTGTCCAACCTGGAGAGCCTCGACATCACCTCGGACGAGTTCATTGAGGGGCTGACCAAGCTGCGTGACGCGGTGCTGACGCACGCTGAGCATGAGGAGAGCGAAGAATTTCCCATGCTGCAAAACCGAGTCGACGACGACGACCTGAAGCGCATGGGGACTGCCGTGCGAGCCGCCGAGGCGATCGCCCCGACCCGACCACACCCCGGTGTGGAATCGGCGAAGCTGAATTTCGCCGTCGGACCGTTCGCCTCGATGCTCGACCGCGCCCGCGACTTGATCAAGCAGGCCGTCGGCTAGAGTCGCGGCTCTCCGTAGGCTGGATCGAGTGAGCGTCGCACCCGACACAACCATCGCCCTGCAGGACCGCTTTTTTCGTGAACTGCCCGAAATGGCGGTCTCCTGGAAAGCCGACGTGCCGCCGGAGCCGCGACTGCTGGTGCTCAACGAAGCGCTGGCGGCCGAACTCGGTCTGGATGTCACGTGGCTGCGCAGCCCTGAGGGGCTGCAATTCCTGGTTGGAAATCTGATTCCCGCCGGCGCCGCACCAGTTGCGCAGGCCTACTCCGGTCACCAGTTCGGCGGCTTCGTGCCGCGGTTGGGCGACGGGCGTGCCCTACTACTCGGCGAACTGGTCGACTCCAGCGGCAACACTCGCGACATCCATCTCAAGGGTTCCGGGCACACGCCATTCGCCCGCGGCGGTGACGGTTTCGCCGCGGTCGGGCCGATGCTGCGCGAGTACATCATCAGCGAGTCGATGCACGCCCTCGGCATTCCAACGACACGATCGTTGGCCGTCGTGGCCACCGGGCGCCCGGTGGTGCGCGAGACGATGCTGCCGGGCGCATTGCTCGTCCGCGTCGCCAGCAGCCACCTACGGGTCGGCAGCTTTCAATACGCTGCCCAATACAGCGCTGCCACAGGAGATTTGGGCCTGCTGCGACGCCTGGCCGACCACGCCATCGCCCGCCACTACCCCAACGCCGCGTCAGCCGAACGCCCCTACCTCGCCCTGTTCGAAGCGGTGGTTGCGGCCCAGGCATCGCTGGTGGCGCAATGGATGCTGGTCGGATTCATCCACGGGGTGATGAACACCGACAATATGACCATTTCCGGTGAGACGATCGACTACGGACCGTGCGCCTTCATGGAGGCGTACGACCTCGAGACCGTGTTCAGTTCGATCGACTCCTGGGGCCGATATGCCTACGGCAATCAGCCGACCATCGCCCAATGGAATCTGGCCCGCTTCGCCGAGACGCTGTTGCCGCTGATAGCCGAGGACACCGACGAGGCAATCGCGTTGCTGCAGAAGGCATTCAGCGGGTTCGAGCAGTATAACCAGATTCTGCGCCCAGCCACCTGCGCCAAGCTCGGACTGGCCGACGGCATCGATGCCGCGGGGCCGTTGATCGACGAATTGTTCCCGCTACTGCAAGAGAGCCACGTCGACTACACGTCCTTCTTCCGCTACTTGGGCAAGGCGGCACGCGGCGACGCTGAAGCGGCGCGGGGGCAATTCATCGACCCCGCCAAATTCGACGACTGGGTATCGCGCTGGCGGGCGCTGGGCCCCGACGCTGATCTGATGGATAGCGTCAATCCCATCTACATCCCGCGCAACCATCTGGTCGAGGAGGCCTTGACCGCGGCGACCGCGGGTGACCTCGAGCCGGTGAATCGGCTCCTTGACGCCGTCGGCGCGCCCTACACCGAGCGGGCCGGCCTAGAGCGCTACGCCTCCCCTGCCCCGACCGATTTCGGCGTCTACCGCACTTTCTGCGGTACCTGACCAGACTTATCCCGATCGCGGGTGGCAGCCGTTATTCCTAGCGCGATCATGATGTCGATGTAGGTGATGATGAGTCCCCACCAGAACGCCCACCGCATGTGCGGATCCGGCGACGAGGCAAAAAACATGATGAGGAACATCGGGCCGACGATGCCGCAGACAAACACTCCGAGCTGGACCACGAGATAGCGCCGGAAGGTGGACACCAGGCAATCTCCCGTCTTGTCGGCCAGTGCAGCAGCATATCGCGCACCATGAGGTCCACGATCGGTGTCTACCGCGCACCCATGCGCTCGCGCAGCGACCTCGTCGACCCGGGAGCCACCATCGCACGCGCCCGGCGCCTCGATTTGTGCGGTTTCGGAGAGGCGGTGCGCGCCCCCACCGAGCAGGCCCGCCTCCTCCGTCGCGTCTCCCGCTTTGCCGATGTCAAGGACGGCTCGTTCGTGTGGACCCGCGATCCCGACGGGCACTACTGGCTGGGCCGGATCGCCGGGCCCTATTTCTTCGACGACGATGCTGGCGCAGTACGCGTCGATCTGGTGCACGTACGGCGCTGCGACTGGATCGACAAACCGCTGATGGAGCCTCAGGTGCCGGCCGCCGTCGTCGCAACGTTTCGTCGCGGCGGCCGCAACTTCCAGCAGACCCACGATCCACTGGTCGGCCGGCAGACCGAACAAATCTGGGACGAACGAGCTACTACGCGCTAAACATCAAGCAAGACACGCTATTTCGTAATCAGCACTTCGCCTTCCAGGCCGTCCGGGTCACGGAAGAAGAGGCTACGCACTGCACCGAAGTCGTTGACGTGGCCGTCGCTGGCGCCGCTCTCCATCAACCTGCTTCTGATGGTCTGAAAGCTCTCTTCCGACGCGGCCTGCAGGCCGAAGTGATCGAGTCGGCCGCGGCCCCACATCGGCGTCTGGCGCTCGGGCTCGGAATTGCCTTCGATGGTGAAGACGTTGAGCTCGGTGTGCGGTCCGATGCGGATGATCGTCATCGTCTCGTCGCCCTTGTCGCCATGTGGCTTGGTGGGCCCGGCCTCGGCTTCGAAGACTTTGGTGTAGAACTCGCGCAGCCGATCAATGTCCTTGGAAATGAGCGCGATGTGGTTGATCCCGTTGAGTAACACCGCTTCGCTCCCTACACCTTTGACGACGCGCGCGAGTGCCTGGCGTGCTGCACCAGGTGCACCAGGGCCAGCACGACTGCGCCGACCACCGACCCGATCACCGCTGAAACGGCCGTATTGAGCAACCAGGCCAACACTCCACCAATGGGCTCGACGGAGTGGTGCACACCCTCCTCGGCGTGGTGCACCAGGCCGTATGGGGTGCGCCAGCCGAGGTGGTCGCTGTTCACCAGCAGGATGTGGCCGCCCACCCAAAGCATTGCCGCCGTGCCGACGATGGAGAGCACTGAGAGCAATCTGGGCATGCCGGCGACCAGTCCGCGACCGATCGCCTTTGCCGCCCGGGAGCCGGTCTTGGTCAGATGCAGCCCGACGTCGTCCATCTTGACGATGCCGCCAACAACGCCATACACGGCGATGGTGATGACGAAGGCGACGATGACCAGGATGACGAGCCGTGGAAAGAACGCCAGTTGGGTCACTTCGTTGAGCGCGATCACCATGATCTCCGCCGACAGGATGAAGTCGGTCCGGATCGCGCCAGCCACCATGTGACCCTCGCTTTCCAACTGCTCGGCCTCGCCAGCATGGCCGCGCAGGCTGCCCCAAACCTTCTCGGCGCCTTCGTAGCAGAGGTAGGCCGCTCCGACCATCAGGATCGGGCTTAACAGCCATGGCGCGAACTGGCTGAGCAGCATGGCGCCGGGCAGGATGAACAACAGCTTGTTGCGCAGCGAACCGATCGCGATGCGCTTGATGATGGGCAGTTCACGCTCGGCTGAGATCCCCTCGACGTACTGCGGTGTCACCGCCGTGTCGTCGATGACCACGCCGGCAGCCTTCGCCGTCGCGCGTCCGGCGGCGCCGCTGATGTCATCGAGAGAGGCCGCGGTCAGCTTCGCGAACATCGCGACATCGTCCAGAAGGGCGAACAGACCAGCACTCATCGCGTCTGCTCCATGGCGGTGAAGATTACCCGCGCGTCCTCAGATCGGCTCACTAGGCAGGTCGGCTGCCGACCTCCAGGGCCGCGAACTCCGTGGTTCCGTCGAAAATGGTGCGGCCCCATTCCCGGACGGTGCAGCGCAGTTTGCCGGCCAGGTATTCGTAGTCGGTATCGATGTTGCGGCGTTGCGCCGGCATCGGCACCGGCAGCACGTGTGGCCCCTCCGGAGTGCCCTGCCCATCCAGCACCACGTGATAGCGCGGCGTGCGCGCATCAATATGCCATTCCCGGACGTCGCAGTTGCTCGTCACCAGCGCGGGCGGAGTGATGCGCAGCACCCGATCGCCCAGTCGCACAACAACTCCCGTGACATCACGCTTGAGCGGCCCCAATTCGAGCAGCCCACCGGAAAAGGCCACCGAAACGTCAGCGTCGCCGAAGTCGTGAGCTTGACCCCACCACCACCGCAGCGGGAACCCCGCTCCCCAGTTGCGTTCGCAGTACAAGGTGGCATCGGTGAAGGTCCAGCGTTCGCCGCCGTGGTTGACGGTTCCGGACGCCTTGCCGCCAAGGCGGTAGGGGTGCCAGTACTGATTCAGAAACGGGACGGACGAGAACACTCCCCCACCTCCGAACGCCTTCGGCCACTGGAACGAGTCTTCGAATTTGACGTCGAGTTCGGTTTCACCGATGACCATCCTCAGTCGGTCACGTTCGGCGTCGATCAGGTTTCCCCCCGAGTCCGCCTGCACCGAGAACTGCGTTCGATCGGCCCGGACGCCGTCGACGGCAGCCGAACTCACCGCCCCGCCGGGATGCAACGCGATCGCCGCGGTCGACCAATTGCCATCCGGGTGCCGATTTTCGCTGCACAGCGCGACCACCACCCGCCCTTCGCGAGGGTCTGAGAACCGCCAGAACCAGCCCTCCATCTCGGTGCCGTGCGACGGTAGCGGATCCCCAAACGGCACATCCGCTCCCGTTCGGCGATAAATCGACACAAGCCGTTGAGCAGCGCGCGCAGCAGAATCGACGACATTCACACCATTGCTGGTACCCACCCACGGGTGATCGAACCGGCGGCCGACGGCGGGCCATTGCTTCATCACTCGATCATTGCTTTTGAGTTGAACTCAACTTACCGTTACAGCATGGCGGCACGGGCGCAAGCGCGAGGTGCGATGGCACGGGACAAGCTGCTCGACGCCGCCACCGACGAGCTAGCCGAGACCGGCGAGATCGAGGTGGCCGCGGTGGCCCGCCGGGCCGAGGTGAGCGTGGGGCTGCCCTACCGGTATTTCGTCAACCGGACCGGACTGCTCATCGCGGTCCAGGAGGCGTTCTACCAACGACTCGGCGACGCTGCCGCGATGCGGATCTATGACGCCCCGACCTGGGCGGCGCGTGAATTTCAGCGGATCCGCGACTGGGTCGACTTTCTCTACCAAGAACCGGTCGCGCCGATGGTGCTCGCCGGCTTCGGTGACGCCGAGGTGTCCGCCGCCAACACGCGTCACCTGCACGAACTGATCGGGGTCGGCGCCCGCAACATGGCCCAGGCGCAACGAGCAGGTGAGCTCCCGGCAGAGCGTGACCCCGAATTCATGGCCGCGGCAACCCTTGGTGGAACCAACGCCGTCGTCGCGGTGTGTTTGACCCGGGTTCCTCGACCACCCGCCGAATTGGTCGTCGATCAACTGTGGGCGTTTGTGTCCGGCGCAGTCGGCCTGACCCAGAACTGAGAGGAAACCCCATGTCGCACAATGCTTCCGGCGCCAATCGCACCATTGAATCGGTTGAGGAACTGGCCACCGACCTGGCCGGCCGGTACAAGTTCACCGCCAGTGGCGGCGCCGTCGTCGACCCAGCTGTGGTCGACGCCGACCTGTTGGCCATCGAGCGCGACGGGTACCTCATCTTGGCGGACTTGCTCACCGCGGACGCCTGCGCGGAGATCAAGGCAGCAATCAATCCGCACCTGAACAAGACCGGCCGCAACACTTTTGAAGGTTTGCGCACCCGGCGGCTCTACAACATTCTCAACAAGAGCCGCTGCTGCGACCCGCTGGTCGAGCACCCACGGGTGCTGGCGCTGCTCGACCGGCTGTTCCTGCCCAATTACCTGCTTTCTCAGCTCCAAGCCATCGAAATCGACTCCGGCGAGCAAGCCCAGCTGTTACACCATGACGACGGCATGTACCCGATACCGCGCCCACGCCCGCCGCTGAGTGCGGCCACCATCTGGGCCATCGATGCCTTCACCAACGAAAACGGCGCCACGGTCGTCATTCCCGGAAGCCACCTTTGGGGTGCTGGTCGTCGCCCTACCGAGCAGGATCACCAGGTCAGCGTGGTGATGCCGACCGGCTCGTGCGTGTTCTTCGTCGGGACCCTGTGGCATGGTGGCGGCGCCAACCGGACCGACCGGTCGAGGCTGGCCGTCACCGCGCAGTACTGCGAAGCGTGGTTGCGACCCCAGGAGAACTTCACCCTCTCGACCCCCAGGGAGACAGCCCGGCTGGTTTCCGAAGACCTGCGCCGGATGCTGGGATACAGCATCCATCCGCCGTTCGTCGGCATGGTTGAAGGTGTGCACCCCAAGCGGTTGCTCGAGGATGCGTAAGGAGATCACGGGACAGTCGATACACCCGTCGACACAGGCGGTTTCATGCAGGGTTAGGACGCCGTGGTGACGCTGTAGATACGCGCTTCCCAGCCGGCCAGTTCAAGAGACCCCCGCAGGCGGTGCGGAGCACCGGCAAGGTTTCCGAGCAGCAGATCCGCCGAGATCCATTCTTGGCCAACGGCTTCCCTGATGTTCACGGTCCGTGGCTCGCGTCCGCAGTTGGCGATCACGAGTAGTCTGCTGTCCAGGGCAGTCCTGGTGTAAGCCCAGATCTGCGGGTCATCCGCCATCAGCGGCGTGAAGTCGCCGTCCACCAGCACGGGCAGTTGACGGCGGAGGCGGATGACAGCTTGGTAGTGCGCGAAAACGGAGTCCGGAGCCTCGGTCTGGGCTGCGGCGTTGAGCCAGGTGTGGTTGGGGTTCACCGGCAGCCAGGGATCACCGGTGGTGAATCCAGCGTTCGGTCCCGCATCCCATTGCATGGGCGTGCGGGCATTGTCGCGGCTGATCTTGGCCAAACCAGCCAGTGCCACACCCGCGTCGGCGCCAATTTCGAGGACACTCTTGTAGTAGTTGACGGCCTCAATGTCCTTGTGATTCTGCGGAATCCGGAACGGGAAGTTTGTCATTCCGAGTTCTTCGCCTTGATAGACGTAAGGGGTTCCGCGCATGCCGTGCAACACGGTCGCGAGCGCCTTCGCCGAGGCGGCCCGGTATTCGGGGTCGTCGTCGCCGAACCGGGACACCACCCGCGGCTGATCGTGGTTGTTCCAGTACAGGCTGTTCCAACCGGTTTCGGCCAAAGCGGCCTGCCACCGATGGAGCGACTTCTTCAAAGCGACCAGGTCCAGGCCGAGGTAGTCGAACTTGTTCCTCGGGTTCTGATCAACAGACATGTGCTCGAACTGGAAGACCATATTGACCTCCCCCCGAGCCGGATCGGTATAGAGGCGGGCTTGTTCGGTTGTCACCGCAGGCATTTCGCCGACCGTCATGAACTCGCCATCGTGGGCTGCGACGACCTCCCGGGTCAGTTCGGCGAGATAGTCATGAACGTTGGGACCGTCGACGAACCCCTCGAACCCAATGACGAACCGCTGACCCGGAACCGGCGCTGCGTCGGGCAGCCCCTCGGCTTTGGAGATGAAGTTGATGACGTCCATCCGAAACCCGTCCACACCACGATCGAGCCACCAGGTCATGATGTCCTGCACGGCTTTTCGTACCCGCGGATTGTCCCAGTTCAAATCAGGCTGCTTACGGTCGAACAGGTGCAGGTAGTACTGCTCGGTGGTCTCCTCCCATTGCCACGCAGAACCGGAGAAGAATGAGCCCCAATTGTTGGGCTCGGCGCCGTCACGAGAGTCCCGCCAGATGTACCAATCTCGCTTCGGGTTGTTGCGCGACGAACGCGACTCGACGAACCATGGGTGCTCGTCGGAAGTGTGGTTGACCACCAGGTCCATCACCAGCTTCATTCCGAGGCGGTGCACCTTCGCCAGGAGTGCGTCGAATTCGGCCAAGGTGCCGAACAGCGGATCAATGTCGCGGTAGTCACTGATGTCGTAGCCGTTGTCGGTCTGCGGTGAACGGTAAATCGGTGACAACCAGACGACGTCGACCCCGAGCTCGGCCAGATAGTCGAGGCGCCCGATGATGCCACCCAGATCGCCGATGCCGTCGCCGTTCGAGTCGGCGAAGCTGCGCGGATAGATCTGGTAGACGACGGCAGACTTCCACCAATCGGTGTCGCGTCGACCGCGCTCAGTCACTTTTGCGGGCCGATAACTTCGCGATACACCTGGACGTACTTGTCGACCATGCCGGCGACTGTGAACCGGCCGGCGGCGCGCTCAGCGATCTCGCGCCGGTCGAGGCCGCCCGCCGCCGCGACCGCGGCCACCGCCGAATCGGCATCGTGGACCAAATAGCCGGTGACCCCGTGCTCGATCAGTTCGCCCATCGAGCCCCTCGAGTTGGCGATGACCGGCGTGCCGCACGCCATCGCTTCGACCACGCTGTAGCCGAACGGCTCGTCGAAGTCGATCAAGTGGAGCAGGGCGTGCGCGCCTCCCAGCACCTCAGAGCGCCCGGCGGCGTCCACGGCGCCCAGGTAGCGCACATGATCGCCGTCTATATGCGGCGCGACCTCGTCGCGGAAGTACTGCTCATCCTGGATGATCCCGGCGATATCGAGTCGGCGGCCACATCGGCGAGCCACCTCGATCGCCTGCGCGGTGCCCTTATCCGGGTGAATCCGTCCGAAAAACAAGAGGTGCTCGCCAGGGCTCGGATGGATTGCGAATCCATCGAAATCGATGCCGTGATGGATGGTGGCGGCATAGTGCAGATTCGGGTGGCGGTCGGCATCGCTAATCGACACATATGTGGTTGTGCTGTCATAGCGCTCGTAGACAGGGACGATCCTTTTCGAGGAGAACCCGTGGATCGTGGTGACTACCGGTGTCGTAACGAGATCGCTGTACGTGAGTGGCAGGAAGTCGAATCCGTTATGGATGATGTCGAATTCGCCGGCGCGCTCGAACACCGAGGCGATGTGCAGGCACTCGGCGACCTTGGCGTCGATCGTCGCATCCTCCGACCAACCGCAGGGCGCGGTGGCGTGCAAGCTGGCCGCAGTGATCGAGTCTGCCGTGGCGAACAGCGTGACGCGATGGCCGGCCGCCACCAACCCCTCGGTGAGCAACGAGGCGAACTGTTCCCAAGGCCCGTAGTGGCGAGGTGGTGTACGCCACGCGATCGGCGCCAGCACGGCGATTCGAATCGGACCGCCGGTTCCCCGATGGACGGGTCCGTGCATGGGAATGTGGATGAGCTCAGGCTACTCGGGCCGCGAACTACGCGAGTTGGCGAACGCCTGTCAGGCTGGTCCTTGAGATGACCGCCACCATTGCTGCCCTATTGCCCGATCCGGACGACTTGTCCACACTGCGCGCGACAGGCGCCGATCCTGATCAGCTGTTCGCCTCTTTCGCCGATTGGGCGGCGGCGAGCGGAACCACGTTGTACGCGGCGCAGGAGGAAGCGCTGATCGAACTGCTCAGCGGCGCCAACGTCATCCTCGCGACGCCGACCGGGTCGGGCAAGTCGCTGGTCGCTACCGGCGCGCTGTACGCCGCGCTGGCAGCGGGCCGGCGCAGCTACTACACCGCGCCGATCAAGGCACTGGTGAGCGAGAAGTTCTTCGGCCTCTGCGCGGTATTCGGCGCGGCCAACGTCGGCATGCTCACCGGCGACGCCTCGGTCAATGCCGGGGCGCCGCTCATCGCCTGCACCGCCGAGGTGTTGGCCAACATCGCACTGCGCGAGGGCGCCGAGGCAAATATCGGCCTGGTGGTCATGGACGAATTCCATTTCTACGGCGACCCGGACCGCGGCTGGGCCTGGCAGGTGCCGCTGCTGGAGTTGTCCAACGCCCAATTCCTGCTGATGTCGGCCACGCTTGGTGACGTCACGACTATTCGCGAGGACCTCACTGGTCGCACTGGGCGGCCTACGGCGCTGGTCGCCAACGCCGAGCGCCCGGTCCCGCTGTTCTACTACTACTCGACCACCCCGATACACGAGACGATCGGCGAACTGCTCGACACGAAGCAGGCGCCGATCTACGTCGTCCACTTCACCCAGGCCTCGGCGCTGGAACGGGCACAGGCGCTGATGAGCGTCAACGTGAGCACCAAGAAACGAAAGGCAGCGATCGCCGAAACCATTGGCCAGTTCCGCTTTTCGTCAGCATTCGGAGCGACACTGTCGCGACTGGTCCGCCACGGCATCGGTGTGCACCACGCCGGAATGCTGCCCAAATACCGTCGCCTGGTGGAACAGCTGGCCCAGGCCGGCCTGCTGAAGGTGATCTGCGGAACCGACACGCTTGGCGTCGGTATCAACGTGCCGATCCGCACCGTCGTACTCACTGCCCTGTCGAAGTACGACGGCACCCGCACGCGACTGCTCAACGCCCGCGAGTTCCACCAGATCGCCGGACGGGCCGGCCGAGCCGGTTACGACACCGCAGGGACCGTCGTCGTACAGGCACCTGACCACGAGGTGGAGAACCTCAAACAATTCGCCAAAGTCGCCGATGACAAAAAGAAGCGCCGGAAGCTGGTGCGCCGCAAGGTACCCGAGGGCATGGTGCCGTGGAGCGAATCCACCATGACGCGTCTGGTCGACGCCACCCCGGAGCCGCTGACGGCCAATATGCGGGTGTCGACGGCGATGATTCTCGACGTCGTCGACCGCCCCGGCGACCCGTTCGTCGCGATGCGGCGGCTGCTTACCGAAACCCGCGAACCGCGCAAGCGCCAACTCCAACACATCCGTGAGGCCGTCGGCATCGCCCGCTCACTACTGCAGGCCGGCATCATCGAACGTGCGACCGGCGACCAATCCGACGGACGCCGCTATCGGCTGACATTGGATCTGGCACCCGACTTCGCCCTCAACCAGCCGTTGTCGACATTCGCGCTCGCCGCGGTCGATGTACTGGACCAGACATCGGAAAGCTATGCACTGGACGTTGTTTCGGTGATCGAGGCAACTTTGGAGGACCCCCGTCAGATCCTCGCCGCGCAACTGAACAAGGCCAGAGGCGAAGCCATCGCCGCGATGAAAGCCGAGGGCATCGAGTACGACGAGCGAATCGAGTTGCTCGACGACGTCAGCTATCCCAAGCCACTCGAAGAGCTGCTCAGCGTCGCCTTCGAGGTCTACCTGCAAAGCAACCCCTGGGCGGCCGACGCCCGGCTGTCGCCGAAATCCGTGGTGCGCGAGATGTGGGAGCGGGCGTTCACCTTCCGCGAGTTGATCAGCGTCTACGGGCTGACCCGTTCCGAGGGTACGGTGTTGCGCTACCTCTCCGACGCCTTCAAAGCGCTGCGGTCGTCAGTGCCCGCCGCCGCGCGAACCGAGGAGGTCACCGACATCGTTGAATGGCTTGGCGAGCTTGTGCGCCAGGTTGATTCGAGCCTGCTCGACGAGTGGGAGAAACTTACCAGCGAGGACCAGCCGTTGGATGCGCACGTGCCAGTGCCGGCTCGGCCACGCCCGCTGACCGGCAACGAACGGGCATTCACCGCGATGGTTCGCAACGCGTTATTCCGGCGGGTGGAGCTGTTCGCGCGGCGCCGCTCAGCAGACCTCGCGGCACTCGACGCCGGCTACGGCTGGACCGCCGAGCGCTGGACCCAGGTCATCGACGCGTACTTCGATGAACACGACGATGTCGGCACCGGCGCCGACGCGCGTGGGCCGGCGCGACTGATCTTCGACCGGCAACCCGGCGTGTGGCGGGTGCGGCAGATCCTCGACGACCCGGCCGGCGACCACGATTGGGGCTTCGACGTAGAGGTGGACCTGGAAGCATCCGACGAGGAGGGTGTGGCGGTCATCCGCCTGGTCGACGCCGGTCGTCGGGATTGATGCGGCGACCCATTGGCACCGGCGGGGAATAACGTGACATGTCACGTGTTATATCCACCAAGAGGCCGCGGCGACCCCGCCGACCTCGAACAAAGGAGATCATCATGGGTCAGCTTTCCGGCAAGACGGCACTAGTCACCGGCGGCAACTCCGGCATCGGCCTGGCCACCGCACAGCGGTTCGCCGCAGAAGGCGCACACGTGTTCATCGCCGGCCGCAATCAACAGACCCTCGACGACGCCGTGGCGTCGATCGGCGCGGGGGCTACCGGCATCCGCGCCGACGTATCGAATCTCGACGATCTCGACAAGCTTGCTGATGCCATCAGAGCCGGTGGACACGGACTGGATGTGGTGTTCGCCAATGCCGGCGGCGGCGAAGCGGCGACGCTGCCCGATGTGACTGCCGAACAGTTCACCAATACCTTCCAAATCAACGTCGGCGGAATCGTATTCACGCTGCAGAAGGTGCTGCCGCTGCTCAATCGAGGAGCGTCGATCGTGTTGACGGGTTCGACCGCCGCCTACGGCGGCTCGCCTGGCCTGGGCATCTACGCGGCGTCGAAGGCGGCCATCCGTTCGCTGGGCCGCACGTGGGCGGCGGAGTTGGTCGACCGGGGCATCCGGGTCAACACCGTGATACCCGGCCCGGTGGAGACGCCGGGACTGAAGGGCTTGGCGCCGAGCGGCCAGGAACAGGCGCTACTCGACGAGCAGGCGTCGCACGTGCCGATGGGCCGGGTGGGGCGGCCCGAGGAGATCGCCGCCGCGGTGCTGTTCCTCGCCTCCGACCAGAGCAGCTTCGTCACCGGAACCGAACTGTTCGTCGACGGCGGCGAAAGGCAGCTGTAACGCTAGGGCCGCGCGCTGGCCCGCACCTCGATGTCGGGGCGGGGAAGCGTCCCATTGCGCAGAATCGTTTCGTACACCTCGCTCAGCACCTCGGCCAGGCCCGTCACCTGATGATTCTTCAACTCGGAGAAGAACAGTCGCTTCACCCACGCCGCGTGCAGGGGCGCCGCCACCCGGAACGCCCGCAACCCTGCGTCGGTGAGAACAGCGTCGGTGGCCCGGCCGTCGATT
Source organism: Mycobacterium sp. IDUB_37 (assembly GCF_055419245.1). Taxonomy (NCBI): domain Bacteria; kingdom Bacillati; phylum Actinomycetota; class Actinomycetes; order Mycobacteriales; family Mycobacteriaceae; genus Mycobacterium; species Mycobacterium sp. IDUB_37. Next base: position 1,139,431 of record NZ_JBVAXG010000001.1, on the reverse strand, counting down.
TCCGACGGCACCCGGTCGATCAAACCGCGGCCGCTCATCCGTTGCAGATGGTGTGAAAGCCGGCTGCGTTCCCAGCCGATCGTGGTCGCCAGACTGGTGAGCTGCGCGCGGCGCCGCGGCGCATTCGTCAACGCGTTCATCACCGTGTAGTCGCCCAGCGACATCCCACAATCGGCCTGCAGCTGACGATTCATTTCGTATTCCATGCGGTGGTAGACGCGCATGTAGCTCAACCACGCCTGCTGCTGCGACGGGTCGAGCCGATCGTCGGCGTTCACGTGCGACCACTTATCCCGGGGAAGATGTTGAAAGCATTGTCATACAACACTTTCCGGCTCCACTGCGCCCCCAGGCCGAGGCCGATGATGGACTCGACCGCGTGGTGGTAGGGATAAGGAATGTTGGGATAATCGCTGCCGAACAAGACTTTCTCGGACAGCTCTTTCAGCCCGTGGAGCGCGTCTGGCGGGAACGGCTGGGATTGCTCGGTGAAGTCGGTGAACACCATCGTCGTATCGAGATAGACCCCGGGATACCGGCGGGCCAGGTCCATGAACTCGGCGTACTCGGGCATGCCCATGTGAGCGATGATCAGCTTCAACGACGGATGCCGGCGCAGCACCTCAGCCACCGGTTGCGGCCCGGTGAAACCGCCGGGCACCGGACCAGAACCGGCGTGAATCACGGTGGGCACCTGCGCCTCCTCCAACACCGTCCACACCGGCTCCAGCAGGGGGTCCAGCGGCGAATAGTCACCAACCTGTATGTGCGCCTTGAATACCTCGGCCCCGTCGGCGATCGCACTGCTCACGTAGCCGGCCGCGGCCGACTCCGGGTAGAAGGTGGCGGTATGCAGGCAATCGGGAGTGTCCGCGGCAAACTGGGACGACCACGCATTGAGCCATTCGGCCATCTCCGGTTTGTGCGGATAGACCAGCGATGTGAACGCCCTGGCCCCAAACTCCCGCAGTCGCGTCACCCGTTCCGGCTCGTCGAACCGGTACGCGATATGCCACTCGCGGCCCGTCAACGACTCGATCCGGTCGAAGTAAGCCCACACCTTGTCCAGCACCCGCTTGGGCATGAAATGAGTGTGCACGTCGATGAGCGACGTCAGCCCCACGTCGTAGAGCAGGCTACGGACGGCCGCCACCTCCGCCGCATGTTCCGCTTCGCGGCCGCCGGCCGGCGGGACCTGGTGTTGGTTGCACACGGTCAAAACCTTTGCAGGCGTGCGCTCACGCGCTTGCGGCGGACTCCCCCAGATACGCCACGATCGCGCTCGTCAGCCCACGGCGCGCTTCGTCGAGATCGTCGTAACTGCCCAACTGTCGTTCCGAGACGAGTCCGCGCATCGCCCCGGGAATGAACGAGGCGACCTCGTGGACGCGGCGCGGATCTACCTGCAGGTCCGCAAACGCCTTCTGGCAGGTCGCGTGCCAACCCTGGCCCCACGACCGCAGTTCGGCCGCCGTGCGCGGGTACAAACGATCGAGTTCACTGGGCTCGCGTGGCAGCGCCGCACGCAGATTCTCGATCGCCCGGGAATCGGGCGCGGTCAGCCCGTTGTAGAGGGTGTCGATGATCGCCGACACCCGCGACTGCAACGACGATCCGGTATCGGGGTTGGCGAACACGTGCGCCCGCCGTTCTGCGGTGTGATGGAGCACTGCCGCCCAGAACCCGTCGGCGTCGCCGAACTGGTACTGCACGGTGCCCCAGGTGACGCCGATCTGTTTGGCAATGCGGTTCGCCGAAACCGCCCCGGGGTCGCCAGATGCGAGTGCGGTGACGGCCGCTTGCAGCATGGCCTCGCGAGTTGCCAACCCTCGCTTGTTGGACCTGCGACCCGCACTGTCCGCGACTGCCATCTCCGCATCCTAACGCGAAATCAGATGTTTCATTGACACCTTTATGACTTCTTCATAGAGTCGTTGATGATCTACTGCGAGAGGACCGCTTGTATGGCCAAGCCGCCATTGTCGATGAAGCCGACCGGATGGTTCCAGGTCGCGTGGTCCGACGAGATCGGCATCGGCGACGTCCACCCGATGAAGTACTTCGATCAGGAGATGATCGCCTGGCGTGCCGAGTCCGGCCAACTCACCGTGATGAACGCTTACTGCGAGCATCTTGGCGCCCACCTCGGCTACGGCGGCAAAGTCCTCGGCGAGGTGTTGCAGTGCCCCTTCCACGGTTGGCAGTGGAGCCAGGAGGGGCGCAACGTGTGCATCCCTTACCAGGACCGGCCTAACCGGGGGCGCCGGGTGCGCACGTATCCGACGGTGGAGCGCAATGAGTCGGTCTACATCTGGCACGACATCGAGGGCCGCGCGCCGTTTTTCGAGGCACCTGACATTTTCGCCGACTTCGACGACGAGCGCAGTCCGGCCGACTACTACCCGCAGCAGCGACTGTTCCGCCAGGACTTGGAGTTACATCCGCAGTATGTGCTGGAGAACGGGGTGGATTTCGCCCACTTCAAGTACGTCCATGAGACGCCGATCGTGCCGATCTTCACCCGGCACGACTTCGACGAACCGGTGTCCTACGTGGACTTCACCATCACCTTCGAAGGCGACGATCAACAGAGCATTGAGGATGTCAAAAGCGGTGTCGAGGCCATCAACGGCGGACTCGGTGTCGCGGTCACCAGAAGTTGGGGGATGGTGGACAACCGCACCATCTCGGCGATCACCCCGGTCGACGAACGCACGTCTGATGTGCGTTTCATGGCCTACATCGGCCGAACTCCGGGTCGCGACGACGACCGCGCGGCGTCGAACGCGCGCAGATTCGGCGAAGAAATCATCCGGCAGTTCACCCAAGACGTGCACATCTGGTCACACCAGCGCTATTCCGACCCGCCCGCTCTCGCGACCGCAGAGTACGAAGGTTTCACCGCAATTCGCAAGTGGGCCACCAAGTTCTATCCCGACGGCAAGGGCGGCAGTGCCGCCGAATTAGCCAAGTCCGGTTCCTGAAAGGGCCATTTCATGACGATTAAGGTGTTCCAGGTCGCTACCGGCAACGTCGGTTCCGAGATGATCAAGCGCATCGCCACCCACCCCGACCTCGAACTCATTGGCGTGCATTGCTATTCGCAGGACAAGATCGGAAAGGATGTCGGCGAACTCGTCGACCAGGCCCCCAATGGCGTACGGGCGACCGGCAGCATCGAGGAGATCATCGCCGCCAAGCCCGATGTGCTGACCTTCCACGGCGTCTTCCCCGACGAAGACCTCTACGTGAAAGTCCTTGAAGCCGGAATCAATATCGTCACCACCGCCGACTGGATCACCGGGTGGCACCGCGACCGCAACCACCCGCACCACTCCGGCAAGCCGGTCACCCAACTGCTGGCCGAAGCCTGCGAGAAGGGCGGATCGACGTTCTACGGAACCGGGATGAACCCTGGCGTCAACCAGATCCTGGGTGTGGTGTGCTCGGCCGACGTCGCCGAGATCGAGAACGTGACCACCATCGAATCCGTCGACGTGTCCTGCCACCACTCCAAGGAAACCTGGATCGAGGTCGGCTACGGCCTGCCGGTGGACGACCCGTCGATCCCGTCGAAGTTGGAGAAGTACACCCGCGTCTTCGCCGACAGCGTGCTGATGATGGCCGACTGCTTCGACATCGAACTCGACGAAGTGAAGTTCGACTACGAATTGGGCGCCTGCACCAAGGATGTCGACCTCGGCTGGTACACCCTGCCCAAGGGTTCGCTGGGTGGCAACTACATCAAGTATCAGGGCATGGTGAACGGCGTCCCCCGGGTGGAAACACATCTGGAGTGGCAGATGACACCGCACACCGATCCCAGCTGGGATATCAAGGGCTGCTACATCACTCAGATCAAAGGCGACCCGTGCATCTACAACAAGCACATGATCTTCCCGAAGAAGGGCGTTGATCTGTCGAACCCCGCTAACTTCGCGTCCATCGGCATGACGGTAACCGGATTGCCCGCCCTCAACTCCATCGCGTCGGTGGTCGCCGCCGCACCGGGTCTGGTCACCAGTGCCGAACTGCCACTGCGCGCTTTCGCAGGCCGGTTCAAGATCGAGAACCGTTGAGCTATCGCGTCATCGGGTGGGGCACCGGCGCCATCGGGCGCGAGATGCTCACCACGATCCTCGACCACCGACCCGATCTGAAAATCGTTGGCGCGCGGGTGTACTCCGACGACAAGAACGGCGCCGACGTCGGCTCCCTGGTTGGCCGGGACCCAATCGGAGTCGTCGCCAGCACCGACGTCGACACGATTCTCGCCCTTGACGCCGATTGCGTGCTCTACACGCCGCGTAACGCGAGCATCGACGACGTGTGTGCAATCTTGGCCAGCGGCAAGAACGTTGCCACCACCGCATTCTTGTTTCATCCACGACGCATCGCATCCGAGGATTCCGACCGGGTGGCGCGGGCATGTCAGAGCGGCAACACCTCCGTGCACGGCAGCGGCCTGAATCCCGGCAACCTGTCCGGGGTCTTGCCGCTGGCCCTGTCCGGAATGAGTCGCACCATCGACAGCGTCACCTTGCAGGAGCGCGCCGACTGGTCGGTGTACGAGAGCACGTCAATCACGTTCGACAACATGGCCTTTGGGCAGCCGGTCGAAGACGTCAGCCCCACCGCCAACGAATTTCTGGCCTTTACCAGCGCACTGTTCGAGGAGCAGGTCTGGTTCATCGCCGATGAGTTGGGCGCCGACATCGACGAGGTCGTCGCAACGGTGGAAGCCGTGCCGGCCGAGGCCGACCACCAGATCTTCGACCGTGTTCTATCGGCCGGAACCACCGCCGGCCAACGGTGGACGTGGAGCGGGAATCGGGACCGCGCAACGCTGGTCCAAATCGAAGCACTGTGGACCGTGGGCGGCGAGTACCCCAAGCACTGGCCACGACCCGAGCACGGTTGGACCTTGACGATCGAAGGCGATCCGTCGATGCGCGCTCACTTCTTCAGCCTGGCCAGCTTCACCCGGGCGGCCTCGATGGAAGAGCACGTTCGGTCGGCCAATGTCGCCACCGCGATGCAGGTACTCAACGCGGTGCCCGCCGTCTGCGACGCGCCCGCCGGATTTGTCACCAGCGCCGCGCTGCCATTGATCCGTAATTGCAACGGCTTTCGCCGCCGCTGAGCATTCAGTTGTCGGTTTCGACGACCAGCACCTCGGTGTTGGCCTTCTTCGAGACCGCCCGGGGTACCGAACCCAGCACCTTCCCGACGATCGAGTTGGTGCCGACGTTGCCTACCACCAGCAAATCGGCCTTGACCTCATCGGCCAATTGCACCAGTGCCTCCACCGGGGCCCCTTCCACGGCGCGCTCCTCGACCTCGTCCGCGCCGGCATTCCGTGCCCGGGATGCAGCGTCGCGCAGCAAATCGTAGACGGGCGCAGCGCCCTCGGTCCGGTACTTTTCGTCGCGATGCTGATCGGGATCAGTTCCGCCTCGCTCTTCACCTAGGAACGCTGAGGCCACGACGAGTCTTGCTCCCGATTCGGCCGCGATTTTCGCAGCGCGATCGACCGCGCGAAAAGACGTGTCCGATCCATCGGTACCCACCACTACGACGTTGTATTTGCCCATCGATTCCTCCTGGAGTTGCCCAGGAGTTATCTATCCCGTCGTAGCAAGATCGAAACAAATCAGTTTGCTATGACCCCAGCGCGAGGACCAATTTGCCGGTGTTGTCGCCGCGGAACAGCGACAACAGGACTTCAGGGAAGTCGCCGACGCTGCCGGTGACGACCTGCTCCCGTGAGTGCAGTTCGCCGTTGCGCAGCCAATCCGCAAGCTGTGCAACGCCTTCGCCGTACCGGTCGGCGTAGTCGAAGATCACGAAGCCGGACATGGACGCCCGTGCGACCAGTAGCTGCATGTAGTTGGCCGGACCACGCAGCTCGCTGTCTGCGTTGTACTGCGAGATGGCCCCGCAGATGACGACGCGCGCACCCCGGGCCAGGCGGGACAGTGCGGCTTCCAGCGTCGCTCCCCCGACGTTGTCGAAGAACACGTCAATACCGTTGGGGGCGTGCGTCTTCAGCTGCTTACGGAGATCGCCGGCCTTGTAGTCGATGGCGGCGTCGAAGCCGAGTTCGTCGACCAGCCAGCGGCACTTGTCCGCACCACCGGCAATGCCGACCGCGCGGCACCCCTGTATCCGCGCGATCTGGCCGACGATGCTGCCCACCGATCCGGCGGCGCCGGAGACGACTACGGTCTGGCCCGGCTTTGGGAGCCCGACGTCGAGAAGCCCGAAGTAGGCGGTCAGCCCGCTGATGCCGAGGGCGCCCAGATGCACCGGTGCCGGGGCGAGTTTGGTGTCCACCGGCGTCACGTCGCGCCCGTCGGACACCGCGTACCGCTGCACGCCGAAGGTGCCGTATACCTCGTCGCCGACCGCGAATCCCGAATGGCGCGAATCGATTACCCGGCCGATGCCGCCCGCCCGCATCACCTCGCCGATCTCGACCGGCGGCACATAGGATCGGCCGGCATTCATCCAGGTCCGCATCGCCGGATCGACCGATAGATACTCGACCTGCACCAGGAATTCGCCGTCGTCCGGGCTGCCGGCGGGTTCCTCGGTGATCTGCCAATCGGACACCTTCGGCAGGCCGACGGGGCGGCTGGACAGGCGACAAGTGGTATTGGTGTACGTCACGATTCCTCCTGTTGAAGTGCGGCCAGAGTTGCCCGGGCTCCCGGGTCCTCGGCGGTACTGGGCACCACGGCGACGCAGTCGGCGCCGGCCTCGTGGTAGGCGCGCAGCCGTGCGGCTATCCGATCGGCGGAACCCAGGGCACCGACTTGGCCGATTAACTCCACCGGGATTGCGCCGGCCAGGTCTCGCCTGGTTGCGCCGCCGCGCGCTTGGCGGACCAGGTCATCGAACCCCAGTCCACTGAACATCTCGCCGTATCCGGGTGGAGCGAGATACACCGCGAGCTGTGCCGCCAATTGGCCGTGCGCGGCGTCGCCGGGGTTCAGGGCGATGGGCACCCAGACCGTGAGGCGGGGCGTAGGGCGGCCGGCGGCGGCGGCGGCCGCGTCGAGTGCGGCGCGAACGTCGCGGACCCGCGCCGTCGAAGCGAGGTTGAGCACCACCTCGTCGGCAAGCTGCGCGGCCAGCCGGATCATCTGAGGGCCGAACGCTCCCAACGCAATTCGCGTTTCCCCGCTCGGGCTGCGCAGCCGGAACCCGTGGCTGCTGACCTGTCGTCCCGAGTAGTCGGCGCGGGCGCCGCCCAGCATCGGCCGCAGACATTCGATCGTCTCCCGCATCAGTGCCGCGTGATGTGCCCATTCACGGTTGTGCCAACCGGTGACGATGAACGGACTGGACGCTCCCAATGCGATATCAACCCGGTTGCCGGTCAGGGAGGCAACCGAACTCACCCCCAGTGCCAGCGTCACCGGGCCACGAACGCCGACGGCCAACGGCCCGATCTTGAGTGTCAGCGCCGGTGCACGGAGGCCGATCGCGGTCGCCAGCGCGAATGCGTCGTAAGTGGCCATCTCACCGATCCAGAGAGCGGCGAACCCGGACTCGGCCGCCGCCGACGCCACATCCACCGCTTCGAGGTCCGGCCGGTCGAGCCAGAACGGCAGGACGACTTCGATGTCGCTCACAGCATCGACACGTCGGCGGCCTGGTCGAGCAGGATGCGACCGGACAACTCCCGGGATGCCTCGTTGACCTGGAAATGTGCGGTCGCAGTGAACGCATCACGGAACCGCTTCTGCAGCGGGGAGCTGTCGTAAATGGCACTGCCACCGGCCAAGTCGTACACGGTGCGCACCACGTCGGCGGAGGTCCGCGCAGCATGGGTCGCCGCCAGTCGTAGCCGGTTGCGCATTTCGACCGGCACCTGTTCGGGCTCGTGGCTCGCCCGCCACGCCTCCTCGATCGACTGGTAGTACAGCGCGCGGGCGGCACTGAGCTCCGACTCCGCCGTTGCCACCGCCGCCTGGGTGGCCGAACGTTCCGCGAGGGTGCGCGTCGCACCGAGACCTCGCTTGCCGCCGGCCAATTCGGCGAAATCGTCGATTGCGCCACGGGCATTGCCCAGGGTGGCCGCGCCTATACACAGCGCGAAGAACCCGAACACCGGGAAGCGATACAGCGGCCGATCCAGCACCGGGCCACCGAACACCGAGAAGACACGATCGGCGGGTACGAACACCTCGTCGGCGACGGTGTCGTGGCTTCCGGTGCCGCGCAGGCCCAAGGTGTGCCAGTTGTCGAGGACCTGCAGGTCAGCCTTGGGCAGTGCGACGACCGACGGCACTCTCAGGCCGTCGACGAAGCAGCCGGCAAACAGCATGTCGGCGTGCGTGATTCCGCTGCAGAAGGGCCATCTCCCAGACACCACCACACCGCCGTCGACCGACTTCGCGACACCGCGCGGCGCCCACACCCCGGCGGCGACACCCCGCCCGCCGCCGAACATCTCTTCGCGTGCGGACGGCGGTAGGTAGGCGACCAGCAGCGCGCTGGTGATCGCGATCGACACGCACCATCCAGCCGCCGCGTCGCCACGGGCGATCGCTTCGGCGCACCGCAAGGCCGCGCCCGGTGCCAGCTCCAGCGCGTCAACCTCGCGCGGCATGGTCGCGCGCAGCAGGCCGGCATCGTTCAGCCGGGCCACCAACTCGGGTGGAAGCCTGCGCTCACGGTCGATCTCCGCCGACATCTCGCGGGCCGCGAGTGCGATCTTTTCGGCGGTGGCCTCGATCTCGATGTCGGGCTGATTCATCAGCGACTCCTGATTGCGGTGACGGTTCAATTAAGTTACCACCTGTGGTTCAGTTATTGAACCGGGTACAGTGACTGAACTATGGCGACCCCTGATCTGTCGCACCGGTTCGAAGGCGAGTCCGTTGGCCGCGCACTCGAGCTGGTCGGCGAGCGCTGGACGCTACTCATCCTCCGCGAAGCGTTCTTTGGCGTGCAGCGCTTCGGCCAGCTGGCGCGCAACCTCAACATTCCTCGACCGACGCTGTCTTCTCGACTGCGGATGTTGGTCGAGGCAGGCCTGCTTGACCGGGTGCCTTACTCGCAGGAACCGGAGCGCCACGAATACCGCCTCACCGACGCGGGCCACGATCTGTTCGGCGCGATTGTCGTCCTGATGCGGTGGGGCGACGAGCATTTGCCGAATCCCAATGGGCCACCGATTATTCTGCGGCACAACGCTTGTGGCGAGATCGCCGATGCCCATCTGGCTTGCACCCACTGCGGCGAGGAGATCACCGCCCGAAATGTGACGCCAGAGGCGGGGCCAGGTTTCGTGCGCCAGCGCCTCAACACCGAGGACTGAGCACGGCCTCAACGGCGGCGCCGGCGGGAATGGCGGTAACGGCACCGGTAGCAACCCCCAGGGCGGCTACGGCGGTAAGGACGGCGCGGGTGCGTCCGGTGGCGCTCCTGGCGCGAAGGGCAACAACGGCACGCCGCCGCCCGCTTGAGGCAACGGATATCACCTGGCCGGGCAGGCCTCGGCGATCTGTATCGAGGCGGGCCACAACGCTGCCATCAACCCGAACGCAGCGACATCCGCGCCGGCGGGCATCACTTTCGCCAACCGCGGCTCGATCTGGGCGACCTGTACGGGATGCAGGGAAGCCCACACCAGGCCAATCGACAGGTAGGGAATCGCCAGCCACAGCGCCACCTCGATCAGCGCTGCGACGCTGACCTGATAGCTCAGCGCGCGCCGGACCCGGTCCATCGAGGCCATTCCTCAGATCAGCGGACGGCCTCGTCGCACCCTGCGGCGGACATCGGCGAGGAGCAGATGAGTGCCGCCCTGCCGGACAAAGGGCGGCAGGAAGCGATTGACGAAAGCCACTGTCAGAAAAAGCATTTCGAAGAGACGCTGCTTGTTGTCGCTCCAGGACACCCCGAGCGCTTCACGGAATACCGGTGCCAGAAACCCGACGGTCAAGAACTTCAGCAACCGGTGAAAGGGCAACCGCAGCATCGGGTTGATCATCTGAAGATCGATGAGGTCGAGCAGATAGTCGCCGACCACCTCGCCGATCTCCACCTGCTGGCACGCTTCAATCCAGTAGTCGTCGAACGCTTTTCGGGTCGGCGGCCATTGCTCCTCGCGCACCTGCAAGGTGGTGCCCAACGTCGCGGCCGACCGGTAGAATTGCTCGGCCTGCTCTTCGTTCATCGGTCCGCGCAGTAGCTGATAGGTGTCTTCGAGTCCAACGAACAGGCACGCCGCTACCCATAGCTGCAGGTTTCGGTCGAAGGCGTTGTACCGCACCGGACTTTCCGGGGTGGACTTGACGTGCCGGTGCGCGCCGTCGACGGCAGTGCGAAACGCGTCGCGGTCTTGCTGGGACCCGAACACCGCGACAGCCAGATATTGAAACGTGGTGCGGGCGCGCTTCCACGGGTGCTTCAGCAAGTTGCCGGAATCCACTTTCGATTCCACGACGCCGTGACCCACGCCCGGCCGCGACAACTGCATGATCACATTCGCCGCCCCGGCCGCGAACGCCCAGAAGTCCATCGCTTCTCGGATGTCGACCGGAGCGTCGGTCCAGCGGGCCGTCTGGCGGGTGGCATGTATACGCGTGTCAGCGATGGACAGCGCGGGAGTCTCGTCAGACTGATTATGCGAAACAGTCATTAACACCATCCCTACCTTCGCCAACGCTGCCGACCACTCAAACCCACCCCTCAACAGGATTGAATCGCCTCAATCAGGCTCTCACAATCCGGTGGAATTGGGCAACGAATTAGAAGAATACGGATTAACATAATCTCGACCAGCGCAGCCAAGACGTCTCCCCTAGGTGCAACGATGCTCACCAAACTTCGCGACCTGCTCGACTACAAGCTGACCATCGCCGAACTGATCGGCCTGGGAATCATGCTCGGCGTTCCGTACTTACTGGTAGGACTGCTCTGGTCGTCAACTCATACCGAGCACCTGAAGCAGATGCATGGTGCCGACCTGGTGGTCTCGTTCCTCGGGTCGATCGTGTCGTGGCCGGTGCTGTTGTTTTCCAACGTCTGCATGACCTGACGGTCAGGCCTTCTGGTGGGCGATCTGGATCAGGTTGCCGCAGGTGTCATCCAGGACTGCCGTCGTCACCGGTCCCATGTCGGTCGGTTGTTGGGTGAAGCGCACACCGAGTTGGCGAAGCCGCTCATATTCCGTCTGGACGTCGTCGACAACGAAGGACGTGAATGGGATTCCGTCTTCCATCAAGGCCTCTTTGAACGGCTTGGCCGCGCGGTGTCCGTCTGGTTCCAGGACGAGTTCGGTGCCGTCGCGGTCACCCGGGGCGACCACGGTGATCCACCGGTGCTCCCCCATCGGAATATCGTGCTTCTGCACGAAGCCGAGGATCTCGGTGTAGAACCGCAGTGCCTTGGTCTGGTTGTCGACCATAACGCTGGTCAGATTGATTCGCATGAGATCCCTCCCCTAGCCGCTTACTGCGGGTGGCCGGCCAGGTACGCCGAGACAGGGATGCGTTCGGATGACTGATATCCGATCGGCAGCAGCACGTCACCCGCGGTGGTCAGGTAGTAGACATCCCACCGGTGATAGTCGGCGAAGGCCGCCGGGTCACCGGCGATCGCGCTGGCGTAGTCGTTGACCGCACCGACGTAGTGGCTGGAGTGGTTATAGCTGTAGATGGCGCCGTCGCGATTGCCGGCGAAACCGTTGGCGGCAAGCATGCGGCCGGCGGCCATGATGGCGTCGTGCGGTGACCGAATGTCACCCCCTTCGCCGTAGGAAGCGAATGTCGACGGCAGGAATTGCATGGGTCCCTGCGCGCCGGCGGTGCTGACGCCGGAAATGCGGCCGAAGTCGGTTTCCACCATGTTGATCGCTGCCAGATAGTTCCAACTGACGCCGGTCGCCGCCTCTGCCGCACGGTAGTAACCGAGCAACTCGTCGCCTGGGGCCGGCGGGTCGATGCGCCACGCAGGCACGGTGTCCTTCACGTCGCCGCCGTTGAGTGCCATCAGGTGGTGACGGGCGTCGACGTTGAGGTTGTAGAACCCGATGAGAGCGGCCGGGATCACCGGTCTCACGATCGAATCCCACTCGGGATGACGCCCGATGGCGCGGTAGGCCGCCTGCTCGCGAAGTGCAGCGGTCTGCAGCGCTGCTTCTGATGACGACGGGTCACGCAGGACCGTTTCGTCGGCGACCAAATCGCGGGCCAGGGTGGCGGGGTCGGACGCCAGCGCGGGTTGCGCGGAAGCAGTAGGGGCGGACACGACCAGCCCCAATGTGGCTGCTGCGGCGAAAATCGCTGCGCCGCAACGTCTCGTTCTACGCAACCAATTCTCGTCGCGAAAGTGCATGGTGTCTCGGCCCCCGGTGCAGGTGTGCAGGCCCGTCTTCATTGGCCCCGCGCGGTTGTTTCCGCCCTACATCTTGACCGCCGCGGCCTGATTGGCCAAGCCCGTCAGCTCAGTACGCCGGGCGTTTTCACCAGGCCGGCGGCTTGTCCAACATCACCGCGTGATCCGTCTGCCACTGATAGCGCACGGTGGTGATCGGCCCCGGGCACGCGACGCAGACGTCGCGATCGTCCTTATAGTCGAGAGCAACGGTGTCGTCGGTGGACTTGGCCGCGTTACGAGTGGTGAACGCGTACGCCTTCGTGGTGGCTACCCCGACGAAGCCGCCCTTGTGGAAGAGCATCGCGAGGTCCGGCGAATCTCCGGTGGCCCCGAGCACGGTGATGATGACCGTCGAAAGAGTGCTGCAGGGATTGAAGTTGCTGCTCGAATCGAAGCTGAGGGTGTTGGTGTCCCAGGCCGAGTTTCCGGGCAGGGTCGGTAGCGATTTGATCGCTGTCTGAATCTCGGGTGCGGAGAGGTTGACGCCACAAGTCGGTTCGGCCCGGGCAGGTATTGCCGCCGGATTCAGCATGCCGAAGATAGCTACCAGCGCGGCCAAACCAAGTTTTCGCATCGAAGCACGGCCTCCTGTTTCCGGGATGCGTGTTCGCAGTGTTGCATCCCAGTGCGCAATGCCGCGGCGACACTTCGTGGAACCAGGGATTCATATCCAGGTCTTATCCAGGCCATTATCGAGTTGTTATCGGCGGCTCGCCCACCCCGGCAGACAGAATTGCACCCTATTTGGGTTGGTTCGGTACGCCAGGAAACAGTTGCTCGCCCGATCCCGAAGTCACGTAACCGCCCAGCATTGTGATCAGGTGGGGCGCAAAGACCGCGCCGTAAAGCAAGTTCCCGATCAGTACGACAGCGCCAATGGACAGGGCGGTCGACTTCGCTCGACTCTTGGTCCTCGTCTCGGCCCATGATTCGATGACATTGCGTCCGAAGCTATCCGTCCGGCCGAGCAAGTAAGTGAAGACCATCATCTGCACGCCCATCGCGATCGCGTCGTAGATCGGATATTGGTGCAGGGTCCCCTCGAACAGGCCCAGACCGGGGATCACGTAGGCGTAGTAAAAGACACCGAGTCGGGCGCCGAATCCCGCGTTGAAAATGAGAGCCCAGCAGAAGCCGACGACCAGTCCGACGCCCAGGAACGTAAAAGGCCTGCGCCAGCCGAAGCGCGCGCTCAGGCGTTTCCCGATTGCGGCACCGATCACCGCGGGCAGCACGAAGTAGCCGATGTAACCGACCGGCACCGACGACGGCAGCCCACCCCACGTCATGTTCAGCGGCCACCACGACGGCATCCGGGGCAGCGCTGGCGGGAACTGTGCGTACATCGCCCAGTCGTACGGCGCCTCGATCCACGAGAACGAAATCGCCGAGATACACAGCAGCATGAGCGGGTGCAGGCGACGTTGGCGGACGCTCAGAATGACACCCGCCGCAGTGAACGCAATGCCGCTCGTCCAGCCGAAGATGACCGCGCCGGTAAGCAGCGGCGTCAGCTCAGCGCTCATCGGGGCTGCTCGTCTCGCGAACCACCGCGCGCCTCGGGATCGAAGTAATAGACCGCCCCGAATATCAGGATGATCAGCCCAAACAGCGTGCCGAGCATGATGACTGCGCCCATCGTCGCGTCCCTTCCGGAAGCTATTTTAATAGTGGACACTATTAGCAATGGACGGTCAAGGCCGACTATCGTCAATGACCGTGCCGCAGCGTTCTGCGCCCAAGAAGGCGACCGCGGCCGAAGCGTCGGACCAGCCGACCCGCCGGCCACGCGGCGAGCCGCGCCGACTGCTGCTCGACGCCGCCCGAGAGCTGTTCGCCCGCCAGGACTATCGCGGCACCACCACCCGGGAAATCGCCGTGTCGGCCGGAGTCAGCGAGTATCTACTCTTTCGCCACTTCGGCTCGAAGGCCGGACTGTTCCGGGAGGCCCTGGTCCTTCCGTTCACCAGCTTCGTCGACGAGTTCAGCCGGACCTGGCAGACCGTGGTCCCCGAGGAGACCGACGAAGTGGAACTCGCCCGGCATTTCGTCGGCCAGCTCTACGACGTGATCGTCGAACACCGGGGGCTGCTCATCACCCTGGCAGCATCGGAGGCGTTGAGCGCAGACGAAATCGCCGACGCCGGGATCGCCGACATCAGGCGGGCCATCGCGGTGCTCGGCCAGATCAGCACCGAGGGCATCCAGTTGCGCGGGCTGCGCTCGAATCAGCCTGAGCTACCGGCGCATTCAACGGTGGCGATGATCGTCGGCATGGTTGCGTTGCGGTCCACCTTCTTCGGAGACGATCCGCCACCCCGCGACGCGATCGTGGACGAGCTCGTGCAGGCGAGCCTGCACGGCTTCCTGCACCGGACCATTCCGTGACCAGCGACGCCAACGGGCATGACGGCGGCTTCCACTCCCCCACCGACGATCCCGACTGGGCCGAGGGCAGCTGCTTCACGGTGTCGATTCCCGAACGTGACATCAACGGCTTCGTCTATTACTTCCACGACGCGCGCTGCGGCATCTCAGGTGGCGGGCCGGCACTGTGGGACCCGACCGGCGAACAGCCTTATGACTGCCTGTTCTACGACTGGCGCTGGCGCCAACCCCCGACAGGTGCAATCGATTTCGAGGATTTCACGTTGCCCAACGGGTTGCGCCAGCAGGTCATCGAACCGAGCCGACGGTATCGACTCGGTTACTGCGCACTCGGCTTGGAGTTCGAACTGGAGTGGACGGCGCTGATGCCGCCGCACCAACTCGGGCCTGCCGATGACGCGGCCGGACACTTCGATCACCCCGGACGGCTTACCGGCTCGCTGACTCTCGACGGCGAACAGATCCGCATGGACTGCTACTCCATTCGCGACCGAACCTGGGGACCGCACCGCGTAGGTGCGCAGCGCTCGGGTGACTATCTTTGGGCGGTCGCATCGCCTGAGGATCACTGGCACGCCCTCACCATGGAAAGTCGCAAACCCGGCCTCGACAAGGTGGTCGTCGGATACCTGTTCGCCAACGGGAGGTTGGGTGAACTCGTCAGAGGCGAACGCCGGGTGGACGCACGCCGCGATGGTGCACCCGCGCGGGTCGTCGTCGAGGCAGTCGACGACCACGGCCGAGCGTTGCACGCCGAAGGGGAAGTACGAGCCGTGCTGCGCTGGCTGGGTTGGCCGGGGCGGCTGACGTTTTGGACACTCACCGATTGGCGGTGGAACGGCGTGCGGGGCTGGGGCGAGAACCAGGAGTTCCACGCCAGAGAGCGAGTGCGGCGGTTCGGCCGTCAGGACTGAGTGCGGCGACCCACCGCCTGGACTAGACCGCCGGTTCGGCGACCATGTCGAAGAACGCCGCCCCCGAATCGGGAATCCTGTTCTGCTTGAACACATTCACCGCGTAGGACACCAGGATGAACGAGTACAGCAGGTGCAGCAACCGGGTGGCGTCCTGCGGCAGGTCGTCAATATCCAGAGCGTCGAGGTAGGCGACGGCCTCCTCGGCGCGCGGGGCGACCGCGTCGTAGAACGTGGCGAGTTCATCGAACGGTTTGTCCAGCCGCGCCGCGTACCGCCGTTGACGAGTGGGCAACGCCCAGGTTGCGACGAAGCCGTCCAGCTCGGAAAACTGTTCGGGAAGAAGCGAATTAGTCATCAGGAAGTCTCCCCTCGGGCGCCGGCCTGGTGGGCCGACACGGTGTCACGGATGACACTGTGGAACTGGCGGATCAGCAACTCCTGGTCGCTGAGATGAAATTCCTGCTGCGCCCGCGTCTGCAGCGCTGAGTACGTCGCCTCAATGGTGTTGACATCCTGCATCGCGAACTCAATGGTGCTGTCCACCACCAGTTCCTGGGCGAGTCGCTCGTGGGCATTGGCAGGCGGTACGAAATACAGGTCGATGTCGTAGATGTGCGAGTCCACGCTTTCCGGCCAGTACATGTAGGTGATGTAGTAGTTGCGCGCCCAGATCTGGATCGACAGGTTGGGGAAAAGCCAGAACTGGTCATTGCCCCATGACGCGATTTGGCCCTTGTTCAAGAACTCGGGCAGCGGACCGATATCCGGGACATCATCGGGTCCGAAAAGTCCGGCCCGGAACAGCCGGTAAATCCACCTTTGTTCTTGTCGGGCCCGCCCGGCGGTGCCGGGCTCACGCGCCGGCAACTGCGGCGGCCCCGGCACCGACGTCAGCATGTGCGGGCGAAACAGGTCGTAGTGATAGGAATCCACCGGTGGCACCATCTTCTCGGCCTTCGCCACATCCGGGTCGATGAATTTCCCGTGCACGTAAGGCGGGTGGTACCACTCACAGACCGAGTCGACGGCGAGCTTCCAGTTGCCCCGGATCCGTGTCGAGAATCCGTAGCGCTGGGTCATCTTGTCGAACGGGTAGGTCTCCATCTCCAGGAGTCGCTCACCAAGGAAGGTGCGCAACGGAACTGGGCCCTCGTCCAGATTGATGAAGATGAAGCCCGCGAACACCTCGCACGCCACGGGCGGCATCCGCAGCTTGTCTTTGTTGAGGTCGAAGAACTCCTCTTCATTGGTGATGTGGGAAACGCGGCCATCCAGGCCGTATCGCCACCCGTGGTATTTGCAGTGGAACTGCCGACAAGTCCCCGATGACTCTTCGGCCGGATGTTCTTGCCAGACAACCTTGTTCCCGCGATGCGCACAGACGTTGTGAAAGGCATGCACGGTGTCGTCCAAGCCACGCGCAACGACGATAGAAGCCAGGTTCCCGGGCAGTTCACGCGTGAAGTACGACCCCTTGCGCGGCAGGCGCTCAACACGGCCGACGCATAGCCACGTGCGTTTGAACACCGCCTCGCGTTCCGCGGCAAAGAACTCTTCGGAAATGCTGTCCTCGTAACTGACTGGCCCGGTGCCCAATTCGGGATACTCCGGGGTCCATTTGCCCCGGCCGGTCGCCAGGCGCTGCTGAATACCCGTCACGGTGCGACTCCTTCGTTCTGGTGGCTGCCGTTGGACTGAACTTCGGTTGACCAGGGCTGCTGGTCCCACGGGCGGTCGAGTGGTTCCATCTCCCCACCGAACGGGAAGAATGCGCGCTGCGCGTAGGTTTCACGGGCCAGTCCGTGGCCCAGTTCGTCGATAAAGGCGCGCTTGAGCGGGTTAGTGAACAACTGTCGCGAATATCGCAGAGTCAGTGGTGGCCGCTTGACCAGTTCGCGGGCCAGTTCCCAGGCCCGGTCGAGGACTTTCTCCTTCGGTAACACCTCATTGACCGCACCCCACTGCAGCGCCTCTTGCGCGCCGAGTTTCTTGCCGGTGAGCAGGAAGTAGCGAGCCCGGTTGTGTCCCACCACGTAGCTCCAGATGACGTGCTGGCCGTCGCCGGGCACCTGTCCGCGCGGAAAGTGTGACGCATCCTGGAAATACGCGTCCTCGGAGGCCAATACGATGTCGCCCATCAGCGGCACCTCGGAGTGCATGTTGCACGGTCCGTTGACCGCGCTGATCATGGGCACATCAACGTCGAGCACATTGGTGATCAGATGCCTGGCATACCAGGCCTTCTCGTCGAGCTTCACCAGACCGCGGGTGCCCGGCATCAGCAAGTACTCGGGTGTTTCCACCTTGTCGCCGTTGGGCATTCGGCCCCAGTTGGCGTTGTAATTCTCCCCGGTGCCGGTATGGATGAGCACCTTGATCTCTCGGTCTCCGGCGATGTCGGCGAACGCATCGCACAAGTCGTCGTGGGCACGCCAACTCCAGACCAGGCTGTCACCCTCGGTATGGCACTGCATGAAGAGGATTCCATCGTCGGTGAGTTCGAACCGGTAGTTGGCGTACCGGTTCTGGTACTCAGCGAATCTGGTGCGCTTGGCCAACGCTGTACCTTCCTTGCTCTCGTTGGGTTTTCACGTTCCCGCCAGCCGGGCTGCGATCGGGGCGAAGTCGTCGACTTCGGATTGCTGGACTGTGACGTAGTTGATGCCGACCGTCTCGCGCCGGGACTCCAGCGTGTCGGCGACCTTCGCAGCCGAACCGATCAACACATTCGGGTGATAGCGCAAGATGTCGACGGCGATGCGCGTCCTTTGCGCTACCTTCTCCAACGTTGCGTCGGTGTCGTCGGTGATGACGGTGAAATAGGGCGAACTTTCGACATCGAGTCCGGCAAAACGTTCCCCGGCGGCCGATCGGCTGTACCCGACGCGACGCGCCGCCTCCTGCATGGGCGTCAAACCGTCATCGGTGTACTCGACGAATGGAATGGTGGAGAGGCTGACGATGTCGGCCTCTCGGCCGGCGAACGCGAGCATCCGCTTGCCCGCCCCGCCGATCATGATCGGCGGATGCGGTCGTTGCACCGGCACCGGCCGGCCGGCGTATCCCGCCACGTTGACGAATTCGCCTGTGCAGCTGAACTCTTCGCCGGACCAGTGCGCCTTGAGCAGATTCACGACTTCTTTGAGTTTGGCCATCCGAACGCCCGGCGCGCCGAATTCCAGCCCGAGCGCACGATACTCGTCGCCGCTCCAGCCCGCGCCGATCCCCATCTCGAGGCGGCCGTCGGAGAGCAGGTCAAGCGTCGCTGCCTCCTTCGCCAGCACCGCAGGGACGTGGTAGTCGATGCAGAACACCCGGCAGCCGATGTGCAGTCTTTCGGTGACGGCCGCAGCGGTAGCCATCGCCGCGATCGGCGCAAGGTCTTGCCGCGGGGTACGCGCACTGAGCCGCGCGGGACCCGGCCCGAGGTAGTGGTCGGCCAGGAACAGCGTGCTGTAGCCCAGGTCTTCTACCCGTCGGGCCAGGGCGCGCCACTCGTATGCGGTTGCGGCGTTGGTCGCTTGCACCGCGAAGCGGAACGGCCGCCTCTGCATAAATGGCAGCGTACCGACAACGCGTCATTAAGTAAACACTACCGGATACTTACTGCTCACATCTTGGAGCGCTTAATACACTCTGAGCTGCGATTATTGACATAATATAATCCTGCTGGTTACCTTAAGGCGTGAAGACGGCGCTCGTGACCGGGGGAAATTCAGGCATCGGGCGGGCCATCGCAGACCGACTGCACAGCGACGGCTACCAAGTCGCCACGATCGATCTGGTAGCCGAGTCCGAGTTCGCATACGCCGCCGACGTGACCGACCCCAAGCAGGTGGCGGGCGCGGTCGAGAAGATACGCGCGGCGCTTGGACCAGTGGTCATCCTGGTCAACGCCGCCGGGATGACCGGCTTCACCAAGTTCACCCACACCGGATTCGAGTTGTGGTCGAAAATCCTCGATGTCAACCTCAATGGGGTCTTCCACTGCACGCAAGCGGTACTACCCGACATGCTCGACGCCCGCTGGGGTCGCATCGTCAATATCTCGTCCTCGAGTACCAACACCGGCCAGGCCTACATGACGGCTTATGTGGCAGCCAAGTCCGCGGTGAACGGGCTGACCAAATCGCTTGCGCTGGAATACGGCCCCTGTGGCATCACCGCCAACGTCATCCCACCCGGATTCATCGACACGCCCATGCTCCGCAAGGCCGAGCGAGATGGCTTCCTGGGCAAGTCGATTGCCGAGCATGCCGAACAGGTACCGGTGCGTCGGCCCGGCAAACCAGAAGACATTGCCGCAGCCTGCGCCTTCCTGATCTCGGAGGAAGCCGGCTACATCACCGGCCAGATCCTGACTGTCAACGGCGGCCGCCCCAACTAGACGGGAACACAATGTATTACCGCAGCGAATTGTTCATCGACGGCGAATGGTCACCGACCGCCGGTGGCGCCGGCGTCGACGTGGTCTCGCCGCACTCCGAGGAGGTGATCGGGCGCGCACCCGTGGCCGGACCGCCGGATGTGGACAGGGCCGTCGCGGCGGCGCGGGCAGCGTTCGACAGCGGGCCGTGGCCGCGACTGAGCATTTCGGAGCGGATTGAATTCGTGGCCCGGCTGGCCGCCCTGTACAAAGAGGCCCGAAATGAGTTGGCGGAGTTGATAACCGCCGAGATCGGGACTCCGATCTCCTTCGCCAAGCGCGCGCAGGTGCGGCTGGCATCGGTGGCGATGGCCGCCTTCTGCGATGTGGCAGGCCGATACCCGTTTCAAGAGTCACGACCGGGTTTGTACGGCAATGACATTCGCATCCTCAAGCAGCCCGTCGGAGTGGTCGCCGCCGTCGTGCCGTGGAATATGCCGCAGTTCCTGACCGTCGTGAAGGTCATTCCCGCATTACTTGCCGGATGTTCGGTGGTGCTCAAACCGGCGCCGGAATCGTCGCTGGATGCACTGCTGTTCGCCGAAGTAGTTGCGCGCGCCGAGTTCCCGCCCGGCGTGCTCAACGTCGTGACCGGCGGTGACGACGTGGGTGCGTGCCTCGTCAGCCACCCCGGCGTGGACAAGGTGTCCTTCACCGGTTCCACCGAGGCCGGGCGTCAGGTAGCGCTGTCCTGCGCCGCCGGCCTCAAGCAGGTGAGCCTGGAACTCGGCGGGAAGTCGGCGGCCATTGTTCTCGACGACGCCGATCCGGCCGCCGTCGCCAATGCGATCCAGTTGTCCAGCCTCGCCAACAGCGGCCAGGTGTGCAATGCGCTGAGCCGGGTGCTCGTGCCCTCCCCGCGCGCCGACGAATTCACCGATGCACTGGCGGCGGAGTTGACAGCGCTCAAAGTGGGCGACCCGGCTGATCCGGCAACCCAGATCGGACCGCTGGTCTCCCACCGCCAACAATTCCGGGTGCGCGAGTACATCGAATTGGGTCAGCGCGAGGGTGCGCGTCTTGCGTTGGGCGGCAACGATCTTCCCGACCCTCTCGACAAAGGCTGGTATGTGCGGCCGACGTTGTTCGGCGGTGCCGCCAACGACATGCGGATCGCCCGGGAAGAGATATTCGGACCGGTACTGACGGTGATCCCTTACGACAGTGAAGACCAGGCCGTCGCGATCGCCAACGACTCCGAATATGGACTTGCCGGAGCCGTTTTCACGGCGGACTCCGATCGCGGTCTCGGGGTGGCGGCCCGGGTACGGACCGGGTCCTTCGGAATCAACGAGGGCTACATCATGGATCCACTGGCACCCTACGGCGGCGTCAAAGCCAGCGGCTATGGCCGCGAACTGGGCCGGGAGGGCCTGGAGAATTACCTTGTCAGTCAGTCGATCTCATCGCACGCGACCGGTTCACCCTGACGTTCCACGCGGCAACACCCCATGCAGGAACAACTGCACAGCGTGAAGCAGGTGGCGCTCCTGTTGCCGCTTCGACCGGTAGACGCCGAAATCGGCCATGCGTGCGGGCACCGCTTCGACCAGCGCCAGGAAATGTTCGGCCGCCAGCTCGATGTCCTGCACCTCGATGTTGCCCTTGGTTTCGTGGCGGCGCAGCAGCTCAATCACCGCGCGTTGGCGTCCAGCCCACATCATCGACCCCGAAGACATGCCGAATTCCGGGAATTGCGCGGCTTCTTCCATCGCGATCCGCTTCAGTTTCACGTTCTCCGGGCGCAGCGCCCGCGTTATTGCCTTGCGGCCGAACGCGATCAGATCGGCCTCCAGATCGTCGGTGTCGACCACATCGATCGACCCGCTGTCCTCGTAGCGAGCCAATGCCCACGGAATCACCCTGGCAAACAGCGAATGCTTATCCGGGTAGCGCGCGTACAAAGATTTCTTTGAGATGCCGGCAGCACTCGCGATCGCAGTCATGCTCGCGCCGGTGTAACCACATTCGAGGAAAGTGGCGACGGCAGCCTCCCGCACAGCCTGGTCCAGCTTCTCGGCCTCGGCCTGTGTCGGCCGGCCACGTCGCGTGCTCACCACAGTGAAGTTTAACTGGCCGAAGAATGTTGGCGACAGCCCATTTTCAACATCAGCAAAAGAAAATCGGTTGCGCCGCCGCACGGCCAGGCGTAGACACTAAAGCTGCCGCATCGCGCGGATGCGTTATGGATCATTACGACTCAGGAGGTGTGCCATGTCTGGCCGCAACGTTGACGGCTACAAGCTGCTCAACTTCGCCAGCCAGATCGAGTACAGCACCATCGAGCAGGCGAAGCAAACCGCGAAGATGCCGTTTGTGTACCCGCACGTGGCGTTGATGCCCGATGCGCACAGCGGCAAAGGGTCCGCCGTCGGCACCGTGATTCCTACCGATGGCGCAGTGATTCCCGCTGCCGTGGGTGTGGACATCGGTTGCGGGATGATTGCTGCGCGTACTCGATTCACCGCGCAAGACATCGCCGGCAAGAACCTCGGCGAACTACGCGAATCGTTGGAGGACGCAATCCCACTGTCGCCGGGTAATTACAACAAGTCGACGAAGAGGTTCGCCTTCACCAAGCATCGACTCAACGCGCTCTACGACCTGGCGGCCGAACACAAGATGGACCTTTCGCACTCGCCGAAGTGGCCCGAGCAACTCGGATCCCTCGGCGGCGGGAACCATTTCATCGAGTTGTGTCTGGACGAACAGGATCGGGTGTGGATGTTCCTGCACTCGGGCTCCCGTGGCGTCGGCAACAAGATCGCCCAGCGCCACATCAGGGTCGCTCAGCAGCTGTGCAAGCAACTGCGCGTTTCACTGCCGAACCAGGACCTGGCGTACCTGACCGAGGGAACACCCGAATTCACCTCGTATCTCAATGAGTTGGAGTGGGCGCAGAAGTTCGCCTACGAAAACCGCAACGAGATGATGGACCGGTTCCGCCAGGTATTCGCGAACTGGGTTGGAGTGCAACCGCAGCGGGTCGAGGTGGAAAGGGTGAATTCACATCACAATTACACCCAGCTGGAACGGCACGGCGGACGCGAGGTCTGGCTGACCCGCAAGGGGGCAGTCGACGCGCACGAGGGTGTTCGGGCAATCATCCCCGGGTCAATGGGGACCCGCTCCTACATCGTGCGCGGCAAGGGCAACGCGGAAGGGTTGTGCTCGGCGCCGCATGGCGCGGGACGGCGCTTCTCGCGTACCGAGGCTCGCCGGCGATTCACCGTCGACGACCTGGCAGCCCGCATGAGCGGCATCGAATACCGGCACGGCGAAGCGTGGATCGACGAGATCCCGGACGCCTATAAGGACATCGATGTCGTCATGGCCGACGCCGCGGACCTCGTTGAGATCGAACACGAACTGCGTCAGGTGCTCAACGTCAAGGGCACCTGACGCAGGTTCACGGCAGTTTGACCGCCGCCACGTACATCTCCAGTATCGGCCGGTAGAGATCGACATCGTCGAGCTCGCTGCCCAGCACGATGGAATCGCTGGTGGCGATCAGTAGCTGCGCGAATGTCAACGGCGGGATGAGCAGCGCTCCGCCGAGCCGGTCGATGCCTTTGACGATGAAATTTCCCAGCGCCTCGACGACCTCTGATCTCTTGGCAGCCACGCGGTTTCGCGCATCCGGGTTGCGCAGCAGATACAGGGTGAACTCGTGCCCCAGCGCGGCATGCTCGGCACCGCGGTCACGGCTCAGTTGTCTCCAGCGCTTGGCGATTTCGTCGAGTTCGCGGGCTCCGATGTGCCTCGCCGTCGACATCACCTCGGTGAAATTGTCGAAATAGCGCCGCCAGTATCGGTCGCTCACCGCCAGGAAAAGTTCTTCCTTCGTGGCGAAGTGCTTGTAGATAGCACCTTTCGTGTAGCCGGCAGCGTAGGCGATGTCGTCGAGCGTCGCTGCGGTGAAGCCCTTTTCGGCGAACACATCCTCCGCGGCATCAAGGAGCAGCGAGCGGGTGTGCTCGAGGCGTCGCTCCCGTGTCCACCGCTCCGGCATGCCGCTGATTGTGCCACAGAATCTGAGGTACTCATTGTTCATCTAGATACTCATTGGTATATTTCTCCGACGTTGGGTCACCGGAGGAGACCAAGTCATGAGTGAACTGCTGAACAAGACCGCGCCGACCGTCACCGAGCCACTCGCCGGTGTCGCGGAGTTGGGCGCTGAGGTCCAGCCGCCGGCCAATCGGGTGAAAATCTGGGCCGTAGTGGGCGGCGCGCTGCTGGCCCTGCAGTTGTACGTCTGGATCCGGTGGGTGTTCGGCCCATACTTCGAGCGGGTACCTCAGGGCCCGAGCGACCCGCCGCTCTACATGAAGATTCCCCTGATGGTGAACGCAATCTCACTGTGGGTGGGCCTGCCGCTTGCCATCTGGTGGTTCTTCATCCGCCCGTGGCGGCGCGAGCGGCGGATCACCCTGGACGCAATGCTGATGACCTCCATGGGTCTGATGTTCTTTCAGGATCCGCTGCTGAACTACTTCAACACCTGGTGCACGTACAACACCTGGCTGTTCAACCGCGGCTCCTGGTCATCGCACATCCCAGGTTGGGTATCCCCCGAATCGCCGGGTCGTCAGGTCGCAGAACCCGTCCTGACGAACACGCCGGGTTATTCGGCCGGAGTGCTGCTGGTCACCATCGTCGGATGTTGGGTGATGCGCAGAATCAAGACGCGCTGGCCCAGCATCAGCAACCTTCGCCTGGTGCTGGCGACCTATGCGTTCGCCGTCGTCCTCGATTTCGTCATGGAAGGCTTGCTACTGCTGCCGATCGGGTTCTACACGTATCCCGGTGCGATCCGATCGGTTTCGTTCAACGCAGGGACCTACTACCAATGGCCGATCTACGAAGGGCTGATGTGGGGCGGCGTCCAGGCCGCGCTGTGCTGCCTGCGCTATTTCACCGACGACCGCGGCCGCACCATCGTCGAGCGCGGATTAGACCAGGTCCGAGGCGGATTCGCGCGCCAGCAGTTCACCCGCTTCCTGGCGATCTTCGCCGCCGTCAGCGCGTGCTTCTTCGTCTTCTACAACGTGCCC
This sequence comes from Mycobacterium sp. IDUB_37, assembly GCF_055419245.1. Lineage (NCBI taxonomy): Bacteria > Bacillati > Actinomycetota > Actinomycetes > Mycobacteriales > Mycobacteriaceae > Mycobacterium > Mycobacterium sp. IDUB_37. The sequence goes on along the minus strand of NZ_JBVAXG010000001.1, from coordinate 1,114,247 downwards.
GCACAGTGGTTCGGTATGCATTCCGACCCGTGGCCCGAAGACCAGATGAAGCGTTCCTATTTCAACGGCGGCATCTGCGGCGCCGGGTCGGAGGAACCCTGCCCCGACCCCGTTATCCCCATCCCTACCAAACGCTCCGGGCACATCGACAAGAACGGCAAGCTCGTCCTGCCCGACGGCACAGAACTACCCAAAACGGTCCCCTTCGAACATGGAAAGTGAATTGCTCAACGGTCGGGCCGCTGAATCCGGTTGTCGTGCGCCGTTTTACCGTTCGGTGGGCGACGAGGTGGACGTGTTCCGGGCAGCGGCGCGCCGCGGACTGCCGGTGCTGTTGAAGGGACCCACCGGCTGCGGCAAAACGCGCTTCGTGGAAGCAATGGCTCACGAACTCGGACGCGACCTGATCACCGTCGCGGGGCACGAGGACATGACGTCGGCAGATCTGGTCGGGCGGTTTCTGCTCAAGGGCGGCGACACCGTCTGGGTGGACGGACCACTGACGCGTGCTGTTCGCCAGGGCGCCATCTGCTATCTGGACGAGATCGTGGAGGCGCGACAGGACACCACCGTGGTCATCCATCCGCTCGCCGACCACCGCCGTGAGCTTCCGGTCGACCGGCTGAGTACGACATTGACTGCGGCACCGGGCTTTCAGCTGGTGATCTCCTACAACCCCGGCTATCAGAGCGTCCTGAAGAACATCAAGGAGTCGACCCGACAGCGATTCATCGCCATCGAGCTCGACTTTCCCCCGGTTGCGATCGAAACGGAAATAGTCGCCTACGAGGCGGGAATCGACTCCGCGATCGCCGGTTCTCTCGTCAAGGTCGGCAACGCTATTCGCAGCCTCGACGGCTCACCCCTGCGCGAGGTCTCATCCACCCGGATGTTGATTCTTGCCGGCGGCCTCGTCGCGGAAGGGCTGAGCCTGCGCAGTGCGGTGCAGTCAGCGGTCGTCCGGGTTCTCTCCGACGATCGCGATGTCGTTCGTGCCCTCGGTGAACTCGTCGATGCCATCCTGACGTGACTTCGTTGAACCCGAACAGGTTTCGGTTCCTTGCCTCGTTCATCGCGGGCAGAGCCGTCGAGGTTGCGGAGGTGGCGGTCGGGCAACCTCCCCACACCAACGGCCGAATCATTTTCGTGTCGGCCGGACGTGCAGACGCCGAGCAGCGCCGCGAGATGCTTGTGCAGAGCGCATTGCTCGGAGCGGGCAGCCTGGAACCGGGGTTGGTGAAGGCGTTACGCGCCAGGCCTTCGGTGACGCGACGATATCTGGCACTCGAAGGTCGTCGAGCGTGGGCCGTGCTCTCCGAAAAGGTCGCCTTGGCAGCAGTATTGGTTATGGACGAGCGGCCCACCACTGTGAGCGCTGAGGAATCCCTCGATGTAGCGAGAGGGCGTTCGAAAGTCGCTGACCCGCCGGAATGGTTCGGTGTCATCAGGCCGTCGAACCTGCTTGCCGCGTCAGCCAAGGCACCGGCACCCGGCCGACAACTGCGGTTGGCCGCCGATCTTGTCGAGTTGACCGACGACGACGACGAAGCGGGGCCTACCCAGGAAAGCAAGATTCTCAAGCTCTTTGACAACCCCCTGCTCAACTCACAGACTCTGTCCCGCTTTCTGCGCAAGCTGCTAGGCACGTCGGGCGCGTCCGGTGACGGCAGCGCCGGCGCCGAACTGCCGATGCGCGCCATCCGCCGGATGCGCAATCCGGGAGCGGCCGCCAAGCCCCTACCCACCAAGATTCGATTCACGGACCACAACAACCCCGGCGCCACCGTCGGCGTCGGCGGTGCGCTCTACCCCGAGTGGGACGTCCACCATGACCGATACCGACCGCAATGGTGCCGGGTCATCGACTTTCCCGTGACGGCCGCTGCGACTTCGGCCGGCCCTGTTGCACACGACGAGGTGTTACGCCGGCGGCTGTCGCGGATCGGCCTCGGGCCAAAGCTGTTGCGCGCCCGTCCTGATGGCGATGAACTCGACGTCGAGGCGCTGATCAACCTGTTCGTCGATCTGCGCTCCGGCTACTCACCACCGGAACACGTGTACGCGCAGCGCCGCAACCTGGCCCGCAATCTCGGCGTGCTCATCTTGCTCGACGCCTCCGGGTCGGCGAACGAAACCGACCCGAAGGGGCTCGCCGTCCACGATCACCAGCGCCGCGCGGCTTGCACCCTGGCCGTCACCCTTGAAGAACTCGGCGATCGTGTCGCGGTCTACGGGTTCCGCTCCGAGGGTCGGCGCGCAGTGCACCTGTTGGCGATCAAGAAGTTCGCCCAGCATTTCGGCTCCGTCGAGCGCGCCCGGCTCAATCAGTTGCAACCGTCGGGCTATACGCGCCTTGGCGCCGCAATCCGTGGCGCGGGTGAGATCCTCAAATTCGAGGCGGGTACGCCGAACCGGCTGCTTGTCGTTCTGTCAGATGGCTTCCCGTACGACGACGGCTACGAGGGCCGCTACGCCGAAGATGATTCGCGCAAGGCGCTCGACGAGCTACGCACGGACGGAGTTGCCTGCCTTGGCCTTTCGATCGGCACCAGCGCTGCCGCCGATGAGCTTGCCCGCGTCTTCGGCTCGGCCGGACATGCCTCCGCCGCCGCGTTGTCCGACCTGAGCCCCCGGATGGATGAACTTTTCCTGTCTTCCTTAAGTGAATTGGCCGCACCAAAACCATTGCGAGGATGAGACATTGAAAGTGTTGTTGACAGGTGCGATGGGAAACATCGGCTTTGCCACCCTCGCGGCACTGCTCGACGAAGGGCACGACGTCGTCGCTCTCGACATCGAATCTCGGCGGGCCCGCAAACTCGCATCCGGTCTGGACGGACGCGTGCGGGTCTGCTGGGGTGACATCACCAATCCAGAGTCGCTGCAGCAGGCATTGGACGGGGTCGATGCGGTAGTCCATCTGGCTGCGATCATTCCGCCGTTCACCGAGCGGGTGCCCGATCTCGCGCGACGGGTGAATGTCGAAGCCACCCGCAACCTGATCGCGCAGATGGAGGCCTCACCAACGGCAAAACGCCTGGTGTTCGCGTCGTCGGTCGGTGTCTGCGGTGACGTCCAGGATCGCGAACCACCTCTGTACGTCGATGCACCCGTTGCGCCGACCGACGAATACGGACATCACAAGGTCGAGTGCGAGCGGGCGATCCGGGAGTCACGGTTGCAGTGGAGCATCCTGCGACTGGTAGCGGTCTCGCCACTGCACCTGCAGGCAGTCGACCCGAGCATCATGTTCGAATTCAGCCCGGATGCGCGGCTCGAGTTTCTCCATCCCGCTGATGCCGGAACAGCTTTCGCGCGCGCGGTCGGGTGTGCCGGAGCTATTGGCAGGATGCTGTTCATCGCGGGCGGTGCCGATTGCCGTATGACTTATTACGAGTTCACCAACACATTGATGGGCGCCATCGGTATCGGCCCGATGCCGGTCGAGGCGTACGCGTGCACGGATCCTCCTCGCTTCTTTGGCGATTGGGTGGACACCGAGGAAAGCCAACGGCTTCTTGGCTACCAAAAGCGAGTGCTCGACGACCAATTGCGAGACATGAAGCAGGATTTCGGCCTGCTCGTGCCCTTGATACGCCTCGTGCGCCCGTTGGCTACCTGGTTCGTAACCCGCCGCTCAGCTCATTTCAAGAGCAACCGCGACGCTCGAGCAGCGAGCCACAGTTAGGCCCGAAGTCGTTCAATAAGCCGTTGCATGCTCCGCGTCAGTGACCGCGGAACACGTTTGGGATCCATCAGGTCGTTCTCCGCGAGCGGGCTGGCCTCGTCGGCGATCGTCTGCTCGGTGAAGGGCAACAACGTGCGGCCTTGCCCTCGGAGTGCCTCGACGGCCTTGAAGAACGACTCCGACCGGTCCAGTTCGCTGACGAATTCGTCGACGGATACTCCCAGGTGTTCGGAGATCAATTGATCTCGTACAGAGGTGATCTCGCGACAGACATCATCGTCATGGCCCGCCTCGATGGCGGTATCGCACTCGCTGTCGAATCCCATTGACCGGTTGTTCAAATTGGATGAACCGATGCGTAGCAGCCGATCGTCGATTACCAGAACCTTCGAATGCACGTAGATCGGCGTGCCGCTGTCGGTCACCGGCCAGTAGATGCCGAGACGGCCGTGCTTATCAGCTGCCCACAGCACCTGGATGAGCAGATGACGGGCGCTGTCCATCGCTTGCTGCTCGAGCGGACTCTCCGAGCGACGGGGCAGCACAATGACGATCTCGGGACCGTTGTCCTCTCGGAGCCGGGCGGCCAGCGCTTCGACCAGGTCGCGGGAGGCCAGATATTGATTCTCGAGATAAAGGAGATCGCGGGCGGCCGCGATTGCGGCCAAGTTCAGCGCCTCGACTTCACGGACCTCGGCACGATCCTCTAGCTCCGGCAGAGTTCGCGCGATACCGACATCGATTTTGTGCAACGCCGGTTCAAGATCAGGCGGCCAGGCGACGTGCTTGGCGTCGACGGCTTGCAGAGATTGACCAGTCGCGGTCTGCCATCGCTCCCGCGCCTGTTGACCCAGCGCCCGAGCGGCAGCACCGTCGACCGCGACAGCGACCTCGTGACGTGGCCCGTAGCTGCGGCCGAAGGTCCGACGGCCGCGGTTCTCGTCCTTGTGCGCCGAGGTGTCCCAACGCTCGATGGTGAGGTCGAGCCCCCCGCAGAACGCCACGGCATCGTCGACTACCACGATCTTCTGGTGATGGACGGCGCCGAGCGGATGGGCGGGGTCGACGGCGAAGTGCATCTTGTCGCTACTGAGCCGGTTCATCAGCGATACGGGTGTGACGCCGTACCACATGCCGTCGAAGGCCGGCAGCAGGCGCAGATTGGACTTCAGCAGGTAGATCTCGAGTTCGGGTCGTTTCCACTGCAACCAGTAGAGGAAGGCGCCGAGTTGATTGGGGCCGGGCAGCGACTTGGTGCCGCGCTCAAATGACATCCTGGCGTCCAGGTCCCACGCGATGAGCATGATCCGGTGCTGCGCCCGCAGCATTGCCGCTTTGACGTGCTTGAAGTAGTCGGCCGCATCGATGATGTACGAGTATTGATCGGCCTGTGCCACCTGCCAGCAGGTTTGCCCGGGGACCAGGAGTCGCTCATCGCCCATTTCGTCAATGACGACGGCGTTCTCCGAATTCAGCGAGGACATACGGCCCTAAATACCCACTCATGCCCCGCGTCATGTGGTCATCTTGCTCACACCAGGCACGTAGGCCCGGTCTTGCCAAACGGCTTCGGCTTGACATAGGGAGAAACGGTGAACCGCCTGCAACGACCCAACGGGGTCACCCTCGCCTACCAAGTGCACAACCAGGAGGCCGCGGGCGTGCCGCTCCTGCTCACGCACGGCTTCGGCGCCACGGCAGGCATGTGGGGCGCCAATATCGAAGCCTTGAGTGCCGACCGACCCGTCATCGTCTGGGATCAGCGCGGCCACGGCAGCAGCGACGCGCCCGAGGACATGGCTGCCTACAGCGAGCAGATCAGCGTCGCGGACATGGCCGCCATCCTCGACGCCGCCGGTGTCGAGCGGGCGGTGATCGGCGGCATGTCCCTGGGCGGTTATCTATCCCTGGCCTTCAACCTCGTCCACCCCCAGCGGGTAGCCGCGCTGCTGCTGGTCGACACCGGCCCCGGGTACCGCAAGGACGAAGCCCGCGACAACTGGAACGCGTGGGTGGAACGGCGCGCGCAGAAACTCGAGCAGGGTAAAGCGACGGCCGGCAACTCGGCGGAAGCCGCAACGGCCGTACACGAGCATCCCGAGGGACTCCCCCGCTCCGCTCGCGGCGTGATGGCTCAGAAGGACGCTCGCGTCATCACATCCCTGGACGGCATCACGGTGCCCACGTTGGTGATCGTCGGCGCCGACGACACCGACTTCCTGGCCGGCGCCGAATACATGCACCGCCACATCGCCAATTCCGGCAAGGTTGTCATCGACAACGCGGGACACGCGGCGAACATGGATCAGCCCGAGGCATTCAACACCGCCGTCCGCGAATTTCTGGACCAGCTGTGACCGATCCGGACGTCACCGTCGAATTCATTCGTCACGTAGCGGTTTTGGAGATCCACCGGCCACCGAACAACTTCTTCGACACCGCATTGATCAAGGGCATCGCCGATGCCTACGACCGACTGGACGACGACGTCGAATGCCGGGCCATCGTATTGTGCGCGGAGGGAAAGCACTTCTGCGCAGGAGCCGACTTCTCCCAGCCCGCCGAGGACCGTTTATCGCCCAAAGAGCTTTATGCGCAAGCTATCCGATTGTTCCGCAATAGCAAGCCGGTGGTCGCCGCGGTGCACGGCAGCGCGATCGGCGGCGGATTGGGGCTTGCCCTGAGCGCCGACTTCCGAGTAGCAGCACCCTCCTCGAAATTCGCGGCCAACTTCAGCCGACTGGGGTTTCACCCCGGCTTTGGGATCACCGCCACGTTGCCACGCGTCGTCGGGGAGCAAAGGGCGCTCGAATGGGTACTGACGGGCGAACGTTTTGGCGGCGAAATCGCCTACGCTGCGGGGCTAGTCGACGAATTGGCCAACAACGGAGAGGTCCGTCCAGCGGCGGTTCGGTTCGCTGAGCGGATCGCCGAATCGGCTCCGTTGGCGCTGACCAGCATCCGTGCCACCATGCGCGCCGGACTCGCCGATGCAGTCGCTGCTGCCACCGCCCGCGAACTGGAAGAGCAGACCCGATTGCAGACGACCGCCGATTTTCGCGAGGGCGTGACCGCAGCCGCTCAACGCCGCGAACCAAATTTTAGCGGTCGCTGATTGCAGTCTGAGTCCGGGCGGTAGCGTCGACGTGCATCTGAAGATCCTCGCGAAAGGCCACGATGTCAGGCAATAAGGTCGGCAGAGTCGCCGGCAAGGTCGCGTTTATCACCGGCGCAGCTCGTGGTCAGGGCCGCGAACATGCGATCCGGCTGGCCGAGGAGGGTGCGGACATCATTGCGGTCGACGTCTGCGAAGACATCGAAGGTGTCGCCTATCCCGGAGCCACCGACGCCGACCTCGCTGACACCGCGGACCTCGTGGAGAAGTCCGGCCGCCGCATCGTCACCGCGAAGGCCGACGTGCGCGACCTCGAGAGCCTTCGCGCCGCGCTCGAGCACGGAGTCGCCACTCTGGGGGCGCTCGACATCGTGGTGGCCAACGCCGGGATCAGCGGTGTGCCCGCACCGGCCGCGCTCATCGAACAGGGCGCGTGGCAGACGATGCTGGATATCAACCTGACCGGCGTCTGGCAGACGGTGAAAGCCGCACTGCCGCATATGACCAATGGCGGCGGATCGATCATCCTGATCAGTTCGATGTTGGGGATTCGTGGCGGGGGCTACATGGCTCACTACGCATCGGCCAAGCACGCCGTCGTCGGCTTGATGAATTCGCTCGCGAATGAGCTTGCACCGCAATGGATCCGAGTGAACTCCATCCACCCGGGCAACGTCTTGACCCCGATGCTCGACAACGACTGGTTCTGCCGAACGCTTCGGCCCGATCTGGAGAATCCGACCGTGCAGGACGCCGGCGAGATCATCGGGCAGTTCCATATGTTGCCCAAGCCGCTGATCGAGGCCCGCGCCATCAGCAACGCCGTGCTCTTCCTCGCCTCAGACGAGGCGCAGTACATCACCGGGGCGGCATTGCCCGTCGACGCCGGGGCCGTCGCAAAGTTTTGAATCTGCACTTAATTAAGCGAGCGCGTCAATTTAATTGACCGGTCGAGAGCGCCGAATAAGCAAACACGGCGCTTGTGTCGACCTCAACGACATTGAGCCAAAATTGTTAATCCAATTGACGCCGACCTGCCATTAAAAAATTCAAAACAAGAATCGCCAAACTAGTTGCAATGCAGTTACACGCGCGTACAGTACGCCTCTAGTAACGGGCCGATTAGGAGTGACAGATGGCGTCTTTTGTATTCATTTCGCCCGGTGCTTTCGCCGCCGCGTCGCAGAATCTGACCGGTATCGGGTCAGCCATCACAACGGCCAATGCCGCGGCGGCGGCGTCGACGACGGACATTCTGACCGCCGGAGCAGACGAAGTCTCGACCGCGATCGCCAAATTGTTCGGCACCTTCGGCCAGGAATACCAGGCGATCGGTGCGCAGACGGCCTCCTTTCACGATCAATTCGTGCAGGCACTCAAAACGGGCGGAGGCAACTACATCGCCGCCGAGGCGGCCGCCGCAGGGCCACTGCAACCCCTGCTGGACTTGATCAACGCCCCCACCAACCTGCTGTTCGGGCGTCCGCTGATCGGCGACGGCACCAACGGAGCAGCTGGCACGGGTCAGAACGGTGGGGCGGGCGGCTTCCTGTTCGGCAATGGCGGCAACGGCGGCTCCGGGGCGGCCGGGAAGGCAGGCGGGGCCGGCGGTGAGGCCGGGTTATTCGGCAACGGCGGGGCCGGCGGGACTGGCGGAGCCGGCGCTGCCGGCGGGGGCGCAGGCGCGGCCGGTGGCAGGGGCGGCGCCGGTGGATTCCTGGGCGGCTTTGGCGGCGCCGGCGGTATCGGCGGGGCCGGCGGGACGGGCACCGTCACCCAGAACGGCGGGGCAGGAGGGGCCGGCGGCGCCGGCGGCCTGAACCGGTCGCTGTTCTTCTACTCCGGCGGTGCCGGCGGTGCCGGCGGGATCGGTGGTGCGGGCGCCAGCGCCACCACCAGCACAGTCGGTGCCGGCGCGACCGGTATCTCCGGAACGGGCGGCGGAGTCGGCGGGGCCGGCGGTGCCGGCGGCGGCAGTCTCGGCCTGTTCGGCGGTGGCGGGGCCGGCGGCCTCGGCGGCGACGGTGGCAATGGCGGCAGCGGCGGCCAAGGCGGAACGGGTACCAGCGCTCTCGTCGGCGGCACCGGTGGCAACGGCGCGCTCGGTGGCAATGCCGGCGCCGGCGGTGCCGGCGGGGGCGGCGGACTCTTCGGGGCGGTCGGCGCGACCGGCAGCTTCGGTGACGGCGGCACCGGCGGATCCGGGGGCAAGGGCGGCGCGGGCTTCAACCCGGCCATAAGCGTGCCGGCGAGCCCTCCTGGCACGTCCGGCGGCCAGGGCGGTCAAGGCGGCAATGGAGCGGCCGGAGGTAACTCCGGCGCCGGAGGCACCGCTGGCACCGGCGGCGACGCCGGCGCCGGGGGCAATGGCGGCAATGGCGTCATCGGCACGACGGGCACCGGCGTAACGCCGACCGGAGGCACCGGCGGCAACGGCGGGGCCGGCGGCAACAGTGGCTCCATCGGGCTGGCCGGTAGCGGCGGCAACGCCGGAAGTGTCGGCTTGGGCGCCACCGGCGGCAACGGCGGAACCGGCGGTCAGGGTGGCGGGGGCTACAACCCCCTCCCGGCGACCGATCCTGGTACCGCCGGCGGAAAGGGCGGGCAGGGCGGTAACGGCGGGGCGGGTGGCTTGGGCGGACTGGGCGCCGCGCACGGCAATGGTGGCGGGGCCGGCGCGGGTGGCACCGGCGGTAACGGTAGTGCTGGCAATGGCGGCGTGAACGGCGGCTCCGGGGGCTCGGGTGGAATCGGCGGTACCGGCGGAGCGTCCGGCGGCGTGGGTGCCACCTCCGGCGTCGGCGGCAGCGGCGGCAGCGGCGGGACCGGTGGCGCCGGCGGGTTAAACGCCAACGGCGGCACCGGCGGCGACGGCGGCACCGGCGGACAGGCCGGCGCGCCCAAGGGCGGCAACGCGGCCGCGGACGGCGCAGGCGGCAGCGGCGGCAAAGGCGGCGCAGGTGGTATCGGCACGACGGGCACTACCGCGCTGTCTGACGGCGGCAACGGCGGTACCGGCGGCAATGGCGGCAACGGCGGCAACGCGGGCGGTGCGAAAGCCAACAACGGCGCCGGCGCCCAGGGCGGCACGGGCGGACAGGGCGGCAACGGCTACGACCCGAATAGCGACCCGATGGCGCCTGTGGCACAGTCCGGCGGCAACGGCGGACAGGGCGGTCTTGGCGGTAATGGCGGGGTCGCCGGCACCGGCGGACTAGGCGCCACCCACGGCAGTGGCGGCATCGGTGGCACCGGCGGCACCGGTGGTAGCGGTAAGGCCAACGCCGCCGTCGACGGCAACGGCGGCTCCGGCGGCAACGGCGGAGGCGGCGGCACCGGTGGAGCCGCCGGCGGCGCGGGCGCCACCGCCGGCGTCGGCGGAACGGGCGGTACCGGCGGCAGCGGCGGCACCGGCGGTACCGGCGGCAACGGCGGCGACGCGGGCGACGGCGGCAAAGGCGGTGCAGCTGGCGCGCTCAACGGCGGCAACGCCGCCGACAACGGCGCCGGTGGCAGCGGCGGCCAAGGCGGGGCTGGCGGGCAGGGGAAGAACGGGACCGCAGGAGTACCCAACGGCGGCGCAGGTGGCAAAGGCGGTAGCGGCGGCGACGGCGGCAGCGCCGGCAGCGCGACAGCCAACAACGGCGCCGGGGGCCAAGGTGGCACCGGCGGGCAAGGCGGCGCCGGCTACGACGCGGCGAACGACCCGATGGCCTCGTCCGGCAAATCCGGCGGCAACGGTGGCCAAGGTGGTCTTGGCGGCAACGGTGGGGTGGCCGGTACCGGCGGACTGGGTGCCGTCCAGGGCACCGGCGGCACCGGCGGCACCGGCGGCACCGGGGGCGGCGGCGCGGCAGCCACCGTTGACGGCACCACCGGTGGCAACGGCGGCAACGGCGGAATCGGCGGCACCGGCGGTGCGGCCGGCGGCGCAGGCGCCACGGCGGGCACGGGCGGCGCAGGCGGCGCCGCCGGTAGCGGCGGTAAAGGTGCCGCCGGCATTGCGAACAACGGCGGCAACGGCGGCAGCGGCGGTACCGGCGGGAATGCCGGCGCCGGCGGCCTGGGCACCGGCGGCAGCAACGGAGGCCAGGGCGGAACCGGCGGTCTGGGTGGTAGTGGCGGCGCGGGCGGCAGCGGCAACGTCAACAACGCCGGCACCATTGCCGGCCAAGGCGGCAACGCGGGCCGGGGCGGCGACGGCGGGGTGGGCGGCAACTCCAGCGGCACCGCGAGCAACGGCACCGGTGGCCAAGGCGGAGGCGGCGGAAAAGGCGGAAACGGCGGTAGCACCAACACCATCTACAACAGCATTCAGGCCGGCGGAGGTGGTGGTGGCGGCGGCGGCGGCAAAGGCGGCGACGCAGGCACCGGCGGCCTGATCACTACAGGTGCCGGCGGTGTCGGCGGTAAGGGTGGAGGCGGCGGCAACGGCGGCGATGCCAACACCTCCCCCTCCGGCGCAGGAGCCGGCGGCTCCGGTGGTACCGGCGGCGCCGGCGCCGGCGGCACCTCCCTGGGCGGATCGGGTGGCGCCGGCGGCGGAGGCGGCGGCGGCGGCTTCTCGTCGAGCGTTATAGGCATCGGTGGCGGTGGCGGCGGCGGCGGTGCGGCCGGCTCCACCAACAGCACAGCTGGCACGGGCGGCAAGGGCGGCAACGGCCTCACCGACGTGGTGACGTCCGGCCTCGGGGGCGCCGGTGGGTCGTTCGGCAACGGCAACGGCGGTGGCGGTGGTGGCGGCGGCTTCGCCAACAGCATCGGCAGCACCAATGGCGGCATCGGCGCCGGGGGCGCCACCACCGGAGCGGGTGGCGCCGGCGGCGGCGGAATCCCCCCGAATGACGGAGGGCAAGGCGGCGAGGCCGGCAGTGGCGGCGCCGGCGGCAAGGGTGTCAACGGCGTCGGCGACGGAAACGCCGGGATGTCCGCCTGACCGTTCCTCAGGCTGTCGACCCGTCGCGCGAGATGAGCCTCTCGGTCTCCACCGAAGCGGGCACCTCGAGGAATCCCGTGAGACCGTCCACGACACCGCTGACAAACAACGCGAACGGAACAACCGCGTCATCGCGTCGAATGGCACGCTCACGCTCAGCGGCGAGGTGAACCGCGAGGTCCTGCGCCTGCTGAATCCGCATCGACCGCGCCGATTCCGGAATGTGCGGCAGCAGCCGCTGCATCACGGAGACAAACTCTTCCTGAGACCGCATCGCGTCCGATTGGTGAATGAAAACGTCGACCTGGCCGGTGCGCTGCAACTGCTCGATGAATGACACGTACGAGCTGTCGGGCGACTCGGCGAATTCGATCAGCGGCAGGATGTGCGCTTCTAGTTGCGCCCGAAGGTCGTCGGGATGCGCGCGGGCTCGCAGCAGGGCGCGGCGCTGCATCAGGTCGCTGATGCGGTAGGCGAAGATCGCGCGCAGCAGATCGTCCTTCGAGCCGAAGTGGTACTGGATCGCCGAATTGTTCGACGAGCCGGCCTCGACGGAGATCTGACGCAGCGAGACGCCGGCGAGTCCGTGCTCGGCGAACAGGCGCTCGGCGGTCAGCAGTAGCTGCATGGCGGTCGCCGGCGGTCGCCCCTGGGAGATACTCACCGCCAAATCATTGCGCACCGGCCGTCACCTGGTCGTCGAGATTCATCGCGCTTATCGTGCTCGCCGCCACCCGGAGCAACTCGGCAGCGCCGTGCCCGACCGTGTCGGCAAGGATCCCGACGTCCTTTGCCAGCAGGTGTCCGGCAAGATCCGCCATCGCCGACAGGGTGTACCCGGACCGCGATATCACCTCGGCCCCGTAGCTGCGACTACTCCCACCGGACAGGATTTCAGTGAGCGCTTCCTTGTCCACGCCGAGTTCGTCGGCAACGGAAAAGGCGCTCGCGGCAAGTCCGAGGTGCGCCGTGAACAACGCGTTGTTCAGCAGCTTCGCTGCCTGGCCGGCGCCCACCCCGCCAAGGTGCACAAGCGGATTGGCGAATGCCTCCAGCACCGGCCGACATCGGTTCACGTCATCGTCGTCGCCACCGACCATGACCAAGAGCTTTCTCGCCGCAGCCAGGTGGCCCCCGCCGGATACCGGTGCGTCGACGACGCGCACATGTGGGTAGTCGGCCTGCAGGCGTTGACAGGTGCCGGGATGGACGGTGCTGTGAATCACCACGATTCCACCCGGAGTCATCCCGGCCAGGGCGCCATCCTCCCCGCGTAGCACCTCGTCAACGTCATCGTCACCAATCACGCAGAGGCACAGCACATCCGACGCGGCTCCTAGTGCCCGGCGATCCTCCGCGTAGTTGGCCCCCGAACCGTCATACGGTTCGAGGGACGCTGGCCGCCGGGCCCACAGCGTTGTCGGGAAACCGTCCTCGATGATCCTGCGGGCCATTGGGCCGCCCTGAGATCCGAGTCCCACGAACCCCACTCGCAGCCCGGTCACTGTTGCGCCTCGATGCTCGCTTGCAGGTATGCCTCGATGTCGCGGGCGCGTTCCAGGAGCGCGTCGTGCACCTCCGGTGCCGTGACGACGAGGAATCGTCCGGCCTCGACCGCGTCGGCAGTCAGGGTGGCCACGTCCTCGGCGGTCACGATCCGGTGCTCGGGCGCTCGCGGCGTCGCGGTGGTCGCGCCGTAGACGGTGATTCCCTCCAGGATGTTGGTGATCACCCCGGATGGACAAAGACAAGTCACGCCAACACCTTTCGGTCCGAGATAGGTCGCCAGTGCTTCGGATAGGCCGACAATCGCATGCTTGGAAGCCACATACGGAAGCCGGTCGAAGCCATAGCCGAGCAGCCCCGATGCCGAGGCGGTGTTGATCACGTGACCGCTGCCCTGAGCGATCAATCCGGGCAGGAACACCCGGTTGCTGCGCGCGATGCTGAACAGGTTGACGTCGATGGTGCGAAGCCAGGCCTCGTCCGGCAAGGTCTCAGGGGCGCCGATCGCGAGCACACCCACATTGTTCATCACCACGTCGATCCGGCCGAACCGATCGAGTGCGGCATCGCGCAGCTTTTCCAGATCTGCTTCGACGGTTACATCGACAACAAGCCCGATCACCGACCCGCCGAGTGCGGTGATCTGCCCGACGACCTCGCCGACCCGGTCCTGCGAAAGGTCGCTCACCACAACGGATGCACCTCGCTGCGCGAACGCGACGGCTGTCGCGCGGCCGATGCCGCTGCCCGCGCCGGTGACCACGGCAACCGCGCCTTTGAGGCTGAGCGGTTTGGTCATACCTAAATCCCCCCAACCCCAACGGCTTTTGTGCGAAGAAACTCGAAGAGACCTTCTTCGCCGCCCTCGCGACCGAAACCCGATATTCCGACGCCGCCGAACGCGAGTTCGCAACCGGTCACCGGGCTGGCGCCGTTCACATACACCCCGCCCGCCCTGAGCGCGGTCACCATACGCTGCACCCGGCCGATGTCGTTGGTGTAGACGTAGGCGGCGAGTCCGTACTGGGTCGAGTTCGCGATGTCGATCGCATCCTGCTCGGTCTGGAACCTCAACAGCGAGAGCACCGGGCCAAACACCTCGACCTGGCCGAGTTCGGAGTACGGGTCGACGTCTCCCAGCACCGTCGGCTCGACGAAGAAGCCGTCACCCAGATGCCTGGGAGCCCGACCACCTGCTAGCAGCTTCGCCCCGTCGGCCTGGGCTCGTTCGATCATGGCCAGGATCCGTTGTTGCGCAGCACGACTCACCACGGGTCCGACGACCGTCCCCGGGTCGAACGGGTCCCCGCACCGCATGGCGGCGACGATTGCCAGAACCCGCTCGACGACATCGTCATAAATATCGTTGTGCACGATCATCCGGGACGGGATTGCGCAGCCCTGTCCGGCGAGCGTGCCGAGCACGCTGAAGGCGTTGACCGCAATCGCCGCGTCGAGATCCGCGTCTGGGAAGAGCACGTTGGCAGACTTGCCGCCGAGCTCGAGTACTGCGGGTTTGATTGAATCAGCGCACGCAGCAAGGATTTTGCGCGCCGTTGCGGGACCGCCGGTGAAGCTGATCTTCTGGACCAGCGGATGGCGGACCAACGCGTCGCCGGTCTGCGGTCCGCCCAGCACGAGGTTCACCACACCGTCGGGAATCCCCGCCTCGTTGACCAGACCCATCAAATGCTCGGTGGCGTACGGCGTGAGTTCCGACGGCTTCATGACGACGGTGTTCCCGGCAGCCAGCGCGGGAATCAGCTTCATGCCGACCGAGACAACCGGCCCGTTCCAGGTGAGGATGATGCCGACCACGCCGTACGGTTCGGGCATCGAGTACGCCAGCTCACGCTGGTTGGCCGGGAACGACGTGACCCGGCCCTCGACTTTGTCGGCCCAACCGGCGTAGTAAGCAGTCCAATTCGCCATGATCGCGACGAGTGGCCGGCTCATTCCCGCGGTCATCCCATTGTCGAGAACCGACAAGCGGGCAATCTCGGCGATGTCACGCTCCATGAGTTCACCGAGTCGGCGCAGCACCCGGCCCCGCTCGGCAGGTCGCCAGCCACGCCAGGTGGCATACGCGGCGTGGGCGGCCCGCACGGCGGCGTCGACGTCGTCGGGACCGGCCAACGGCACCGATCCCCGGACCTGCCCGGTTGCCGGATACACGTGGTAGTGGACCCCGCCTGAGCCGGCGGTTCGGGCGTCGCCTCCGATGTGCAAGTGCACCACGGGAACGTCCATATCGACGCTCATCGTCCAGCCCTCCGTTTCGCTATTTAAGACAGCTTACTTACTAATAAGCTACTTGACTTCATTGGTCAAGTGGTGCCTAATGCTTCGCATGGACGTGTCACAACTCTTCGACCTCACCGGCAAGGTCGCGGTGGTCACCGGTGGCGCCGGCGGCATCGGCGAGGTATATGCGCGGGCGCTGTGCGAAGTGGGAGCCTCGGTGGTGATCGCCGATATCAACCTGAACGCGGCTCAGCAGACCTCAGATACGTTGCAGAGCAGTGGTTTCAAAGCGATCGCGGCGCATCTTGACGTAACCTCCGCCGAGTCTGCCGCCCAGATGGCGTCAGCGACAATCGCAGCATTCGGCGGCATCGACATCCTGATCAACAACGCAGCGGTGATGACCGACCTGCCGCCGTACGGCCTGTCCACCATGCCGGTGCCGGACTGGGATCGGGTGCTCAACGTCAACCTGCGCGGCCCGTTGCTGTGCACGCAGGCAGTAGTCGCGTCGATGAGCGAGCGTGGTGGCGGGCGGATCGTGAACGGCTTGTCCGCGGGCGCGTTCATGCCCGGCGGGATCTACGGCGTGTCCAAGTACGCACTGCACGGCCTGACCTGCAACCTCGCCACCGAACTCGGATCTCTGGGCATCAACGTCAACGGAATTGCACCCGGCCTCGTCGATAACGACAGCGCCTACGTCAGCCTGCCGAAGGACTCGCCGGTGCGCGACATCCTCGGCGCCCAGATTCCCGGGAAGACCTCGGGCCCACCGGCAGACTTGGTCGGCACCATGCTGCTCCTGTGCTCACCAGCCGGGGACTGGATCAACGGCCAGACGATCTCCGTCGACGGCGGCTGGATCATGCGGTTCTGATGGCGGACTGGACAACTCGCGAACAACGGCTGGCGGTGGCGCGGGCCGAGTACGAGCACATCATGACGACTCCGAGCCCCGAGCCGGCCGGGGCCTACCTCGAAAGCGGGGTTGTCGGCTTCGTCTTCGGCGAGATGTGGCGCCGGGGCGTCCTCACCCCACGAGACCGGCGTTGGATCACGCTCACCTGTGTGGGTGCGGCAGGGTCGGTCCTGCCGATCGAGACCCACGTCTACGCGGCGCTGAAGAGCGGTGATATCACCTACGCCGAATTCGACGAATTCGTCCTTCATTTCGGCACGCAAGCCGGCTGGCCGCGGGCGTCCGTCATGCAGATGTACGGAATGACAAGCTCTTTCAGGATCGCCCAGGAGAACGGGGAAGAGCCACACCCGCCCGACTTCGAACCGTGGGCCGAACCCACCGACGACAGCGCCCGGCGAGAACGTGGCGCCGCGATGTACGAACAGGTCCACGGCGCCGCGTCGCCGACCGCCGTGACCGCGTTTCAAGGACGTGCCCGCCTCGACTATCTGTATGGCGAAATATGGAGTCGGCAAAGGTATCTCACCCGCCGCGATCGCCGCATCATCAGCATTTGCAGCGCCGCATCTGCCACCGTCGATGAGGAGGTCACCGAGCATCTCCGCGCTGCACTCAGTCTGGGCGACCTGACCCGGCCCGAACTCGAGGAGGTCGTGGTGCACTTCGCCGTCTACCTGGGTTGGAATCTGGCGCGACGCCTTGACGATCTGCTGATCGACGTCGCGCCTGACTAGGAATCGCCGTCCGCGTCCGCGCCTGGAAACTGCGGAAGGCTGCGCAACGCGTCGGGCGCCTCCCCGTCCACGCGCAGCTGACGCTCTCCCTCGGCTGTGGTGACCACACTGATCGAAAGTTCTTTTCCGTCAACGCAATCCGGATCGACCAGTAATTCGAGCTCGCCGGACTCGACGTACAACATCGCATCATCGCAGGAGAGCTTCCACGGGTGACCATCGCTGGGCCACCGTCCGCCGACCACCTCAACGGCATTCGGATCTTGGTCGTCAGCGGATTCGTCGGACTCGTCGGATGCAGCGGCCCTGACGTAACTGACCCACAATTTCGCCGGCACCGGACGAAAGTAGACCGCTAAGCGCTGCCGGTTGAGATCCGCCTCGATCGGTATTCCAATTGGAGGCAGCGATGTCCCCTCCGGCCGATCATCCAGCGATTTCTTCACCTGTCGTGATCCGATACCTGCGCCGAACCAGTCGATCGTCAGTACGGTGCTGAAGTACTGCACGATAGCCAGCGTGAGCAGACCGCCCGCACCGGCGGCGCCGACTCCCGCTGCACCTGCGCCCCAGGTGACCGGGAGCGCAAGCAGTCCCGCGAGCGCGGTCGCTCCGACCGCCGCCGCGGCCTTACCCGCAAGCGTCAGGGTGAAGTCGGGATCCACCTTCGGTTCGGCGGGGTTCTGCGTGGGTCGCACACCCACCGTCCTCGGAAGCTCGCCGAACTGCTCGTTGATCCGTTTGACTACCCCTTCGTAATCCTGGTCGCTGAGCTTGTCCTCGGCCTTCTGCTCTCGGGCCCCGTTGAGCGCATCCTCGAGCTTCTCGACCGTCTCCACCTTGTCCGAAATGGGCTCCTGAGCCTTCGGGTCGCGCGGGATGTCGTCGAGACCCATCTCGTAGGTCACCTCGAAGCCGGCCTTGAAGTCGTAAAGATTCGTCTCGGCGCTCACAGTGCCGTTGATGACCAACCGTCCGTCCTGCGTGCGGGGAACGATATCGGCGTCCAGGGCTTCTAGGCTACGTTCGTCGCCACCGATGTTGACGGACTTCGGGCCCTCCAGTAGACACGGCCGGTCGGCGGCGAAGTCGCTCTCGTCGAGTCCGAAGCTGGTCATCACGGTGTCGCGAACCTGGCGCAGGATGCTGAATCCGGTGACCGCCAATCCGGCCTTCTCGTTGGGGTTTTCGGCGAGTATCGACGCAGGCAACTCCTCGCCGCTGGGCAGTTCACGCAGTGTCTGGACCTGGACCACCATAGATTCGTGGGTCGTTTCACCGACCTCGAAGCGGTGCACGATGGCGTCGAGGTTTTTGAATGTGCTGTCGTCCTGCGATTCGGGATCGATTTCCAGGGGTGCCGGGAGTATTCCCTCAATGCCGTTCTCCCCCATCTCCGCAACCTTCGGCCGGACCGCATCGGCAATCTGGGCGGCCAGCGAGTCGAGTGCTCTGATGCGCGCCTCTTCGTCGGAGATGGTGGGGTGCTTCAACCTTTCCAGGTTGACCAGTAGCTGGCCCGCGATGCTGTGGGTTATCCAGTGCACCTCGGCGTAGTCGAGTTCCCAGCTGATCCGCGGGTCTTGTCCGGCGAAGACCATCGCGCCGTCGGAGCGGCGCTCAACCTGGCCGCCGAACAATTGCGGTGCATACTCGTCGGGTAGCGGGGTGACCACCAATACCGGAGCGTCCTGGGCGGCAAAGTTCAGCGCGATGGTCTGCTTGCCGGGTTCGGTTTCGTGTGGCTCGAGTTGCTCGTGGATCGTCAAACGCCCGAACAAGGGTATTTCGTTGTACGGGATGTCTCGCTCTTCTCCGGCCCGCGGACCGTCCGGGATCGTGATCGTCGCCGGCGGTAGCGACACCAGCGGAATACATGAGACCGAATCGATGACGATCTTGGAGTCGAAAATTCTCAGGTCGATGGCGAAATGCCTTAGCGGATCGCGTGTTTCACCGTCGGCTTCCTCCTGCCACAGGCGCTCATTGGCGTCGTGGATGAACCAGACGCGGTCCAGAGTGAGATCGAGAGTGGCCGTTGCGGAGTAGCCGGTACCGTCGACGGACTCCGTGTATTTGTCGCCACTGAACATCTCGACGGTCTGGTCCTGCACACGGTCGCGATGGATTTCGATCATGGTGTCGGGGCGATCCACGTCAGACTCCGGTAATTTGCGCGAAATTGGGGGCGGGAACTCTGGCTAACTCGAGTTGCTGTACCCACAAATCCGCGTTCTGAGTCATCGCCTGCTCGTTGGCAGCCGTCTGTCAGTCCCGGGGAGCACACTGGATTGATAAGCGGCTCGTGGCTAATGAATCTCGGCGTCGCGGTGTGGCCGAAAATTCGGCACTCCGTGCTGGCGCTGATCTATGGGCCCGAGCAGTCGGTGGACCGGGTTGCCGATTGCCCGCATACAAAGACCTGCGGCGGGGGCTGCTGCGCGAAGTACGGTCCGCAGCAGATCCCGTCGAACGCGTAGACCCACTGCTAGAGCAACGAGTCGACGATCGCTCCGCCTTCACCGTCCGATTGCGGTGGAGCGTCGCCGTTTTGCGAGTACACGATGAAGGCCGATTGATGAGTAGAGGCGTTCAGCAACTCCATAAACCAGCCCTGAACAGGGATCTGGCCCATCCGCGATGAGCCGTCAGCGCTGTAGTCAATGTCGGCTTCCTGCTGGAAGTTTCCGCTCAGCGGTTTCGTCTTGGGAGCGCTCAAGTTACCGACGTTGGTGAGGCCCGTCGTCGACACGTTGCTCAAGTTGCCGATGTCACCCTGCAGCACGGCAACAGGGTCCGTTCCCCTCGAGGGTTTGATCTTGATCTCCATCTCCGCGGTCGCGAAGGCGTTGTGCAGCGTTACCCAGCCCGGGCCGCTACCCGCAACGCTCCAGCCCGGCGCGGGAGTGACCGAGATGCCCGGCGCGAGGTTGAGACCGTCGCCCGCCGTCAACGCAATCGCAGGCGTCGTCGTGGTCCCGATCAGTCCGGCTGCCGCCGTCAAGGCGGTCGCAACAAGCGCTAGCGGGACGGACCGCGCGGCCCATCCCCAAAGACGGGAGTGGCGGATCGATACGGGCGTCGATGAGGCGTGCATGTTGTCTGGCTCCCTGCCGGATCGAGCGCTCCAAGGGAATGCGCGGATCCCATTTTCACTCGGCCTATTGGAGTTGTCTATGTCTATCGCCGGTAACAGATGTGGACCAACGGTTGAATTCTGCCGAAGGCAGCTGCGATCCGGCATGCTGAGTTGGTGTTCGACGCTCTCGATCACGTCATCGTCGCGGTTCGCGACCTCGACGACGCCACGAACCGCTACGCCACCCTGTTCTCCCGCAAACCTTCGTGGCGCGGCGAACATCCGGGTTGGGGCACGGCCAATGCACTGTTCCGGCTCGACAACACCTACCTCGAGCTGATCGCGCCGTCCGGCAATGGCCCGTTGGCCAGCACCGTCGCGGCGCACTTGGAGCGACGAGGCGAGGGCGCGATCGGGGTCGCGTTCGCCACGTCCGATCTCGACACCGCGCACGCGCAGCTCATCGCGAACGGACTCGAACCGCCACCCGTGTCGTCCGGCATCGGTCGCGACACCGATACCGGCCAGAGCAGGCGCTGGCGCAGCGTTTTGCTGCCGGAAGCCCACACCCGTGGCGTGCTGATGATCGCGATCGAGCACGAGCCCCTGGATCTACTACCGGAGGCCGCTCCCGTCGGGCCCGAGGACGCGATCGTCACCGGAATCGATCATGCGGTGGTGCAGACGTCCGACGCGGATGCCGCGATCACGCTCTATCGCGATCGACTCGGCCTGCGCCTCGCGCTGGACCGCAGCTTTGCAGACTGGGGCATGAGGCTGGTTTTCCTGCGCGTGGGCGGTGTGACCATCGAGATCGCACAGCCCCTTGACGCGGTGAAAGTCCCGGCCCAATCCGATCAGCTCTGGGGACTGTCTTGGCAGGTTAGCAACGCCGATGCCACACGAGCGCGGCTCGCGGCAGCCGGCCTAGACGTCTCCGAAGTCCGCCCGGGGCGCAAGCGCGGTACCCGCGTCATCAGCGTCAAGGACGGCACCTGCGGAGTCCCGACGTTGTTGATCGAGCCCGTTAGTTCTGCCGACCGGCCAGTTCAGCGACAAAGCGATCGATAAAGCCGTTCAAGGGTCCCGACCCGACCGGCCGGATGACGAATTTGGTCAATCCCGCGTCCACATACGCATCGAGTTGCCGGTGCAGCTGATCCCAGCCGGCGGCAACCAACTCGCCGGGATCAACATCGGGTCGGCGCCGGCGGACCGCAGCGAGCAAGTCATCAGGCAACTCACCATCGGCGACGGCGAGTGAGATCCCGAAGTGGTCGGGTTCGATCTGCCGGCCCGACTCCCCCGCCGCCAGTTCGATCGCCTCGCGTCCGCGCCGCGCTTCGGCCGGGGTGAGGAAACTGCCCAGCCAGCCGTCGGCGAGTGCGCCGATACGCCGAAAGGCCGCGGGAGACGCACCGCCCAGCCAGATGTCGAGCGGCGGCGACGGTAGGGGCGCGACGGCCGCTCGACTGACCGTGAAGTACCTGCCGATGAAGCTGGCCGAATCGTCGACCAGCGCCGCGCGCAACACCCGCAGCGACTCGTCGAACACTGCCGCCCGCTCCCCTTCGGGCACGACGAACACCTCGCGCTCAGCAGGAATCGCCGACCGCAGACCGAAGGCAGGAAGCACCCGCTTGGGCGCCAACGCGGCCAACGACGCCAACTGCTTGGCCACCAGCACCGGATGACGTCCGGGCAGCACCGCCACCGAGGTGCCCACCTTCAAGCGGGTGGTGCGCGACAGCGCATAGGCCATCCCGATCATTGGATCGACCGCCGGCGAATAGACCAGTTCGGAGAACCACAACGAGTCCACACCGCTGGATTCCAGCTGATCGACAATTTCGCCGAGCTGATCGGGAGCGGTGTTCGCACCCAACCCGACTCCGAATCGAATCTTCACCCGCGTCTCCTTCGTGTGGCTACCCGGAAAGCAACGCGAGGAGTCCGCGATTGCGTCCCGCTTACCGAAGGAGGTCCCCGAATGCCTGCGCCGCCGCGGCCACACCCGCGTCGTCGTCGGTGGCCACCAGATCCAGCAGCAGTCCGCGGGTGACAGCAAGACCGAGTCGCACCAACGCCGGATCCATCGTGTCGCCGGCGACCTTGCCCGCCTCGGACAACCAGCCATCGACCGCGCCCGGCACCATCCGGGCAAAGGGCTCCTCCCCTTGAGCCCCGCGGGAGTAGCACTCGAAAAAGAGACGCTCGAACGGCCGTAACTCCGGACGGCACAGCACCGCCCACATCGCAGCGAACCCGTCGGCCGGTTCGGCGGGCAACTCAGCCAGCAGGACCATCTGGCGGCGCTCGACCTCTGCGACAATGGCGAGCAACAACTCTTCGCGGGATGCGAAGTGGTGCAGCAACATTCGGTGGCTTGTGCCGACAGCTGCGGCCACGTCGCGCAGCGACCGGTCGCCGATGCCGCCCACGGCGAATTCTTCGACTAGTGCGTCGAGAAGCTGCTGACGCCGCTGGGTGTCAGGAGCGCGGCCCATGGGAGTGCCGCACCTGCTCGCTGCGTTCCTTGAGCCCCGCGGCCTCCATGTCCAGATAGCGGCGCGTGGTGCGAAGCATCAACTTTCCGACCAGCGCTCCGACCGGACCCTGTTGGTCGATCGACTGCCGCACGCGCGTGCGATCCTCGTCGATAGGTGTCAGCGTGTGGTGAGCCAGCGCCAAGCCGCCAGGAGACCGCTGCTCCCAGGTCCACGACACGCCGGGCACTACGTCGGTCACCTTCCAGACCAGAGCGGGCATCTTCGGCTGCTTGATCTGGAAACGCTTCCCGACGGCAAGGCCGGGACCGTCGACGGCGACCAGGCGAGTGACCGATGCGGTCCACTCCGGCCAGCGCTCGACATCGGTGAACACGTCCCACACCAAGGACGCCGGTGCGTCGATCTCGACGCCACTCTCGGTAAACATGTACCAGATGGTACACGAATCGGTAGGTTCACAGCTAGACCCCGTTGACACTGAAGACCGCGCCCATAGGCTCGACTGATGGACTTCGAGTTGTCTCGTAAGGATTTGCATCAGAGCCGCTTCGTATCCGACGATGCGCCGTCGCCCGCAGACGGACAGGCGCTGCTGCGCGTCGAGTCCTTCGGGCTCACCTCAAACAACATCACCTACGCCGTGTTCGGCGAGGGGATGAAGTACTGGGATTTCTTCCCGGCCTCAGACCCGGCGTGGGGCAAGCTGAACGTCTGGGGATACGCGCACGTTGAGGAGTCGCGGCATCCCGACCTGGCGCAGGGGATGCGCGTCTACGGTTACCTACCCTGCGCCAGCCACCTGCTCGTCGTCCCCGACCGCGTCAACGAGAAAGGGTTCATCGATGCCGCTGCGCATCGGGCGCCGCTGCCATCGGCGTACCAGGGCTACCGCGACGTCGTAACCGATCCCGTCTATGCGGCGGATCGCGAGGCGGAGCACATTTTGTTCTTTCCGCTCTTCTTCACGTCGTTCTTGATCGACGACTTCGTGGCTGACGAGGGCTTTTTCGGCGCGGACACCATCGTGATCTCCAGCGCCTCGTCGAAGACGGCGATCATCGCCGCGTACCTGCTGGCCAAACGGGAGGGTATCGAGGTCGTCGGCCTCACCTCGGCGGGCAACGCCGAGTTCGTCAAGTCACTCGACATCTACGATTCGGTTCACCTCTACGACGACGTTTCTCAATTGCCCGGCGACCGGGCCGTCTACGTCGACATCTCCGGCGACAGTAAGGTCCGAACCGACGTCCATGCTCACTACGGCGACCGCCTCGCGCACAGTTCCGCGGTCGGCATGACCCACTGGACCCGGATGGCGGGCGGCGAGAATCTCGCGGGCCCGAAGCCGGTCTTCTTCTTCGCCCCGGATCGCATCAAGAAGCGCGGCGCCGATTGGGGCACTGCGAAACTCGACGACAAGGTCGCCGAATCATGGGCACCTTTCGCCGAGTGGGCATCGAAATGGCTTCGTGTCGAACGGATCTCGAGTGAAGACGAAATCCAGCGCGCGTACCTCGAGCTGCTCGACGGCAAGGTCGACCCGACGGTCGGCACCATCGTCGATCTATAGGTCGGGCCGGCGCTGGGGTGCCGAACCTAGTCGTGGCGTAGCACAGCGCCGAGGCCACCCTCGGGAGTCCGCAAAGTCAGACCGGCGGCCAAAAACTGAGTGGCGGACAGACCGAAGGTGGACCGGATTCGGTCCGCCAGGTGCGACGGACTGGCGAATCCCGCTTCCATCGCCGCGGCGGTGACATCGCGGCCCGCGGCCAGCGCCGTGGAAGCGCACATCAGCCGTATCCACAGCCGGTAGCGCCGCAAGCTGGTACCCGCCTCGTGCCGGAACAGGTGCAGGAAGCGCGATTCCGACAACCCCACGGCGGCGGCGAGTTCTTGCGATGGGATGGTCGCGGCCGGATCCTCGCGTATCCGCTGGGCCGCCTCGGCGATGCGGGGATCAATATCGCGGTGCGCGCATGGCGCGGCCAAATCCAGCCAACGCGCCGCATGTTCGTCCTTGTCGACACCGAAAAGCGCCGCACTCTCGGCAACCAATAGATCCTCGTCACGGTGGTAGTAGGCCAGCTCGCCGCGCCGCGTGGTCAACCTCCGTTGCACTGATTCGGCTCGCAGCGACGTCGGGTCCAGGTAGCAGGACACCATCCTGCCGCCCCGGCTCAGCAAGTGATGAACCGTCCGCGGCGGAATCAGTAAGCTGCCGGCGACGATCTCCATGCCGGCGATCCGCAATCGCAAGGGCCGATCGACGCCGACTGCCAGGCACCACACCGAACCCGAGTGCGGCGCCAGGTCCAGGCCCGGCCCGGCATAGAGCAGCTGTCCAGGCCACAGCCACGCCGTCGGATGACAGGTTTGTGGAAGCGCTGGAGCTGTCTCAACGACCATGCTGACTCCTGGGTCGATATATCCAGGAGGCTACCTTGACAACCGCAGTGATCGTAGTGGCCGCAGTGTTCTTTTTAGGCATGGGCAGCTACGCGTTGGCCGCACCCGCGGCGCTGATCAAGGTGTTCGGCATCGAACTGCCGGAACCGCAATCCCGTTCCGAGGTACGTGCCGTGTACGGCGGCTTCGGCCTCGCGATCGCGGGAATCCTGGCATACGCAGGTTTCGGATCCGGCGCGCCGCGAACGGGAATCATGATCACTGTCGGGGTCGCCTTGGCAGGCATGGCCTTTGGCCGTCTCGTTTCGGCTGTCATCGACGGCCGAACTCCGTTCTATCCCAACTGGTTCTACTTCATCGTGGAAGCGGTCGGCGCCGCGGCCCTGGTGTTCACCGCGCGCGGATGAATGCCAGCTTCATCACCGAGAACCGCTCTGCCACGGGCTATCCCAGCGATCTGTCACCGCAACTTCAGCCAGTGGCTTGCGCCGCACCGTGCAGTGCCCTCCCCTCGGCCAGCCCACCGTCAGCAGTGCAGCGATCTGCCATTCGCGGGGTACGCCCACGACCGCGCGCAACTCTTCCTCGCAGGAGCAGTGCCAGAGCGTGATCGCCGCGCCCAGGCCCTGGGCCCGGGCCGCTAGTAAGAAGTTCTGCACGGCCGGAAAGATCGAACCACCCTGCTGCAGTTCGGAAGCGCCCGGTTGCGGGCGGATGCAGAACATGACCAGTGCAGGCGCCGCGCCGCCCATGCTGGTGTGCTCGGCGATCGTCCGCAGTGCGCGCGACTTGGCGTCGTCGGCTTCATCCGCCGGGTCCGGGAGATGGTAGAAGTCGATCATTGCCTGCCACGTCCTTGCCGCACCCGTGGTCACAACTTCGCGCACTGCCGCCGATCTGAGCACCACGAACTTCCACGGCTGCTGGTTGGCACCGGAGGGCGCCCAGGTGGCGGCTGACAGGCATCTTTCGAGTACCTCGTCGGGAACGGGTTCGTCGCGATACCGCCGCACCGCGGATGCGGTGCGCATGACCTCCCAGACATCGGTCGCGTCGCGATCGCAAGTGCGGCCGTGGGCCGCGTGCAGCGGGTCGCGACCATCAATTGCGTCGCGATCGCAAGCGCGGCCCTGGGCCGCGTGCAGCGGGTCGCGACCATCAATGGGCGGTCCGGCGTCTGCGCTCACGCCGACGTCGCCTGCGGCAGTACGCCCCGCCAGGTTCCGCCCCGCATCGGACCCGTCACCAGCGGCAGATCCAGCGTCGACAATAGGCCTGGCGGCGCGGCCATGACGGCGGGAATGGCGTTGAGTTCGCGCATCACGGTCGCGTAGGTCAGGCCGCGCATGTTGTTTCCCCTGCCATGCATCTCGACGTCCACCGTGTAGGTCGGCAGACCGTCCACGATGACGCGGTATCCGCCATGCGGCGACGGGTGTCGCGGCCACTGCGGTGCCGATCCCTCGCCCATGCGGGTGATGTGTTCGAGCACGACGCGCTCTTCGCCGGCCACGATCCCCGCGAGCTTGAAGCGCATCCCACCCATCGTTCCCGGCTCGACCCAACCCGATGCGACCTTGTAACGCTCTGTGGCAAGCCACTTCTCGATCGTGGTGTCGACCCGATCGAGCGGAAGCCCCACACCGTCGGCGACCAGGTGCACGATGGGCGCCCACAGCGCGGCGAGTCGTTCGGTGTCGAAGAGCGGCGCCGGATGATCCGGCGGGCAACCGAACCCCATGAAGTCGAACATGATGTCGGGCTGATTGATGGGCCCGTAGTCGAGGATCTCCAGCATGGTGATCTTGTCGACCCGACTGCTGAAGCCCGTCATCGTCAGCGCGATGACGTCATTGGCCCAACCCGGGTCGACACCGCTATTGAAGAAGCTGGTGCTGCCCTCCCGGCACGCCGCCTCCAACAGTTCGACGGTTTCCCGGTCGGCCGCGGGTGGGTAACACAGCGGCACCAACGAGGTGGCGACAACATCTTTGCCGGCGCGTAGGCAGCGCGCGATGTCTTGTGCGGCATCGTGATAGCGATAGTCACCCGACGCGAAGTACGCGACCACGTCGGCATCACCCGATAGCGCAGCACCGCTGTCCCGGGTGGCGATCACGCCGGTCGCCGGCATGCCGCACAGGTCACCGGCGTCCCTGCCGTCCTTGGCTTCGGAGTGCACGACAACGCCACTGAGCTCCAGGCCCGGGTGGGCGATGAGGGCCCGGAGCGCACCGACCCCGACCTGTCCGGGACCCCAGAGGATTACTCGGGGTTTGCGCTGACCCTCCCCCATGTGCACCCTCTCCGAACACTGCGGCCTATGAGAACATATCTTCTCAGATATTGATAACACTATTACCAAACGATGACGAGCGGAGACGAGCGGTGACTGACTACAAGTTTTTGAAATGGGAGTCGCTCGACGGTGATGGTTCGGAAGGCACGATCGTTCGGATTTCGCTGAACCGACCTGACCAGCGCAATGCCCAGAACCGCGGCATGCTGGTGGAACTCGACCAAGCATTCACGCGCGCCGAGGCCGACGACACCGTACGGGTTGTCATCCTCGCCGGCGAAGGCCCGATGTTCTCCTCGGGTCACGACATCGGCTCCACGCAGGCACGCGCCGAGTACAGCCCCGGTCCAGGACAGCACCCCACCGTGACGATCAACGGCGGCACCCGGGACGGCGCCGAGAGGACGATGCTGCAGGAGTGGCACTACTTCTTCCAAAACAACCTGCGGTGGCGCAACTTACGGAAAATCACGATCGCCCAGCTGCACGGCGACGTGTTCTCGGCCGGGCTGATGCTTATCTGGGCGTGCGACCTGATCGTCGGCAGCGAGGAGGTGCGCTTCGCCGACGTCGTGGGAACCCGACTCGGCATGTGTGGCATGGAGTATTTCGGCCATCCATGGGAGTTCGGACCGCGCCGCACAAAGGAACTCATGCTTACCGGCGATGCGATCGGGATTGAAGAGGCGTATCGACTTGGCATGGTCAGCAAGATCTTCAAGCGCGACGAACTGTCCGACAGAACTCTCGAACTGGCGCGACGCATCGCCAAGGTGCCTACCATGGCAGCTCTGCTGATCAAGGAGTCCGTCAATCAATCCGTCGACAACATGGGCTTCTACAACGCCCTACAGTCGTGTTTCGCGCTGCACCAGCTGAATCACTCGCACTGGGCTCAGATTCGGGACGACAAGCTTCCCACCGCCGGCGAGGAACAAGGAGTGCCGAATTGGCGAACCGCTCCTCCCGTTGTCCTCGCAGCCAAAGACCGGGTCCACACTGAGCTATGACCGCACTCGACGGGACGACTCCCAGTTCCCAGCATCCGATGGCCGCGGACTTCCCTGACCACCTGTTCCACAAGCTCCCGTTCTTCGACGTGGTCGATCAGGATGAGACGGTCGTCGTGGATCTGCACCACCGCTCCGACATCACCAATATCCGGGGTGCGCTCCAAGGCGGATTGGTGGCCACGCTGGTGGACGTGGTCGGCGGACGGCTAGCGGCCCGGTGTGTGCCACCGGGCCAAGGCGTCAGCACCGCCGACATGAACATCCACTATCTCGCGCCGATTTACGTCGGTCCGGCAAGAGCGACCGCGACGCGGGTGCGTGCCGGACGGCGGATCATCGTTGTCGCTGTCGACGTGATCGACCTGCACAACGATCAGCTAGCCGCCCGGGCAACCCTCAGTTTCGCCGTGTTGGCGCCACGGGATCAACCTGTAACGGCGCCGTAGCGGGCATCGGCGACACGGTCCAGAGCGACACCCGGCTCGCCGTACACCATGGCCCAGCCGCGTACCCGGCGGTAATACAACTGGATGTCACATTCCATCCCGAATCCGTAGCCACCATGAATATGCAGGCTGCGTCGTGTGGCGTCGCGCGCAGTCTCGTAGGCGAATGCAAAGGCCATCGCCGCCAACTCGCGCGCCCGGTCCGGCTCGTCGACAAAAGCACATGCCGCCCTGAGCCCGAGCAACCGCGCCCCATCGGCGGCCGTCGCGCTGTCAGCCAAAGGGTGCGAGACCGCCTGGAATGTCCCGATTGCGGTTCCGAATGCGTGGCGCTGCTTGGCGTACTCGACCCCAATTTCCACGGCCTTTCTGGCCGCGCCCGCCAGCGCGACGGCGGTCAGCGCCAACCACAGGTCGAGGCCGCGCGAGTAGAGCCTAAGCGCCTCCGCACCATCGGCCAGAACGATGCAATCATCCCCGATCACTATGTCTGCCAGCGGCATTGACCCGAGATTCGCTACCGCCCTGCGATTCTTCGCGAGTGGGACCGCCAGCAGCCACCCGTCCGCCATCGCGACCACGTAGTCGGCGACCGAGCCGGCCGGCACCAGTCCCAGTCGTACGCCGTTGCCGGCGCGTGGTGCGAAGGTGACGACCTGCTCTCCGGCGAGCACCCGATTCAGCAAGTCGGCGCCCTTCTCGCCGGACGCCGCCAACGCGCGAGCGGCAACCTGCGCTTCGATGAGGGGCGCGGACGCGACCACCCGACCGAATTGTTCAGCAACCAGTGCAAGTTCCAGCTCTGATGCGCCCCAGCCCCCGACTGCCTCGTCGACGGCCATCTCCACCGCGCCCGTCTCGAGCAGCGCTTTCCACAACCTGGGATCGAACCCATCCGGCTCAGCCGCACGCACGCGTTCAGAAGACGATTCCCGCGCGAACAGTGCGGCGAACGAATCCACCAACTGTCGCTGCTCGCCGGTCAGACTCAGATCCACGCTCGGCAGTCCTATCGCATGCGAATATACTCACTCTCAAAATCGAGAGTAACAGTATCTACGTGGTCGACCAGCGATTGGCTGACGAGAGATTGGCACCGGCTCATGCATTTTCAGCTCGACCCCGACACTGAGGCCTACCGAACGCAAGTGCGGGCCCACCTCCAGCAGGCACTGACGCCCGAGTTCGAGGAACGCCTTTACCGCAGCGGCGTCTCCCACGATGAAGATTTTGCCAAAGGGCTTGTCGCCAAGGGATATTTCGCTCCGGACTGGCCGGTCGACCTCGGCGGCGAAAACCGCAATGCGTGGGACGCGCAGGTCGTCAAAGAGGAACTCATGCGGTTCGACGCTCCTATGTACCTGTCGGAGACGACCCGGATGGTGGCCTCCATCATCCGCGCCGTCGGATCTCCGGCGATGAGGGACCGCATTCTCAACGATGCGATGAATGGCGACATCACGATTGCTCTCGGCTTCACCGAACCGGAGTGCGGTTCAGATGTTGCCGCCGCTGCCACCAGGGCGGTCCGCGACGGCCCGCAAGAAGACGCAGGCTGGGTGATCAACGGCAGCAAGATGTTCACCACCAACGGCCATATCGCTGACTACGTCTTCTTGCTGGCACGAACCAACCCTGACAAGCCAAAACACCAGGGCCTCACCATGTTTCTGGTACCGCTGGACACCGACGGCTTTGCAGCCCAAGCGGTATGGACCCTGTCGGGTGAACGCACCAATATCACTTTCTACACCGATGTGCGCATCAGCGACGAGTGGCGCATCGGCGACGTCGACGGTGGGTGGCGAATTCTCGGCCTGTCGTTGCAAGACGAGCACGCCTCCGGCTGGGGTCCGCTCCTGAGCCGGTTGTTGGACCACGCCGAGCACTGGGCCACCGCACCGGCCACGGACGGTTCGCTGCCCATCCACAATGCCGACGTACGGCGCCGGTTAGCCAGGGTCGCCATGGAATACGAGGTATCGATGCTGCTTCAGCGCCGGTGCCTATGGATGGTCGAAGAGGGCCAGAGCCCGGTCGCTGAAGGGCCGATGTCGAAAGTGTTCAGTACCGAAACCCTCGAACGCGCAAGCCAGGACATCATCGAGCTCGTCGGCCCGGATGGCCTGCGCAGTTACTTCGAGCCCACCGCTCCCGAGCACGGCCGGTTCGAGCACCTGCTGCGATTCTCGTTGGGCACCACCATCTATGCCGGCACCAGCGAGGTGCAGCGCACCATCATCGCCCAACGTGGGCTCGGGCTACCCCGTTAGCTTTCGTGGGCGACGAGGGGTCGCGGCGCGCGCAGGCGCTTTGCGCGGTGCTCTGGCTTTTGCCTCGGCCACCGGCGGGCTGATCGCCTGCTTGCACCAGGCCCACAGCTGATCTTCAGTCAGCTTGGATCCCTTGCCGCCCAGATGAAAAACGCCGATCTGTGCCAGCGCGGTGAGAGTCGTGTTCAGCAGTGTGGTCAATTGCGCCGGCGTGAGATCGTCACGAACCAATCCGGCACGCGCGCAGGAGGTGATGATCTTTGTGAGCAACTTCAGGTGCGGCTCCCACACTTTGGCGAAGTCGGCAGGGCGCTCGATCTCCAGACTGAGGTTGTAGATCGTCATGACTCGTCCGCCCACCGATTCCGACGACTCGGCGCGATACAGCACACCTCGGCAGAAAGCCTCCAGCTGCTCCATCGGACCGTCTGCGGCTGCGACTTCCTGCCGGATATTCTCGGTGAACTGACCGGTGACGTTCTCATAGAGCGCCAGCATGAGTTCGTCCTTGCCGGCGAAGTGCTGATAGAAGGCCCGCAGGCTCAAGTTCGACCTATCGATCAGAGTCTGGATGGTGAAGTCGGCCTTCCCCGACTCCTCCACCAGCTCCAACGCCGTCGCGAGGAATCGCGAGCTGCGCGCGAGAGCGCGCGCTCTCGCCGAACTGAGGCGGCGCTCGATCGTGCGCTCCTGCCAGGTCGTCGTCGCCTCGACGTCGGATCCGACGACTTCTGAACTCTCGTCGGGGCCGTCCCCGACACTCTTCTTCACAGCCATAATGGCCATCAGAATACGCGCAAGTCGCCCAAGTTCACGCACTACCTACGCGTGCATGTTGATAACCGGTGGCGGGAGCCGTCACTGGAACCGCCCGATGAGGTACCGTGGAAACGGTCATTCTCGCCTATGGACATCAGTGTGCACCGGACTGAAGCCGCAGGCCGTGCTGAAGGAGTGCAGCGTTGAGCGCAGACATCCTGATCGTGTCGCCGGACGACCATCTGGTTGAGCCGGCCGACCTCTGGACCAGTCGGCTGCCCGAGCGCTATCGGGACATCGGGCCGCGGATCGTGCGCATGCGGGGGCGGATGGATCCCACGGTCACTTCCGATGTCGCGTTCGTCGCGGATGAGGACGGTCGCGACGCCGACATCTGGCACTACGAAGACGCGGTCATCCCCATCCCGCTGATCAGCGCGGCAGCCGGCTACGAACTCGATGAGCTCACCACCGATCCGATCACCTACGACGAGATGCGTCCCGGCTGCTTCCGTCCGAAAGACCGACTCGCCGACATGGACATAGCCGGGATCGAAGCTTCGGCGTGCTTCCCCAACACCCTGGTCCGGTTCTGCGGCCAGCGATTCCTGTATGCCAAGGACAAAGACCTTGCGCTGCTTTGCGTTCAGGCCTACAACGACTTCCAGATCGACGAATGGGGCGGCGACTCCAACGGCAGGCTGATCCCGCTCGGCATCATCCCGCTCTGGGACGTCGAACTCGCCGTCCGGGAAGTGGAGCGGGTAGCGGCCAAAGGCATGCCGGCCGTGTGCTTCTCAGAGCTTCCCAGCCGCCTCGACCTACCGTCTATCCATAGCGGCTACTGGGACCCGTTCTTCGCCGCTTGTGAGCGAAACCAGGTCGGCATCATGCTGCACATCGGGTCGAGTTCGTCGCTCACCAAGTCCTCCCCGGATTCCCCGCACGTCGTCACCAGCGCGCTGATGGCGGTGAACTGCACCATCGCCCTGGTCGACTGGTTGTTCTCCGCCAAGCTCATTCAGTTCCCTGGCCTCAAGATCGCGTTCGCCGAGGCACAAGCCGGGTGGATCCCCTATTACCTGCAGCGCGTCGACGAGGTCTGGGAGGACCGTCGGGCATGGGGCGGCATTCATCCTCTGCTCACCGAACCGCCCAGCAACCAAGTGCCGGGACGCGTCTACTTTTCCACCTTCGGCGACCCGGTCGCGTTCCGCATCCTCGACCTGGTGGGGCCGGACCAACTCATGTTCGAGACCGATTACCCGCACAACGACACCAACTGGCCGCGGAGTCTCGAAGTCGCCAACAAGGCGACCGAGGGCCTGGACGAGGCGACCAAACGTAAGGTGCTGTCCACCAACGCAAAGAGGTTCTTCGGCCTCGTCTGAAATCTGCTCGGCTACAGAGCTTTCCAGTCCGGCTTGCGCTTTTCCAGGAAGGCACGTGGGCCCTCGATGGCGTCCTTCGTCAGAGCCACCTTCATCCGGTAGTTCTCGGCGAGTAGTTCGGCTTCGTAGATGGGCAGTGTCAAACCCTTTCGCACCGCCATGCGCGAACCACGCACCGCCAGCGGTGCATTCGAATTCACCACTTCAGCGATCTCCCACGCACGGTCCATCAGCCGGTCGTGGGCTACCACCTCGGTGAAGACACCGAGATCGTAGGCGCGCTGTGCGTCGAGTTGTTCATGCTTTCCCATCAGGATCAACCGCATCGCCACCGGCAGCGGCAGGATCCGTGCCAGCCGGACACCCTCCCGGCCGGACGTGACGCCGATACTGACGTGCGGATCCATCAGTTTCGCGTGCTCCGAAGCGATGGTGATGTCTGCGGTGGTGACGAGATCCATTCCGGCTCCGCACGCAATACCGTTGACCGCGCAGATGATTGGCTTGGTCATCTGCAGCCACGGTGGCGTGGCCTCCTGCGGCGCGTCCCATTGCCGGAGAGAGCTGAGAATGGGCTCGCCCTGGTTGTCGATGCCCGCGGCGTTGTCCATGTCATGGTCGGCGGCTTTGTTGATATCGGCTCCGACGCACAGCGCCCGGCCCGCACCGGTGAGGATGACGGTCCAGATATCCTGCGAACGCTCAATTTCCGCGTAGGCCACTGCCAGTTCGGCGATCATCTCGTCGTTGATCGCATTGAGCACCTCGGGCCGGTTCAGGGTCACACAAGCGGTGTGGCCCCTGATCTCGACCTCGATCGTCGCGTAATCCGTCACCTGGCGTGGCTGCCCTTCTCTAAAGCCTCTGTGGCGCTTGGCCGTGACCCGAAGATGTCGTTGAATCTTGCACAGTAGTTCGGCCAAACGTCGGGATTCAGCAGACGTGGAGGCCTGCCGCCGCCGAAGATCGTCTGCCACTGGGTGGCCGTGGCGACGGCGAGGTCGCGCGCGGCTTCCACGGTGATGCCTGCGGTGTGCGGTGTCGCAACCACGTTGTCGAGTTGCAGCAGCGGGTTGTCCTGCCGAGGCGGTTCCTCATGGAACACATCGAGTCCGGCTCCGGCGATCCCTCCGCTGACGAGCGCATCGAACAGGGCCGCCTCGTCATGAACGGGTCCGCGCGCCGTCGTGATGAAGAACGCTGTCGGCTTCATCGCGGCGAACTGCGCACGGCCGAAGAGCCCCCGGGTCTCACTGGTCAGTGGGCACGTCACCTGGATGAAGTCCGAACGTTCGACGAGTTCAGCAAGCGTGACGACCTGCGCGCCGCGGGCTTGTGCGCTGATCTCGTCGAGGTAGGGGTCGAAGGCCAGCACCTCCATGCCGAACGGCGCACACAGCTCGACCAGACGACTCCCGATGGCACCCAAACCAATGACACCGAGCGTCTTACCCAGCAACTGACTGCCCCGCAACGCCAACCGATCGCCAAGCGGACCGGCCCGAAGTACGCGGTCGGCGACGGTGATCTTCTTGGCGAGGTCGAGCATGAAGCCCAGCGCGTGTTCGGCGACCGCCTCCGCGCCGGGGCCGGAGTTGTTGCACACCGCGATGCCTGCCCGAGTGCATGCCTCGACGTCGATCACATCGAATCCCGCCCCGGCCGAACACACAGCGAGCAGCGTCCCGCAACGCTGCAACAGGGCAGGCCCGGCCAGCCACTGTGTGCCGTCAGCGTATCCCGACACGTCCGTGCGAGTGGCCACCTGGTATCCGTGGGCTGATTCCAGTGCAGCCCAACCCTTTTCAGCGTCCGTCGTGAGATCGAGTTTTATCAGATCGACATCGCCGACCTCGAGGATGTCGCCGGCGACGGGATCGGTCCACCGTTCGTAGACCAGACGTGGACGGGTGCTCAATTGTGCTTGACTTTGGGCTTCGCCTGCGCCGCCTTGAACATGTCGGCGAGTTCGGTATTCACGTTCCGGTAGTCGTTGCGCGCGATAGCGCCATCCCGGCCGTCGACGATGTCGTAGCCGAGCCGCAAATCCTTGTTCTCCATGTGGAAGTACTCCCGACCGATCGGCAGCCGGCGGTCGTCCAGAGGTACTTCCATCCAGGCCCGCAGGAAACAGCGCGCCTTTTTCGGGTCGGTGCTGCTGACGAAGTCCGAGCGCGAATGGCACATGGCAAAGTTGTTGGCCACCGCCGCTTCGCCCGACTCCAGCCGGAATTCGACCTGCTGCTCGACAAGGATGTTGCGCAACAGTTCGACGGCCTCCTGCTGCACCGGGGCGAACTCACGGCCCAGCGTCTTCATGGCAGGAAGGATGCTGCTGTAGGTGAAATTAATGCAGATCCGGCCATCGATCTGGGAGAAAATGGGCACATCGTAGGGTGTCACGTCGGGCTGGTCGTCGGGCTGCTCACTTCTTCGGTGGTGCGGGAAGCCCTGGTAGAGCACCTCGAGCAGGTCTGGACGCTCGGCGAGGATCCGGTTGTGTGCGGCGGGCCCGCTGGCGAACTGACTCTCGCCACCCTGAGCCGCCGGGTACACGCACAGCAGTGAAAGGATGTCGGCGGCGTCGTTGTGCATAGCCAACTCCGCACGCGATTTGGTTCCACGGGCAGGTTGCACGCCGCCCGGCAGGATTTCCTCTTGGACGCGAACCATCCGGTGGCCGAAAGAGTTGTTCGACACGAGATATCCGAAGTGCGTGCAGAACGCCCAGTAGATGCGTTCGAGGTCTTCGACGGAATGTTGCTCGACGGGAAAGCCGCGGACGCAGGCCAACCCCTTGCCGAACATCAGATCGGAGTACAGCCGTGCGAGGTCGTCGTCGAGGTCTGGGTGCCGAGCGTCCTCGGGTGTGATGGCATCCCGGTCCTTGGTCGCGGTCTTGGCCAGGATCGATTCCAGCGCAGCCACATTGCGGGCCGAGAGGTCGAAGGTGAAGTCTTCCTTGCTGGAGAAGTCGGCACCCGTCCATGCCATCGGGTCGGTGACCTGGTCGGTGTAGATCGCGGTCGGCATCGGTACTCCTCTGGTCGTGACGCTGGTGCTGGCTATTTCTGCAGCGCTCGCAACGCACGCGCGCGGGCAGTGGCCGCCTCTGACATCATCCCGACGTCAGTACCCGCCGAAATGAATCGCAGGCCCCAACCCACGAACCGATGCAGCAGGTCAATGGACTTGATCCCGGCCACTCCCAGCGCCACGTCATGCTTGCGACAAGCCGCCGCAACCGATTCTACTGCACGATGGAAATGCTCATTCTCATACTGGCCATGGATGCCCATTTCGGCAGTCAGATCACTCGGACCCAGCAGGATCATGTCGACGCCGCGCACCGCTGCGATGGCGTCACAGGCCTGCACCGCTTCGGGCGTTTCGATCATCACCGCCACCACCGTGTGCCGCTCGAGAAACTCCGTCAGTTCGGTGGCCGATCTGGCTTCGTAACCACTGACGGCGTTCGGACCGGCGATCGACCTGTGTCCATGAGGCGGAAACCGGGCGGCATTCACCACCGACTCCGCTTCTGCTTTCGAATTAACATGTGGCACAATAATTCCTGCCGCTCCGCTGTCAAGAACACGGGCGATACCGCTGTGGTCGTGAGATGCGACCCGCACCAGTCCGGGGATACCCGCGCCCGCCGCACTCGCGCACAGCATCGCGGCAGTCTCCAGCGACGTCGAGGTGTGCTCGAGATCGACATAGATTGCGTCGTAACCGCACGCGGCCGCGATCGCCGGTACGTCGGGGGTGCGTGAGTTCAGCAGGGCAAGGCACAGCACGAGACCATCGCCCTTCAGCGCGTCTCGGAGTGATGCCTGCACATCCTCACGGTAACGGACTGAGAACCGTCGTTCCATCTATTCGCTAACGACGTTTCCCATGTGATAACCATTAGCTATGCCACCCAGCCGAGTCGCCATCGTGGGTGCTGCGCTCTCGGATTGCGGACGAGTGCCGGACAGGACGGCCATGTCGCTGATGGCGCAGTCCGCCCGCCGGGCGATCGCCGATGCCGGCCTCACCAAGGACGACATTGAGGGATTTGGCGGGCACGGGTCGTTGTTGCCGCCCATCGAGGTCAGCGAGTACCTCGGCCTGCGCCCGTCGTGGGTGGACGCGACGAACGTGGGCGGATCGTCATGGGAGGTCATGGCACGCCACGCCGCGGCGGCGATCAGCACGGGCGAGATCGATGTCGCCCTGTTGACGTACGGCTCGACTGCGCGTTCCGACGTCAAAAGACGTGTGCGCGCGTCCGCGGCGGCGATGAGCACCGGCGGCGCCATGCAGTACGAAGCCCCATACGGCGCCACGCTGATCGCCAAGTACGCCATGGCCGCCCGGCGGCACATAATCGAGTACGGCACGACTGTCGAACAACTCGCCGAGATCGCTGTCGCCGCCCACGAGTGGGCAGCCATGAACGACAACGCATTCGAACGCGACCGCATCACCGCCGACGACGTTGCCGCCGCTCCCATGCTCGCTGACCCGTTCACTACCAAGCACGTCTGTCTGCGCACCGATGGCGGCGGCGCGGTCGTGCTGGCCGGCGAACGAGTGGCCAAGGATTGCGCCAAGGAACCGGTCTGGATACTCGGGGCGGCCGACGCGACCTCGCACGTCAGCATGAGCGAGTGGGGCGATTTCACGACGTCGGCGGCGGCTCGATCGGGACCTGCGGCCTTTGGGCAGGCCGGGGTGAGCCCGGCCGACATCGATGTGTGCCAGCTCTACGATTCGTTCACTTCCACAGTGCTGCTCACCGTGGAAGATCTGGGGTTCTGCGCCAAAGGCGAAGGCGGCCCGTTCATCGGATCGGGCGCGTTGCGCCCAGGGGGAACACTGCCCACCAACACCGACGGCGGCGGGCTGGCCTCGTGCCACCCCGGTATGCGTGGCATGTTCCTCATGGTCGAAGCTGTCCGACAGCTTCGCGGCGAGTGCGGGCCTAGACAGGTCGATAACGCCCGTTTGGCGTGTGTGAACGCGATGGGCGGCTTCTTCACCCACAGCGCGACGATGATCCTCGGTAGGCAGTGATGGAGATCCCGACGGGCCCACACCGCCCCACGGTCGACGCCGACAGCGAATCCTGGTGGGCGGCCGTGCAGGACCATCACCTGATGGTCAATACGTGCGCGGCGTGTGGCCGGAACTCGTTGCATTCGCGCCCGTTCTGCCCACACTGCTGGAGCGAGGACGTCGCTCTGACCACCGCCACTGGCCGTGCTCGCCTCTATACGTGGAGCGTGGTCCACCAGAACGCCGCACCTTTCAACACGTGCACGCCGTACGTTCTGGCGATGGTGGATCTCGTCGAGGGACCACGGCTGATGACGGTTCTCGAGGACTGCCCGATCGACGAATTGCGTGCCGACATGGACGTCGAACTCGCATTTCGCGACGATGAAGACGGATTTGTCATCCCGGTGTTTCGCCCCCTTTAGCAGCGGCTAAGCGGTCGGCCAGCACGCGCGGCCTACCCGTGGACCGCGCCTCGAGTTTGTTCCGTTCCACCTTGCCGTTGGCGTTACGCGGCAACGATTCGCTCCAGAACACGAGTTCCTCGGGCAGCTTGTACTTGGGCAGCCCGGCCGACAAGAGAGCGTCGGCGACCCGAGACAACGACATCTCGAAACCGGCGTCGAGGACCATGGCCACGGCAAGCCGCTCACCTGTTGTGTGGTCGGCGACGGAATACGCCGCGGACTCCCGCACGCCGTCAATCCGCGCGACGGCCTCTTCGACCTCCGCAGTGGGAATCTTCAAACCGTTACGGATCACGATCTCCTTGATCCTGCCGACGATCCGCACCCGGCCGCCGGTCAGGTCCGCGACATCGCCCGTGCGGAACCAGTCGCCGTCGAAGGCCGCGGCGTCGTCGGAGACATCCGTGTAGCCGAGGAACAGGTGCGGGCCCCTGATACAGCACTCGGTCGCATCGCCGACGGAACCGACCCGCACGTCCACGTCGTCGAGCGGCAGACCGTCATCGGCGTGCCGTACCGGCGCGGCCTCGTCTCGCAGACCAGAGGTGCTCACCGGGGCCTCTGACGATCCGTAGGCGCGCATGACCACGATGCCGAAGTCTGTCTCGATTCGCTGCACGATACGGCGGTCCAGCATCGTCCCGCCGAGATAGACGGCACGCAAAGGGATCTGCATCTGACGTGCCACCGCCTCGTCGAGCACCCTGTCCAGTAGGCGGTCGGGACCGCCGTACCAGCTGGCACCCGAAGAGACCAGCAGATCGCACGTGGTCGCGGCGTCCCAACGATCCTCGAGGATCACCGGCGCGGACAGCATGGCGGGGATGAACAAGGCCTGCAGGACACCGGTGACCGACGCCAACGGACTGATGAGAAAGATGCGGTCCTGTTCGCCCAGGCCGGCGGCGGCGATGTAGTTCGCCGACGACTTGATCAGCGTGCTCAGCGAGTGGACCACGCCCTTGGGCTTCGCGGTGGTGCCCGATGTGTACAACACGAAGCATGGCTCGTCGGCCGACCGCCGTTCCCCGGCAACATCCGCGCCGCCCGCCCCGCCTGCCTCGCGACCCAGATCGATCCACCGACACCGACCCGAGAGCTCAGGCGCAGCCATGGCGGACCAGTTGGGCGCCACCCCGTATCCGGCGTCCGTGCGCGAGACGATGTCGGCGACCTGGGCCGCGCCCAACCCCCTCGCTACCAACAGGACGATCGCGTCCAATCGCAAAGCGGCGTGCACCGCCACCAGGGAGTCCACGTCGTTGCCGACCACCAGGACTACCGGTGTGTAAGCCCTTACTCCCGCCTCGACCATGGCCCGGCAGGCCGCCTCGACGCGTTCGTCGAGATCGGCGTAGGTGAGCTGGCTTGTTCTGTCCACCACAGCGACCCGGTCCGGGTGCCGCAACGATGCCGAACGCACCACATCAACCGCGTCTGCGGACCAGAAACCGGCGGCCCGATAGCGTGCCCGCAGCGCCTCAGCCCGCTGTGGCGCGTGTCCCAGCAGGTCAATAGGGCCGACCATGGATTCCTCCGATGCAAACGCTCGTTCTCTCCGAAGGTAAATGTAACCTCTCACGCATGCAGTCAATGACTTTCGACAATCAGGTAGCCATCGTCACCGGCGCCGGCGGTGGACTTGGCCGCTGTCACGCGCTGGACCTCGCACGGCGCGGGGCTCGTGTCGTTGTCAACGACCTCGGCAGCGCGGTGGACGGCAGCGGCGCCTCGACGTCGGCGGCCCAGACCGTAGTCGACGAAATCACCGCGGCCGGGGGTACCGCAATTGCCAACGGCGATTCGGTCGCTACTGACGCCGGGGGCGCTGCCATTGTGGCTGCCGCGATGGACGCGTTCGGACGGGTGGACATCCTGGTCAACAACGCGGGAATCCTGCGCGATGCCGCGTTCAAGAACATGACGGCCGAACAAGTCGACGCGGTGCTCGAGGTCCACCTCGCGGGCACCTTCAACGTCACCCGCGCGGTCTGGCCGATCATGCGCGAGCAGAACTACGGCCGCATAGTCCAAACCAGCTCGGGCACCGGCCTTTTCGGCAACTTCGGCCAGGCGAACTACGGGGCCGCGAAGATGGGCCTCGTCGGGATGATGCATGTGCTGGCCATCGAGGGACAGCGCAACGGCATTGCCGTCAACGCCATTGCGCCGATCGCCCGCACACGAATGACCGAGAACATCATGGGAGAAGCCGCCAAGGCCATGGACCCCGAACTGGTCACTCCTATCGTCATCTATTTGTCGCACCGCAGCTGCGATCGCACCGCACACATCTACTCGATAGGGGGCGGCAAGGTCTCCCGTGTCTTCATCGGCGTCACAAAAGGCATCGAGGACGGTGCGCTGACCGCTGAGACTGTGGCGAACTCCATCGATCAGATCGATGACAGCTCGACATTCACCATCCGGGGCGGACCGAGCAAAGCTTGACGTTCAGCGCCCCTCGAAATTTGGCTTGCGGCGCTCGGCGAACGAACGCAGGCCCTCCTGCAGGTCAGCGGTCCGGGAGACGGCTTCCTGCGCCCACGCCTCCTGTTCGAACGCGCGGTCGCGCCCCGACTCCGACGAGACCGACAGCAATCGTTTGGTAAGCGCCAACATCACCGTGGGCCCGGCGGCGAGACGCCCGGCGATGTCTTCCGCAGTGGTCTCGGTGTCGCCCGGTGCGACCACCCGGTTGACAATGCCGACACGCTCGCACGTCGCCGCGTCGACGGGCTCGCCGAGCATCAGCAATTCGGTGGCTCTGCGCAGTCCCACGATTCGCGTCAGCAGGTGGATGGCGCCTGAGTCCGGCAGGATCCCGCGGTGCACAAACGCTTCGACAAGCTTTGCCTCCGTGGACATGACGACCAGATCGCAGGCCAGCACCAGGCTGGCACCCGCACCCGCGGCGGTTCCCTTGACCGCCGCGACGACCGGTTTGTCGCAATCCAATATCGATGCGACCAACCGCTGCCAGCCCTGCTGCAGCATGCGGGCGATGTCGCCGGGTCGTTTGTCGGTGACGGGTGTCGCTTGGGCGCTCGCCGCGTGCGGCGCAAGACCCGCGCCGGTGCAGAAGTGCCGTTCACCCGTCGAACTCAACAGCACGGCGCGCACGGCGGGGTCATCGTTCGCCTGGGTGAACGCAGCTGTCAGCGCGTCACGCGCCAAGGGCGACAACGAGTTTCCAACATCTGGACGGTCGATGGTGATGCGCTGCACCGAGTCGGCACCAACCGCCACGACAATGCCCGACAGTTCTTCGCCCATCTGCCTCTCCCTGCGTTAACGGCGTTTCCGCTTTTCGGGTATCTTGATTTCCATGCCCGAGACCGGTCAGATTACCGATGAGGGACTGGCCCGGTTGCGCGCCACCATCGGTATCGCTGTTCCGCATACTCAGCCGCCGCACTACTTTCGCCCGAACGAGGACTGCTTCCGCCAGGTGGCGGAAAGCTACGGGGACGCCAACCCGCTGTGGGCGAACCCTGAGTATGCAGCCAAATCCGTTTGGGGAGAATCGATCGCACCGCCCGCACTCGTCGGCGGAGATTCGCTGATCGGCGAGGACGAGGTGACCATGCTCTCCGATGAAGACCGCGCGCTGACCAAAGGTGACCCGTTGCGTGGTGTCCACGCTTTCTACGCCTCCTCTGCGCGCGAATGGTGGGCACCGCTGCGTGCGAATCATCGGGTCTTCCGGCGCAATGCTCTGGTGGCGGCGCTGGACAAGAGCAGCGAGTTCGCCGACCGCGCCGTGCACGAATGGTCGGCACAGGTGTTCCGCGACGACGAGGGCGTGATTCTGGGCGGCCAGTACCGCAACATGATCCGCACCGAGCGCGGCAAGGCCCGCGGCCGCAAGAAGTACGAGGCCGTCGAGCTGAAGTCCTGGACACATGACGAAATCGCCGAACTCGACGACAGATACGCATCCGAGTCACCGCGTGGTGCTGAACAGCGATGGTGGGAGGACGTGAACGAAGGCGACCACGTAGGCCCATTGACAAAGGGCCCGCTGACGGTCACCGACATGGTCTGTTGGCACGTCGGCATGGGAACTGGAATGTACGGCGTGCGACCTCTGCGGCTGGCCTGGCGCAACCGGCAACGCATCCCCCGTTTCTACACGCCGAACGGGCACGGCGTCCCGGATGTGCAGCAACGCGTGCACTGGGAACCGGACGCGGCTCGCAACGCGGGCAATCCCACCACCTTCGACTACGGGCGCATGCGCGAGACGTGGCTGATCCACCTGTGCACGGATTGGATGGGCGACGATGCTTGGCTGTGGAAGCTCGACTGCGAGTTTCGACTCTTCAATTACGTCGGCGATCTGCACACGATCACCGGAACGGTGGTGCGCAAGTACCTCGCGGATGGCGACCGTCCAGCCGTCGAACTCGAACTCGCCGCGACCAACCATCGTGACGAGATCACGGCTC
This sequence comes from Mycobacterium sp. IDUB_37, assembly GCF_055419245.1. Classification (NCBI taxonomy): domain Bacteria; kingdom Bacillati; phylum Actinomycetota; class Actinomycetes; order Mycobacteriales; family Mycobacteriaceae; genus Mycobacterium; species Mycobacterium sp. IDUB_37. Next base: position 1,070,959 of record NZ_JBVAXG010000001.1, on the reverse strand, counting down.
CGGGGCACGCCACGATCCTGCTCCCCAGCCGTGAACTCGGACCCGTGCGGCTACCCGATCCGCCCGGTGGGGCGAGCAATCTCGGGGACCTGCTCAGCGCCGTATCGGCACAGTTCGCCGAGCATCGAGGCGATGCGGCGGCACGGCGATGAGCTACGCCGACGTGCCCGGCCTTCTGGCCGAACAACGCGGTCCTGCACTGCATTTGACGTTGGACCGCGCCGATCGCCGAAACGCGGTCGACGACGTGATGCTCGACGCGATGATCGCGCATCTGGCCGCCGCGGGTACCGACGAATCGGTGCGAGTCATCCAGATCGACGCCGAAGGGCCGGACTTCTGCGCGGGTTCGGACCTGATCTCGAACAACACACGCTCGGAGCGCAAGCCGAGGGTGGGCAGCACCCAGCGCCGACTGCCCCATAAGGCCAACCGGCTCATCCCGCTGATGCTCGAGACGCAGGTACCGATCGTTGCCGTGGCGCGGGGATGGACGGCGGGCCTGGGATTTCACATCGCGCTGGCATCGGACTTCTGCGTCGCCGCCGATGACACCCGGTTCTGGGAACCGTTCATGGCACGCGGCTTCACCCCCGACAGCGGTGCGACCTGGTTGCTGCCACGGCTGATCGGATTGGTGCGCACCAGACAACTGTTGATGCTGGGCGAGGAGATCACCGGCGCCACCGCGGCCGACTGGGGCATCATCCACGGCGCCTATACACCCGACGAATTGAACTCCGCCGCAGCCGAACTCGTCACACGGTTGGGTGAGGCACCGACGGTGTCTCTCGGGCTGACCAAGTGGCTGCTGCAGAGCGGCAACGGACTCGATCTTGATCGCCACCTGCAGAACGAGGCATTGGCACTCGAATTATCCAGCCGCAGTGATGATTTCAAAGAGGGTCTGACGGCCTTCCGGGACAAGCGCGACGCAAAGTTCCAGGGACGATGACTTTAGTTCCAGTGACCGCAACCACCAGCGCCGCGGACGCCGTCGTCGCGGTGCAGCGCTGGGTCGACGCCGAGGTGCCCGCCTCCTGGCGGACGGCCGTCGCCAAGAGCCCCGACGCACTGCGGGCGGCACGCAGTCCCGCGGACTACCTCCAGTGGTATCCGGTCTTCGCCGCGTCCGGGCTGGTCGTACCGACGTGGGCCCCCGAACACGGCGGGCTTGGTGTCGGCACCGAGCTCGCCCGCACGATCGACGAAGCACTGCGTCCGCTGCGGCTGCGCCGGCTGAATCCGTTGGGGCTCAACAACGCCGCCGCAGCGTTGTTCAGCCACGGCACCGAACAACAGCGGCTGCGCTTCCTGCCGCCGATCGTGCGCAACGAGGAGAAGTGGTGCCAGCTCTTCAGCGAGCCGGGCGCCGGGTCCGACCTCGCGTCGCTGGCCTGCCGCGCGGTGCGCGACGACGACAGCTGGGTGATCTCCGGGCAGAAGGTCTGGACCACCTGGGCTGACGAGGCCGACTTCGCAATGCTGCTAGCGAGAACGGATCCGCAGGCGCCCAAACACCAGGGCATCACCTATTTCCTGCTCGACATGCACCAACCCGGTGTCGAGGTGAGACCACTGCGCCAGATCACCGGCGAGGCGGAGTTCAACGAGGTCTTCATCGACAACGCACGGATTCCTGACGAGCACCGGGTGGGCGAGGTCAACGACGGCTGGCGAGTCAGCGCGTCCACGTTGTCCAGTGAGCGACAGATGGTTTCGGGATCCGGATCGGGAGGGATGGGCCGGCTAGGCGGTTCCAGCGCCGAACGCCTGATCACCCTCGCGCAAGAGACCGGGAAGTGGACCGACCCGGTCGTCCGGAACAAGGTCATGCGACTGTGGGCGCAGGAGCAGATCCGTGGCTGGACGAACGCCCGTGTCCGCTCGGCACTTTCGGCTGGCCAGTCCCCGGGAGCCGCATCCTCGATCGGCAAGGTGCACCAAGCGACGCTGAACCAGCAGATCCAGGACCTCATGGTCGATCTGCTGGGTACGGATGCGATCGCCTGGGAGAGCACCGGCGACCCGGACGCCCTGCCACGCGACGTCCAGGGAATGCTGCGCAGCCTCGCCAACGGCACCGAGGGCGGCACCACCGACATCAACAAGAACATTCTGGGTGAGCGGGTGCTCGGATTGCCGAAGGAGCCGGACCCGTGGAAGGGCAAGCCTTGGAAGGACATTCCGCGCTCGTGAATGCCTACCAGCGCCTGGTGGTGGAGAAATCCGACGGTATCGGCTGGCTCATCTTGAACAGGCCGACCGCTGGCAATGCGTTCGACGCGGCGATGCTCGACGAACTCGAATCCGCCTGGGCTGACCTGGACGCCGATCCCGATGTTCGGGTGATCGTCAACACCGCCAACGGCAAAGCGTTCTGTACCGGGATGGACGTGGTGCAGGTGGCCCGCGACAAAGAAGCTATGCGCCGGCACTCCCGTCGGACCAGGGACGCCGCGCTGAAGATCTCGTCCTGGCACTGCGGGGTATGGAAACCAGTCATCGCGGCCGTGAACGGGGTGTGTGCGGGCGGCGGACTGCATCTGGTGGCCGACGCCGACATCGTGATCGCCGCCGAAGACGCTTCGTTCGTGGACCCGCACGTGTCGCTCGGTCAGGCCGTCGCCTACGAGGCGATCACGCTGCTACGCAAGTCCCCGATGGAGGCCATCATGCGGATGACGTTGAGCGGCAGGGGCGAACGCATCTCCGCGAAGCGCGCCTACGAGCTGGGTCTACTGTCCGAGGTCGTACCGCCCGACCAGCTTCGCGCGGCAGCCGGGCGACTCGCGGCCGCGATCGCCACGAATTCGCCGACCGCGATGCGGGCCACCAAGAAGGCGCTCTGGCACTCCCTGGAAGTCGGATTGACCCAAGCTCGCAACGACGCAGCCACTGAAATCTGGCGACTGCGCAATCACCCCGATCACAGCGAGGGCGCCCGGGCCTGGCACGAGAAGCGTACGCCGAAATGGCAACCGCTCTCGGAAGCTATGGAGGTTTCATGACGTACCAGCGGCTCGTTGTCGAGCGACGCGGCCCGGTCGGCTGGATCATCAACGACCGGCCGGACAGCCTCAACGCCTACGACGCTGTGATGCGTTCCGAATTCCCCACAGCCTGGTCGGAATTGGATGCAGACCCCGAGGTGCGAGTCATCGTCCACACCGGCAACGGGCGGGCCTTTCAGGTGGGCGCCGATGTGGCGGAGCTCGACGGCGAGGCTGTGCTGCAGTTCCAGGAGACCATGCGCACGCTGGACCTCAAGTTGACGGCATGGCACTGCAACGTCGCGAAGCCGGTCATCACCGCAGTCAACGGGGTGTGTGCCGGCGGCGGATTGCACTGGGTGGCCGACGCCGACATCGTCATCGCGTCGTCGAACGCGAGCTTCGTCGATCCGCACGTGTCGATCGGCCAGGTCAGCGCTCTGGAGACCATCGCGCTGATGCGCAAGATGCCCGCAGAGGCCGTGTTGCGAATGGCGTTGGTGGGCAGTCACGAACGGCTCAGCGCACAGCGTGCGTACGAGCTCGGCATGATCAGCCAGGTCGTCGACCCGCCCGACCAGCTGCGCGAGGTCGCCCAGGAGCTCGCCGAAAAGATCGCGAAGAACTCACCCGCGGCGATGCGCGCCACCAAGCGGGCGCTCTGGGGCGCACTCGAATACGGCCTCACCGATGCGTGCCGCGAAGGCGCCAAGCATCTGACGTCGATGTGGGGGCACCCCGATCAGAACGAGGGTCCGCTTGCTTTCGCGGACAAACGGACTCCGAATTGGACTCCGCTGGAAAGCGATTCATGAGCCTTGTGGAGCTGCTGGACGGCCTGCCCGAGGTCGCGGTGCACATGCTTGGCGCGGAAGTTTCGCGCGACGAACTGGTGGCCAGCGCCAACCAACTCGGCGCGTTGCTGACCGAGGGCGGATTGACGACGGGACAGGTCGTCGCAGCCATGCTGCCCAACGATGCCACGACCATCGCCGCCCTGTTCGGCACCTGGCGCGCCGGTGGCGTGTACACACCGCTGAACCCCAGAGCGGCCGATATCGAGATCGTCACCCAGCTCGAGACGCTGCACCCGGTTGCCGTCATCACCACTACGGCACTTGCACAACGATTCTCGACGTATCACCTACCGGTCATCACAGGCGACGCACTCGCGTGGTCCCCGGCCGCGCCGTCCGGGCGCCCCGCTGACGCGCGGTCCTACGACGAGGATGTCGCGCTACTGCAGTTCACCTCCGGCACCACGGGCCCGCCGAAGCCGGTGCCGCTTCGACACACCACGGTGCTCGACCTGATCGACCGGTTGCTGGACAAGCTTCGTGGTACGAACACTGCTGCAGGACAGCCGAAACGGACGCCCATGCCCAATCTGGTGCCGCTGTCGTTGTCGCTGTGGGCCGGTATCTACCAGGTGCTGTTCGCTTTCCGGGCGGGTGCGGGTGTGGTGTTGATGGACCGGTTCTCCGCGCGGGATTTCGCCGCGCTGGTGCAGCGGCACCAACTGCGGTCCACAGTGCTGCCGCCCGCAGCGCTGACCATGGTTCTGCATGACGACTCGGTCACCGACTTGGCGCCGCTCAAGATCGTGCGGTCGATCACCGCTCCCCTGTCCCCCGTTCAGGCGGGCCGATTCCGGGACAAGTTCGGGGTGATCGTGCTGAACTCCTACGGCCAAACCGAACTCGGCGGCGAGGTGGTGGGCTGGTCGGCCGCTGACGCCCGCGAGTGGGGCGAGACCAAACTCGGATCGGTCGGGCGTCCCCTGCCCGGCATCGACGTGACGATCGCCAATGACGAAGTTATGGTTCGCACCCCGACCACCGCTGCCCGCAAGGTCGATCCGGCCTTCCTGGACAGACTCACCGACGATGGCTGGTTTCACACCGGCGATCTCGGCTGGTTCGACGATGACGGGTTTCTCTGGCTCGACGGCCGGGTGTCGGACATGATCAACCGGGGCGGGCTCAAGGTGTTTCCGGGAACCGTCGAGGACGTCCTGCTCAGTGCCGACGGTGTCCGCGAGGCCGCGGTGGTGGGGATCGCCGACGAGCGACTCGGCGAAGTCCCGTGGGCGTTCGTGGTGCGCGGCAACGATTCGGTGTCTGAGGACAGCCTGGCGGCCTGGTGCCGCGAACGTCTGACTCCGTACCGCGTCCCGGCTCGATTTGTGTTCATCGATCGACTTCCACGCAACGATGTCGGCAAAGTGGTCAAACGCGAACTCGCCGCGCTGGCGGATTGAACGATCACCCCTCTGACAGCAACGAGACATTTCCCATGGCGGCTGTTGGAAACGTGTGCTCTCTTTTTTGAGAGTGCTACTGTCACATTGCGCAAATAAGTTCTTCCGAAGAACCGGATTTGGACTCGACGCTTGGAGGACCTGTTGTGCTGGAGGAATTGATACGGATGGCCGTGACCTGGGGCGTCATGTGCGGATTGGTCGCGTTCTTCTACTGGATGCTGTCGAATATCGGCACATTCTGACCAGGCCAGGAAATCCGCGGAATCGACGCGGCACACCTGGCGAGCAGCTATGGCCTGACCAAGGTTACGGCTGCCAACTCGATCTTCGAAGCAGGAAGGGCAGGAACCCCAGATGGACGAGCAGGATCGCCGCCGCAAACGTGGCCTCATTGGATTCCAGATTTTCATCTACGGCTTGCTCATCGCAATGTTTCTCATCCAGTTGCAGATGTATCTGACCAGGAACTGGTAGCAATGAAACATCCAACCATCAAGCGGCAGAGGGATAATCGCGACGCTGCTGGCGGCGCTGTTGCGTCGCCGACCTTGACCGGCCATGAGCAACGCACGCGCGACGTACAACGCCAGGCCGACCGATGGCTCATCGCAGGCACCGCCGTGATGGGTACCCTCGTCCTGGGCATAGTGGGTCTCCCGATTTTTTGTCGCGGCCTTTACCTGCTGCGCAATGCTCAGCGTGAGGGATTGTCCGTCCGTCCGTTGATGGTCACCCTCATCGGCTACGTGATCATTCTCGATGCAGCGTTGAACAGCATCGGGTGGGCACTCGACCTGTTCGCCAACCACGCCCTCATCACCCGCACGATATTCACAGCCTGGGGAAACCTGATCGATGCGGGCTATTTCTGGCACTACAACGAGCTTTGGATCGGCGGCGCAAGTGCCCCCGGCGAGAAGTCGTGGGTCCTGGTCTGCGTCCTGATCGCGTTCCCCATGCGTATGGCCGCCGCGATCGGCTTCCTTCAGATGAAGCGCTGGGGCCACCAGTGGATGATCGTGACCTGCTGGTTCGGCGTGATCGTTTGGACCGGCTACATCTTCAACATGACGATCTATGCAGACGTCCGCTACACCGCAGTAGGTCTTCCCGTTCTGGGGTGGTGGGCGTTCAACGTCTTCTACATCACGCCGTTTCTCTCAATCCCCTACCTACACACCGTAAACCGGGAAATCTTCTCCGACTGATCGGGCCAGAAAGGACTCTCATGTCTACCTCCGACACGCAACAGCGCGAACCGACCGGAGAGCTGCCGCTCGGCACGACTTCGACCTGGGCGCGTATGCACAAATGGCTCAGGCGGGGTCTGTATGTCTGCCTCTTCGGTTTGGTCATTGAGGGATCGTTGACGGTTCCTGTGATGGCCGTTTGGTATGGCTGGCCAACGCTTTCGCTGACCGAGATATGTAGCGAACTGCTGAAAGTGCGTTATTCCAACGACACTCTGGAGTGCCAGCAGCCCTACCCACTCGGCGGGCCTCCGTTCGGAGGTGCACCTGAAGCAGCGGGCCAACAGACCGCCCGGGACGTCTGGGGCATTCAGCCGAAACCTCGATACGACCGAATCGGGTTCCGGGAGTTGGTCAGAATCCACGAGGAGCGCCTGGCGCGCCACCCATCGGCCGCTGCTTCCGTGCCCCATCAGTGACATGACGACCGTTGTGCTCGGCGCACCCGATACGCTGTGGACGGCGCTCGCCCGAGGACTCGGCGCGACCGCGAGAGACATCGATTCGCCGTTACCGCCCGCTGTCCACGGTGTCGTCATCATCGCCGGCACAGATCCCGCACCGCAATTGCATACTCTCGCCGACGTCACCGTGGTCGAGTGGCGTTCGGGTGTAAGCGAACTGGTGTGGCGGATACTGGCCGCGATGCAACGTACATTCGCGGCGATGAGCTCCCGTGGAGGTCGAATCGTGCTCGTCGTACCTACTGTCGGCATGACTGGTGCCGCTGAGCTGGTGCCGTATACGACCGCAATTGAAGGAATTCGGGCGATGGCGAAATCGGCTGCGCGGCAATGGCGATCCAACGGGGTGGTGTTAAACCTCATCGGAGTTCCGCTTCGATTATTCGCGCCGGAATTGAACAGCTCAACCGCTCACCTGACGGCCGCCGCATTCGCCGACGACGACACGCTCATCCACTCCGTCGTCGAGACGGCCAAATTCCTGCTCAGGGACGACATCAACCATCTGATCGGCGAGACCATCGTCGCGGATGCGGGGTCGGTGATGTTGCCGTGATGTTGGCCGGGCACACCGCCTTGGTCACCGGATCGGGTGCCGGGCTCGGGCGTGGCATCGCCATGGGTCTTGCCGCGCAAGGGGCACACGTCATCGTTGCATCCCGATCCGAGACGGGACTGGCCGTGGCGAACAAGATCACCGCTCGAGGTCACCGCGCGGCGTGGATATGCTGCGATGTCACGAGCAGGGAATCGGTCTACGCGGCTGTAGCTTTTGCACTGGAATCCACTGGCCGCCTCGATTCCGTCGTTCACAACGCGACGAGCGGTTCCTCGAGCCAGCCGCATCAGCTCGCCCAGGTGGATCGTTCGCTCTGGGAGGACCACTTCGCGGTGTCCCTCGGCGGCGCCCACCTGTGCGCCACTGCCGCCTATCGAGCGCTCCGTCACCGCGGCGGCACGTTCGTGGTGATGACCTCACCTGCCGGCATCGAAGGCAGCGCCACCCTGCCGCTCTACGCCACGGTGAAGGGGGCGCTGCGCGGCTTCGCGAAAAGCCTCGCCCGGGAATGGGCCGGCGATCAGATAACCGTCAACATTGTTTCACCCCTGGCCTATTCGCCCTCGATGACCGCCGCGATTGCGGCGGAACCCGCTATGGAGGCAAGGCTTGCGCGACGAATCCCATTGGGACGCATCGGCCATCCGGAAAGTGACATAGGTGCTGCCGTTGCATTCCTGGTTGGGCCTTACGCCCGGTACATCACTGGCCAGACACTGGGCGTCGACGGCGGCCACTACATGAATCTGTAGGCGGCAACAGTGGAGATCGGCGTCGTCATCCCACACACGGGTCCATCGACATCGCCAACGTTCATCCGCGACTTCGTGCAGGCTGCCGAGGGTTGCGGCATAGACAGGCTTTGGGCGGTCGACCATCTGGTGCTGCCGCAACGCGTCAAATCGCGTTACGTGCTCGGCCGAAAACCGACAGCCGTCGCCGACGACTGGTTATCCTCCAGTCTCGCACCAAATTACGAGATGATCACCACACTCAGCTGGGTGGCCGCTCAGACCAGGACAATCGGTTTGGGCACGTCAGTGGCGGTCCTGCCGATCCGCAATCCCATTGCCAATGCGCGTCAGCTGGCGACTCTCGACGTGCTCTCGGGTGGCCGCTTGATCTACGGCGTTGGCATCGGATGGATGCGGGAAGAGGCGATTGCAATGCAGATGGAGTGGGAACAGCGCGCCGCGCGTAGCGAGGAGCACATCGACCTGCTTCGGACACTATGGTGCGCAACCGAACGCTACATCGATTTTCACGGCGAATTCTACGACTTCGCGCCGATGGACCCATCACCCCTGCCGCAACAGCGACCCATACCGATAATGATCGGCGGCCATTCGAGTGCGGCACTCGAGCGGGCCGTGCGCATCGGTGACGGGTGGATAGCGGCACCGATGTCGACGAATCGTCTTGCCGAGCTGCTGGCGGATTTGCACCGCTTGGCCGACGGCCACGAGAGGCCTCATACCAACCTCTTTACTGTCGGCTCCACCTCGTTCGACCCGAGTGGCGGTGCCAAGTCTTTCAGTGAAACTTTTGACGCTTATAGGCGAACTGGCGTCGACCATTTACAAGTGGTATTACCCAACGAAAACCCGGCATTGACCATCGAGCACCTTGCTCTCCTCGGTGCTCAGAGAACGGATTGACGTAGCCGCGGATCGGAGAACGGAGCCATGACGAAATCAACACTCGGCGAAGCTAAGTCGTACTTTGCTGACGTCATCGCCGATGCGCAGCGGAGAACCGGTTTAACCGAGTTCGGTGGCGACACTTGGCGCAAGGGTTTGGAGCTCTTGCTGAACTCGGTGTTTCGCCGCCCCTCGAAATTCACCGAATTCGGCGCGTACATGTTCCGGGAAGCGGTCATTCGTCCGCTGGTGAATCGACTACAAATCGAGAAGTGGTACCGCCGTCATCCCGAGATCGATGATCAGGAAGTAACCGTGGAATTGTGCGGCGTAGGTTTTCCACGCACCGGTTCGACGGCCCTGGGGGCACTGCTTGGCGAGGATCAGGCATTCCGGTTCCTCCGAAGGTGGGAGGCGCCCAATCCGTGCCCTCTCGCCGGAGGACGACGAAAGAAGGATCGCCGGTGCAGACCCACTGGCACATGCGCGACGTGCTTCCGTCCATATCGGATATGTACTTCACGTTTCTCAGCGCAGATAGCCGGGGAATTGACCCGTTGTGGGTCGGTGAGTTCAACATCCGGCAGTGGTCGTTGGCCCTGGACAGGGTGTTGGCGTTCAGAAGTGACGCCGTCTCAGATGCCAAGTTTTTGGACATGGGATTTGCCTGCTTCCAAGCTGACCATGTTGGCGAGATCCGGCGCCTCTACGATTGGCTCGGGCACGATCTGACCGAGGAGACGGTCACCCGAATGACCAATTGGACGCGGGAAAACGCGATGGACAAGCGAGCCCATCCTGGCTACGACGCTGCCCGCTTCGGGCTCGACGATCCGACGGTCGAGCGCACCTTCGCCACCTACCATCAGCGGTTCGACAGCTATGTGTGACTCGGCGTCGGGATTTGAGAATAAACGCTCTCGTTATAGGATAACGTCGTTGCCGCTGAGCCGGGCGCGACTTGGGCACCGAGTCTTTGCAAGATCGGCCATCGGCATGACGCGGAGAGGAACCAACGTGACTGAGACGGACTCTTTTGAGGTCTGGGATGCCGACAACCACATGTACGAGACCATCGACGCGTACACGCGGTACCTGCCGGAGAAGTATTCCGAAGCACTGAAATTCGTGGATATCAACGGCCGTAAGAAGCTACAGATCCTCGGCGTCATCACCGAGACCATTCCCAACCCGACCTACGAGGTGATCCCCACCCCCGGCGCCTGGGCCGACTACTACCGCGGCATCAACCCCGACGGCAAGACGCTTCGTGAGCTCGCCGAGCCGATCCGTTGTCCGGACGAGTTTCGGCGTCCCGACCTGCGCCTGGCGTTGATGGACCGCCAAGGTGTCGACGGTGCGGTGATGTTCCCGACGACGGCGGGCATGCTCGAGGAGCGGACGAAGTCCGACACCGAACTCACTCATGCGATCACCCACGCCTTCAACCGCTGGCTGCTCGATGACTGGACGTTCAACTATCAGAACCGCATCTTCGCCGTCCCGGCGATCTCGCTGAACGATCCCGTCAAGGGTGTCGGCGAGTTGGAATGGTGCCTGGAAAACGGGGCAAAAACGGTGTTGATCCGGCCCGCGCCGGTGCCGCGCGAGGACGGGACTTCACGCTCCCCCGCACTGCCCGAGTTCGACGACTTGTGGCGGCTGGTCGAGTCGGCGGGTATCTCGGTCCAGATGCACAATTCCGACGCCGGCTACGACCGGTACCTCTCCGATTGGGAGGGCGGTGAAGAGTTCCAGGGCTTCCAGCTGACCAAGTTCCGCGGCTTCATCTACGAGGAGAGCCGCCACATCTTCGACACGCTCGCGGCGTTCATCGCACACGGGGTGTTCGAACGGTTCCCCGGGCTGCGCATCGGCGTGGTGGAGAACGGCGGTTCCTGGGCGAACCGTTTGATGGATGCATTCGACCGCGTGTACCGCAAGAAGCCACAGGACTTCGCCGAGCATCCGGGCGATGTCTTCCGTAGGCATGTGTGGGTCAACCCGTTTCACGAGGAGGACATGTCACACCTCATCGACATTCTCGGCGCGGATCGGGTGATGTTCGGGTCAGACTTCCCGCACCCTGAGGGACTCGCCGAGCCCGCGGATTTCCTCAAGGACCTCGAGAATCTCCCGTCGGCCACCACGGCGCGGGTGATGGGCGGCAACCTCAAGGAGCTCATCGGCCTCGTCAACCGCTGAAGCGCACCCGCAGTTCGTTCTTCAAGACTTTGCCGGTGAGGTTCCGCGGCAGCGCCTCCACCAGTTCGAGTCGTTCCGGAGACTTGTGCCGACTCAAACCCAGGTCATGACAGTGTGCGGCCAACGCGGCGAGGGTGACCTCGCCTCCGGGTTGCGCAACCACCACGGCGCAAACACGTTCTCCGGTAAGGGAATCAGGCACACCGATAACGGCGACATCAGCTACCGCGGGATGAGCGGCCAGCACACCTTCGATTTCCAGCGCCGAGATGTTCTCGGCGTTGCGAATGATGGCGTCCTTGATGCGTCCGGTCACCACGACGTTGCCGTCAACATTGATCCGCCCGCGATCACCGCTGCGAAACCAGCCTTCGGCGTCGAAAGCGTCGGCGTTTAAGGCTTCGTCGACATAACCCAGAAAGCACTGCGGCCCCTTGAGTCGGAGCTCACCTTCCTCGCCTAGGACGACTTCGCTTTCGGCGTCGTCGACAACACGCACGGAGACCCCGGCTACGGGCCGGCCCACGGTGTGGTCGAGTATCTCCGGCCCGCCGTCCGGCGGGGGCGAGGTCACCACTGGAAACTCGGTCAATCCCCACGAGTTCGCCACTCCCGCAACCGAAAGCGTCTCGCGCACTTGCCGTCCCAGCTCAGCGGTGATCGGCGCACCGCCGCCGACGCAACCGCGCAGATCAGGAAAGAGCGGGTCGGTCCCGTGCGCGCGCTGGGCGGCCATGAAGGCAACGAAGAATGGCGTCGCCGAGCCGAGCATCGTCGGACGATGCGCCGCAATCGCTTTCGGGGTCAGCACCGGATCGAACACGTCGAACAACACCAGTCGCATGCCGGTGAGCAGGCTCGCCGCCAACATCGCCGCACCGCCGATGTGTGATACCGGGAATGCGATGGGGTTGACGTCGCTGTTCGACGCGCCGAACATGCCGACCACCCCGGCCGATCCGGCGATTACCGAGCGATCACAGTGCCGCACGCCCTTTGGTGCCGCGGTGGTACCCGATGAGTAGTAGACCCATCGCGGCAGCGTGGCCGTCGTCGGAGGTGGGGGTAAGGCCGCGGGATCGCCTTTCGGAAGGCGGAGTTCGTCTGAAATGGGGGCCGCGTGGTCGACGACCACCACGGTCATCGGCCGATCTTTGGCGAGCGTGTCGGCGAGCGCGACATGGTCGAAACCCCGCCACAAGCCAGGCACGACGATCACCTCAGTACCGAGTTGCGCTGTTACGAAGCCGACTTCGCTCTCGCGCCAGATGGGCAGGACAGGATTCTGCACGGCGCCAAGGCGTGTCAGCGCCACCATGACCACCATCGTCTCCAGCGTGGTCGGCAGTTGCCACGACACCACCGAGCCGTCTGCGACCCCGACCGCCGCCAGCGCCGCTGCCGTGCTCTGCGCCGCATCGCGCAACTGTGAATTCGTGAGGCTGCGGCCGAAGTCGTCGACCAGTACGATGCGGTCAGGATACGTTTGGGCAGCTGTTTCGACTAATTCCCAATAGGTTTCGGACATCAGCGGCTTGGAAGTAGCAGCCGACGTTTGGCAAGGATGTTGCGCATCATCTCCGAGCTACCGCCGGAGATGGTGTAGGCGCGCGACCACAGCCAGCATTCCCGCAATCGTTGCTTGGCCTGTTGCGCAATGGTTTCCGATGCATCAACAACGACAGCTGCGGCCAGCTCCGCCCCGTAAGCCGAAACACGATGATAGGTTTCCGCGAAGCTCAGTTTGGCGATCGACCCGTCACCGGGTTGCTCGGCGCCGGTTGTCAGTCGCTCCACATGATCCTCGATGAATGCCTTGGCCACCTCGACCTCCACTGCCAGTTCGGCCACTGCCTGGCGAATGTCGCCACACTGCAAAGCCGGCGCGCCGTCGAGGTGCGCGTTGCGCGCCACGGTGACCAAGTCGTCGATCAAGAGTTCCAAGAGGATTACGTTACCGCCGATGCCGAAGCGTTCGAAGTCCAACCCCGCCATGATGATCGACCAGCCCTGGCCTACCTCACCGATCAGGCAGCCGTCGTCGAGTCGAACGTCGGTGAGGAAGACCTCGTTCACCTCGATGGCATCACCGATCGTCCGGATCGGACGAACCTCGACACCGTCCGCCGTGAGCGGAACGGTGAAGACGGAGAGGCCGTGGTGACGTGACGATGTCGGATCGGTACGGATCAAGGCGAGGCCCATGTCGGCCCAGTGCCCGTCGGTGATCCAGGTCTTCTGCCCTTCAATGAGCCAGCTTCCATCGGCTTGCCGCGTACCGCGGCAGCGCACTCCCGCGATGTCACTGCCGGCATCGGGCTCGCTGAGCAGCTGACACCAAATGTGCTCACTGCGCCGAATCGGTGGCAGCAGCACGCGCTTCTGTTCAGCGGAGCCGAAGTGCAGCAGCACATGTGCGGCCAGGTTGACCTGGTCGACCGGTCGTGGTGCCCGGGCGCGCAGGATCTCCTCGCTGACGATGCGGTCGTGCAGCGGATGGTGATCGGTGCGCCCACCGTGTTCGACCGGCCAATCCGCGCCGACGAAACCCGCGCCGAACAATCCGGCAAACCAGCCGCGCAGCAAAGCTTCCTGTGCGGGGGTCTCAGGCGCCCGGTGCCCCTCGCGCGCTTCGATCGCAGGTGCATGTTCGGCGATGTGTGTTCTGACCTGCTGCCTGAAGTCGGTGAGCTGTGCCTCAGTCGGCCGGGGTCCGAACGCGCTCACCAGCCAGACACCTCCGCCAGGAGCGCTCGACTCGATCGCGCTGTGCCCAGTAGATGGCCATTGGTGAAGACCCGACGCAGTTCGTAGTGCAGCGGGTACTCCCAGGTGAATCCGATGCCACCCGACAGTTGCATGCACTCGTCCACGGCGGCCGTAGCTTTCGCCGCTACGAACGCGTGCGCGGCCGCCGTGAGCCTTTGTGATTTTTCATCAGCGGCGGCGATGGCGCGGGCTGCCCTCATCACGACAGCGCGCGCTTTCACCTCGAAGACCAGGAGTTCGACGAGCCGATGCTGAATGGCTTGGAAACTCGCGATCGTCGCGCCGAATGCCACCCGCTCCCGCAGGTATGCCGTCAGCCGCTCGAGGGTCATCGACACGGCGCCGAGCGAGTCCGCCGAGACGAGCAGCCGAGCCACGGCGATCAGGTCTTGTGCCCGTTCGGGCGATCCGATCAACGTGCTGGGCGCGTCTGCGAGATCGAGGCGCCACACCGGTCTGGTCACGTCCAGCAGATCACCGTCCGGCCTTCTTCGGGCGCGATTGAGGTCGCGGAACAGGTGAATCCCGTTGCACCCCAGTAGAAGTACGATGTCGATATCGTCGCCCCGGATGATTCGCGCGGGGTGATCGGCGTCATCGGCAAGAGCGAAGCCGGCCGTCGCAGAGCCGGCGAGCATCCCCGGCAGCAACTGTTGCGTGACCTCATCGGGCGCCGATTCCAGCGCTGCGGCGGCAAGCGTCGTTCCCAGCCACGCTGAGCCGTCCTGTGCCCGGCCGAGTTCCTCTGCGATTAAGCATGTTTCGACCGGCCGCCATCCGGCACCACCCACCGCCTCGTCGACAAGCAGTCCGGTCCAGTCCATCGCCGCGAGGTCTTTGACGGAGTCCCGCTCGCCGCGTTCGGCAAGGAACTCTCGCGCCGACGCCCTGAGCAGGTCGAGGTCGACATCAGATGAGTTCTCGTCTGTCATCGGACGGGTGTTAACTCCGGAAAAGCAGCTGGTCGGCGTTGTCGCGCATGATCCGTTTCTTGGCCGCGTCGTCGAGCGGGTCGAGCAGCTTTACGAAATCCGCGGGCTCCGCCATGCCTTCGGCGTGCGGGTAATCCGAGCCCATCACCAGGCAGTCGTCGTATCCCATGCTCGCGACGATCGCCGGGATATCGTCCTCGGGGTATGGCACGACACGGACATGGCGGCGGAAGATTGCCGACGGCCGCTCGGTCAGCTTGCCGCCGATCCAAGGACCATTGCGGCCCATGCCACGGCTCTTGTCCATGTGCCTGACGAAGAACGGCACCCACTCCGCACCGTGCTCGGCGACCAAGACGTTCAGACCTGGAAAGCGACCGAAGAGGTTGTCGAAGATGAGCGCGGACAACGTTTCCTCGATCGGCCGCTGGCCATAGATGTTCATCCACTGCCACGCCGACATGTGCCACGAGGCGGGGTCGGAATTCTGGCCCCAGGCAGGCGAGATCGCATCGAAGTACCAGAACGGCATTATGTGGTACACCAAGATGCAGCCGGCCTCTTGCAGACGTGCGTAGATGGGGTCGAAGTAAGGATCACCGGGTGATCGACCGTAGGCCGGCCCCGTCGGCAGCAGCACGAACTTGGCTCCCTGCGCGATTATCGCCTCGGTCTCCGCGATCGCAGAATCCAAGTCGCGCAACGACAACAGCGCAGTGGCAAAGATCTTCTCTTCGTAGTTGAAACCCCACGCTTCGTCGAACCACCGGTTGAACGAGCGCAGATTGGCGTACAGCGCCGCGGTGTCGTCGACGTAGTGTTCGGCGGCCAGCGCCATGCCGCTTGGATAGATGACCATGCGCTCGATGTTCTGGTCCGCCATGACGGCCAGGCGTGCAGCACGGTCGATGAATTCCGGTTGCATGGGTTGCGGTTCGTAGGACTCCTCAGGGTTGCCCGATCCCATCTGCTTGAGCATCTCCTTGAGCGAGCCGGGGCGGTAGGCGACATCGAGACCCAGACCGCCTTCGCTGTTGAAGGTGGCGACGCGATGTCCCGCAAGAATCACCTCGACGCCATCCGCCCCACGCACGGTGGTGATCGCCCGGTCGCGGAACTCCTCCGGCAGATAACGGGTGAACGCATCACGCGGCTCGTAGCAGTGGGTATCGCAGTCAAAGATGCCGTAATCGAGTTTCGTCGTCACCGCGTCGCTCCTTCAGGCGAGAATGAATATTCTCTCTTTTCAGAAAACATACTATCCTGGTTCGATAATGCCTATCTTGGGCGGGATGAGCTGGCGCCCGCTGCTGGCTGTGCCGAATCAGCTGCGACCGCACGAAGGAAGATCTGAAACCATCAATGCCCATGACCGACAAAGCCATCGGCGGTTCGATGAGTGAAATCGACGATCTCCGAGGCGTGGTGCGCGACTATCTGACTGCCACGTCACCCAGCGAGACCGTTCGCAAGCTGATGGCAACGGACACCGGGTTCGACGAGACGGCCTGGCGTCAGATGGCCGGCGAATTAGGCCTGCATGGCATCGCTGTTCCCGAGCAATGGGGCGGGGCGGGCGCCGGGGTGGCCGAACTGGCCGTGGTCTTCGAGGAAATGGGGCGCGCGCTGTTGTGCTCACCGTTCTTTGCCACCGTGGCGCTGGCAACACAGGCGATCCTCGCCAGCGGCGACGACACGGCCGCCGCGCGGTTCGTCCCTGGGTTCATCGACGGATCGACCACCGCAACGCTGATCCTCAACGGCCGACTGGACGCGTGGGATCCCGCCGCCGTGACGTTGCGGGCCGACCGCGACGACGGTGGGCACCGACTCTACGGTGCTGCGCCATTGGTCATCGACGGTCACACCGCGGACGTCATTCTGGCGGCCGCAAACACCGACGCCGGCATCTCCTTTCTCGCAGTATTAGCCGAGGCGGACGGAGTTCGTCGCACGCCGCTGGCCGGGCTCGACCGCACCCGCAAGGTAGCCCGGGTCGAGTTCGACGGCACGCAGGCAGATCTGATCGGAACGGAGGGTTCCGCCGCCGGCTTCCTGGCACGTGCATCGGACCTCGCCATCGTCGCGCTGACAGCCGAGCAGGTCGGCGCGGCGCAACGTTGCCTGGACATGGCCGTTGACTACGCCAAGCACCGAATCCAGTTCGGCCGCCCGATCGGCAGTTTCCAGGCGATCAAGCATCGGTGTGCGGACATGTTGGTGGTCGTCGAGGGGGCCCGGTCGGCCGCGACGCACGCCGTAGAGGTGGCCGACAACGACGAACTACCCTCCGCAGCATCCGTCGCAAAGCTGGCTTGTTCGGAGGCCTTCCTGCAGGTCGCCCTGGACAACATGCGCATCCACGGTGGCATTGGCTTCACCTGGGAACACGATGCGCACCTCTTCGTCCGACGCGCCAAGGCCACTCAGTTGATCTTGGGCAACCCGGACTACCACGCCGAGCGCCTCGCGACGCTCCTGTCCGACGTGAAAGGACCCTCGTGACCATATCCTTCTCCCTCGAATTGCCCACCCAGCGTGTGGAGGCAGTCGATGAGTTCGTGACTGCCGAAGCCATCGCCGACATCGCACGGTTAGCCGAGACAAGTGGTTTCGCGGCGGTTCACGTCACCGACCACCCCGCGCCCGACGCTAAGTGGTTGGACCATGGCGGACACCACGCCCTTGATCCGTTCGTCGCGTTGGCTTTTGCCGCCGCCGCGACAACCGACATCAAGCTGCTGACCAATGTCTACATCGCGGCCTACCGCAACCCGTTTCTCGGGGCAAAATCAATTCAAAGCCTTGCAGCATTGTCGAAGGGACGTCTCATCCTCGGGACGGCCGCGGGATACTTGAAGCCCGAATTCAAAGCCCTCGGAATCGATTTCGACAACCGCGGAGCTCTGCTTGACGAGGCACTGGATGTACTGGACAAGGTGCTGAGCGGCGAGGACGTCGCCTACGAAGGCACATCGTTCGCCGCCCGCGGCGTCCGACTGCGCCCGCTGCCGGTGACTGCGCCGCCTGTGTGGGTTGGGGGCAACAGCAAAGCGGCGGTCCGGCGCGCGGTGTCCCGCGCCCAGGGATGGGCGCCGTTCAACACGTTCGGCTACGCCGCGGCCTCGCGCACCGCGGAGATCTCATCGATCGACGACCTGGTGATCTCCATCGACTGGGCCAAGAAATACGCGGCCGAAATAGGCCGCACCGCACCGCTGGACATCTGCTTCTCCGCGGGAAATCTGTTGGATGACCGCAAATCGGCCGATGAACGTCACGCCACCATCGCACAGCTCGCCGCGGCCGGGGTCACCTGGCTCACCGTCGCGCCGCCGGGCGCCGACCGTGCCGAAGTCATCGATCGTTCCCGCGCCTTCGCCCAAGAGTTCATCACTGCATAACGCGCACTCAGGCCATCAGACTGTCGGCGGCGAATGCATCCACACTGATCCGTCGATGGATGAACAACCATCGGCCGTCAACAGGGACAAGGACGTCGCGGTAGCGGCCCCAGTGATCGAGGCCGATATCGGTGTGGACAGCGAAGTAGCTGCTGACTTCGGCCCTGTCGCGAGCCACAGACCCGAACCGGACACTGGACACGTGGTGGCGGACGTGTGTCGGCGCGGTCCGCGGTTGCGGTTTCCCCTCCTGCAATGGCCGGGCCACCGCGGTGCTGAGGCCGGCCTCGATTTCCGCAGGCCCCGTTAACGGTGCAGCGCCTCCGGTGAATTCCAGCACGCCCTCGTCACCGAAGCACGACGCCAACGAACGAAGATCGAACCGATCAGTGGCCGCGGTGTAGTCGGCCAACGTCTGCCGCACCGACTCACGGACCTCAAGCTCCCAAGTCTCCACCGGGCTCCTCCTGGAAATCGCACTCGGACACACGATAACGTTTATTCTCATGCCGCCACCACGCTTGCAGGATCTGCTCGAACCCGCCACCACCGCGCTCGTCACGCAGGAGTGCCAAGGTGGAGTGATCGGGCCGCAGGCCGGGCTCCCCTTCCTGGCCGAAGAGGCTCGCCGCGAAGCCATTCCGAACATCGCCAGACTGCTCGACGCGGCCAGGGCCGCCGGAGTTGCGGTCGTGCATTGCCTCATCGAGAAGCGCCCTGACAACCGTGGGTCGAACACCAACGCCCGGCTGTTCATGGCCGGCAAGTCCTTTGCGGCCGACTTGACGCCGGGCAGTCCCGGTGCATCGGTACTGCCCGAACTCGGTCCGGTTCCCAGCGACCTCGTGCTCACCCGCACCCACGGTGTCGGGCCCATGACCGGTACCGATCTCGACTCTGTGCTGCGCAACATGAATATCAAGACGATTGTGGGCGTGGGGGTTTCGGTGAACATCGCTATCCAGAACTTTGTGATGGACGCGGTGAATCGCAGCTATCAGTTCGTACTGCCCCGCGACGCGGTGAGTGGGTATCCGCGAGAGTATGCAGAATCCGTCATCGACAACACGTTGGCCTTGCTCACCACGCTGACCAGCACCGACGCGGTGGTAGACGCTTGGAAAGAGTTGTCCGGACCCTGACCCGATCTGGATGTTGCGGGTTGGGGATGATAACGTCATTCTCACTTGGCGTAAATGATCATATTCGCTGCTCAGGAGGAAGGGCTTATGTCTTCCCGTTCATTGCCGTATCCGGTCTTCGATATCGACAACCACATGTACGAGACGACTGACGCGCTCACGAAGTACCTGCCGAAGCAGCACCGTGGCAAGGTCGGCTACGTCGAGGTCAACGGCAGGCCCAAACTCGTGGTCAAGGATCACATCAGCCACATGATCCCCAATCCGACTTTCGCGCGGGTGGCCCGGCCGGGCAGCGCCGAGGACTACTTCCTGGGCAACAATCCCGAGGGCCTCAACTTCCGCGAGTTCATCGGCGACGCAATGGATGTCATCCCGGCTTATCAGGCACCCGCCCCGCGACTCGAGCTGATGAATGAGCTGGGCCTCGACCAGTGCGTGATGTATCCGACGCTGGCCAGCCTCATCGAAGAACGCACCACAGACGACGTGGTTCTCACCCACGCGATCATCCACGCACTCAACGAATGGATGCACGAACACTGGACGTTCAACTACCACGACCGGATCTTCGCGACCCCCGTCATCTGCCTGCCGTTGGTTGACGAAGCCATCAGGGAATTTCACTGGGGCGTCGAGCGCGGGATGAAGACGTTCCTGGTCCGGCCGGCACCGGTGCCCAGCCGTTTCGGCGGATCGCGATCCATGGGCCTGCCCGAGTTCGATCCGTTCTGGCAAGAGGTCGTCAACGC
Organism: Mycobacterium sp. IDUB_37; assembly: GCF_055419245.1. Classification (NCBI taxonomy): domain Bacteria; kingdom Bacillati; phylum Actinomycetota; class Actinomycetes; order Mycobacteriales; family Mycobacteriaceae; genus Mycobacterium; species Mycobacterium sp. IDUB_37. The sequence continues at coordinate 1,050,586 of NZ_JBVAXG010000001.1, read as the reverse complement.
CGGCATGCCGGTCACCATGCATGCCTCAGACAGTGGTTACCAAAAGCACCTGATGGAGTGGGAAGGCGGCGGCGAATACCTGTCCTTCAAGCCGAGTGCGCTCCGCGAGGTTGTAATGGGCCACCGGGCCATCGAAGACACCCTGGCCGCGATGGTCTGCCATGGAGCGCTGTCACGCTTTCCTGATCTGAAGATCCTCTGCGTCGAGAACGGCAGCGGCTGGGTGCGCAACCTACTCGAGCAACTCAACACCGCGTACAAGATCATGCCCAAGGAGTTCGACGAGCATCCCGTCGAGGTGTTCAAGCGCAACATCTACATCCACCCGTTCCTCGAAGACGACCTCAAGGGAATCATCGACATCATGGGTGAGGACCACGTGATGTTCGGTTCCGATTTCCCCCACCCCGAGGGCATCGGCGACCCGCTGAGCTTCGTCGACCGGCTTGACGGCGTCTCGGATTCCGCGAAGGCGAAGATTATGGGCGGCAACGCTATTGAGCAGTTAGGGCTCAAGGTCCCGGCATGACCCAGGCGCCTACCTCTCCGAAAGAGTATCCAGGCATCTCGGCGTTTGAGGCTCATGTGGGCGAGCACCTGGGCTACAGCGGTTGGCGTCAGGTCACACAGAAGGAGATCGATCTGTTCGCCGAGGCCACCGGCGACCATCAGTGGATTCACGTCGACCCGCAGAAGGCTGCCGCCGGTCCCTACGGGAAGACCATCGCGCACGGCTATCTGACCCTGTCGCTGGTACCCATTCTCGTGCAACAGATTTACCGCGTGACCGGGCTTTCGATGCAGGTGAACTATGGATCCGACAAGCTGCGGTTCCCCGCGCCGGTTCCGGTCGACTCACGCATCCGGGCAGGTGCGCAACTACTGAAAGTGGAGCGCAACGACAAAGGCGGCCGGGCTACCGTGCGCGTCACCGTCGAAGTCGAGGGAAACGACCGGCCGGCGTGTGTTGTCGACACCATCGCCGCAATGGTTGACGGCTGAGGCTCTCAGGCGTTCAGCACGCGGTGCCCGATCACCTGTTGTTCATGCAGCGCCGCAATCTGCGGCTCTGAAAGTCCTAGCGCCGCAAGCACCTCGGCGTTGTGCTGACCCAGTGTGGGTGCGGGGGTCCGATGCTGGTGTGCCGGACCTGGCGAGAACCGAAAGGGCCAGCCCGGGAACCGGTGGCACCCAGTGATCGAATGGGTCAGATCCTGATAGAAACCGCGCGCTTTGAGTTGCTCGACCTCGTACATCTGGTCGGCCGCAAGTAGCCGCTCGGCAGGCACACCGTGTTGGTGAAATGTTGCGACAAGCGCGTCCCCGCGTCGCCCTGACGTCCACTCCGTCAGGATCTCATCGAATTCGTCATGATTCTCCCGGCGAGCGTCTGCGGAAACGAACCTCGGGTCGTCGCGCAGGTCGTCACGGTCAATGGCGTCCAGCACGGCAAGCCAGTCGGTGTCATCGCGCACCGTCAGCGCGACCCACTCGTCAGCGATGCTGGTCGGGTAGACGCCCTGGGCGTACTCACGGTGACGGTTTCCTTCTCGCGGCCGCACCGTTCCGGTCAATGAGTACTCGATGACCGGTTCGGCGGTCACAGCCGCGCCGACCTCGATCTGAGCGACCTCGACGAGCTGACCCTCGCCGGTGGACCGTCTGTGCTCAAGCGCGGCCAAAAGTGCGATACCCGCATGCACGCCGGCAATCGGGTCGGCCGGCCCCTGCAGATTGCACGGCGGACCGTCTGAGTAGCCGGTCGCGGCCGACATCCCGGACACCTGTTCGATATTCAGCGCCCAGCCAACGTAGTCGCGCCACGGCCCGTCGAGCCCGAACCCGGGCATCCGCACCATGATCACGTCGGGATTGACGTTCACGATGGAGTCGTAATCCAGCCCGAACTGCTCAACCACCCGTGGCGAGAAGTTCTCTACCACCACATCCGCCTCAGCGGCCAGCCGAAGTGCAAGCTCCCGCCCGGCCGCAGAGCCGAGATCCAGCGTGACGTCTCGCTTGTTGAGATTCGTTCCCTGCCATAGCGGCCCGCGCTCGAACCAGTCGTCGCCGCTGCGCAGTAGCGCGCCAGAGTAGCGATGCCCGTCGGGCCGTTGAATCGACTCGACCTTGATCACGTCGGCGCCGAACGCACCGAGGTAGCACGTCAGATAGGCGCCTGCCCAGAAGGTGCTCAGGTCGAACACCTTCAGCCCGGCGAACGGCAGCGACACCTCAAGCACGTCGCTATTTCGGTGGCGTGCGGGGCGCTCACCCCACCCGGCGGGCGCATCCGACGTCACGGCGGGAGCAGGTAGCGGCGGCGGGATCGGTGTCTTCGACAATCGGAACGGCGGTCCGGGTCTGGTGAATCGCCCGTCGCCAATGGTCGATTCGATGAAGAACCCACGCTGCGCATACTGGGGACAATGCAGGATGGTGTCGCCTTCGCTGATCGGCGCCGCAGGTATTCGCATGGCCTGGCTCAGGTCAACCAAGTCGGCAACTGCCATCGAGGCGAGAAATGGCTGAGCCTTGGTGAAGAACTCGTCACGCTCGGGCCCGCCGAGCATGATCGCGAGTTGATGCTCGCCGAACTCGGGCAACCCAACCATCGCACACACGTCCAGCCAGTGCTGGCCGGTCAAGCAGTTGATCCCTATCCAGCCATCCGCGGCGCGCACGATACCCAGCATCGGTGCGGCCTTGGAATTGGTCGGCCGTTTCAGGCTTTTCAGGCGCGCAGCCATCAGCATGGGGTAGGGCAGCGTCGACAGCAGCGACTCGAACATCGAGACGTCCACCTCGACCGGACGGTTCACTCCGGCAGTGGCGATTCGCAGCGCGGTGAGCGCGCCGAGTGCCGCATACGAGCCTGCGATGTACTCCGGGATCCGGGCACCGGCCTGCACCGGCGCTCTGCCGGGTTCGCGCACATTGACCCAGCCTGCCGCCGCCTGCAAGGTGAGCGATGTCGTCACCCGGTCACGCAGCGGGCCCTCCTGCCCAAAACCGGATATTCGCACCACGACAAGTCGGGGGTTGATCCTGGCGAGGTTCTCCGCGTCCAGGCCCAATGCCCGGCGCTCAGACGTGCCCGTCGGCAGGCTTTCGACGAACACATCTGCCCCCGCGATCAGCTCGCGGACCGCGGCAACATCGTCGGCATTCGCCAGATCGACTGCAAAGCCACGCTTTCCAGCATTCAGATACTCGAAGAGCCCACCTCGCGAATCCCAGCGGCGCAGCGGATCACCTGATGGGGGTTCGATCTTGCACACGTCAGCGCCGAGATCGACCAGTAGCTTTGTGCAGTACGGGCCCGCGATCTCGGAGGCCAGTTCGACGACACGCAAATCCCCCAACGGTCGGTTCACGCGGGTATCCCGATGGCCTTCGGCTCCATGTAAGCGCGCAGTCCCATCACTCCGCCCTCCCGGCCTATTCCACTCTGCCGAAAGCCCCCGAAAGGCGCGTCCCCGGGAATCGTGCCATTGATCGACACCTGCCCTGTCCTGATCCGGCGGGCGATAGCCACCGCGCGGTCGACGTCGGTCCCCCAGACGGCACCGCCGAGCCCGTAGGCCGAGTTGTTGGCGATGAACACCGCGTCATCGTCGTCTTGGTACCGCAACACTGTCAGCACAGGACCGAACACCTCCTCCTGCGCGATGTAGGAATCGGCCGATACATCGGTGAGTATCGTTGGCTCAAAATAGAAGCCGCTGTTCAGATGCTTGGGACGGGCTCCCCCCGCCACCACTGCTGCGCCGTCCGCTTCTGCACGTTCGACGAAGCCTTGGACACGGTCGAGGTGTTGGCGGCTGATCAACGGTCCCATCGTGACCGCTGCATCCGTGGGATCGCCGACGACCACGGCACGTGCCAGCTCGGCTAGTCGCGCGACTACATCGTCGTGGATCGAATCGGGCAGCAGCAGTCTGCTGTTGAGGATGCAGGCCTGGCCGGCATGCATGATGCATCCTTCGAACAGCAGCCGCTCCAACAGTTCGTCGCTCACCTCGACATCGGGCATCAGGATGGCGGCTGATTTGCCCCCGCACTCAAGCAAGACGCGCTTCATCGTGGTCGCTGCGCCGGCCATCACATCGCGGCCGACGACCGAACTACCGGTGAAGCTGACCATGTCGACCCTGGGGTCCAACGTCAGGCTTCTGCTCGCCTCGACGCTGGTCGGTGTGACGACATTCACGACCCCCGGCGGGATATCGGTGTCCTCGTGGATGATTCGTGCCAACGCCAGCCCCGCCAGCGGGGTCAGGGGCGACGGCTTGAGGACCAACGTGTTCCCGGCCGCAAGTGCCGCGCCCAACTTCATCACGTTCAGCGTGTGCGGGAAGTTCCACGGCGTCATTGCCGCCACGACGCCTAGCGGCTCGTAACGCAACAATGTCGTCCCGGCCGCCCCCCAGGCGTCCAACGGCGCTTCGGCCGGCTCGCGCGCGAGTTCGGCGGCGTGACCGACCATGAATGCCGGACCCTCGACGTGAATCAGCCGCTCGTTGGCCGAACAGCCCCACTCTGCCTGGGCCAATGCGTAGATCTGCTCGCTCCTGGCCAGCAGCGCTTCGCTGAGCTGTTGCAAGCATCGAGCACGTTCCTCGGGCTTGGCAGTGGGCCACGGACCCGTGTCGAAGGCCGTCCTCGCCGCAGCCACCGCCTGTTGCACCTGCGCGACGCTGGCATCGGGAGCTCGCCCAATCACAGCCTCGGTGGCGGGATTCAGGACGTCGTAGCGCCCGTTGTCCGGAACTGTCCATCGGCCGTTGATGTAGTGCTCATATACATCGATGAGGGAACGCGAATCCGACATCAACCGCCTGCCTTCCTGACCGCCTCGCGATGGCCTGCCCACTGTGGCATCCGGATGAGAACAGACATATCCAATCCTGATGTGCATGGGCGGGGGCGTCGCCGCGATGCGTCAATCACGTTAGTTTATAGATGTATAGACATTCAATTGACATGGGCATCACACATCCGGTAGACAAAGTGAAAACGGACATTTCCAGGCGTTCTGTCCGGAACCTCACAGCCCGAGGAAGGCGTGTAGTGCCGACCACTACTGTTCCGTTGCACTCGCCAGACTTCTACGCTGGCGATCCGTACCCCGCCTACCGGGAACTCCGCAACACGACGCCGGTCGTGTGGAACGACGTCACGAACTTCTGGGCACTACTGAAGTACGAAGACATTCGCTACGTCTCGGGTCATCCATTGACGTTCACCTCGACGAAGGGCATCACGATCCCCGATCCGGCTCAACCCGAACCGGTCCAAGAGGGCAACCTGATCTTCACCGACCCCCCACGTCACCGCCAGCTTCGCAAACTGATCAATTCCGGTTTCACCCGTCGCCAGGTGACCTTGCTGGAACCCAAGGTGCGAGAGATTGTGAAGGGCATCCTCGACGGAGTCGACCCCGCCCGGGAGTACGAGTTCGCCGAGGAGATCGCCGCGCCTCTCCCCACCCGGATGATCGCCGAGATGCTAGGTGCCCCGCCAGAAGATTGGGAGAAGTTCCGCACCTGGTCGGACGCGGCCGTGGGTACGGCTGACCCGGACATCGAACTGGATCACCTGGTTGCGCTGGGCCAACTCTACGAATACTTCACCAAGCTGATCGCCGCACGACGGTCGGGTGAGGTCAGCGGACAAAACGACCTGCTGAGCATCTTGGCGGCGGCGGAGGTCGACGGTGAACGTCTCAGTGATGCGGATCTGCTGAACTTTTCCTTCCTCTTGTTGGTGGCAGGAAACGAGACCACCCGCAACCTCATCGCACTGGGCACACTGGCGCTGATCGATCACCCCGATCAGTTCTCCCTGCTGCGGTCCAACCCGTCGCTACTGCCCAGCGCGGTCGAGGAGATGCTGCGATTCACCAGTCCCGTGACCCACATGGCTCGCCACGCCACCGCGGATGTGGAGATACGCGGCCAGAAGATCAAAGCAGGCGACACCATCGTCATGCTCTACGGCGCGGCCAACCGCGACGAGGAGATCTTCGGACCTACGTGTGAATCCTTCGACATTACCCGTAATCCCAACCCGCACATCGCATTCGGGGCTGGAGAACACGCCTGCCTCGGCGCTCAGCTTGCCCGCTTGGAGGCCAGGGTGATGTTCGAGGTGCTGCTGGGCACCTATCCGACGATCGAGCTCACCGGCGACGTGTCACGGCTTCGCGCCACCATGGTGCCTGGTGTGAAACGCATGCCAATTCGACTGGGAGTAGGCAACTGATGGACTTCGACTACACACCCGAGCAGGAGCAGCTCCGCAAGGATTACCGGACGCGCCTCGAGGCGGTGATGACCCCCGAGCGTCGCGCCGCCGTCGCCAACCTCATGGAGGGCGGCTCGGCGATGTCCGAATGCAGGCGCGCTCTTGGTGACGCGGGGCTACTCGGCGTCGCCTGGCCGGTTGAATACGGCGGCGGCGGGTTGACCGCGCTCGAGCAGTACATCTTCTCGGAGGAAGCGCGCAGGGTCAACGCTCCCCTGCCGATGATCACTCTGAACACTGTGGGTCCCACACTCATTCAGTACGGCACCGAAGAACAGAAGGCAAAGTTCCTGCCTGCGATTCTGCAAGGCACCGTCGAATTCGCGATCGGCTACTCGGAGCCCGGCGCGGGCAGCGACCTTGCCTCGCTTCGCACTTCGGCAGTACGCGACGGCGACGAATTCGTCATCAATGGTTCGAAGATGTTCACCAGCGGAGCCGAGTTCGCCGACTACATCTGGCTGGCGGCGCGCACCGATCCAACTGTGAAGAAGCACAAGGGAATCACCCTGTTCATCGTGCCGACGGACACGCCCGGGTTCTCCTGGAAGCCGTTGCACACCATGCCGGGTGTCTCCACCTATTACACGTTCTATGACGACGTCCGCGTGCCCGAGAGCGCCATCGTGCTCGGCGAGAATCAGGGCTGGACGCTGGTGACGAATCAGCTCAACCTGGAACGCGCCGCGCTCGGCAATCTCGGTGCCCTGGAGCCGCTTTTCAGAAAGACGCTCAAATGGGCATCGACGACACCGCTCGACGACGGCAAGGTCATCGACCAGCCCTGGGTGCAGCAGGCCCTGGCCCGAGTCGAAGCACAAGTCGCCGCCTACCGACTGTTGAACCTCCGCGTGAATGCCACGATGAGCTCGGGCGCGCTGGGGATGGGTGAGGCATCCGCAGCGAAAGTGTTCGGCACCGAACTCACCCAGCAGGTTGCCCGTGAACTCCTCGAAGTTGTCGGACATGCCGGCGTGCGCAAAGACTCGGCGGCTCCGCTCAAGGGCGAACTGGAAAGCGCTTACCGCTTGGCGGTCATCAATACATTCGGCGGCGGAGCGAACGAGCTCCAACGCGACATCATCGCTATGGCCGGTCTCCGGATGCCGCGCGCACCCCGGGACATGCGGGCCAGCGCATCCTGAGAGGAAGTCGAACCCCGTGACCGACACCACCAAAGATGAACTGCGCGAGCGCCTCGATGCGCTCATCGGCGAACCCATCAGCTCCGGACAGCCCGCCAAGGCGCCAGATCCGGTGAACGCGGCGATGATTCGCCATTGGGCGTACGCGTTGGACGACATGAACCCCGCGTACCTCGACCCGGAGTTCGCCGCCTCCTCCCGCCACGGCGGGCTCGTCTCACCTCCGGTCATGCTGCAGTCGTGGACGATGGCGCCGCCCAAGCTCGTCGGTATCCATGAGCGTGGTGGCGTGCCGATCGTGCTGAAAGAGAACCCACTTCAGTTCCTCACCGATGCCGGGTACACCGGCACCGTCGCTACCAATTCAGAGTTCGAAGTCGAGCGATACCCCCGCGTCGGCGACGAGATCAGCGCCGAAACGGTCTTCGAAACGATCTCCGATGAGAAGAAGACGGCTATGGGTAAGGGCTACTTCGTCACTTGGATCACGACCTACCGCGATCAGCACGGCGAAGTGATCGGCCGCCAGCGGTTCCGCACCCTGCGATTCAAGACAGGAAGCTGATGGCCAACAGACTCGCCCCTTCGATCAGTCCGGACACTGAGTTCTTCTGGTCGGGTCTCAAGGACCACAAGCTGCTGATTCAGCGATGCAGCGATTGCAAGACATTGCGGGTGCCGCCTCGGCCAATGTGCGGGAACTGCCAGTCGCTCGACTGGGACTCAATCGAATCAAGCGGGCGTGGAACAGTTTACAGCTTTGTGATGCCGCAGTATCCGCCGCTGCCGTTCCTGCAGTACCCCTATGTGGTGGTGCTGGTCGAGCTCGACGAAGGCGTACGCCTGGTGTCCAACCTGTGTGACATCGAGCCCGCGGAGATTGAAGCCGGGCTACCCGTCGAGGTCTTCTACGAGAAATTCGAAGCAATCCCGAGCGGCGACGAGCTGGTCCTGCATCAGTTCCGGCCCGCGCGCTGACAAGCGAGGCATAAGCGAGCATGGACTTTTCTTTCACCGAAGAACAAGAGACCGTCGGCAAGGTCGCCCGCCAACTCTTCGAGCACCGCGCTACCCCCGAACAGCTCATCGAACTTGAATCGGGTGAGGTGCGCCACGACCCCACCCTGTGGCGCGAACTGGCTTCGTCGGATCTGCTGGGCATCGCGCTGCCCGAATCCGTCGGCGGCAGCGGTGGCGGATTCGTCGACCTCGGTGTGCTACTCGCCGAGGTCGGCTGGAGCGTCGCGCCGGTGCCCGTCTACGCGACCCTGGTGCTCGGCGCCGATACGATTGCACGCCATGGCGACTCGGCTATCCAGCAGCGTTATCTACCGAAAGTGGTTGACGGCACTGCGATCCTGACCGCCGCACTCGCCGAACCGGGCAACTCCGACCCGACCGCGCCTCGCACCACCGCCCGTGCTGACGGCGACTCCTGGATCCTGGATGGCTCGAAGGAACTCGTGCCCGCGGCCCAGATCGCCGACGCCATGGTGGTTTCGGCGCGCGCCGATGACGGCCCCGCCCTTTTCGTCGTCGATACGACGACCGACGGCGTCACGATCACCCCGGCCGAGACCACCACCGGGGAGCCCTATGCCGACGTCGAACTCACCGGCGTCGCCGCGACCCGCCTCAGCGGGGCAGGTGACACCGACGCGGTCGGTTCGCTTTATACGCGGGCTCTCGTCGGACTATGCGCGATGCAGGTCGGCGTAGCCGAACACGCGCTGAAGATCGCAGCTTCCTACACCAGCGAACGCGAGCAGTTCGGCAGACCGATCGGTTCATTTCAAGCCGTTCAGCAGCGACTGGCGGATGCGTTCATCGACGTCGAGGCAATCCGCTGGACCACCTGGCACGCCGCGTGGCTGATCGCGGAGGGCCGACCGGCGTCCCGAGAGGCGACGATCGCCAAATTCTGGGCGGCCGAAGCCGGAGCGCGAGTGGTCGCGTCGGCGCAGCAAGTGCATGGCGGCATCGGCATCGACGTTACCTATGTGCTCCCCCGATACTTCTTGTGGGGCAAGCAGATCGAGCTTTCACTGGGCTCGGCCTCCCAACAACTCGCTCGCCTCGGCAGCACATACCCGGAAGGAACCGAATGACCTCCACCGTCGACCGCACCTCAACGCTGGCGTGGAATTCCATCAATGTGGGTGACGAAGTCACTCCGTTGGACGTTCCGGTGACTACCACCCTGATTGTCGCCGGCGCAATCGCATCCCGCGACTACATGCCCGTACACCACGACCGGGACTTCGCCAATTCCCAAGGCTCCAAGGACATTTTTCTGAATATCCTGACAACCAATGGGTTGTGCGTGAAGTTTCTGCACGACTGGGCCGGCCCTGAGGCGATCATCAAGAAACTGTCGATCCGTCTCGGCGTACCCGCATATCCGAACGACCCGATGCGCTTCACCGGGTCCGTCACCGGCAAATCGACGGCCGACGGCGAAGGATTCGTCGAGGTCACGTTCAAGGGCACCAACAGCCTCGGCGACCACGTCTCGGGAACCGCGCTGCTCAGCCTGCTCGACGGCCTCGAAGGCTCAGCTGCATGAGTGACGGTCTCGGCGGTAAAGCTGCCCTGGTTGGGATCGGCCAAACCGAGTTCTCCAAGGAATCGGGGCGCAGTGAGATGCAACTCGCCTGCGAGGCGGTCAAGGCCGCAATCGCCGACGCCGGACTGCGGCCCGCCGACATCGACGGCATGGTCACCTTCAGCGTCGACGACAACGAGGAGATCGAGGTCGCACGCAATGTCGGGATCCGGGACCTGACGTTCTTCACCCGGGTTCCCCATGGTGGTGGGGCCGCCGCCGGCACGGTGATGCAAGCCGCCATGGCCGTTGCCACGGGTGTGGCCGAAGCGGTGGTGTGCTACCGCGCGTTCAACGAACGTTCCGGTTTCCGATTCGGCGGCGCCGGCCGTCAGCCAGGCGTGACACCGCTGTGGATGGCCCCCTATGCGCCATTCGGCTTCATGACCCCGGCCGCCTGGGTCGCGTTGCACGCCCAGCGCTACATGACGACATACGGCGTCACGAACGCGGATTTCGGCAAGATAGCCGTAATCGACCGCAAGCACGCCGCGAAGAATCCGGATGCCTGGTTCTACGACAAGCCGATAACCCTTGAGCAGCATCAACAATCGCGGTGGATCATCGATCCGGTGCTGAGGCTGCTCGACTGCTGCCAGGAAAGCGACGGCGGCGTCGCGATGGTGGTGACGAGCGTCGAGCGAGCCCGGGACCTGGCCAGGCCGCCTGCCGTGATCACGGCGGCAGCCCAGGGCGCCGCGTATGACGGCGAGGTGATGACCAGCTACTACCGCGAGGAGATCACCGGCCTGCCCGAAATGGGGGTGGTCGGAAGCAAGTTGTGGCGGAACTCCGGGCTTAAGCCACAAGACATTTCGACCGCTTTCCTCTACGACCACTTCACGCCTTTCGTCTTCACCCAACTCGAGGAACTGGGGTTCTGCGGCCGGGGCGAAGCTAAGGACTTCGTCTCGATCGACGAGCTGTCACTGGGTGGGCGGATGCCGATCAACACCAACGGCGGACTGCTCGGGGAGGCCTATATCCATGGCATGAACGGCATCACCGAGGGAGTCCGGCAGGTGCGCGGCACGTCCCACAATCAGGTAGACAACGTCGAAAACGTGCTCGTCACATCGGGCACCGGTGTCCCGACGAGCGGGTTGATCCTCGCGCCTGATCGCTGAGCTCGAAAAGTAGGGGACAGCAATGACATACGCGGCGACGGTCGACACCCGCGATGCGATTATCTCCGCTGCTTTCGCCTGCTTTCGCAACCATGGACTGCGCAAAGCAACGATAGTCGACATCGCGCGCGCCGCCGATTTGTCCAGAAGCACGTTCTACGAATACTTTCCGGACAAGGCCTCCATCGTCGAAACCTGTGCCGAGGTGGCTTCCGAGAGCTTCTACCGCAAGCTGGCCAAAGCGATCGACCGCGACGGTGGAAATGCGCTCGAGGACAAATTGGCACGAGCCGGCGTCTTCGTCACGCAGGCTCGTCGGGTGGTGGAACCCGAAACGTACTTCGACCAAGAAGAGGTCGACCTGATGTTGACCAAAAACGCTGCCACGCTGCTGCGGGAGTGCAGCGAATTCTTGGCGCCCTATATCGCGGCGGCGAAGTTCACCGGTGAGGTGCGCAGGGACCTCGACATCCACTTGGCTTCGGAGTGGTTTGCCCGGATGCTGTTCTCGCTGTTCACCACTCCGTCCCCCTATCTCGGACTGCGCGACGACTTGACGGTGGCAGACTTCGTTCGCGCGTACGTCGTCCGTGGCTTCCTGGATGACAGGCGCAGAAAGGTCTAGTACGTGCCCGCGCCGTTGGCGATGCTGCCTTTGCGCAGGAAGTTGACGGTGTAGTCCTGATACGTCAGACCCTCGCGATCGAGGCTGATCAGCTCATCGCTTTACTCAATCCGCTTTTCGGACCGGCACATTCGACCAACCGCAGACGTTGGACATTGCCACCCGACGCAGTCCATCGCGATCGAGTTCGTATTCGGGGATGAGATCCAGCAGCGCATTCAGCGCGATGCGGCTCTCCATTCGGGCCAGCGCGGCACCCAGACAACTGTGCACGCCATAACCCAACGCGAGATTGAACCCCATCTTGCGCTCCCGGTCGATGTCGAGTCGGTCCGGGTCGGGGAATTTGCGCTCATCCCGCGTCGCCGAACCGGTGACAAGCAGTACGGCGCTGCCTTCTGGAATCGTGTTGTCGTGCAACGTGACATCGCGGGTGGCGGTCCGGACCTGATATTGGGACGGCGCCTCGTAGCGCAGCAATTCCTCGATCGCGGCGGGGATCTTGCTGCGGTCCTCTCGTAGCTTCTGCCACTGCTCGGGAAAGTCGGCGAAGGCGACCATGGCATTGCCGACGAGTTTGGTCACGGTCTCGGCGCCCGCTCCCCCGAGCATGGTGGCGAAACCGGTGATGTCCACATCGGTGAGCTTCTCCACCTGCCCGTCCCGCTCGATCTCGGTCTCGATGAGGCGGCTGATCATGTCGTCGCAAGGTTCGGCGCGGCGCTGCTGTACCAGGTTGTAGTAATAGAGCCCGGTACTCATCGAAGCCTGGCGACCCGCCGCGGTCGTGGCGATCTCGCCCGGATGGCGCTCGAGCAGTAGATCGAGCCAGAGCCGAATCTGATCGCGGTCCTGCTTGGGCACGCCAAGCATGGTGGTGATGACCTCATTTGGGAACAACGCGGAGAAGTCGGCCACCACGTCGAAGGAAGACGGGTCAAGCGCCTGGACGCGTTCGTAGACCTTTTCGCGCACCATGTCTTCCAGCGCGGCGATGGCGCGCGGGGTGAACACGTTGCTCACTAACCTGCGCATCTTCTGATGCTGAGGTGGGTCCATTGAGATGATCACCTTGGGCAGCGGTATCGCGTCGTCGTGCGCCTGCACCATGTCCAGAGTGGCGCCCTTGGCGGAGGAGAATGTCTCGTGATCCTTAGTGGCGGGCGCGACGTCGTCGTAGCGGGTCAGCGCCCAGAAATCCCACTTTGCGCTGTAGTAGACCGGAGCGTCGTCGCGCAGGCGTCGGTAGGTGTCGAATGCCCCATTGAAGAAGTCTTCCGAAAACGGGTCGAATTCAACCGGTTCGCCGGTGACGGCCTGCGTAGCGGGTGGGCTCATAGAATCGCTCCGGTCTCCTTGTAAGCCATGATGACGTCCCAGTCCAGGCCTGCTTCCATCAAGACCTCCTCGGTGTGCTGGCCGTGTTCGGGCGCCCCCGGCGGGATGACGGCCTGCTCGTCGAACTGGACGGGGTTGGTGGGCAACGCATATGGCGCCCCGTTCATCGTGGAGGTAGTCGCGACATAGCCATTCGCGGTCACCGCTGGGTCGTCGCAAAGCTCTCCCGGCGTCTGAACAACACCCCAGGCCCCGGAAAGGCCGGCCAACTGCTCTCGCCATTCGGCAAGTGTGCGTTGGGCAAACACCCTGTCCATGAGCGAGACGAGTTCCCCGCGGTTGGCGAATCGCGCTGCGGGATCGGCGAATCGCGCATCGTCGACCAACTCCGGCAGACCAATGGCCCGCATTGCTTCGGGGTAGAACTTGTCGAGTTGAAGCATCATGAGCTGGACGTAGCGGCCGTCTTTGGTGCGGTAGGTCCCCACCAATGGGTTGGGGGCGTCGACGTGGCTGTACTTCGGAATAGAAGTACCGCCGTGGATCTGGCTCACGGCGACGTCAGGGCTGAGGTTCCAGGCCGCCAGCCCGAGCAGGGAGACATCCACCACCGATCCACGGCCGGTGGTCGCTCTCTTGTACAGCGCGGCGGCAATTCCGCCCGCGATCGTCATGCCGCCGAGAAGGTCTCCGAAGGCGGGCCGCGAGCGCACCAGCTCGTCGCCGTCTTCAGTGAGCATGGTGGCGATGCCGCCGCGTGCCCAGTAGGAGACGCCGTCGTACCCGGGTTTGTCCGAGTCAGGACCTTTGGGACCGTGGCCCGACCCGCGCACATACAGGATGCTGGGGTTCACCGCGCGGATGTCGTCGACGTCGATGCCCATTTTCTTGCGACGGCTGGGCAGATAGCTGGTGAGGAATACGTCGCACGTCGCGGCGAGCTTGCGAATGACCTCCTGGCCGCCTGCTGTGCTCAGATCGACGCCGATTGATTTCTTTCCGCGATTCGGAATCTCGATCATGTAGTTGACCGTGCCACCGCCTGAGTCCACGATGCCCATCGTGACAAGTCCGCGCTGCGGGTCTCCACCCTCGCGTGGTTCGACCTTAATAACCTCGGCGCCCCACTCGGCCAGCACGGCGCCGGCCGACGGCACGAATGTCCATGCGGCAACCTCCAGGACGCGGACTCCGCTGAGTACTTTGTCGACGGAAATGGGGTCCTCCGATGCTCAGCCGAAAACCTTCAGATGCAGAATTCGAGAATGCTGGTTCTACAAGATTGTAACCAACCCTAGGGGTGCGCAGACAGCCGTTGCGGCAGTGCCGAATCTCCGTCGGCCCAGAAAGCCTGCCAGCTCGGCATCCGCTGCGGCATCGCAGCACGTAACCGGACGTCGGTCGGCCAGCGGATGAACTCGGGGCCCGGGCGCTCCGTCACATCGACGGAGTACCAGGGATACTCTCGCCGCTTGACGAAGCCCCACCGGCCGTCTCGGCGCTCGTAGACGTCGTCGTAACGCATCGTGATCACGTACCACCCGTCGCCGTCCTCGTGTTCGGCGCGACAGTAGATCGATCCGGTCGCGTGGTCGGCGTCGACGAAGTCGAATTGATGGCCGCAGATCAAATGGATACTGCGGTAGAACCGTCGGAGCACGCGGTCATACCAGCGCTTCAGCGCGTCCCGGCCGCGGCCCTCCGCTCCGGCGTCGACGTCATCGACGAACAGCGCCACCAGCGCATCGAGATCGCGGGCGTCGAGCGCCATCGCGTATCTGCTGGGAAGCTGGCTGATCTCAAGACATGACTCCACCCGGTCGAGTCGGTCGCCTGTACTTCCAGCTTCTGTAGCCATAAGCGGAATTGTAGGCAGAACGCCGTGCTCGAGAACCAATGTTCTCGGATTTCGCGAATCCTACTATCCTGCGGTCATGCCCTTTCCGAACATCACGCCCACGATTCCCGAGTTGGTGCGGTCGTGCTCAGCCCGTTTCGGGAACAGACCCTTCCTGATCGCCGGCGGGCAGGAGTTGAGGTACGCCGATCTCGACCGTCGCTCGGCTGTGCTGGCCACTGACCTGTTGGCGGCCGGTATCAGCAAAGGCGATCACGTCGGAATCCTGATGCCCAACAGCACCGATTGGGCACTGGCCTGGTTCGCTACCACCCGCATCGGTGCGGTCGCTGTTCCACTCAACACCTTCTACAAAGCAACCGAATTAGCCTGGACCGCGCGCCATGCCGACCTGCGAGGGATTCTGACTTGGTCGCGATTTCGCAATCACGACTTTCTCGCTCGCCTACAGGAAGCGCTACCGGAACTAGTCGATCAGCGCGAACCGGGCCGCATCGCCATAGGCAAGGCCCCATTTCTGCGAACCATCGCAGTATGGGGTTCCTCCGACCGGGCCTGGGCGACGACGATCGATACCCATTCAAACCTGTCAGACAGTGACGCAGCCTTTCTTGTCGACGTGGAATCTTGCGTGACGCCGGCCGATGACGCGCTGATCATCTACACCTCGGGCAGTACCGGTGACCCGAAGGGGCCCGTGCACACCCACGGCGCGCTGGTCCGCCATACCTACAACCTCACCTTCTCCTATGGCGTCGCCGCGGATACCGTCATGTTCACCTCCATGCCCTTCTTCTGGGTGGGCGGACTGATCACCGGCCTGCTCGCGGTGATCCACCACGGTGCAACCCTTGTCACCCAGCCCGCGTTCGATGCGGCAGATGCCCTGCAGCTCATCGAGCGTCACCGTGCGACAACCACTTTGGGCTGGCCGCAGCAGGGCAAGACGCTCGCCGAACATCCCGAGTTCTCCGCCCGCGATCTGAGTTCAGTGCAACGCACGAGCATGCCGGCGATGGTGCCCCTCGAGCGACGCCCGCAGGGCCCCAATGCTCTGGGCATGACGGAATTGTGCGGCAATCACATCGGTGTCGACCCTTACGTGCCGCAGCCGCCCGAGCGATCCGAAACCGGGGGCGTTTCCATCGAGGGGCTGCATCATCTGCTCGTCGACCCCGACACCGGCCGTCCTGCGCCGGTCGGCGCCCCCGGCGAAATCTGGGTTCGCGGATACTCGTTGATGCAACGCCTGCACAAACGTGAACGCGAGGAAGTCTTTACAGCTGACGGCTACTACCGCACGGGCGACTGCGGTGTGCAGTACGACGACGGCTGGATCAGGTTCACCGGACGGCTCGGCGACTTGATCAAGACAAGTGGCGGCACCAATGTCACACCTAGCGAAGTCGAGTCGGCGCTTACCGAATGTGACGGCGTGCTCGAGGCCTACGTGGTCGGCGCCGACAGCGCTGACGACGGAACGGTTGTTGCCGCGGCGGTAGTACCACGCGGTGAATCGGCGCTCGACGGCGAGTCGTTGCGGGCGCAGTTGCGTGACCGGCTGTCGACATACAAAGTGCCGAAGTTCATCTGGGTCACCGATAAGCAAGATCTTCCCTTCACCGCGACCGGGAAGGTCAAGAAGTCCGAACTGGCCAAGCAGCTGAGCGGACTTTTGGCGAGCCGTTAGACAACAGCGTTTTCGCTTTACGTAAACAATTATTCTCACTACGGTAGATTTGCGGCTGCGTCCCCAATTCGTATGCAGAGAGGCGCTTGTGGCAGCACTTGAACAGTTCGAGTTCGGCGCTTCGCTACCAATCCCCGATCTTTAGCCAAGGGCATTCAACAGAGGAGCAGAGACCGTGGCAAACGGAGCCTTGCGGGTGGCAGTCATATCTACCGGTGGAGTGGGCAGCATCGCGTTGCGCGCGATCAATCGCCGTGCACATCTCGACCTGGTGGGCGTGTGGGTGCACAGCCCCGAGAAAACAGGCCGCGACGCCGGCGAAGTGGTCGGTCTCGGCGCCATCGGAGTGACGACGACCGCCGATCTCGACGACATCATCAAACTCAAGCCCGACTGCGTCGTCTACACCGCTACCAGCGATGAAATGGATGCCGCGGCGGTGCGCGATTATCTGCGCTTCTTGCGGGCCGGCATCAATGTGGTTACCACCAACACACCCGGAATGATGTTCCCGGACAAGTGGATTCCCACTCTTGCCGACGAGGTGCGCGCGGCGGCCATCGAAGGCGGCGTCACGATCTACACGTCGGGTATCGAACCGGGATTCGCCGGCGACCAGTTCGCTGTCCTGCTCTCGACGCTGTCCAACACCATCCGCTCGGTACGGGCGCAGGAGATCTTCGACTATTCGGCTTACCCGAATCAATACTTGATGTTCGACGCGATGGGGTTCGGTCGTCCATTGGACTTCACACCGCTGCTGGAATTGGAGGGCGCACAGCAGTTCGCCTGGGGGCCACCGATCGGGTTGGTGGCTCGTGCACTCGGCGTCGAACTCGAGAGAGTTACGGAGAAATATGAGCGCGTGATTACCCCACGCGACCTACACGTGGCCTGCGGGTTGATTCCAGCGGGCACGTGTGGGGCGGTACGCGCCGAGACTACCGGGGTCGTGGACGGCCACCCGGTCATCACGATCGAACACATCAACCGGATGGCTCCCGACCTTGCACCGCAATGGGCGTCGGCACCGCACGGCACCTACCGCATCGTCATCGAGGGCGAACCACACATCCATTGCGACCTTCGATTCGGAACCGAGGCCACCGCGGCATCGGCGAATGACAATGCGATGGAGGCGACCGCCATGCGCGTTGTGAACGCCATCCCCTACGTCATCGATGCTGCGCCGGGTATCGCGACGTCATTGGATCTACCAATCACCGCTCCGCGCAACGCACTGGACTTCGGCTAGACGGTGGGCGCAGACATGACCGGCAAGGTCGCGCTCATCACTGGCGCCGCACGTGGCCAGGGCCGCGCTCATGCCGTCCGACTGAGTGCCGACGGTGCCGACGTTATTCTCGTCGACATCGCCGGCCCTCTGCCGCCAAGCGTTCCGTACGATTCGGCCACCCCGGAGGAGTTGGCGGAGACCGCCGCCCTCGTCGCCGCGAATGGCCGTCGTGCAATCACCGCTGTCGTCGACACCCGCGACCATGAAGCCCTCTGCAGCGCGGTCGATGAGGCAGTCACCGAATTGGGCCGACTCGGCGTGATCGTCGCCAACGCGGGCATCTGTTGTCCGGCTGCGTGGGATCAAGTCTCCCCCAGCGACTTTCAGGATACCGTCGCCATCAACCTGTTCGGGACCTGGAACACGGTGATGGCCGGCGCCAAGCACATCATCGCCGGCGGCCGGGGCGGGTCGATCATTCTGATCGGATCGGTGGCAGGAGTGAAGGTGGAACCGTTCATGCTTGCTTACACGGCAAGCAAGCACAGTGTCACCGGGCTCGCTCGTTCGTTCGCGGTGGAACTCGGTCGCCACAACATCAGGGTGAACAGCTTGCACCCCGGATCGGTCGCTACACCGATGGGCAGTGGCCGGATTATTGAAGCCATGCAGCAGGCCGCGGAGTCCTACCCTCATCCGCAGTACGGCTTCAGCAAGCAACTCCTGCCCAACGCGGTGACCATGCCCGAAGATGCCGCCAACGCGGTCGCGTGGCTGGCCTCAGACGAATCGAAGTTCGTTACCGCCGCCGCGATTTCGGTTGATGTCGGTGTCGCACAGGCCTAGCAGGATTTCACTGAGCTCGACCGGCCTCGAGAAGAACGGCGAATGGCCGCCGGCCAACTCGACGACAGTCGCCCCGATTCGGTCGACCGCGTTGCGCCGGGCCCATGACTGCGCCACCGCGCGGTCCTGGCGCATGAGCACGTAGGTCGAGGGTGTGTCCGGCCAGCGATCGATCGGGCAGCGTTCGGTGAACACAGTGAACGATTGATGCCGAAGTTCGTCGAAAGCCCTCCGCGCCAACGATTCCGGGCAGTCATGGTAGAAGCCGTCCCGCACCGATTCCCAAGTGAGGCCGAACGGCCCGGCTCCTTGCTCTTGCGGCGCGGGGAAGGTGATCGCATCCGGGTTGGCGGCCAGATGTTCGACGAACGACTGGCCAGGCACCGGCAGCAGCCCACCGACGAACACCATCTGGCACAGCGGGTACCGCGTGGCGATGACCGGCGCGCAGAGGCCGGAGATCGAGTGCGCCACGATGACAACGCTTTTGGACACGCTGCCGTCCGAGGCTAGCTCGATCGCGTCGATCGCGACCTGGGCCCATTCCTGCGCGCCGGCTGAATCGTCGTCGACGGGCAGATCGGGCGCGACCACGACATGACCCCGCCGTATGAGCTCCATGGTCACCTTTTCCCAGCAGGAGCCATAGTGGATTCCGCCGTGCAGCAACGCGAACAGCGTCATCGTGTCAACCTCATTTGTAAAAGGGTCCCGACTTCCCCGATTCCTGGAGATGCCCGTAGGGGTCGTACACCTTGATGTTCGGATAGGGGTTCTGCTCGTATGCGGGTTCGGACAAACCCGCCGCCCGCAGTCCGGACAGCACTGCCAGCGGAGCCCCGAAGGACACCAGACCCAACACCACCGAAACCAGCAACTGGCGCGTCAGCGTGACCTCGCTGCGGCCATGCCGCGACGGAAGCCACCGGGCGATGCGGTTGATCAGGATCAGCTCTCCGTCCTCACCGCGGACACACATGACCGCGACCATCCCGAAGATGATGGAGTCGTACACCGCCATGATCAGCGGGAAGTGAATATGGCCGATTTGCAGCGTCGGTCCGACGGCTTCGGTGTAGAAGAAAATGCCGGCCCGCATCCAGGTGAACTGGATCAACCCATTGATCGGGATTGCGACGATTGTCGCGCCGATGAAGACCGCGATCAGACGATGGCGCGCCAGCCAGCCGTTGCGCCGCATCAGGGGGTCGACGACCCGATCGTGCAATTGCAGAAATCCCAGACCATTGAGCAGGTAATAGGTGGCGTACCCGCCGAGAAAGGCGAGCGCCGGCTCGAGGTTCGGCGAGATGTTCACATACGGCCACGACAGCGGGAAGTGCAGCATGCGCGGGTCGAAGATCGCGAAGGTCGCCCAGTTGGCCAGCGGATCCAGCACGCCGGTGATCAGGCCGGCGAATGCGATGATCACCGTCCAGTGCACCTTGCGCTGTCGCACCGAGAGCCACACCAACGCACCGATCAACCCGAGCCCCATCGGAATTGAACTGAGTCCCACCGCCAGCGGCCAGTCGTCGAATCCGAGGAACGGTGGATACGGCACCGGACCCGGGTTCGGGTTGCTGATCCGCGGATCGCCGTGCGTGCCCGACTGGATCGTTGCGACGGTCACGACCGCGAATGCCAGGTAGGCGACGATGAAGATTCCCCACCCCGCCCTGGCCAACGTTCGTGATCCCGCCGGCCTCACCGGCTCCGCGGGAAACGAATCAGTTGCCGGGTCAACGGTATTCGTCATGTCGCAACCGCCTCCGCGGGCTTTCCGCTGTTGCCATGGATCACCGGCATGTTCGTCCACGTCCCATGATCATCGCGGTACCAACCAGCCGCAGCCAGTGCGCCGCCGTCGGCGTGCACCACCGTCCCCGACACCCAGGCCGCCAGCGGGCTGGCGAGAAAGAGCACACAGCCCGCTGTGTCCTGCGGGGTTCCGAAGCGGCCCAACGGAATCCAGCGCGGAATGTGGTGCCGCTGGGATTCGTGGATCAATCGGTCGAGTGGCACCTGGGCGCTGTCGGTGGTCTCCGGCGCAACAGCGTTCACCCGAATGCCCTCTGGGCCCAACTCGAGGGCAAGGCTCATTGTGAAGCCGGTTACCGCAGCTTTGAAGGCACCGTATACCGCGAATCGTGGTATGCCGCGGAAGCCCTCGATCGACGAGATGTTCGTGATGCTCGCGCCGGATTCGGCCGCGCGCAGCAACTGCAGCATGGTGCGGGTGACCAGGAAGATGTGCTTGAGATTTATCCGATAGATGTCGTCTATCTGATCGTCGGTGAGCATTTCGAAGGGCGTCGGCCGGGTCATGAAGTGGCCGACATTGTTGACCAGCACATCGAGATGTCCGTGCTGCTCGGTGATCGTGTCGGCGAGTGCCGAGACATCGGTCGCGACGGTCGCATCTCCGGTGACCACCAACACGCGGTGACCGAACTGGCCGCGCAGGTCTTCCGCGCGCGCCGGGTCGACCTCGAGCGCAATGACCGACGCGCCCTGGTCGGCAAAGGCGGCCACGGTGGCCCGGCCGATTCCTGCGCCCCCGCCGGTGACGAGTACCACCTTTCCGGTGAAATCGACGTAATCGGGCATGCCGCCTCCTGTCCTGTGGTCCAAGCCAATCTCCGACCACCCGCTAGAGAATAGTAATTCTCACATGCGAGAATCAGCGCAACTTCGGCGCAAAGGACGCGGGTCATGGGTGATCGACACTCGAACATCGCGGGGACGCGGATGCTGATCATCGGCGCGTCTTCAGGCATCGGACAAGCACTGGCCGTCGCGGCCCGGTCCCGAGGGGCCAACGTGGCACTCGCCGCACGGCGGGTCCACGTGCTGTCGAATCTGGCCGAGGATCTCGACGGTTCGGCCCATGAACTTGACGTGTCTGACCCGCGCGCCGTCGAATCCGTCGTAAAAGACGTCGCCGCCAAGCTCGGCGGGCTCGACGCGGTGGTATTCACCAGTGCCGTTGTGCCGTTCGCGCTGATCGCCGAGACCGATGTGGAGACGTGGCTACATGCATACGCGGTCAACGCCGTCGGCGCTTCCCATGTGCTGCGGGCAATCCTGCCCCATTTGGCCGACAATGCCACCGTCGTGGTCGCGTCAAGCCATGACGTCGGCCGCCCTCGCGCAGGCGTAGCCGCCTACCACGCGAGCAAGGCCGCGCTCAATGAAATTCTACGCTCCTGGCGGGCCGAACATCCCGAGCTGGCCTTGATCCGGGTAAGCGTCGGCCCCACACGTGACACCGAGATCCTGCGTGGCGCCGACCGCGACCTGCTCGCCGACCTGTACCGGGCATGGGCTCGCGAAGGCCAGATCCCGGCCGAGATGTCCGCGGTAGAGGACGTGGCCAACGCGATGCTTTCACTGATCGCAGTTTCACGCGCGAACCCCACCGTGGTCACCGAGATTGTGCACCTGGCGGCGCGGATCGTCAGAGCTCAGTAGGCCCGCCCAGATAGCGGAAGGACGACTCAATGGATCTCGGCTTTGAGGGTGCGACGGCAGTCGTGACCGGCGGCAGCAAGGGTATGGGGCTGGCGATCGCCGAAAGTCTTGCGGCCGAGGGTGCCTCAGTGGCGGTCATGGCGCGTGGCCAGGCCGCTCTGGACTCGGCTGCAGAGCGAATACGCCGCGCAGGTGCCCCCGAGGTGCTGGCGATCAGCGTCGATATGGCCGAAGGGGCTTCGATCGCATCGGGGTTCGCGGCAGTTGCCGACGCCTGGGACAGCCTGAATGTGTTCGTGCACACCATCGGTCCGAGCGCCGGGCCGTTTGAAGATCTGGACGACGACGACTGGCATGCCGCTTTCGACCTTGGCACGCTGTCCGCCGTGCGCTCGGTCAGGGCGGCACTGCCGTTGCTGCGATCTGCCGACTGGGCTCGGATCGTCACGCTGTCGGCACACTCAATCCAGCGCCAGAGTGCGCGACTGGTCGCCTACACGGCGACCAAATCGGCGCTGTCGAGTTTCACCAAGAACCTCGCCAAAAGCCTGGGCGCAGAAGGCATCCTGGTGAACTGTGTCTGTCCGGGAACGATTGTGACGGCGAGTTTCACCGAAGTCCTGCGCGATGTGCTGGCCGCGGACGGGCTGAACTCATCGGATCCCAAAGACGTGATGACCTGGGTCGACAAGACCTACGGCCACCCGTGCGACATCGGCCGTGCCGGTCTACCCGAAGAGATCGCCTCGGCCACAACATATCTGGCGTCGCGGCGAAACGGCTACGTGACCGGAGCCACCATCAACGTCGACGGTGGATCAGACTTCATCTGATCCTGACTGGAAGGGAACGAGAAGGTGACTGGACAATCCCGACGGTTACGCATCATCCAGTGGGCGACCGGTGCAGTGGGGACCGAGATGATCAACACGATCCTCGACTGCCGCCCCGACCTCGAACTGGTCGGCGCGCGAGTGTATTCCGCCGCCAAGCACAGCGTCGACATCGGCACGTTGGTGGGACGCAGCCCGATCGGTGTCACTGCCACCACCGATGTGGCCGAAATCCTTGCGACCGAAGCTGATCTGGTGCTGTATGCGCCATCCTTCACCAGCCTCGACGATGTGTGCGTCTTACTCGAGAGCGGGAAGAACGTCGCGACCGTCTCCTTCCTGTTCCACCCCCGCCGCATCGCCGAAGCCGATCGCCGACGACTGTTGGCGGCCTGCCAGAAAGGCAACAGCACGATCCACGCCAGCGGTCTCAACCCGGGCAACTTGTCGGGCGTGCTGCCACTGGCGCTGTCCGGCATGAGTCGTTCCATCGACCGGTTCACCCTGCAGGAGCGAGCCGACTGGTCGCTGTGGGAAAGCACCGATATCACTTTCGAGGGTATGTGGTTCGGCCGGCCGCCCGAAGACATCACCCCCACGGCCAACGACTTCCTGACGTTCAACACCGCGCTCTTCACCCAGCAGACCTGGTTCATTGCGGACTCTCTGAACGCCGCGATCGACGATGTGAGAGTCACCGTCGACGCGGTGCCTGCCACCAAGGACTTCCAGATCTTTGAGCACCAGGTGCGCGCGGGCACCACCGCTGGACAGCGATGGAATTTCATCGGGCTGCGCGACGGTGAGCCGCTCATCGAATTCGAGACGCTTTGGACGGTCGGCGGCGAGTATCCCGACCACTGGCCGAAACCGGATGACGGCTGGACCCTCACCCTCGAAGGCGACCCATCCATGCGTGTGCATTTCTTCTGCCTGGCCAGCTATTCGCGGCCGGCATCGGTGGCCGAGCATGTGCGGGCGGGCCTCGTCGCCGTCGCGCTGCAGGTTGTCAACGCCATTCCAGCGATATGTTCAGCGCCAGCGGGTTTCGCGACAATGGCGGATTTACCACTGATCCGCAGCTACACCGGTTTCGGCGACCGGGTTACTGTCGCCGCCGACTGACGCGAGAACTACGTGGCCGTGAAGGCATGCTCCATTTCGTCGAATATGCTGCCTGGCACGATTATCTCTGTCGGATCGAGTATCTGTTCAAGGTTGGTTTCGACGTCTTCCGCGTCGAACGCGCCTGCTGCGCTGCACCATCCCCGAGTGACACCGATCTGCAACGCGGCCACTCTTCCGCGGAAGGCGCTGAGCACTCGATGTGTCTG
This sequence comes from Mycobacterium sp. IDUB_37, assembly GCF_055419245.1. Classification (NCBI taxonomy): domain Bacteria; kingdom Bacillati; phylum Actinomycetota; class Actinomycetes; order Mycobacteriales; family Mycobacteriaceae; genus Mycobacterium; species Mycobacterium sp. IDUB_37. The sequence continues at coordinate 1,026,165 of NZ_JBVAXG010000001.1, read as the reverse complement.
GGTGCAACGCTCGCTGGCGAGGTAGGCCACTACAGGCGCCACTTGGTCGAGTCGCAGCGTCTGGAGAAACGCGCGCGCATCGGCACTCGTTGCAGCCTCGCCCATTATTGCCGCCGCCATTCGCGTATCGCCCATGGGCATGATCGCGTTGGCGGTTATGCCGTATTGCATGCCTTCGAGTGCCGCAACGTTCATGAAGCCCAGAAGGCCCATCTTGGCGGTGGCATATCCCGTCAGGCCAGGCTGTCCGAAAACTCCTGCAGCAGAGGACACGAATACCAAGCGCCCGTATCCGGCGTCCCGCATCACCGCGAAACCCGGGCGGACGACATGAAAGGCAGCTAGTAGGTGATGGCGCAGCACGGCTTCGAAGCGTTCTGTCGGCCAGTCCGGCAACGGGCCGTCGTGAATGATGCCGGCGTTGGCGACGATCGCATCCAATCGGCCGAACTCTGCCATGGCGAGATCCACGGCGGCCTTACCCCCGGGTTCGCTGCTGGCATCCGACACGCACGCGACAGCACGTCCCCCCGCTGCCCGGATGGCGGCGGCGACGTCGTTTGCCGGTCCCGGGTCCCCACCGCTTCCGTCCGTCGCAACCCCGTTGTCGTGAACGATCACGGTTGCCCCGCGGCGGGCCATTTCAGCGCAGTAGGCCGAACCCAGGCCACGACCGCCGCCGGTGACAAGTACGACGCGACCGGCGAACGAGATCAATTCCGGCTCCGGCCGAACAGACCCTTACCGGTACCGATGACAATCACTCGGAACGGCACGTCGGTACGACGTCACGCCCGGCCCAGTGCGCAACGAACGGCGCGATCGTCGACAAGTCATGGAGTCCGGGTTCGGCCGCGATCACCATGGGGATCGCGTTGATCGCATGCATGGCGGTAGCCAGGCAACCCTGCTTGGCGTGATCTTCCTCGTGGGAGCCGATCACGAGATGGATCTTCATGTTGGGCTCGCCTTGGAAGGCCACCTGATATCCGATCTCGGTGGGCCAGTCGGGGGCCAGGTCATCGGCCATTCTGGTGAGATGTTCAACGGCCAACGTTGTTGTGCCGCAGTCGACCACAACACCGAACCGCATGGCGCCGACGGTACCGGCAGGGATCTCGCCGGCGGCGACCGACAGCGCCCGTGGTGTAGTTGCGACGTCCCGATACCCCTCGACGCTCTTGATTTCCAAGCCCAACGCCTGCGCGACGACCGTCGCGCTGCCGATCCAGGCGCTGGCAGCGTATTCGGTGTTGGTCAGCAGCGGTGTGGTGTCGTCGGGAGCATGGCCGAAGCCCATTGCGTTGAAGATCAGGTCGTGGCTGGCGTAGGTCGAGTAGTTCAGCACTTCGCGGATGTTGATGCGCCCCGTGCGCTGGGTCAGGCGCGACAGGATCGGCACCAGCGATTCGCCGACGAAACCCGGGTACAGTCCCAGCCCGAGAAATGACGATCCGCCTGCACGACAAGCTTTCTCGATACCGTCAGCCAGCGCGGCGTCCAGTGACCGGGGGTGGATGAACCGGCTGCCGGTGGCGACCACGTTCTTGCCGGATGCCAACAGGTCGCACACGTCGGCGAAGCAGCTCGGCGTGTCGGTCTCCACCTTGCCCATGTACAGCACCACGTCGGCATCGATGCCGATGACTGCGTCGCGGTCCGCGGACGTCAGCACCCCGGAGTCGGCAACCCCGCACAGCGTGCCGGCGTCGACTCCGGCCTTGGCGGGGTCGTACACCCGCACGCCCACCAATTCCAGATCCGGCCGGGTGAGCACGTGACGCAGGGACATCATCCCGGTGACACCGGTCGCCCATTGGATGACACGAGTCATATCAGCCGGTCTCCTCAGTCCCAAACCACATCGAGTCGCGGGGGCGAGCGGAACAGTGTGCCGGTGACGTACGGCGGCGGGGCATCAGGATCGAGTCGCAGCCCGGGTAGTTCGTCGAACAGTGCGTTGAAGATATTGATACTTTCCAGTCTGGCCAAGTGCATTCCCAGGCACACGTGTGCACCGTGACCAAAGCCGATGTGCGCCTTCCGTTCCCGGAAGATGTTGAACGACTCGGGATCCTCCCACCTCGACTCGTCGTGGTTGGCGCTACCCAGGCTCACCATCATGGTTGATCCTCTAGGGATCTGGACGCCGAAGAATTCGGTGTCGGTGCTGACCTCACGGATGAAGTTCAGCAGCGGTGTCTCCCACCGGATGCCCTCCTCGATCGCCTGAGGCAACAAACTGCGGTCGTCACGCACCGCTTCGAGTTGGTCGGGGTGCGTCAGCAGGGCCATCGCAAGGCTTGCCGTGGACCGCGACGTGGTTTCGGCACCGGCGGGCAACAGGTTACGCATGAACCCGTAGATCTGTTCGTCCGACATTTTGACGCCGTCGATTTCGGCCTGCGACAGGATCGTCACCATGTCGTCCTTTGGCGTCCTGCGCCGGTCTGCCAAGACTCCGATGAAGTACTCCTTCATCTCCGCGGAGGCCTTCATCGCGGTCTGCATATCACCGCGGAAGCCCAGCAGGTCGATCGCCAATCGGTGGAATTCTCCAATATCGGCCTGTGGCAACCCGAGTAAGGCCGCGATTACCCGCACCGGAATCGGCATGAACACCGCGTCAACGAGGTCGGCATGCTTGTTGTCCCGGAATTTCGCGATCGTCCGATCGACCAAGGGGCCGACAAGCTCTGCGTCCCAACGCTTCATCGACGATCTGGCGAAGGCGAACTCGTGCAGCCTGCGGTACACCGCATGTTCAGGATCCTGCATCTCCAGAATTGTCGGCCCCTGCAGCGGCCGGACCATGTCTTCGTAGATCCGGGTGCTGAACGTGATGTGGTCGGTGAACACGCTTTTCACGGCGTCGAACGAATACGCCGTAAACGTCTTCTTGCTGTTCGGGCCGCCTTCGGGGATGCCCATCTCCGGCCATCCCGGATGTACCGCGCTCTTGGCGCGGAGTTCGCGCAGCAGCGGATAGGGCGTTGCGTCGCCGTCGGCGCCCATCCCGGCATTGAACTTATCTTGGGCTTCGCGGATTCGCTGGTCGATGTCGTCGGCGACCGCCGGTTCTGTCATATCAGCCTCCTACCGACGATCAACCTACATGTCGATGGTTGCAAACCTACATCATGTATGTTGAACCAACCAGAAGAGAGCCGAAACCCGAAAGCGCAACCTGGAGCATTCGATTGGCTATTCGAGTAGTGCAATGGGCGACCGGCGCGGTCGGCAGTGCCGCGCTGCAGGAGCTCATCGAGAATCCCGATTTTCAGCTGGTCGGCGTACTGGTGTACGACCCGGCCAAGGCGGGCCTCGACGCGGCCGAGTTGTGCGGTTTGTCCACCGCAACGGGCGTGACCGCCACGACGGATAAGGACGCGATAATCGCGCTGAACGCTGACGTCGTCATCCACACCGCCAGCAAGGCGCACGCGGTCGAAACCAACGCGGACGATATCTGCCGTCTGCTTGCGGCCGGTACCAACGTCGTCACGACCACGTCGTACAACCACCTGCCCACATACGGGGCGCAGACCGAAGCTGCGTTCGTGGCGGCATGCCGGAAAGGTGGGTCCCGGTTCCACGCCGCCGGCGAGAACCCCGGCTTCATGTTCGAGCGGCTCGTCGCGACCGTGACCGGGCTGAGCAAGACCATCGACCGCATCGACCTCTACGAGGCCACCGACGTGTCGGCCGTGCCCAGTCGGCCGATGCTGATCGACCTCATGGGTATGGGTCGCCCGCCCGCGGATGTCACCGTCGATTCCATGATCATCAAGAAACTCGACATGGCCTACCGGCAGGCACTCAACGCAACCGCCGACGTGCTGGGTATCACGCTGTCGCACATCGACGTATCCGTGGACGCCACCACGCTTCCCCACGACATCGAGGTGCTGGCCGGCACCATCGAGGCAGGAACGGTTGTCGGGCAAAGGTTTTCCTGGGTCGGTCACTGGTCGGGCCGCCCGCTGCTGGCCATTCACGAGGAATGGGTCCTGACGCGCGATCTGCCACAGTGGGGCCTCGCCCCATTGACGCCCGGGGAGAAGGCTCCGCTGATTCGCGCGGTCATCAAGGGTGTTCCGAGCTTCGAACTTCAACTCGATGTCGGGTGGGATGGGCAGCCGCACACTGGGCAGCACGCCCAGCCGGGCCATCTGATGATCGCGATGGGCGCAGTCCGCGCGATTCCCGATGTCCTGAGTCACCCGCCCGGGATCGTGACAGCGCCGGTGTTCGGCGCCATGCAGTTAGCCGGACGCGACGCCGACAGCCCGTGAGATGTGTTCGCTCGGGGCGGCGTGGAACACGTGCGCCGACCCGTCCGGCAGCACGCGCCGGGCGATCAGGTAGTCTGAACCGAGCCAACCCTGCCGGATGTAACGGCCAAACCGGATGAACGTTCCTGGCGCCCCGCTCGCCGACGGGATCAGCTTCACCTGTTCGATTCCAAGTTTGACCCCTTCCCCGGTCAGCGGGCGCGCCGCCGCCAGGCCGCGAACGATCACGGTCGCCGCGTCATGGGACAAGCCAGGCATCGAGTTGCCCGGTCGCCGACCGTATCGCGCCTCGAACCGGTCCAGGAACGCCTGCCCGACCTGGTTGCGCTCGTCATAGCTGTCCAGACCGATCCAGCCCGAGATCTGGCGCATCCACTCTTCGTTGATGTGAGCCATCTCGAACGCGGTCGTGGTGTACCGGGCCGGATCCCAGCCGGCCGCCAGCAGCGCGTCGGTGAACCCCCACAACCCGTGCCCGAACCCGACGTGAACCACCGCATCGGGGTCCGACGCCCGCAACTGCGCAACCGCCTCGGCCTTATCCGCCTCGACCTGGGGAATCATGACAGTGGCGACAACCTTCAATCCCGCTGCTGCATAAACTTTTTCCGCAAACGACAGGTACTCCTTGCCGATGAGCGACGCCTCGTAGGCAATGGCGATCCGCGATCGGCCGTCGCCGATCATGACGGCGGCCAGCATCACCGGCTCTTCGGCCATCGACCCGTTGTTGAGCGCGAAGCACCACTCTCCCAGCGCTCCTTCTGATCCCGAGAGAGTGATAATCGGAACCTTGGCCACAGCTTCGACATGGGAACGCAGGGGAACCACATTGTCGGAGACCCACGGCCCGAAGATGGCCAGGCATCCGTCGGCCACCAGCTCATCGAAGGCCCGTTCCACTGCCCGGTAGGTGCCGTTCGGCAGGCCGACCACGTTGCGTTGAATCAGCTCGATCGGCCGATCGATCAAACCCGATGCATGGGCTTCCTCCATGACAAGCTCCAGGGCCGCGACGGTGTTGTTGTCGGTGGTGCCGGAGGTCGGATAGTCGTTGAGCAAACCGATTTTCAGCGGAGCGACCGAACCATACGCGCGAATTTCGTCGTCTGCCATAGCGGCAACATACATCATGAAGGTTGTCAACACCGATCACATCCCGAGTTGATCGGTGCACGAAAACAGCGATTTACACAAACTGCATATCGACCTTTCGGCGGAGTAGGTTCTCCGGGTAGGGACCGCCGCACGAAGGAGACACAATGACGCTGGCATCGACACTGGGATCCAGCACACCGCCTACCGCGAAACGGTATCGCGTGATCCAGTGGGGCATCGGCAATGTGGGCACGCTGGCGCTACGCCACCTCGCCCACAACCCTGTCTACGACGTCGTCGGGGTGCTCTGCAACCGCCCGGAGAAGGTCGGCAGGGACGCCGGCGAGCTCGTCGGGGTGGAACCGATCGGCGTGCTCGCCACCACTGACAAGTCCGCCTTGGAGGCACTCGATGCGGATTGCGTGTTCTACGCGCCGCTGTGGTCGGACGTCGACGAGATCTGCCGGCTGCTGCGCGGAGGCAAGAGCGTCGTAGCCTCCGGCGGTGCGTGGTGGCATCGGACCGAATCCAACAGCGCCGACATCGACAAGATCGAAGCGGCGTGCCAAGCCGGCGGCACTTCATTCCATGGCGGCGGCATCCACCCTGGCTATGCGGCGGACCTGCTCGTCCTGACGCTGGCCCGGATCGTCGGGAAGACTGACCACATTCACATCTACGAGGCCGTGAATTTCAACAAGGACACCTTGAAGTACCTGGATGAGATGGGGTTCGGAAAGAGCCCGGCCGAGTTCGCGAAAGGCAATCTCTTCCAAGAGGCTTGGTCATTGTTCGCACAGTCGCTGACGATGGTTGTCGAAGGACTGGGCGAAACCGTCGAGAAGTTCACGACCGCGGTAGAGCTCGGCACGGCAACCCGCGATATCCCATACGAAGGGTCTCAGGATATGGACATGCCCGGCCTGAAAGGCGTGATCAAGAAGGGCACCGTCGCATCCCAGCATCATCTCTGGACGGCGTGGGTGGCCGGCAGGCCATTCATCACCTTGCACGAGCTCTACTCGTTCGTTGAACACGACGCCATTGACCCGAAGCCTGATTGGGAGCCCTACTACCACTACCGCGTGGTGATTGAAGGCGACCCAGGCACTGAGCTCATCCTGCGAGGCAGCCAGGATGCGCGGGAACACGCGAAGCCCGGCTACGTCGGCTACGCCTGGACCGCCATGGAACCGGTGAACACCATTCCCGCCATTTGCGATGCTCCACCCGGTTTCAAGTCCCACGCCGACCTGGGACTCATGACCGTTCGCGGTGTTGTGCGCTGACAGCGCCCGGATCGGCACTCAACATGCAAGCTGAATGTTGCTAGGATCGGCGGCATGGCGAAGCGCGGTGGGGCGGACGACGATCGACGTGCCCGTGGCGAGCAGACGCGTCTAAATCTGATCGACGCGGGTCGGGAACTTTTCGTGGAACAGGGATTCTTCAACACCAGCATCGGCGACCTGGTCGCCAAGTCGGGCGTAGGCACGCGCGGCGCCTTCTACCACCACTTCAAGGACAAGGCCGAGCTGTTTCGCGCTGTGTTCAAAGATGTCGAGAATGAGCTGACGCTTCGGTCCATCGCCGCTCCGCCGCCCGGAGCGGACCCGTGGGAACGACTGACTAGCGGCCTGCACGGATTCCTTGAAGCGGCACAGGAACCCGCAGTGCAGCGAGTGATGCTGATCGACGGCCCGGTGGTACTGGGCTGGCAAGCGTTGCGTGAGATCCAAGAAGGCAACAGCATCGCCCTGATCAACGACGTGGTCCGCGAGGCAATCGCCGAGGGCGTCATCGACGACCAGCCCGTCGGGGAGCTGACACACATGCTTGTCGCCGCACTCGAAGAGGCTTCGCGACTGGTCGTGCACGCAGCAGATCCCGCCAGGGCGCGCCGTCGAGCCGCCAAGATCCTCGATCGGCTCCTGCTGTCGTTCGCCGTCGAGCCGCGACAAGTAGTGCGACGGTAGTTGCTCAAACGTCGGTCGCGAACGCTGGGCTTCCCGTATGGAAATGCATGTTTCCACTAACTGAATATAGTTCCTCCACTAACTGATAACCTCGCTCTCAGCCCTTTGCGACAAGGAGAACCATGCCACTCAATGACGAGGCACGGCCATTGCGGGTTGCGGTCGTCGGCGCCTCGTCGGGCCTCGGCCGGTGCATCGGCACCGGGTTAGCCCAGCGCGGTGCCCACGTCGCACTGCTGGCCCGTCGATACGACCGGTTGGTCGACGCGTCAAAGGAGGCAGGCAACGGCGCGGTCGCCATTGCGTGTGATGTCACTGTGGCAGAAAGCTGCCAGCGGGCGATAACGGAGGTGGCTGACGCGCTGGGCGGCCTGGATGCCCTCGTGTACACGACCGGCATGGGCATTCTGGCCCCGTTGCAGGAGGTAACCGCCGACCAGTGGGCACAGTTGTTCGCCACCAACGTCACCGGCGCATCGCTGGTGACCGCTGCTGCGGCAACACATTTGGTAGCTGCGCGCGGCTCAGCCATCTATTTGTCATCGCTGAGCGCTTCCTACACCACGCCGTGGCCGATGCTCGGGTCATACGCGGTCACCAAGGGCGCGTTGGACAAGCTCGTTGAGGCTTGGCGCATCGAGCACCCGGAGATCGGCTTCACCCGCCTGGCCGTGGGCGACAGTATCGGCGGCACCGGCGACTCGATGACCGAGTTCAACAAGAGCTGGGATCCCGACGTCCTGGAAAAGGCCATCAGGTTCTGGATGGAGCACAAATACATGGTGGGTGGGCTGATCGACGCCGACCATCTGACCAACGTCGTGCACAATATAATCCGTTGTGGCAGAAGTGGTTTCATTCCATACATGACGCTTGCACCGCGAACGTCTGATGCGGTGAAGGAACTCCGTAACTGGTGACCCACGACCCTTCGAAGGAGACGTCAAATGAAGTCTAGAGCAGCTGTGCTGCGCGGGGTCGGGCTCGACTGGGAAGTCACCGAGGTCGAACTGGATCCCCCGCATGCGGGCGAGGTGCTGGTAAAAATGGCCTACGCGGGAATCTGCCACTCCGACGAGCATTTTCGCAGCGGAGACAGTGTGCCGACCCCGGAGATGGAAGAGATGATGCGGGCGGCGGGCGTTCGTGTGCCCGAGTGGTTCCCCATGCTGGGTGGCCACGAAGGATCCGGCGTCGTGGAATCCGTCGGTCCCGAAGTGAAGACTCTGAAACCCGTTGACCACGTGGCTATCTCGTTCTTTCCTGCCTGTGGTAACTGTCGATGGTGTACCACCGGTCGCACCTATCTGTGCGATGTGGGTGCAGACATCTATGACAAGGCGATGACCACCGACGGCACCCGCCGTCGACACCTCGACGGCGAAGACTTAATGGCCATGATGCAGGTCGGCACCTTCTCCGAATACGTGGTGGCCTCGGAGCGCTCGCTGGTCAAGATCAACGACTGGATCCCGTTGGAGGCGGCGTCACTCGTTTCCTGTGGTGTCACAACGGGATTCGGATCAGGATCGATCGCCGCCGGCACGGAGGTGGGCGATACCGTCGTGGTGATCGGTGTCGGGGGAATCGGCATGAACGCGGTGCAGGGCGCGAAAGTGGCTGGCGCCAAACACATCGTCGCGGTCGACCCGAACGAATTCAAGCGCCAGATGGCACCGGTCTTCGGGGCCACACACACGGCCGTCGACACGGGCGCCGCGCTGGAACTGGTCAAGGAGATCACCTGGGGCGTGATGGCCGACCGGGTTGTGATGACGCCGAATGTCGTACCTCCGGACATGGTGCTGATCGCGATGATGCTGCTGCGCAAGGGCGGAACCTGCGTACTGACCGGCATGGCCAAGATCACCGACATGATGGTGCCGCTGCTCCTCAGTGACATGGTCAGCTCCTGCAAGACGTTGAAGGGCGTGCTCTACGGCGAGATGAACCCGCGCGAGGCCATGCCACGCCTGCTGTCGATGTATGAGGCAGGCCAGATCAAACTCGACGAACTCGTCACCCAGATGTACAAACTCGATGACATCAACGAAGCGATGAAAGACCTGCGGGCCGGCCGGAACCTGCGGGGTGTAATCGCTTTTGCATGAACCGGTTTCGCCCTAGAAACCCCCGGCCCGGCATGTCTACTCGGTGGCTGTCGGATTCCTCAGCAAATGGTCCCCATACAGAGTGGCAACCAAACCCCGGCAGTTCGATCTCCCAAAGCGACCGCTCGACAGTCGATTGAACGCAATCGTGATGACCGAACGTCTTGGCATGCCTGGTCACGTGCGGCGCTACCCGAGGCCACGATCGCGGAACACAGCAACAGTGAGCAGGCGGTCACCGCTCGTTCAACTATGCGCCTAGACCGACGGCTTGTGGCGGCCGGCGCAGTGCGCGATGCATTCCGGACAGCATCGCCGGTGTGCCGGCGACTGAGTCAGGACCCTCACAGCAACCGGCGAGCCGAATCAAGACGTGTCCTTCAACGACGCTTACTCGGCACCGGGTCGTGTCGGATGACGTCGACGCAGTGCGACAGGCCCTGAGAAGGGGCGTCTCGGTAAGCACCAACATCACTCCCAGCGAGGTCGAACGGGCGCTGGCCGCCTGCGAGGGCGTGCTCGAGGCATATGTCTTCGGTGCCGAAAGCGGTGTCGACGGAACGGTGGTCGCGGCTGCGGTGGTGCCGCGTGGTGATGCGAACCGCGAGGGCGACCATAATGGCCGTAATTGGAATGTCCCGCGCCGCCGGAGGCGCCGCCGCCTACTTTTATCCGGCAGCCTTCGCTAAACACGGCAGGGTGGCTGAGGCCGGCGCCTCTGCCGATAGTCGTTATATCGCTCGTCTTTTCGGAGCCCGCGACATGGTGATCGGCGCGGCGACGGTTGCCGGGCCGGCCCAACAAACCGCGCTATGGATGGGCGCTGTCTGCGACGGTCTCGACACCGTGTCGAACGTGCTGGCCGGCCGGGAGGGTAAGGACGCTGGTTGGGTGCGTGCCGCGTCGGTGCTGACCACCGTCTTCACCGTGGTGGGTCTTGCTGTGGGAGTGCGTAATTCGGTCTCGTCCGATGGTCGCGACCCGCTGCACGCGGCGTAAACGCCGCGCTGGCGATCGCGACGCGCTAGTGAAAGTTGAGCTTGTGCGGCGCGAAGCGGTAGCGCCCCATTAGATTGTCGAAGGTGGGCATCTCCCAGCTAGCGTAGAGCCGAGGAAGTCTCGGCAGGTCGCGCACCAGGTAATTGGGAGTGATGTGCGGCCAGTAGCTGACCTCTTCGCGATCGATCCCGACGGTTTTCAACTGTTCGTCCGCCATGTGTCTGATGATCCTGACGGCGAACCGGGTGACGGTCTCCGAGCGCTGCGTCCACGCCGAGTGCCACACACCAACCGGCTGGAAGTAGTTGGGCACTCCCCCCCACATGATGCCCTTGTAGAAATTGATGCCGGCCTGCTCGATCTTGTTGCCGTCCACGCGCAGGTCGAATTTGAGGAACTCCAACTCGAAGCCGGTGGCTAGTACGCAAACGTCGCACGGCAGTTCCTCGCCGTCGTCGAGTACCACCGAAGTCGGCGTGAACCGGTTGATCGACCCGGTTTTGATCTGCACCGCGCCACGACGCACCGCGTCCTTGAGGCCGATAGCGACAGGTATGCGCTGCTCCCAGGGCGAGTAGGACGGCGAGAAGTCCTGCTTGAGTTGCTCACTGCTGACGGTCTTTTCCCAGTGCTTACGGAAGAACCAGCGCGCGGGCCGCGGGAAGGTCCGAAAGGCGACAAAGATGACGTCGTCGCGCGCTTGCAGATAGGTGCGCAGGAATTTCATTGGGAACCGGAGCCCGAGGCCGTACAGGGTCTGGCATAGCCGCATGAGCAGCGTGGCCTTGTTTTCGATCTCATAAATGTAGGACGGCGAGCGCTGCACCATCGTCATCGACTCCGACACCCGCGCCAACTCCGGCGCGGCACAGACCGCGGTCGATCCACTGCCCACCAGCACCACGTGCTTGTCGGGGAAACTGCGTTCGGCATCGAGATCGAAGGTGTGGATTATCTCGCCGCCGAAGCTGTCGGTACCGGGGAACTGGGGAACGTGCGGCAGATCGAAATAGCCGTTGCCGTTGATCAGGAACTGAGCCCGGATGGAGCCGTGTGGGGTCTGCACCACCCAGCGTCCCGTCGTGGTGTCGAACGACGCGGCAGTGACCCGCGTGTTGAAGCGGATGTTCTCCAACAGGCCGAAATCTTCAGCCACCGAGCGCAGATAGCTCTGGATCTCGGCACGATCCAGCAGGCACCTCGACGACGGAAACGGTTTGAAGCTGTAGGAGTACTTGACGAAATCCGAATCGCACCGCGCCCCATGCCAGCGCTGGGTATGCCAGATTCCGCCGACGTCATCGTTGGCTTCGAGCACGACGTAGGCAATCCCGCTGTCATGCAGGTAGTACGCCGCGCCCAACCCGGTGATGCCGGCGCCGATGACGACGACCGTGGTCTCCTCCACTGCTTCGGCAGTCATGCGGGCTTCCTCCCCCTCTCGAGCGCCTCATGAGTCGAAGCCGCTGCGATCAGTCCAAACCATATTCTGACGCCCAGGTGCGCCGCGACGCGCGACAATGGTCCGCTTCCTGCGCGGACAATATCCGTATCGTCAGGGCAATGGACGGCTGTGCGCCCGGCCGGCGCGACAAACACCCGGAATTCGTCAACCGGCGTCAGTTGTTTTGGCTGGTCAGCAGCGCCGGGTTAGCGGCCACGATCGGAGCCTGCTCGCACAGGTCCGCGCCGGCCGCAGACCCGATCCACACGGCCGGTCCGTCGTCGCACCCAACTCCTGCCGGGCCAACCGCACTGGCGACGAACGCCCCACTCGGGCCGACGACTGCGCCCCCACCGATCCCAATTGCCACTTCTGCTGCGTTGCTGTGCCGAGATGCCTGGGGCGCCCGACCGGCACGCCCCGGCGGGCGGCCGCACACCATCACCCGAATGACGCTCCACCATGAAGCTGTGGTGCTCGGGGACAACCGCAACGGCCCGACCCGCTTTCGCCAGGACCAGCGATACCACCAGGACCAACTGGGCTGGATCGACATCGCGTACCACGTCGGCGTCGACCGGGACGGCAACATCTACGAACTGCGCAGCCCCACGATCGCGGGCGACACGGCTACGGACTACGACACCACGGGCCATTTCCTCGTCCTGTGCGAAGGAGACTTCGATCGGGAGGTTGTCACCGAGGCACAGGTGCACGCGGCCGCCGTCGTGTTCGCCTGGGCCGCCCAGACCTACGGCATCGCGAGCAGCACGTTGGCGGGCCACCGCGACCTGGCCGACACTTCGTGCCCCGGCAAGAACCTCTATGCCTTGCTCACCTCGGGAGACCTCAGACGCCGCATCGACGATCTGCTGGCCGCCGGCGGCCGTGTCGAACTCCAGACATTTTGCGGATCCGAAGCCGCCGCGAAAGTCGCGGCCATCGAGGCGGGCGCTTAGAAGCACACGCTGAGCTGGACTTATAGAACCTTTACAAGCGCTCTCCGCGACGGTTTGTAGGCTTTCGGGCATGGCGTTGAAAAGCGGTGAGATATTCGCCGGGTACGTCATTGAGCGCTTGGTCGGCAAAGGCGGCATGGGTGAGGTGTATCTCGCCCAGCATCCCCGCCTGCCCCGCCACGACGCGCTGAAGGTCTTGTCAGTGGCCTCGGCGGCCGACGAGGAGTTCCGGGCGAGATTCATTCGCGAAGCCGAACTCGCGGCGACTTTGTGGCATCCGCACATCGTCGGCGTGCTCGATCGTGGCGAGTTCAACGGCCGACTCTGGATCTCGATGGACTACGTCGACGGCACCGATGCGGGTCAATTGGTTCGCGAACAATTCCCGGACGGCCTGCCCGAACAGGATGTCCTGGACATCGTCACAGCGATGGCTGACGCGCTCGACTTCGGCCACGAGCGGCTCCTGCTCCATCGGGACGTGAAGCCGGAAAACATCCTCGTCACCGCCTCCGATGGTCTCCGGCGCCGGGTGTTGTTGACCGACTTCGGCATCGCGCGCCGGATCGACGACGTCAGCAACCTCACGCAAGCCAACGTCACCGTGGGCACCATCAGCTACGTGGCCCCCGAGCAACTGCTGGCCAAGCCGCTCGACGGCCGGGCGGATCAATATTCGCTGGCAGCGACGACCTTCCATCTGCTGACCGGTGCCCCGCCCTTTACCGACTCGAATCGCGCGATCGTGCTGAGCCAACACCTGAGCGCACCGCCGCCACGAATCTCTGAGCGCCGGCCCGAACTCGCCCACCTTGACGACGTCCTGATCAAGGCGCTGGCCAAGAACCCCGACGACCGCTATCCGAACTGCGTCGAATTTGCCCGGGCCCTCGCACAACTGGAGCCTCTCCCTCCCACGACCGCACCCAGGCCGCAGACGTCGGGCCGCGGTGCAGGATCCGGCCAGGGCGAACGCCCGGCCACCCAGCGTCTTGAGCGCGTGACCATTCATGGGGCAGCACGGCGCATCCAGCGCGCCGCGGTCGGTGCGCACGGTCAGGTCGGGATCTTGTCGTTCGACGTGATCGCCGATGAGCCGCTGGGCGACCGGCGTGGTCCCGTTCCGGTCGAGATACAAACCGAGCTCATCGCAGGTCAGCTCACCGAAGGGGACGAGGTAGAGGTCAGCGGTAGTTGGGACGGCGACCTCCTCGATGCCGATAAGGTCGTCAACCTTTCAGCCGGGGTTCGTCCTGAGCGACGCCGATCAGAGACCCCCGCCAAACCACGGCGCGAGAAGGCGCCGAAACGCAAGAAGGTCTGGATCGCCGCTTTCGCGGCCGTCGTGGCTGCGATCGCGGTGACTGTTGGCGCGGTCCTGTATTTCCGCGACGGATTCAGCCCGCTGAGTGGTCCCGGTCCAATCGTCAAGCCAGTGAGCGCGACCGTGTTCTCGCCCGACGGCAACCCCGACAATCCCCAGGACGCCGGCTTGGCGATCGACGGCAACCCCAACACCGGATGGTCGACGGTCGCCTATCGGGACGCGGTCCCTTTCCCGAAGTTCATCAGTGGAATGGGCCTGCTGCTGCACCTGGCCCAACCGACGGCGCTCAGCGTTGTGTCGCTCGACGTCCCCAGCAGCGGAACCAAGATCCAGATTCGCGCCTCGTCGAGCGACACCCCGACCAAGTTGGCCGACACCGTCGAGTTGACCCCGACCACGTCGCTGCAGCCGGGACATAACCGCATCGAGGTGCACAACCGCACCAAGACCTCCAACGTGCTGGTGTGGATCACCACGCTGGGCACCACCAACGGTGAGAGCCGGACGGAGATCTCCGAGATCACGCTGCAGGCGGCTGGGTAGGCCAATCCGGCCACGCTTCGAATACGTACGACATATTGCGTAGTTTGTTGCACCGTCCCTAAAGTTCTCTCCATGGCGAGCCTTGGACCGCCCGACATCACCGGGGTCGACTTCGCGTTCGACGATCACCCCGACCTGCACGCCACGCTGGCGCGACTGCGCGCGCGCAGACCGTATGCGGTCGTGCCGTTCGCCGGCACCAGCGCCGTGCTGCTGTTGACCGATGAACTTGTCCGCGCCGCCTTCCGCGACGAAGCGACCTTTCCGGCCGCGCCCGTGTACGCGATGACGACCGAACCCGTTTTCGGCAAGACCATCCTGAGCATGTCCGGCGGGCAGCATCGAGCCAGCCGCACTCTGGTGTCCTCCCCGCTGCGGCGCGGGCGGGTGCAGTCCTACGTCGAGCCCGTGATCGAACCGGTGGTCAATGAGTTGATCGACCGGTTCGCCAACCGCGGGTCCGCCGAGCTGGTCACCGAGTTCACCCACCGCGTCTCGCTGTTGACCATCAGCCGACTGCTGGGCATCCCGACCGACGACGAGGCCCGAATCCAGAAATGGGCCAAGGCCATGATCGAGTACGCCTTCGATCGAAAGCCGGCAATCAGCAGCGCCGCAGAGTTCAGCGCTTACGTCACGCCTCTCATCGCGGAACGCCGGCGCAACCCGGGCGGTGACATCATCTCGATGCTCGTCACCGCAACGACCGACGACGGCGAATATCTGGACGACGATGCAATTCTCACGTTCCTGCGGATGCTCTTTCCACTCGGCGCCGATACCACGACGTACGCCCTGGGCAACGTGCTGTCCGCCCTGCTGAACCATCCCGACCAACTCGATCTGCTGCGGTCAGATCCCGAGCGCTACCTGCAGGCCGCCGTGTGGGAAGGCCTCCGGTGGGAGCCCGCGGTCGGTCTGCTGCCGCGTGTCTGCCCGGTCGAAACCACTTGGCACGGAATTGAAATCCCACCGCTCACACCAATGATCTTCGCTATCAATGCCGCCCACCGCGACCCGTCCGTCTACCAACGGCCCGACGATTTCGACATCACCCGCAACGCGATGCCGGCCGTCTCTTTTGGCCAGGGTCCGCACAGCTGCATCGGCAACTGGCTGGCCAACACCGAAGTGCTGGTTGCCCTTCGCGTCCTTCTCGACCGACTGCCCGGGCTCGCCCTCGATCCCGATCGCGCCGCAACCTCCATCATCACCAGCCAGGTCGGCACGACACTGCGCGGACCGAACGCGTTGCATGTCACCTTCGATCCGGGAATTCGACTGTGAAGCAACGCAAGTTGCGACTCACCGATCGCCCCACCCGCCCGGCGCCCTGGGGGGATCGCCCGCCCGTCGACGACGACGAGGCCAGAGCTCGCCTGTTGGACGCGGCCGAGATCTGTTACGAGCGGCGCGGCGTGGGACGAACCACCGTCGACGACATCGCGAAAGAGGCTGCCGTGCACCGCACGACGGTCTACCGCTACTTCGGCACCCGAGACGACGTGTTGGCCTTCGTGATGCTGCGTGAGACCGAGGGCGTCATCGCGGTCGCCGAATCGGCTCTGATGCGTGACGGAGCATTCGGCGAGCGCCTGCTGGATGCGCTCGACGGAACACTGAGCATCGTCGAGGACTCTCGCTGGCTGAGCGTCCTGTTCTCACCGGAGAGCCTGACCATCGCGGTGTCGGCCTCGGCATCCGGAGCGTTCCGGGATCGCATCCGCGACGTGCTGCGACCGCACGTCGAGGCCGCGAAGACCACCGGGGAGCTACGCGCGGAACTCGATCCGGACGCGACCGCGGACTGGCTGGTGCGGGTCGCGCAGATGCTCCTGATGGAACGGGTTGCCGGGCTTGAGATGCCGGCCACGGACCGCCGGGAGCTGTTCCGCGACTTCGTCATTCCCGGCTTGATCAACGCGAGTCGCGAACTCTGAAGCGAGGTCGGTAACGTCATTCTCGCGCGTCCGAAAGCACCTGCCGAGCGAGGCTCTGCGCAGCCGGCATCATGGCCGGTCAACCCGCTGACCTGCGTAGCCGCCGGCGCGACTGACTACTGTGTCGCATTACATTAGAAGCTGGTAATGTCATTACCGGAGCGAGAGTCACTGCCGCTTCGTGCAAACAAGACGTCCAGGAGACAACCATGCCGTCACGCCATCTTTCCTACCCGGTGTTCGACGCCGACAACCACTTCTACGAGCCCAAAGAAGCGTTGACTCAGTTCCTTCCGGAGCGCCGCAAAGGTGTCATCGACTACATCGACGTCCGCGGCCGCACCAAGATCATGGTTCGCAACGTGGTCAGCGACTACATTCCCAACCCGACGTTCGAGGTGGTTGCGCGACCCGGGGCTCAAGAGGAGTACTTCCGGCACGGCAGCGGCGGCAAGAGCTTCCGCGAGGTGATGGGCAAGCCCATGAAGGCTATCCCGGCATTCCGCAATCCTGCTGCACGCCTGGAGGTCCTCGACTCGCTGGGCCTGGATTACACGCTGATGTTCCCGACGCTGGCGTCCCTCGTCGAGGAACGCCTCAAAGACGACCCCGACCTGATCCTGGACATCATCCACGGACTGAACCAGTGGATGTATGAGACTTGGCAGTTCAACTACGAAGACCGCATCTTCTCCACCCCGGTGATCAACCTGGCCAGCGTCGATCGCGCCCTCGAGGAACTCGACTGGTGCCTTGAGCGGGGCGCCAAGACCGTCCTGGTCCGGCCCGCGCCGGTGCCCGGGTATCGCGGCACCCGCTCCCTCGGCCTGCCCGAGTTCGACCCGTTCTGGGACGCGTGCGTCAAGGCCGGCATCCCGGTGTCGATGCACGCCTCGGACAGCGGTTACTCCGAGTACCTCAACGACTGGGAACCCGGCGACGAGTACAAGCCGTTCGCGCCAACCGCGTTCCGGATGGTCGCGATGGGCAAACGGCCCATCGAGGACACCATGGCGGCACTGGTCTGCCACGGCGCCCTGACCCGGAACCCTGATCTGCGCGTCCTGTCGGTGGAGAACGGTGCATCGTGGGTGCCCTACCTCTTCCACCAGTTCGAAAGCGTCTACTCGAAGATGCCGCAGGCGTTCCTTGAGGACCCGATCAAGGCGTTCCGACGCTGCGTATACGTCGCCCCCTTCTGGGAGGACGACTTCAAGCAGATGGCCGATCTGTGCGGCATCGACCGCGTCATGTTCGGTTCGGACTGGCCGCACCCGGAGGGGCTCGCCGACCCGATCAACCTCGTCGACGACCTCGAAAAGCACGGTCTTGACGAGGAGGGCGTGCGAAAGGTGATGGGCGGCAACATGGTTGACCTGTTCAAGGTTCCCAACGAGATCGTGCACAAGCCCGACGTGCCCGCGCTCGTACTCGCCTGATCCAAACCTATCTCGGTACGATCGCTCGTCAGTGATGTCATCCAAGCGGCTTTTCGTACCGGCACAGCTGCTCGCAGCGGTTGCCCTGCTGGTGCAGTGCAGCTCTGCGGCGCCGCCGCCTGCTGCGTCCACACCTTCCGCGACGACGTCGGCGGCCGCGTCGTCGTCGGCGTCGCCGGCGTCGGTGTCACCGAGCCCGTCGCCAGTTGTCGGCGCGGCGACCGTGCAACCGATCACCGCCGCCGAACTCGGCACGACCTGGCGACCGGGTTGCCCCGTCGAGCCCGAACAGCTGCGGCGGGTCAATGTCGACTACCTCGGTCTCGACGGACAGAACCATCGCGGCGATCTGATCGTGCATGAAGACCTGGTGCCCGATGTCATCGCGATCTTCGGGCAACTGCACCTACTGCGTTATCCGATCGACAAGATCCAGACGGTCGATCACTACGCGGATGCCGACGATGAGTTATCCATGGAGGACAACAACACTTCGGCGTTCAACTGCCGACGTATCCCCGAAACCAACGAATGGTCTCCACACGCCTACGGGCGGGCTATCGATATCAATACCCTGCTGAACCCGTGCCTCTACGCCACCGGCTATTTCGAGCCGCGCAACGCGGCCGCCTATCTGGACCGCGGCCGCACCGACCCGGGAGTCATCCACGGCGGCGACTCCACCGAGCAGGTCTTCACCGAACGTGGTTGGCAGTGGGGTGGCTTCTGGAGGACTCCGGATTATCAGCACTTCGAACGGCCCTGACCCGCCTTAGTCACAGCAACCACATTGGCACCTGCGAGAAGACCGCCAGTCGAGTTGAAAATGCGATATCACCGGTGATATCAAACAGCCGAACAAGCACCTGATATCGCCGGCGATATCGCATTCTCGAAGCGGTCATGCCGATCTTTGCAGTGGCCACTGTGACCAATGTGACTAGCAGCGGCAACCTGTAGCCGCTAGAGACCCAATGCCCGCGCCGCCGCCGTCGCCACCTCACCACGAAGATCCGACATCGGCGGACTACCTCGCGTATGAATCGAATTCGACAGCAGCACAACGTAACTGTTGGAGCCGGGGTCCAGCCAAATCGAGGTTCCGGTGAAGCCGGTGTGGCCGAAGCCACCGATCGGAAAGACCATGCCACGCACCCCGGACAAGCCGGTATCGATGTCCCAGCCGAAGCCGCGCAGGTTCTGCCCCGCGATCGCGGGGTAACGCGGAGCGAGCAACGGATCGCGGGTATTCGGCTTCTTCGCGACGGCTTCCCGGGTTGCGGCCTGGGCAGCTTCCAGTTGTCGAGAGGTGTGACCGGGTTGCTGCGGAGACGTCATCGCCGCCAAAGTCGACTGCTGTAACGGGAATTGGCTCGGGCGGCCCGCAAGTCGGTCAAGTAGCGCTTGGGCAAAGCTGCTGATATCGCGGGCGGTCGAGAACACCCCGGCGTGCCCGGCTACCCCACCCATCCGCCGCGCCGTCGTGTCGTGCACTGTGCCCCAAAGCAAGTGATCGATGTCCGGATTCTTGCGCGGGTCGGCTCTGCTGTCCTCGTCGCGAGCTGTCGGGGCGATGCGCGGCAACATATCGGTGCTCCAGCTACCCTCCGGACAGGTGGCTTGCCCCCCGCTCGGCGCGGCGGCCCATCCGATCGCAACGCCCCTAATCGTATGCGGGCCACACGCTTTGGCTGGCGGAAGATACTGAGTGTCTTCCAATCCAAGTGGATCGAACACATTGCGCTCGACGTACAGGTCTTCTGGTTCGCCGGTGATCTTTTCGATCAACGCGCCGAGGATGATGAAGTTGATATCGGAGTAGCGGAAGCCGTCGCCCGGCCCCGACTGCAGCGGCGTCGTGAGCGCACGGTGGATGCCTTCGGTTTTGTCTGCCCGCTCGAGTCCCCACGGGTCTTTGAGTTCCACATCCCCCGGTTCGCCCGACGTGTGCGTAAGCAGCATGCGGACGGTCACCTTTGCGCGCAGCGGATCGTTTGCGGCGTTGAAATCCGGCAGGTAATGCTGAATTGGATCGTCGATACCAACTTTGTTCTGCTCGTAGAGTTGCATGACCGCGGGTGCCGTCCCCAGGACCTTCGTCAACGACGCAAGGTCGAAGATCGCATCCTCGGTCATCGGCTCTGCCGGGGCGGGCAATCCGTTCAGCCCGGGTTCGCTGGCGAGCTTGCGCGAGCCGTACGCCTGATGGAACGCGATAGCGCCATCGTGGCCCACCATGACCACCGCACCCGGCAGCTTCTGGGCCGCGATCGCATCGTTGATCAACTTCGAAACACTCGCGAAGCCGGGAGCGGAAGCCACTTCCGGTAGTTTGGAAACCGTTACGCGAGTTGGTGTTTGAGCCACAATCGACGGTCCGCCGTCCGCTTCCGTCGGCTGCGCGGCATGCGAGCAGGCCGTTATGAGGGTAATCAAGGCGGCTGCGGCCGCCACGGCTTTCCGCAACTCCATCCGCATCAGGACCGCACCGCCAGCGCGTCGCGCACCCGGCCTCGCGCCCGCTCCAGCCTCGACGCAGCCGTAGCCGTGTCGACCTCCGCCAGCAGAGCCACGATCGCGGTCTTGGCGTGACCGCCCGCGGCAGCCAGCGCGTTCGCAGCGGCCTCCTCGTCAACGCCGGCGGCGTCACGCACGATGCGCACCATGCGCCGGCGCAGCTTCCCATTCGTCGCGCGCACGTCGACCATCCGGGGTCCGTAGACCTTACCGAGCGCGATCATCACGCTCGTCGAGAGCGCGTTGAGCACCACCTTCTGCGACGTCCCGGCGGTCAGTCGCGTCGAACCGGCCAGCACCTCGGCTCCGGTCAGTAATTCGATCACCACGTCGGCAGCGGCCTCGCTTGCCGAATTGTTGACGATCGCCACGGTCAGCGCACCTGCCGCGCGTGCATAATCAAGCGCCCCAAGCACATACGGTGTGCGGCCCGATGCCGTAATCCCGACCAACGCGTCGGCTGCGGTCAGGTCGGCGAGGTCTGCGGGGTCGAAGACGTCTTCCGCACCGTCGATCGCCTGGGTCAGCGCCGCCGGCCCGCCAGCAATCACGCCACGCACCAGATCAGTGCTGAACGTCGGCCCGCACTCGGCAGCGTCGAGCACGCCAAGCCGACCGGGCGTTCCAGCTCCGGCGTAGATCAACCGGCCGCCGCGCTCGAGTCGGGCGGCGATCGCCTCCGCTGCCGCTGCAATTCGCGGCACCGCCGCAAGTACCGCGCCGTGCGCTTCACCTTCGGCGGCGATGAGCAGCGCCACAACCTCGCCGATGGGCCGCGTGTCGAGGTCGTGCAAGTCCGGCCTGACGCCCTCGGTGGCGAGTGTGTCAAGCCTGTTCGGCGCACTGGCAGCCCGCAACCGGATCACCAGCGATTCGTGAATAGCACTGAGCCGCAACGTGCCATCGAGCGCATCGCCCACGGGTGCGACGAGGTCGATCTGCCCTCGGAGCGCTGGCACCTCGGCCAGGCCGCCGACCATCGCTACCGGGCCGTCGCCGGCTGCGCGAGCGGTCACGGCGAGCGCCTCAGCGGCGGCGCTGACAATCGCCACCGCCACCGCGTCGTCTTCGGCGGCGAGGACCTCCGGTGCAAACGACGCGGGCGCTGCGGTATCGGTGAGCTGCACCGGCCAGGTTCTCGGCGGGCCGAAGCGGGCGGTCGCCGCCTCAGTCAACGCGGTCGACGGTCCGCGGCCGTCGAAATCACGCAACGCCGCACGCAGGCCAGCGGTGCCGATCCAGGCGCCGCCACCCTCGTCGCCCAGCCATGCACCCCAACCATCGGCGGTACGCAGCGCGCCGTCTGCGCCGATGGCGAGTGCCGCGACACCGGTGCCCACGATCAGTACGACGCCGGGCTTGCCGTCCAGCGCGCCGGCGTGCGCGATCACCGCGTCGCTAGTCACCGCGACCCGCGCGACACGCAAAGAGCTCAGCAGCGCTTGGCCCAAAGCGCGTGCCGCGTCCGGCGCCGCCAAAGCACCGGCCGCGCCCACGATCAGTTCGTCGACCGGCCCCAACTGGCTCGCCACGTTCAAGATTGCCGACTCTGCGGCCCGCACCCCGCCGGGCGTAGCAAGCCCCGGCGCTCCCGCACCGTCGATCCTGCGACCGCCCAACGCGGCCCGACAAGACGTCTTGCCGAGGTCTATCCCGAGGATCACCCGATTTACTTCACTCGCGATCAGGCCGCGATACCGAGTTCGGTGTTGATCTGGTGCCAGTACCGGGGACCATCCAGGGTGAGAATCAGCCAGTCGTGTATTTGGCCGTTGGCTAGCACGAAGTTGATATTGGCTCCGGCGTTCGCAGCAAGTTGCTTAAGCACAAGCGCATCAGGTGAAAGTATGTCCAGATTTCCTGTATAGACGGTCGTCGGCGGGAGTCCCGCAAGATTGCCGTACAGCGGACTAACCATGGGATTCGTCACCGAAAGATTGCCCGCCCATTGCTTGCCGAATTGTTGCGCAAGCCCGACGGGAAGCAGCGGATCTTGGACTAAACCAATATTCGGATTACTCATGCTCAAGTCTAGCCACGGAGACAGCAACACCATTCTTGACGGCAGCACGTTACCGTTGATCACCATCTGCTGGACAGCCGCCAGCGCTAGGTTGCCGCCAGCAGAGTCCCCGATGACGCTGACATTAGAGGACCCGTGCAGCGCGGTTTGAGAAGCGATGAAGTTTGCCATTTGAGGAACCACCAGGCCGGCAGTACCTCCTTCTTGTATCAACGGGTAAATCGGTACCTGAATTGTCGCACCGGTCTGATACGACATCACCGAGTAATGGATCCAGTGCAAAAATGAGGGCGGAAAGATGAACGCGCCACCATGAATCGCGACGACGTACTCACCGGTTGGATGAGCCGGCGTGATCTGCACGATGCTCATTCCATCAGAGGTGGAGTAACTGACCGTTTCCCCCAACAGCAAATTCAGAAGGGGTGGCGGGGAGTTGCCGATAAACCACGAAAGCGGGGGGATGTCGCTGGCTATTAGCTGCAGGACCGGGTTCCCCGGCGTTGCCAGGTAATTGTCGAGTCCGGACAGGCTGAGCAGCGGTTTCAACGGGTACAGCAGACCCTCTTCAAACCTGGTTATCAGCGACGGGTTGCCGGTATAGGTGCCGATCTGCCCGGGCAGCAAGGGCGGAGCAGCAATCGTTCCGAAGATCTCGCTGAAAAAGAAGTTGCCCACCCGCGCGACGCCGGCGAACAGGTTTGCGGGGACCTGCAGGATTTCCTGCTCGACGGAGGCCGCAGCCCCTTCGAAGGACCCCAGCAGCGCAGCATTGTTCGCTTCGGCGGAGGCATACGTCCCGCTCGCGTTGCCCAGGGCTTGTGCGAACCCCTCTTGGAAGGCCGCGGCCTGTGCGCTCAGCGCCTGATAGCCCTGGCCGTGGGCGGAGAACCAGGCCGCAATGGCCGCAGACACCTCGTCCTCAGCCGCGGCGAGCACACCGGTGGTGGCGCTCGCCACGCCCTGGTTTGCCGTCGCCACCGCGGTACCGATCGACGTCACATTTGTTGCCGCGGCGGCCATTACGTCCGGAAAAGCGATTAAAGAGGACATCGAGCCGCTCCCACCCCCTCGAGGCAACCTCCCAGTTGCCGAGCCAATACAGATCTCCGGGTAGCCGGAGCTTATGCCGACGCCGGGGCGTCATGAAGCGTTTTGGCGTGATTTACCAAGTTACAGATGGGTGCTGGCCACCAAAGCGGCGCGTCAGGGGATCAGGATGAAGCTCATCCCTGGGACAGCTCTCGCGTTGCGCGTGCTGAATTCGTGGAAGCCCGCAGTGCGATATCCGTTGGCATCGCTGGCGCCCGGGCCGAAGTTCATTTCGGTGATCGTCATGTCGCCGCCGTTGACCGCCTCGACCCAGGCGACGTGCCCGACTCCCCCGACCAGCGCGCTGCTGTAGACGGCTACTGAGTGGGGCTCTGGTTCGCCGACGACTGTCCACCCAGCCGCTTGGGCCTGATTGGCCCAAACCTCGGCGTTCCCGGTGAGTGCCTGAACGTAGTAGCCGGTGTGCTCGCGTATCTGTTCTTGAGCTCCCCAGGTGCAGTAGCCCTCGGAGCCGGTGAGCGGATTGTGGTCGGTGGTGGCGCCTTTGGTCCGGTTGTTCACCGTGTCCGCGTTGGTCGGCCCCGTCGCCATTGCAGCTCCCAGCGACAATGCACTGGTCACGGCTAGGGCGGCCACAACTCGCTTAGTGTTCAGTCTGGTCTTCATTGACCCCCCTGCCTGACGCACCCCAACCCGTTACATATTTGTTATCGCCGGGCAACCGGAATTCGTTTCACAACTCCGGAAAGGAGGGCCCCGGGACGAGGCACCGGACACGCGGTGCGACTGAGGGGTCGAGCTAGGTCGTTTGGTGCTTCGCCAGTTCTCCCAGCGTGACAACGCCCTGGGTGAACTGCGCGGCCAACGCGGAAGTGTCAGCGTCGAGTTGCTCGGACATGTTGGCAGTCAACGCCAGAGTGGCGAATCCATGCGATAGCGACCAGCCTGCGATGGCGAGACCGCGGACACCCTCGTCGGTCACCTTGCCCGAGCGAAGTGAAGTGAGACTGGCACGGGCGGTGTCGTACAGGATGTCGAAAGCCGCTGCTCTTGCGACCACCAGCTCTGGGTCGTCGGCCCGATAAAGGTAGGGGCGGAACATCACTTCGAAGTGGCCGCGGTGTGCCAGGGCAAAAGCGATGTAGGCCTGGCCTCCTTGCAAGAATCCATTGGGGCCGGTCGCGGCTGCGCCGATCATCTCCGCTTGGAGTCGGAATCCCTCTGTTGCCACCGCGGTGAAGATCCCGGGCTTGTCGCCGAATTGGTAGGCCAGCGCGGCATGGGAAACGCCCGCGCGGCGAGCGATGCGGCGCATGCTCACCCCTGCGACCCCGACGGACTCGACTTCCGCTACCGCGCCGTCAATCGCCGCTCGCTCGAGCCGCCCGTGATGATAGGGCCGCTTCGCATCCGTGGTCATGGTCCGCCACTCTACGACGGCCAATCTAACCATTGATAAGTTCCGCCGGTTGCGGCAGACTGGCCCCCATCGACGGAACTAACCACTGGTAAGACTACTGGCCAGGAGGACGTGTGACCGACAGCAGCATGGCGCTCGTCGACAAGCAGGCTTGGGGTTCGACGCGCGTGGCGCGCTGGGCCGGCACTATCGGATTCGCACTCCCCGCGATCTCGCTGGTGTTTTATCCGATCTGGTCATTCCCCGGAACCCAGACGTCGGGCACCGCATTGGCGCAGTGGGCCGCGACGCATCACGCCCGGCTAGTCGTGACGATGCTGCTCGACACCGCCGGCGTCACCGTCTGGCTGATCTTCGGCGCCGCTGTTTGGACTCACCTGCGCGACCGACTTCCCGCGAGATCGACTGTGCCAATGTGTTTCGCGGGCGGGTTCATCGGGTGCGTGATCCTGTTGCTCAGCGGATTCACGGCGTTCGATCTGCTGCTCTACCGACCCCACAGCGCTGAGACTTCGACCCTGCTGTACGACCTGACCTTCGGGCTGCTGGCGATGTCGGGGATGCCCACCGTCGTGGCGCTGGGGTCATTCGCGGTCGCGGTATACCGCCACCCTCGGGTACTTCCGCACTACACCGCTCACCTCGCGATAGCCGCCGCGGCAATACATCCGCTACTCCTCGCCGCATTCATCGTTCAAGACGGGCCGCTGTCGCTCGAGGGTCTCTCGATCACCGCAATGCCGGCCTTCCTGTTTGCCTGGATACTGGGAACCGCACTCGCGATGCCACATGAGGCTCAGTCGTCAAGGAAGCCAGGCGTTTAACGGCTGCTACGCGACGTACCCGCGGGGCAGCACCGAGAAGTCGACGCAGGCCGCGGCCAACACATCGCCGAAATTCGGAGCGACGGGCGCGCGGAGAGTGAGCATCGCACCGGCCGAGGGTGCTCTCAAACTGGCGTAGTTCTGGTTGAAGAGCCGCTGCAACGCCTCGTTCCGGATGTCACTCCATGCCGTGTGAACGGTCATCAAGCTGAGGAAACCAAGTTCCTCGCCGGCCGGGGTCAATATCCGGTGATGCCAGGCACTGTCGGCTTTGAAGCCAGAGTGCGGCTGGATAGTCGCCAAGACAGTCCCACCCGCGTCCTCGAAGCGCGCCGAACCATCGACCGGCACGATTCGCCCCACGGGGGCGTTCTGCCTGGTGATGGTCGTGGTTCCGGCCACCGCTATCTGCAGTTGGTCGCCCCCGGAAGTCGACAACGTGTAGTCGGCTTTACCACCGTTCTTGAACCCGAATAGCACTGCGGCACCATCTTTTTGCTGAGCGCGCCCCAAATCAGTGCCGACCGTGTCGACGAGATCGACGCGTAGGGCGTTGGACGTCGCCCTGGACAGTCGCGCAATGACGGTGGTGGCGTCTCCAAGAATTGGCATGCCGGGAGAGTAGTGACCTAGGCGACGGCGCTCGCCGACAGGTCACAGGCATCGGACGTCTCTGCGCATCCACAGGAGACGTTCTGCGAAACGTACATCCGTGCGCTGCTGGAAGATCCGCTGTCAATGTCCGGATCCGCCACCTTCCGGCTGCTTTCCACCAGGATGGATCTCTTGAATTCGGTCGGCGTGTACCCGAAGGTCTTCTTGAAGGCCGAGCTGAAGTGGCTGTGACTATGAAACCCGAGCTCGACGGCGAGGGTCATCAGGTCCTCGCATTCCGGCAGCAGGCTCAGCGCATATCCAAGCCGCTGGCGCAGGTGATAGCGGTAGAGCGGGACGCCCTCGACGCGACGAAAGGCGTCGGTCAGGTAAACCGGTGTAACACTGACCTTTTCGGCAATCGTGGCCAACGTCCAGCGTCGGCCTGGATCGGCCGCCAGCAGCATCTTGACGTCGTCAGCCATTACCTCGGGGCGGCTGTTGCCCGGACGTTCGACATGAAATGCCTTATTTCCCAATGCATGTCGAACCAGATCAAGTGCGAGCGTCTCTGCTTCCAATTGATCGATGGTTCGTCGCAGCAGTCGCTGACGTAGTTGCGCCGCCAACAGTTGGGTGTGCGCATCAACGCGCACCGAAGATCGGTTGAGCGCGGCACGCTCACGCGCATAACGGTATTCGGGCGGTGCGAGCTCCAACAGCGTCTGCGGATCAACAGCCAGGGTCAAGGTCGCATCCCCGCCGGCCACCGGATGACTGACTCGGTAGGGCTCATAGGCATTGGTGACCACCATGTGATTCGCGTCGGCCACATAGTCTTTGCCGCCGACGGAGTGCACATACACACCGCGCTGAGGGAAGGCGATGCGAGCACCTGACGCATGCTCTTCGGCTGCCTTACCTCGGCACAGGCCTTGACACTCCACGTCCCACGCCGTCACCGTTTCCGTCCGCAGCACCAGTCGGGCGTCGTATTCCGGCACGGCGTGAATGACCCGCGCTTGACGTTGCCCATTCTGCACAAACTCAACCCTAGGAAGCGGCGGCCCTGTCCGCTATGACATACATGCAACATTTTCTGCCATCACGACGGCTCGTTGATCAGGGTGTGCCTGCTGAAGCGCTGGCGGTAGTCGGATGGCGACACACCCCGCACCCGTAGGAACGAGCGGCGCAGCGAGTTGGCACTGCCGAAGCCGCACTGGTGGGCGATGTCGTCGAGTGTGCTGGTTGATTCCTCGAGTCGACGCTGTGCGGCCTCGACCCGGATCTGGTCGACGTAGCGAGCCGGGGTTTGACTTACTTCGCGCGTGAATACGCGGGCGAAGTTGCGTGGGCTCATGTGCGTCCGTGCGGCGAGCGCTTCGACGGACAGATCGGCTTTGACGTTGTCTACGATCCAGGCCTGCAGTTCGCGTAATGGTTCGCGGTCCGCAGTCTGGGCCGCCAGGGCGGTGCTGAACTGGGACTGGCCGCCCGGCCGTCGCATGAAGAGCACAAACTCGCGCGCGATCGTCATGGCAACCTGGTGACCGCAATCCTCTTCGACCAGCGCCAGCGCCAGGTCCATTCCCGCGGTGACACCGGCCGAGGTGTAGACGTTGTCCGACCGGATGAAGATGGGTTCGGAATCGACGACAACTGCCGGGTAAGAGCTTTGCAACTGATCGCTGAAGCGCCAATGAGTAGTTGCCTGACGGCCTTCCAACAGCCCGGCGGCGGCCAGCGCAAAAGCCCCCGTGCAGATGGAGCCAACGCGGCGCGATTTCTTCGCTGCGCGTTGCAATTGGCTGACGAATGCGGGGTCCTCGATCATCTCGAACACGCCGTAGCCACCGGCCACAATCAGGGTGTCGATCTGACCCCGAAGGTCGGCGAGCGCAACGTCAGCCCATAACCCGACCCCGGATTCGGCGTTGAAGGTTCCAGCCTGCGGCGCCGCAACCTCGACGCGGTAGGCGTCGGCTTCGGCGAACACCTCGTAGGGACCGGACAGATCCAAGGACTGCACGCCAGGAAACCCGACGATGACTACACGTCTGGCCCGCATGAGCCCCCTCGGTTGTCCAATGGCTTCTTTCTTGGCAGAAAATGCCCTATCTATGTCATAGCAGACAGTCAGCCGTACGGCTTCCCGCGCGGCGGCGCTGAAAATCTGACAGCGCGCAATCCGCTCGTCGCCTAAATTCAGACAGTGAGAGTGCCGCACCGGGAGCGCCGAGAGGATACTGAGCCGGGTGACGAGACCCGATGCCGAGGACCGCTCGGCCCGTAAGCCGGTGATGTTGACCGTGGACGACGACCCCGCGGTGTCTCGCGCGGTCGCCCGCGACCTGCGCCGCCACTACGGCGAGGAGTACCGAATCGTCCGCGCGGAATCCGGTTCCGACGCGCTGGCCACCTTGAAGGAACTCAAGCTGCGCGGCGAGGCGGTCGCAATGCTGATTGCCGACTACCGGATGCCACAGATGAGCGGCATCGAATTCCTCGAGCAGGCAATGGATCTCTATCCGACGGCGCGGCGGGTGTTGTTGACCGCGTACGCCGACACCCACGCCGCGATCGACGCGATCAATGTCGTAGACCTCGATCACTACCTGCTCAAGCCGTGGGACCCGCCGGAGGAAAAGTTCTACCCTGTCGTCGATTCGTTGTTGGCGGCATGGAAGCGCACACCCGAACGCTCCGTCCCGCACACCAAGGTGATCGGGCACCGCTGGTCGGAGCGGTCCTGGCAGGTCCGAGACTTCCTGGCCCGCAACGGACTTTTCTACACCTGGTTCATGGCAGACGAGCCCGCCGGCCAGCAACTCTTGCAGGCCGCCGGCGAGGACGGGCTGCGGCTTCCGGTCGTTGTTACGGATCGGGGCGAGCCTTTGGTCGAACCCACCGACGCTCAGCTTGCCGACACACTCGGCCTGACCAGCACGCCGTCGGAAAAGTTCTATGACCTGGTCGTCATCGGCGGCGGCCCGGCTGGGCTGGCCGCCGCCGTCTACGGCGCCTCAGAGGGACTGCGGACGGTGTTGATCGAACGCACCGCAACCGGCGGCCAAGCCGGGCAGAGCTCACGAATTGAGAATTACCTGGGCTTTCCAGACGGGGTGTCAGGCAGCCAACTGGCTCAGCGCGCACGCCAGCAGGCGGAAAAGTTCGGCGCCGAACTCATCACCGCCCGCACGGCTACCGCACTGGACGTGACCGGGTGCGCGCGCACCGTCCGGTTCTCCGATGGCGGCTCTATCGATGCCCACGCAGTCATCGTGGCCACCGGTGTCGCGTACCGGCAACTGGCGGCCACCGGCTGCGACGAATTGACCGGCCGCGGCATCTACTACGGAGCCGCCACGTCCATTGCATCGGAATGCGCGGACGAAGAGGTCTATGTGATCGGCGGGGCCAACTCAGCGGGACAGGCCGCCATGTATCTGTCCCGGGAGGCTAAATCGGTGACCATCGTGGTGCGGGCACCGTCGCTGACGGCGTCGATGTCGCATTACCTGATCCAGCAGATCGAGCAGAATCCCAAGATCACGGTCCGTACCTGCACCGAAGTGCAGCACGTCGAAGGAACGGACCATCTGGAAAAGCTCACCCTGCTCAACAACCAGACCGGCGAGGCGCAGGAGGTCAACTGTGGGCGGATGTTCATCTTCATCGGCGCCGCACCGCGCACCGACTGGCTTGACGGGGTACTCGCCCGCGACGACCACGGCTTCATCCTGACCGGCCCCGACTTACGCAACGTCTGCGGCTGGGGACTCGAACGCCCGCCGCATCACCTGGAAGCCAGCGTGCCCGGGGTGTTCGTCGCGGGCGACGTACGGTCGGAGTCGGCCAAACGAGTCGCGGCTGCGGTCGGTGAGGGATCGATGGCCGTCATGCTGGTCCACCGCTACCTCGCGGAGGCGTAGCGCCATGGCCAGCCCCTGTCAGCCCGACGAGCTTCGAACGCTATTTCTGTTCGAAGCGCTCACCGACGAGCAGCTCGCGGTTTTGTGCGCCGCCGGCCACATGGCGGACTACCAACCGGGCCCCATCTGCACCGAGGGCGATCCGGCCACCTGCTTCTACGTCCTCGTCGACGGGGAGTTGGCGATGTCGAAACAGTCTGGCGGACAAGACATCGAAACCAATCGGACCTCACAGCGCGGCGTGTACTGCGGAGCCTGGAAGGCGTTCACCGGCAGGCCACAACAGACCTATGACGCATCGGTGCACGTGACCCGGCCGTCACGGTTCTTCGTCATGGACGCGCCTGAGTTCGCGCACTTCATGCAGGACCAGTTCCCGATGGCGGTCCATCTACTCGACGGCATCGCGATCGGCACCGAGCGAACCCGCCGCATCATCGACAACCGCGAGAAGCTGCTGGCGCTGGGACAGTTGTCGGCCGGGTTGACCCATCAGCTCAACAACCCCGCCGCCGCCACCGCGCGGGCCGCGGCCGAATTGCGCGATCGGGTGGCTGGGATGCGGCACAAGCTCGCCATGCTCGCCGACGGCACCGTCAGCCCGAAGGCGCTACAGGCCCTGGTACGACTCCAGGAGGAGGTGGCCGCGCAGGTCGGTAAGGCATCCCAGCAACTGACCGCCATGCAAGCGGCCGACCTCGAGGAAGCCGTGGGCGAGTGGCTCGAGCACCACGGCATCGACGGCGGCTGGGACATCGCACCGACGTTCGTCGAAGCGGGCATCGACATCGATTGGCTGGAGCGGACTTCGGCGACCATCGACGAACTGGATGCATCGACATCGCTGGAGAAGGCGATCCAGTGGCTCACCTGCACCGTGGAAGGCGAGCTGCTGATGGACCAGATTCTCGAAGCCAGCAATAGAATCTCGGCGCTGGTGGCCGACGCCAAGCAGTACTCCCAACTGGACCGGGCGCCGTTCCAGGTGACCGATGTACACGCACTACTGCGAAGTACGCTGGCGATGTTCGCCGACCGGCTGGGCAAAGATGCGGCCAAGGACCGACCAGTCATCGCGGTAGTCAAGGAGTTCGATCAATCTCTACCCGAAATCCCCTGCTATCCAGGCGATCTCAACCAGGTTTGGACGAACATCATCGACAACGCCATCGCCGCCATGCGCAGCGAGGGCGGAACCCTGACACTGCGAACTTCACGCGATGGCGAGAATAGGGCGCGAGTGGAGATCTGCGACACGGGCCCCGGAATACCCGAGGACGTCCGCGACCATATCTTCGAACCGTTCTTCACCACCAAACCGTTCGGTGAAGGCACCGGACTGGGCCTCGATCTGGCCTGGAACATCGTCGTCAAGAACCATCGTGGCGATCTACGGGTGGAGTCGACGCCGGGCGATACGCGGTTCATCGTGTTACTGCCTCTTGAAATGCCTGCCACAGAGCCAATTACGAGCGAGTAGCACCCCTCACGCCCAGTCCCACACGGACATATCACCGCGTGGGTAGCCGGCGCAGACTTCGGTCGCTCTGGCGACAGTGTCTTCGGAGTACTGACGGCGCCCCGCGGGATCCAGCGAGAAGAACCAGTGATTGCGGTCTGGCGTGGACACGGAACGCGAATCAGCTAATCCGGAGAACGGTTTTCCCGATGAGGTGGCCTCGGGGAATCTTTTCCAGAGCCTCGACCGCGTCGGCCAAAGGCAGCACCGACGACACTTCAACCTTGAGGGAGCCGTGCTGTATCAGTTTCGACAGCTGTTCCAGAGCCACGTAGTCGGGTTCAGCGACGAACGACGATGCCGGCACACCCAAATCCGCAGCCGCTGAATGGATCTCGGAAATATTCGGCAGCTTTCTGGCGCTGATGAGCAACCCGCCTTTGCGCAGCGCGCCCAGCATCGGGATCGTCGTATCGCCACCGGCGAGCTCGATCACCACATCCGCATCGTTGACCTCGTCAGTGACGACTGACGTGGTGTAGTCGACTACGCGATCCGCGCCCAGTCGTTGCACAAGCTCGTGCTGCTCTTGCCGAGCGACGGCAATCACGGACGCGCCCAATGCTTTTGCTACCTGCACAGCGATGTGGCCGACTCCGCCGGCAGCGCCGTTCACCACAACGATCGTTCCCGAGCCGACTTCAGCTACCTCAGCGAGCATTTGCCAGGCGGTCAGGCCGGTGAGAGCAACCGCAGCGGCCTCTTCAAAGCTGATAACACCGGGCTTCAAGGCCAGTTGCCGGGCCGGGACAGCCAGGTACTCTGCATATCCTCCGGCCGCCCGTGGAAACCTTGGGAATCCGAAAATCTCGTCCCCGACCTTAAAGCGGTTCGTCCCAAATCCAACCTTCTCGACCACCCCCGAGATCTCCCATCCGGGAATGTGCGGCAGTGCCAACGCGTCCATGTAACCCCTGCCGACCGCCGTGTGATAGTCGATCGGGTTGACTCCGACAGCTTTCACCCGGACCAGCACCTCTGTCGGAAGAGGTTCTGGCCGTGGCACTTCAACCAATCTCATCGTGTCGAGTGAGCCCCACTCTTCTTGCTGAATTGCCCGCATCATCGCCTGGCCGTTGGTCAAGATCTCCTCCTCTCGTTCATGCGGGCGACGGCTTCGGCCGTCGTCCAGACTGCGTGAGGCGTTCTTCGATCATCGGGAAATAGACGCCACCCTCGGTCAGGAACTCGTTCTGCATGTCTGCCAAAACCAATGCCGTGTGATCCTCGTCGAGTTGCATCTCGGCATTGCGGTGAGTGAAGGTAAACATGATGCGGCGCCTAGGGATCAGCACTTCAGCCGTGCGTTCAGGACTTGACGGCGCTGGAAAAATTCAGACTCATCCGGGCTCCGGCCGGCGTCTTCTGCTTGGGCACACAGTGTTGGAAGTCGCGTTGGCACCGGCCATGCATCACAATCAAGTCGCCGCCGGCAGGGGTGAACACCCAGCTGAGCCCGCCCCCTACCGGGCGAACCAGAAATCGACGCGGTGCGCCCAGGCTTACCACCGGAATGGTTGCCGTCGCCAATTTATCCGCCGGACGGTCGGCGTGCCAGCCGGTGCCATCGTTGTGGTCCCGATACCAGTTCATCCAAATCCGTTCATAAGGCACCCCGAACTGATCGCTCAACATCGCGGCCAACTCGGCGAGAAACGTTGGCGCCGAGGCACGATCGGTGTACTCGCCAGTCAGCCGAGGTTCGTCGACCATCCGGTTGTACATCCACCGGCGACGTTGCTCCCACACATCGAGGGCGGCCAGCTCGGCCAGCAGCATCTGGTGCCCGGTGAGCAGACCAGGCACGTGAGTGATCCACGAGTCTTCATCGAGGCGGTGCTCGGACGCAGCCGAAAATGCGGCGATGTCAAAGGCCGGAACCTGGGCGTCGTCGAAGTCGTCGAACAACGTCGGCTGTTCGGGATAGCTCATCAGTGCTCGCTCACTAGGCCAGTTTGAGGAAGTCACTTTCAAAAGCCTTCATCGCCTCTACATACGGCGTGTTGCCGTAACTGATTCGCGCTACACCGATTTCGGCAAGCTCGGCATTGGTGGGCACGCCGTCGAAGGTCATCACGTTGACCGGCAGCGGTGAGCCTTCGCAGATTCGGGTGATGAGGTCCTTGTCAGGTAGGCCAGGGATGAAATACCCGGAGGCGCCGGCCGCGGCATAAGCCTTTGCCCGATCGATGGCTTCCCCGGTGACCGATTTCGGCTCATTGCCTTGTCCCAAGAACAAGTCGGTGCGGGCATTGATGAACAGCGGAATGCCCTTTTCATCGGCGACTTTCCGGATAGCCGCGACTCGATCGGCCTGCCGGTCGATCGCGTACAGTCCGGATCCCTTGACGACGCGGTCTTCGAAATTGATTCCGACGACACCGGTATCCAGCAAACGGGAGATGTTCTGTGCCAGCTCAACGTCGTCCTCAGTGAAGCCGCCCTCGAAGTCTGCCGTGACCGGTACGTCGACCGATGCGACAATCCTTTCGACGATCTGGTTCAGAAACTCGACGGGGATGCCCTCGCCGTCCCGGTAGCCCTGCGCTTCGGAGAGCGACCAACTGCTGGTCCCCACTGCCGGCGCTCCCGCTTTGGCCAGTGTGGCAGCGCTGCCCGCGTCCCACACGTTGTAGAGCACCAGTGGCGCTCCCTTGGTGTGAAGCTCGGCGAAACGGGTGGCTTTGTCCTGCTGGCTCACGGTGCTCTCCTTGACTGAGCGTTCATCCTGATATCTGCAAATCGTTGTAATACAACAGCTTTACCGCTGTATTGACGGCTGATTTCTACGTTACGAGGCGCGTGGGCGGCCGCGCTGTCAAGATCTTTGGCATACCGGTGGCCGGGTACGCCGCGCACATGAATTTTGTGATAGCGGCGTGCGATGAAGCGCTGTTAGCTTCACCCGGTGGCTTACGCAACGACGCAAGCGCGGCTATGACCCAGCGAGGTCTCGTGCCCCTCAATCGACGAGTTCGTCGCGACACTCGACTACCAACTCGCGCGGGCTTATGGTCTATGTTGCGGCCTTCGGCCTCACCCACCTACCGCTTCAGCTCACCGCGCGGAGGAGAAGCCATGATGGCTCTCTTGGAATTAACCAGCAGCGGCACAGCATCTTTCGACGAAGGCAATGTCTATTTCATCGGCAACGCCACCACTCGACGACTTCCAGCGTGCCGCCGAAGCCTCAACCACGACAACGAAATTCGTGTACCTCGCGCACGGCGAAACCTATACCTTCACTCCCGACGCATGACCACCTGAGCGCCATAAACCAATCGCGGAAAGGCTGACCATGACGCAGGCCTACGTTCTAGGCGGAGTACGCACACCGTTCACCCGCTACGGCGGCACGCTGTCCGGCATCCGCACCGATGAACTGCTGGGCATGACGATGAAGGGCGCGTGCGAACGCGTCGGAGTACCGCTGGATGCCGTGGAAGATATCGTCGCCGGTTGTGTGAATCCCGCGCACGAGGGAATGGGCGATATCGCCCGCTGGGCGGCATTGGCCGTGGGATTCCCCGACAGCGTCGCCGGCGCAACACTCAATCGGTACTGCGGGTCGTCACTGAGTGCCTTGATCAGCGTCAGTCATTCCATCAAAGCGGGTGATCTGGGCGTCGGGATCGCCTGCGGAGTCGAGTCGATGTCACGGTCAGGGTGGGCGCTGATGAAGGGTGACGCGCCGTTCAGCCCACGAGGCCCGGTGTTCATGCTCGACACCATGTGGTCCGGCGCCGGCGGCCCGCCCAACCCGGCCCTGCTCGCCCGCAACGCCTACATCAGCATGATCGAGACCGCACAAAACGTCGCCGACCGATATTCGCTGAGCCGCAAAGAGATTGACGACTTTGCCCTACGGTCGCAGCAGCACGCCAAAGCCGCACGCGACCGCGGCCGGTTCGCCAAAGAGATCATGCCGGTACCCCTCCCCGCGACCAAGAAGACCCCCGCGCGGTTGGCCGAGCACGACGAGTTCATCCGCGACGACACCATCGCGGAGACACTCGCCGCGTTGCGCGCCCAGCCGGGCACCACCCAGATGACCGCCGCCAACTCGACTCCGCTGACCGACGGTGCCAGCGCGGTCGTCGTTGCATCCAGAGAAAAGGCAGCCGAACTCGGGGTAGCACCGCTGGCTCGGGTGCTGTCCAGCGCTGTCTACGGGATCGATCCACTGGTGATGGGCCTGGCGCCGGCGTGGGCCATTCCGATGGCCATCCGTCGAGCAGGTCTGAGACCGGAGCAGATCGACGTATGGGAAGTGCACGAAGCATTCAGTGCGCAAGCGCTGGGTGTCTTGCGCGAACTCCCCAACCAGCTGGACGGTTTCGTCATCCCCGACGACAAGCTGACGCCGAACGGCGGCGCAGTGGCCATCGGGCACCCGTTCGGAGCCACCGGAACCCGCTATGTGCTCACGTTGGCCACCGAACTGCAGGAACGTGGCGCGCGCTACGGCGTGATCGGTGTGTGCATCGGGTCGGGCCAAGGTGTCGCCGTGGTGCTGGAGAACCCGCTTCAGTAGACGACGCTCGGATCGAGGCCGAATACTTGCACCTCGGCCGACTTTCCCTTCAGTGCGTGCGCGCCACGGTCGTTGAGTCCGGTCGGTCGGCCAACGAGGGCGTCGACGCAGTAGTGGGTGAGAAGGATTGCGTCACCGGTGGTCTTGGTGAGCTGCTCGACGCGAGCAGCGACGTTGACGGTGTCGCCGATCAAGGTGAACTCCAGCTTGCCTCCCCCACCGATCGTGCCGGCGATCACTACACCAGTGTTGATCCCGATGCCGATGCGAAGCGCGTCATCGAATCGTTCGGCGACCAGACGGTGGATGAGCACAGCCGCACTGACAGCGGCATCGGCGTGATCAACCAGGTCATTGGGTGCGTTGAAGACCGCCAGGGCGCCGTCACCGAGAAACTTGTTGACGTGCCCACCGGCGTCGACTACAGCCGGGACGACGATTTCGAACAGGGTGTTGAGGCGGGCGACGGTGTCCTCGGCGGTGTTGGCTTCCGCGAACGGAGTGAAGTCGCGGATGTCCACGAACATCACCGTCACCTCCCGGCGTTCGCCGGTGAACACGTCGTCACCCTGCGCGAGCAGTCGCGAAGCCAGGGCGGGGTCGACGTAGGTTCCGAAAGCAGCCTGAAGTCGTTGTCGTTCAACCAAACCCGCCTGCATTCGGTTGAATGACGCAGCGAGGGCACCGAGGCCATCGTCCTGCACCACCGGCAGCCGTTGGCTGTAGTCACCGACCGCAACACGCTCGGTTCCTTCGGCGAGGTCGCGCATGGGTCGCAAGGATGGTGCGAACGCGGCACTGACGTTCGGCACCCCGAAGCCGAGCGCCAACGCACAACCGATCACGAGAAAGAGCACCGGTGCCGCACGGGCCCAATCGAATACGGCCGCCAGCATCGCACCATAAACCGAGAACAGAAACACGGCCGAAAGCATGGACACGCTGGACCACGCGGCAAATGTCGGTCGTGAGCGGGGCAGGGAGTCACCGACCCCCGTGTCACCGGCGATGGCGATCCTGACTGGCCGCGCCGCTACCTCGCCGAAGCTGTGCACCGCGCCCACCTGGGTGACCATTCCTACGACGGCGCCCAGGATCCCGTACTGGACTAGCCGCGCCCCTGTTGCCCCGGCCACCGCACCGACAACGACCGATAACAAGCCGTCCCAAACGGCGTTGAATGCGACCGCTCGAACAACCGCCCCCCGGGTGAAGGCGTAGGTGGCTTCCAGTGCCCTAGCCCGATCGACCTCGTGGCCGGCTGCCCACTGCTCCGCAACGCGGAAGCCCCCCAGTCCGGGAAGCATGATCACGTACGCCAGCACCGGCACGGCGACAACGGTGACGGCGGCCGCCTCGACATAGTGACCGGACTTCTCGACAGCAACGATGAGAAACGACCAAAAGAGATAAAGCGGCAGGAGCAAAGGGAACGCGAATGCATAGGCCGCCCACGAGTACCTCGCTCCGTACCGATCCCACATCCACTGCCAGATCCGGTTCATCACGCGAGACTAAACGCCGGCACCGCTGACCTGCACTAATTCGTGCAAGCAGGCACTCAGGCCGCGATGCCGAGTTCGTGGTTGATCTGCGGCCAGTACAGCAACCCAAGCGGGTTCAGCAGAACCCAGTCGTGACTTTGGAACGGGGCGGTGACGAAACTGAACGGGGCGCCGAGGCTCTGCGCTTCCCGCTGCAGGGCATTGGCGGAGGCGACCAGCGGATCCAACGACCCCGAGTAGACATACGTCGGCGGAAGTCCGGCCAACGATCCGTACAGCGGGCTGACCATCGGGTTGGTGACAGAGAGATTGCCTCCCCACCACATGCTGACCTGTTCGCCCATCGCGACGTCCAGCCACGGAGACAGCAGGACCATCGACGACGGGACGGGGCCGAGCGGGTTCGTCTGCACCATGTACTGGACGGCAGCCAGGGCGAGGTTGCCACCCGCCGAGTCGCCGATCACGCTGACGTTCTGGACCCCGTGTTGAGCGATCTGCGAGGAGATGAAGCGGGCGGTAGCCGGTACGACCGTCCCGGCAGTGCCACCCTCCTGGATCAACGGATAAATCGGTACCTGGAAGGTTGCGCCGGTCATATAGGCCGTCACCGAATAATTGACCCAATGGAAAATTGAGGGCGGAAAGATAAATGCGCGACCGTGCAAAGCCACCACGTATTCGCCAGTGGGATGAGCCGGCGTGATCTGAACGACGTTCATGCCCTCAGACGTGGTGTACGAGACAGTCTCGCCCAGCAATAAATTCAAAAGCGGCGGCGGCTGGTTGCCCATGATCCACGACAACGGCGGGAAGGGGTCGGCCAGCAGCTTCAGGAATGGCGAATCGGCTACCGAAAACCACGATTGAATCCAAGACTCGAATCCGGTGGCCGCTGCCGACGGAAGCTGCTGAACACCGATCGCCGCCTGCTCGAAGGCCGCCAACGGCGCGACACTGGCCGCCTCTGCGGCGGCGTACGCCCCGGTTGCGCCCGTCAAGGTCTGCACGAACCGTTCGTGAAAAGCCGCCGCCTGGGCGCTGAGAGCCTGAAAACCCTCGCCGTGGGCGGAAAACGCGGTTGCGATCGCGGCCGACACCTCATCCTCGGCAGCAGCGAGAACATCCGTGGTAGCACCCGCCACGCTCCGGCTTGCCGTTGTGACATCCGAACCAATCGACGCCACATTCGTGGCCGCGGCGGACATCAACTCGGGCAACGCAACAACGTACGACAACGCGCGCTCCAAACCTCGGGGTGGCCACTCAAGCGTCCGGCCGATCGATCGCCGGGCAAGCCGGAGCTTATGTCTCCGGCGAGGAGTCGCGCGGCGGTTTGGGCGAACTACGTGGCGGACGGGCTGTTGCAGAGCATTGGCGCGGATCTCTTTTGCCTATGAAGAATTGAGGTATTTGATTGGTGATAAATAAATAGTTTATTGGATTGAGCATTGCGGCGGGCCGGTGCGGACTGCCATATTTACCTGGGGGTTTTCAATACTTCTGGCCGTCGTATTTTTGACGGTCCCCTGTGGCGCTGGGAGGCCGCCATGTCGTACGTGTTTGCGATTCCGGAGACTTTTGCGACAGCGGCAGCGAATGTGGCCGGCATCGGTTCGTCGGTCAGCGCGGCTACCGCGGCCGCCGCAGCACCGACCACCGCAGTGGCGGTTGCTGCAGGTGATGAAGTGTCGACGGCGATCGCGACGCTATTCGGTACTTACGCCCAGGATTATCAGGCGCTGTCCGCGGAGGCGGCGGCGTTTCATGACCGGTTCGTGTCTGCCCTGACCGCCGGCGGCGCGGCCTACGCGGCTGCGGACACGGCCAATGCATCACCGTTCGACGAGTTGTTGGCGTTGATCAACACGCCGACGAACCTGTTGGTCGGGCGTCCTCTGATCGGTGATGGCACCAATGGGGCGGCAGGCACAGGGCAGGGCGGTGGAGCGGGCGGAATCCTGTTCGGCAACGGCGGCGATGGCGGGTCGGGGGCGCCGGGAAAGCCCGGTGGCCGGGGCGGTGATGCGGGGCTATTCGGCAACGGCGGGGCCGGCGGGGCGGGTGGCGCTGGTGCGGCGGGCAGTTTCAATGGGATGGGCACAGCGGGCGGTAACGGCGGTAACGGCGCAGCGGGTGGGGCCGGCGGAGCCGGCGGGTTGCTGCACGGCAATGGTGGTGCGGGCGGCGCCGGCGGGGCGGGCGGCAAGGGCGGCCTGGGAGGTGCCGGGGCGGACGACTTCGGCACGGGCACGGTCGCGGGCGGCAACGGCGGCGCGGGCGGCGACGGCGGCGACGGCGGTGCTGGTGGGGCCGGTGGTGCCGGTTCGATGTTGGGCGGTCAGGCGGGCGCCCATGGCGTCGGCGGTAACGGCGGCAGCGGCGGCAAGGGCGGTGTCGGCGGTGATGCGAGCACCGGGGGTAAAGCCGCAACCGCTACCGGAGGTGACGGCGGCCACGGCGGTGCTGGTGGTACCGGCGCGAGCGGCGGGTCGAGTGGGGCGGGCGGCGCGGGCGGGTCCGGCGGTAATGCGGAGATCGACAACTCCGCCAACACCTCCGCCGCTACTGGCGGCACCGGCGCGGCCGGTGGCGCCGGCACCACCGGTGGGCTCGGTGGTGACGGCGGTGATGCGACGACCCAAGGGACTGGCAGCGTCACCCCCGGCAACGGCGGCAAGGGCGGCAATGGCACTGCCGGCAACGGCGGCAACGGCGGCGCCGGCGGCCTCGCGGCAATCGAAGGCAAAGCCGCCGTGTTCAACGTCACGGGCGGCACCGGTGGCGCCGGCGGCAACGCCACCGGCGGTACCGGGACCGGCGGTGCCGGCGGGTTCGGCGGTTTGGCACAAAACGATGGAGGCGGAAACGCCACCGGCGGCACACCCGGCGCCGGCGGCAGCGGCGTCATCGGCGGCAAGGGCGGCCAAGGCGGCGAGGCGATCACCTTCGGAAACGGAAACGCCATTGGCCATGTCGGCGGACACGGCGGCAGCGGCACCGCCAGCGGCGGCGCGGGCGGGAACGGCGGCGAGGCTGACGCCCACAGCGGGGGCACCGCCACCGGCGGCACCGGCGGCATTGGGGGAAACAGTTCGAACGCGGGCTCCAAGGGCGGCGACGGCGGTGACGGCGGTAACGCCGGAGCAAATACCCTCGCCGATGCCAACGCCGGCCAAGGCGGGGCGGGCGGGTCCGGCGGAGCCGGCGGTAGTGCGGGCGCGAAGGGATCAAAAGGCACGAGCGTGGTCATCTGATCCGGATCGCCGAGCGCGTCACGCCCAGCTGCGGCTACCAGTTGCTCGGCGAATAGTCCTTCAGGAAGCGGCCGTACAGATCCTCGCCGGCCTCCCCGCGAACGATGGGGTCGTACACCCGGGCGGCCCCGTCGACGAGGTCCAGCGGGGCATGAAAACCCTCCTCGGCCAGCCGCAGCTTTGTCGGGTGCGGACGCTCGTCGGTGATCCAGCCGGTGTCGACGGCGGTCATGAGAATGCCGTCCTGCTCCAGCATCTCGCCGGCGCTGGTCCGGGTAAGCATGTTCAGGGCGGCCTTCGCCATGTTGGTGTGCGGATGGCCCGGGCCTTTGTAGGCACGGCTGAACTGCCCCTCCATCGCAGACACATTCACGACGTACTTGCGGCGGGCAGGTGAGGCCGCCATCGCCGGGCGCAACCGACTCACCAGGATGAACGGCGCGGTCTGGTTGCACAGCTGGACCTCGAGGAGTTCCATCGCGTCGACCTCGTGCACGCGCTGAGTCCAGCTGTTGACGGACGCGGTGTCAGGCAGCAGGCCTCCGGCGTCGATCGCGGTGCCTGCGGCGATCCGGTCCGGAGATGCGCTACGGGCGGTCAGCGCCAGTTCGGTCACCGCGTGCGGAGTGTGGTGCTCGGCGAGGCTGCCCGCCAGAGCCGCGGGATGGGCATCGCTGACGCGGTCGAACGTGATCACGTCGACTAGTTCCGAGGCGACTTCCAGCGCCGGAGTCCGTTCGGCCTCGACGAGCGCCGCGTAGGAGCCAGCAGCGCGGCGGACCGTCTGGGCGGCATTGTTGATCAGAATGTCCAGCGGACCCTGGGCGGCAACCGTGTCCGCGAGCGCGACCACCTGGGCGGGGTCGCGCAGGTCGATCCCCACGATGCGCAGCCGGTGCAACCAATCGGCGCTATCGGGCATCGCGGCGAAGCGCCGCACGGCGTCGTTCGGAAAACGGGTGGTGATGGTCGTGTGAGCGCCGTCGCGGAGCAGTCGCAGCGCAATGTACATGCCGATCTTGGCGCGGCCACCGGTGAGCAGGGCAGTGCGACCGCTGAGGTCGGTGCGGGCATCGCGCTTGGCGTGGTTGAGCGCGGCGCAGTCCGGGCAGAGCTGGTGGTAAAAGGCGTCGACCACGGTGTAGTGGATCTTGCAGATGTAGCAGGCGCGCGACCGCAGCAAGGTGCCTGCGGAGGCGCCGACCGCCGTCGACACCAACGGCAGGCCCTGAGTCTCGTCGTCGATGCGGCCGGGTGCGCCGGTCGCGGTCGCCGCGACAACGGCGCGGTCGGCGGTGGCGATGGCGTCGCGCTTGGCATGGCGGCGGGCCTTCTTGACCGACTTGAAGATGCCCCCGGTGGCCCGACGTACGGCGACGGCATCGGGATGCTCGGGCGGCAACGACTCGATGTCGGCCAGCACCTGCAGGCAGATGTTGAGCTTGTCCGGGTCGATCGCGTTCACGGTCGAAGAGTACGGCGTACGGGGACGACGCCGGAAATTCTTGGACGGCGCGGACCCCCGCTGTCAGGCCGCGATGCCGAGGTTCTGGTTGATCAGCGGCCAGTACGGCGGACCGAACGGGGTGAGTATCACCCAGTCG
Source organism: Mycobacterium sp. IDUB_37 (assembly GCF_055419245.1). Lineage (NCBI taxonomy): Bacteria > Bacillati > Actinomycetota > Actinomycetes > Mycobacteriales > Mycobacteriaceae > Mycobacterium > Mycobacterium sp. IDUB_37. The sequence continues at coordinate 983,249 of NZ_JBVAXG010000001.1, read as the reverse complement.
TGGATTCCGCCGGGGAACAGCACGAAGTGGAAGGGCGCCCCGATGGCCGCAGCGTTCTGCTGCAGGATGGACGCCTGCGCGGAGAGCGAGTCGAATGAGCCCGAATAGACATACGTCGGCGGAAGTCCGGCAAGTGACCCGTACAGCGGACTCACCATCGGGTTGGTCACCGATAGATTGCCGGCCCACATCTGGCCGGCTCCCCCGGTCCCGACATCCAGCCACGGAGACAGCAACACCATGGCCGACGGGACGGTGGCACCCTGACTCACCAGGTGCTGGACGGCCGCGAGCGCGAGGTTGCCGCCCGCGGAGTCGCCCGTCACGCTGACGTTCTGCGCCCCGTGCAGGGCGATCTGCGACGAGATGAGGCTGGCCATCCTGGGCACCTCCATGCCGGCGGTACCTCCTTGCTGCACCAGCGGGTAGATCGGCACCTGGAAGGTCGCACCGGTCATGTAGGACGTCACCGAGTAGTTGACCCAGTGGAAGATCGAGGGCGGAAAGACGAATGCGCCACCGTGGATCGCGACCACGTACTCACCGGTCGGATGCGCCGGCGTGATCTGCACAACGCTCATGCCCTCGTAGGTGGTGTACGAGACCGTTTGGCCCAGCACCGCATTCAGTAGCGGCGGCGGGGAATTGCCGAGTATCCACGAAAACGGTGGGATTTCGCCGGACCTCAGCCCCGCAAGGAAAGTGCCGGGCGCCGACGCCAGAGATTCGAGGCCGCCGGCCACGGTCGTCGGGATCCGCTGGACACCGAGTGCCACCTGCTCGAACGCCGCCAACGGCGCAGTGCTGGCCGCCTCAGCCGCGGCGTACGCCCCGGGCGCCCCGGCCAATGCCTGCGCGAACCCCTCGTGAAAAGCCGCGACCTGCGAGCTGAGAACTTGATAGCTCTCACCATGGGCGGCGAACAACGCCGCGATCGCTGCTGACACCTCATCTTCTGCCGCGGCCAGAACCCCCGTGGTCGCGCGCGCCACACTTTGGTTCGCCGTCGCGACCGCCGAACCAATCGAGGTCACGTTCGTGGCCGCGGCCGACATCGCCTCCGGCAACGCAACAACATACGACAACGTGCTGCTCCAACCCTTCGAGACAACCGGTCGACACAGATGACCGAGTAGCCGGAGCCTATGACGACGCCGAGGGGACGCGTGGCAGTTTCCTGGAAATGGTCGCTGTCGCGCCAAGGCGTCGTTCAGATGTCTAAACGGTTAACTTGAGACCAACAGAAAACGTCCAACCAAAACACAGCCTCGCTCCAGTTTGCGCGTTCACCATCACGATCATGTCGACCAGAACAGGACCATCGCGCCCGCACCGCACTCGATGGGTGCGAGCCATGGGTTTGGCAGGCATGGCGGTTCTGGCTTTGGGGCTCGCCCCGGCCGCCAATGCTGACCCGCTACCGGATTGCCCTCAAGGGCGTTCGCCCGGACCCGGCCCCGGGTGCGGCCGGCACGCGTTCCTGGCAGATGTCCGCGCGGCCGGCATCGAAGACAGCAATGGCGATTCGGTTGAGGTGGGTCAAGGATTGGATCTCTGCGGCCTCATGGACAACGGCGTCAGCCGCGCGAACATCACCAACCAGTTCTCTGCGCTCAACCCCGGGCTCGGTCCAGAAGGGGCCGCGCAGGTCGTCCGAATCGCGATCCGCGACATGTGCCCCTGGGACCGATGACCGTTAGGCCGCGATACCGAGTTGCTGGTTGATCTGCGGCAGGTACGGGATGCCTGTCGGGCCGAGAATCCAGTCGTGGAAGCCGAGGTAGTCCAGGACGAAGTGCACCGGGGCAGCGTGCGCCAGGGCTTCTTGCTGGAGAACGGCCGCTTGACTTGCGAGTGGATCGAGCCCGCCCGAGTAGATGTACGTCGGCGGCAGTCCGGTCAGTGACCCGTAGAGCGGGCTCACCAGGTAGTTGTTCAACGGCAGACCGCCGGCCCACACCTTGCCGATCTGCTGTCCGAACTGAAGGTCCAGCCACGGAGACAGCAACACCAGCGACGAGGGCACCGGATCACCCTGACTCACCATGTATTGGACCGCCGACAGCCCGAGGTTTCCGCCGGCGGAATCACCGATCACGCTGACGTTCTGGGCCCCGTGCAGGGCGATCTGTGAGGAGATGTAGTTGGCCACTTTGGGTATGACGACGCCGGCGGTGCCACCTTCCTGCACCAGCGGGTAGATCGGCACCTGGTAGGTCGCGCCGGTCATGTACGACGTCACCGAGTAGTTGACCCAGTGCACGATCGAGACCGGCAAGATGTACGCCCCACCGTGCAGGGCGACCACGTATTCCCCGGTTGGATGAGCCGGCGTGATCTGCACGACGCGCATGCCGTCATAGTCGTTATAGGAGACCGTCTGTCCCAGCAGCGAATTCAACAGTGGTGGCGGCGAGTTGCCGAGAAACCACGACAGCGGCGGGATTTCGCTGGAGAACAATGTCCGGAATGGCGGCCACGCGATCAGCGATTCGACTACCGGAGCGCCGGGCGACGAGAGAAAGGCCTGGAAACTGGCGTTCAATGCCGCCGGAGTCTGCGGAATGCCCAGCGCCTCGAAGGCCGCCAATGGCGCAGCGCTGGCCGCATCGGCGGCGGCATATGCGCCGGTCGCGCCGTTCAGTGCCAGTACAAATCGCTCTTGAAAGGCTTCTACCTGGGCGCTGAGAGCTTGGTAGCTCTGGCCGTGGGCTGAAAACAGATTCGCGATCGCCGCTGACACCTCATCCTCGGCTGCGGCGAGAACCCCTGAAGTGGCGCTCGCCGCGCCCTGGCCTGCTGTGGCTACGGCCGAACCGATCGATGCAACGTCTGTGGCCGCGGCGGACATCGCCTCGGGCAACGCAAACACGTACGACAAAGTGAACTCCCCCCACCGGGGCGACCAGTCAAAGCCGGACCGATGCCGATCGCCGATTAGCCGGAGCTTATGACGCCACCGCGGGCTCGCGTGGCAATTTGCCAGAATTGGCTAAGTGCGAGAGCGACTTTGACACTAGGGCGTCCTGCCGCAACGGCCTGTCGAGCTACTGGAAGTCAATCAACCCGCGGATGTTTCGGCCTTCCCGCATGTCGCCGAAAGCCTCGTTGATCTGCTCGAGTCGATAGCGGCGGGTGACCAGCTCATCGAGTTTCAACCGGCCCTCGCGGTACATCGAGAGCAGCATCGGCGTGCTGGCGCGTGGATTCATGCCACCGCCGAGCACGCCCTTGAGCTGCTTGGCTGACAACACCATGTCGTTGAGCACCATCGGCACCGGCAACTCGTCGTACTGGCTCAGGCCGGTGAGTACGCACGTGCCGCCCTTGCGGGTCAGCATCATCGCCGGCGACAGCAGATCGATAGGTACGACGCCGGGAGTGAGTACGACTCGGTCTGCCATCACACCATGGGTGAGATCTCGCACCAGCGGGGCCGCCTCCTCGACGGACGTCACGACGTGCGTGGCGCCAAACAGTGGTGCCGAATCACGTTTGAAGGCAACGGGATCCACCGCGACCACGAATTTCGCCCCCACCGATCGGGCGCCCTGCAACGCGTTCATCCCGACGCCGCCGACGCCGATCACCACGACGGTGTCACCGACCTCGGTGCCTGCCCCGACAGTGGCCGAACCCCAGCCGGTGGTGACACCACAAGACACCAGCGAACCCGCGTGGAATGGAATGTCATCGTCGATCTTGATCACCGAAGACTCGGCCGCCACCACGTACTCGGCGAAGGTGCCCAACTGCGTCATCGCCGTCAGCGCTTCGTCGCCCAGGTGCCGACGCGGCGTGCCGTCGGTGGTCATTTCTTTCGATACGGTGCCGGCACCGAGATCGCAGAGATAACTCTGACCCGACGAGCACCACCGGCAGGATCCGCAAGCGGGAATGAACGACGTCGCCACCCGGTCGCCGGGTCGTACTGTCCGCACGCCGGGCCCGACCTCAACGACGACGCCGGCGCCCTCGTGTCCGCCCAGCATCGGATAGAGGTCCGGCAGCGGAATCCCATTGGCCGCCATGATCGCCGTCAAGCGCTGCCCGGCAACCCCGTCACCCGTGGCGTAGTGGTCGTCGGAGTGGCAGATACCCGCAACCGCCATCTGGACCAGCACCTCGCCGGCACGAGGCGGGTCGAGATCGATCTCGCGGATCTCCCAGCTTGTGCCGGCGCCGAGTAGCACCGCAGCGGAACACTTCATTGGTCGCCGCCGGCAGCGACTGCCTGGTGAAGTCCCAACTCAACTCTCGTCACTACGGATCCCCGTCCCTGGCTGATGATTCCATGCACTCGAAGTTCGCGTCACACCGCGACTGCACCTAAGGTCGAAAGGCACGGCGCGATGCTGTGAAGGAGCGGGGCCTGTGACTAGTTGGATCGTGAGCAACATTCCGTCCTGGCTGTTGTTATTCGGCCTCATCGTCCTTGTTGCAGGCGGGGCGGCGCTCGTCCAGACATATGTCCGGCGCCGTTTCCCCGGAATCAAAGAGGACGGGCACAACGATGCCACTAAGTTCGTCTACGGAGTTGTCGGATTCGTCTACGCATTCTTCATCGGCTTCGTCGTTTCCGCGATGTGGAGTCAGATCCATACTGAGGACGGCCAAGCGCGGGACGAGGGCGCGGCCGGGGTGCAGTTGGCCAGGGACCTCGCCGTGTTCGACAAGCCCGACAGCGACCGAATCCGCCAGAGCCTGCTGGACTACGAGCGCGCGGCGGTAACCGAGTGGGAACTTGCCCCGACTAACAGGTCGTTCCCAGAAGCTGAAAATGCTCTGCAGCGCCTCTACTCCTCATACGAACAAGTCCAGCCGCACACTGATACCCAAAAAGCTTTCCTCGCAGGCGCTTTCAACAAACTCGACAAGATCAGCCAGGCACGCACAGAACGCGTACTTCAGGCCCGGACCGACGGCGGCCCACCGTGGTCGTTGTGGGCGATCATCCTCCTCACCAGCGGCCTGGTCCTCGGCTGCTCGATCGTTTACGGCGTCGAGCAACCCAAGATGCACTACGCGATGGTCGCGACGGTAGGCGTGCTGGTGGCCGCTAACCTGTTCCTCATCTTGGAACTTGCGAACCCGTTCATCGGCGAAGTCGCGACGTCCCCGGAGCCGCTGCGTGAGGTCATCCACGTCCTCTCGCCACCCTCGTAAGTTGTTGCCAGTCAGCCCGACGCGGGCGGGATGCTCTGCTCGTAGTGAAACACGTTGCCGGGGTCGTACTTCGCCTTGATCGTGCGCAGACGACTGACGTTGGATCCCCAGTAGGCCGTTTCCCAATCCGCCATTCCGACGTTCGGAACGTTGACGTAGGCGCCACTCACATAGGGTCGCAACGCCTGGCTGAACTCAGCAATCCAAGCCTGGGCCTTCACGGTGATCGGATCGCTTTGTGCCGGCACCCCGCCCCGAGTGCCCCAACCTACCCCGGGCTCGGCGTAGAAGAGCGCGCCGCGGTGGGCAAACGCAGAGCCGCCGGGGGGCTCACTGTCCTTGACCGCCCCGCCGAAGGCATTGGTGAAGTAGTTGGAGTCGGGCGAGGGAGCTCGTGTCATGAAGGAACCGATCAGGCTGATCGCCTCAGCCGGAAACGGGTCGGTGATGAACTGCGAGAAGAACTTCCAATTCGCGGACTCGCCGTTCGCCGGTATCTGGAATCCCGCGTAAGTGTCGGCCCATTTCCCATTTTTTGTCGCGACCTCGGGCTTGCCGACCGAAAGGATCGGCGCCAGAAGCTGTTTCGCCTCTTCCTCCGGCCCGGACGAGAGAACAGCAAACAGCAGGATCGAGTCGGGGTGAATCTCGAGCTGGCTCGTGAGGCGGTTGTCAGCACTCGGCGCCGACCGCTGCCAAGCGTCGAAGATGCTCTGCATGTCGTTGAGTCCGCGCCACGTCGCGGTCATGTAGGTGACGTTCGGCAGTGGATGAACCCGGTAGGTCAGCGAGGTGACGATCCCGAAATTGCCGTTTCCCGCGCCGCGCAAAGCCCACAGCAGGTCGGGGTTGTTCGTGGCGTCGACGTTGATGGCCTTGGCTCCGTCGGCACCCGAAGTGACGACGACCTCGGCTGCCATCAGGTTGTCGGCGGCCATTCCGAGGCTGCGGGTGAGCAGACCGAAGCCGCCCCCGAGCGTCGCACCGGCCAGGCCGACGGTGCCCTCCGTCCCGGTCGGCGCCGCGAGCCCCTGCGCACCCAGCGCGTTCACCGCCTCCATCTGGCTTAGCCCGGCGCCAACTGTCGCGGTGTTGGCGGACGCGTCGATCTTGGCGGACTTCAGCTCGCTGACGTCGATCACGATGCCGTTGTCCACGTTCGACCAACCCTCAAGGCAGTGCCGGCCGCTCCGCACCCGCAGTGCGACGTCGTTCTGCCGGGCCCAGGTGAGGGCGTTCACCACATCCTGCGTTTGCTGGGCGAAGACGATCACCAGTGGATAGTGGGTGAACAGCTCGTCCCAGCCGGTACTCGCCGTTCGGTAGTCGGCGTCGCCGGGACGGACGATGCGGCCGGTCAGAGTTGCAGGCGGACTCTTCGCGGCGGGGGCGCTCGGGGTGGTGGTCGGATTAGCGGGAGAGCCCGTGCCACAGGCCGCAGCGATGGCGGCGGCACTGGCCGCGCCCGTCACTTTCATGAGGTCACGACGGGTGAAGGCCATTGCGCAGGCTAGCACCGCGCGGATGGGACCGGCATTCTCGTTGCGCTGAGCGGCATCTGGGACGGGCCGCGTGCAGTCAGGCGGTCCTGAAGGTAGCCGCCTACCGATACCGCCAGACGCCCACCTGGTCGGCGACGCCTTTGAGAACCGCCTCTTCGCGCGCGCCGACAGGGGTCAGACCCGATATCACCTCGGCCGCGCCCGGCGCGTCGCGAACCGCATCGGTGCACACGATCTGGCGTGAGTCGGCGATCCCCTGGACGCGCGCGGCGATGTTCACCGTCTGGCCGAAGTAGTCGAGGCGCTCGTTCAGGTCGACCGCGATGCAGGGGCCGGCGTGCAGGCCGATCTTGAGCTCCAGCTCGCCGACCTTTGCGATCTCGCGGTTCATCACCATGGCCGCTTCGAGAGCCGGGGCGGGCGTCGGGAAGCTCGCCATCACCGCGTCTCCAATGGTTTTGACGACGGCGCCGCCGCGCGCGGCCACTACCTCGCGCAGCAGGCCGAAGTGCTCACCGACGAGGCCGTACGCCCGCATGTCACCCATCCGCGAATAGAGCTCGGTCGAGCCTTTGAGATCGGTGAAGAGCACGGTCAGGTTCTTCAGCCCCAGGCCGCCCTGCGACGGAATGCTTTCGGCGCGAAACAGATCGCGAAATGCCTGGGTCGTGACCAGTTCCTTGACGGTATAGAAGCGGTGGAAGTTCAAATCCCCCGACTGAGCCAACTTCGCGCACTTCGCAGCGAGCGCCTCCGGCGAAGACGGTCGCGGATCGCGGAACGCACCGAAGACCACCGGCCGGCCAAGCCGGTTGCGGAGACTCATCCGCACATTGCCGGCGGCTAGCTGCCCGCCGTCCTGAATGAGCCGACCACCGGAGAGGACCTCGTAGCTCGACGCGGCGCTGCCCGCGCCCTCGTCGACAGTGAAGCGCCGCAGCGCGTGGTACTCCGGCAGCGCCAGAACATAGCGCCCTGGCGCCAGGTCGACCGCTGCTTCAGTCGTGGCTCCGGCCGGGGCTGTGCCGAACCACACGGGGTCGCTGAGGTAGCTACCGATGTGCGTCATGTCGGCGACGCTGGGCGAGAAGAAGAGCGTCAGACTGTCGCGGAGAAAGTCGAGCTTCTCCGGGGTTTGGAAGCGGATCGTCCTGGTCGAGGGCGCGACGGTGAAGGTGACCTCGACATTGTCGTCGACCTCTGGCGGGATGGGGATGTCACAGATCTCGCAGGTGCGCTCATCGTTCAACGCCCGCAGCGCGTGGTCGGTAGTGATGAAAGATCCGCAGGCCGGACAGAGGACCCCCCAACTGAATTCGACCACGCCGGCGTGCGCGGCATGCAGGAACAGGTCGACGGCCTCGCGCTCGCCGATGCCGGTCTCCGCCGCGTAGCGGTAGGGGTTCATCCGGAAGAGCTTCTCGTCGGGCGCCTCGGCAATATAGCGGGCGAAGCCCCCGACGACTGCCGCGTCGAATCGGCCTGCACTTTGCAGGGCCGCGAGGCGGCTCTGCAGGGTCGCAGTAGTCATAGCGCCTCCTGGTCGAACAAGCTACAGCGATCAACTGTCAACTGGCACCGAATTATTCCGCTGGCGTCGTGCCACGTAGTACTTTGGTCGAACAATCTGCAGGCCGAGAGGATAAATGCGACACCATCCGGTGCAGCAAGCAATCGATGACGCTATAGCCGGCACTGACGTCGCGTGGTCTATCTGCATTCGAAATGACGTAGGTCAGGAATTGGCCTCCTGCAATCCCGACGCATCGATGGAGATTGCCAGCGTAGGTAAGTTGTTGCTGCTGGCCGAAGTTGCCCGTCAATGCGATGTCGGTGATCTAAGCGCGAGCGAACTACTCAGTCGCGATTCAGCGCTCTCGGTTGCCGATTCGGGTATCTGGCAGTACTTGCAAGCCGACACTCTTTCCATACACGACCTCTGTGTGATGGTTGCCAGCGTCAGTGACAATTTGGCGACGAATGTTCTGCTGAAACGCATTGGCTTTGAGCAGCTTCGCGACCTTTCCGGCGCGCTCGGACTGTTGGACTCGGCGCTGCTTGACTACGTTCGAGATAATCGTGGTCCAGAGCACGCCGTTACCTTTTCGACCGGTTCAGCTGCCGAGTTGGCACGCCTGATGAGTCGGATGGCCGGAAGAGAACTCCTGTCACACCGCGTATCAGAACAGCTGGAAACTTGGCTGGCGACAGGTGTGGACTTGTCGATGGTGGCGTCTGCCTTCGGCTTTGATCCGCTGGCACATACAGAATCAGATCGCGGCTTTTCCGTCCGCAATAAAACCGGCACCGACAAGGGAGTCCGAGCGGACGTGGGCATCGTCAGATGGAAGAACACGTGGCTCTCCTACGCCGTCATTGCCAACTGGAACACGGCGGGACCCGACCTACGCGATTCCGCACTTTCGGCAATGAACGCTATCGGCAGGACGCTTAAGCGTGTGCTGCAAGAAGAATGACTAACTCTGCATCCCGAACCGCTCGTGCATCAAAGTGAAACTCAGCACCCGATTCCAAAGAGCGTCAAGGGCCGTGCGCTCGTCGGGACTGCACTCCGGGAGCGAGGCGAACTGCTTGCGTACCGCGGCCGAGTCGAAAATGGGCTGCCCGTCGAGGAGACTCGAGTGGAAGACGTCGCCCATCAATTCGAGCAAGGCGTCCTTTTCGCCGAACTTCGCGGGCGGCGTCACGAACGGGTGCTTCTCGCGGTTGTAAACGGGTTCGATCAGTACGTCGCGCGTCGCTTCACGCAGCACATGCTTTTCCCGCATCCCGTTGATCTTCATGTGGATGGGGATGCCGGCTGCATATTCGGCGACGTGGTGGTCGAGGAAGGGCACTCGCCCCTCGATCGAGTGCGCCATCTCCATGCGGTCAGACAGGAAAGTCAGGATGAAGTTTGGGAGATGGATGCGCGACCAGAGGTAGAGCGACTGGTTCAGCGGATCGCGGCCTGCGAGCCGTTCGTCGACGGGCAGCCGCGAAAGCGCGACCTCATAGGGATTCATCCCGGCCACGCTCTCGGCCATGCCCGCACTGAAGAACTCCGTCGCGTACGCGCCCGTCGCACTGAAGGTCTTGATCCACGACGGGATCCAGCCGAGTCGCCGGGCGACGGTATCAAGTTGCGGGATCGGAGCGTCCTCGGTCGGCGTGAGCATCGGCACGGCGCGGTTCGAGCGCGAGTCACGCATCTCCGCGAGCAACTTCGCGACGATCTCGGGATCCTGGCTCGCGCTGTTGTAGAGCAGGACGTCGCGGCGAAACGGCGCGTAACCCGCGAGCATCTCGTCTGACCCCTCGCCGGTGAACACCACCTTGATGCCCGCGTCGCGCACAGCCTCTGACAGCAGGAATTTCGCCACCCCATGGGCGTTCACGAAGGGCGTCTCCGCATGCCAGACCGCATCGGAGTACGCCTCGGCGAGCGCGCGCGGCGACACCGGCACCGGGTGGAACCTCGCGCCCGAGCGCTCGGCCTGCGCGCGGGCGAACTCCGACTCGTCGTAGACCGCGTCTTCAAAGCAGAGCGTGAACGCCCGGATCGGGCGGTCCATATGGCGCTGGGCAAGACCGAGTACCGAGCACGAGTCGATCCCTCCCGACAGGTAGCTCGCGACCTCGACGTCAGCGACCAGTCGCTCCCGCACGGCGTCGTCGAGCACGTCGCGGAAGCCCGCCACGACCTCGGCGTCAGAGCGGTCGTCTGCCGCGATCTCGGCCGCAGTGGGAAACGAAAGATCCCAGTATGGGTAGACGCTGACCTCGCCGCGCTGCGCGATCGCGTAGTGACCGGGCGGAACCGAGTAGATGCCGTCGAAGATCGAGTGCGAGTGCGGGCGGAAGTGAAAGCACTCCTGGAACACGGCCTCGCGGTTCCAGCGCGCGGGAACGCCTAGCGCGAGCAGCGCCTTCACCTCCGACGCGAAGTACACGCTGCCCTCGTGCACGGTGTAGAAGAGCGGCTTGATTCCGAAGCGGTCGCGAATCGCGAGCATCGCGCCGTTGCGACGGTCGGCAATCACGGCCGCGAACTCACCGCGTAAGTGGCGCCCCAGGTTCATGCCCTCACGGAGGTAGAGATGCAGTGCGACTTCGCTGTCGGAGTCGGTCTGGAAAGAGCAGCCCTCCGAGCGCAGGCGATCGCGGATCCCGCGGTAGCCGTAGAACTCGCCGTTGACGACCATTTGGACGTCGCCGGCAGCGTTGGAGATCGGCTGGTCACCGTTCGTCAAGCCGATGATCGACAGGCGGGTGTGACCGAGGAACCAACGGCCGTCCGGCGAGATCCAGCGGCCGACGGCGTCCGGCCCGCGGTGGTGGAGCGTCTCGAGTGCGCGGTCGAGGCGTTGAGGCTCAAGGGCTTCGCGGAGCAGTCCGGCCACGAATCCGCACATCATCGCCTCCCATCCGGACCGGGTCCGGCCCCGGCTCGGTCGGAATCATCCTGCCCCATATCGGAATCCGGGAGTAAGGGCGTCACTTGGCAGCCCGACCGGGGTTTGCCAGTGACCTAATTCGGCGTCAGCGTTTTACCCAGGTGTCAGTTGGATAAGCGCAGATCAACGCGTAACCGTCCGGTGACTGTGCGTAAGCCCCGCTCGCGGTACGGCTATGAACCTCCCCCACGCATCCGGTGGCGCCGATTTGTCGAACGCCAACCACCGGGAACTGGGCCGCTACCCAGACGTTGGGTTTTCCGTTTCCCCCGCAGATCAAAGCGGCACCGCCGGCGTCACGCCCGAAGATGTACGTTCCCGTGCCGTTACCGCAGGGCTGCCCTACGGACGCACCGTTAGTCATGTTGGGAACTTCATCTGCGCCGGCAAGCGGGGCTGCGCTGAGTGCAGCAGCCAGGATGGCTGCCACCATGAGTGGTGCTTTCATATCCGCACCCCTTTCGGCTGATGTTTGCTGGTGCCGACGCTACTCGCGCCTGAGGCCTTGCAGAAGGCCTTAGGGAAGGATGGAATCCCATGACGATCAACGCGGCCGAACGCGCCGAACTCGCCGCCGCCGTCCAGGAGTTGCTCACTGAGCACTGCTCTGAGGCCGACGTGCGTCGGATCATGGATCTGCCTGACGGCTTCGACCGCGACCTCTGGCACAAGCTGGCCGCACAGGGACTGGCCGGACTGATCGTCGACACCGATTACGGCGGTGTGGGACTGGGCGCACAAGAGTTGGAAGCGGTCGCCGAGGTGACCGGTGCCGCACTCTTGCCGGCCCCGTTTCTGTCGAGCGCGGTCCTGGCCACGGCATTGATTCAAGCCGCAGGCACCGACGACGACAAAGCCCGACTGCTGCCCGCATTGGCCGACGGGACCTCAATCGCAACCGTCGCGGCCACCGGAGCCGGCGGCACCTGGTCGCCCGACGGCGTCGAGGTGCAGGCAAGTCGGACCGATACGGAATACCTGTTGAACGGGACCGCGCACTACGTCCTCGACGGGCAGATTGCCGACGTCATCCTGGTCGTCGCAAGGATCGACGAAGGCTTTGGCATCTTCGAGATCGCGCCGGATGCGCCCGGATTTGCGCGCACTGCCGCAACGGTTTTCGACCCGACGGTACGACTGTCGACCCTCACCTTCAGCCGGGTTCCAGCGCGCCGAGTGGGCGTTGCGGGCTGGGCGGCCATTGAACACGCCCTGTCGCTGGCCGTCGTAGCCCTCGCCGGCGAACAGGTTGGCGGCACTCGCCGGGTCTTCGACAACACCGTCGACTACCTCAAGACTCGCATCCAGTTCGGGCGGCCCATCGGCAGCTTTCAGGCCCTCAAACACATGGCGGCGGACCTGCTCCTCGAGGTCGAGTCCTCGACATCGGCCGCGCAACACGCCGCAGCGCAGTTCGATGCCGACTCCGCCAACGCGGCCGGCGCGATCGCCCTGGCCGGATTCGCTTGCGCTGAGGCGTATCACACGACGGCCATGCAGGCGATCCAGATGCATGGCGGCATCGGCTTCACCTGGGAGCACCCGGCGCATCTGTTCTTGCGCCGGGCTCGCACCGGCCGCCAACTGTTCGGCAGCTCGCGCGATCACCGCGAGCACTACCTGGCATCGAAGGGCGCCTGAGATGACGACGGATACCGCATCGAACGTCGACGACCTGCGCGCCGAGGTGCGCGGCTGGCTCACCGAGAACTGGGCGCCGCTGCCGCAGTCGAACGACCCGTGGGTTAGCTCGACTGAGGAAATCACTTGGAGACAAAAGGTTCTCGACGCAGGGTATGCCGTTCCGACCTACCCGACCGAATGGTTCGGCCGCGGGTATTCCCGAACGCTCGCGTCGGTGATTCAGCAGGAATTCCGCACCGTCAAGGCGCCCGGCGCATGCCAGGACAAACACAACATCCCGGCCAACACGCTGTTCGCGTTCGGCTCCGATGAGCTGAAACACGATCTCCTGCAGGCTTTTCTGACCGGTGAGGCCCGCACGTGTCTGTTGTACAGCGAACCGGGTGCCGGATCGGATCTGGCCGGGGTCAGTGCTACCGCGGTGCCCGACGGCGACAACTGGGTGGTCAACGGCCAAAAGGTATGGACCTCTGGCGCAGCGACGTCCGAATACGGCCTGCTGATCGCCCGTACTGACTGGGACGTACCCAAGCACAAAGGCTTGAGCTTCTTCATGATCCCGATGCGCCAGCCGGGCATCGAGATACGGCCACTGGTCCAGATCACCGGTGAGGCACACTTCAACGAGGTATTCATCTCGGACGCCACCGTGCCCAACGCGAATCTCCTTGGCGGAGAAGGCAATGGCTGGCGGGTGCTACAGACCGCGCTGGCCTACGAGCGTTCGATCATGGGCGACAGCGGCCGTAGCTCGCGGAATAAATCCAAGGCCGACAGCCTGATCGAACTGGCGCGCGCGCACGGCCGCCTTGACGATGCCGCGGTCCGCGAGAAACTGGCCAATGTGCTGGCTTTTCGCGAACTCAACCGGCTCAACAACATTCGCGCCAAGTCGGCAACCAGTCAGGGCACATCGAGCTCGATCATGTCGCTGGGCAAACTTGCCATGTCGCGGATCCTGCACTCCGAAGCAGCGCTCAAGACCGAGATCATCGGAGCCGAGTCGCTGCTGGCAGGTCCGGACAATCCGGAAGCCGACGATGTGAATTTTTTGAGCCTCAATGCGTTCTTCACATCGATCGGCGGAGGTACCGACCAGATTCAGCGCAACATCATCGGTGAACGCGTACTGGGGCTACCGAAGGAACCCGAGCTCGATCGCGACATCCCGTTCCGACAGGCACGACGCAGTTGACCGTGGTATCCGGCAACTAGTCGACCTTGGGTTCACGCAGTTGCGGGAAAGCTTGGGCGCGGTCGCTTCACCGGTCTCCCGGCCGGATCGACCTTTCCGACATGACGAACAAGACGCCGACAACAGCCAGCAGGGTCCCCAAAACGAACGCGGGCGTCCAATCCCGCAGCGACGGTTTATATGTCACCACGTAGGAACGCATAATGTTCGCCCGCACATCTACCGTGGTGCCCGGCGCTAGCGAGTCTTCGACCTCGTCAATGTCGCCGTGGTAGCGCTTACCGCCAAGATTCCATGTACCCGTGCACGCGTGCTCCTCTCCGCCGTCTTCGCAGGTGTCGACCGTCGCTGTGGTGGGAGTGGAGGCCCAATATTCGTTGACGTTCGAACGGCAGACAAGGACGGCGACGAATAAACCTATTGACAGAAAGAACAGAACAAAGCCCCACAGCATCCACCGAAGTAGCTTCGCCGACCTTTCGTCCGCCGGGCTCTTCGCTCCCCGCGGCGTGCGAGCGGAGCTGTCAAGCAACACCTCTTTGCGCAGGTTAACCGTTGCGCCGCGTTCAGCCTTCGGAGCGGGTTGCGCCCTGTCGACTTCCTCACACAACCCCACAGTCTTCCCCTCGCTGGACGGCAAGACTCAACAGACCCGCCGTCGTCCTTTGGTTGCCTCACTTCCGTGCTCTGACAATTCATAGGACGGGGTCTCGGCTACCGCTCCCAATACTGCGCAGCGTCGGCGGCCGCAAATCAACGGTTAGACGTAGCGGTTGCGGCCCGCGAGTGCGCCCATCGTCATCTGCCCTACGTAGATCACCAGTACGAAGATCCACGGCACGGTCCAACCGCCGGTGACGTCGTGCAGCAGGCCGAAGAGGAACGGGCCGATGCCTGCAAGCAGGTAACCGAAGCCCTGCGCCATCCCGGACAACTGGGCAGTCTCCTCGGTTGTGCGGGCGCGTAGCGCAATCACGGTGAGCGCCAGCGAGAAGACGCTCAGCCCAACGCCGACGAGCAAACTCCACAGCAGCGGTGCGGCTGCCGGAGCGACCAGCAGGCCGACGACCCCGGCCAGTCCAATGACCCCCAGCGCAACGATCCACCCGCTCTGACTGCCTGACCGAGCCGCCAGCGGCGCGAGGAAAATGCTGATCGGCACGGCGATCAGCGACATCAGGCCGACGAGCATCCCCGCGGTCGCCTTGGGCACACCGCTGACGATGAACACCTCAGGCAGCCAACCCAAGATGATGTACGCGAGCATGGACTGCAGGCCGAAGAACAAAGTCACCGTCCACGCCAAGCGATTTCGTAGTAGTGATCCACCGGCGGGGCGGGTCGGCATTTCGACGGTGCGCACTCGACGCGCACCCATCAGCCATGCGATCAAGGCCAGCAAGGCGAGGACGGCCCAGCCGCCGAGCGCTCCGCGCCAGCTACCGAACGCGGATTCCAGCTGCGGTGTCAGCGCCGACCCCATCGCGCCGCCACCCTGCAGGGCAGCGGTGTAGATGCCCGTCATCACCCCGATCTGAGCGGGAAACGATCCCTTGATCACCACCGGGATCAACACATTGATCAATGCGATGCCGCCGGTCGCCACCACGGTGCCCCCAATGACAACCATGGGACCGTCGAGGGGACCATCGAGTACACGCAACAACAGGCCGACCACCAACGTCGCCAACGCGGCGCTAATCGCGTGCTGCAAGCCGATCCGGCGGGCCAGCCACGGCGCGGTGAGTCCCGCCGCGGCAAAACACAGACCGGGCAGCATGGTCAGCACTCCGGCCCAGGTGGCCGAGGCACCGAGTGACTCGCGCATAGAGCCGAGGAGCGGCCCCACGCTGGTGAGGGCCGGTCGCAGGTTCAGCGCCGTAAGCACCACCGCGCCGATCAGCAGGCCACCGCCCGCTAGCCGGGCGGCCGGACCAACCTCGTCGGCGAGAACCGAGCCGACACGCTCTTCGGCGCATAAGTCTTCGGCGCAGACGCCTGCCATTTGCCCTCCCATTCGGCTATTCTTTCATACATCCCATGATTGGATGAATCGAGGACACTGTGCCCTTGGCAACAACGCGTCGCGCCGGACTGGTCGAGCAGGTCATCGATCAGCTGCGACAGTCCGTCGCGTCCGGTGAATGGCCGGTCGGTACGCGCATACCCAATGAACCGACCCTCAGCGAGACGCTGGGGGTGGGCCGCAACACGGTGCGGGAGGCGGTCCGCGCCCTGGCGCACGCCGGGATCCTGGAAGTCCGGCAGGGAGACGGCACCTATGTACGCGCCACCAGCGAAGTGTCCGGGGCATTGCGTCGCCTGTGCGGGACCGAGCTTCGCGAGGTACTGCAGGTGCGCCGCTGCTTGGAGGTGGAGGGAGCACGACTGGCTGCCGCTGCGCGCACTGACGAAGACGTCGCTGGGTTACGGCAATTGCTCCGGCGCCGAGATGAATTGGCAGACGGTGAGGATCACGCCGCTTTTGTGGCAGCGGACCTCGCGTTGCATTTCGCCGTCGTGCAGTCGTCAGGCAATACCGTTCTGACGGAGCTCTACCGCGGGCTCACCGAAGTCGTCGCAGCCAGCGTCGCAACCACAAGCGCGACGCATGAACCCCGCGAAATCCGGCATGGCGGATTGATCGACGCGATCGCCGCGCGGGACGTCGACGGAGCCGGACGGGAGGCCGGCGGCTTCCTTGACGAACTCATCGACGAATTGCCGTGAATTCTCATTGGGACCAGCCTCGACCACCTAGCCACAACGGCGGTTCCTGGTCGTTGTACATGCTCTTGGGCTGCCATCGCTGTCTACGCAACAGGCGACCAGCGTGGTGTTCGGCCACGTCCTTGAGGTACTCGACGTCGTCGCTGGTCCACGGGTGCTGGCCGGTGCCGTCCAACCACCACCTCGGTTGGCCGTCCTGCTCGTACCGGGTTATCCGATAGCGCCCGGCGACCAGCCGGCCCTTGTCATCAGCCTGCCAGTCGAGCAGTCGCGGGCGGATGGCCTCCGGCGTCGGCTCGACAAATTCGCGGGGGTAAGTAACCCGGATCTCGACAAACTCGCCACCCATGGACTAAGACTAGGTACCTTTCACCCCGCCCACACGTCTTCGACGTAGTGGTCGGATTCGACGAGACCGTTCAGCCAGTCGCGGGCCGTGGCGTCGTCAGCGCCCGTCCGCGCCCGGTAGATGTCGAGGAACGATCCGCGCACCGCCGGCGCCATCCGCGCGCCGTCGCCGCACACGTAGACGTGGGCGTCCTTGGCAGGATCGCCCAACAGGTCCCAGACGTCGTCGGCGTCCGCGGCGATCCGGTCCTGCACGTAGCGAACCCCGTCCTGCGGCGCTCGCGAGAAGGCCGGGCGCATCTGCACGATCCCGATGGCCTCGGCCTGTTCGAACCGGTCACGGAAGATGTAGTCGACCTCCGGGTCACGCACCCCGAAGAAGCACAACGCAGGCCTTACCGGTGCGCCGGCGTTCTGTGCGGCCAGCCGATCACCAAGGAATCCAAGGAATGGCGCGACCCCGGTGCCGGCACTGACCAAGATCACGTTCTTGGCCGGGTCTGCACCGGCCCGGAACGCCAGCCGGGCCGGGTCCACCCGCGCCCGGATCGATTGTCCGGGTTGGACTGTCGCGAGGAAGTTGGACGCGACACCTTTGAACAGGCCGCGCCCGGAACGGGCCGGCGCATCCAACACACTGACGACAAGTCCCACCGTGCGTGGCGACAGCAGTGACGACGATGCGATCGAGTAGTGCCTCGGCACCATGGGGTCGAGCAGTTCGAGAAGTTCAGCTCCGGTGAGAGCACAGGCAGGGAATTCGTCGAGGCATTCGAACACGCTGAGCGCACAGCCATCTGGGCCGTCGGCCAGTTCGGTGAGCCGCTGGCGCTCCGTAGGACTGCTGTTGGCTGCAGCAAGACTGCGCAATTGACTGCTGGTCACCGGTTTCTGCAACTCGACGAAGTGCGTCAGCAATTCCCGGACACTGACCTCTCGGTCCAGCGCGATGAGCCGTCGTGAGCTGCGCCGAGGGTTGATCGCCAACCGCAGTCCAGGGTCGAGGCCGAGTTGGGTCAAGACGGTGTCGACCACCTCGGGCGGGTTGTCGGCCATCACGGTGAGGTGGTCGCCCGTGCGGTAGTCGAGGCCATCCGGAAGTTCAACGCGGATATTGGTTTTGGCTTGACCCAGCCCGGGGCTGACCAGTTCGGTTCTCTCGACGACGGTCATCGGGATCACCGCCGACCGGGTGTCCATCGCCGCCGTCACCGGACCGACGATCTGGCGCAACTCATAGAGCGGTTCGGCCGCATCCGTGAGGGGCGCGGCGTCGGGGTCACCGAAGCGCTCGGCCAACGACGACCACAGCGCGGCGGCGAACTCCTCGATCGCGCCGACCATGTCGCCGGAGGTGTCAGCTGCCGCCCGGGGGACCAAGTGGTTGGCGCCCAGCTCGCCGAGGCGCTCGTCGATGCGCTTCGGGATCGATTGGTAGGTGTCCGCCCAGTTGTGGTCACCCACACCGAGAATCGCGACGTTGGGCGTCGGTTTCAGCGTGGTATTCGCGTCGAGTAGCCAGGCGAGGAAGGCGCGGGCATCGTCGGTCGGCTGCCCGTTGTAAGAGGACGCGATGATCACGATGGCCTCGGCTTCGGGAAAGCCGCCAACGGCATCGTCAAGGGGCGCCAAGGTGGCCACGCAGCCCAAAGCCGTTGCATCGTCGACGAATTGGCGGGCCAGAGCGCGGCAGGTGCCGAGATTGGAGCCGTGCAAGACGGCCAGCCTGGTGCCGGCCGTGATCGCCGACGGGTGCTGCGCTGCGCTCGGTGCGCCCTCAACGGCAGGTGTATCGGTCTTGCGGTCCTGCGGAGTGCGCCGCAGGACATCGAGTGAGAACCCGACCGGGCGGCGGCTGGTCGGAGTTTCCCACTGCGGCACATAGTGGTAGGCGTCGATGAGGCGGTAGCGATGTATCACCCGGGCCAGTGCCATGGCCGCCTCATGCAGCGCGAACTGCCGGCCGATGCACGATCGTTCACCGGTCCCGAATGGTTTGAACAACGCGGTCGGCCGGGCTGCCGAGCGTTCGGGAGCGAAGCGGTCGGGATCGAAGTGTTCGACATTGTCGCCCCACTGCGGCTGGCGGTGCAACGCGCCGGTGAGTACCGTGACCGCCTCGCCGCGCTTGATCGGATACTTGCCGCCGATCACAGTGTCTTCCAAAGCCATTCGATCGAAATTCAGCACCGGCGGGGACAGCCGCAGGGTTTCCTCGATCGCCTGCCGCAGATAGGTCAGCTTGCCGATGTCGTCGTAGCCGGGCAGGTAGTCGTCTTCGGTTCCGAAAACGGCGTCCACCTCGGCCTGGACCCGGTGCAGCACCGCCGGATCGCTGACGATGTTGTACAGCGTGTTGGGCATCAACTCCGACGTGGTGAGCTGGCCGGCGATCAGGAAGGTCATGATCTGATTGCGAACATTCTCGGTGTCCAGTACCGGTTTGCCGCTCGAATCCTGTTGCAGCATCAGGGCCAACAGGTCCTCATACTCGCACTCGCCGGATCGGTGCTCCGCTATGAGTCCGTCCATGAACTTGTGCAAGGTGGCCAATTCGTCGTTGAACGCCGGCGTCGGCACCCCGGATGCCAACTCCCCCAAAGCTGTTGTGAAACTCTGCGGGATCGGGGCCAAGCCTGGGCACTCGAAAGAATCGAAGCGCGAACCGAATCCCGCGAGCGCCACGGTGTCCATGGCCAGCTTCTGCAAGTCGTTCGACACATCCACCGGCCCGACTCCGACGCTGGCGTCCCACCGGTCGATCAGTTTGCCGTTGATGTCGAGCATCGCGCCGTGATAAGCCCGCAAGCCCGCGTAACTGAAACCTGGTAGCAGGACATCGTGGGCTTTCTGCCAGTTCGGCTCGCCGTGGTAGGCCGTGAACAGGCCGTCACCGGCCAACGGCCTGACTCGTTCAAGGGTTGCCGTGAGGTTCTTGGCGAAGCGGCTTTCGTCGCAAAGCTCCGTTACCAACTCCAGCGAGCAGGCGTAGAGCTTCCTGATGCCGCCGTTGAAGTCGTAGTAGAAGAGCGGACCGTGCAATTCAGCGAGTATGTCCACGCCCAAAGCACGGGGGCGGCCGACCAATTGATCCCTGCCAGGTAAGGGACCCTCGACCGAGGGGACGCCGGGAAGATCGGGCGGTAGCGACGCACGAAACTCATTCACATGGGCAGCATAGGTTTTAGGCGGCGCAATCAGGCCGCAATGCCTAGTTGCTGGTTGATCTGCGGCCAGTAGAGCGAGCCCCACGGGGTGAACAGAACCCAGTCGTGTATCTGGAAGTTGTCCAGTATGAAGCTGATTGGGGCGCCCCGAGCTGTCGATGCCTGCTGGAGGACAGACGCCTGCGCGGCGAGTGCATCCCATGAGCCCGAGTAGACATACGTCGGCGGAAGCCCGGCAAGTGACCCGTACAGCGGACTAACCAGCGGGTTGTTCACCGCGAGATTGCCTGCCCACATCCTGGCGATCTGCAAGGTGAACGCGTCGTGCCAAGGATTCCCCACGTCCAGCCATGGCGACACCAGCACCATGCGCGACGGCACCGGATCGCCATGGCCGGCGATGTATTGGACGGCCGCTAGTGCGATGTTGCCACCCGCGGAGTCGCCGGTCACGCTGACGTTGGCGGCACCATGTTGGCTGATCAGCGAGGAGATGAGGCCGGCCGTCGTGGGCACCACCGTGCCGGCGGTTCCCCCCTGCCACACCAACGGGTAAATCGGCACTTCGATGGTCGCGCCGGTTTGATAGGACATCAACGAGTAATGGATCCAGTGGAAGATCGAGGGCGGAAGGATGAAACCGCCGCCATGAATCGCGACCACGTATTCGCCGCTTGGCCGGGGTGAGGCGATCTCTACGACTCGCATCCCGTCAAAGGTGGTGTATGCGACCTTCAATCCCAGTGGCCAGGTCAACCACGGTGTCGGGGCGTCGCCTGTCCAATAATCCCAATAGCTGTGCGGCAAAAGAGCTTCGGCCGCAAGCGGCGAAAGCGAAGTGCCCGGCCACGCGGTGACACCCTCCAAGAGCGAAGCGTTGGCCGCCTCCGCGGCGGCATACGCCCCGCCGGCGCCGGACAACGCCTGCACAAACCGCTCGGAAAAAGCCGCGGCCTGTGCGCTGAAGACTTGATAACCCTGGCCGTGGGCGGAAAGCAGAGCCGCGATCGCCGCTGATACCTCGTCCTCGGCTGCGGCTAGGACTCCCGTGGTGGCACGCGCCACGCCCTGGTTCGCCGTCGCGACCAGCGAACCGATCGAGGCGACGTCCGTGGCCGCCGCCGACATCGTCTCGGGCAACGCAACGACATAAGACACCGCACCGCTCCCACCATCTCAGGGCAATTCCGACGTTGCCGAACCGATACTGATCGCCAGGTAGGCCGAGCTTAAGCCCAGGCCGAGCGGTCGCGAGGCAGGTTGTGGCAATTAGCCAGACCGCTGGTCTAGAAGCTGATTACCAACCCCACTCGTCGTCTCTGAGCACATCGACCGTCACATCGTTGTCGGCGTTGATCACCGCTCCATACAGGAAAGTGAGCCGAGTCTGGTCATCCTCGATCGACTCCGTCTCCGTGACGGTTGCATGCCCGACTGACATACGAATCCTGTCGCCAGGTTTCAGTTCATCGATGCGCTTGAGCGGCATATGGAACCGATAGCACAGCTGTTTGTGACGAGAGATGGGTGCCTCGTCCCGACCAGCAATCCCGATTGCAGTAGTCCCTGATGAGATGGCTGAATTGCGGTAGCCCGTCCCGAATCGAATAGGCGCTGGACTGCGCTAACGGCGAGTTCAACGGTCTCGGCGGCAGGGCCGGTCGCCGTAGCGACCAGCGCCAGCCCTGGTCGCGGCTACCTGACCTGGAGCAGGTCCACGACGAAGATCAGCGACTCTCCGGGCTTGATGACGCCACCGGCGCCACGGTCGCCGTAAGCGAGGTGGGCGGGGATGTGCAGCTGCCGGCGGCCACCGACCTTCATGCCCTGCACACCCTGGTCCCAGCCCGCGATGACCTGGCCGACGCCGAGCTGGAACGTCAACGGGTCGCCGCGGTTGTAGGAAGCGTCGAACTCCTCGCCGGTGGAGTGGGCCACGCCGACGTAGTGCACGACGACGGTGTTACCGGCGGCGGCCTGGGCGCCGTGGCCCTCGACGACGTCGGTGATGACCAGGTCGGCGGGCGGGTTCCCGCCGGGGAAATCGATCTCGGGCTTCTGTGCAGTCATGCTCACCACATTGGCAGATGCGTGCCCGTGGCCTTGCCGACGGGTGCTTTCAGGCCACTTGCTCAGGGCTGGGAAGCAAACAGAACCGCCACACCGATAACGTAAGCGCGTCCCATCGACAACCAGGCCGAAAGGAGGGATGCGGCGTTCCTCCCGGCTGAAGCCAGGGCTTGCCGCAGACCCGATGAACACACCATCGACGGTGATCGACCCGGACGCTCCGGTACTGGTCACGGGCGCCAGCGGATACATCGGCAGCTGGATCGTCCGGTTGCTCCTCGAAGCGGGACGCACCGTGCACGGCACGGTACGAAACCCGAAGAAGACTTCCGGCTTGGAGCATCTGCACAAGCTTTCCGACGATCACCCCGGTCGGCTCAAGCTGTTCAAAGCAGACCTGCTCGAACCCGACAGCTTTGACGAGGCCATGGACGGTTGTGAACTCGTCATGCACACGGCCTCGCCATTTCTGCTCTCCGGGTATAAGGACGCGCAGGAAGCGCTGGTGCGCCCGGCGCTGGAGGGCACCCGCAACGTGCTCGACTCGGTCAACCGCACGCCGTCCGTCAAGCGCGTTGTGCTGACCAGCAGCGTGGTCGCGATCTACGGCGATGCCCGCGAGTCTCGTGATGTCCCCGGCGGCGTCTTCACCGACGAGCACTGGAACACCACCAGCAGCGTGGACCATCAGCCGTATCCGTACTCCAAGACGGTGGCCGAGCAGGAGGCATGGCGCTACCAAAAGGCGCAGGAGCGCTGGGACATGGTCACCATCCACCCCGGCCTGGTACTCGGGCCCGCCCTGACCAGTGCCAGCGACTCGGCCAGCTTGAGCACAATGAAGCAGTTCACCGACGGCACCCTGCTGACCGGAGCTCCGGCGATGACCATGGGCGTGGTGGACGTGCGGGACGTCGCCGAAGCGCACCTGCGCGCCGGCTTCACACCCGAGGCCCACGACCGCTACATCGTCAACGCGGATTCGCTGACTCTGCTGCAGATCGGCAAGATGCTGCGCCGCCGCTTCGGCCCGCTTTATCCGTTCCCGAGGATTACGGCACCCAAGCTGCTCATCAAAGCCGTCGCACCCCTTGCCGGGCTGACCCGGAAGTTCGTCGACCGCAACGTGGGTTATCCGCTGGAATTCGACAACAGCCGGAGCCGCAACGAGCTGGGACTGTCCTATCGGCCTGCCGAGCAAACCGTCACCGAGCACTTCCAGCAGATGCTCGATGACGGTCTGGTGCGGCGCATGCCGGGTAGCAACTGACCGGGCGGTCGCGTATGACCTGGTACACCGGCAATGCCACCTATGACACCGTCGTGACGATCGGCCTGGCTATCGCCGCTTTGGTGATCATCGGCGGCTTGTTCCGCCAGAGTCCCTACGGCCGATTCGGCGCCACCGCACCCGGGCTGAACCTCAACCCGAAGCTCGGTTGGTGGCTGATGGAAATACCCGCGACCGTGGTGTTCGCAATTTTCTACCTCACCGGGCCATGTCGCTTCGACGTCACTCCGATGGTGCTTGCGGCTATCTGGCTGCTGCACTACGGCAACCGGGGTTGGTTCTTCCCGCTGTCGATCAGACAGGTGCCGGGCAAACAAGGCAGCTTCAACATCGTTGTGCTCGCATTTGGAATGGTGATCACCACGATGCACGGCTACCTCAACGGCTCGTTCTTCAGCCACGACTACAAGCATCAGTACGGAACCGATTGGTTGACCGACCCACGCTTTCTGATCGGGGTGGTCGTCTACTTCGCCGGATTCATCCTGCTGGTGTCGTCTGAGTCGATCGTGCGCAATCTGCGCGAGAAGGAAAACCCGGGCGCAAGCGAGTACAAGATCCCGTACGGCGGCGGGTTCCGATTCGTTACCAGCCCGGCATACCTGGGAGAGCTGATCGCGTGGGCCGGGTTCGCGTTGCTGACGTGGTCGCTCGCCGGGGTCGTCATCTTCCTGATCACCGCAGGCAATCTGATCCCGCGGGCGTTCGCCACTCACAAGTGGTACCGCGAGAAGTTTTCCGACTACCCCGCTGCGCGAAAAGCGCTGATACCTGGGTTGATCTGATTCTCGCGTTGTGCGGCAGGCCGTTGCGGGACGCTACTGCGCGAGGTATCCCCCGTCGACGGGCAACACCACGCCGGTGATGAAGGAGGCCTCGTCAGAGGCAAGGAAGGCAATGGCGCTGGCGACTTCGGCCGGTTCGCCGATACGGCCCATCGGGTGCATCCGCGCGACCGCGGCCAGGTACTCCGAGCCACCCGGCTCATCCGGGAACCGCTTGACCCGCTCGGTTCGAATCGTTCCGGGGGCAACGGCGTTGACTCTGATCCCTTGGTCGGCCCACTCGACCGCCAGATGCTTGGTCAAGCCGGTCGCGATGAACTTGGCGGGCCCGTAGGCCGCCTGCCGCTTCTGCCCGGCCAGTCCGGAGATCGAGGAGAGGCAGACGATGGCGCCGCCACCGGTCGGCAGCATTGCCTCGATCGCGAATTTGCACGTGAGGAACATGCCGCGCCCGTCGATGGCCATCACCTCGTCCCAGCCGGCGGCAGTCACCTCGGTCGCATCGCCGAGCGGGATGATGCCGGCGTTGGCCACCAGCACATCGAGCCGGCCGAAGCGGTCGGTCGCCGCGCCGATCATCCGCCGCGCGTCCTTCTCGACCGAGACGTCGCCGATGACCGTCTCTACCTCCGCGTCGGCGTGCCGCAGTTCCTCGGCCAACGCCAGCAGTGGATCACCCTGAATGTCGGTCAAGGTGAGCCGTGCGCCCTCGCGCGCGAAGAGCTCGGCGGTTGCCCGACCGATACCGAACGCTGCCCCGGTGATCACGGCAGACCTCCCGAGGAGGCGTCTTGGTCCTTCGATCACAGCTTCCCCATCGCGGTCAGTCCAGAAAATAACGCAGGCCAGGGATTATATCCTTGACCTGCAGTTATTCGGTGGAGCTGCCGGGAATCGAACCCGGGTCCTACGGCATTCCCTCAAGGCTTCTCCGTGCGCAGTCCGCTATGCCTCTACTTGGATCTCCTAGTCACGCGAACTAGCCAGGATGACGATCCCAGTCGCTGTTTGATGTCCCCACGGTTCCCGCGACCGAACCCGTGGGTGGGTCCCTCTAGCTGATGCCAGGGTCCGGGCCGAGGGCGTTCCCGGTCTGACAGACACGCAGTCGCTTAGGCAGCGAGTGCGTAGTCGCGCTGATGTGACTCGGCGCTTATAAGGTTGCAACGACGCTTACGGTGGTCTCTTGCCTGCACCGGCACGCTTCCCTTGATTCGATGCGCGAAGTCGAAACCGTTCAGCCCCTCGCACCCCAACCGATTTCTCGGCAGGAAGACCAATAGTACGCCGCCGCTCAGACAGAGCAACGCATTTATACCCCGCGCGCGAGTGCCCCGGTCATCGCGACCGGGGCACTCGGTTTGGCTCGCGTGACGGCAGTGTCGTCAGTTGATACCGACAGCCTCTTTGGCAATGGCGGCCACGCGGGTCTGCGCAGCTGAGACAACGCCTTGCCGGCCCTTATGCGCTTCTTCGTAGGCGATAACCACCCGAACATCCTTGGGAGCGGTCAAGTCCTTGATCGCGGAGACCGCGTCGTTGACATTGAGGTCATCGTAGTTTTCGATCGGCAGTTCCTTGGCGTCCAGAACACCGACCGATTCGCGACCCGAGTGCAGCGCGTCGGCCGCCTCGTCGGCGCCCTCGTTGCGAGTGACCCGCTCTGCGGCCTTCAACGCGGCGCTTTGCGAGGCGGAAACTGCCTTCGTGGCGGTCTCGCCGAAATTCTGTCCACGCCTGACCAGATCGTTGAATGCCGGGCCGGCCGAACGCAGCGTCTCAAACGCACGGTCGATTCCGCGCGCCGACCAAGTGACCGGCAGGTTGACGAACTTCACTGCGGCCCCGGCGGCTACCTGCACCGGAGTTCGGCGAAGTGCTGCCGGACCACCAAGCGCGTCCTCAGCCAGGACGGTAGTCAGCCAATCCACCGTCGCGGAGTGGGCGGTGATCAGGCGATCTGCCAACTCCTCAACGTGCTTGTTCTCTGCAGCGATGGCCAGCGCCTTGGTGTAGCGGGATCGGTCGAGCAATTGGTCTTCCAGCGCCAAGTCGCCCAGCAAGGCCTCGTCGAACGGCTCGGCCTGCTCGGTCAGCGCCTTGACCGCTGCGGCCGCGCGGCCCAGAAATGGCCCGATCACATCAGGGAAGCCGCCGAGTTCTCGGATCGCCGACTGGATGGCTTCGGCCCGCTCACGGCCATTCTCGGCGTTCTGGGTGAGTTCGCGCCGCACAGCCTCGGTTCGTCCCTGGATGACGCGGGTTTCGGCGATCTGTATTTCGGTGTGTGTCAGATCGAGCAGAGTGCGAAGTTGGGCGAGCAATCTGGTCGTATCTGGTGAAGTCATGACTGTAGGGCCTCCTAGCAATTGGGGATTGGCGCGACGATGCGCCCGTACTAGGTCGGCTACCCATCTGTCCGTCAGATCAACATGAAGCGGCGATATTTCTGACGCAAAGCCCGATCCGCGTGTTGTTTCGGGCGTGTCGCGCCGCGAATCAGACTGCTAAATAACGAAATTCAGGCGCTGAACGACCCTGCCGGCGAGTTCTTTATCCCCGTCGAGTTCGACTTCCTGGCTGCGCGCCGGACACAGCGGACGGCCGCCGGCAAGCCTGGTGAACTGCAATGCATCGACCCGTATTGTCGCGGTCGGACCCGGCCCGCCGAAATCTTCGACAACCTGGGCACGACCGTCGACGCTGACTCGAATCTCCCGCGGTTGCGGACCGGTCAGTTCGAACTGCACGCGGGAACCTTCCGGCGCCTTGGCCAGCTTGCCGACCACGAACCCCATGGACGCCGCGATCTCGTCGAGCGCCAGCCGCAAGGCCGGCCCGACGAGTTCGTCGTCGGAAGACGGCTTTCGTAGGCCTATTCGGATGTCTTGCTCGTGCATCCAGCAATCGAAAACCCGGACCCGCATGAACCGTCCATAGCTGTCCGGACCCGCGGGCGTCGGGGTCACCGCGTTCCAGCGGTCGACGGACAAGCTTTCCAGTTCCGCTCGCCGCTCACCGGTCACCTTGCGGAACCGCTCGAGCACCTCGGCCCCTGACTCGCCGGCCAGGTGGCGCACCCAGCACTCGTTCATCACCCCGATGTCGTTGCGCACATGCTCGAGCGCGGAGACATCGACGTCGGGCGCAGGCGGGTTGATGCCCTGCAGGAAGGATTCGGTGCCGATGATGTGCGACACGACGGCCTGCACGTCCCAACCGCGCAGCGCGCTGGGTGTCCGCCAGTCCGACTCGGGTCGGCCGCCCAACAACGCGGCGAGGTTGTCCCACACGGCGAACAGGCCCGCCAGCACATCGGATTTGTCGAGCACGGTCACGGGACGGTCAGCCATGCTCGGATCTTAACTACGTTCGCCGCGATCGAAACCGATATCAGAAGCCCATTCCGAACCGGACCAGGATCAATCCACTGACGGCCACCAACACCCCGGCCGGCACCGCCCAGGCGGGACCATCCAGCGCGACGGCGCAGGCCCCGAGAGCCATGGCAAGCACCGCATGAACGAGTCTGACGACCACACTCGCACGGCCGCATAGCGCGGAAATCAGAGTCCGCCTGGGCACCGCCCGAACCAGCCAGACGAAGTTGCCGAGCAACCACACGATGACGAATACAGTGACAACCCGCAGCATCTGCGTTTGAAAGTCTTTGCCATGCGAAGAACCGATGAAAGCAGCCATCACGCCCAGCATCACCGCGACGACAGTGACGCGCCCCAAGATCGTCGCCAGCACAGCACCGATGTTGCGGCGCACCAGGTTTCCTAGCGTCGGATCACTGCCGGCCGCGCCGAGAAAGCCGCGCAGAGCGTGACTGAACTTTCCGCGCCGAAGTCGATTGACGGCCAGATTGTTGAGCGCCTCGGCGTTCCCAGGCTCCAGCTCCAACGCCCGCTCATACGTCGCCGACGATTCCGTGATTCGGCCGAGGTCATGCAGGATTGAGCCACGCAGGACCAGCGTGTCGGCATCCATCGGACCTAGCCGCAGCGCCTCGTCCACCTCGATCAATGCGTCGTAGCACCGCCGCGCATTCTGCAGCACCCGAGCGTAAAGCCGGTGCGCCAGAGCCTCATTCGGATGTGCGGTCACGGTTCGCCAGGCCATCCACAGCGCCTCCGCCCCGCGTCCCTGACCGTCCAGCGACAGCGCATAGATCCGCATCGCGAGTTCGTCGAGCGGCTTGGCCGCTAACGCCGCGTATGCGCTGACCGCCGCCTGCACATGGTTGCCGAGCAGGTACTCGGCACGCGCGTTGTGCGCCAACAAGTCTGGTTCGTGCGGATATTGGGACAGCGCCAGTCGGAGGACATCGCGTCCGCGCTCATAGTTCTTCGAGCTGAGATAGGCCTCGGCAACTGCGATGGCCTCGGCCGCCGAATCGTGGCCGGACTGGCTCATTACCGAATTTTCCTGCGGCGCAGGTACTTTGCCAGTTCGTCGTAGGTACCGTCGTTGTTGGCGAACTCGACGACGTTGCGCGCCGTCTCGAACCACGGCCCGGTGCTCGGACGGATCTGCGCGGCGGCGGCGTTGATGTCGGCCATCGAAACGGGGCGCACTTGTCCACGACGCATCGACTCGGCCATCGCCAATTGCGTTGCGCTGTCGCAGACATGGGCAAGGTCGGCTCCGGAAAATCCCTCGGTGCGACCCGCGATCGACTTGGGATCGATACCGGCCACCGGCCGGTCCCGCAGGTGGTAGCGGACTATTCCCGCTCGAGCTTCGCCGTCGGGCAAACCCACGAAGATCGTTCGGTCGAAACGGCCCGGCCGCCGCAAGGCCGCGTCCACGTCCCAGGGCGCATTGGTGGCGCCCAGAACGTACACGCCGTCGTTCAATGACCCGGCAGAGTCGAGCTCCTCCAGCAGGGCATTGACCACCGTGCGCATCCCGGAATTACCGCTGAGCGCGGAACGCCGGTGCCCCAACGCGTCGACCTCGTCGAAGAACAGCACGCAGGGGGCATTGCGGCGGGCGTTGTCGAAGACCGAACGAATGCTGCGTTCGCTCTCCCCCAGCCAGCGGTGCAGCACATCGGCGATTCCCACCTGATAGAAGCTCGCACCCAGTTCACCCGAAATCGCCTTGGCGATATGGGTTTTGCCGCATCCGGGCGGTCCGTACAGCAACAGACCGCCGCGCGCGGAGATCTTGTAGGCCTTCATCAGCTCAGGGTTGCGGATCGGCCCCAGCAGCGAAAGCTCCAGTTGTTTCTTGACTTCGGCCATGCCGGCGACGTCGGCGAGGCGTACGTCGCTGCGGCATAGCACGTCGAAATCACCGTCATTGACGACGTCGGCGCTGCTGTCCCCCGAGCCCTCCACGAAAGCGGGCGGGATGATGTCGGCGACTTGCTTCTCGGCACTGGACCAGTCGAATTCGTGGTGCTCACCGGGCTTTGCCACGGACGGCGCCGCCGACTCCCCCGCCGGCTCGCCGGCCGACTCGCCGGCCAACGCCGCGCTGCACTGTTGCAACAGGCTCAGCGCGGCGGCATTCGCGGCGTCGCGGGTCAACGCGGCACTGCAATGTCCGAGCGCCTCGGCGTAGCGACCCTTGTCCGCCAATAAGCCGGCTAGATGCAACCGCAGCTCAACGACGTCGGGGCTGCTTTCTACGGCTGCCGAAAGCGCCTGGATGACAGGGTCTTCAGCGCTCATGAGCCCATCCCCTTGGCGCGCCGGCCCAACTCCCGGACCACTTCGCGCTGGGCGTCGCGCTTGGCCAGGTCCTGTCTCTTGTCGTGCGCCTGTTTGCCGCGGCCCAGCGCCAGTTCGACCTTGACCTTGCCCTCGAAGAAGTAGAGCGACAACGGCACCAGCGTGAGGTTACCGTCGCGGATTTTGCCGACCAGGTTGTCGATCTGGCTGCGGTGCAGCAACAACTTGCGGTTGCGCCGCGGCTCGTGGTTGGTCCAGCTGCCGTGCAGATACTCCGGGATGTGCACGTTGCGTAGCCAGATTTCCCCGTCGTCGACGGTGGCGAACGCATCCACCAGAGATGCGTGCCCGGCGCGCAGACTCTTCACCTCGGTGCCCTGCAGCGCGATGCCCGCCTCGAACACATCGAGGATTGAGTAGTTGTGCCGAGCCTTCCGATTACTGGCGATGATCTGTTTGCCGTCTTTGCGGGGCTTGGTTGCTGCCACGGCTACCTCCGCACGTACAGACGTAGCGTCGCGTACGCCGTCAACCCGGACATCGCCACGCCGAGCAGCAGCAGGATCGGGGAAATGTAGAGGATGTCGGCGTAGTCGACCCTGGCAATCAGATGAGCTTGGTAGAACTGGCTCAGCGCGCCCTCCAAGAACAACGCGCGTACCGCGATCAATCCGAGGACCGCGATCACGACGCCGATCGTCGCGGCCAGCATCGCCTCGACCAGGAAGGGCAGCTGGGTATACCAACGGCTGGCACCGACGAGTCGCATGATGCCGATCTCGGTGCGGCGCGTGTAGGCCGCGACTTGAACCATGTTCGCGATCAGCAGGACCGCCCCGACGGCCTGAACCAGCGCGACGGCGAACGCCGCCTTACTCAAGCCGTCCAGCACAGCGAACAGCCGGTCGATCAGTTGTTTCTCGTTGAGAGTCCCCCGCACTCCGGGCTGCCCTTCCAACGCGGCGGCGAATTCCGTGTGCTGTTCGGGACTGGTCAGCTTGACGATGAACGACGCGGGAAACGAGTCTTTGCCGGCGACGTCCTTGAACTCGGGAAACTTCTTGATCGCGTCGGCGTAGGCGTCCTGCTGGTTGACGAACCGTACTGACTTGACGTCTTGGCGGCTCTCGATCTTGTTGCGCAGCGCCTTGCATACGTCGCCGCCACAGTTCGGGTCGTTGGCCGACACGTCCTCGGTGAGATACACCTGGGTTTCGACGCGATCGAGATAGATCGCCCGCGAGTTTTCCGCCAGCCGAACCACCAGCAGACCGCCGCCGAACAGGCCGATCGAGATTGCGGTCGTCAGGATCATCGCGACCGTCATCGTGACGTTGCGACGCAGGCCCGTGAGGACCTCGTTGATGAGGAATCCGAAGCGCACTTAGCGATCCATCCCGTAGACGCCGCGCTGTTCGTCGCGAACCAGCCTGCCCAGTGACAACTCGACCACGCGCTGCCGCATCGCGTCCACAATGTGGTGGTCGTGTGTCGCCATCAACACCGTCGTCCCGGTGCGGTTGATCCGCTCCAACAAATCCATGATGTCCTTACTGGTATCTGGGTCGAGGTTGCCAGTGGGCTCGTCGGCCAGAAGTACCAGCGGCCGGTTGACGTAGGCGCGGGCGATCGCCACCCGCTGTTGCTCGCCGCCGGACAGTTCGCTCGGCAGCCGGTTGGCCTTGCCCGACAGACCGACGGTCTCGAGCACTTCGGGCACCACTCGATTGATCGCGTCGGCGCGTCTGCCGATGACCTCGAGCGCGAAGGCGACGTTGTCGTACACGCTCTTCTGCTGCAGCAACCGGAAGTCCTGGAAGACGCACCCGATCACCTGGCGCAACTTGGGTACGTTGCGGCCGCGCAGCTTGTTGACGTGAAACTTCGAAACCCGGATATCACCGGAGGTCGGGTTCTCCGCGGCGAGCAGCAATCGCATGAATGTTGACTTGCCCGAACCCGATGGACCGATGAGAAAGACGAACTCACCCTTGTCGATCTTGACGTTGATGTCATCCAAGGCCGGACGTGCCGACGATTTGTACTGCTTGGTGACATGTTCCAGGGTGATCATCACGGCACGCCAGTGTAGCGGGGTGTCTCGCCGGGGGGCGAAATTCAGCGTGCCGGAGGCGCGGAAGTGGGCGTCGGGGCCTGTCCCGGCAGCGGTAATTGCGGCCCATTCTGCGGCCCGGCCGGAGGCGGAGCGGTCGGGGTCGTGGTTGCTGGGCAGAACGGCGGCGGCAGCAGACACGGCAACGGCCGCAACAAACCTGGCGGCGTCGTGGTCGTCGTCGGAGGCGTCGTCGTCGTTGTCGGAGGGGGCGTCGCCGTCGTCGGTGTGGTGATCGGCTGCTGGACCCGAGTACGCGGCACCCAGGTGTAATCCGGGTCTGGCACAAAGCCCGGCGGAACCACCTGGGCGGGTGGCGGTGTGTTAGGGCGGGCCGGGGGTTTCGGACCGTATGTCCCGTAGGTCCACCACAGCGCGATGAATGCCACCAGCAGTACCAGGGTCGACGTGCGAACATGACCGCCGAACAGACGGCCCGGCACACGGCGCGGCCGTTCGCTGTTCCGGCGCTTGCGCAGCAGGTTCAATTCCAATTTCATCGCTGCGCCACCGGACCACCCGCGGTCTTCTCGGCGTCAGCGTCCTCACCGTCCTCGGCGTCACTGACGCCACCGTCATCGACGACGGCTACTTTCGCGTCGGCCGCAGTCACAATCCCGGCGCGAGCCAGTGCCCGGATGACCATCACTCGTAGTTTCCGCCCGACCTCGAACTGCTTTCCGGGCAGAGTGCGGGCCACCAGACGAAGGGTGACGGTGTCGAGCGCGATGCTTTCCACGCCCATCACAGTGGGCGCGTCCAGCAACAAGCCCCCGAGCACCGGGTCGTCGATCGCGCGCTCGCACTCCTCGTGCAGCACTTCGTTGACCCGGTTGAGGTCGGCACTGGTCGAGACGGGAATGTCGACTACCGCGCGCGCCCAGTCCTTGGAGAGGTTGATCGTCTTGACGATCGATCCGTTGGGAATCGTGAACAGTTCGCCGTCGGTGGAGCGCAACCTGGTGACCCGCAGCGTCACGTTCTCTACGGTGCCCGTCGCCTCGGCCGCGATACCGGAGACGGTCAGCGACACCAGGTCACCGAAGCCGTACTGCCGCTCGAGGATGATGAAGAACCCGGACAGCAGGTCCTTGACCAGTTGCTGGGCGCCGAAGCCGAGAGCGGCGCCCACCACCGTCGCCGGCGCGACCAGGCCGCCCACCGAGAACTGCAACACGTCGCCGATCTGAAAGGTCACCACGATCGAGATCAAAACGATCGACACCCAGGAGATCACCGACGCCACCGCTTGACGGTGCTTGGTCGCCTCCGAACGGACCAGCGCATCGCTCTCGGTGAAGCCCTCGTCGAGTTGGATGGTGATCCGTTGCGCTACCCACTGGACGAAGCGCGCCGCGAGTACGGCGGCGATCACCAGCATGGCGATGCGAATTCCCTTGGTGATGATCCATTCGCCGAGCGGGCCGCGCCAGAAGTCATGCCACTTCTGGGCTGCCGAGGCGGTGTTCATCGCGACATACGTTGTTTTAGTCGTCATCTTTCCTATTGCGCCACCGGATTCCAGCTTCCAGGAACCCGTCGATGTCTCCATCCAGAACGGCCGCTGGGTTTCCCACCTCGAATTCGGTGCGCAGATCTTTGACCATCTGATAGGGGTGCAGCACGTAGGACCGCATCTGATTTCCCCAGGAACTCCCGCCGTCGCCCTTCAGGGCATCCAGCTCTGCTCGTTCCTCTAAACGCTTACGTTCCAGCAACTTTGCTTGCAGCACTCGCAACGCCGAAACCTTGTTCTGCAGTTGCGACTTCTCGTTCTGGCAAGTTACGACGATACCGGTTGGGATGTGGGTGAGTCGAACCGCCGAGTCGGTGGTGTTGACCGACTGGCCACCGGGCCCACTGGACCGGTAGACGTCCACTCGGAGGTCGCCCTCGGGGATTTCGATGTGGTCGACGGTCTCCACCACCGGCAGCACTTCGACTTCCGCGAAAGACGTCTGACGTCGGTTTTGGTTGTCGAACGGGCTGATCCGCACCAGTCGGTGGGTGCCCTGTTCGACGGACAGCGTGCCGTACGCGAACGGCGCGTGCACGCTGAAAGTGGCGCTTTTGATGCCGGCCTCTTCCGCGTAGGACGTGTCGAACACCTCAACCGGGTATTTGTGCTGTTCAGCCCAGCGGATATACATCCGCATCAGCATCTCGGCCCAGTCCGCGGCGTCGACTCCACCCGCACCCGAGCGGATTGTGACCAATGCCTCACGTTCGTCGTACTCGCCGGACAGCAAAGTCCGGACTTCGTAGGCCTCGATGTCGGCGCGCAACGCTTTGAGTTCGGCGTCGGCTTCGGCCAGCGCGTCCGCGGCGGCCGCTCCCTCTTCCTCGGCTGCCATCTCGTAAAGCACCGGCAGGTCGTCTAGGCGACCGCGCAACTCCTCGGCGCGGCGCAACTCGCCCTGCGTGTGCGACAACTGGCTGGTGACTTGTTGCGCGTGGGCCTGGTCGTCCCACAGCTTGGGATCCGACGCTTCCTGCTCGAGTTTTTCGATTCGGCTCTTCAAACCGTCGACATCCAACACCCGTTCCACCGTGGTCAGGGTGGAGTCAAGGGCCGCGATATCTGCTAGACGGTCAGGTTCCACAGGCGCCAACGTTACCGGCACCACCGTCTAGCATCAGTAGACCATCAAGCGCACCGCGCGACTGCAGCGCCATTTCGACCAGCCTCTTGCGCCGCAGCCAGTCACGACCAGAAGGCACCAGCAATGCGTCCCTATCACGTAGCCATCGTCGGATCCGGACCGTCCGGCTTCTTCGCCGCCGCGTCGCTACTCAAGGCAGCAGACACCTCAGACATCGACGTGAACGTCGACATGATCGAGATGCTGCCGACCCCGTGGGGGCTGGTCCGCTCGGGCGTCGCACCGGACCACCCAAAGATCAAGTCGATCAGCAAACAGTTCGAGAAGACCGCCAACGACGCGCGATTCCGCTTCTTCGGCAACGTGGCCGTGGGTGAGCACATCGAGGCCAGCCAGCTCGCCGAGAAGTACGACGCCGTGGTGTACGCGGTCGGCGCGCAGTCGGACAAACCTCTCAACATCGCCGGCGAACACCTGCCGGGCAGCATCTCCGCCGTCGACTTCGTGGGCTGGTACAACGCGCATCCGCACTTCGAGGAGAAGACACCGAACCTCTCCGGCGCCCGGGCCGTCGTGGTGGGCAACGGCAATGTTGCGATCGACGTCGCCCGCATCCTGGTCACCGACCCCGACGTGCTGGCGCTCACCGACATCGCCGATCACGCACTGGAGTCACTGCGGCCTCGCGGAGTCGAAGAAGTGGTGATCATCGGTCGGCGCGGACCGCTGCAGACGGCTTTCACCACGCTAGAGCTGCGTGAGCTCGGCGAACTCGAGGGCGTCGATGTGATCATCGATCCGGCCCAATTCGCGGACATCACCGACGAGGATGTGGAAGCCGCAGGCAAGACGACCAAGCAGAACATCAAGGTGTTGCGCGGCTACATCGACCGCCCGCCCCGCCCCGGACATCGCCGGATCGTGTTCCGTTTCCTCACCTCGCCGATCGAGATCCACGGCGAGGACAACGTGGAGCACATTGTGCTGGGCCGCAACGAACTCGTCACCGACGAGAGCGGTTGGGTGTCGGCCAAGGACACCGGCGAGCGCGAGGAACTACCGGTGCAGCTCGTGGTCCGTTCGGTCGGTTACCGCGGGGTGCCCACCGCCGGCCTGCCGTTTGACGACAAGCGCGGCACCATCCCCAACACTGCCGGTCGGGTGGAAGGCAGCCGCAACGAATACGTCGTCGGATGGATCAAGCGCGGCCCGACCGGAGTGATCGGCACCAACAAGAGCGACTCGCAGGAAACGGTGGACACGTTGATCGCCGACCTGGCCGGGGCAAGCCTGACGGACTTCCCGGACAATCACGCCGACAAGCTCGCCGACTGGCTGACCGAACACCAGCCCAAGGTGATCACCTCGGCGCACTGGGACCTCATCGATCAGTTCGAGCGGACCTCTGGCGAGCCACACGGCCGTCCCCGCGTCAAGCTGTCCAACCTGGCCAAGCTACTGAACATCGGGCACGGCTGACAGCGGGTCAAACAAGACGCCGGGATTGAGGATTCCGGCCGGGTCGAGTGCCTGCTTGGCCGCACGCAGCGCCTTGGCGAACGGGTCGGGACGTTGCCGGTCATACCAGGGGCGGTGGTCACGGCCGACCGCGTGATGGTGGGTGATGGTGCCGCCGGTAGCGCTGATCGCTTCTGACACAGCGGCTTTCACTTCATCCCACTGCGCGTCGAGCGAGCCCCAACGTCCGGACGCGTAGATGCCGTAGTACGGGGCCGGGCCGTCGGGATAGACGTGGGTGAACCGACACGTCACCACCCCGACGCCACAGACCCGCTTGATCGCGGCCAGGGCGGCGTCGGTCACCGCGGCGTGCAGGGTGTCGAATCCGTCCCAGGTACAAGCGGTTTCGAAGGTCTCGGCGATGACGCCACGACGGGCGAGCGCGTCTCGTTGATACGGCATCCGCAGGAACGCCGCGCGCCAGTTCTCAGCGGCATCCGTCGCGTGCTGATGTTCGCTCCGATGGCCGTCGCTGTCGGCTTCACGGCTGCGGCGCGTCACCACGGTGCCGCCGTGGCCAGTCGCGATCTCCACCGCACGGTTGAGCCACGGGTCAATCGGATGGTCCGCGGATTCGAAGGCCAGCACCAGCAGCCCTCCCGAGACCTGCGTGCCGGCGTTGAGAAACGCCTCGGCGGGGTCGAGCAACCGGCAGTTGGCCGGAAACAGGCCCGCTTGTGCGATGGTGCGCGTTGCAGCCACCGCGGCCGCCCAGTTTCCGAACGCCACCGACGCCGTGACCTGCCAGCGCGGGCGGTTCTGCAAGCGCATCCATGCCTCGGTGATGACGCCGAGCGTGCCCTCCGAGCCCACGAAGAGCCGGTCCGGTGACGGGCCCGCACCCGATCCGGGCAGCCGTCGCGATTCGCTGACCCCGGCCGGGGTCACCACACGCACCGACTCGGTCAGGTCGTCGATGTGGGTGTAGAGCGTGGCGAAATGCCCGCCAGCCCGGGTCGCCAACCAGCCGCCGAGGCTGGAGAACGCGAACGACTGCGGGAAGTGCCGCAGGGACAAATCGTGCCGGCGGAGTTGGTCCTCGATCCAGGGCCCGAGCGCGCCGGCCTGAATCCGCGCGGCCCGACTGACCCGGTCAACCTCGATCACGGCGCTCATCGCGCTGACGTCCAAGGTGACCGCGGGCTGCTCGAAGCGGGGCTCGACGCCACCGACCACGGAGCTGCCACCGCCGTACGGAATCACCGGAATGCCTTCGCGGGTAGCCCAATCCAGCACATCGATGACGTCTTGTTCGCGGCGTGGGCGGACGATCAGGTCGGGAATGTGGTCGAGCTTGCCCTGCAGATTGCGGGCAACATCGCGGAAAGCCTTGCCACGCGCGTGACCGGCCCGATCGACCGTATGCGCAGAACAGAAGGCAGCCAACGACGCCGGCGGCGTGATCCGCGGGCCCGGCAGCCCGAGCGCATTCGGGTCAGGTGGCCGATGGTCGGTCAGATCGTGGCCGGGCAGCATCGCCGCCACGCGTGCCACCAGATCTTTCGTCTCTTGCTGCGTCAGGGCCTCTTCAAGGGTGCCCCAGCCCCACCACGACCGCATGCCGTGGGATCAGCGCTTGCGGAGAATCAAGGCTCCGCCGGCGACCAAAAGCACCAGGGCCAACGCAACACCCCAGAAAGCGCCGGCGAAAAACCAGGTGACAGCGACCAAAGCGAGTAGCGGCGACACCGCGAAAAGCGCGATGCCGGGATTCTGCTTGATCACGGCCAAAGCGCTCTTGGCCCTGATTGGATCGAGTTCGTTGCCTGCCATCCGTTCAGAATGCCAGGTGAGCAGCGCAATTCAAACGCGGTGGCCGCACGGGCCGGGAATGGCAGTCACAGGAGCCCCACCCGTCACCGTCAGCCGACCATTAGGTGAGTGGAAAATCCGATAGCGCCGGCGATATCGCGAGCGGGTTGGTGGTCGTGATATCGCCCGCGATAGCGCGAATTGCATTCGCCTATTGGTCGGCTCGCGGTTACCAATGTGACTGGTGTGATGAAGCAAAGCAGCACAGCGGATTTCGCGGGCATAAGTCCTACCACCGAGATGACCAAGGTCCCTACAGATCGCCGGCACCCATCCGTAACGTCGCGGGTGTGACATCAAGCATCAAAGAAGCTGACGAACCATCGATCGTGCTGTCGCAAGACGAGAGTTGGGATCTGTTGGCCACCGCCGCGCTCGGACGGCTGGTGACCAGCTTTGCCGGCGAACCGGAAATCTTCCCGATCAACTACGTGGTGCAGGGACGCACAGTACTGTTCCGGACCGCCGAAGGCACGAAACTGTTTTCGGCAGTGGCGAATCGGACTGTCGTCTTCGAAGCAGACGACCACAATGTCGCCGAAGGATGGAGCGTGATCGTTAGGGGCCGCGCGCACGTGTTGAAATCCGCTGCGGCGATTGAGGAAGCCGATCGAGCCGGCCTGTACCCGTGGACCGCGACGCGCAAGCCCAACTTCGTGCGGGTGGTCCCGTCCGACATCACCGGCCGCCGTTTCGCCTTCGGTCCGGAGCCCGATCGCAACGAGACCTTCGCCTAGGCCTATGGACGCCCAGTTTCCGGATGCCGAGACGCTACGGACCGTCCTCACCCTGGCCACCCGCGCGCCGTCGATTCACAACACCCAGCCATGGCGCTGGCGGGTCAGCACGAGCAGCCTGGAGCTGTTCGCCGAACCGAATATACGACTGCCCCACACAGACCCGGATGGGCGTGACTGGATCATCAGTTGCGGTGTCGCGCTGCATCACTGCGTCGTCGCGCTGGCATCGATGGGCTGGCTGGCCAAGGTAACTCGACTCCCCGATCCCGACAACCCGCGCGCTCTGGCCAGCATCGACGTGGTACCGCAGATTCCGGCTCAGACCGACATCGAGCTCGCGGCGGCTATCCCGCGCCGGCGAACCGACCGCCGCGCCTACAGTTGCTGGCCGGTCCCTGGCGGCAACATCGCCCAGATGGCAGCCCGAGCGGCTCGCGGCGGTGTCATGCTCCGCCAGGTCAACACCGTAGAACGAATGAAAGATATCGTTGCACAGGCTATTTCGGATCACGCCAACGATGAAGCCTACCTGCGCGAGCTCACCACCTGGAGCGGTCGATACGGCTCGGTGGCCGGAGTTCCGGCCCGCAGCGCGCCGCCGTCGGATCCCACCGCGCCGATTCCCGGGCGCCTGTTCGCGGGTCCCGGACTTGCTCAGCCATTGGGGATCTCCCCCGCTGACGACGGCGCCGCGGTGTTGGCATTGGGCACCGAGCAAGACGATCGACTGGCTCAACTGCGCGCCGGCGAGGCGACCAGCATCGTATTGCTGACCGCGACGGCGATGGGCCTGGCCTGCTGTCCGATCACCGAACCCCTGGAAATCCACAAGACTCGGGACGCCGTGCGCGCGGACGTATTCGGCGCCACCGGCTATCCGCAGATGCTGCTCCGGGTGGGTTGGGCCCCGATCAACGCTGATCCGCTGCCGTCGACGCCGCGCCGCCGGGTCGGAAGTGTCGTCGACTGGCCCGAACAGCTATTGGAGGAGCGGTGCTGACCACCGCAGCAGCGTGCCGCCGGTAGACAGATTCTCGACGGCGAACTCTCCGCCGACCTCCTCCGCGCGGCGCCGCAGGTTTGTCAGCCCACTACCGGTGACGCCGCCCAAGTCGGCGATGCCACGGCCGTTGTCGCTGACCTCGATGCACAAATCGTCCTCAACCCGGATCTGCACCGCCACCGTGCTGGCTCCCGCATGCCGGGCGGCATTGCTCACCGCTTCCCGGACCACCGCCTCAGCGTGATCGGCCAGCCCACTGTCGACCACCGACAGCGGCCCGACGTACTGCACGGTGGTGCGCAGTCCGGCGCCGGCGAATTGACCGACGGCCGTATCGATTCGCTGACGTAACCGGGTGGTGCCGCCGGATGACCCGTGCAGGTCGAAAATGGTGGTCCTGATCTCCTGGATCACTGCCTGCAGATCGTCGACGGCCTCCGAAAGCCGTTTCTGCACTTCGGCTTCCCGAGTGCGGGGCACGGTTCCCTGTAACGAGAGACCTACGGCGAACAGTCGTTGGATCACGTGATCGTGCAGGTCACGTGCGATGCGGTCCCGGTCGGTCAGCACGTCGAGCTCGCGCATCCGACGCTGAGAGGTCGCCAACTGTAAGGCCAGCGCGGCCTGGTCTGCGAATGCGGCCATCATCTCGAGCTGTTCGTCGGTGAACGCGCCACCTCGGCGCAGCACCACAACGACGCCGGCAACGCTATCGGTGGTCCGCAGCGGTAACAGCAGCGCCGACCCCGAATCGGCAAGACCTGGCAGATCAAGCCGGTCGACCTGTCGCGGTGTGCCGGTGACGAAGACCTCACCGAGGGCGGTACCTGACACCGGAATCGTCTGTTTCGCAACAGAAAAGACGGCTTCCTCGCGGCCGACCGTTTCTATCACCAATAGTTCGGTCACCTCGGCGGCAGGCGTGTTCTCGTGCAGTGGAACGGCCACCAGCGCGGCATCGGCCAAGGTCAGCTTGACCGCCTCCTCCCCGACCAACCGGAACACGGTTGCCGGTTCGGTGCCCGAAAGCAATTCGGTGGCTATATCACGAGTGGCCTCAATCCATGACTGGCGGGCGGTGGCCTGTTGGTAGAGACGGGCATTCGCGATGGCGATCCCCGCGGCCGCGGCCAGTGCCTGCACCAGAACCTCGTCGTCATCGCTGAACGGTTGCCCGCTGGCCTTTTCGGTCAGGTAGAGCGTTCCGAATGACTCATTGCGCACCCGGACCGGCACTCCGAGAAAGGTTCCCATCGGCGGGTGATTCGACGGAAAGCCCACCGAGGCCGGATGCCGCGAAAGGTCATCCAGTCGAAGCGGTTTCGGCTCATCGATGAGGAGCCGAATCAGGCCGAGACCTTCGGGCAGGTGGCCGATCCGCCGAACGGTTTCGTCGTCGATACCTTCATGAACGAAGCGCAGCAGACGGTTGTCTCGGTCATGGACTTCCAGCGCTCCATAACGGGCGTCGACCAGGTTGGTCGCCGAGTGCACGATGGTGCGCAGCGTCGCGTCGAGATCCAGTCCCGAGGTGACCACCAGCATCGCTTCCAGCAGTCCGTCGAGGCGGTCGCGGCCTTCCACGATCTGTTCCACCCGGTCTTGCACCTCGACCAGCAGTTCGCGCAGACGCAACTGAGACAGCGTCTGGCGCAACGGGCCGAGGTCCTGTCCGGTCACGGACTGTCACCGGGCGGTCGCGAGCGCTTCAATTCCGTTGCGAATACAGCAGCTTGCGTCCTGCGCTGCATGCCCAGCTTGGCCAGCAGTCGCGACACGTAGTTCTTCACCGTCTTCTCGGCGAGAAACATCCGGTCGGCGATCTGCCTGTTGGTCAGACCCTCGCTGAGCAAGCTCAGCAGCGTGCGCTCCTGGTCGGTCAGACCCGACAACGGGTCCGGCTTCTCGCTGGTATCGCGCAGCTTGGCCATTAACGCTGCGGCGGCGCGATTGTCGAGCAGTGACCGCCCGGCACCCACATCCTTGACTGCGCGCGCCAACTCCATCCCTTTGATGTCTTTGACCACGTAGCCACTGGCGCCGGCCAGGATGGCATCCAGCATCGCCTCATCGGAGGTATACGACGTCAGGATCAGGCAGCGTAGTTCGGGCATGCGGGACAACAGATCTCGGCACAGCTCGATGCCGTTGCCGTCGGGCAGGCGGACATCGAGAACCGCCACGTCCGGATTTGCGGCAGGAATCCGGGCGATCGCTTCGGCAACCGAGCCGGCTTCGCCGACTACGTCGAGTTCGGCGTCGGCGCCGAGCAAGTCGATCAGGCCGCGCCGCACCACCTCATGATCGTCGACCAGGAAGACCTTTACCAACGCATCACTCCCGCAAGCTCTCTGGTTTCTACAAGTTCCCGGCGCGCACCGTCAGGACCGACGACCCGGCGTTGTACACGCTGCATACTTGTGCGGCGTGCGAGTCGGTGACGAATAGCTGATCCCGTGCCGCGTTGTCGGCCATGTACCGGCAGGCGTGCCCGTGCACGATCGCCGACTCGACGCAAACGTCGGGGTACAGCCGGGCCCATCGAGCCAGACGGCGATCCAATTGCGCTTGCACCAAATGATTTTCACTCTCAGTGCGACTCACCGCCGCTGGCCCCGCAACGGCGACGGCACGCAGCGGAATGCTGCGCAATCGGGCCTCCTCGAACGCATGTCGCAGCACGGCACCATTGTCCACTTCTGCGACCACACGCAGCACCTCGGGGGTTGTCGCACCCCCGGGTGACCGGTGGATGACGGCCACCGGGCACAGCGACGAACCGGCGAGCGCACCCGCCACCGATCCCTCGCCGAACCGGGCGTGATTGAGTCCCATCGACCCCACGCAGATCATCACTGCCGATCGGGATTCCTCTAACAGTCGGGTGAGCGGCCTGCCCCGCAGAATCTCAGACTCGATCTTGACGGGCTCGCCGGTCGCCTCGACGGCGCGGTGGGCGTCGAACAGCGCCGAACGGGCGGCGGCATCGGTTGTGGCGGCGTACAACCGGTCGACAACGCAGACCAGTCGCAGCGGGATGTCTCGGCTCACTGCCTCGTCGATTGCCCAGAGGGCAGCGTGGGTTGCCGACTTCGAGCCGTCGATCCCCACCACAATCGACGGAGCTGACTCGAGAGTGCTCATCACGGCCTCCTTTGGACTTGGTCTGATTCGAACGCTATCGGCGCCGACGCAGCGTCCCCAGAGGCGTTGGTCCTTAGCTGAGGGCCATTGGTCCCTTTGTAAATCCGGTGGTCTCGCGGCACCGGAGTTCAAGAAAAGTACACGCGGAATTAACTGAAATAGCTATCGCCGCTGGCCGTGCCTTGCGAGCTTTAGTGCCACCACTTGACCCATCACATTCCGGCCCCGAATATCCAATGACCGAGCGTGGCGGCCAGCTTTTCTCACCACCGCAACCCGATACTGCACGTCGGCGTAGTAAGGAGCTGTGACACAATGGATTTCGCATTTCTACCCCCCGAGATCAACTCAGCGCGGATGTACACCGGCCCCGGTTCGGGTTCGTTACTGGCCGCCGCGAGCAGCTGGACTTCCCTGGCCGCTGAGCTCGGCACCACCGCCGGCGCCTACGAAGCCGTCCTAGCGGATCTGGCCAGCTGGCAGTGGACCGGTCCCGCGGCGCAGGCGATGACGCTGACCGCCACCCATTACGTGGGTTGGTTGCTGTTCACCGCGGAACAGACGAAGCAGACAGCCGCCCAAGCCCAGGCGGCCGCCGCGGCCTACGAGCAGGCATACGCATTGACGGTGCCCCCACCAGTGGTCACCGCCAACCGCACCCAGTTGGCAGCTCTGATCGCGACGAACCTGGTGGGTCAAAACACCGCGGCAATCGCGGCCAACGAGGCGCAGTATGCCGAGTACTGGGCCCAGGATTCGGCCGCGATGTCCGGTTACGCCGTCTCGTCTCAGGCGGCTTCGCAGCTGTCCCCGTTCGCCTCACCGACTCCGGGCACCAACGATTCCGGGCTGGCCGCACAGAGCAC
This sequence comes from Mycobacterium sp. IDUB_37, assembly GCF_055419245.1. Taxonomy (NCBI): domain Bacteria; kingdom Bacillati; phylum Actinomycetota; class Actinomycetes; order Mycobacteriales; family Mycobacteriaceae; genus Mycobacterium; species Mycobacterium sp. IDUB_37. Next base: position 939,405 of record NZ_JBVAXG010000001.1, on the reverse strand, counting down.
CGCGGTGGCCCAAGCCGCTGCCGGCGCGGCGGCGTCAGACCCGGTGTCGCAGGCGATTCAAGCAGCGACGCAAGCATTGCAGTCATTCCTCACGTCGGGCTCGATCATCCCGGACGATCTGACCGTCCTCGATGTCATCGCCGCCACCGGCACCTCGCTCAACTCCACCTACTACATGGAGGCGTTCGCTGCCGGCGTGATCGGGGCAGAGAACAATCTCGGCGTCTTGCCCAAGGTCGGCGCAACCGCCGCGGCCGAGGTCGCCCCCGCTTTGACGGCGGCGCCCCAGTTGGGCGGCGGTGCCGGCCTGGGCAACATCACCGCGACGTTGTCTCGCTCCGGATCGATCGGACAGATGTCGGTGCCCGCCAGCTGGGCCGCACCGTCGGCCCCGGCCCGTATCACCGAATTCACGCCCGCCGGCTTCACCACGATTCCCGGCACCGATGAGTCCGTCGTGTCCGGATACCCCGGCTATCCAGGCATGCCGGCCGGAGCCGGTTCCCGCTCGGCGCTGGGCGCACCGCCGCGATACGGTGTGCGGCACACCGTGATGCCACGCCCCCCGGCCGCCGGGTAGCTCAGTCACACAATGGATTTCGCGTTCCTGCCGCCGGAGGTCAACTCCGGCCGAATGTACAGCGGCCCAGGGTCTGGACCGCTGTTAGCCGCCGCCGGCAGCTGGGACTCGCTGGCCGCGGAACTCGACGTCGTGGCGCAGACCTACGAATCGGTGCTTTCCGGCCTGACCAGCCTGCACTGGCACGGCCCCGCGTCGGTGGCGATGGCAACCACGGCAATCCCCTACATCGGTTGGCTGCACACCACCGCAGAGCAGACCCGGCAGAGTGCCACGCAGGCCAGGGCCGCGGCGGCGGCGTACGAGCTTGCCCATGCGATGACGGTGCCCCCGTCGGCGGTCGCGGCCAATCGAATTCAGCTGGCAACTCTGATCGCAACGAACTTCTTCGGCCAGAACACCCCCGCGATAGCAGCGACCGAGGCACAGTACGCCGAGTACTGGGCCCAGGACGCCGCCGCGATGTCCGGCTACGCCGCCAGTTCCGCCGCGGCATCGGAACTGACGCCGTTCACTTTCCCCGAGCAGACCACCGAAGCGTCGGGCCTGTCCGCGCAGAACTCCGCCGTCAGCAAGGCCAACGCGGCGGCTACCGCCGCGCCGGCACAGGGGATCAGGTTCTCCCCGGGCGGCGACCTGTCGTTGCGCTCGCTCTACACCGCCATCGACCCGTCGTCGCTGTTCTATCTCGACGTCGGACTGCTCGACGAGATTCGGGTGGTTGGCACCGCTATAAACGGCACCTACAAAATGTGCGCGGTCGACACCGGGATCATCGGGGCTGAAGACAATTTGGGCATCCTGCCCACCACGGAGGTCGAGGCGGCGGCAGTCACCCCGGCGCCTGAGCTGATCAGGTCCGGGTCGGCCGTGCCCGTCGGCGCGGGCCTGCGCGGCGTCACCGCGACGCTTGCGGGAGCGGGGCGACTCGGGTCGATGTCGGTGCCGACCAGTTGGGCCATGCCTGCCAACGGCGCCGTCGCGGGCCTCACGCCGCAGTCACCGGCGGGTGGGGTCGGCGGTTTCGCTGCGACGGGCGAATCGGTCGGATCGGCTGCGTCAGGAGTGCCCGGGGTACCAGGTATGACCGTCTCGCGGCCCTCGATCGTCGTTCCCCGTTACGGCCGAAGAATCCTCACCGTGATGGGTCGACCGCCCGCCGCCGGTTAGCCGCCTGGCGACTCTGCCACGAAGTTCCAGTTATCCGGATTGTTCGGTGAATACACGACAGGCAGCTGTTGTCCCATGGTCGGCCACTGCTCCACGTCGACGACCATGCGTCGATACACCGCATATTCGTTAACGGTCGGACCGTTGATGACCCCGGCGATAGTGACGAACTGTTCGCCGATTTCCGGCGGTCGCGGGCTGACACCGGTTACCAACAGCGTGCCGCTGGCCAGAGCGCCACGGGGGCCGGGCCGGAAAAATCGCGGTGCAAGAAACGCCAACACGACCGCCACCAGCAACAGCAGCACCAGGAATTCCCACACATGGCCATGGTAGGACTGCACGCATGCAACAGCGACGATGCAGAGCGAAGCGATGAGGAGGAGCGGTGCCATCTAACCCGGACGACGCAGATCTGCGGTTCGCGCTGGACCTGGCCGACCGGGCTGATGCCTTGACCCGCGCCCGGTTCGGCGCTCTCGACCTGCGCATCGAGACCAAACCCGACCTGACCCCGGTGACCGACGCCGACCGCGCAGTCGAATCCGCCTTGCGCGACGCGATCGCCGCACACCGACCCGACGACAGCGTGCTGGGTGAGGAGTTCGGCGGCACCACCACTTTCAGCGGACGGCAGTGGATCATCGATCCGATCGACGGCACCAAGAACTTCGTGCGCGGCGTGCCGGTGTGGGCTAGCTTGATCGCACTCTTGGAAGACGGCATACCGGTCGTCGGCGTAGTGAGCGCGCCCGCTCTGCAACGACGGTGGTGGGCGGCCCACGGGCAAGGAGCATTCGCCTCGGTCGACGGGAAACCCTCCCGTCGCATTTCGGTTTCTGCTGTGCCAGAACTTGATTCGGCGAGCCTGTCGTTTTCCAGCCTGTCCGGTTGGGCCCAGCTCGGCTTGCGAAATCAGTTCATCGAGCTCACCGATGCGGTATGGCGGGTGCGCGCATACGGCGACTTCCTCTCCTACTGCCTGCTGGCCGAGGGAGCCGTCGACATCGCCGCCGAACCCGAGGTTTCGGTCTGGGATCTGGCCGCGCTGGACGTCCTGGTTCGCGAGGCAGGCGGGCGCTTCACCAGCCTGGACGGCACCGCAGGACCCCACGGCGGCAGCGCTGTCGCCACCAACGGCCTGCTGCATGACCACGCCTTAAACAGCCTGCGCATCGATGTGAATTAGTTAACACCGCTCTATATATCTTACTCCGGAGTAAGATACGGTTATTCGCATCGCCCCAACGACAGAGGCCGCTGAAATGACCGACATACTTCCTGTTTCCAGCACCCGATCACGCGCCAAGAAGAGCGCCGACCGCCAGACGGCGATCGGGATGCGACCCCACAAGCGCACTGGCGTCGATGTCGCCATTGCGCTGATCACACCGATCATCGGCCAGGAATTCCTGGACAAGTACAAGCTGCGCGACCCGCTCAACCGGACGCTGCGCTTAGGCACCAAGCAGGTGTTTTCCGCCACCGCCGCTGCCACCCGCCAGTTCGAGCGGGTACAGAACCTGCGCGGCGGACCGACCCGGCTCAAGTCGAGCGGCAGAAACTACTTCGACCTGACGCCCGACGACGACCAGAAGTTGATCGTCGAAACCGTCCAGGAATTCGCCGCGGAGATCCTGCGTCCGGCCGCCCACGACGCCGACGGAGCGGCCAGCTACCCCGCGGGCCTGATCGCGAAAGCCGCCGAACTGGGCATCACCGCGATCAACATTCCGGAGGACTTCGACGGTATCGCCGAGCAGCGTTCCGCTGTCACCAACGTGTTGGTGGCCGAGGCGCTCGCGTACGGCGACATGGGCCAGGCGCTGCCGATTCTGGCGCCCGGCGGCGTTGCGTCCGCGCTGACCCACTGGGGCAGCGCCGACCAGCAGTCGACCTATCTCAGCGCGTTCGCCGGCGAGAACGTCCCGCAAGCCTGTGTGGCCATCGCCGAACCGCAGCCGCTATTCGACCCCACCAGGCTGCGGACCACCGCGGTGCGTACCCCATCGGGTTACCGCCTCGACGGCGTGAAGTCCCTGGTACCCGCCGCCGCCGACGCCGAGCTCTTCATCATCGGCGCGCAACTCAACGGCAAGCCGGCGCTGTTCATCGTCGAGTCGTCCGCCAAGGGCCTGACCGTCAAGGCCGACCCCAGCATGGGCATCCGCGCCGCCGCATTGGGACAGGTGGAACTCTCCGGCGTCACCGTGCCGCTCACCGCGCGATTGGGTGAGGACGAAGCCACCGATGCCGACTACTCGGAGGCGATCGCGCTGTCCCGGCTCGGCTGGGCCGCACTGGCCGTCGGTACCTCACATGCGGTGCTCGACTACGTCATCCCCTACGTGAAGGAACGTCAAGCCTTCGGCGAGCCGGTCGCCCGTCGCCAGGCAGTGGCCTTCATGTGCGCCAACATCGCCATCGAGCTGGACGGGTTGCGACTGATCACCTGGCGCGGGGCCTCGCGCGCCGAGCAGGGCCTGCCGTTCGCCCGGGAAGCGGCGCTGGCCAAGCGATTTGGTGCCGACAAGGGCATGCAGATCGGCCTGGACGGTGTGCAGCTGCTCGGCGGCCATGGCTACACCAAGGAGCACCCGGTCGAACGCTGGTACCGCGATCTGCGGGCCATCGGCGTCGCCGAGGGCGTTGTAGTCATCTAGCTGGTCAGCTAAGTCATTCCCTGGAAACCAAAAGACTTCCGAAGCGAAAGATCAATCATGGCAATCAATCTCGAATTACCGGGCAAGCTGCAAGCGGTAATCACCAAGACCCACCAGGGCGTCGCAGAGTTGGTGCGGCCCATCGCACGCAAGTACGACCTCAAAGAACACGCCTACCCCGTCGAACTCGACACGCTGATCAATCTTTTCGAGGGCGCGTCCGATGCGTACAGCTTCGCCGGCGCCGGTGAATTGCGCGGCAGCGACAAGACAGAGGACAACCACAACGGCGCCAACATGGCGGCGCTGGTGCAGACCCTCGAGGCCAGCTGGGGTGACCTGGCCATGATGCTGTCCATCCCCTATCAGGGCTTGGGCAATGCAGCAATCTCCGCTGTCGCCACCGACGAGCAACTGGAACGCTTCGGCAAGGTGTGGGCTGCAATGGCCATCACCGAACCGGGATTCGGCTCCGACTCGGCCGCGGTTTCTACCACCGCCAAATTGGATGGCGACGAATACGTGATCAACGGCGAGAAGATCTATGTCACCGCGGGTTCGCGGGCCACTCACATCGTGGTCTGGGCAACGGTGGACAAGACCAAGGGGCGGGCGGCCATCAAGTCGTTCGTCGTGCCGCGTGAACATCCCGGTGTCACCGTCGAACGGCTCGAGCACAAGCTGGGCATCAAAGGTTCGGACACTGCAGCGATCCGTTTTCAGAATGCCCGCATCCCGAAGGAAAACCTGCTGGGTAATCCGGAAATCGAAGTCGGCAAAGGTTTTTCCGGCGTGATGGAGACCTTCGACAACACCCGGCCTATCGTCGCCGCGATGGCCGTGGGCGTCGCTCGCGCTGCCTTGGAAGAGATCCGCAGGATTCTCGCCGATGCCGGGGTGGAGATCGACTACGACCGGCCCGCACACACCCAAAGTGCCGCTGCGGCTGAGTTCTTGCGCATGGAGTCGGACTGGGAGGCCAGCTACCTGCTCTCACTGCGTGCGGCGTGGCAGGCCGACAACAAGATCCCGAACTCCAAAGAAGCCTCGATGAGCAAGGCCAAGGCGGGCCGGATGGCCACCGACGTCACCCTGAAGACGGTCGAATTGGCCGGTACCACAGGCTATTCCGAGCAGACACTGCTGGAGAAGTGGAGCCGGGACTCCAAGATCCTGGACATCTTCGAAGGCACCCAGCAGATTCAGCAGTTGGTGGTCGCCCGCCGTCTGCTGGGTTTGTCGTCCGCCGAACTCAAGTAGCGGTCGGCTTGCCCGCTATAAGTCGCTGTGCGGTGTCGTAGATAGCCCGAGCGTGAAGTTCGAATAGAGCGACGAGATCGACTGCGTCACCGCCGATTTCCTTGGCGATGAATAGGCCGTCCGCGCCGGCCATGGCGTAGGTCGCCAACTGGTGGACGTCCGCCTCGGTGAGCTCGGGAACGAATTCCCGGAAGTTCTCCTTGACCCGCGCGAACGCCGTGGTGCGAACCTGAATGAACATCGTCCGGGCGCGCGCTTCGACGGGCCTGCGCTCGAGTGCCAGCATCAGGCCGAGCCGGATGAAGTCCGGTGAATCCGCGAGCGCCTTGGCGATCTGGGTGGCAAGTCCCAGGAATCGCTCCTCGGTGGTGCCGGATTCTGGGATATCCCACGCCGACTCCCAAGCGCCGAAACTGCGCTCGATGACCGCGGCGATCAGATCGTCTTTGTCCTTGAAATGCCAATAGATCGAGCTGGCGGGCAGCCCACACTTCTTGCTGACCAACCCGATGCTGGTGCCTTCATAGCCGCGTTCGGCCGCAATCTCGCCGGCCGCGTCCAAGATTCGAGTGCGCGACAGTTCCCCGTCGGCTCGGCGCTTTCGCTTTGGCGCCCCTGTCTCGTCGGCCATCACACTCCTCGCAGCGGGCCATTGACTCTGTAACGATCATTACATTACCGTAGTAATCGCTACGAATCAAGTTTCAAGGAGCGCTCCATGCCGCGCATCGACACCCACCACCACATGATCCCGCCCGCCTACGCAAAGTTGCTGCGGGAAGCCGGAATCGGCGACGCGGGCGGACGGGCCCTGCCGGATTGGAGTCCCGAGGCCTCCCTGCAGACGATGGCAGAACTGGATATCGCAACGGCCATTCTGTCCGTATCCGCCCCGGCGACGACCTTCGCTTCCACTGGTGCCGACGCCGCCGCGCTGGCCCGGGACCTCAACGACTACGCCGCGGACGTCGTCGCCGCCCACCCCGATAGATTCGGATTCTTTGCCACCGTGGCGATGCCGCACGTCGCGCAAAGCGCGACGGAAACGGTGCGTGCCCTTGACGATTTGCACGCTGACGGGGTCGTGCTGCTCGCCAACCACGCCGGGGTCTACCTCGGTGAAGACGGCCAAGAAGAACTGTTCGCCGCTCTCGACGAACGGTCGGCCGTCGTGTTCATCCATCCGGCTGAGCTGCCCGGGCCGACGGTGCCGGGGATTGCCCCATTCGTCACCGACTTCCCGCTCGACACCACCCGCGCGGCATACCTTTTGGTGCACAACGGAATACGGCAACGCTACCCGAACATCAAGTTCATCCTCAGTCACGCCGGCGGATTCGTGCCCTACGCCGCCTACCGATTGGCGATGGGCGTCACCGCGGACACCGGACGCGACCCCTTCGAAGTGCTCGACGAATTCGCCAGCTTCTATTTCGACACCGCATTGTCGTCGAGCCCGGCGGCACTGCCCAGCCTGCTGGCATTCGCCAAACCTGGCCACATCACTTTCGGCTCCGACTTTCCTTTCGCGCCCATTGAGGTGGCCAAGCTGTTCGCCGGTGGTCTGGAAAACTATCCCGGGTTTGACGAAGACACTCGGGTAGCGATCGACCACGGCAATGCGCTGTCGCTGTTCCCTCGACTTGCGGCGGTCAAGCACTGATCTCGGGCGGCGGGTCGGCCTCGTCTTCGGCCGCAAGCAAATCGAGTTGCCACCACGCGACGTCGTGCCATGCACCGAGCTTCCAGCCGACCCGCTGATAGAGACCGACCTGCCTAAAGCCAAAGGCCCCATGCAAGCCGTTGCTGGCCTCGTTCGGTTGCGTGATGCCGGCGAAGGCGCGCCGGAAGCCACGTTCGGCGAGCCGCTTCAGCAGTTCGGTATACAGCGCGCGGCCGCTGCCCGAGCCGACCCGGTCCTGCGCCAGGTAGACGGTTGTCTCCACCGACCATCGGTACGCGGCGCGCGGATTGAGTTGGCTCGCATAGGCATAGCCGATCACCGCTGAATCATCTTCGAGCACAAGCCATTCACGCTCGGCGCGGGCTGCGTTGATACGGTCCGCCATCGTCTCGACGGTCGGCACTTCGGTCTCGAAGGTGATCGCGGTATCCAGCACATAAGGGCGGTAGATCTCGACGCACGCCGTAGCGTCGGCCTCGGTTGCCGGACGGATCACTAGCCGGCGACGGCGTTGAGTTGCGCGCGCGTGTCGTCGTCAAGCTCGATGTCGGTGACCGCGAGATTCTCCTCCAGGTGCTGCACCGACGAAGTGCCCGCAATGAGAAGCACATTGGGCGCCACGCTCAACGTCCACGCCAGTGCGATCTGGGCCGGGGTGCGATTCAGTTGTTCGGCTGCACGCTGAATTATCTTGTTGCTCAACACCGGATTGTTGGCCCCGGCGAAGGCCGATCCGAGCGGAAAGAAGGGCACGAAGGCAATTCCGCGTGCCGTGCACTCATCCAAGAGCGCGGCCGCCGGTCGGTGCACCAGGTTGAAAGAGTTTTGTACACAGACGATCTCGGTGCGCTGCAAGGCCCGCAGCAGGTGTTCCCTGCTCACCTCGCTGAGACCGATGCCGCCGATCAGGCCCTCGTCACGAGCTTGGATGAGGACCGAAAGCTGGTCGTCGAACTTCCGTTCGGACTCTTCGCTCTCCATCAGCCGAAGGTTGACCGCGGCCAGCTGGTCGACTCCGAGCGTGCTCAGATTAGCTTCGAGGTCACGACGCAGGTCGGCGGGTTCGACGACCGGCAACCAGGCTCCGGCCTCGTCGCGGCGCCCACCCACCTTGCTCACCAGGGCCAAGTCGTCCGGGTAGGGATGCAGCGCCTCCCGGATCAATTCGTTGGCGACGTTCGGCCCGTAGAACTGGGCGGTATCGATGTGATTGACGCCGAGTTCGACCGCCCGCCGCAGCACCGCCAGCGCCGCGTCGTGGTCACGCGGCGGCCCCATCACACCGGGACCAGGAAGTTGCATTGCCCCGAAGCCAACCCGGGAAACCGAATAGTGACCAAGTGGAAATGGGTCCATCAGTCGACAGTAGCGCCGCTGTTATTGGATTTTGGGATGGGTTCTAGATTGAGTTGGACGGGGTTCGGCTTGGAACATGGAGGTGGCATGCGCGCAGCACGGGTGACTCGGCTGGACGGTCCCGATGCGATCGAGGTGGTCGACGTCGACGAACCCACCGGCGACGGCGTGGTGGTCGACGTGCACGCCGCCGGGGTGGCATTCCCCGACGCTCTGCTCACCCGTGGCCTGTATCAGTACCGGCCGGACCCGCCGTTCGTGCTCGGCGCCGAGATCGCCGGGGTGGTCCGATCGGCGCCGGATGGCGCCCACGTCAGTGCCGGCGACCGGGTCCTTGGCCTGACCATGCTGACCGGCGCCATGGCCGAGGTCGCGGTGCTCGCGCCCGACCGGGTATTCAAGCTGCCGGACAACGTCAGCTTCGAGGCCGGCGCGGGCGTGTTGTTCAACGATCTGACGGTGTACTTCTCGCTGGCCGTGCGCGGTCGGCTGAAGGCCGGCGAGACAGTGCTGGTACACGGCGCGGCCGGCGGCATCGGCACCTCGGCGCTGCGGCTGGCACCGGCGTTGGGTGCCTCGCGCGTCATCGCCGTCGTCAGCTCCGAGGCAAAGGGCCGGATCGCCACGGCGGCCGGCGCTACCGATGTGGTGCTGGCCGACGGCTTCAAGGACGCGGTCAAGGAGTTGACCAACGGACGCGGCGTCGACATCGTGGTGGATCCAGTCGGCGGTGACCGCTTCACCGATTCGTTGCGCTCCCTGGCGCCGGCGGGCCGGCTGCTGGTCATCGGCTTCACCGGCGGCGAGATTCCGACCGTAAAGGTCAACCGCCTGCTGCTCAACAACATTGACGTGGTCGGGGTGGGCTGGGGCGCCTGGGCCGGCCGGCACCCCGGCGCGCTCGATGAGCAGTGGGCCGCGCTCGAGGAGCTGTTCACGTCGGGCAAGCTGGCGCCGCCGGAGCCGGACGTCTTCCCCCTCGAAGAGGCCGCAGCCGCGGTGGCATCGCTGGAGAACCGCAGCGCCGAAGGCAAGGTGGTTTTGCGCATCCGCTGAAAACGCCGGCAACCGAGCAGGAATGGAGAAGCGCACGGAGTCGGGCTGCTCCTACGGTGGTCCCCATGACAGTCACCCTCGCCACGATGTTCATCTCGGTCCACGACCCCGACGCTGCGCTGGGCTTCTACCGCGACGCACTGGGTCTCGAAGTGCGCAACGACGTCGCTTCTGACGGCTTCCGCTGGGTCACCCTCCGCGCGCCGGGCCAGGACGTCGACATCGTGCTGTCGCAACCGCACGGCGGGCGCTCGGAAGTCGAGGGTGACGCACTGCTTTCGCTCGTGACGCAGGGCTCGCTGCAAGCTGCGATCTTCCGCACCGACGACCTGGATGCCACGTTCGAGCAGGTCCGGGCCACCGGGGCCGAGGTGCTACAGGAGCCGGTATCGCAACCTTGGGGAGCACGCGACTGCGCTTTCCGGGACCCGTCGGGCAACCTGGTCCGCATCGCGCAGGCCTGACGCTGGGAGTACCGTCGTCAACATGACGCCGGAGGCGATAGCCAACCTGGCGCATCTGCGTCGGGCGCGTGACCACATAGACCGCAATTACGCACAGCCCCTTGATGTTCCGGCCATAGCGCGGGCGGCGCTCATGTCGCCCGCGCACTTCTCCCGTAAGTTCCGGGCCGCATACGGGGAAACGCCGTACGCATATCTGATGACGCGGCGCATCGAGCGCGCCAAGGTTCTGCTGCGACAGGGGCAATCGGTGACCGACACCTGCATCGCTGTCGGCGCCACGTCACTCGGTTCGTTCAGTGCACGCTTCACTGAAATCGTCGGCGAAACGCCGACCCGTTACCGTGCCCGCGATCACCGAAACCTCGAGGCGATGCCGTCGTGCCTGCTCATGGCGGCGACACGGCCGCGCCGGACCAGGCTGCCGGCCGGAGCCTGAGGGCCGCGGTGCCATTTCAACCTTGCGTACCCGCAAAAGAAAAAGTAACGTCACTTTTAGTTTTGTAGCGCAAACCACCGGAGACAAGTCATGGAATCCTTCATCCACTTGCGCAAAGGCAAGACGCCGCGGCGCGTACACGCCGATCTCGACGGCCTCAAGGACGACGAGTTGGGCCGCGGCGGTTTCACCGGGCGCACCGCCAACATCTACCGCCGCCACGACCCCACCGCGTTCCGCGCGGTCGGCCCACTGCGTCCGGTCGACGTGCTGGCCGATCAACTCAAGCCCAGCGACGCCACCGACGCTAACGGCGGCCCGCTGCTGATGTTCAGCAACGCCGACTGCCGGGTGCTGCTCAGCCGCCGGCACGAGGAGATGCCGTTCTACACCCGCCACATCGACGGCGACCTGCTCTGCTTCGTCCACGACGGCGCCGGTCAACTGGAAACCGAGTTCGGACCGTTGCGCTACCGCCCCGGCGACTGGGTCTACATCCCGAAGGCATGCACCTGGCGCCAAATACCCTCTAGTGAAACCACTTTGCTGATGATCGAGGCTACCGACGAGTTCCGGGCGCCGCCGCCGGGTTCGTTGGGCCGGCACTTTCCCTTCGATCCCTCGCAGGCCGTGATTCCAGAGCCAGAAGCGCTTGATGACGATGGCCGCGAGGAGTACGAGATTCGCCTGATACATGAAGGCGGACCAACCACCCTCTATTACCAACACAATCCGATCGACGTCGAAGGCTGGCGCGGGGACAACTTCGCCTTCACCTTCAACATCGCCGACTACAACGTGGTCACCTCCGACAGCATGCACCTGCCCCCGACGGTGCACCTGTTCATGCAGGCGACCGGCGTGTACGTGATGAACTTCCTGCCCAAGCCGGCCGAAGGCGTGGCCGGCACCGAACGCACACCCTGGTATCACCGCAACGTCGACTACGACGAGATCGCGTTCTTCCACGGCGGCTCGCTCTATGGAATTCCGATGCCGCCGGGCCTCATCTCCCATGCGCCACAAGGGGTTCACCACGGCGCGCCCGAGAAGGCGCGCGAACGCGCGCGCCGCAAGTTCGACGACTACACGCGGGTGGACTGGCAGGTCATCGCCATCGATACCCGCCGCCGTCTGACCCCGTCACCCGAAGTGCTCGCCAACGACCTAGGACAACACTGATGACACAAGCCGTGAAGTACCAGTACGAGCGAATCCCCTACCTCGTTGCGTTTCAGAATAATTCGGGTGTCCGCGACGTGTACGGCGGGCTGGCGGAGATCACCGTACTGGAAAGCTATCTGCTGCAGCCGAAAGACCGGCCGTCGGACACCGTGCTGGTGTTCATGCACCCGATCGGCGGCGGCGCCTACCTGCCGATGATCAATGCGCTGGCCCGGGCGGGCAACCATGTCATCTACTGCAACAGTCGATTTCGTGGCACCGACTCGGCACTGCAGATGGAGAAGGTGGTCGAAGATCTGGGCGAATGTATCAAGGACGCCAAGAACCGGCTGGGCTACTCGAAGGTGGTGCTGGCCGGGTGGAGCGGCGGCGGTTCGCTGTCGGTGTTCTACCAGCAGCAGGCCCAGCACGCGACGATCACCTCCAGCCCGACGGGCGATGGCCCCGACCTGACGAAACTCGATCTGCCCGCCGCCGACGGCATCATGCTGCTGGCCGCGCACATCAGCCGACACGGCACGCTGACCGAATGGCTGGACGCGTCCATCCTCGACGAATCCGATCCCAGCAAGCGCGATCCCGAACTGGACCTGTACAACCCGGACAATCCCAATCAGCCGCCGTACACCGAGGAGTTCCTGGCCCGCTACCGGCAGGCACAGATCGATCGCAACCGACGCATCACCGCGTGGGTCAAAGGGAAGTTGGCCGAACTCAAGGCCGCCGGCCGGCCGCTGGACGAGTTCGGCTTCGTGGTGCACGGCACCATGGCCGACCCGCGCTGGCTGGACCCCACCGTCGACCCCAACGAACGCACGCCGGGCACCTGCTACCTGGGTGACCCGCAGGTGGTGAACATGAGTCCGGTTGGGCTGGCGCGGTTCTCGACATTGCGCGGCTGGCTGTCGCAGTGGAGCTATGACGACGCCCGCGGCGACGGCGTAGCGTGCGGGAAGGACGTGGCGGTTCCCGCTCTGGTGATCGGTAACCTGGGCGACGACGCGTGCACGCCCAGTCACACCCGACGGCTCTTCGAGGCGATCGGGCACCCCGATAAGGAGATGTACGAAATCCCCGGCGCCACACACTATTACGCAGGACCTGACCAGCGCGACAAGCTACGGCAGGCCGTCGACATCGCCACCGACTGGCTGATCCGGCACGACTTCGCGGACGCCGTGTGAACGCAACCGGCCCACTGGACGGCATTCGGGTACTCGAACTCGGCACGCTGATCGCCGGACCGTTCGTCGGCAGGTTGCTCGGCGACATGGGCGCCGACGTCATCAAGGTGGAACCACCCGGTGCCCCGGACCCACTACGGACCTGGGGTCAGGCCGAGGTCGACGGCCATCGCGTCTTCTGGACCGTGCACGCCCGCAACAAGCGGGCCATCACACTCGATCTGCGCAAGCCCGGCGGCCGGGATCTGTTTCTCGAACTCGTCGAGAAATCCGACATCGTGGTGGAGAACTTCCGTCCGGGCACCCTGGAGAAGTGGGACCTGGGCTACGACGTGCTCAGCGCACGCAACTCCGGCATCATCCTGGTTCGGGTGTCGGGCTACGGGCAGACGGGCCCCGACGCCCATAAGGCCGGCTACGCCTCGGTGGCCGAGGCAGCCAGCGGGTTGCGTCACCTCAACGGCTTCCCCGGCGGCCCGCCACCCCGGCTCGCGCTGTCGCTGGGCGACACCCTGGCCGGCATGTTCGGCGCCCAGGGCGCACTCGCCGCGCTATACCGCCGCAGCGTCACCGGACAGGGTCAGGTGGTCGACGTCGCACTGACCGAATCATGTTTGGCCGTGCAGGAATCCACCATCCCCGATTACGACGTCGGCGGCGTGGTACGCGGGCCGTCCGGCACCCGGTTGGAGGGCATCGCGCCGTCCAACATCTATCGCAGCGCGGACGGCTCCTGGGTGGTGATCGCCGCCAACCAGGACACCGTATTCGCCCGGCTGTGCAAGGCGATGGGGCGCGCGGAACTGGTCACCGACGACCGGTTCGCCACGCATGGCGCCCGCGGCCGAAACCAGGACGAGCTCGACGAGATCATCGGCGCCTGGGCCGCGCAGCGCCAGCCCGGCGACATCATCGAGACACTGTCCGCGGCGGGGGTGATCTCCGGCCCGATCAACACCGTGGCCGAGGTGGTCAACGACCCGCAACTGCAGGCCCGCGGCATGCTGGTCCCGCACTACGACGAACGGATCGGGCGCGACGTGCTGGGCCCGGGGGTGGTGCCGGTGCTGTCGGAGTCACCGGGCGGCGTCCGCAGTGCCGGTCCCGCCTACGCGGGACAGCACAACGACGACGTCTACGTCGGACTGCTGGGCAAGACCCACGATGAGGTTGCCGAGTCTCGTGCTCAGGAGGTGATCTGATGCCGCACATAAGCATTCGCGAAGTGGCATTGCGCGACGGCCTGCAGATCGAGAAGCCGATTCCGTTGTCCGCCAAGCTGGAACTGCTGGCCGCGGTCGCGGCCACCGGGGTCCGCGAGGTTGAGGCCACCGCGTTCGTATCGCCGTCGAAGGTGCCCTCGATGGCCGACGCCGCCGAACTCGCGGCCGAACTGCACAACTTTCCCGGCATCGACTTCTCCGCGCTGGTGGCCAGCCCGAACGGGGCCAAGCGCGCGATCGCGGCGGGGTTCCGGTCGATCGAGTACGTGGTGGCCGCTGACGACACCTTCAGCCAGAAGAACGTGGGGCGCACCAGCACCGAGGCCACCGAGCAGATCGGTGAGATCGTCGCCATCGCCCACGATGCTGATGTAACCGTCGAGGTAATCGTCGCCACTGCATGGGATTCGCCGTTCGAAGGCCCCACCCCGCCGCAGCAGGTACTCGACATCGCGGCATCAGCCCGGGACCAGGGCGCCGACCGATTCTCGATCGCCGACACCATCGGCACCGCAACCCCGGGGCGAGTGAGTTCCCTTATCGCACAACTGCGTCCGGTGATCGGGGATCTCCCGCTGGGCGGCCACTTCCACAACACCCGCGGCGCGGGATTGGCCAGCGCCTATGCGGCGGTAGCGGCCGGTGTGACCCGCCTGGACGCTTCGGTAGGCGGCCTGGGTGGTTGCCCATTCGCGCCGGGCGCCACCGGCAACATCGCTACCGAAGACCTGGTCTATCTGCTGACCGACAGCGGCTATGACGTCGACGTGGACCTGCAGGCCGCCATCGCGGCGGCGCGGGTCGCGAAATTGGCTGTGGGCCATGACTTACCGAGCGCTCTACTGCGTGCCGGAGACCGGATCCGACAGTAATGCCACCCGAGAAGTCGCTAGTGCTCAGCGCAAAAGGCCAACAGACTCGTCTGGCCATCGAACAGGCCGCGCGAAAACTGTTTGCCGAGAGGGGCTTTCACGGCACCACGTTGGCCGATATCACCTCCGCCGCGGGCAAGTCGTCGGCAGTGTTCTACCGGTACTTCACCGATAAGGAAGATCTGCTCGCCGCGCTGGCCGAGTCGTTTCTGCACGACGTCGTCACACCGTCGGGGTTGAGCCTGCACCTGCCCGACTCCCCCGACGACGACGCATTCTTCAATGCCGTCGTCACCGGCTACTGGAACATGTTCAAGCAGAACATCGGCATCATGATCGCGGTATCCCAGCTGGCGGCCACCCAGCCGCGTTTCGCCGCTGTGCAGAACGAGTTTCGGCGCTTCGGCATGGACATCGTGGCCGCCTCGGTCCGCCGCGCCCAGGAGCAAGGCCACGGCACCGAACTCAACCCGGAACATACTGCTGCGGCGATCGCACTGCTCTTCGAGAACTTCACCACCGTGTTCGTCGGCCCGTCGTCATTGGGACTGGCGATCAGCGACTCCGACGCCGTCGCTACGCTATCGACAATCTGGAAGAAGACGCTGTACGGCGGCTGACCGTGCAAGGAGGCCGATACCATGCGGTGCTTCGACCGCTTCGAATTCGGGTGTGCGCCGTGACCGCGCACCGGATGCACGTGAGGCGTCGGTGAACACGCTTGAGCAGCTGCCCGAACGGCTGCGAGCGGTCTTGGCGGCAGCGCTGAGCGTCGACATAGCCAAGGTCGCAATCGAGAACTCGCGGTCGTTGACGGCCAGCGTGAACCGCGTCGTCTTCGCGTTTGATGCCGTCACCCCCCAGGGACGCCGAACACTGGTCCTGAATCTGCTGGTCGGGCCGGCGAGCGCGCTGCGCGCCAGCCCGCGCGTCCAAGCCCAGGCCCAGATGGCTGCCGCAGCGCTCGGCGTACCTGTAGCGCGCGTCGTGGCTGCCGACGATTCCGCTGCAGCACTTGGCCATCCTTTCCTGATCACCGAGATGGCCAGGGGTGCCTCGGATTACGCCGAAGTCCTCAGTCAACTCGACGCTGCCGATCCACGAGCGGGCCGAGCCGCACTGTTGCGACAGTGCGCGCGGGCGTTGGCCGCCATCCACCGAATCGACGTGCGCGACCCCGAGAAAAGTCGCCAGGACCGACTCAAGATGTGCCGCCTGGGACTCGATCGACTGGAAGGCGTCCCCGCCAGCTTCGAGTGGGCCTTCCGCTGGTTGGTCCGCCACCAACCACCGCCATCGCCCGCGGTGCTGCTGCATGGCGACTTTAAGGTGGGCAACTTCATCGTCGACGGAACCGACCTGACAGCCGTACTCGACTGGGAGTGGTTGCACGTCGGGGAGCCTTTTGAAGACTTGGCGTGGTTTTGCTTCCGGGAATGGCGACATGACGCGCCGCCCAACCTGGGGGCCGGCGGTCTGGGCAGCATCGAAAGATTCCTGTCCGCCTACGAAGAAGCCGCCGGCACCACCCTCGACCGGTCGGCGTTTCACTGGTGGCGGGTGCTGGCCACCCTGTTGAGGGGCGTCACCCGCATGAGTCACGGCTGGTCGACAGCGACGGACCCGTCGATACGTTCGGCGCAGATCGGCCGTCGCATCTGCGAAGTGGAGTGGGACCTGCTCGACCTGCTCGACGAGGGGAGGCGCCGATGAGCGTTGGACAGGCAGGGCCGACGGCGGGCCAGATGGTCGCGCTGGTCGCGGAGTTCATCGAAGCTCACATCTTGCCTGCGGTCAGCACCGACCGCTACACCCGAGACCAGATCGCCTCGGCGGCCGACCTGTTACGCATGGTCGAGCGCGAACTGCGCGACGAATCAGCCGTTGACACGGGCGCACGCAACGGTCTTGCCGGCCTCGGCTTTGCCGACGAGGCGGAACTGAGCGCCGCTATTCGCAGCGGCGCTCTCGACCACCGCGCCGAGGACGTCACCTCGTGCCTGCGAGCGGTCGTCGAACAACGTCTGCTGATCGCCCGCCCCGGCTACCAAGACGGATAATTGTACGGCGCTTGATAAGGAGTGATCAACGTGGATTTCAGCTTGCCCGAACACCTTCCGGGTCTGCTCGCCGAGATGGACGAGTTCATCGAAACCGAGATCAAGCCACTCGAACGAGAACACATCCAGTACTTCGACCACCGCCGGGAGAACGCCCGCACCGACTGGGACAACGACGGTATCCCCCGTCGGGAATGGGAGGACCTGCTCGGCGAGATGCGCAGGCGCGCCGACAAAGCCGGCTGGCTGCGCTACGGTCTGCCGGCTGCGTTCGGCGGTCGCGACGGAACCAACATCGACATGGCGGTCATCCGGGAACATTTGGCGCACAAGGGACTTGGCCTGCACAACGACCTGCAGGACGAGTCTTCGATCGTCGGAAATTTCCCGCAGGTCATCATGATGGACCGGTTCGGCACCGACGAGCAGAAGAAGGATTGGACTGAAGCGCTGATCACCGGCGAGCGGTCGATGGCGTTCGGGCTGACCGAACCCGACCACGGCTCCGACGCCACCTGGTTGGAGACCACCGCCGTGCAAGATGGCGACGATTGGGTTATCAACGGCGCCAAGCGGTTCAACACCGGGGTACACCGCGCCACCCACGACCTGGTGTTCGCCCGTACCTCCGGCGAGCCCGGACAGGCGCGGGGCATCTCGGCATTCCTGGTGCCGACCGACTCCCCGGGATTCTCCGTGCCGTACTACTGGTGGACATTCAACATGCCGACCGACCACGGCGAGGTCGAGCTCAAAGACGTCCGCGTCCCCGCCGACGCGGTGCTCGGCGAGATCGACCGCGGCCTCGAAGTCGGCCAGACCTTCCTGCACGAGAACAGGATTCGCCAGGCGGCCAGCAGTCTGGGTGCCGCGCAATACTGCATCGACCGGGCCGTGTCGTACGCCGGGGAGCGCATCGTGTTCGGCAAGCCGCTGGCGGTCAATCAGGCCGTGCAATGGCCACTGGTCGAGTTGCAGACCGAGGCCCAGATGGTGCGCCTACTCGTCTATTACGCGGCATCCCATCTCGACCGCAACCATCACATGGAGGTGTCGGACAAGGTTTCAATGGCCAACTACCGCGCCAACCGCCTGGTCTGTGATGCGGCTGACCGGGCCATGCAGGTGCTCGGCGGCATCGGATACAGCCGACACGAGCAACTCGAACACATCTACCGCCACCACCGTCGCTACCGCATCACCGAGGGCGCCGAGGAGATTCAGATTCGCCGAGTTGCCCAGCGGCTGTTCAAGTTCGGCAAAAAGTGACGCTCGCCGACGACTTGCAGTCGTTATTACGGGAGGTGCTGGGCACGCCGGTTGCCATCGACAATCTGCGCGCGCTGACCGGCGGAGCCAGTCGGACGACGTGGTCGTTCGAGGCTGTCACCGAGGCCGACCGTAGGTCGCTGATCCTGCGCACCGGCCCACCGGACGACGTGCACGCCGGGATGGAACTCGAAGCCCGGGTGCAGGCCGCCGCACGGGCCGCCGGGGCACCGGTGCCACACGTGCTGGTCGCGGACGATTCGGTTGCGGCCCTGGGCAATCCATTTCTGATCTGCGACGAGATCAAGGGCGAAACCATCGTCCGGCGCATCCAGCGTCAACTTGATGAGCCGGGCCGCGAGCGTCTGCTGCGCCAGTGCGCGCAGGCCATCGCCGCCGTACATCGCGCTGATGCCAGTGACGCCGGCCTGACCCGGGAAGACCCGATCGGCGAGTGGCGCGAGCGACTTGACGGCATGGGCGACACCACAGCAACCTTCGAATGGGCATTCCGTTGGCTGACTGCACACCAACCGGAACCGTCGCCCACGGTGCTGGTGCACGGCGATTACCGGATGGGCAACCTCATCGTGGACGGCTCCGACCTGGCCGCGGTCTTGGACTGGGAGCTGGTGCACGTCGGCGCGGCGTATGAAGACCTGGCTTGGTTCTGCGTGCGGGCCTGGCGGTTCGGTGCGCCGGCCAGCCAAGGGGCCGGCGGCCTGGGCAGCATCGAGAGTTTCCTGGACGCCTACGAGGAAGCCAGCGCGACTACCGTCGATCGGGTGGCGTTTCACTGGTGGCAGGTGCTGGCCACGTTGCGCTGGGGCGTCATCTGCCGGTATCAGGCGGAACGGCACTTGAGCGGCCAGACCCGCTCGGTGGAGTTGGCGACGATCGGACGCCGGGTGTGCGAGAACGAGTGGGACCTGCTCGATCTGCTGGACGGGGCTCGGCCATGACAGACGGACACGGCCGGCCGACTGCGGCCGAATTGGTGGCCGCCGTCGCCGAATTTCTGGAAAACGACGTCCGCAACGCCACCACCGGCCAGGTCAACTTCCACTCCCGGGTCGCCGCGAACGCCCTGCGGATGGTCGAGCGCGAGCTGCAGAATCCAGCCGGGTCCGACGTGCGCGGCGCGCTCGCGACCGTCGGCTACCCCGACGAAGCGGCCCTTGCCGCAGCCATCAGGACGGGAGAACTAGACGCAACCGATGCAGAAGTGGTCGCCTGTCTGCGCGCCCTGGTCCGCCACCGGTTGGCAGCCGCCCATCCCGGATACGAGAACGATTAGGAGCATCAGCAATGCCCAGCACCACCACTGAGGACATCGTCGAGGCAGCCGACCGGTTGTTCGCCGCCATCGAGAACGGCGACAAGGCAGCCGTGGCTGCGATGTGGAGCGAGGACATCGCGGTGTGGCGGGTGGGCGCCGACGGCGATGACGACAAAGCCCGGGCGCTGCGGGTAATAAACTGGTTCATCAGGATCACTGCCCAGCGTCGCTACGTGGTCCTCGACCGACAGCTGTTCGAGAACGGGTCTGACCGCGGTTTCGTCCAGCAGCACGTACTGCACGCCGGCGGCCACGCAGGCCAGTCCATCGCGCTGCGGGTTTGCATCGTGATCAAGTTGGACACAGAAGGTCTGATCAGCCGGATCGATGAGTACTTCGACCCGGCTGGACTCGCGCCCCTACTCGACAAGTAGCACCAATGGGAAGACTCCCCTAGAGGTCAATGAGAGGCGAACGATGACGACGCTGGAAACCCTGCTCTCCGATCCCGACACCGTCGGGACGTGGGCGCTCGTGCCCGATCGCTCCTCCATCGGCTTCAAGATCAAGAACATGTGGGGCCTGATGCCCGTCAAGGGCAAGTTCACCGAGTTCAGCGGCGACGGCAGGCTCAGCTACAAGAGCACGGTATCGGGCCGTATCAACATCGCGGTCGCGTCGTTGGACACCGGCATCGGCAAACGCGACGAGCATCTGCTGTCCGCCGACTTCTTCAACGCCGAACGATTCGGCGAGATCACCGTGGTCGTCACCGCGCTGAAACCCACCGACGGCAAGACCGCCGAACTGCAGGCCGACTTCACCATCAAAGGCGTCACCGAGGCGGCTCCGCTGACGGTGACGATCATCGAACTCGACGACGGGTCGGTCCGGATTTCCGGCACCGGCAAGCTCGACCGAAACCGGTTCGACCTGGGCTGGAACAAACTCGGCGTGATGTCCGACACAGTCGCCGTGTCGGCCGATGCCGTCTTCGTGCGGTCAGCCGGACCCGCGTGAATTAACATCTGCACCGTGCCCGACTCGAGCAGCCCCCTGAAGATCCTCGTTTACAGCGACAACGTCCAAACCCGCGAACAGGTGATGCAGGCCTTGGGTAAACGGCTGCACCCGGATCTGCCGGAGCTGAACTACGTCGAGGTGGCGACCGGACCGATGGTGGTCCGCATTATGGACGCGGGCGGCATCGACCTGGCCATTCTGGACGGCGAAGCGACGCCTACCGGCGGCATGGGTATCGCCAAGCAGTTGAAGGACGAACTGTCGACGTGCCCACCGATCCTGGTGCTGACCGGACGCCCGGACGACGCGTGGCTGGCCAGTTGGTCACGCGCTGAGGGGGCAGTGCCGCACCCGCTGGACCCGATCCTGCTTGGCCGGACAGCGCTCAGCCTGCTGCGCGCGTCTACGCATTAGAGGCGCTAGTAGCGCCTCCTATCGGAGGCGAGAAGCTCAGCCGCCCTGGATCTGCAGCCGCGGGGCTTCTTCTTCCTGGCTTTCTTCCTGGGCTGGCTGGCGGTGGAATTCCCCGGCCGCAATGCGCGGGCGCAGCGTAGCCACGGCCTCCTCGGCTTCCGCCGCCTCTTCGGACTCCGCGGCCTCCGCGGATGCGACAACCCGCAGTCCCGATGCCGGAATTCCGGACGCGGTAGTGATCTGAGCGGCCTTCCTGGCCTCGCCAGCCGCAGCGGCGGCGGCGGCTTCGCCCGCCGTACCCTGCAAGACGCCCATCGCTGGGACGACTTCCTGAACCTCGGCGGCTTCCGTGACCTCGGCTTCGGTGGCCTCGGCCTCCACAGCGGCTTCCTCTTCCGCTTCCGCAGCCTTGGGCATTGGCGGAGCGGACATACCCGGGCCGTCGTTCAGCAGACCAGCACGAGCCAGACCGGCCATCATCATGGGCGCCATGGCGAAGCTGCCGAGGCCGGCACCCGCTACGCCGGGGCTCGCGGCAGCGGCAGTGGCGCCACTGACGTCGGTAGCTCCGGCTGTGGCGCCGGTGTAGGAAGCAGCACCCGAAGCGGCACCAGGGTCACCGGCGGAGGTGTAACTGGCCGGTGCGAGCCCGGCATCGGTGCTGGCGACACCGCCCGCGCTACCCCCGCCGCCACCCGCGGCAGCGGCTGCGCCGGTGGGACCGGCCACTGCCGGAGCAGCGCCGCCCCCGGCGGCGTCACCGGAGCCTGCGGCGCCGCCACCATGGGCAGCAGCACTCACACCGCCGGCGATGCCGCCGGCCAGCGCCGGGAAGGTCTGCAGCACGCTCTGCCACGGCACCACCTGCGCGGCTGCCGCCGCCGCGTTGGAGTAGTAGCCCGCCATCGCGGTGACGTCCGCGGCCCACATCTCCTCGTAGATGCTCTCCGCCAGCGCGATCAATGGCGCGTTCTGGCCGAACAGGTTGGACATCACCAAATTCACGAACGCGTTGCGGTTTTGATCCACCGCACCCGGGTGGATGGTGGCCGCCCGAGCCGCCTCGAACGCGCTGGCGACCGCTTGCGCCTGGCTGGAGGCGCCGAGCGACTGCGACGCGGCCGCGGACAGCCAGCCGGCGTACGGAGCCGCCGCAGCCGCCATCGCGGCCGAGGCCGGACCCTGCCAGGCCTGTCCGGCCAGGTTCGAGATCACCGACTGAAACGACTGCGCGGCAGTACCCAACTCCGCAGCTAACCCATTCCAGGCAGCGGCGGCTTCCAACATTGGCGCGCTCCCCGCGCCGAGGAACATCCGCAACGAATTGATTTCCGGCGGCAGCGTAAAGAAGCTCACAGACCCCGTCCCTCCCAAATGGCCGTCCGAGAATTGCACGACCACGCAAAACCCTGTATCTAGACCCCTCAAGGGTAACAACTAGCGCACCGAACGTCCCGCGCTCCGGTGAAATCGGTCACCCCCGCTCAACTGGACATCTGTCTGCTTACGCAGGTTGTCCGTTTGCCGCCGCCGCTGCGCGGCATGGGTGGGCCCCAGACCCCGCGTTGTCTATGAGGTTGACCCCGGACATGTGCGTCGGCCGTCGCGCGACTATGTTGAAGGTCACTGGGACGGCCCACAAGCCCGGTCCGTCACAGGCGCCTTGGGCTAGCCGCCCGGTCACCGCCCTGGCCGCTGCGCTCGCGGCCACACGACGGATTTTGGAGCGACTTGAACGTCTACATACCCATCGTTGTGCTGGGGGGCATTGGCGCGGCCTTTGCCATCGGCTCAGTCTTCCTGGCCAGCATCACCGGCCCCCGCCGGTACAACAGGTCGAAACTGGAAGCCTACGAATGCGGGATCGAACCGACCGAAACCGGGTTCAGCGGGCCGAATGCGCCCAGCGGCCAGCGGTTCCCGGTGAAGTATTACCTGACCGCAATGTTATTCATCGTCTTCGACATCGAAATTGTGTTCCTCTATCCATGGGCGGTCGCCTTCGAATCCCTGGGAACGTTCGCGCTCGTCGAGATGGTCATATTCATGCTCACGGTTTTCGTGGCCTACGCGTATGTGTGGCGCCGCGGGGGCCTGACGTGGGATTGAGGTAGACGTGGGAATCGAAGAACAGCTACCCGGCGGAATCCTGCTGTCGACAGTCGAGAAGGTGGCGGGCTACGTCCGCAAGAACTCACTGTGGCCGGCGACGTTCGGGTTGGCCTGCTGCGCCATCGAGATGATGGCGACGGCCGGGCCGAGGTTCGATATCGCCCGATTCGGCATGGAACGGTTCTCTGCGACGCCGCGGCAGGCCGACCTGATGATCGTCGCGGGACGGGTCAGTCAGAAGATGGCGCCGGTGCTGCGCCAGATCTATGACCAGATGGCCGAGCCGAAATGGGTTCTGGCGATGGGCGTTTGCGCCTCGTCCGGCGGCATGTTCAACAACTACGCGATCGTGCAGGGGGTGGACCACCTCGTTCCGGTGGACATTTACCTGCCCGGCTGCCCGCCGCGGCCCGAGATGCTGCTGCACGCAATCCTCAAGCTGCACGAAAAGATTCAGGAAATGCCGTTGGGGGTTAACCGCGAGACTGCCATCGAAGCGGCCGAGAAGGCGGCGTTGGCGGCCCGGCCCACGATCGAGATGCACGGGTTGCTGCGATGAGCTCGCCTGGCAAGGACCCGCAGGGCGCTTCCCAGACTGGCACAGGCACCCCGGGTTCGACGGTGCCCGCCGGTGGTGAGGTGATCAACGTCCGCCGCGGCATGTTCGGCGTGCGGGGCAGCGGTGACACCTCCGGCTACGGCCGGCTGGTGCGCGAGGTCGCACTGCCCGGCGAGAGCCCCCGGCCCTACGGCTTCTACTTCGACGAGGTCGTCGACCACCTCGCCGAAGCGCTGCAGTCCGAAGGCATCGACTTCAACGAGGCGATCGAGAAAGTCGTGGTCTACCGCAACGAACTCACCCTGCACGTACGCCGGGATCTGCTGCCGCAGGTCGCGCAGCGGGTCCGCGACGAGCCGGAATTGCGGTTCGAACTGTGCCTGGGCGTCAACGGCGTGCACTACCCGCAGGAGACCGGCCGGGAACTGCACGCCGTGTACCCGCTCAAGTCGATCACGCACAACCGCCGGCTGCGCCTGGAAGTATCTGCGCCCGACAGTGATCCGCACATTCCGTCGCTGTTCTCGGTGTATCCGACCAACGACTGGCACGAGCGCGAGACCTACGACTTCTTCGGGATCATCTTCGACGGCCATCCCGCACTGACCCGAATCGAAATGCCCGACGACTGGCACGGGCATCCGCAACGCAAGGACTACCCGCTGGGTGGCATCCCGGTCGAGTACAAGGGCGCGCAGATACCTCCGCCCGACGAGCGCAGAGGTTACAACTAAATGAGCGCACCCACTGAAACACTCGTCGTAGCCGGCGGGCAGGACTGGGAAAAGGTCGTCGACGCGGCCCGCAAGGCTGATCCCGGCGACCGAATCGTCGTCAACATGGGACCGCAGCACCCGTCCACCCACGGCGTGCTGCGGCTGATCCTGGAGATCGAGGGCGAAACCGTCACCGAGGTCCGCTGCGGAATCGGCTACCTGCACACCGGAATCGAGAAGAACCTCGAATACCGGTACTGGACCCAGGGCGTCACCTTCGTGACCCGAATGGATTACCTGGCACCGTTTTTCAACGAGACCGCGTACTGCCTGGGCGTGGAGAAGCTGCTCGGCATCACCGACGAGATCCCGGAGCGGGTCAACGTCATCCGGGTGATGATGATGGAGCTCAACCGGATCTCCTCGCACCTGGTTGCGCTGGCGACCGGCGGCATGGAACTGGGCGCCATGACGCCGATGTTCGTCGGCTTCCGCGCCCGCGAAATCATCCTCACCCTGTTCGAGAAGATCACCGGGCTGCGGATGAACAGCGCCTACATCCGGCCCGGCGGCCTGGCGCAGGATCTGCCGCCCAATGGGATCGACGACATCGCCGCTGCCGTCAAGGAGTTGCGAATACCGCTGCGCGACATGGGCAATCTGCTCAATGAGAACGCAATCTGGAAGGCCCGCACCGAGGATGTCGGATACCTGGATCTGACCGGCTGTATGGCTTTGGGCATCACCGGACCGATCCTGCGTGCCACCGGACTGCCGCACGATCTGCGCAAGAGCGAACCGTACTGCGGATACGAGAACTACGAATTCGACGTGATCACCGAAGACACCTGTGATTCCTACGCGCGCTACATCATTCGGGTCAGGGAGATGTGGGAGTCGCTCAAGATCGTCGAACAGTGCCTGGACAAACTGAAGCCCGGCCCGACCATGGTCGAGGACCGCAAGATCGCTTGGCCCGCAGACTTGTCGGTGGGCCCGGACGGCATGGGCAATTCGCCGGAACACATCGCCAAGATCATGGGCAGCTCGATGGAGGCTCTGATCCACCACTTCAAACTGGTGACCGAGGGCATCCGGGTGCCGGCCGGACAGGTCTACGCGGCGGTCGAGTCACCGCGCGGCGAACTCGGCGTGCACATGGTCAGCGACGGCGGCACCCGTCCCTACCGCGTCCACTATCGGGATCCCTCGTTCACCAACCTGCAGTCGGTGGCCGCAATGTGCGAAGGCGGGATGGTTGCCGACCTGATCACCGCGGTCGCCAGCATCGACCCCGTTATGGGTGGAGTTGACCGATGACAGTTGCTAATTCAGGCGGCAGCGGCGAGCGGGTGTTCCTCCAACTGGGACCGCCGCCCTCGGAGCCCAACCAGTTCGTAGTCGACGGCGCGCCCGAGGCGTACTCGCCGGAGGTGCAGGCGCGACTCGAGGTCGAGGCCAAGGAGATCGTCGGCAAGTACCCGAGCAAGCGATCGGCGCTACTGCCGCTGCTGCACCTGGTGCAGGGCGAGGACTCCTACATCACTCCGGCCGGCATGGAGTTCTGCGCGCAGCAACTCGACCTGACCGGCGCCGAGGTTTCGGCGGTGGCCAGCTTCTACACCATGTACCGGCGCGGTCCCACCGGCGACTACTTCGTCGGTGTCTGCACCAACACGCTGTGCGCGGTGATGGGCGGCGACGCCATTTTCGACGACCTCAAAGAGCACCTCGGCATCGGCAATGACGAGACCACCTCCGACGAGGATGGGGCCGGAACCATCACCCTCCAGCACATCGAATGCAACGCCGCCTGCGATTTCGCGCCCGTGGTGATGGTCAACTGGGAGTTCTACGACAACCAGACCATCGAATCGGCACGCGGACTGGTCGACTCGCTACGTTCCGGTGAGCCGTTGGCGCCCACCCGCGGCGCGCCGTTGTGCAAGTTCCGGGAGACCTCTCGCATCCTGGCCGGCCTGCGCGATGAGCGCCCCGACGAGGGCCAAGGTGGCGCCGGTGCGGCCACGCTGGCCGGCCTGAAGGTCGCCAGGGAGCACGACATGCACGCACCTTCCGTTCCTAAAAGCGCTCCGGAGGCCGCGTCATGACCAGTCCCCCGGCAACCCCGCTGACCCCGGTCATCAGCCGCTATTGGGACGACCCGGAGTCCTGGACGCTCGCGACTTACGAACGCAATGACGGCTATCAGGGCCTCAAAAAGGCCCTGGCCATGAATCCCGACGACGTGATCAAGACGGTCAAGGACTCCGGGTTGCGCGGCCGCGGCGGCGCGGGCTTCTCCACCGGCACCAAGTGGTCGTTCATCCCGCAGGGTGACTCCGGTGCCGCCGCGAAGCCGCACTACCTGGTGGTCAACGCCGACGAGTCCGAACCCGGCACCTGTAAAGACATCCCGTTGATGCTGGCCACGCCGCACGTGCTCGTCGAGGGCGTCATCATCGCCTCCTACGCGATCCGGGCCAGCCACGCATTCATTTACGTGCGCGGTGAAGTGGTACCGGTGCTGCGCCGGTTGCAGAACGCGGTGGCCGAGGCGTACGCCGCCGGTTACCTGGGCCGTGACATCGGCGGTTCCGGCTTCGACCTGGAGTTGGTGGTGCACGCCGGGGCCGGCGCTTACATCTGTGGCGAGGAGACCGCGCTGCTCGACTCGCTGGAAGGCCGCCGCGGCCAGCCGAGGCTGCGGCCGCCCTTCCCCGCGGTGGCCGGACTGTACGGCTGCCCCACGGTGATCAACAACGTGGAGACGATCGCCAGCGTCCCGTCGATCATCTTCAACGGCGTGGACTGGTTCCGTCTCATGGGCAGCGAGAAATCGCCTGGCTACACGCTGTATTCGCTGTCCGGGCATGTCACCCGGCCCGGCCAGTACGAGGCCCCACTGGGGATCACGCTGCGCGAATTGCTCGAATACGCCGGCGGTGTCCGGGCCGGGCACCGGCTGAAGTTCTGGACTCCCGGTGGATCTTCCACTCCGTTGCTGACCGACGAGCACCTCGACGTGCCGTTGGACTACGAGGGCGTGGGTGCCGCCGGTTCGATGCTGGGCACCAAAGCTCTGGAGATCTTCGACGAGACCACCTGCGTGGTGCGTGCGGTTCGCCGCTGGACCCAGTTCTACATGCACGAATCCTGCGGCAAATGCACGCCGTGCCGCGAGGGCACCTTCTGGCTGGACAAGATCTACGCGCGACTGGAAACCGGCCAGGGCACCCGCGAGGACCTCGACAAGCTGCTGGACATCTCGGACGCGATCCTCGGAAAGTCGTTCTGCGCCTTGGGCGATGGCGCTGCCAGCCCGGTGATGTCGTCCATTCAGCACTTCCGCGACGAATACCTCGCCCACGTCGAAACAGGCGGATGCCCGTTCGACCCCCGAGACTCCATGCTCTCGCTGGACGGAAAGTGACGCTGAATGACCACGACTTCTGACGCGGCCAACAAGACGGGCCCCGAAGACGGCAATGAGATTCGCCCTCCCGACTCGGTGACGCTGACTATCGACGGCCAGGAAATCAGTGTTCCCAAGGGAACATTGGTGATCCGGGCAGCCGAACTGATGGGCATCCAGATCCCCCGGTTCTGCGACCACCCGTTGCTGGACCCGGTCGGTGCGTGCCGGCAGTGCCTCGTCGAGGTCGAGGGGCAACGCAAACCGATGGCGTCATGCACCATCGTCGCCACCCCCGACATGGTGGTGCGCACCCAACTCACCTCACCCGCCGCGGACAAGGCCCAGCACGGCGTGATGGAACTGCTGCTGATCAACCACCCGCTGGACTGCCCGATGTGCGATAAGGGCGGCGAATGCCCGTTGCAGAACCAGGCAATGTCCAACGGCCGCGCCGAATCTCGGTTCAACGAGACCAAGCGCACCTTCGCCAAACCGATCAACATCTCCTCGCAGGTCCTGCTGGACCGCGAGCGCTGCATCCTGTGTGCCCGGTGCACCCGATTCTCCGAGCAGATCGCCGGCGATCCCTTCATCGACATGCAGGAACGCGGCGCGCTGCAGCAGGTCGGCATCTACGCCAACGAACCGTTCGACTCCTACTTCTCCGGCAACACCGTGCAGATCTGCCCGGTGGGTGCGCTGACCGGGACGTCCTACCGGTTCCGGGCCCGCCCGTTCGACCTGGTCTCCAGCCCGAGCGTGTGCGAGCACTGTGCGGGGGGCTGCGCGCAGCGCACCGACCACCGCCGCGGCAAGGTGTTGCGCCGCCTGGCCGGCGACGACCCCGAGGTCAATGAGGAATGGGTGTGCGACAAAGGCCGCTGGGCCTTCACGTACGCGACCCAACGGGACGTCATCACCACTCCCCTGATCCGGGACGCTGACGGTTCACTACAGCCGGCGTCGTGGTCACACGCGATCGTGACGGCGACGCAGGGCCTGCAGGCGGCTCGCGGCAATACCGGCGTGCTGGTGGGTGGCCGGGGCACCTGGGAAGACGCCTACGCGTATTCCAAGTTCGCGCGAATTGTGTTGAACACCAACGACATCGACTTCCGCGCCCGCCCGTATTCCAGCGAGGAGGCTGACTTCCTGGCGGCGCACATCGCGGGCCGCCCGGTCACCGTCAGCTACTCCGACCTGGAGTCGGCGCCGGTGGTGGTCCTGGTCGGCTTCGAGCCGGAAGACGAAGCGCCGGGGGTGTTCCTGCGGTTGCGCAAGGGCGCACGCAAGAACGGCCTTCCGGTCTACGCCATCGCGCCTTTCGAAACTCGTGCGCTGACGAAGATGTCGGGTCAGTTGCTGCAAACCGCTCCCGGTGCCGAACCGGCTGCGCTGGACGGCTTGGCCGCCGGTGAAGTGGGCGATCTGCTCAGCAAACCCGGTGCGGTGATCATGGTCGGCGAACGCCTGGCCACGGTGCCCGGCGGATTGTCCGCCGCCGCTCGACTGGCGGACGCGACCGGCGCACGGCTGGCCTGGGTTCCCCGGCGGGCCGGCGAACGCGGTGCACTGGAGGCCGGGGCACTGCCCGGGCTGCTCCCAGGTGGCCGTCCCGCCGCCGACGACACCGCACGTTCGCAGGTTCGGGCCGCATGGCACGTCGACGAATTGCCGTCCACGCCTGGTCGTGACGCCGACGGAATCCTCGCCGCCGCCACCGACGGCACGCTCGGCGCGCTGCTGGTGGGCGGCATCGAACCCGGCGACTTCGCCGACCCCGACGCGGTGCTGGCCGCACTCGACGCCGCGCCGTTTGTGGTCAGCCTGGAACTGCGGCACAGTGCCGTCACCGAGCGGGCCGACGTGGTGTTCCCGGTGGCGCCGACCACCCATAAGTCCGGCGCCTTCGTCAACTGGGAAGGCCGCTACCGCGGGTTCGAGCCCGCATTCCACGGCAGCAGCCTGCAGGCCGCGCAGTCCGACCACCGGGTCCTCGACACGCTGGCCGACGAGCTGGGCATCCATCTGGGCTGCAGCACCGTCGAAACGGCCCGCGAGGAGCTGTCGGCGCTGGGCACCTGGGACGGCGAGCGCTCTGCCACCCCCGAGGTCGACGCCGCAGCCGCCGCACACCCCGAGGCCGGCGAGGCGGTGCTGACGGGCTGGCGCCTGCTGCTGGACTCCGGGCGCGGGCAGGACGGCGAACCGCATCTGGCCGGCACCGCGCGCAAGCCTGTGGCGCGGTTGTCACCCGGTACTGCGGCCGAGATCGGTGCCAGCGACGGCGAGGCGGTCACGGTGAGCTCGGCGCGCGGCTCGATCACGTTGCCGCTCAACGTCACCGACATGCCTGACCGGGTGGTGTGGCTGCCGCTGAACTCACCGGGTTCGGCGGTGCACCAGGAGTTGGGCGTGACGATCAACAGCTTGGTGAAAATCAGCGTCGAGATCGGAGCGGGCGAATGACCGGACTGGGCGCCTTCGGCCACGACCCCTGGTGGTTGGTGCTGGGCAAGGCACTGGCGATCTTCGTGTTCTTGATGCTGAACGTGCTCGTCGCGATTCTGGCCGAGCGCAAGATCCTGGGCTGGATGCAGCTGCGGCCCGGCCCCAACCGGGCGGGACCGTGGGGCACCCTGCAGAGCCTGGCCGACGGCATCAAGCTGGCGCTGAAGGAAAGCATCACGCCGAAGGGTGTCGACTGGTTCGTTTACATGGCAGCGCCGGCCATCTCGGCGATTCCCGCGTTCACCGCGTTCTCCTTCATCCCGTTCGGCCCCGAGGTTTCGGTGTTCGGTCACTGGACGCCCTTGCAGCTGACCGACACTCCGGTCGCGGTGTTGTTCATCCTGGGACTGTCCGCGATCGGGGTGTACGGGATCGTGCTGGGCGGCTGGGCGTCGGGCTCCACCTATCCGCTGCTGGGCGGGGTGCGCTCGACCGCGCAGGTCATCTCTTACGAGGTGGCGATGGGCCTGTCCTTCGCCGCGGTCTTCCTGTTCGCCGGCACCATGTCGACGTCGCAAATCGTGGCCGCCCAGGACCGGGTCTGGTACGTGTTCCTGTTGCTGCCGTCGTTCGTGATCTATCTGATCTCGATGGTGGGCGAAACCAACCGGGCACCCTTCGACCTGCCGGAAGCCGAGGGCGAACTGGTCGCCGGCTTCCACACCGAGTACTCGTCGCTGAAATTCGCGATCTTCATGCTGGCCGAGTACGTCAACATGTTCACGGTGTCATCGCTGGCCGCGGCCATGTTCTTCGGCGGCTGGCACGCTCCCTGGCCGATCAACCTGTGGGAGGGCGCCAACAGCGGGTGGTGGCCGGTGCTCTGGTTCACCGCCAAGATGTGGACGTTCCTGTTCATCTACTTCTGGCTGCGCGCCACCCTGCCCCGGTTCCGCTACGACCAGTTCATGGCGCTGGGCTGGAAGCTGCTGATCCCCGTGTCGCTGGTGTGGATCATGATCGCCGCCGTCGTCCGCCAGCTACGCAACCAGGGCTACGAGCATTGGACCACGGTGCTCGTGATCAGCAGTCTCGTCGTCGCCACGGCGCTGATCGCGACGCTGAAGAAACCGTTCAGCGTGGCCAGTCCGCGGGTCAAAGCAAGGCGAGCTCGCAAGCAGCAAGCCGAAAACCCCCCTCTCCCCGGCCGCGCCCAATCGGTATTCCCGACACCGCCGCTGCCGTTGAAGGCGATCGGGCAGAAAATCGAACAGCCAGTTGGTGCGAGCAAGGAGAAGGCACGTGGCTAATATCCTCCGACGTTTGTGGGATCCGCTGGCCGGATTCGGCGTGACGTTCGGGTCGATGTTCAAAAAGAACATCACCGAGGAATATCCGGAGAAGCCCGGCCCGGTAGCGCCGCGCTACCACGGTCGCCACCAGCTCAACCGGTATCCGGACGGCTTGGAGAAGTGCATCGGCTGCGAGTTGTGCGCCTGGTCTTGCCCGGCCGACGCGATCTACGTCGAGGGCGCGGACAACACCGACGAGGCGCGGTTCTCACCCGGCGAACGCTACGGCCGGGTGTACCAGATCAACTACCTGCGCTGCATCGGCTGCGGTCTGTGCATCGAGGCCTGCCCCACCCGGGCGTTGACCATGACCAACGACTACGAGTTGGCCGACGACAACCGCGCCGATCTGATCTACGAGAAGGATCGCCTGCTGGCCCCGCTGCTGCAGGACATGCTGGCACCGCCGCATCCCAGGGCGGAGGGTTCCACCGATAAGGACTACTACCTGGGCAACATCACCTCAGCGGGCTTGCGCGAAGTTCTGGAAGCCAGGGACGGCCGGTGACCGCAGTGCTTGCCTCCAGCTTTGCCACGTCCGTGGCGTCGAACATGGCCGCAGCGCCGATCACCCACACCTCCACCGGCGAAGCAGTGATGTTCTGGGTGCTGGGCACTCTGGCGCTGGTGGGAGCGCTGGGCGTGGTGCTGGCCGTCAACGCCGTGTACTCGGCGATGTACCTGGCGATGACGATGCTGATCCTGGCGGTGTTCTACATGGCCCAGGACGCGCTGTTCCTAGGCGTCGTTCAGGTCGTGGTCTACACCGGCGCGGTGATGATGCTGTTCCTGTTCGTGCTGATGCTCATCGGCGTGGACAACGCGGAATCGCTCAAAGAGACCCTGCGCGGACAGCGGGTCGCCGGCGTGGCGACCGGAGTCGGATTCGGCATCCTGCTGATCGCCGGGATCGGCAACGCAGCGGCCGGGGGTTTCTCGGGCTTGGCCGCAGCCAACGCCAACGGCAACGTCGAGGGACTGGCGACGCTGATCTTCTCGCGCTACCTGTGGGCATTCGAACTGACCAGCGCGCTGCTGATCACCGCCGCGGTCGGCGCGATGATCCTGGCCCACCGCGAGCGGTTCGAACGCCGCAAGACCCAACGTGAGCTCTCCGAGGAGCGCTTCCTTCCCGGCGGTCACCCCACTCCCATGCCCAACCCGGGTGTCTACGCGCGGCACAACGCCGTCGATGTGGCGGCATTGCTTCCCGACGGTTCGTATTCGGAGTTGTCGGTGTCGAAGATCCTGCGTACCCGCGGAGCCGACGGCCTCGAAGCTCCCTCAGCCGAAGCAGTCAAGGGCATCACGTCATGAATCCGGCCAATTACCTCTACCTCTCGGCGCTGCTGTTCACCATCGGGGCCGCCGGGGTGCTGCTGCGGCGGAACGCGATCGTCATGTTCATGTGTGTCGAGCTCATGCTCAACGCGGTCAACCTGGCCTTCGTCACGTTCGCGCGCATGCACGGCAAGCTCGACGGTCAGATGATCGCGTTCTTCACCATGGTGGTCGCCGCGTGCGAGGTCGTCATCGGCCTGGCGATCATCATGACGATTTTCCGTGCCCGCAAATCTGCGTCGGTCGACGACGCGAACCTACTCAAAGGCTGAGAACGCCAAGATGATTCACTACACCTGGCTGCTTGTGGCCCTGCCACTGGCGGGTGCCGCGATCTTGCTGTTCGGCGGTCGGCGCACGGACGCCTGGGGCCACTGGCTGGGCACCCTCGCCGCCCTCTCCGCGTTCGGTGTGGGCGCGACGCTTCTGGCGGAACTGCTGGGCCGCAGCGGTGAGGACCGGGCGATCCACCAGACGGTGTACAGCTGGATACCCGTCGGCGCGTTTCAGGTCGACTTCGGTTTACAGATCGACCAGTTGTCGATTGCCTTCGTACTGCTGATCTCCGGCGTCGGCTCGCTGATCCACATCTACTCGATCGCCTACATGGCCGAAGACCCGGATCGCCGCAGGTTTTTCGGCTACCTCAACCTGTTCCTGGCCTCGATGCTGCTGCTGGTGGTCGCCGACAATTACGTGCTGCTCTACGTCGGCTGGGAGGGCGTCGGTCTGGCGTCCTACCTGCTGATCGGATTCTGGTACCACAAGCCCTCCGCAGCCACCGCGGCCAAGAAGGCATTCGTGATGAACCGGGTCGGGGACGCCGGCCTGGCGCTGGCCATGTTCTTGATGTTCGCCACCTTCGGCACCGTGTCCTACGCCGGCGTATTCGCCGGCGCGCCCGCCGCCAGCCAGGGCGTGCTCAACGCGATGGGATTGCTGCTGCTGATGGGTGCCTGCGCCAAGTCGGCGCAGGTGCCGTTGCAGGCCTGGCTGGGTGACGCGATGGAGGGCCCCACCCCGGTGTCGGCGCTGATCCACGCGGCCACCATGGTGACCGCCGGTGTGTACCTGATCGTGCGGTCCAACCCGGTATTCAACCTGGCGCCCGGCGCGCAGTTGGGCGTCGTCATCGTCGGCGCCGTGACGCTGATGCTCGGGGCGTTCATCGGCTGCGCCAAGGACGACATCAAGCGGGCGCTGGCCGCCTCCACCATGAGCCAGATCGGCTACATGGTGCTGGCCGCCGGCCTCGGCCCGGCCGGCTACCCCTTCGCGATCATGCACCTGCTCACTCACGGCTTCTTCAAGGCCGGCCTGTTCCTCGGTTCCGGGTCGATCATCCACGCCATGCACGAAGAGCAGGACATGCGCCGCTACGGCGGCCTGCGCAAGGCCCTGCCGATCACCTTCGCCACCTTCGGGCTGGGATACCTGGCGATCATCGGGGTATGGCCGTTTGCCGGCTTCTTCTCCAAGGACGCCATCATCGAGGCGGCGCTGGGTGCCGGCGGCGTCCGCGGCTATGTGCTCGGCGGTGCAGCGCTGCTGGGCGCGGGCATCACGGCGTTCTACATGACCCGCGTCATGCTGATGACCTTCTTCGGCCAGAAGCGCTGGGCTCCGGATTCGCACCCGCATGAATCGCCCGCACTGATGACGGGGCCGATGATCCTGCTGGCGTTCGGCTCGGTGTTCTCCGGCTTCCTGTTCACCTATGGCGAGTCTCTGCAGCATTGGCTCGAACCCGTCGTCGGAGCCCACGAAGAAGCAGCCGGCGGGATTCCGGCCTGGGCGGTCAGCGCCGCGGCTTTGGCGGTCGTCGCCGTCGGCGTCGTGGTCGCCTACACGAAGTACGGCGGCAAGGTCGAGATTCCACGGGTGGCCCCGGCCAAGGTCTCGGTGCTGACGACGGCCGCACGTGCCGACGCCTACGGCGATGCCCTCAACGAGGAGGTATTCATGCGCCCCGGTGCGCAACTGACGCACAGGCTGGTCGCCGTCGACAATGCCGGTGTGGACGGCTCGGTCAACGCGCTGGCCGGGCTGGTAGGCCGGACGTCGGATCGGTTGCGAGGCATGCAGACTGGCTTCGCCCGTAACTACGCGCTGTCCATGCTGGTGGGTGCGGCCCTGGTGGCCGGCGCGCTGTTGGCGGTGAACCTGTGGTGAATTCCGGCGTGCCGTGGTTGAGTGTGCTGTGGCTGGTGCCGCTGGCCGGGTCGGTGTTGATCATTCTGCTGCCGCCGGGCCTGCGCCAGGTGGCCAAGTGGACCGGTGTGGCGGTCAGCATCCTGACGCTGGCGGTGTCACTCGTCGTCGCGACCGGTTTCAAGGCTGGCGGGGACACCTATCAGTTCACCGAAAAGCGCACGTGGATACCGGCTTTCGGTGCCGGCTACACATTGGGCGTGGACGGTATCGGGCTGATCCTGGTGATACTCACCACGGTGTTGATTCCGCTGCTGCTGGTCGCAGGCTGGAACGACGGCGGCGAAAAGAACCCGCGTGGCGTGCACGCCTACGTCGCGTTGACGCTGGCCATCGAGTCGATGGTGCTGATCTCGGTGATCGCGCTGGACGTGCTGCTGTTCTACGTGTTCTTCGAGGCCATGCTGATCCCGATGTACTTCCTGATCGGCGGCTTCGGTCAGGGTAAGGACCGCTCGCGTGCCGCGGTGAAGTTCTTGCTGTACAACCTGTTCGGCGGGCTGATCATGCTCGCGGCGGTGATCGGGTTGTATGTGGTCACCACGCAGCACGGCGACGGCACCTTCGACTTCGTCCGAATCGTCAACGACATCAAGGCCGGCCGCTACGCGGGCGTCGACCCGACCGTGTTCAAGGCGTTGTTCCTGGGCTTCATGTTCGCGTTCGCGATCAAGGCCCCGCTGTGGCCGTTGCACCGCTGGCTGCCCGATGCCTGTGTGGAGGCCACGCCGGCGACCGCCGTGTTGATCACCGCGGTGATGGATAAGGTCGGCACCTTCGGCATGCTGCGCTTCTGCCTGCAGTTGTTCCCTGACGCCTCAGCGTATTTCCGTCCGGTGATCGTGACGTTGGCCATCATCGGCGTGATCTACGGCGCGATTGTGGCGATCGGTCAGACCGACATGATGCGCCTGATCGCCTACACCTCGATCTCGCACTTCGGCTTCATCATCGCCGGCATCTTCGTGATGACCACCCAGGGCCAGAGCGGCTCAACGCTGTACATGCTCAACCACGGCATCTCGACCGCGGCGGTGTTCCTGATCGCCGGATTCCTGGTCTCCCGCGGTGGCAGCCGCAACATCGCGGATTACGGTGGCGTGCAGAAGGTGGCCCCGATCCTGGCCGGCACCTTCCTGATCTCCTGCCTGGGCACCTTATCGCTGCCCGGCCTGGCCCCGTTCATCAGCGAATTCCTGGTGCTGCTGGGCACTTTCAATCGTTACTGGATTGCGGCGGCGTTCGGGGTTACCGCACTCGTGCTGGCGGCCATCTACATGCTGTGGCTCTACCAGCGCGTGATGACCGGGCCGGTGGCCAAGGGCAACGAGAAGTTCAAAGACCTGGTGGGCCGCGAAATGATCGTCGTTGCACCACTAATCGCGCTGCTGTTCGTGCTGGGGGTCTACCCCAAGCCGGTGCTGGACATCATCAACCCTGCCGTCGAGAACACCATGATCACTATCGGTCAGCATGATCCCGCGCCCACCGTGCCGATTCGCGGCCCAGAAGCGCGGACCGCGCCCCGGCAAGCCGAAGGACCGCACCGATGACCTTGCCTACCCCCAGCGTCGAATACTTCCTGCTGTCACCGATGTTCATCGTTTTCGGCATCGCGATCGTCGGCGTGCTGTTCGAAGCGTTTCTGCCGCGCGGCCTTCGCTATAGCGCACAAGTGATCCTCGCCCTGGCCGGACTGGCGGCGGCGTTCGCCGCTGTCGTCGTGGTGGCGCGGGAACTTCCGGCCGAAGGCCGCCGCACGGTGCTCGGCGCGATGGCCATCGATCGTCCGGCGTTGTTCCTGCAGGGCACGGTGATCCTGGTGTCGGTGCTGGCGGTCATCTTTGTCGCCGAACGCAGCCAGGTAGCAGCGACCTCCGGTGCGAAGAGCAAGGCTTTCGCGGGCCTGGATGCCTTTACGCCACAAGCTTCCTCAGTGCCCGGCAGCGATGTCGAGCACGAGGCCGAACGCGCCGGCGCCGCCCAGACCGAACTCTTCCCGCTGTTGACCCTGTCGGTCGGCGGCATGCTGGTGTTCCCAGCTTCCAACGATCTCCTGACGATGTTCGTTGCGCTGGAAGTCCTTTCGCTGCCGCTGTACCTGATGTGCGGGCTGGCCCGGCACCGCCGGTTGGGATCGCAGGAAGCCGCACTGAAGTACTTCCTGCTGGGTGCGTTCTCGTCGGCGTTCTTCCTCTACGGTGTTGCGTTGCTGTACGGCGCCACCGGCACACTCACCTTGAGCGGAATCCGTGATTCGCTGACGGGACAAAGCGATACGTCGATGGCGTTGGTCGGCGTCGCCTTGCTGGCGGTCGGTCTGCTGTTCAAGGTCGGCGCGGTCCCGTTCCACTCGTGGATCCCCGACGTCTATCAGGGAGCACCGACCCCGATCACCGGTTTCATGGCGGCGGCTACCAAGGTCGCAGCGTTCGGTGCCTTGCTGCGGGTGGTCTACGTCGCGCTTCCGCCACTACACCACGACTGGCGTCCTGTGCTGTGGGGCATCGCCATCCTGACCATGACGGTCGGCACCATCACCGCCGTGAACCAGACCGACGTCAAGCGGATGCTCGCTTACTCGTCGGTCGCCCACGTCGGGTTCATTCTCACCGGCGTGATCGCGGACAACACTGCCGGTCTGTCAGCGACCTTGTTCTATCTGGTGGCCTACAGTTTCAGCACGGTGGGCGCATTCGCGATCGTCGGCCTTATCCGCAACTCCGAGGGCGTCGAGGACGCCAAACTGTCGCACTGGGCGGGCCTGGGTCAGCGCTCTCCCATTGTGGGAGTGATGCTTTCGATGTTCCTGTTGGCGTTTGCGGGTATCCCGCTGACGAGCGGCTTCATCAGTAAGTTCTCGGTGTTCAGGGCCGCCGCCGAGGGCGGAGCGGTTCCGCTGGTCATCATCGGTGTGATCTCGAGCGGCATCGCCGCCTACTTCTACGTCCGGGTGATCGTGCTGATGTTCTTCACCGAGGGGAACGACGACACACCGCACGTGATGAATCCCAGCGTGCTGAGCAAGATCGCAATCGCGTTGTGCGCCTTGGCGACAGTGGTGCTCGGGATCTTCCCGCAGCCGGTGCTGGACTTGGCCGAGCACGCTGCCATCCTGCTGCACTGACACCGGCTTCGATCACGGTCGCCCGAAGCGAGGGCGCGCGCTCGCGCCGGGTCGCCCAGCAGGCGCGCGCCCGCGACGGATCGGACGGGCGTCAGGACTGCTTGAGCGCCTCGATCTCCAGGGTGACGGTGACGGCGTCCCCGACGACCACGCCGCCCGCGTCCAATGGCATGTCGATGGTGATGCCGAAGTCTTTGCGGTTCAACACCACCGACGCCTCGAATCCTGCGACCGCACCGTGGCCCATGCCGGGGTTGACGCCGTTGAACGCCAGAGTGAGCTCGACTGGCCGCGTGACGCCCCTGAGGGTGAAGTCGCCGGCCACGATGTAGTGATCGCCCTGCGGGCGCACCTGCGAGGATACGAATGATGCGGTCGGGAACTGCTCAACACCGAAGAAGTCACCCGACTTCAGGTGCGCGTCGCGCTGGCCGTTTCCGGTTGCGATCGAGTCGATTGCGATCTCTGCCGACACCGAAGGCGTGCCGTCTTCGGCGACGACGACTGCGCCGGAGAAGTCGGTAAATGTGCCACGCACCTTGCTCACCATCAGGTGGCGTACCGAGAACGCGATCGATGAGTGGACGGGATCGATTGCCCAGGTCCCGGTGCTCAACTCGCTGGCAACTGATGTGGTCATGAGTGTTGTCTCCTTGAATGGGGGGCCGGCAGTTCCGGCGTGCCATGAGCACAAACGGACTGTAGTCCGGATATATTCCAGCTCGACCACCCCGCTGCTCAAACAAGTAGCCCTGAGCTCACAGCCGAATTCGACAGCGAGCCCGCCCGATAGCGCTCCGCTGCGTGATCGGTCGCGGCGGTGTGTAACCCCCGCCCCTATGTAATGCCGGGACTCGCACTGGACGGGTCCGCACAAACTTTCCGTTGGAGGACTACCGTGATCGCAAATCTATGGCGCTGGCTCGCCAACCCCCCAATGAATGCACCCAAGGCAACGGTCTTGATCAGACTGATGGTCGGCGCGGTGTTTCTCTGGGAAGGCGTCTTGAAGTTCGTCTTCCCGAACCAGGGCGTCGGGCGCTTCACCAAGATAGGAATTCCATTCCCCGAGCTCAGCGCCAATTTTACTGGTGTGCTTGAGATTGTCGGCGGAATCCTGTTGATAATGGGGCTGTTCACCCGGTTCATCACGATTCCGTTCATCGTGGAGATGATCGTGGCAATGCTCTCGACCAAGATCGCTATCTTTGCCGGGGTGTCGCCCCTACCGCTGCCGCCGGTACCTCCTCAGACGGGCTTTGCTGCCGTGTTGCACGAAGTGCGGTCAGAGTATGCCCAGTTGCTGACGGCGATGTTCTTGATGATTGTCGGACCGGGCCCGTGGTCGGTGGACGCATTGCTGCGCCGCCGACGCGGCCAGGCTCAGCAAGGGCAACCATCCAACGGCGGCACCCGGTTGACCACGCTGAAAACCAAGGAGCTTGCGGATATTGCCTAGCTCGATGGGACTGGCCATGCGCCGGTTTCGGTCTTATTTGTTCAGGATGGGCCGAAGACCGGGGCCGGCGCATTGAGTTACGACCGCCCAAGAAATGGCCGGGTCGCGAGCACGTAGATCGCCAGCACCGCCAGCGGAGCGGCCAACGGCAACCACGGCAGCTGCAGCGGGAAAGCCGTTGAGACCAGCCCGGCGAACGTGAACCCAACCGCGGCAACAATTGTCGGCCAATTGTCGGTAACGGCGGCCGAGCCGGCCTCAGCCAGGTGCCGGCACACCAGGTAGGCCGCGGCGCACAGTCCGGACAGCGCGGCAAGCACATTCGACGGTTCCGACACCACCATCACGACCACTGACAACAACACCGCAACCGTTGCCGCGGCGCGAAATACCGTCGCAAAACCCACGGCCAGCACTGCGGCCGCAGCCACGATCAGCGCAGGGCCGCCCGCTCCAAAGGTGGCCAGTGCCACCATCAGCAGGCCAAAAATCACCGAAACGACCCGGCTCCCGGATTGTGTAGAAGTCGACATCTAGTGCCGCGCCTGTAACTGACCGCGCCTGCGGCGACGCCTATCCGGCAGTGCCGCCATCGCGTGCTCCAATGGCCCGTCTGCCGGCCACAACAGCACATCCACACCACTGGTGGCCATGTCGCGATACATTGCGGAACGTTGCAGCTTCCATATCCGGGCCACCAGCGGATCGAGTTCGCCCTCAAACGGGTTGCTGTCCATAACGTCCACCGCCACTACGACGTGACCGCGCTTGCGCAAATCGGTCAGGGCCAAGGCGAATTCGGTGTCAAGGAGGGTGGAGAACGCGAAGATGATCGCCCCTGCGGGCACTGCGGCGCGCGGCGCCAATGTGCCGGTGGTGTCTTCGAATCGTTCGCCGACAGCCAGCATGGTGTCCAGGACTCGGTAGAACTGGCGCTGACCGATGTCGGCGCCGAGCCAACGAGGATGGTTGCCGCCGAGCGCAACGATCCCGGCGCGGTCGCCGTTGCGCAGCGCCGTCTGCACCACCTGAGCGGCGCCGCGGGCGATGCGCTCAGTAGCTTGGGTGGCCGGGCCGGCCGGCTGTCGGTAGGTGTCGATCAGCACCACCACGTCGGCGGACCGGTCGGTCAACCGCTGCGTCACGTGCAGTCGGCCACGGCGCGCGCTGACCGACCAATTCACCGACCGCAATTGGTCGCCGGGCACATAAGGCCGGATGTCGGCGTATTCGACCCCCGGTCCGATATGACGAGTGAGGTGGACACCCAAGCGGTCGAGCAACTCGGTCTGCGGAATAGTGGTCGACTGCGGTGGCGTCAGGGGGAAAACAATGACGTCGGCGACGTCGACAGTCCCGGTCCCCCGGACCAAACCGCCGCGCGCACGAGCATCGACATGTACCCGGATCGGATACCGCCCCCAGCGGTGTGCCAGTGCGGACACCGCTTTCGCTTGCGGCTCCTTGGATTCGAGGTTTTCCAGTTCCATTCCGTCGACCGCGGAGACCGTGAGCTCGATCGACCCAGACCCTGATTCCGTTGTGGCCCAGATACTTACCCGCACCTCTTCATCCTCGAAGCACCGCTGCGAATCGGGGTCAGCATGGACTCGGACGGTCGGGACCGGATACTGCCAGCTGAGCGAACACAGCACTCCGAGCAGGGGCGCCGCGAACGCAATCAACTGCCAACGCCCACCGATGACCGCTGCAGCCAACGCAACTCCGGCGCAAGTAGCGATGGCCAACGTCAATTGTGATGCACGCCAGCGGAACTCGACTTCGCGAGCTTCGCTCACGCCGAGCCTTTACCGCTGTTCGTACGCGGTACCGGCAACCTCCGCAACAGCTCCGCGATGACGTCGGCACCTTGGATCTTTCGCACCCACATCTCCGGGCGCAGCGTGATCCGGTGTGAGACCGCTGCGGGGGCGAGCGCTTTGACGTCTTCCGGTATCACGTAGTCGCGGCCGAGCAGCAGTGCGCGGGCCCGGGCAAGTTGAACCAGATCGAGTTCGGCCCGCGGGCTGGCGCCGACAGCGACCTGCGGATGGCGCCGCGTCGCCGTGGCCAGAGACAC
Organism: Mycobacterium sp. IDUB_37; assembly: GCF_055419245.1. Classification (NCBI taxonomy): domain Bacteria; kingdom Bacillati; phylum Actinomycetota; class Actinomycetes; order Mycobacteriales; family Mycobacteriaceae; genus Mycobacterium; species Mycobacterium sp. IDUB_37. The sequence goes on along the minus strand of NZ_JBVAXG010000001.1, from coordinate 897,398 downwards.
CACGTAATGCAGGACGTCCTCGTGCACGGTGACCTGCTCGACCGACTCACGCATCGCCAGCAGATCGTGCGCGTCGACCACCTGATTGACGATCGGCTCCGCGGATCCGCGGTCGAGACGCCGGCGCAGCATCGCGGTTTCGTCTTCCTCGGAGAGGTAGCGCAGCTCCAGCCGCATCGCGAACCGATCCAGTTGCGCCTCCGGCAGCGGGTAGGTGCCCTCGTATTCGATCGGATTATCGGTCGCCAACACGATGAAAGGCATTGGCAACTTGTAGGTTTGACCGTCGATACTCACCTGCCCCTCCGCCATCGCCTCGAGTAGCGCGGCTTGGGTCTTGGGCGGGGTCCGGTTGATCTCGTCGGCAAGCAGCAGGTTGGTGAAGATCGGCCCGCGGCGGAACTCGAAGCGACCCGACTGCATGTCGTAGATGGTCGCGCCCAGCAAGTCGGCCGGCAGCAGATCCGGGGTGAACTGCACTCGGGTGAACTCGAGCCCCAGGGCGGCGGCAAACGACCGGGCGATCAGTGTCTTACCCAGTCCCGGGAGGTCTTCGATCAGCACGTGTCCGCGGGCGAGAACGGCGGTGAGGATGAGCGTGAGCGCGGCGCGCTTACCCACCACCACGCGCTCGATCTCGTCCAGTACCGCCTCGCAGTGCTCGGTGGTCGCACCGACAGGCATAGCGGCCGGCACTGTCATGTTCGCTCCAACGTCATGTTCGCTCCAACGTCATACCTGCTCCAACCTTCGCAGAATTTCCTCGAGCGCCTCGCGACCGGGTCCCGGTTGGCCGGCAGACGCTTGCTCCACATTGTTGGGATTGACCCACTGCCATAGTTCGGCACCGAAAAGCATTTCGCCAGAAGCACGAAAGACCGCGGGATCCTTGGCCTGTCGGTGGCCGGTGGTGACCTCGAACCGTCGCGCGAGCATCGGGCGCAAATGCCTGTCCCAATCCTTACGGGTGGAATCCGACCACCGAATGGTCGTCTCGGTCTGGTCCAGCCAGCTACGCAACAAGTCGCCCAGATCATCGGGGTCTGGTTCTACAGCCGCTTCCTTCCAATACCCCAGTAGCCGACGGATATTGAGCAGTACCAAGGCCAGGGCGACGCCGGTTGCGATCAGCACGAACCGGCGGTCCTGAAGCAGCAGCGCCAGCACCTCGATCCCCACCATGAGGAAGACGCCCAGCAAAATGAGCCTTTTCATACGGTCCTGCCCGACCGCGGGGCAATCTCATCGAGAACCAGTTCCAGCACCCGCACCGCTATCTGGCGATGCCCCTCGTTCATCACATGCGGGCTGAACCGCGCCTCCTCGAACAGGTTCACCAGTTCCCCCGCGTTGTCGGGATGCAGCGCGTGTTGTTCGACGGCGCGGGCGAGCACCTCAGTGGGGGTGTCGAATGCCTGCGGGACAGCACCGGGCACATTGGCCAGTTCCCGTTCCATCGCGGCATAGCACGCGATGATCGCCTCGCGCGGTTCCCGGCTGAGGTCGGTCATCTCGGCCAGCCCGACTTCTGCTGCACGCATCAGTGAATCCGACGAGTCAGCGGTTGGTGCGGACTGGCCGTTGTCGTCGGGCAGGAGTCCCGAAGTCGCCGGACGCCGCCGTCGGGACGCGATGATCCCACCCACGAACAACATCAGCAGGACCGGCACTGTGGCCAGCAGGAGTCCGAGTGTGTCCCCGTCGTTCTTCTGCCGCGGAGGTTGCTTGGGTTGCGGGCTGCCGCCGCCCGGAGACGACGGACGCGGTGCGGTTGAATTCGGTTGCGTTGCATCGACACCCAGATCGGGCGGGGTGACCAGCCGGGACACCAGTAGCGCGATCAGCAACCACGCGACGATCACCCCGAGCGCGATGAGCACCACCTTCCAAGTCGGCCGGGCGACCGCACCACCGAGGGTTCCGGACAACTCCCCTGCGCTGGGGGCTACGACGCGGGGGTCACGCAACCTCGCGACTATCGAGATCGCAACGATTGCAAGCGTGGCCGCGATCGCGACAGCGAGGAACATCCATGCCGCCCGACTGCCGCCCGCCTCGACAAGTCGGGATCCGTGGTGGGCGGGAAGGTAGCCCCGCAGCGCGGCGGCGGCCAGGATCAGCAGTGCGATCAGGGCGACAACACGCGCGGTGGGCTTGTCGAACATCAGAGCAGGGCCGCCCCTACGCGCCGGCCTGATTTGCTGCCGGGCCGGGATCCGCGCAAACGCCGCACCGAGTCATATGTGCGCCCCATAGGCGAAGGCTAGCTGCGCTGACCCGCCGGGGTCTACCTTCTCCCGCGTCACCGAACTTGTCACAGGGGTTGAGTATATTCGAAAGTATGTTCGATCAAAAGCTGTTCGCGCGGGTGGATGAGCAGGCCGACGAGGCTGAGCTGATTGCGCGAATCGAAGAGTTGGAGCAGGTCAAGTGCGCTGCCGCGGCAGGTCAGGCACGCGCCGCGGCAGCGCTCGATGCCACCCGACGGGCGTCCGAGGCGCAGGCCGGCGTTCCGGCGGCGAAGCGGGGCCGCGGCGTGGCCAGTGAAATCGCCTTGGCCCGGCGAGATTCCCCTGCCCGAGGCGGCCGACATTTGGGATTCGCCAAAGCCTTGATCTACGAAATGCCGCACACTCTTGCGGCATTGGAGTGCGGGTGCCTGTCGGAGTGGCGGGCGACATTGATCGTGCGCGAGTCGGCCTGCCTGGACATCGACGATCGTCGTGAACTGGACCGTGAATTGTGTGCGGACATGGCTGGCCTGGAGGGCCTGGGCGACGGCCGGTTGACCGCGGCCGCAAAGAAAATCGCTTATCGGCTTGATCCGCACAGCGTCGTCGACCGGGCCGCGAAAGCCGACGAAGACCGCACGGTGACGATCCGGCCGGCGCCGGACACCATGACATGGGTCAGCGCATTGCTGCCGGTCGCAAAAGGAGTGGGCGTGTACGCCGCACTGCGCCGTGCCGCCGACACCACCTTCGACGGTCGGTCGCGCGGCCAGGTGCTGGCCGACACCTTGGTCGAGCGCATCACCGGGGTGCCCGCCAACGTCCCAGCGCCGGTCGCGGTCAATTTGGTCATCTCCGATCAGGCGCTACTCGGCGAGGACCGCGCACCGGCGGTGGTCAAGGATTACGGACCGATCCCCGCGGCGGTGGCGCGCAATCTGGTCAGCCGGGCGTTGGCTGGCAGCGGTTCCTGGGCCACGCTGCGCAGGCTTTACGCGAGCCCCGACTCGGGCGCGTTAGTTGCGATGGAATCTCGCTCGCGCAAGTTCCCGCGGGGCCTCGCAGATTTGATCGGGTTGCGCGATCAGACATGTCGCACCCCGTATTGCGACGCGCCGATCCGGCACCGCGATCACGCCCGGCCGTATCGCCGCGGCGGACGCACCACCGCCCAGAATGGGGTCGGCTCGTGCGAACGTTGCAATTACGCCAAAGAAGCTCCGGGCTGGACGGTAACTACCGGTAGCAACGAGGGCAGGCACAGCGCCGAATACGTCACTCCGACCGGGGCGTGCCATCGATCGACTGCGCCGCCATTGCCAGGTTACCCGCAAATCGATGTCAGCGAAGTCGAAGTCGCCATTGGTGTTTCGCTGATACACCGGCACGCCGCGTGACCGCTCAGACCGTGAACGGGGTGAAGCTACCGTCGAGCACCTGCAGGTGACCGATGGTGCGTCCGGTGACCACGCTCGGGTCCACTCGGGCCAGTTGCACTGCGGCTTGGGCGAATTCGTCTGCGGAGCTCTCTTCGTCAAAACCGTGGGCGTAGTAGGACAGGCCTGGGGTCATGATCGGTTTGGACGGCGCCAACGCGTTCACCGCGATGTTGTAGTCGGCGAGGTCGAATGCCGCGCATTGGGTGAGATGCTCGAGTGCCGCCTTGGAACCGCCGTACCCGGGCAGCACACCGGCAGTGCGGTTCGGGTAAGGCCCATCGCCGGGAAGCCGCGAGGCGATCGAGGTGATGTTGACGATCGAGCCCGCACCCGCGCCGATCATGTCGGGGCTGACCAGTTGCATCAGCTCATAGGCGGCGAATATCGAGATTTCGAAGTGCCGGCGGTACGCGGCCAGCGGGGTACTGACGAACCCCGGCCAGCCGGGCTTACGGGCTGGCTTGGGCGCCTTGGCCTTTGGCTCCGCACCCGGTGTCGGCGGGCGGCCAGGCGCGGTGAACGCCGCATTGTTGATCAAAATCGTGATGGGGCCCAGCGCATCTCGAGCCTCGTCGACAAGCCGAGCGATATCGTCGCGATCGGTCAGGTCGGCCCGCACCGCCACCGCCCGCCCTCCGGCGGCCTCGATCTCGGACACCGTCTCGCCGATGGTTCCGGGCAACCGGTCGTCCCACACCTGTTCGGTCCGCCCAACCACGGCCACCGGGACGCCATCGGCGGCCAACGCCAAGGCGATTGCCCGTCCCAACCCGCGACTGGCGCCGGTGACGATCGCACTCATCGGTTCACCCCGTGCACGATGATGGCGGTGGTCTGATCCACCCACTCGTCGTTCAGCCTCCGGTTCGGGTACAACAACATCCGCAGCATCGTGGCTCCGCCAATCAACTCGATCAATCTGTCCGGGTCGACATCGGGATGTGCCTCACCACGGTCGACGGCCTCCCGCAACCGCACCTGCACCGCCGCGAAAAGGCCGGCGAAGCGTCCCATCACCCGCGCATTCAGTTCGGGGTCGGCGGTCATATCGGCCACCAGTCCTGGCAACGCGGCCCGCACCACCGGGGTGGTGAACACGTCGCGGGTGGCCTCGATCATCATCCGGATATCGGCGGCGAAATCGCCGGCGGGAGCCACCAGAGCGGTCGGCGCCACCGGGAACGCCGCCTCATGCACCAACTCGGCCTTGCTCGACCACCGCCGGTACAAGGCCGACTTGGTGGTGCCGGCACGTTCGGCGACCGCAGCCAGGCTGAGGCTCGAATAACCAATCTGCACAAGCAGTTCCGCGGTCGACGCCAAGATGGCCGAGTCGATACGCGGGTCCCGCGGACGCCCGGCACCAGAGGCGGCCTTGTCAATGGATGACGTGTCTGCTTTCATAACGCTACCTACCGTATCGTAATTACCTCACGAAGGAAGTACCCGTGGCGAATGAACCGGCGGTCGAAGATGTCGGCCCCATGCAGCGCTCGAGCCGCGACATCACCACCGTCCCCCAACTGATGTCGCAGTGGCTGTCGGCGGTGCTGCCTGTCGCGCCCGACGTGACAGTGCACAGCGGCATCGACTCGACGGGTATGTCGTCAGAAACCATCCTCCTGACCGCCCGCTGGGATGAGGACGGGCAACCGGTGGAACAGAAACTGGTGGCCCGGGTGGCGCCCACCAACCAGGACGTGCCCGTCTTCCCGACCTACCGCCTCGACCATCAATTCGAAGTCATCCGCCAAGTCGGTGAACTGACCGACGTGCCCGTCCCGCAGGTGCGCTGGATCGAGAACACCGGAGACGTGTTGGGAGCGCCGTTCTTCTTGATGGACTACGTCGACGGCGTGGTACCGCCCGATGTCATGCCATACACCTTCGGCGGCAACTGGTTCGCCGACGCACCCGCCGACCAGCAGCGCAAGCTGCAAGACGCCTCGGTCGCGGTGCTGGCCACGCTGCATTCGATTCCCAACGCGGAGAAAATATTTGGGTTCCTGACCGAGGGCCTGTCCGGCGACACGGCACTGCGCAGGCATTTCGGCTGGGTGAAGTCGTGGTACGACTTCGCCGTTCCCGACATCGGACGCTCCCCCTTGGTGGAGCGCAGTTTCCAATGGCTGGAAGACAATTGGCCGACCAAGGCAGCGGAGCGCGAGCCGGTGCTGCTGTGGGGCGACGCCCGGGTGGGCAACGTCCTCTATCAGGACTTCGAGCCGGTGGCGGTGCTGGACTGGGAGATGGTGACGCTGGGCCCGCGCGAGCTCGACGTCGCCTGGATGATCTACGCGCACAAGGTATTCCAGGAACTTGCCGGCCTTGCGACGCTGCCGGGCCTGCCGGACGTGATGCGCGAGGAGGACGTGCGCGCCACGTACAAACGCCTGACGGACGTGGAACTCGACGACCTCAATTGGTTCTACGCGTATTCGGGCGTCATGTGGGCATGCGTCTTCATGCGCACCGGCGCCCGACGGGTGCACTTCGGTGAAGCCGAGAGACCCGACGACGTGGAGTCGCTGTTCTACCACGCCGGATTGATGAAACGCTTTATCGGAGAGGAGCGCTAATGCCGCATTCACTAGGCCCGCTCGACGAGTACCCGGTACACCAGGTTCCCCAGCCGATCGCTTGGCCCGGATCCTCCGACCGCAACTTCTACGACCGCTCCTACTTCAACGCCCACGACCGCACCGGCAACATCTTCCTGATCAGCGGCATCGGCTACTACCCGAATCTCGGGGTCAAAGATGCGTTCATGCTCATCCGGCGCGGGGACACCCAGACCGCGGTGCACGTTTCGGACGCCATCGATCAGGACCGGCTCAACCAGCACGTCAACGGTTATCGGCTCGAGGTGATCGAGCCACTGCGCAAGCTCCGCATTGTGCTCGACGAAACCGAAGGCATCGCAGCCGATCTCACCTGGGAAGGCCTGTTCGACGTCGTTCAAGAGCAGCCGCACATCCTGCGGGCCGGCAACCGGGTGACACTCAACGCGCAGCGGTTCGCCCAGCTGGGTAGCTGGAGTGGCCAGATCGTCGTCGACGGCGAGGAGATCCCCGTCGACCCCGCGGTATGGATCGGCAGCCGGGACCGGTCGTGGGGCATCCGGCCGATCGGCGAAGCCGAACCCGCCGGCCGGCCCGCCGACCCGCCGTTCGAGGGCATGTGGTGGCTCTACGTACCGATCGCGTTCGACGACTTCGCCATCGTGCTGATCATTCAGGAGGAGCCCAACGGCTTTCGCTCGCTCAACGACTGCACCCGGGTGTGGCGGGACGGCCGCGTCGAACAACTCGGCTGGCCGCGGGTCAAGATTCACTACCGGTCCGGCACCCGCATTCCCACCGGGGCGACCATCGACGCGACCACACCCGACGGCACCGCGATCCACTTCGACGTGGAATCCAAACTGCCGGTGCCGATTCACGTCGGTGGCGGGTACGGCGGCGACTCGGACTGGCTGCACGGCGTATGGAAGGGCGAGAAGTTCGCCGAGCGGCTGACCTACGACATGACCGACCCGGCCATCATCGGCCGGTCCGGTTTCGGCGTCATCGACCACGTAGGGCGGGCAGTATGCCGGGTTGGCGACGTGGACCCCGTCGAGGGCTGGGGCCTCTACGAGCACGGGGCGCTGGGTCGTCACGACCCGTCGGGGTTCGCCGATTGGCTTACTGTCGCGCCGTAATCACTTGAGCTCGTCGATGATCTCGGCCAAGGTAGACAAGCCGATCGGCGCTGCCTGATACAGGAACACCGTGTCCGAGACACCGTCGAGACGGTCCCGGATGTGGGCGGCGATCTCCGACGGAGTGCCACACGCCGCGATGGTGTGCATTATCTCGTCGTCGATCAACCCTGCCATCTCCTGCCAACGCCCCTGCTTGGACATGGCGTTGAGCTCGGGCTGCAGATCCTCCCAACCGTGCGCGGCCAGCACTGGCCGGTACGCGGGGGTGGATCCGTAGAACGACAGCAGCCGCCGGGTTCCGGCCGCCGCCGCTTCGCGCTCCGCGTCGGTACTGCCTGCAGACACGATGATTTCGGGAATGATGTTGAAGTCCTGCGCGGTGCGGCCACCGGCTTGCAGGCCGGCCCGCACCGAGGGCATCGTGTTCTGCTGCAGGAACCGCTTCGAGCCGAACGGCATCACCAGCAAGCCATCGGCATGTTCGGCGGTGGCGCGCGTCAGCCTCGGCCCGAGCGCGCCCACGTAGATCGGCGGCGGACCGTATGGATTCGGGCCCGGGTTGAAGGCCGGTGTCATCAGCGTGTGGCGGTAGTAGTCGCCCCGAAAGTCCAGGCGGCTGCCGGAGTTCCAGGATTCGAAGATGGCCCGCAACGCCGCGATCAGCTCGGACATGCGCGCCACCGGATGGTCGAACTCGGCGCCGAATCGCTTCTCGATCTGCGGGCGAATCTGAGTGCCGAGCCCCAGAATGAACCGCCCGGCACTGAGCAGCTGGTGATCGTTGGCCTGATGCGCCAGATGTATCGGATTGCGCGGGAAAGCGATCGCGACATTCGTCATCAGGCTCAGTCCGCCAACCCCAGCAGCCAGGGTCAGCGGCGCGAACACGTCGTGCGCACCTTCGAAGGTGGCGACACCACTTGCGCCGGCATCGCGCAGCTCACGCGCCCGTTCGGCTGCATCGGCGAGGCCATACAGAGCGGTGAAGACCTTCATGTACCTACCCAACAGCGAAGCGGCCAAAAAAATCAGGGTACGGAACCGTCGAAATGCTGTTCACTGGAGCGGTGACAAACCCAGCGTGGACTGTCGACGTTGTCGTGGTGGGCGCTGGCTTTGCCGGTCTCACCGCAGCCCGGGAGCTTAAGCGACAAGGTCATGATGTGCTGTTGTTCGAGGGCCGCGACCGTGTCGGTGGGCGCTCGTTCAGCGGCAGCGTCGCCGGCCTGCCGGTGGACAGGGGCGGCTCGTTCGTGGGCCCCACCCAGGACACGGTGCTGGCGCTGATCGCCGAGCTGGGACTGCCTACCGTCCCGACGTACCACCGCGGCAAGAATGTGATCCATTGGCGCGGCACTTCGCGCGCTTACAGCGGCACCATCCCCCGGCTATCGCTGATCGGGCTGCTCGACATCGGCCGCCTGCAATGGCAATTCGAACGGCTATCCCGCACTGTTCCGATCGCGGCACCCTGGGAAGCCAAGCGAGCCAACCAACTCGACAGCGTTTCTCTCGGCCAGTGGCTGGGCATGGTTCGCGCCACCGCATCCTCGCGCGACCTGATGGCGATCATGACCCGGGTGACCTGGGGGTGCGAGCCCGACGACGTGTCGATGCTGCACGCCGCCCGCTACGTGCGCGCAGCAGGCGGCCTGAACCGGCTGCTGGACACCGAGAACGGCGCCCAGCAGGACCTGATCCCCGGCGGCACCCAACAGATCGCCGACCGGGCGGCTGCCGAACTCGGCGATCGCGTGGTTCTCGACGCCCCAGTCCGTTGCATCCACCGGCACGGCTCCGGCGTCACGGTCGTCTCCGACCAGGGCGAGGCCGAGGCCGGCTACGTCATCTTGGCGGTTCCGCCCGCCCACCGCGCCCACATCGAGTTCAATCCCCCGCTGCCCCCCGAGTACACCGAACTCGCCGAATGCTGGCCGCAAGGTCGGCTGAGCAAGGCCTACGCGGCTTACGAGACGCCCTTCTGGCGCGACAGAGGCTTCTCCGGCTCCGCGCTACTGGACAAGGGCCCGGTGTTCATCACCTTCGATGTCAGCCCGCAAGACGGCCCGGGCATCCTGCTGGGCTTCGTCGACCCCCGGGCTTTCGACTCCCTCACCACCGATGAGCGTCGCCGCGAGGCGCTGCGCTGCTTTGCCTCGCTGTACGGGGAGGAAGCGCTGCATCCGCTCGACTACACGGACTTTCGTTGGGGCGCCGAAGAATTCGCGCCGGGCGGCCCGACCGCCGCGGTGCCGCCCGGGTCATGGACGAAGTACGGGCGAATACTGCGCGAACCGGTCGGACCGATTCACTGGGCCGGCACCGAGACGGCAGACGAATGGACCGGGTACTTCGACGGCGCGGTTCGCTCCGGCCTTCGGGCCGCGGCTGAGGTTTCCGCCCAGCTGTAAAGCGGTTAAGAGCTGATCCGCTGGACTCGGTGGTGCCGGGCCCTCGCGACCTCCGCGAACCCGCGTAGCTGCCGGTTGACGTCTTCGTACTGTTCCAGCATGGAGCAGTGACCGCCTGGCAACTCGACCAGGCCGACGACGTTTGGTGCGGTGGCGGCGATCTTGCGCGCCTGGCTGATGGGCGTCAGCCGGTCGTGCTCGCTGCCGATGACCAGCGTGGGCACCGTGAGGCCGTCCAGGTTGAGGTGGCGCGATCCGACCTCGTCGATCAACATCCGAGCGCAACCCCCGCGACCCGCCGGCGATGTCTGCGCGAACATTTCGTATACCAACTCGACGACCGCCGGGTCCGCGCCGGCACCGACCGCCATCATCGCGACCATGTACTTGCTTGGCGCCCGGACCGCGCCTGGCAGCGGTAACCCGCCCACCGCGCTGATCAGCGTTCGGCCCGCCACATCCCGAGCCGGCGACAACCCCCGCGGCACCGAAAACAGCCTGATCTTGCGCAACAGGTCGCCGTTGGTCGTGTTGATCAGTGCGACGGCGTCGGCACGCCGGGAAACCTTGTGGCGGTAGCGCTGCGACCACGCTTGGATGGTCATCCCGCCCATCGAGTGTCCGGCGATCACCGCCCGCTCGTGCGGGGCCAGCGTCGCGTCCAGCACGCAATCAAGGTCGGAGGCGAGGTGTTTGAGGCTGTAGCCGCCGCGCCGCGGCACGCCGCTGCGTCCATGGCCGCGGTGATCGAAGGCGATCACCCGGTAGTCGCCTGCCAAGTCGGCGATCTGACGAGACCACGCCTGAATCGTGCAGACGAAACCGTGGGTCAGAACGATCGGATAGCCATCGGGCGGACCGAATACCTCTGCGTGCAGCGGGGTGCCGTCAGCCGCGCGGATTGTGAGGGATCGACTCGGGGGCAATTCCGCGGGCAATTGCTTAGCTGATCTGCCATAAGTGGACTTACGCGCACTCATCCGACGCTCCCCCCATTGGAGGCGGCTCCGTTGCCGACCTCCGGATGACAGCGAGTTTACCTGACCGTAATGTGCGCCCCGTCACAACCCGAGAACACAATCAGGTAACGACGCAGGAGAAAAGCCCGGGATTTCACTGGTCCGATTGTGAGAACCTGACACTCGTGTCCCAGATGTCGCGTCGGGAGTTCCTGGGAGCGGGCGCCCTGGCGGCCGGTGCCGGACTGGCCGCGGCTTGTGCGCCGGCCCAGGAACCGGCACGAGGAACCCGGGCACCCACGGGGGCAACTTCTTCGAGCGCCACCCCGCCGCCGGACACCGAGTCGGTGCTGGTCATCGGTGCCGGGATGGCAGGTCTGGCGGCGGCACGCAGCCTCGCCGACGCCGGCCGCCCGGTGCGGGTGATCGAAGCCCGGAATCGAATCGGCGGGCGGGTGAATACCAATCGCGACTGGGGTGTGCCCCTGGAAATGGGTGCTTCCTGGGTGCACGGCACTTCGAACAACCCGCTCATCGAGTTGGTCGGCCAGGTCAAGGCTCAACTGGTGCCCACCGACTACGACCACGCGAAGCTCACGGTCGATCCCCGACTGCAGCCACTGTCCTACAGCGCCAAGACCTGGCGCCGCCTGGTGGCCGACGCGCGCGACGAGGTCGACGACGGGAGTCTGGGCGCCGCGATCAAGGCCCAGGCCGATCGCGACAAACTGTCCGAATCCGACCGCGCCGCATTGGCCTACTACGTCACCACCGAGATCGAAGACGAATACGCCGCGGATGCAGACCAACTCTCGGCGACGACGTTCGACCTGGGCAACTACACCGGCGGTTCGCAGTCCGTCGTCACCACCGGCTACGACGCCGTGCCCCGCCTGCTCGCCGACGGGCTGCAGATCGTCCTCAATACCACCGTCAATTCCGTTGCGCGAACTAACAACTCGGTTACCGTCCGGGCCGGCGACCAGACCTTCCAAGGACCCGCCGCGATCGTGACCGTCCCGCTGGGGGTCCTGAAGTCCGGTGCACTCACCTTTGACCCGCCACTTCCGGATGAATACTCAAAGGCATTGAACGCGTTGGGATTCGGCGTGCTTTCCAAGAGCTACTTCCGCTTCGAGAAGCGCACCTGGGACACCGAGAATGCCTTCTTCCAATACCTGGGACCCGAAGGCGAAGCCGCATCGGGATGGTGGGCCCAGTGGTTCACCTTACCCGCCGCCGCAGGCCCGATTGTGTTGGCGTTCAACGCCGGTCACCGCGGACGCCAAGTCGAGTCCGCGTCGGCGACCGATGTGCTGTCGGGCGCGCTACCCATCGCCAGGCAACTTTTCGGCGCCGACGTCGCGCCGGTCGCGGTTCGATCGTCAGACTGGACCGTCGACCCCTACGCGCTGGGTTCGTATTCCTTCCATGCGCCCGGATCGGGTCTCGACGATCGCAAGCGTCTGCAGGAACCGATCGGCGACCGGCTGTATCTGGCCGGTGAAGCCGTCGGCGTGGACAACCCCGCCACCGTGCACGGCGCCTTGCTCAGCGGCCGTCGCGCGGCAGCCGAACTGCTGCGGCGACTACACTGAATCATATTGCAGCTCAATAGTTTTCCAGCGCGGCCACATTGCGCCAACTCGGCCAGGTGGTCTCCCACACCCGGTAGATCCGCCCGTCGCGGATCGCGACGATGAGCACCACCTCAATGCGCGTCGGTTCCTCACCGGGCCGCGCCGTGGTGATCCAGACCCGGCCGGCGACCTTGCCGGGGGCTTCCACCCAGGCCTCGTCGTCGTACTCGACGGCGTAGGCGATCTCGGTGGCGTAGATCTTGAGGTGGCTGGCGCGAAAATCGGTGAAGCCCTGACTCACCCCGTCGGAGTACATCACGAAATCGGGGTCGTAGAACCGCTCGAAGAGGTCCTGCTTGCCGACGACCATCTGCTCGAACATTTCACGGATAAGCGCAGCCGACATGCGGGGAGCATAGCGGCAGCGGCGGTTACCCCAGCTGGTCGATCTGGTTGATCGGCAACCGCCTGCGTCTGGCCCGGTTGACCGCGATCCACAACGCACGCTCGCGGGCATTGTCGGCGATGAAGAGCATCTCGTCGCCACCCTCGAGCACCTCGTCGGGCCGGGGAACCAGCACTTGGTCGCGTCGAACCAGAGTGACCAGACCGGTGTTCTTCGGCAATTTCAACTCATCCAGCCGCTGTCCGACCAACGGATTGTCGTCGGGCAAAGTCAGCTTCGTCAGGGCAGTCCGGCCTTCACGCAGACCCATCAAGCGCACCAGGTGGCCGACATCGATGGCACCCTCGATTCCGGCCACCATTGCGCCCGGCGTCGAGACTGCCACGTCGATTCCCCACGACTGGCCGAACAGCCATTCGTTGCGGACGTCGTTGATCCGGGCTACCACCCTCGGCACCCCGAACTCAGATTTGGCCAGCAGCCCCACCACGAGGTTGGCCTTGTCGTCTCCGGTCGCGGCGATCACCACGTCGCAGGTCTGCACGCCGGCTTCCTGCAACGCGGTCATTTCGCAGGCGTCGGCGAAGAGCCAATCTGCCTCGGGCACCTTGTGTGGCTCGAAGTTGCGCCGCTGCCGTTCGATCAACAAGACCTTCTGCCCGCCGTCGAGCAACTCCTGGGCAACGGAACGGCCGACATTGCCGGCGCCGGCAATCCCGATCCGCAACTTCCGCTTGGCCACGTGACCATCTTTGCGTATGCCCAGAAGGACGGCACGGCGCGCTGACCCGATGGTCGCGACCCGCTGCCCGCGGCGGACGCCGCGCTGGCGATCGCGCTGACCCGATGGTCGCGACCCGCTGCCCGCGGCGGACGCCGCTCTGGCGATCGCGACTGTGCGGCGCGCGCCCCGACCCCTCGGGCTGATTTACTGACAGGACGCCGACTCGGCGCCCTCGTCAAACAGATCGCGGTACGCAATCGCTGCCGTGGTCGGGTTCAAACGGGAAAGAAAATGACCCTGCAGCAGTTGTATCTGACTTTGTCGATCGGCGGCCTCGTGCTGCTGGCGAGCATTGTCGGTACCCGCGTGGCCACGGTTGTAGGGTTCCCCAGTCTGCTGCTGTTCCTGCTGGTCGGTGTCGCGATCGGCGAGGACGGACTGGGGCTGGAGTTCGACGACGTGGTCCTGGCCCGAAATGTGGGTACCGCGGCGCTGGCGATCATCCTCATCGAGGGCGGCCTGACCACCCGCTTCGGTGATATTCGCAAGGTACTGGCGCCCGCGGCTGTGCTGGCGACGGCCGGTGTGGTGATCAGTACGTTGGTAACGGCGGTAGGTGCGCATTTGCTGCTGCAGATGGACTGGCAACTCGCGCTGTTGCTCGGAGCCATCGTTTCGTCCACGGACGCCGCCGCGGTGTTCTCGGTGCTGCGGGTGCTGCCGCTACCGCGGCGCATCGCCGGCTTGCTCGAGGCGGAATCGGGCTTCAACGACGCGCCCGGCGTGATTCTGGTGCTCATGTTCAGCGTGGTGCCGTTCGATTTCGAGCCTGCGCACGCGTTCACCGATCTGTTTTACGAACTCCTCGGCGGGTCGGCGATCGGATTGGTGGTCGGCTACCTCGGCTCACTCGCGCTGCGGCGCATCGCGTTGCCGGCGTCGGGCCTCTACCCCATCGCGACGTTCGGATTGGGCCTGGTCGCCTTCGCCGCCGCCGGCGACGCCCATGCCAGTGGGTTCATCGCCGCATACCTGGCGGCGGTAGTCCTGGCCAACTCGGGACTGCCGCACCGGTCGGCTACTCGCTCGTTCGCCGAGGGTGTCGGGTGGCTGGCGCAGATCGGGCTGTTCGTGCTGCTCGGGCTGCTCGTCGACCCCAGCGAACTCGCGGTAGACGTGGTACCGGCAATCGTCGTCGGACTGGTCCTGCTGCTGATTGCCCGGCCGATATCGGTGATTGGTTCGCTCGTCTGGTTTCGTTTCCCCTGGCGCGACCAGCTCTTCCTGTCCTGGGCGGGGCTGCGCGGCGCGGTCCCGATCGTCTTGGCGACGTTCCCGATCGTGGCCGGCGTTGCGGGCAGTTCCCGGCTGCTCAACATCGTCTTCGTCCTGGTCGTGGTCTTCACGCTGGTCCAGGGCCCCAGCTTGCGCCCGATCGCTCGGGTTCTGGGCCTGATAACGCGTGAGGCGACCCGCGAGATTCAGGTCGAAGCCGCTCCCCTGGACATGCTCGATGCCGAACTGCTGACCATGACGGTGCAGAAGCCGTCGCGGCTGCACAACGTCACCATCCTCGAACTTCGGCTACCCGACCCGGCGGTCATCACGCTGATCATCCGCGACGGCCACACGTTCGTCCCCGAGCAGGACACCCGAATCGAGGCCGGCGACGAGCTCCTGATCGTGACGACCAGCAAGACGCGCGCGTCCGCCGAAGCCAGGCTTCGCGCGGTGAGTCGGCGCGGCAAGCTGGCGCATTGGTTCGACGAGTACGGGGAAGTCGACTAGCTACCGGAACTTGGGCTCGCCGAGGGTGAACACGGCGTCCTCGACGAACAACCCCACGTGTAGTCCCGAACGCAACCAGGTCGGCAGGGGCCCCGCCGAGGTGACGCCGACGGTCACGAACGCGGGCCGCACCCGGCCGGCGAAGGTCAGCAACGAGTCACCGACCCGACCGTCGGCGAACTGCTGACGGGCCGTGGCCTTGGTCTTGAGCGGGATCGCCGGACCCGCGACGCGGGGCGACGCGCTGACCGTCCAGGACAGCTGATCGCTGCTGCTGCCGGTGATGAGGCTGCCGTTGGCCAATTCGCCGTCGAACCGGGCCAGAGTCTTGGGCATGGCCCAGTTGGTTCGGCCACCGACCAGGCTGGATTGCGAATCCACCGACATGAACGCCACGTTGCCCCACGGCCGCAAGCCGGTGCGCGAGGCGATCATGCCGAGCACCTCGTCGTAGGCGCCTACCGGGGTGTCGGTGTACCGGACGAAGGCGCCCACGGTAGCCAGTGCCGGGCTGCCGGCCAGCGCCGACGGCAGGGCCGAGGCCGCGGCGCGACCACCGCGACCCAGCCACAGCAGCGCCGAACAGTGGCACTCCCACGGCGCAGGGGCGTCATTGCCGGGCAGCGTCGCAACCAACGCCTCGCTGAGGGCGGTCTCGGGCACACCCCGCAGCCCAGTCAACTCGATTCGGGCATTGCTCATGGTGACTCCTGATTCTCGATTCGGGCCTGATACGCCGCCCGCTTCTCACGATCCAGCTCTGAGGTGACCTTGTTTCCGCCAGACAAGCGGAAAGCGGCATCGACTAGGCCTT
Source organism: Mycobacterium sp. IDUB_37 (assembly GCF_055419245.1). Lineage (NCBI taxonomy): Bacteria > Bacillati > Actinomycetota > Actinomycetes > Mycobacteriales > Mycobacteriaceae > Mycobacterium > Mycobacterium sp. IDUB_37. Next base: position 881,340 of record NZ_JBVAXG010000001.1, on the reverse strand, counting down.
TCGGCAGGCCGGCTGTCCCGCGGGAGACCAGACCGACCAGCTTGGGAACGAACACCGTCCGCGACGCCCCTTTGGCGAGTTCGGTGACCACGGCGGCGGCCACCTCCTCGGGGTTGACGACGAGGAAACGTTCCAGCGGGCCCGGCGCCGCCATGCCCGCGATCAGTTCGGTGCGGACAAAGCCGGGGCAGATGGCCGAGATCTTGACCCCGCTGCCCCGCCACTCCTGACGCAGGGCCTCGCTGAATCCGACGACCGCGAATTTGGATGCGCAGTAGGTGGCGGCGTTGGGCGACGCCAGGGTGCCCATCACCGAGGCGATGTTGACGATGTGACCGGACCCGCTTTTGGCGAAGCGGGTGCCCGCCAGCCGGGTCCCGGTCAGCACCCCGAGCACGTCGATCTCGATGGTGCGCCGCGTGACGCCCGGGCTCTCGTCGAGGAATGGCCCGATCGGCATGATGCCCGCGTTGTTCACCAGAACGTCGAGTCCGCCGAGGTGGTCATCCGCGTGGTTGAGGAACGTCTCGAAGCTGGCGGGGTCCGTCACATCGAGGCGGTAACCCGCTGCTCCGAGTTCGGTGGCCGTCTGCACGACGGCGGCTTCCTGAACATCGCCGAGCGCCACCTCGGCGCCGGCGGCGATCAAGGCCTCGCCGATGGACCTGCCGATGCCCTGCGCCCCACCCGTGATGGCAACACGTCTTCCACGCAACTGAGACATATCGCCCAGAATGTCACAGTGCGGGTCTGGGGTTGTGTTCAGCTGCCCGCACAGAGCCGCTGTATTCCGCGCTGGCGCCCGTTGATGGCCGAGGTTCAGGTGCCGCCCTTGCCGCCGGTCCCGCCGCCCCCGCCGCCGCCGGGATCCGGGTTATTGCCCCCGCCGCTCGGGCCGCCTCCAGGACCACCGGGGGACCCACCGACGCCGGCTCCGCCATTGCCGCCCTTGCCGCCGGTCCCGCCGCCGCCTCCGCCGCCGCCGCTACCGCCGGTACCCCAGTTTCCCGAGCCGCCGCTGGTGTTACCGCCGCCACCGCTACCACCGCTGCCACCCGAGCCACCTTTAGCGCCGGAGATGCCGGGCATGGTTCCGGCTCCGCCGGTTCCGCCGCTTCCGCCTGCGCCTCCGGTTCCGCCGTTTCCGTTCGTGCTGGTGATGTCAAACCCGCCATAGCCGCCGGTGCCACCGGTGCCACCGGTCCCACCGGCGCTGGGGGTGCCGCCGGTACCGCCGGTGGCGATATTGACAACGCTGCCGCCGTTACCGCCGCTGCCGCCGCTGCCGGCGCTGCCGCCATTTCCGCCGTTATAGCCTCCGTCAGTTGAATTGCCGCTGCCGCCGGTACCGCCGTTGCCGCCGTTGCCGGCGATGCCGCCGACGCCACCATTGGCGCCATTGCCAGTGCCGCCGTTGCCGGCGTTGCCGCCGTTTGCGCCGCTGCCGCCGACGCCGCCCGCCCGGCCGACTCCGGCGGTGCCACTGCCGCTGCCGCCGGTACCACCGTTGCCACCGTCGGCGCCGTCACCTCCTGCGCCGCCTACGCCGCCGGGGCTCACGCCGGTGAAGCCCCCGTTGCCGCCGTTACCTCCGCTGCCGCCCGTAGCGGCGTTGCCGCCACTGCCACCGTTTGAAAATGAGGCGGCCGTTCCGCCGGTGCCGCCGCTGCCACCGACGCCGCCGCTGCCGCCGCTGCCGCCGAAGCCGGCGCCGTTGACCACCCCGAAGGCGTTACCGCCGTTACCGCCGGTGCCGCCGTTGCCGCCGATAGCGCCGCTGCCGCCCACGTAGGTGCTCAGTCCGCCTTTGCCGGCGCCGCCGCCGCTGCCACCGGCGCCGCCGTTGCCCGCCTCGCCGCCGGAGCCGGCGATGTTGCCGTTGCCGTTGCCGCCAAGGCCGCCATTGCCGGCGTTGCCACCGGCGCCGCCATTACCGCCATCATGGCTGCTGTTGCCGTTGCCGTTGCCGCCGTTGCCGCCGTCGCCGCCGGCGCCGCCGCCTGCGCCCTTGCCACCGCCTTGGCCGCCGGTGCCGCCATTACCGCCGTTGCCGCCCTTGCCTGCGGCACCGCCGTCGCCTCCCGATGCGAAAGTGCTTTCGCCGCCTGCGCCGCCTGCGCCGCCGGCACCGCCATTACCGCCGCCGCCGGCGTTTCCGCCGCCGACGGAGAGGCCGGCCGTACCCGTTGCATTGAACGCACTGCCGCCGCTGCCGCCGGTACCGCCGACGCCGCCGTTACCTCCCCGTCCGCCGTCGTCGGCGCTGCCCGCTATTGCATCGGCGCCGGCGCCGCCGGTGCCCCCTGCGCCGCCGTTGCCGGCTTTGCCGCCGTTGCCGGCTGCTGCGCCGTAACCGCTGCCCCCGGTGCCTCCGTTGCCGCCGGCGCCACCGTTGCCGGCGGGGCCGCCGTTTCGGCCGGCGAAGGCACTGCCGGAGCCACCTTCCCCGCCTGTGTTCCCGTCGCCGCCGGCGCCGGCGCTGCCGCCCTTGCCTCCGCCAAGGCCGCCGGTGCCGCCGTTGCCCCCGTTGCCGCCGCTACCGCCGTTGCCGCCGGTGCCTCCGTCGGAGCCGAAAGTGGGTGTGCCGCCACCGCCTCCGAATCCGGCGTTGCCTCCATCGCCCCCGTTGCCGGCGTTGCCGCCGCCGACACCGTTGTAGCCGTTTCCACCGTTTCCGCCGGTGCCGCCGACACCACCGTTGCCGCCGTTACCGCCGTCGTAGCTGTCCCCCTGGATGATGGAGTAATCACCTTTGGCGCCATTTCCGGCGTTGCCGCCGTTGCCGCCATGGCCGCCGTTGCCGGCGACGCCCGCCGCGCCCTTCGTGCCCGCTTTCCCACCACCGTTGGCGATGCCGCTTTCTCCGCCGGCGCCCGCATTGCCGCCAGCACCGCCATTTCCACCGGCTCCGCCGTTGCCGCCGTTGGCCCCAGCACCGGTGCCCACGCCGTAAGTGGGACCGTCGCCGCCGTCGCCGCCGCTGCCGCCGTTGGCGCCGTTGCCGCCTTTGCCGCCGTTGCCGGCGGTTCCACCGTGGGCGGCGCCGCCCTGGCCGCCTCGGCCACCGGTCCCGCCGGCGCCGCCACCGCCTCCGGGTTCGCTGTCGGCCTTCGAGTTGCTGGCGCCGTCGCCGGCGGAGCCGGCGTTGCCGCCGTCGCCGCCGTTGCCGGCGATGCCCGCCTTGCCGGCGGTTCCCGCGGCGCCGGCACCCGCACCGGCCATGCCGGCTTTGCCGGCGTCCCCGCCAAGGCCGCCCGTGCCGCCGTTGCCGCCGGGGTTGCCGTCCGTGTCGGCGTTGGAGAAGCCGAGGCCGCCGGTGCCGCCTTGTGCGCCGTTACCCCCGTTGCCACCGCTGCCGTTCGTGCCACCGGCGCCGGCCATGCCGCCGGTTCCGCCTTGGCCGCCGTCTCCGCCGCCGCCACCGGTGCCGCCGTTGATCGTGGTCATTTTCGTGCCGTCGGTTCCGGTGGCGCCAAGGCCGCCGTTGCCCCCGAGCCCGCCGTTTCCACCGTCACCGGATTTGCCGACGGTACCCCCGGCGCCTCCGGTCCCTGCGGCGCCGACGGTCCCTGCGTTGCCGCCGGTCCCGCCCATGCCGCCGTTGCCGCCGGCGGTGCTCAGGGTGGTTGCCGCGCCGCCGGCCCCGCCGGTGCCACCGACGCCGCCGTTGCCGCTGTTGCCGCCGCTGCCGTTGATGCCACCGGGCCCAGTGTTCCCGCCGGCCCCCCCGTTGCCGCCGGCCCCGCCGGAGGGTCCGGGGTTGCCGTCCACCCCGGCCCCGACGGCGGCCCCGACGCCACCGACGCCGCCGTAGCTGCCGTTGCCGCCATTGCCGCCGTTGCCGTAGGCACCCACGGTGCCACCGACGCCGCCGGCGCCCCTGTCGCCGTTGGCACCGCCATTGCCGCCGGCACCGCCATTGCCGCCGGCACCGCCCGCCACTGCGCCGAAACCGTTCGCGCCATGATCGCCGTCGCCGCCGGCAGCGCCGCTGCCGCCCGCCCCGCCATTGCCGTTGATGGCCCAGTTACTGCCGTTGCCGCCCGTCCCAGCGTCCCCACCGGCACCGCCTTTGCCACCGCTACCGCCGTTGTGGCCGTTGAGTATCGAGGCCCCACCTTTGCCGGCCACCCCGCCACCGCCGCCGGCACCGCCGTTGCCCGCGGCCGCGGTGATCCCGGCGGCCGCCCCACCCACGCCGCCGTGACCGCCGCCACCGCCGGCACCACCATCGGCCGCCGCGAAACCGGCTTTGTCGTTGCCGCCCGCCCCGCCGACGCCGCCGTCACCTCCGGCCCCGCCGTGGCCACCATCGCCGCCCAGCCCGATCAGCGGCGCTTGACCCGACTGACCCCCGGCCCCGCCGCGACCCCCGAACCCGCCGTCACCGCCAATCTGCGCATTGGCGCCGGCACCGCCGGCGCCGCCATCGCCACCGGCACCGCCGAGCCCGCCGACCCCGCCGATGCCCAGCACACCGGGGTTGCCGCCGATTCCGCCGTTGCCGCCCGCCCCGCCGCTGCCACCGGCTGCGCCGGCCCCTCCGGCCGCACCGGTGCTGCCCATTCCGCCGGCACCACCGGTGCCGCCCACGCCAATCAACTGCCCGCCGTTGGCCCCAGCACCGCCGTTGCCGCCCACGCCACCACCGGGCCCGCCCATACCGCCGGCACCACCGGTGCCGCCGTAGCCGAACAGCTGGGCCACCCCACCGGCCCCCCCGGCCCCACCGGCGCCCCCCGCCGTCGTGCTGTTGCCGCCGGCCCCGCCCCACCCACCGGGGCCATACAGCAAACCCCCGGCCCCGCCGGCGCCGCCGGATGCCCCAGCACCCCCGGCACCACCAGCACCCCCCGCACCCCACAGACCCGCAGCCCCACCGGCACCGCCGGCCTGCCCCGCCGCCCCCGACCCGCCGTTACCGCCGTAACCAAACAACAACCCACCCGGGCCGCCGGCCTGCCCCGTGCCCGGCGCCCCGTTAGTGCCATCACCGATCAGCGGACGACCCAGCAACAGCTGGGTGGGCGCATTGATCAAATCCAAAAGCGGCTGCAACGGGCCGACATTGACCGACTCCGCGAGCGCATAGCCGGCTCCGCTGACAGACAACGACTGCACAAACTGCGCGTGCAGCGCCGACGCCTGTACGGCCACCTCCTGATAACCGAGCGCATGTCCGGTAAACAACGCCGCAACCGCCTGCGACACCTCGTCGGCGGCCGCGCTGGCCAGCCCTGTCGTCGACCGCGCCGCGACCGCATTGGCCGCAAAGATCGTCGAACCGATACCCGCCACGTCCGAAGCCACAGCTGACACCAGCTCCGGTGCAACCACCAAATAAGTCATCAGCGACCTCGCCGTCCGTCAAAGCAACCCGAAACCCCACCGGCAACTACCGAAAAAACCACCCATCGTGCCCGGCCACGAGCGTGAGTCAACGCTTCCACTCGACTGCCCGTCCTTTCTCTTACCGGCCGTTCACCAGCCAATTGGGCGCCTGACGGCGCTGGGACTAAGTGCCACCGCTACCGCCGGTGCCGCCGCTGCCGCCGCTACCGCCATTGGGGGGTCTGTTGTTCTGACCGCCGGTCGGGCCGTTGCCGGCGCTGCCGAGGGTTCCGGGGTCGCCGAAGATCCCGTCAAAGGACTTACCGCCGGTGCCGCCGGTGCCGCCGGTGCCGCCCGTACCGCCGAGGCCCGCGTAGTCGTCATTGCCGAAGGTGCTGCCGTTGCCGCCGGTGCCGCCGGTGCCACCGCCGCCACCCGCGGCAGAGTTGCCGCCCGGAGCGGTTGCGCTGCCACCGGTGCCACCCGCGCCGCCCATGCCGCCGTTGCCCCCGTTGCCGTTGTTGGTGAAGGGGACTTGACTGTCGCCGCCGCCACCTCCGGTACCGCCGTTACCACCGGTGCCGCCGCCGCCGGCGTCGCCGCCGATGCCTTTTCCGGAGACGCCGCCGCCGAGGCCGCCGCCGCCTCCCTTGCCGCCGGTGCCGCCGGCGCCGCCGTCATAGCCCGAGGAGAAGGTGGCAACGTCTGTAGCGTGGCCGCCGGTGCCGCCGTTGCCGCCGTTGCCGGCGAGGCCGCCGGCGCCGCCGTCTGCGCCGTTGCCCTGACCGCCGTGGCCGGCATCGCCGCCGGCACCGCCGGCGCCGCCGGCCCCCCCATTCCGGCCGAGGACACCCCCTTCGCCGCCGGTTCCGCCGGTGTTGCCATTGCCTCCGTTGCCGGCGGCGCCTCCCTTGCCGCCGCCGAAACCGCCGTTGCCGCCCCCGCCGCCTAGGCCGCCGATACCGCCGGCACCGCCGCGCGCACCGTCACCGCCGATGCTCGCTGTGCCGCCAGTGCCTCCAGCGCCGGCGAGGCCGCCGTCGCCGCCCCTGCCACCGGCGCCGCCGCCGACGCCTGCGATGCCGTTGCCACCAAGACCCCCGGCACCGCCCTGGCCGCCGTTGCCGCCGCCGCCACCGAAATAGCCGTCTCCTGTGATGCCGGCGGCACCGTCGGCACCCTTGCCGCCGATGCCACCGGCGCCGCCGTCGCCGCCGGCGCCGGCGACGCCAGCGTTGCCCGCAGTGCCGCCGCTGCCGCTGCCGGCCGCCCCGCCTGCACCGGCGTTGCCGCCGGCGCCGCCGGTGCCACCGGTTCCGCCCGCTTGGCCGGGCGGGCCGTCGGAGCCATTGGGCGGCGGCGGCCGTACGCCGTCAGCGCCGTTGCCCCCGTGGCCGCCCTTGCCGCCGTCGGCGCCATTGCCGCCTTTGCCGCCGCTGCCGGCGATTCCGCCGTTGGCGGCGCCACCCGCGCCACCCTGACCGCCGCTGCCGCCTTTCGTGCCGTTGCCGCCCGCCTGGCCATCGGTGTTGTTGTCATCGACGCCGTTGCCGCCGAGTCCGCCGTCGGCGCCGAATCCGCCGTTGCCGCCGGTGCCCGCTTTGCCGGCGGCTCCCGCACTGCCGGCACCCGCACCGGCGAGGCCGGCTTTCCCGGCGTCGCCGCCGGCGCCACCTTTGCCACCGTCCCCGCCATCCGTGCTGGAAGTCCCCACGATGGCCGCACCGCCGTTGCCGCCGAGTCCGCCGTTGCCGCCTTTGCCGCCACCACCATTTTTGCCGCCGGCGGCGGCCGAGCCGCCGGTTCCGCCCTGGCCGCCGTCTCCGCCGCCGCCACCGGTGCCGCCGTTGACATTGCCGTTGGCGCCGTTGGCGCCGTCGCCCCCGAGCCCGCCGTCGCCGCCGGTGCCGACGGTGCCGGCGGAACCCCCGGCGCCTCCGGTCCCGGCGATGCCGGCGACGCCGGCGTTGCCGCCGGTCCCGCCTTGGCCGCCGTTGCCGCCGTCTGTGCCCAGAACGACCGCCGCGCCGCCGTTACCGCCAGTGCCACCGGTCCCGCCGTTGCCGCTGTTGCCTCCGCTGCCGTTGAGGCCACTGGTCCCGCTGCCGCCACCGGCACCCCCGTTGCCGCCAGCCCCGCCAGAGGGTCCGGGATTGCCGTTCCCCCCGGGCCCGCCCTTGCCGCCGGTGCCTCCGTTGCCGCCGTAGCTGCCGTTGCCGCCGTTGCCGCCGTTGCCGTAGGCACCCGCAACGCCGCTGACGCCGCCAGTGCCGGCTTTGCCGCCGGCGCCGGCATTCCCGCCGGCACCACCGCTACCGCCCGCGCCGCCCGCCACGGCGCCGGTGGCGTTGGCGCCATGACCGCCGTCGCCGCCGGCCGCGCCGCTGCCGCCCACCCCGCCGTTGCCGTTGACCGCCGCTGCATCGCTGGCGTTGCCCCCCGCCCCGGCGACCCCACCGGCACCACCTTTGCCGCCGCTACCTCCGTTGTGGCCGTTGAATGTTGAGGCCCCACCTTTGCCGGCCACCCCGCCATCACCGCCGGCGCCGCCGTTGCCCGCCACCGCCGCCAGACCGGCGGCCGCCCCACCCACGCCGCCGGCACCCCCGGCGCCGCCGTCGCCGCCCTTGGCCGCAGCAAAGGCGGCGGTGTCGTTGCCGCCGGCCCCGCCGACGCCGCCGTGCCCGCCGGCCCCGCCGTGGCCAGCAGCACCGGCCAGCCCTATCAGCGGCGCTTGACCCGACTGCCCGCCGAACCCGCCGGCACCACCAGCCCCGCCGTTACCGCCGATCTGCGCATTGCCGCCGGCACCGCCGGCGCCGCCATCGCCACCGGCACCGCCGAGCCCGCCAACCCCACCGGCCCCCAGCACACCCGCGGTTCCACCGATCCCGCCGTTGCCGCCCGCACCGCCGCTCCCACCGTCCACGCCGGCCGCGCCGCCCGTGCCTGCGCTACCCACCCCGCCGGCACCACCAATGCCGCCCACACCGATCAGCTGCCCGCCCCTGCCGCCCGCACCGCCGCTGCCGCCCGCACCACCACCGGGCCCGCCCATACCTCCGGCACCGCCGGTACCGCCGTAGCCGAAGAGCGGGGCTGCACCGCCGGCCCCTCCGGCCCCGCCGGTGCCCCCCATCGTCGCGCTGTTGCCACCAGCCCCGCCGGCCCCACCAGTACCCCACAGCCACCCCGCGGCCCCGCCGGCCCCACCTGATGCGCTAGCACCTCCGGCGCCACCAGCGCCGCCCGTACCGATCAGACCCGCGTCCCCCCCGGGACCACCGGCCTGCCCCGCGGCCCCCGACCCACCGCTACCACCGCTTCCGTACAACAACCCACCCAGCCCGCCGGCCTGCCCGCTGCCCGGCGCCCCGTCGGTGCCATTGCCGATCAGCGGACGACCCAACAACAGTTGGGTTGGCGCGTTGATCAAATCTAGAAGCGGTTGCAACGGGCCAACATTGAGCGCCTCCGCGGTCGCATAACTGGCCCCACCGGCAGACAACGTCTGCACAAACTCCTCGTGCAGCGTGGCGGCCTGCACGGCCAACTCCTGATAGCCCAGCGCATGCCCGGAAAACAGCGCCGCGACCGCCCGCGATACCTCGTCGGCGGCCGCACTGGCCAGCCCCGTCGTCGACCGCGCTGCGACGGCATTGGCCGCGGAGATCGTCGAACCAATGCCCGCTACGTCCCAAGACGCAGCCGCCACCAGCTCCGGTGAAACCACCACAAACGTCATCAGCGACCTCGCAGTCCCTCAAGACACCCTCGGAAAGCCACCAGCAACCACCAGCGCAGTCAAATACGGTAGCTGACCGCGGGCGCAGAGTATAGGTTCTCGCGCGACTGCAGCAGATGTTTGTGCAGTTCACCAAGCGAAGACGGGGTGCGTGTAAGACAATTTAATATTGCGCTGATAATTTTTGCTGGAATGCGTGTGAAACCGCCTCCGGACCGCTACGGTAGTCCGTTGCACGCCTGTTGAATAGAAACGACCGCCACCCCGGTGGGGGTCACCCGCGAAGGACAGCGTATGCAGTTTGCGGTACTGGCACCCGAGGTCAACTCGGCGCGAATGTTCCTTGGCGCCGGTTCAGGTTCGGTATGGGCGTCCGCGGCGGCTTGGGATGGATTGGCCGCCGACTTGGCCTCGGCGGCAGCCTCGTTCGGATCGGTGACAGACGGGCTGCTGGTTTCCGCTTGGCAGAGCGCGGCGGCGGTGCAGATGGTGGGTGCCGCCGCACCTTATCTGGAATGGTTGAGATCGGCCGCGGCGCAGGCCAGCGAAGCGGCGGGCTACGCCCGGATTGTGGCGGCCGCGTTCGAAGCAGCGCAGGCCGCAACGGTGCATCCTCTCGTCGTGGCTGCCAACCGCACTCAAATAGCGTCGCTGGTGAGGTCGAACCTGCTGGGGCTGAGCGCGCCTGCGATCGCGGCCATGGAGGCACAGTACGAGGGCATGTGGGCGCAGGATGTGACCGCGATGTTCGGCTATCACTCCGGGGCTTCCGCCGCGATTTCGGGCTTGACACCGTTCGGCCTGCCACCTGCGAATTTGCCCAATCTGGCGGACGCGGCGGGTCGCGTCGCGAGCACCTCGAGCGCCTTGAGCGCCCAGGTCGCCGCGGCGGCGAACGCTGCCGGCGCTCAGCTCGTGGGTGGGGTGTCGGCCGGCGCGGGCGCGGGTTCAGCTGCGGCCGCCGAGGGTGCTGCCGCCGTCTCGTACGCCATCAACTTCGGCCTGAACAATGTCGGTGTCGGCAATCTCGGCAGCACCAACATCGGCAACTACAACCTCGGCGGCGCGAACATCGGCTCCGGAAACATCGGCTCGGCCAACATCGGTTTCGGAAACATCGGTTTCGGAAACAGTGGTCCGTCGCTGACGGCGGCCATCCACAACATCGGCTTCGGCAACACCGGCAGCAACAACATCGGCTTCGGTAACACCGGCGACGGCAACATCGGCTTCGGCAACACCGGCAACGGCAACTTCGGTATCGGGCTCACCGGCAACGCCATGAACGGGTTCGGCGGACTGAACTCCGGCACGGGCAACATCGGCTTTTTCAACTCGGGCACCAACAACACCGGCTTATTCAACTCGGGGACCGGAAACTTCGGTATCGGCAACTCCGGCATCTTCAACACCGGTTTCAGTAACCCCGGGACCGCCAACACCGGCTTCTTCAACACCGGGATCGCCAACACAGGCTTTAGCAACTCGGGCAACTACAACACGGGTACCAACAACTCGGGCAGCGCCAACACGGGCGGCTTCAACACCGGCAACTACAACACCGGCTGGCTCAACAGCGGTAGCTACAACACCGGTGTGGCGAACTCGGGCAACGTCAATACCGGCGCGTTGATCACTGGCAACTACAACAACGGCCTCTTCTGGCGGGGCAACTACCAGGGGTTGATCAACGGGTCCCCTGGCATCGGCAATACCAGCACCGTCCCGTCGTCGGGCTTCTTCAACAGCGGTGACGGCATCGCTTCGGGCATTGGGAACTCCGGGGGCAACGTTTCGGGCTTCTTCAATTCCGCGAAGGGAAGCCTCGGCCTCTCGGGGTTCCTGACCAGCGGCACGGCGGCGTCCGGGCTGTCCGTCACCGGCAACACGATCTCCGGTCTTTTCAACGACGCTTACCCGGAGGACCTCACAAACCCCAACTATGTGTCCGGTTTAGCCAACACCGGACCGTACGTTTCGGGCCTGTTCGGCGGTACCTCGGCCCCCACGGGCAACACCGGTTTGGCCAACGTGGGTCAGCAGAACACCGGTCTCGCCAACGTCGGCGATTTCAACAACGGCATCGCCAACGTGGGCGACAACAACACGGGAGGCGCAAACCAGGGCCAGGCCAACACCGGTTTTGGCAACACGGGCACGGCGAATACCGGCACCGGCAACTTCGGCAACCAAAACGTCGGCAACGCAAACCTGGGCAACTTCAACAACGGTTTGGGAAACCTCGGCAATTACAACACCGGCGTGGGGAACCGGGGCGACAACAACGCGGGGTTCGGCAACAACGGGGTCGGCAACATCGGTTTTGGAAATTCGGGCAGCGGCAACATCGGAATCGGGCTGTCCGGAACGGGTCTGGTCGGCTTCGGAGCGCTGAACACCGGCAGCGGCAACCTGGGCCTATTCAACTCCGGCACCAACAACATCGGCCTGTTCAACTCGGGCACCGGAAACGTCGGGATTGGAAACGCGGGCACCGGCAACTGGGGCATGGTCAACCCCGGCACCGGCAATACCGGCTACGGCAACGCCGGCAGGTTCAACACGGGCTGGTTCAACACCGGTGTTGCCAACACCGGCATCGCCAACGTGGGCAACTACAACACGGGTATGGGCAACGTCGGCAACGTCAACACTGGCGCCTTCGATGCCGGCAATTACAACACCGGCGGCCTCAACCCCGGCAACACCAACACGGGCTTCCTGAACACCGGCAATTACAACAACAGCATTCTCGCCTCAGGCGATAACGCGGGCCAGATCGGTATCGACCTCTCGGTCACCGCTCCCACCGAGTACTTCGATATGCAGATGACCATCCCCGTCAATGAAGTGATGCAATTCGGTGGAACGGTTATGACGTTGCCGGGCAGCACGCAAACAATCGCGATGTTCCTTGCACCACCACCCGACCCGATAACGTTGACTTTGGGACCGGTCACGCTACCGGATTCCACCGTCAATCTTCCCCTCTTGACGCTCACTATCGGCGGACCCAACACCAGCATTGGCATCAATCTGAGCGGCGCCTTCGAGGGTGACACCATTACCTTCCTCAGGGTCGATCCCAAGCCGGGATTCTTCAATACGACCGACCAGCCGTCGTCGGGATTCTTCAACAGCGGCACCGGCAGCGTATCCGGCGTGTTCAATGTCGGCGCCAACTTGTCCGGCATGCAAAACGTCGGCGCGTTGTCATCCGGCTTTGCGAACTTCGGCAATACCGTCTCCGGCATTTACAACACCAGCACGGCCAATCTGGCGACGGCGGCCAACATCTCCGGACTGGCGAACATCGGTGGAAACATGGCCGGCGCGGTGCGCGACGTCAACGGCGTCTACATCAACGTGGGCCTGGTGAATGCCGGCGAATTGAACCTGGGCAACGGGAACTTTGGCAGCGGCAACCTGGGCAACGGAAATATCGGCGGCGCAAATATCGGCGACGGAAACATCGGCAGCACGAACTTCGGCTTCGGGAACATCGGCTTTGGGAACATCGGGTTCGGTAACACCGGTCCGTCGTTGGCAGCGGGCATCCACAACATCGGCTTCGGCAACACCGGCAGCGACAACATCGGCTTCGGTAACACCGGCAACGGCAACATCGGCTTCGGCAACACCGGCAACGGCAACATCGGCATCGGGTTCGCCGGCGATCGCCTGATCGGCTTCGGGAACTTGAACTCCGGCAGCGGCAACTTCGGCCTGTTCAACTCGGGCACTAACAACGTCGGCTTCTTCAACTCGGGCGATGGAAACTTCGGCATCGGCAACTCCGGCAGCTACAACACCGGCTTCGCCAACACCGGCAGCACCAACACGGGCTTTTTCAACTCCGGCATTGCCAACACCGGTATCGCCAACGCAGGCAGCTACAACACCGGGACCTACAACATCGGCAGCACCAACACCGGCATGGCCAACCCCGGCAACTACAACACCGGATGGTTCAACGCCGGAAACTCCAACACTGGCCTGGCGAACTCCGGCGACGTCAACACCGGCGGCTTCGTCACGGGTGACATGAACAACGGCTTCTTCTGGCGGGGCAACCAGCAAGGCCTGATGGGTGGGAACTACACACTCCGCGTTCCCCAGATGCCTGGGCACGTCACCCTGAGCGTCCCCATCAACATTCCCATCACGATGACTGCGACCGGTGGCGTCTACAACGGAATGACGATTCCGAGCATCCCCTTCAATATCACCTATGGATTGTTCACGGGGATCAGCCTGTTGGACGGGAGTATCAACTCCCTCACGATTCCTCAGATTCCATTCGAAATAACGCTATTGAGCGTCTACATCGGCAATCCGAACGGTTCTACAGCGATAACCGTGCCTGCTACATTCAGCGTTAATTACTTCGAGTGGACGGCCTTCAACCAGGATTTCAAGCCGGGCTTCTACAACTCCGGCACCGGTGTCTCCTCCGGATTTTTCAACGGCGGCCTGGGCGGCAATTCGGGCTATGGAAACATCGGCGCCAACAGCTCCGGCTTCCAGAACATCGGTTCCGGAATTCTCGGAAACTCGGGTTTCAGGAACTACGGCGCCCTGCAGTCGGGTATGCAGAACATGGGCAACACCGTATCGGGTGTGCTCAACTCGAGTTCGCTGGACTTTGCGACAGCTGCTCGCGTCTCCGGCATATCGAATACCGGCACCAACCTGGCAGGCATATTCCGCGACGCGCTGCCCGGCAGCATTGGCGGCACCACTAACTTCAACCTGGGCTTCGGAAATTTGGGCGGGCTCAACGCCGGCTTGGGAAACGTCGGCGAATACAACTTCGGCCTCGGGAATCTCGGCGACTACAACGTCGGCAACGGCAACGTCGGCGACCAGAACTTCGGCAACGGGAACATCGGCAGCCTCAACATCGGGTTCGGCAACAGTGGGCCCGGGCTGACGGCGGCCCTTAACAACATCGGGTTCGGCAACACCGGCAGCAACAACTTCGGTTTCGGCAACTTCGGCGACGGCAACATCGGCTTCGGCAACACCGGTAGCGGCAACATCGGCATCGGGCTCAGCGGCAACAATCAGTACGGCTTCGGCGGCTTGAACTCCGGCAGCGGCAACGTCGGTCTGTTCAACTCCGGCACCGACAACGTCGGCTTGTTCAACTCGGGCACCGGCAACTTCGGTATCGGCAATTCCGGCCGTTACAACACCGGCTTCGGCAACACCGGCAGCACCAACACCGGCTTTTTCAACACCGGTCTGGTCAACACCGGGATCGCCAACGCGGGCAGCTACAACACCGGCAGCTACAACATCGGAAATACCAACACCGGTGACTTCAACCCGGGCAGCTACAACACCGGCAACTTCAATACCGGCAACTACAACACCGGGATGGGGAACTCGGGCAACGTCAACACCGGCGCCTTCAACACCGGTAACCTCAACAACGGCTTCGGATGGCGGGCCGACAATCAAGGGTGGGTCAGCGCCGACGCGGGCACGGTCATCCCCGACACCCCTGTTCCGTTCGAGTTCGACGTGCCGATTCACTTGTCCATACCGATCGGCGTCGCACTACCCACCATCAGGATCTCGAGCTTCACCATTCCGTCACTGACGGTTGACCTCGACACGATCATTGGCGACGCGAACCTCGGCCTCACCTCAATCGGTGTCCCACCTCTGACGATCGGCCTCCCGTTCATCGGTATGCACATCGGCACACCCGTAGGTGAGACCGGACCGTTGATCCACATCACCGGATCCGGTGGGCTACTGCCCCTCACCACGCCGGCCGTCGACGTCAAGCCGTCTCCGGGCTTCGGAAACTCGACCACGAGTCCGTCGTCGGGCTTCTTCAACTCCGGAAGCGGCATCTCTTCCGGCTTCATGAACCTGGGCGCCAACGCATCCGGCTTCTTCAACGTTGCGTCCGGCACCTCAGGAATCTCGGGCTACAAAGTCTTCGGCGACCTGGTATCGGGCTTCTCGAACCTGGGCAACACCGTCTCGGGCTTCTTCAATACAAGTTCCGCCACCAGCGTGTTCACCACGCCCGCCTTTGTTTCCGGGGCCGGCAACGTCGGTATGAACCTCGCGGGATTACTGAGCAGCAGCGAGGACGGATCGTTGCTCAATTTTGGCCTGGGCGATGTCGGCCAGTTGAATGTGGGCAGCGGCAACGTCGGCGACTTCAACCTGGGCAACGGAAACATCGGCGGCTACAACATCGGCAGCGGGAACGTCGGCGACCAGAACTTCGGCAGCGGGAACATCGGCTTCGGGAACATCGGGTTCGGCAACAGCGGGCCCGGGTTGACGGCCGCGTGGAAGAACATCGGGTTCGGCAACACCGGCAGCGACAACTTCGGTTTCGGCAACTTTGGTGACGGCAACATCGGCTTCGGCAACACCGGTAGCGGCAACATCGGTATCGGGCTCAGCGGCAATAACCAGTCCGGCTTCGGTGGCTTGAACTCCGGCAGCGGCAACATCGGCCTGTTCAACTCCGGCACCAACAACGTCGGCTTGTTCAACTCGGGCAACGGAAACTTCGGTATCGGCAACTCCGGCGAGTTCAATACGGGCTTCGGCAACACCGGCAGCACCAACACCGGCTTTTTCAACACCGGTCTGGTCAACACCGGGATTGCCAATGCGGGCAGCCACAACACCGGCAGCTACAACACCGGCAGCACCAATACCGGTGACTTCAACCCGGGCAGCTACAACACCGGCTACTTCAACATCGGCGATACCAATACCGGCATCGGCAACTCGGGCAACGTCAACACCGGCGCCATGAATGGCGGCAGCTACAACAACGGGTTTATGTGGCGGAGCGATGGCCAAGGCATGACCGGCGCCCAGTACTACCTGACCGTTCCGGAAACGCCGGTCGCCAACATGGACGTCAGCATTCCCCTCAATATCCCCATTGGCATCAACTTCGGCAGCCTACGGGTCTACGGCTTCAGTCTGGACCCGATCAACATCAGTTTCAGCGGTCCCGTGTGGTCAAACGTCACCGGCACCGTCAGCTCCATTCAAGTCCCGTCGATCACGGGCACCCTGCCCACAATTACCGCAAACATCGGGAGCCCGGACGGTACAACGGCGCTCAATATCTCCATTCGCAGCCATACCGGTGCCACTCGCATCCGGTTCATGGATATCCCACCGGCAACTGGCGTAGGAAACACGACTACCAGCCCGTCGTCGGGCTTCTTCAACAGCGGCGCCGGTGGCGTCTCTGGCTTCGGGAACTTCGGTGCCAATTCATCCGGCCTGCTCAACTGGCAAGCCCTCGAAAGCTCGGGTTACAACAATGTCGGCACGTTGGCATCGGGCTTCTCCAACTTGGGCAACACCCTTTCGGGTTTCTTCAACACCAGCTCCGCCGCAGATCCATTCACGACGCCGGTCAACCTGTCAGGATTGAACAACGTCGGCGCGGACCTTGGGGGCCTATTCCGCGACGGCGCGTCCGGGGCGAACTTCAATCTGGGCCTGGGCAACATCGGACAATTGAGTCTGGGCAGCGGGAACATCGGCGATTTCAACCTGGGCAACGGAAACATCGGCGATCTCAACGTCGGCAGCGGGAACGTCGGCGGCCAGAACTTCGGCAGCGGGAACATCGGCAACCTCAACATCGGGTTCGGCAACAGCGGGCCCGGGCTGACGGCGGCCCTTCACAACATCGGTTTCGGCAACACCGGCAGCAACAACTTCGGTTTCGGCAACTTCGGCGACGGCAACATCGGCTTCGGCAACACCGGTAGCGGCAACATCGGTATCGGGCTCAGCGGCAATAATCAGATCGGCCTCGGTGGCTTGAACTCCGGCGGCGGGAACCTCGGCCTGTTCAACTCCGGCACCAACAACGTCGGCTTGTTCAACTCGGGCAACGGAAACTTCGGTATCGGCAATTCCGGCAGTTTCAACACCGGCTTCGGCAACACCGGCACCACCAATACCGGTCTGTTCAACACCGGTCTGGTCAACACCGGGATCGCCAATGCGGGCAGCTACAACACCGGCAGCTACAACATCGGCAGCACCAATACCGGTGACTTCAACCCGGGCAGCTACAACACCGGCAGCTTCAACATCGGAAGCGGCAACACCGGGATAGGGAACTCCGGCCACGTCAACACCGGGGTCTTCTCCTCCGGAAGCTACAACAACGGCCTCTTGTGGCGGGGCGAATACCACGGCGTCCCCTCCGGCGGCTACGGCTACACGATCGATGAAGTTCCGTTCGCATTCCAGGTTCGCGTACCGATCAATATCCCGATCACAGCCACCATCACCAGCGTGTCGATGTCGGCCATCAATATTTCTCCGATCAGCATCACCGGCACCGGCGAAGTCCTCGGCTTCCTCGACGTTGTCGACTTCAACATCACCATCGGCAACATCAGCATCCACGGTGGCGGTGCCGACGCCCCGATAACAACGCCCATCGTGATTGACTTCGGCAGCCAACCCCCGGTCAACACCGTGAACCTCAACATCGGTGATCGCAACGGTTCGACCATCGTCGTCATCAACGGCACCGGGGCATATGGCCCCGTCAGGATTCCGATCATCGACATTCCGGCATCACCGGGCTTCTTCAACAGCACGACAAATCCGTCGTCGGGCTTCTTCAACTCCGGCTTGGGCGGCCTTTCGGGCTTCCTCAATTTGGGCGCTAACAGTTCGGGCTTGTGGAACTACGCGACCGGAGTCCATGGAAACTCGGGATTCCAAAACTACGGTTCGCTGCAATCCGGCATAGCCAATCTCGGCAACAGCATCTCGGGTGTGTTCAACACCGGATTGGGTTCGGGCGGGCCGGACAGTGGCTCGGGCGGCGGCAACCTCGGCACCGACTTGGCCGGGTTGTTCCAGAACGGCCCCACCGGAAAGACGAGCTTCAACCTCGGCCTGGGCAATTTCGGCTCCTTGAACATCGGCGGCGGGAATGTCGGCGGATTCAACTTCGGCGGCGGCAACATCGGCAGCAACAACGTGGGTGGCGCCAACTTCGGCGGTGGCAACTTCGGCGGTGGCAACTTCGGCAGCGGCAACTTCGGCGGTGGCAACCTTGGCAGCGGCAATATCGGGTTCGGAAACTCCGGTCCAGCGCTGACGGCGGCCCTGCAGAACTTCGGCTTCGGCAACACCGGCAGCAACAACTTCGGTTTCGGCAACTTTGGCGACGGCAATGTCGGCTTCGGCAACACCGGCAACGGCAATTTCGGCATCGGCCTCACCGGCAACAACCAAGTCGGCTTCGGTGGCTTGAATTCAGGCAATGGCAACATCGGTCTGTTCAACTCAGGCACCGGCAACGTCGGATTCTTCAACTCCGGCACCGGCAACTGGGGAATCGGCAACTCCGGCACCTACAACACCGGTATCGGCGACAGTGGCAGCACCAACACGGGCTTTTTCAACACCGGACTGCTCAACACCGGCATCGGCAACGCGGGCAACTACAACACCGGCTTCTTCAACACCGGCAACACCAACACTGGCAGCTTCAACCCGGGCAGCTACAACACCGGCGACCTCAATGCCGGCAACTACAACACCGGCTGGCTCAACACCGGCAACTCCAACACCGGCATTGCGAACCCCGGCAATGTGAACACGGGAGCATTCATCTCGGGCAACTACAGCAACGGCTTCCTCTGGAGGGGCGACTACCAGGGCCTAATAAGCTTCGGCTACTCCTACGTTATGCCGGGCATGCCGTACCACTACGACGTGCCACTGAACATACAAATACCGATCACTGGCACTGTCGACGCCATTACAGCGGGCGCGTTCACCTATACGATTCCGATACACATCCAAGCCTCGACGATATTGGGGATCCGAATAGAGTACGGCGACAGCAATGTTGGGCCCGTTACGTTCAACTTCAACACGGTTCAACCCGAAACCCAGATAGATTTCACGTACACCAACGTCACCAATCTCAGCGGCACCGGCATCATGGGCCCGTACACGTACGGCTTCAAGTTTCAGCAGAGCCCGGGCTTCTTCAACTCGGGTAGCACCCCGTCCTCGGGCTTCTTCAATTCCTCGGGAGGCGCATCCGGGTTCTTCAACAACGCCAGCGGCGCCGTGTCCGGCTTTGCAAACCGCTTCGCCCAAATATCGGGCTTCTTCAACTCCGGCGGCATTGACGTATCGGGCTTCCAAAACTTCGGCACAATGGCATCGGGCTGGGCAAACCTCGGCAACTCCTTGTCCGGCGTATTTAACACCAGCATTTATGACTTCGCCACGCAGACCTTCATCTCCGGCTTCGGCAACTACGGCGCCCAACTGTCTGGGTTGCTCAATGGTCAATAGCGGTATCGGGTCCTAGTCATTCGAGGCCAACCCCAAGGCCCGGGTCGTGCTCGCCAGGTGCGTACGCACCGCATCCCGCGCCGCGGCAACGTCGCCGGCCCGCAGCGCTTCGGCGATGCGTTCGTGCTCGTGAATGATCGTGGCCAGGCGCCCCGGATTGCGTGCCGATTCGCCGATCATCCGCATCTGGCGATCGCGCAGCGACGAGTAAAAGCCGGCCAGGATGGCGTTGCCCGCCGACTCCAGGGTGATGCTGTGGAATGCCCGGTCGGAGTCGAGGAATTCCGGCAACTGGCCTGCGGCGGCGGCCTCGCGCTGGCGCTGCACTTCGGCGGTGAGTCGCTCGAATACCGCCGCACACGAATCGGGACCTCGTCGGATTACCGCGCTCGCCGCGAAGTCTTCCATCACTAGTCGGGCTTCGAGCACCGCCCGCACTTCGCCGGGGGAAACCGGCACCACGAGAGCCCCGCGCTTGGGATAAAGCCGCAGTAGGCCGGCCACTTCCAACTGCAGGAAAGCCTCGCGCACCGGGGTGCGCGACATACCCAACGCTGCAGCGACCTCGCCCTCGCTGATCAACTCCCCACCGGGAAAGTCCCCGGTGAGCACCCTGGACTTCACGTAGTCGAGCGCACGATCCTTCGCCGCGCCCCGTCCGTTGGTTGGCTCCAACGCCATCCCCGCCTCTCTTGCGGCTAAGTCGTATCTGACTGTATTCGACGCCCCAGTCACCCGGGTTGATGCTTAGATACAAGATAGATACTATTTAGGTCTAAGCGATTGGAGAGTTTCATGACGATCACCGCGCACGCCGAGCCGACGAACCTGGACCCAACGGTTCCGGCGCCGATGGCTAACGTCGCCGACTACGGATTCGAGGGCAGGTTCGACCAGTGGGCCGCCCAGTGGGGACAGGACGCCCGCTACTTCGAATACACCTCTGCGGCAAACCCCATCGCTTCCGGACACGCGCCACAAATGCCGATCTCCCAGTTCAACCCGGACATCTACCGGGACCAGCCGACGGGCGTCATCCCGCTGGACCTGTCCAAAAGCCTTGGGATCACCACCGGGGCAGCCACCAGCCCCGCGCTGCTGGCAAACTTCGTGCGGATCCGCCCGGGTGAGCAGATCGACACCAGCCCGAACGCCACTTCGCAGCTCTACTACGTGCTGCACGGGCGCGGGATGGCCGCCGTCAACGGCCGATTGGTTCAGTGGGAGAAGGGCGACTTTTTGACCCTGCCCGCCGACGCACGAGCGGTGTTCTACGCAGATTCGGACGCGACGATGTACTGGGTGCACGACGAGCCGCTGCTGCGCTACCTCGGCGTCCAGGCGACCGAGCCCAGGTTCCGCCCCACCAAGTTCCACCGCGCGGACGCGGTCGCCGAACTCGAGCGAATCGCGTCACGCCCCGGCGCCAACAACAAGAATCGGGTCAGCGTGTTGCTGGCCAACGCCGAACAGGAGCAGACGTTGACGGTGACGCACGTGCTGTGGGCCATGTTCGGCGTGCTGCCCGCCGGCCAGGAGCAGCGGCCGCATCGCCACCAGTCGGTCGCGCTCGACCTGATCCTCGATGCGCAGCCGGGGTGCTACACCCTGCTGGGCACCCATCTCGACGACCGCGGCGAGATCGCCGATCCGATCCGGGTCGACTGGCAGGCCGGTGGAGCATTCACGACGCCACCGGGCATGTGGCACGCGCACTTCAACACTTCCGACGCGCCTGCCCATCTGATTCCCGTGCAGGACGCCGGCTTGCAGACACATCTGCGCAGTCTCGACATGCAGTTCAGCCGCCCACCTTCGGCGTGCTGAACAGCGTGAAAAATGTTGTCAGGCAAGCCGATTAGCGCGTTTTCGGCGTATCAGCAGGACTGCTCGGACGATCAGGAAGATGATGGCCACTCCCATCATCAGCGACGACAGCGCGTAGGCGCCGTACGCGTTACCCCGGTTGTAACGGTCGTTGACCAGCAGCGTGAGGGTTTGGGTGCTACCCGGCAGGTTGGACGAAACCATGATGACGCCGCCGAACTCGCCGAGCGTGCGTGCAACGGTGAGCACCACGCCGTAGGTCAAGCCCCATCGAATGGACGGGATCGTTACCCGCCGAAACGTCTGCCACCACGTCGAACCCAGAGTTGCCGCAGCCTGCTCCTGCTCGGTGCCCACCTCGAGTAGCACGAGTTGCACCTCGCGCACGACGAACGGCAGCGTGGCGAAAAGGCTGACCAGCACGATGCCGGGGACGCCGTAGATGATCTTGATTCCGGTGTCACGCTCGATGAAGCCCAGCGCCCCGGCCGAACCCCAGGCCGAGATCATTGCCACGCCGACAATGATGGGCGACACCGCGAACGGCAGGTCGACGATCGCCTGCAGCACACCCTTGCCCGGAAACCGGTTGCGCGCCAGCAGCATTGCCGTCGCTACACCAAAGATCGCATTCAACGGAATGACGATCGCCACCACCAGCAGGGACAAATGCAGGGCCGAGATCGCCGCGGGGGTGGTGATCCACGCAAAGAACTGGTGAAAGCCGGGCCGGAACGTCCGATACAGAACCAATGAAATCGGAAAAACCAGCATCACCAACAGGTAGGCGATGGCCACGTAACGGATGACGTAGCGAGCCCGCGACATCTGTGTCACTTGTCGCGCTCCTCGCGTCTGGCTGCACGACCACCGAAGATGCGCAACGCGTAGAGGACCGTGAACGACATGGTCAGCAGCACAATAGATACCGCAGCAGCGGAGGGGCGGTCGTCGCTCTCGATCAGAGTGCGGATCCACTGCGACGACACCTCGGTCTTACCCGGAACAGCGCCACCGATCGTGATCACCGAGCCGAACTCACCGATGCACCGCGAGAATGCCAAGCCCGCACCGGACATGATCGCCGGTACCAGCGACGGCAGCACGATCGAGGTAAATACCTTTACCTCGCTTGCGCCCAGCGATGCCGCGGCTTCTTCGACTTCCTGGTCGATTTCCCGCAGCACCGGTTGAACGGCCCGGATCACGAACGGCAGCGTGACGAACGCCAGCGCCATCCCCACGCCCGGCGGGGTGTGCTGCAGATGCAGGCCTACGGGACTGTGTGGGCCGTACAGCGCCAGCATCACCAGGCTGGTGACGATGACCGGTAGCGCGAAGGGCAGATCGATGATCGAGTCCAGCAGGCCTTTGCCGGGGAAGTTGTCGCGCACCAGCATCCAGGCGACCAGCACGCCGAACACCACGTCCAGAGTGGTGACCACGACGGAAATGATCAACGTCACCTTGAATGACTCCAGCGCGGTATGCGAAGTCACGGCCAACCAGAAATGCTCCCAGCCGCTGCCGACGGCCTGCCAGGCGATCGCGGCCACCGGCAGTAGCACGATGACCGACAGCCATAGGGTGATCACGCCGACCCGAAGGGGCAGACCGCCCGGCGGCTTGACTATCGGGATGCGCGACTGAGCGTCGGGCGGCTCGTCGGGAAGGTTTGCGACTGCCAAAATCACCGGGTCCGGGGATACGGCGGTCACTGGACGGCCTGCAGGTAGATCTTGGTGATTCTGCCGTTGCTCCGATCGAACAGCAGCGAGTCGACGTTGCTCCAACCGCCGAGGTCGGCAATGGTCCACAGCTTTACCGGTACGGGGAATTGGTCCCGGAAATCGGTGGCGACGGAGGGATCCACCGGACGGAATCCGGCCTGCGCCCACAACCGCTGGGCCGCCGAGGTGTACTGAAAGTTCTTGAAGGCGGTGGCCGCCGCCACGTGCTGGCTGCTGGTCAGCACCGCAACCGGATTCTCGATCTTGAAGGTCTGGGCCGGGTTGATGTGTTCGACCGGAAGGCCCTGCCGTTCGATGGAGAAGGCTTCGTTCTCGTAGCTGAGCAACACGTCGCCGGTGCCCTCGATGAACACGTCGGTGGCGATTCGCCCCGAGCCAGGACGGAGTTTAACGTGCTCGCGCACCAGGGCATTGATGTAATCGGTGCCTGCCTGCGGATTGCGACCACCGCCGCTCTTGACGGCATAGGGGGCCAGCAGATTCCACTTCGCCCCGCCCGAACTGAGCGGATTCGGTGTGACGACTTCCACGCCCGGCCGCAGGAGGTCGTCCCAATCCTTGATGTTCTTCGGATTGCCCTTACGCACGACCAGCGTCACCACGGATCCGAACGGAATGCCCTTACTCGCTTCGGTGTCCCAGTCCGCGGCGACCTTGCCCGCTTTGACGAGTCGGTTGACGTCAGGCTGCAGTGAGAAGTTCACGATGTCGGCCGGCTTTCCCGCCAGCACGCCGCGGGCCTGGTCGCCGGAGGCGCCGTAAGAAGTGATCACTTGCACGCCGCGCCCCTCGTCGGAGGCGTTGAATGCCGGAATCACCTTGCTCCAGCCGGGTTCGGGTACGGAGTAGGCGACCAGCGTGATGCTGGTGCTCACGGTGTTGAGCCCGCCGTCTATGGCGTCACTGGCGCCGCCGTGGCACGCGGCGATCACACCGGCAACCAGCGTCAGGCCGACGGCTTGCCGCCAGCGGGACGCTCTGCGAATCATGAAAGGCCTTCCGAGCTGAATGTGGAACGAAACGGGAATAGTCGGATCCCGTTACTGCGGAAGGGCTCTCATACTTCGATCAGCCGACTCGACACCACACCGCGCGCGGGATTGGAGGGTCAGCGACAACAGCGCAGGGCAGTGCGACGCTCCGAAACGCCGGTTGCCAGGTGCATGGCCGAAACGTAACAGAGCCCAGCGCGCCTTGGCATCTCGCGATCTCGGACATCGCGATCGCGACGTCACACGTATTTGAGGTGTCGGTTAATCGGACGTCACGTCGTCGTGCTGGGCGAGTCCATCGCATCGGTCCTGCATCGAGCGCGCCGTCGAAACAAGTACACATAAATCAGGGTGGCGACGTTTATACGATCTCGGTTCATTTTCCGTTGACTTACCGGCAAAAGCGCAGGTCGGAGCCGCCCGCTCCGGACGGGTAAGCGTTTGCCGCTCACACCAGTAGCACACGAAAGCCACATCCGCTCACGACAGACCAAATGCGCCCGCGCCGCACGGCAAACCGCTGCCGAACATACACCTTGCGGACTATTTACACACACAATTCGAAAAAGTCACGCTGATCGGAAAATGGCAGGCGGGCAGCGGGATTCAGGCACCGTCCCCGTGGCCGGCCTGATCGGTGGCCGCGGCTTCGACGGTCGCGATCTTGCTGAAACCACTGACGGTGAGGACTCGCACGAGCAAGGGGTGGACGATGACGCGCAGCTGGTCGACTTCGTCGACGTGATCGAACAGCGCGTTGATACCCGCACTGTCCAGGTACCTGACGGCGCTGAGATCGATAGTGAGCGGACCTTTGGTTTCCGCGCTGGCGCTGGCGAGCGCCCGGGTGAATGAGCCGACGTTGCTGAGGTCGATCTCCCCTGTCGCAACAATGCGAGACGCCCCGTCGGAGTCACGATCGGTGTTCAGGGTGAGCTGTGTGGCCATTACGTGATCCTCGTGTACATGTGAACTGTCGTGCCGGTATCGCTGGATTGAATATCGAAGTCCTCCATGAGGACTCGCATCAGGGATATACCGCGACCACGGCTGAACCCCTCGAGAACTGTCGGCTGCTTCCACGCGCCGGTGTCGGCGACAGTCACCTGCAGCCGGTCGACGATCGCGGTCGCACGCAATGAGACCGTGCCCCCGGGCCGGTCGCGATGACCGTGTTCGATCGCATTGGCCAACGCCTCGCCCGTCGCGATGAGGACGTTCTGAATCTGATCGGGTTCGACGCCGGCCCGGGTCAGCCAACTGCGCAACGCTGCCCGGCTCCCGGCGAGGTGGCTGGCGTTGGCGATGAATTCCATCGCCAACGGAGCGGGCTGCCGATAGAGCAGCATTGCCACGTCGTCGGGGTAGCCGCCGGACGGCTCCATTTGTGACATGAGTTGCTCTGCAACATCTTCGATGCCCTCGGACAGCCCGCCCCGCAGCAGATCGGTGGCATGGTCGATGCCGTCATCAAGCGATGCACCGCGGCGTTCCACCAGTCCGTCGGTATAGAGCAACAGCGTCGCGCGAGGCGGCATCTTGGCCCGGCACTCGGGTCGAGTCCAATCGGGCCGCAACGCCAGGGGCAGCCCATGTTCGCCGTCGAGCAGCACGGTGGTCCCGTCCGCGTGCACCATGACAGGCGGCGGATGACCCGCGCTGGAATACACCAGCTCACCGGTGCCAAGGGTCAGGACCGCGCAGAATGCCGTAGTGCAGCGGGCCCCGGGCAGCCGCGCGGCGAAGCGGTCCAAGGCGGTGAGCGCGGCACTCGGGCTGGGCTGCTCGAGTAGCAGGGCACGGCAGGCACTGCGCAACTGGCCCATCACCGTGGCCGCGGCCAGACCATGACCGACGCAGTCGCCGACGATCAATGCGACGCGCTCATCGTCGAGTTCGACGACGTCATACCAGTCACCACCGACCTGCAACGGATGGGTCGCGGGGCGGTACCGCACG
Source organism: Mycobacterium sp. IDUB_37 (assembly GCF_055419245.1). Classification (NCBI taxonomy): domain Bacteria; kingdom Bacillati; phylum Actinomycetota; class Actinomycetes; order Mycobacteriales; family Mycobacteriaceae; genus Mycobacterium; species Mycobacterium sp. IDUB_37. Next base: position 855,391 of record NZ_JBVAXG010000001.1, on the reverse strand, counting down.
GCAAAGCCCTCCGGAAGCGTTGCCGGGCCCAGCATTGCGTGCTGCAGGGCCAACGCGGTTTCGCGTTGCTCGTCGAGTTTGTACACGCGGTGCAGTCCCTGAGCCAGCCGACCGGCCAGCACGGTGAGCAGGGTGTGGTCCTCACGGGTGAACCGCCGGCGTTCGGACAACTCGATCCAGACGACCAGCAGGCCGCGGGGATGCTGCAGCACGATGCCCGCGGCCCCGGTTTCTTCGGTGTGGACGCTCAACAGATCGGCGTCGCGCAGAGTTTCGATCAGCTCGCGCTGGCGTGCCGGCAGCTCGGCCCATTTGGCTTGCTCCCCGGCACAAACCAGGTCCAGCGTGCGCTGCTGTTGCGAGTCGCGACTGAATGTCACCGCCGACACGCGCCGGGCGTTCCATACCCGAAGCAGTACCTCGGCGGCACCCTGCAGCGCGTCGTTCAGTGTATCTGCTTGTGCCAGTTGCTGATTGAGGCCGGCCAACGCGCTCTGGCTTTGCACGGCGTAGTGCTCGGCGGTAACGTCGCGGAAGGTGCCGACCATGACGCGTCGCCCCGAGTCGGGATCGTCGGCGTGGTTGAAATTGACCGCGACCCAGACCCGGTGGCCGTCGTTGTGGGTGACCGGAACCGTGAACGCACCGTGAGTTTCGCTCAGCAGGCCGGCGAAAGCCGTCTCGACCTGCCGGAAAGATTCGGGATCGGCGTCGACATCAGGCCACCAGGGGTGAACGGCCGGGTACGGCAAGTTCTCCGGCCCATAGCCGAGGATTTCGGTGAAAGCGCTGTTGATCTCGATGACGGAGCCGTGCTCGTCGCAGACGAAGAAGGCCTCCTGCAGCGAATCCACCAGGGCGGTGCGCCAGCGGGCGTGATAGTTGCGCAGGCGCGCCAACTCCACATTCGCGCGGACCCGGGCAAGCAGATCCGCGGCGGCAAAGGGTTTGACCAGATAGTCGTCGGCTCCGGCCAACAGACCCTCCACCGAGGCTTCCTGCCCGGCGCGAGCGGATAACAGCAGCACGGGTAGCGCGGCGGTGCGCGGATCCTTGCGCAACGCCGCAAGTAGCTGCAGACCATCCAGGCCCGGCATCATCACGTCACTGATGACCAGGTCGGGGACCTCGACGCGGATCGCCTCGAGCGCCTGCCGTCCGTCGCTGATCGCGCTCACGTCGTAACCGGCGGGTGTCAGCAGGCTGGTCAGATATTCACGCATATCGGCGTTGTCGTCGGCGATCAACACCCGAGCCCGTGCGGCACGGCCGGAGTCGGCAACGAAGGCAGGGGCTGCAGCCGCCGTCGTGCTGGTGTCCGACGGCGTGAAGTCAGGCTCCCTGGGCAGCCATCTCATGGCTTCCTGCAGATACGGTTGGGCGTTCGCGACGGCTACCTGGGCGGAGGCTGATGGCGGGGCCAACTCATCTGTCGGCAGATGAGTCCCGCCGAAGGGCACTCGGATGGTGAATGCGGTGCCCACACCTTCGGTGCTGCTGGCGTCGATGGTGCCACCGTGCAACCCGACCAGTTCCTTTACCAGGGCCAGTCCGATGCCGCTGCCCTCGGTGGATCGCGCACGGGCCGTCTCAATCCGATGGAAACGCTCGAAGAGCCGGGGCATCTCCGCTGCGGAAACGCCGATTCCGGTGTCGGCCACCGTGACCGCAGCCTGGTCATTTTCGCGGGTGACCCGCACATCGATGGAGCCGTCGAAGGTGAACTTCAGCGCGTTGGAGAGCAGGTTGAAAACCACCTTCTCCCACATCTCGCGGTCCACGTAGACGGGCTCGTCGAGCGGTGGGCAATCCACCGTAAACGTCAACCCGGCCTGATCGATCGCCGAACGGAAGACGCTGGCCAGATCCGCGGTGACCGCAGCGAGGTCGACGGGCTCGAATCGGGCGCGCATCCTCCCCGCCTCGATACGCGAGAAGTCCAACAGGGTGTTGACCAATTTGGCCAGCCGCAAGCCGTTGCGGTGCACGAGCTCGAGTTCGCGGCGGGCGTGCTCATCGAGGCCGGCCGTCTGGCTGCGCAACTCGTCGACCGGTCCCAGGATCAGCGTGAGTGGCGTCCGGAACTCGTGGCTGATGTTGGAGAAAAATGTCGTCTTGGCGCGGTCGAGCTCGGCCAGCTCTTCGGCGCGCAGCTGCTGAGCCTCGTAACTGCGCGCACTGCTCACCCCCGCGGCGAGGTACCTGCCGACAAGCTCGACGAAGCCTCGGTAGCCGTCATCGGACTCGCGATATCGGTTCAGCCCCGCGACCAGGAAGCCGACCGGTGCGCCACCCTGCTGCAGCAACGGCACGACCAGCCCGTGAGTGGGCGGCTCGGACCAGGCGCCGGTGGGCAGCGCCAATGCGGCGCCATCGAGCTCGAGCAGTGCGGACTCGCCCCCGGCCGCTTTGTCGACGGGCCACACCATGGGGCTGGAGTTCGGGATGATTTCCGGGGCTGCGGGATGCCCGGACGCTATGCCGCTGACCCCGGCCAATCGTGCGTGGCCGCGGTCGTCGAACAGATAGGTGAGGGTGAACGGAAGGTCGTAGGGGTTGTTCCCCAGTTGCACGGCGGCGAAGTCGAGCATTTGCCGCTCGGTGCGAACGACGCTCGGGTCGGAGCCGAGGTCGCGCAGCGTAGCTATGCGGCGCTGCGCGATCACCCGCTCGGTGTCCTCGCTGACCACGCAGAGCATTCCGACCACATTCGTGTCGTCGTCGCGTAACGGGCTGTAGGAGAACGTGTGATAGGTCTCCTCCGGGTAGCCCGACCGCCCCAAGATGAGCATCAACGCCTCGTCCCAGGTTGCCTGTCCGGTCTCGAGCACCCCTTCGATGCGGGGGAAGACGTCGGTCCAGATTTCGGCCCAAACCTCGCCGGCCGGGCGCCCGAGTGCCCACGGGTATTTGCGTCCGAGTGTGTCGCGGCGGTACGCGGCGTTGCAGAAGAACGTCAGCTCCGGACCCCAACCCATCCACATCGCGAACTGCGACGACAGCAGGATGTCCACGGCGGTACGGAGACTCTGCGGCCAGTCCTCTACCGGCCCGAGTGGAGTTGACGACCAGTCGACCGCAGCTAGGTCGCGCCCGATCTCCTGGTCTGCACGGAAGACCACCGACGTCCCTCTCGAGTGAGGCCTTTCATTGGCTGATGGCTTTGCACTGGGTCAATGCGGTCGGAACCATACCCAGCGTTCAGTATGTCGAATCCTGTTAACCGCGTAATCGCGGGCTGCGCCTCGCGACCCGCCTAATCCCTGCTTGCCGACAGCGGCGCGGCGATGTCCTCCAACGACTTGCCTTCGGCGTCGACGGCGAGGAACCAAGCGACCGCTCCCCCCGCGACCATGATCACCGCGGCCAGTAGATACCCCAGGAACAGCGGGAGCGGTTTCTCGCCATTACCGATGAGTGCGGCGTAGATGATCGGCCCGAGGGCACCGAAAGCTTGCGCAATAGCAAAGAACACCGCGATTGCCTTGGCCCGGACCTCGAGCGGAAAGATCTCGCTCACCGTGAGGTACGCCGCGCTGGCACCGGCCGAGGCGATGTAGAAGATGACGCACCAGGCGATGGTCTGGGTGATGGCGTTGAGCAGCCCGGCCTGGAACAGGCCCGCGCTGACCGCCAGCAGAATCCCGGACAGCGCGTAGGTGCCCGTGATCATCTTCCGGCGACCGATGGTGTCGAAGAAACGCCCGAGGGTCACCGGGCCCAGCAGGTTGCCGACGGCGAATGCGATCAGATAGAGCGGTGTGGATCCGGACGGCACGCCGTAGAACTTGCCCAGTACCAGGGTGTAGGTGAAGAAGATCGCGTTGTAGAGGAACGACTGACTGATCATCAGCGCGGCGCCCAGCACCGCCCGGCCCGGGTAGACGCGGAACAGCACCCGCGTCAACGCCAGGTAGCCGATTTCCTCGGTGGGCCGGAGCTCGATTGCTTTGCTGTCATCGACCGCGGGCAGGGTGACACCGGTGGCCGCCACCTCCTGCTCGATGAACGAGATGGTCTGCTCGGCCGCCTCGGCGCGGCCGTTCATGACCTGCCACCGCGGGCTCTCCGGCAGATCGCGGCGCACCAGCAGAATCACCGTCGCCAACACCGGACCGATCAGGAAAGCCAGCCGCCAGCCCAGGCTCAGGTCGATCATCCGAAGGAATATGAAGGTCCCCAGCGTGCCGAGGATCGCGCCCGCCCAATAGGTTCCATTGACCGCGATGTCGACGCGACCGCGGTATTTCGCCGGGATCAGTTCATCGATGGCCGAGTTGATGGCCGCATACTCACCGCCGATGCCCATTCCGGCGATGAAGCGAGTGAGGTAAAGGAACGCGAGCCAGCCGACGTTGTTACCCATGGTCAGCGCCGTCAAGCCGCTGCCCAGCAAATACACGCCCAAAGTGACCATGAAGAGGTTGCGGCGACCCAACTTGTCGGATAGCCGACCGAAGAACAGCGCACCGACCACCTCGCCGGCCAGGTACACGGTGGCGGTCAGCCCGACCGCCGCCGATGACAGATTCAGCGTCTCGGGCTCGGTCAGCGTGTCCGCGACCGCGCTGGCCACGGTGATCTCCAGGCCATCGAGCACCCACGCCACCCCGAGGGCCACCACCATCCGGGTATGAAAGCTCGACCAGGGCAGCCGGTCGATACGGGCAGGGATCAGACTGCGGATCGGAGCGTCAGGCACTCGACCGAGGTTACTGATTCACCCGTTCGCCCAGCGTATTCACCCGGCCCGCAATCTGGTCGGGCACCAGGGAGCGGCCGTCGATCCAGTACCGCATCACCGCGTCGGCACCGTCGTACACCGTGCCGTCGGGGAGTTCATAGTCCGATGGTCGCGACCCGCTGCGCCCGGCTCCGCCACGCTTGCGATCGCGACGAAGTCCGATGGTCGCGACCCGCTGCGCCCGGCTCCGCCACGCTTGCGATCGCGACGAACGCGCGTGACTGAACGTCGCCATCGTTCGATCCCACTGCTGCACGTTCTCGCTCTGCATATGTTCGATGACCTGCGCCCTGCGGCGCGCGGCCCGATCCGGGTCCGACATTCTTCAGCTCCTTTCGTCAACCGGCCGAGTTGCTCAGTCCGACAACCAGATTGATGGTGACCGCCAGAATGACCGCACCGAACGCGTAAGAGAGCAACGCCTGGGCAAGCGCGATCCGACGGAGTTGACCGGTTTCCAGACTGGTGTCGGACACCTGGTAGGTCATGCCGATAGTGAACCCGAGGTAGAAGAAATCCAGGAATCGCGGGTTGTCGTTTCCGTTGAAGTTGATGCCTTCCCCGGAGTTCGAGTAGTAGACGTCGGCGTAGCGGACGCTGAAGACGGTGTGCACGACGCACCAGGCGGCGACGATGCCGACCACTCCGACTGCCGCGGCGAGATTGCGCTCCGCTCCGGCCTTGGAACCGGCGGCCAGCAGCTGACCGACTCCGGCCAGGCTCGCCACACTCGCCAAGAGAATGACGGCATCGGTGAGCCACCCGTGCGGCGGGTCCTCGGGCTCGACATGTTCGCGTGTCTGGTCGGCATCCATCGGCAGGACCACGATCCACGTCCAGCCGAGATAGACGCACGCCGCGGCGATCCAGCCGACGCTCGGTGCATACGGCCAGCCTGCCGCGAATCCGACCAGCAGGATGGTTGCGACCCCAACCAGTGCCGCCACCAACAGCCGAATCACGACGTGCTTGCGCCAGCGTTGCGGTGGCACTAACCGACCGCCGCAGCTAGCGGCAGCACGTCGCCGATCGGCGTCAACTCTGCGGAAAGACCCGCGGCAGAGCGGATTTCGATGAAGGCCTCGATCATGGCGTCGGTCGCCTCGTGTGGGTCGTCGAGGGTGAGATCGTCGGTCAACACGGAGATGGCCAACTGGTCGACATAGCTCCACACGGTGATGTTCAGGCCGCTGCCGGCGACAATCGGTCCGACGGAGTAGATCTCACTGACGGTGGCGCCTTCGATCTGGCCCCGTTCCCGTGGTCCGGGCACATTCGAGACGGTCAGGTTCATCACGCTCGCCGACTCGACGCGACGGGCCTGGCTGCGAAACATGCCGGGCGCCAGTGCCGGCGGGAGGTAGGACATCCAGGCCGGCAACACGGTGGGACCGAGCAGTTGGTGGTTCTCCTTGGCGATCTTGGTGGCCATTGACGTCAGTCGCACCCGCTGCAACGGGTCCTCGATGTGCACCGGCAACGACGGTGTCATGTAGGTGAATTCGTTGCCCGCCAACCGATCCGGCGAGACGTTGTAGCTCACCGGTACACCGGCGATCAGTGGTGAGTCGGCCTGCCCGTCGTAGCGCAGCAATAGCCGCCGCAACGCACCCGCCACCGTGGCCAGGACGACATCGTTCAGCGTCACGCCAAGGTGTTTGCCGGTCTGCTTGACGTCCGACAACGCCAGCGGCGCGGTGGCGAACCGGCGCCCCGGTGTGACCCGGTGGTTGATGAAGCAGGTCGGAGGCGCGAAGTTGCGGGCCAGGTCGGGGTGCGTACCGCGTTCCTTGGACCTGCGTCGCACCCGGGACACGCCGGTGGCCGTCTCGTTGACCAGGCGCGGCAGTTTTCGGATCAGTCCCACATGGTCGCGGGCGGCCGCTTTCAGCAGATCGGATCGCGCTGGTTGCGGATGCGCGCCGCCCGGGCGGGACACCTTGCCAGGTTGCTGCGACGCCATCGCTTGTCCCATCTGGTTCGCCGAGGCGACACCATCGGCAAGAACGTGGTGGACCTTCTGCACGATGGCAATCCGGTTGTCCGCGAGACCATCGACCACGTGCATTTCCCACAGGGGCCGAGCCCGATCCAGCGGAGTGCTCGCGATGTGCCCGATCAACTGATCGAGCTCGCGCCGACCACCCGGGGCGGACAGCCGGGCTCGGCGTAGGTGATAGTCGAGGTCGATATCGTCGTTCGTCACCCACATCGGGTGATGCAGTTTCAGCGGGATGTCCACGAGTTGATAACGCAGCGGCTCCAGCGCCATCAGACGCGGATAGGCGACCTGCCGGAATAAGTCAAAACTGAAGTCCTGCTGCATTTTTGACACATCGAGGATACCGATCTTCAACGTGTGCATATGGATTTCAGGTGTCTCGGTGTACAGCATCAAGGCGTCCACACCGTTAAGTCGCTTCACATCCCGGCCCGTCCATCGGCGTCAATCGCACAGATTCAGTGGTCCTACCCATTTGACTCCTTCGCACGGTAGGCCGCCAGGGTGATGTCCGCCGACCCACGGCTAGAGTTGCGGTAAATCGCGCGCCGGCTATCGCTGTGACGCCCTTGTGCGACCAGGGGGCAGCGTGATCGGCAGGAGAAGCGAGCGATGGCGGAATTGACTTACCGCAGCATGGAAATCATGGCGCAGGCCTTCTTTCTGCGCACCGGCACCAAAATCAGCTGCACCGGGTTGGAACACATCCCCGAGCGCGGCGGCGCCGTGGTCGCCATCAACCACACCAGCTACGCCGACTGGATGGCGGCCGGACTGGCCACCCGTCGCAGGCAACACCGCCGGTTGCGCTACCTGGTCAAGGCCGAACTTCAGCAGGTCAAAATCATCAACTTCGCGATCAAGCACACCAGAACCGTCCCGGTCGATCGAAACGCCGGCGCGCTCGCGTTTTCCGCTGCCGTACAGCGACTCAACGAAGGTGAACTCGTCGGTGTCTTTCCGGAGGCGACGATCAGTCGCAGCTTCGAGTTGAAGCGGTTCAAGACCGGCGTCGAGCGGATGGCCGGCGAAGCGCACGTCCCCATCATCCCGATGATCGTCTGGGGTACCCAGCGACTCTGGACCAAGGGCCACCCCAGGAATCTGCGCCGCGCGAAGGTGCCGGTCACCGTGACGGTGGGGGCACCGCTGCACGCCGCGTCAGACGACGAGCAGACCGGAGTCGCCCTTCGCGAATCGATGACCACGTTGTTGCACCAGGCGCAGCAGGACTACCCGCATCCGGCCGGCGAGTTCTGGGTGCCGCACCGGTTGGGGGGCGGCGCTCCGTCCCTGGAAGTTGCCGACCAACTGGACGCCGACGAGGCGGCCGCGAAGACGGCGCGCCGCACCGCCAACAGCGCAAAGCGGTGAAATACCGAGCGGGACAACCGAACCGAGAGAACTGACGCTCAGCTGTCAAGTGTGACGTGCGGGCTCTGGCCGTAGACCATCCGGTAGTAGACCGAGAACCGGCCGACATGGGCGAACCCCCACCACGTCGCGATAGCGGAGACAGTTGTCTGAGCGCGGCTCAACCTGATCAGGTCGTGGTGGGCATGGTGCAGCCGGACTCGACGCAGATACTCGATGGGCGTGCAGTCCAGGTGCCGGCGGAACATGTACTGCAACCCACGCGGTGTTACGTAGATCGCGCGGGCGATTTCAGCCAACGAGATGTCGATGCGGACGTTTTCCTCGATGAATGCGATCGCCCGGCGCAGCAGGACCGGGGTGCTGTCCCGCCGGTCCTCGATGGTCGGGTTCAACAGCGCGGTGTTCGGAAAGGCCGCGAGCATGCTGGAGGCGAGTTGGCGCTGCATTTCCCCCGCGATCAACAAGTTCTCGGTCGCATTCGGATTGGTGAGCGCCGTGGTGCGGATGGAGTCGATCACCCCGACCAGGTGCCGGTTGGCAACCGAGGAAACCGGCGTGGTCGAAGTGAGTTGGATAGGTTCATCGCTGCCCGACACGTTGGCGGCGACCTCGCCGAACAGGTGCCTGTCGATGAGGATGACGTCGTAGTTCGAATGATGCACCGCACCCGACAGCGGCACACCCTCGACCAGACCGAACAACCCCACGTCGTCCGCGCAAAATATCGTCGGGTCCCCCTCCGGCAACCGATCTTCGAGCACCCCGGACCGGACCCGACACAGCATGAGCTGGTCGGGCGGTTCACCATCGAAGCTCATGCTGTAGCTGAAACGGAAGTCATCGAGCGTCAGCGAACCCAAGGAACTCCGCAACACTCGCGTGCGAACTGGTGACCCGCCGGGATTGGCGCGGATCCGCACTTTGACGAAGTTCGCCCCCAGGACGTCCTCGGCTTCGCCGAGATCGCCCGTATCGAGCAACACCTCACTCATCGCTGACCGCTCCCCTGACCACTGCTGCCAACTCGTCGACTGTAGCTCCCTCACCCGGAGTGCGGAAATACTACGACGACGCCAGACGAATGTGTCATCCATAAACGGACGTATCTGCCGAGATGAAATAGTGGCGATATGAGCGCGGAGTCTAACGTCGGCGATGCAGCCTCCGCACCAGAGCCCGAACACGGCGAACAACTGGCACTGCGTTTGACCAACGTCGGCAAGACCTACGGCGCCGAGCCCACCCGGGTCGTCGCGTTGCATGGAGTCAACCTGGAGGTTCGGGCCGGCGAGTTCGTGGTACTACTCGGACCCTCCGGCTCGGGAAAGACGACCCTGCTCAACATCATTGGCGGAATCGATCAACCTTCCGATGGCGAGATCGAGGTCGACGGCCGCAATGTCGGAGCGCTGAGCCGCAAACTCGCGACCCAATATCGTCGCGACCATGTCGGTTTCGTCTTCCAGTTCTTCAACCTGGTGCCCACCTTGACAGCACTCGAGAACGTGGAACTCCTCGCGGAACTCACCGGACCCGATGCGCGGTCACGCAGTCTCGCCGCGCTGGAACGGGTGGATGTGGCTGAAGTCGCCGAACGTTTTCCGGCGCAGCTCTCCGGGGGCCAGCAACAACGCGTCGCGATCGCCCGGGCGATCGTGAAGCGGCCCCCACTTCTGCTTTGTGACGAGCCCACCGGCAGCCTGGATTTGGTCACCGGCCGGCACGTCTTGGCCGCGTTGAGCGATCTGGCTCGCTCCCGTCAACAGACAGTCGTTCTGGTCACGCACAATTCCGCGATAGCCCGGATGGCGGATCGTGTCCTCTGGCTGCACTCGGGTTCGATCAGCAAGACAGAGATTGTCGACAACCCGGTGGACGCATCGGAATTGGACTGGTGAGCCGTGCGTTGAGGCGCAAGCTGCGTCGCGACGTGTGGCGCGAGCGGTGGCGCTTCGCCGCGATCGCCGTCATCATGGCCATCGGCATAGCTGTGTTCGTCGCCGCCACCGACAGCTACCGAAATCTCGATCAATCTTTCGCAAGGTCCTACTCCGCACAGCGACTTCCGGACGCGGTCTTGTCCGGACCCGGGGCAGCCGGACTGCGCGATACCGTCGCCACGATGCCCGGCAGGCCGCTGGTCGAAGTCCGCCATCAAGCCGAAGTCGGCATCCGGGTGAACCAACATGCTCTCTACGGCCGCGCGATTGGGGTACCCGAAACAGGGCAGCCGGGCGTGTCATTGCTCGACCTGCGGACGGGAACACTGCCTACCAACGGGCATCTGGTCGTCGAACAACATCTGGCCGGCCATTACCACCTCGCGCCCGGTGACACTGTGGAGCTGTTGGGACGGCAAGGTTGGCAGCCTTTTACGGTTGCGGGCACGGCGCTGTCCACCGAGTACCTCTGGCCCGCACGCTCAGGTCAGGAAGTTCTCACCACCCCAGAGGACTTCGGGGTGGTATTCCTGCCCGACGATCAACTGCAGCGGGTACTGCCGAACGCGAACCAGCAACTGGCCGTCTACGCGCGTGACCGTTCGGCGGCAGGTGCGCTGACCGCGGCCGCCGGCGAGCTTGCGCGAAACACCGGCCTGCAGTTCGTTCCTCGCGATGAGCAGGCGTCATTCCACACCTTGCGCGATGACGTCATGCAATTCGGCAGCCTCGCCGGGCTTTTGCCATGGCTGTTCCTGGCTGCCGTCGCACTCGGCACTTATGTGCTGCTCTCCCGGATAGTCGCTGCGCAGCGCGCGGTCATCGGAACCCTGATAGCGAACGGACTGTCCGCAGGCACGGTGCGCACCCACTATCTGTCCTACGGATTAGCCTGTGCTGCAGTGGGATTACTGCCGGGGCTGCTCGGCGGCTACCAACTGGGGCAATGGATCACGGTCCAGTACACGACCGCCATCGCACTGCCGATGCATCTCACCGCGATTCATCCACTCACCTACCTGACCGCTGTCGTCGCCGCCGTCGCAGTCGCACTGCTGGCTGCGGTGTTACCGGCCAATGCGGCCGCACGAATGCAGGCCGCCGAGGCCATGCGGATTGCCCCACCGATGGATCGAGGCAGGCGCAGTGTCATCGAGCGGGTGGTACCGGGACTTGGGCGCCTGCCGGCGCGATGGCGGATGCTGTTGCGGGCCGTCGCGCGCAACCGTCGACGTACCGCATTCACCGTGGCCGGGGTCGCCGTGTCGGTCATGCTGGTGATGGTGTTCGCCGGCATGCGCGACACACTTCCAGGCATGGTGCACAAGCAATTCGGGCAGATCGCACACCAGGACGGCGAGGCGGTGACATCCGGGCCGGCCGATGCAGTTTTGGACAGCCTCCGCGCGGACCCCGCCGTGGCAACGGCTGAGGCCTACAGCGCACACGGCGTCTCGGTCACCGCAGGCACGCACCGCTATGAAACACAGCTGATCGGGCTGCCGTCGCAACCTCAACTGCACACTTTTCCTGCCGAATCGGGAGCAGACCGACTCCCGGAAGACGGGGTGCTCCTCGGCGTAGGCCTGCGCGACCTACTGGCCACCTCGTTGGGCGACCGCATCGACATAACGATGCCGCAGTACGGGCTCCGTTTCACCGAGCGAGTGGTGGGTTTCGTCGATGAACCGTTCTCGCCGGTCGTGTATATCTCGCTGAACCAGCTTCGTGCACAAGCAGATTCGCTGCCTGCCAATGGGCTGCTGATCAAGCTGAGAACCGGAGTCAACGAGCGGGCGGCGGGCGACCGGATAGCGGCGATGCCGGGCGTGGTGGCCTACCGGTCGACGACAGCACTGGCGTCGACCATGCGCCAGGCTTTCGGCCTGTACGACACGCTGGTCAGCATCATGCTCATCTTCGCCGCGGTCATGGCGGCGGCACTGTTGTACAACGCGATGTCCGCCAACATATCCGAGCGACTCGGCGAACTGGGCGCACTGCATGCCGAAGGGATGAGCGCCGGCATGCTGTCCCGATTGATCGCCACGGAGAACTTCGGCTTGGCCGTCGTAGCGGTACCGTTCGGAGTGGTCGGCGGTGTGCTGCTGGCAGACCAACTGCTGTCCACGTACCACAGTCTGGGCTACCACCTGCGACTCGAGATGCAGGCGACAACACCCGTGGTGGTGGCCGGCGTAATCCTGGTCGCTGCCGCGCTGTCCCAACTACCTGTTGCGCGACGGATTCACCGTATCGATCTGGCGCGGATCGTGCGGGAACGCGCGCTGTGAACTGAAGTCGTCATTCGGCAGTCAGGTCCGCGGCCGAAATGGGCTCAGCCGGTTGCGGTTGGATCAGCGTCGCCGGCCCGAGGGCCGAGGTGAAGTCCGACCATAGCCGGGTCGCACGAATGAATCGCTGCGAGACAAGCGTGCGGGATCGGTCGATCGACTCGACGAAGTCAGTGGCTGCCAGCCGAATTGCATCTGGCCACAGCCAATTTCGCACATCCGCTACCGTCGGTTGGTATTCGATGCCGACACGTTCGGCGATCGGCACGTCTTGCGCTGATACTTCGGCTCGGGGACGCCGATGCCACCGGGTGGAGCCGTGGGTGTGGGCGAGAACCAATTCACCCGCGTCGGATCCGACGGTGATGGTGTGCATCAGTCGCGCGTGATGGTCGGGATCGCGCGCGCACAGTTCGTTCTGGATGAGCAGGTCGACGGTCACGTCGCCGAGCTGCAGGCGACCGACGGCGAAAGAGCCATGGGCGCTTCCCGTTTCGGGTGCCGCGGTGATTCGTGCCGGCGTGAGCGGGCCGATGACGGTGCTGAGAATTGTGAATAAGGGGTAGCTGACGTGGATCGCCGACCGGGCATGGACGTACTCAATCCGCGCCCTTTCATCGAGAGCCTTTGCGGCACTGACGAATTGGCGCACCGACGCGATTCGGCTGTAAAAGTCGTTGACGGCGTAAAGCGCCGAGTTCGCCTTGGCGACCCGCAAGAGCGACAGGATCTCGTCGGCGTGGACGGGTTGCTCCTGCATGACGTGAATTCCTCGGGCAAGCAATTCCTCGCTGATCCGGACACCGTCGCCGCCCACCACACCGGACCGCACCACCACAAACGCGATGTCTACCTTCGGTAGGTTGTCCAGGCCGGCAATCAGCGGCACCCCGAGTCGATCGGCCAGCGCCGCTGACGCCGTGGACCCGGTGGACACCAGACCCACCAGGTCAACCGGCGAGTTCGGCGCCGCAAGGGCTTCGGCGTAGACCGCACCGAATGTCGCTCCCACCACGACTGCCGTCGGGCGCCCCTGGCGCCGATCGGTCACAACGAGCCTTCCTCGATCAGCGTCGGCGCCGAGTCTTGGGTGAACGAAAACTCGGCCTCCGGAACGGCTTCGCTCACGAATTCCAGCACCCGGCGTGGTTCATCGATAGTCCAGAACGGGTGAACTCCTGCCGACATGCCCGCGATGTGCCCGGCCGCGAACGCCGCCGCGGCCCCGGTGACGCGGAAGCTGTCCGGGCAGGTGAACGCGGCGGTATTGGCGAAGGCGCCGCTGCCGTCATATGCGCTGGCGACGATCGCGAAATACGGTTGGCGGCCGAAGAGGTCCAGTTTGGCAGCCGCCAGCACCGCATCCACACCGCGCGAGCGCTCGTCGTCGACCGCCAGCAACTGTATCGCCCTGGTGGTGTGCGCCCCGTCGAACACGTTCATCCAGCAGACGTTGCCGATACCGAGATACTCTGCCACCGAGACAGTTTCGGCATCGAGGTGCGGGTGCGGCGTCACTGATCCCGGGAAATATTGCGCCGGAGCGGCTTTGCACTCATCGCGACCGATCCGGCGGATCGTTCCACCGCACAGCGCGGCACCCGGGTGGCTGTGGGTATCGCGCAGGCTGGCGAGATATTCGAGTACCGACGCGGGCGTCAGTCGCTGCAGTCCCCCACACCATGCGGTGACGCCGTCGATCTCGCCGGTCTGGTGCAGGGCGAGCGCTCGAAGCAACAGTCCGGAGAGGCCGGGCTGAACCCCCGCCTGCAGCACAACGGGAACCCTGGGCCGCGTTGCCGTCAGTTGATCGAGCAGCCTTTGGTCACCGCCCGGATCGACGTAGGGCACCCCGGCGGCGATGACGGCGGTGGCGACGTGGGTGCTGAACCGCTGCGACGGTCCGGCGCAGTTGACGACGACGTCGCACCGCCCCGCCGCGGCGGTGACGGCCGTCGCATCGGACAGATCGACTTGATCGCGGCCGGCTGTCACCACAGATATGTCGCTGCGGCGCCTCAAGACATCGAGGCAAGCCGTGCCGACCGATCCGGTACCGCCGAACAGCAGGACGGTCTTCACGGTCCCCCGGCCCAGGAGTCCGCCAGGAGTTTGGCGACAGATTCCGCGTTTTCGCCAGTCAGACAATCGAAGTGGTTGCCGTCGATGGTGCTGACGGTCAACTCGCCCAGACAGTAGTCCGACCAGAACGCGGTCATGTCCTCCTGCAGGGTGGGCAGGAAATGTATATCGCCGCGTTGCCGCAGAAAGTGGACGTCACCAAGGAAAGGCTCGGCCGCACCGTGCACCACCGCCTTCAGGCTGTGCACAAAGATCGCCCGCAGTTCGGTGAGCGATTCGACGTCCCACATGTCGCCCAACGCGCCCGATTCCGCCAGCAGCCGCAAGCGCGGCTCGCCCGCTTCCGCACTGCGCTCTAGGCACGCCGCGAGGACCGGCTCAGCCACGCTGCGCAGCGCGCCGGCCGGCACCACGTCGTCGTAGCGTGCCCTGGCGCGGGTGAACGCCCCCCGGACGGCGTCGTCGTCGACCTGCATTCCGAGTGCTTCTGTTGGCACACCCATGATCTGGGCAAAGCAGTAGTCGAGAACGTCGTCGTCTTCGACGTCCATCGGCACCCGGTAGGAGCTCACGACGGTGACGGTGCCGACCTCGATGCCGGCCTCTTCCAGACACTTCGCGATTTCGGCTGCGAGCAGGCCGCCCATGCAGTAGCCGAGCAGATGGACCTTGCCGGGTGCCAGCGCGACTATCGGGGCGCTGTAGCGAGCGGCGAGCGTGGTGAACAGCTGCGCAGGTTCGATCTGAGCGTAACCGTCACCCGGAATCCGTTGCAAACCATATAGATCCGGCCCGGGGCCAACCGCCGTCCGCAGGTGTGGAATCAGCTGCTCATACGGCGCGAGCCCGCCGCTGCCGTCGTGCACGCAGACCGCGATCTCGGCAGCCGAGGTAAAGCCCTGTCCCGCACCGAGATACACCAGCGGCGATATGACGTCGTCGGCATCGCCGGAGCGGCCCGGCACGGACTGTGGTGCCCGCACCGCCTCGGCAGCGGCGCCCAACGTGGGATTGGAGACCATCGCCCGAAGCAGATCGTCCCAGGCCAGCCCGGAGGCTTCCGGCATTTCGCGGCGAATCCGGCCGATCGCCTGGGCCATCAGCAACGAGTCGCCACCCAATGCGAAGAAATCCGAAGTAGGCGAAAGGGACTGGGCTGACGCCAACCCGAGTACCGATACCCAGATCTCGGCGATGCGGGACTGTATGGCGTCCAGTGCTGCCGATCGGCCGGCCGCGTCGTGTCCGCCGCCGCGCGCCGCCGACCGAAGCGACTCGAGTTCTGTGGTCACCGCGGTGCGATCGATCTTGCCGTTGGCCGTGAGTGGCAGCGTGGGCAGGCAGATGACCTGTTGCGGAATCATGTAACTCGGCAACACCTGCCGGGCCTGCTCGATCAGATCTGCGGGCCGCAACGACCGCGCGGTGGACTCCGAATCGCACCAGAACACGTGCTGGCCGAGCAACCCGAGTGGATGATCGGCGGGCGGAAAGCTCTGCACCCGGCCAAACGGTGATCGCGCCAGCGCGCTCTCCCATTGCCCGAAGGTGAGAAAGGCAGCGTTGGTCCCCGAGCGTGCGTCGGTGAATCCGTGCAGGCCCTCCTTGAACTCCATCGAGATCATCAGTGGGTAGTTGACGGCGGTGGCATCGATGAAGACCAGCGATCCACCGGGTGCGAGCAGACGGTTGAGCATGACGAGGGTGTCGTCGATGTTGATTGCGTTGTGCAGCACGTTGGCGCAGACGATCACGTCAAACGAGCAGGGGCTGAAACCTTGCTCGGCAGGCGGGCGGTTGATGTCGAAGATCCGGTAGTCGATGAAGCCGTGTTCGGCGAACATCTGCCCGGCCCGAATGAGGAAGAAGTTCGAGACGTCGGTGAACGTGTAGTGCACGTCGTAGGGGGCAAGGGCTGCAACCAGACCCGCGGTGGTGCCTCCGACCCCGGCCCCGACCTCCAAGACCCGCAGCGGTCGCTTCGCAGTTGCCCTACTTGCGCGGCTGGCGATTCCGGACACCACCAGCCCGTTGGTGTATCTGCTGAGCAGGTTGTCGCGGTAAGCGGCCGTCGCGGTGTCCACTGTTCCCTCCCGGAACAGCAGCCCGAGCGGATCGACGATGCCCGCCAGCAAGCCGGGCAGGTTCTCGATACATTCGCCGACGTAGGCCAACAGGTCGTCGCCGTAGTCGACGGCGGCGCCCAGCTCACGCGCCTGCTGCCAGTCTGCAG
Organism: Mycobacterium sp. IDUB_37; assembly: GCF_055419245.1. NCBI lineage: Bacteria > Bacillati > Actinomycetota > Actinomycetes > Mycobacteriales > Mycobacteriaceae > Mycobacterium > Mycobacterium sp. IDUB_37. Next base: position 838,719 of record NZ_JBVAXG010000001.1, on the reverse strand, counting down.
CACAATCGGAAAGTTCCTGCTGCTCAGTCAATTTCAGGGTTGGCCCCGGCTGGAGCGTGACCCGGCCTTCATCGACGAGCGCATCGATCCAGCGGCGGAACAACCGGCGTAACCGATCCGGCAGCGACAATCGGCGGGCGAGTTCGTCGACGGTGACCGGTTCGCCCGGATGTGCGACGGTGCTCAGCGTCGCACACATGCTCGCCAGCGCGGCCGTGCGCGCGGCGGCAGCGAATCGAAGCAGGTCATCAGCGTTCAGGTCAATGGTGTGGTGGCGATGCGCCTTCTCGATGTCGCGGCCGACTGTCCCTGCACTGCATCGCCTTTCCGATTGCTCGTCTTCATCGGCGACATCGGGTACTACCGCCGCCGCGATGATCCGTTCGTGCGGTGTCTCGCCGATGGTGGTACTGATCCCGAACTGCACACCGGGAAGTCCGCACAGCGCGGCATCGACTTCCGCCAATTCGATGCGGTGACCGCGAATCTTGACTTGGTTGTCTCGCCGGCCGAGCAACTCGATCACGCCGTGGTCGGTGAGCCGACCGTAATCCCCGGTGCGGTAGAGCCGCTCGCCGCTGACCGAATGTTCAATGAACGCGGCCGCGGTGCGCGCCGGGTCGCCGAGATAGCCCTGCGCGAGACCCGCTCCGCCGATGTGTATTTCACCGACCTGCCAGGGTGTTGCAGGCTCGCCACGGTGGGTCAGCACGTGGACGCTCTGGTTGCGCATCGCCGTGCCGTACGGGACGCTGCGCGCATACCGGCGAGCCTCGAGTGGATGGCAGATCGACCAGATCGCAGCCTCGGTCGCACCGCCGAGGCTCAGCATCGACGCCTTCGGTGCCAGCGACGCAATGTGTTTCGGTTGGGAGACCGGAATCCAGTCGCCGGACAACATGATCTGCCGCAGCGTCGGCAGGGTTTCTGCGTCTCCGGCATGTTCGATTAGCAGTTGCATCTGGGCCGGCACGGAATTCCACACCGTGACAGCGTGTTTTGCGATGGCATCGAACCAGGCCTGCGGATCGTTGCGCGCGTTACCTTCAGCGAACACGATGGTGCCGCCGGCGGCGAGTATTCCGAAGATGTTGTAGACCGACAGATCGAATGTGTGCTGCGATACGGCGAGCACGGAGTCGGTTGCGCGAATATTCAACCGCTCGTTGACATCGTCCACGGTGTTGCGTGCGGCCCGATGACTCATCATCACGCCCTTGGGAGTACCGGTCGACCCCGACGTGAAGATCACGTAGGCGGTGTCGTCCGGTGTTACCGCGCCTGCTCTTTCGGCGCCTGGATCGGCTCGCAGCCTGACGATTCGGCCGTCCGGTTCACACATCGCAGCCAGTGGGCATTGCGCAATGATCTGCGCTGTCCGGTAATCCGGCCACGCCACGTCGAGCGGTAGGTAGGCGGAGCCGGTCAGCATGGTACCCAGGATGGCGGCGACCTGACTTACCCCCTGCGGCATCCGGATTCCGACATAGCTACCGGCACCCGCTCCCGCGGCCGACAACTCAGCGGCGACCGACCGGGCGGCGGCCAGCAATTCGCCGTAGCTGGTGGACCGCTCGCCGTGCCTGATTGCCACCGCATCAGGAGTCTGCGCGGCATGGTGCAGGAACCCGGAGTGCAACAGCGAGTTCGGCGCTCCCCGCACCTCGGTGACCGCTGGTGCGACCACCGGCAGCAGCGGGCGATCCCAGGTCAGGGGGTCGCCGCTGAGCGCCTCGAGGGCGGCGCGGAAGTCGGCGAAGGCGCGGTCGAGCACGTCAGCGCTGATCACCTCGTCGCGGGTGTCCCAGTTGATTTCGCAGACGCCGCCGAGTTCGAACACCTGGCAGTCCAGCAGCACCTGAGGGGTTTGACTCAGTCCACGGCCCGCAATGGGGCGCAAGAAGGACGATTCGGCGGATCCCTCTCGGGCGCCGGCGCCTAGCGTGGTCGAACCCAGCGTCGAGGTGAGTACCACCGGTGAATGCTCGCCGCGGTTTTCGTCGTTGCGAGCCAGCATGCGCGCGACGTCCACACCACCTACGTTCGCGTGGTCCATGTCCTCGAAAAGGCGCGCACCGATAGTCCGCAGCGATTCAGCGAATGTGGGTTGCCCACGAACATCCACCTCCAGCACGCTGGTGCCGGTGAAGTCGCCGACCAGTCGCCCGACGTCCGGGGTGAAGGGATGGCGGGCCATCGTCGTCAGCGTCAGCAGAAAATGGTCGCGATCCCCGTACCGGCCCAGCACGGTGCTGAACGCCGCCGCGATCGCCACACTGGCGGTGGCGCCTCGCTCGGTCGCGTAACGGCTGAAGGCCGCAAACCGGTTGGCCGGCAGCTGCATTGACCGGCGCGAAAAGGTGGGAGCGACCTGAGTCGGGCCGGTCCGGTCTGCCGGCAACAGCGGCAGCGAGATAGGGGGCGGAAGCTGATCGAGCCGGGACTGCCAGTAGTCCAGGTCCCGTTGCCGACGCAGCGATCCGGCAACCGAAGTGCGCTGGCGGGTCAGATTCAGCAGGTAGTCGCGAAAGCTGAAATCGACTGCGGGAGGACAATATTCCAAATCGAGCAGACACTGTCCGAAATCCGTCATCAGGATCAGGATGCTGACGAAGTCGGCGATCAGCAGATCAACCGAAACATGCACCACGGTGTCGTGCGGGCCGATGGTCACCTTGACGTCGTACATCGGGCCCACGCCGAGCGGATAGGTACGGTTCCTGAGTTCGTCGGCGATACGTGCACGCTCGCGGGCGACGTGGTGGTGCTCGCCGCTCTCGTGAATCGTCAAGCCGTCAGCCAGATCTGGGCAAATCTCCTGGTAGCCATCGGGGTGGACCACACAGCGCAACATGTCGTGGGTGTCGACCACTTTGCGCCACGCCGACCGATACTGTGCGGCAGTTGGTTGCGCCAACGCGTGGTCGACGGCGAACTCCGCATAGCCGTGGCAACCGACACCGCCCCAGCGAAACGCCAATGTGCGTCCGACCGAATACGCCGCCTGCACGTCGGTGAGCGGGAACGGTTCGAATCTGTCTTCCGGCGCCCGCAGCACCTCGGTCTCACGGCTGAGTTCGGCAATCACGTCCGCTTTTGCTTCGGACAGCCGAGCTTTCAGGTCCGCGCCGAAAACGCCCTGGGGGGCGCGGAAGCGCAGGTTCTCGCCGTCGACCCAGAGTTGCACCCCGATGCGGCGCACCTGGTCGATAAGCTCGGCGGCGGTCACAGCACGCCCTCTTCAAACTCGTCGGCCGTGTCGTCCGCGGCAGTGGCCGGGGCCGCCTTCAGTTGCTCGGCGAACTCCCCCACCACTGGGTTTTCGAATAGCAGTCGCAGTGTCGCCGTGGACGACACCTCCCGGCTGACCTGCTCGACCACCCTGGTTGCGGTTACCGAGTCGCCGCCGAGCTGAAAGAAGTTGTCGGAAGGCTGGACCTGAGGCAGGCCGAGCGCCGCGGCACAGATGCGCAGAATGCGTTCGGCGAAATCATCGAGCGGCGCTTCGCGCCTCGCCGATTGGACGGCAGCAACCATGCCGGCGACCATCGAATCGAGGTTGCGCCGTGCCACCTCGGGCGTGATCGCCTGGGTGACAAAGTCCCACGACAGCGAGAGTGATCCGGACTTCTCCCACATCTGGAAATCCAGCACCGTCTGCGGTGTCTGAGAGAGCCCGAAATCAGGCGCGCCGAAACCGAATGACGATCTCCCCACACTGTCGATTAGCCCGAGCCCACTGGTGAACACCACGGGAAAGACCGCATCCGCCGGCCGGCCGTGGTGCCGCAGCAGTTCGCGCTGCAACCACACCGCGTTCGCGGCGCGGTGCGGCAGATCGGTGATCAGCTGTCGCTGTAACCGTCGTGCCTGTTCCCAGATCGACAGTGCCGCATCGACGTGGCACTCCAGCAGCAACAATGAGGTGAAATCGCCGATGATCTGCTCGATTCCGGGAACGCTGGGATCGCGGTCGAACAGGGTGACGTTGACGCAGAAGTCCGCCGCGCCGGCCCAATGCGCCAGCACCCGCGCGTAGTTGGCCAGCAAGAATGACGCCGCGGTCACCCGTTCGGTCCGACAAGCCTGAGTGATCCGCGCCCAATCGGCTTCGGCGATGGCGGCTTCCACCCGCTCGAATACCGGCGTGTCGATATCGAGGATCACCTGCATCGGGGCAAGCGACGGAGCGGGCGGCAGCGATGGGAGGCGGGCTCGCCAGTAGTCGCGGCTGGCGGCAAGGTACGGCAGCGCGGACTCGTCCGCATCGGGCCGCAACTCGGGGTGGCTGCGCACGTAGTCAGCGAATGTTGTTGCCAAAGAGGGCAATTGATCGCGACTTCCGCCGCGGTAGAGATAGTCCAGCTGGGCGAGCGCGATCATCATGCTGGTGCCGTCCAGCATGATGTTGTCCATGCTGATGCCGATGATGTGGCGGCCGTCCGCTGCTGCCTCGATGCCGAAGTCGATTCCGGGACGCGCTGTGACATCGATGACCTGATCACACATCCCGGCCCGCACGTCGTCGTAGTAGCGGATGACGGGTTCGATCGGCGCCGGGTGCACCACCGCGTCGATGCGCTGGCCGTTGTTAGGTGTCGTCGTGACCGTGGTGCGTAGACCCGGATGGTGCTCGATGAGTTGCCGCGCCGCCGTTTCGAATTTCGCAGGGTCGAAATCTGTTGCCCCGAACTCGAAGTAGCAGTGTGCCGCGACACCGCTGAGCATGAACCCACCGACCCGGCCGGCCAGGTATGCCTGCTGCACGACGGTGAGCGGATACTCGGGTTCGCCCCCGGCCAGGGCGACACCCGGTGCGGGCTGGGGTGAGGTGGGCGCACCGGCTTGCGCGACAAGCTCACCCAGCACGGGGTAGTTGAATAGATCGACCAGGGCGAGTTGACCGAACCCGGCGGTCCGCAGATCCGCGTACACCCGGGTCGCCACCAGGCTGTCGCCGCCGAGCAGGAAGAAGTCGTCGCGTGCCGTGGGTGTCTTCACTTGCAGGTGCCGCTGCCAGATGTCGGCGATCGTGGCGAGGACCTCCCGGTCGACGTGGCGCTGTGGCTCCGGGACGGTCACGGCTTGCGCGGTCGGCGCGACGCGACGTGGGACGAGGCGCTGTGGTCGGCGCGCGATGATCGTTACGCCCGCGCCGTCCTGCGCCATCTGAGCCGGCTGCCAATTGTGTTGGGCGACAAAGCGCCACCACTGGTCGGCGGACGGCAATGCCCCGGCCAGCAGCAGGCCGGGGTTGAGGACGGCCGCGCTGGCCAGCGTGGCCGGAGTGACCTCGCAGATCTCCGCCACCCATAGCCATCCGCCGTCGGCCACCGCGACTTCTTGAAGTACTGCCCCCGCGTCGACTATCTGGTGCAGGGACCCGCAGCAGATCACCACATCCACGTCCGCGGCCTCTGCCGGTGCCGTGATCTGCCGGGTGGCTGTGGCCACCGACCGTCCGGCAGCGATTTCAGCCAGCACCGGATTCGGTTCGAAGCAGAGATATTCGTCGGCGACCGCACCGACCAGGCCGGTCAGTCGTTGGGTGATCAACCCGGTCCGCGAGCCGACTTCCAGGACGCGAAGCCGCCGCCCCTGTTGCCGGGCATGCCCGAAGATGCGTTCGCTGAGATCGTCGAGCGCACGTTGCAACCGCTCGTCGGCGAGCAGCAACGCCTCGGGGGCGAGTTGGGGGTCGCCGATCAGTGTCTGCGGCGAGGCCGATCCGGTGACGATGTCGGCCAGTCTCCGCCCCGCCCGGGCGATATCTTGGCTTGCCGCAGCGCTATTCGGCAGTTGGCGCCAGCGTCGCACGAGCTCTGTATATTCCGGCCTGATCGGCTCGGCTGGGCAGAGACTCGCCGCCGTGGCGGCCACCGTGGCCGCCCAATCGGCATCCGCGGGCTGCGGGATCGGTCTGGGGGCCTGCCCTGCGTGTCGGCGCACCGCACGCTCGAAATTCCCGAATGCGGTCGCCAAGGTTTCGTCCGCGACGATTCCGACGGCGGCGTCCCAGCTGATCCGGGCCCCACCACGGTCGTCCTCGATCTGGCAGTCCAGCCAGACCCCCGGGGTCTGGGTCAACGTCCGGATGCTCGACAGCCCGCTCGTTTCCGCCGGCACGAGCCCGAGTGTGCTGGTGAAAACGACCGGGTAGCCGGCAGAACCGGCCGATCGCATCGCGGCGAGGCGCCCGGTGGCATCGCTGCCGCTGCCGACCGCACGCCACAGCTCTTCCTGCGCGGCACCGATCGCCGCCGTCGAGCCGGGTTGCATGACACGATAATCGATGTCGCACAACGCGAGTCGGGTGAAATTACCCAGCACCTCACGGTCAGCTGGGGCGTAGTCCGGCCGCTGAGAGGCGGGCACAACGATGGCGAACCGCTCGCCCGCCCCCACCGAATGCAACGCATCGCCGAATGCTTCGAAGAGCAGCGCAGTGGGGGTGACGCGTAGCTGCACGGCCCGATTCCGCAGGCCGGCAAACGCATCGGAATCAAGGGTGAAACTCGACCTGGCGAACGCAACGCGGGTGACCGAATCGAACCGGCCTGGACCCAGCGGTAACGTCGGCGGTCCTCCCACCTCCTGACTGAAGTTGTCTTGTTCGTTATGGCTCTCGGTGACGAATCGCGCGAACACGGCGGCGCTGGGATCAACCTCTCGTAGCCGGGGCGCCCCCTGGTAGTCGGCGATGATGGTCGCGATGACGGTGGCCAGGCTGCGGGCGTCCAGTCCCAGATAGTTGACCAGCAGGCCGACATACCGCGACGGCCCTGGCGGGGCGAAACATCGGATGACGGGAACCGCCCGCGGGTCGAACTTTGCGTTCGCCATGTGGCGCAGCAATGCGTCCGGGTCGGTGACGTCGACGACATGGACGGCCATATCGGCACCGGCGCCGTGCACGCGTTGGGTGGCGTCGGAGTCCAATGCACAACGCAGGGCCGCGAATTCACCGACACAGCGACCTACGGTGGTCACGAAGCGGTCCACATCGACACTGTCTCCCGGGGCGCCGGCCGCTAGCACAATGGCGAACAACGTTGGTGCGCGGACGCTTCCGTTCAGTCCCGCGCTGCCGAGCACGTACGCCTGTTGCAGGCGGGTCAGGGCAAAGTCCGTTTCGGCTAGCGTCGGTTCCACGGCGTGATCTCGCCGGCCGAGTCCACCGACAACGCAGACCGCGCTGAACTCGCCGAGTGTCTGCCGCCGCAGCAGTTGGCCGACTTCAGCCCCGAGCACCCCGTCGCGTTTCAGCAGGGCGGCCACCTGGGTTGCACGCAGGCTGTCACCACCATGGGCGAAGAAGTTATCTTCTCGTCGGGTGATCGGCACCCCGAGCACCTCCGACCAGATGTCGGCGACCAACTTTTCGACCGGGTCCAGAGCACCCGGCGACTGCCGGCCTGTCGCTGCGCGAACGGAGTCCTCCACATCCACAGCGGCCTGGCCGCGATCGACCTTCCCGTTCGCGGTCAACGGCAGCGTGGTCCGGCAGATCACCGATTTCGGGATCATGTACTGCGGCAGCCGGTCCGCCAGGTACAGGCGCAGTTCCGCCGCCGCCGCATCAGTAAATTCCGAAGTGCCGCATACGATTACCGCACCCAACGCGGAGTTGCGGTGGATCGGCACCACGGTAGCGCTGTCGACCAGTGGGTGTCCACGCAGAATGTGTTCGATCTCGCCGCATTCCACCCGGTGTCCGCCGATCTTGACCAGCGAGTCGATCCGGCCGAGGAACTGCAGCGTTCCGTCGTTCCAGTAACAGCCGAGATCGCCGGTCCGGTACCACCGGTGTCCCGACTGGTCCAGCACGAATCGCTCGGCGGTCAATTCGGGAGCATTGTGGTAACCGTGGGCCACACCCGCCCCGCCGATCCATAACTCGCCCGCGACATAGTCGGGTCGATCGCGTCCTCGGCGATCGACGACCCGAAAGGCCTGGTTGGACAACGGGAATCCATACGGCACCGACACCCAGTCGGGTGCAATGTCACCGACGACGAACTCGTTCGACCAGATTGCGGCTTCGGTGGCGCCGCCCATCGCGACGAGGCGTGCCTGCGGTGCGACATGACGCAGTCGCGCCGGCATGTCCAGCGGGATCCAATCGCCAGAGAGAAACACCGAACGCAAACTCGGCAGCGCCCCGGCGCTTTCCCCCGCCGCGATCAGCAGCATGTCCATCAAGGCCGGGACGGAGTTCCATATCGTGACGGCATGCTCGGCGATCAGGGCGTTCCACCGGAAGGCGTCGCGACGAGACTGCTCCGAGACGGCCACCACGCCGGCACCCGCGCTGAGGGGGCCGAAGATGTCATAGACACTGAGGTCGAAGTCCAAGGCGGACAACGCAAGCACCGAGTCGGCGTCGCTGATGTCGTTGCGACGGTTCACGTCCAGGATTGTGTTCAGCGCCGCCGTATGCGAGACCAGCACACCCTTGGGTTCCCCGGTAGAACCAGATGTGTAGATCACGTAGGCGGCGTCGTCCGGGTCCGCACGGATGGTGTCCGCGGGCGTGCCGTCCATCATCGACTCGAAGTCGTGTGCCAGGCAGCCGGCAGGTATTGGTCTGTGGCTCAGCTGCTTTGACCGGATCAGGCCCGACATTGCGGACAGGGCGCAAATGCGTGCGAACCGGTCGGCCGGCTGGTCCTGACCGATCGGGAGGTAAGTGCAGCCGGCCATCAGCACGCCGAGCACGGCGACGAACTGCCCTGGCCCCTTGGGCAGTTGGATGCCGATGATGGAGCCCGGTGCATGCCTGCCGGCCAGCACCCCCGCGACACTGCGCGCGTGCTGGTCGAGCGCACCATAGGAAAGCTCGCGATACGAGTCCGCGATCGGGTCGGTGCCGGCGTCGAATTCTCCGGCTGTCCAGCGCACCGCGATCCGGGTGGGATCGCGCATCGCCCGCTCCCGGAACGCGTCGTACAGCAGTCCCGACGGCTTCGGTGCGTCAGTGGCGTTGCGCTGCATGCGAATCACTCGGGAATGCTCGGGCAGATCGATCACCGCGGGCCTGGACCACTGGCAACCAGCGAGATTTTCCAGCAGGCCGACGTAGGCATCGAACATGTCCGCGACGACACCGGGCGGAAAGCAGCCCGCACGGTAGTCCCACGAAACGATCAGATCCGCACCGACCGCCCCCACCTGGTTGTCGATGATGACCTGCGGAGTCATCGAGGTGACTTCGCCGATGGTTCCCAGCGTGTCGGCAACGCGGCGGTCAAGGACGGCGGTGTCGGCCGCATAGGTGAATACCACGGGAACGATTCCGCTATGTCCGGTACCGCTTTTCAGTTGGGCTGGCAACAGATCGGTGGATTCGGGTGCGCTCAGCGCGACGCGCAGGCCTCGCTGCGCAGTCCGCGCTTGGTCGGCGAAGCCGGTAGGCCCGGCGGCATCGGCTGAGTACAGCTGGGTCTTGGTGAAATCGCCGATGACCTCGGAGACGCCGGGTGGACGACCGAATGTCGTCACGTTGATCAGGAAGTCGTCGGTGCTGCTCCAGTTACGCAGCACCACGACGTAGGCGGCCAGGAACACCGCGGCACGGGTGACCCCGTGCTCCCGGCACGCAGCATCGAGTGCGGTCGTCGTGTTAGCAGACAGGGTGTGTTGCCTGCGACGGAACGCGATGTCGCGTTCTTCGGACTGGGGCAGCTGCGGGCCTTCGGGGAGTCGTTGCACGGCTTCCGTGAGCGACACGGGCGCGGTGCTGTCCCAGTGGCCGAAACCACCTGATACAGCTGGCAATTCTTCGCCGCTGTACAGCGCGGCGAGGTCGCGCAGCAAGATACCGATGCTGGTGAGGTCGGCGATGATGAGATCGATCGCGAAATGTACGATGCAGCCATCGGGCAGCTGGGTCAGTTCGACGCGCCAGGTGTCGCCGACCTCGACAGCAAATCTGCAGGTGCGCAACCTGTTCCGAATGCCGTCGAGGTGCCGGCTGCGTGCCGCATCGGTGGCCTCGGTCAGGTCGTGCACCTGCAGCGGCGAATGGAGGTTCTCCGGCATGACGCGCAATCGGGCGTCCTCGGGAAACTTGCTGCGCAGCATCGGGTGTCGCTGGGCCAGCGCGCCGAGCGCGTTGTCCAGCCGCGATGGGTCGAGAGCGGCACCGGCGAATTCGAAGTAGGTTTGACAACCCACTCCCCCGAGAGGTTGCTCGGCACCCCGGCCGATCCAGTACGCGCGTTGCAGCGCGGTCGTCGGGAACGTGTCGCCGTTACCGGCGGCGACTTGCGGGATGGGTGTCGCGGAATCTAAGAGGTGCTGCCAATTGCGCAGTGTTGGTTCGGCATACAGGGCGGCGAAGTCCAGGTGCCGGTCCGATGCCGCCGACCATTCGACGACCTGCGCGGTCATCATCGAGGTCAGCCCCAGCGTGGTGAGATCTGTGCCGATGGCCAGGGTGTCAGCGTCAACCCCGAGCAGGGCCGCGACGTACTCGGCCAGTTCGGAGGCCCGCCGCACAGTGGTGGACGGCACCTGGCGGGCCGACACCTGATGGACGATCTCGAACGCTGCGGCATTGAGCATCTCGAGTGTCTTGCGGCGCCTGATCTTTCCGGATGTGGTCCTGGGCAGCACGCGGTTACGCACCCAGACGATGCGTTCCGGCGCGGTCTGATGTGCCGCAAGTATTCTGCGCCGCAGCACCCGACTGATGTCATCGAGATCCTCGGCCGGAGCGGTGGTCTCCAGCACCAGCCACCAGTCGTCGGACCCATCGGGTTGCACTGCGCAGGCGCCCCCGCCTTGCACCCCGCAGCCCGCCTCTTCGACGGTCGACTCGATGTCGTTCGGAAAATAGTTGCCGCCGCCGACGATGATCAGGTCGCGGTAACGTCCGCAGATGTACAGTTCGCCGTTGCTGCGAAAGCCGGCGTCACCGGTACGCAGGTAGGGCCCGTCGCCGTTCGCGGTGGTGGCACCGAATGTTTCGGCCGTGTCCCGCGGGCGGCGCCAATACCCCTGCGGCAGTCCCGATCCCGCTACCCATATCTCACCGACAGCGCCGTCGGGCACCGCGGTTCGCCGTTCCGGGTCGACGATGCGCACATCCCAACCGAATGTGGCGTTGCCGCAACTGACCAATGTGTGGGTGCGTCGTCCTGGCTGTCGCGCGTCGATCTCGACGGCGCGACCGCGGTTGAGTTGCTCGGCATCGAAGTCGGCCTGCACCCAAGGCCGCGGCTTGTTCGTCCCGGAGACCGCCAGACCGGCTTCGGCGAGCCCGTATTGCGGCGCCATGACGTCGGCTCGCAGGCCGGCCGGACGGAACTTCGCGACGAAGTCGCGCAGTGTGGAAGCGCGAACCGGCTCCGCGCCACTGATGGCCAGCTGCAGACAGGACAGATCCAGGGCATCGATCGCCGGGGCGTCAAAAGCGTCCAGGCAGAGGCGGTACCCGAAATCTGGCCCAGCGATCCAGTTTCCGCGCACCCGGTCGACGGTTTCCAACCAGATGCGTGGGTTGCGCACGAATTCGAACGGTGGAATGAGGGTCGCGCTACCGCCGGTGGCCAATGCCAGCAGGGTGCCCCAGAAGATGCCGAGGTCGTGGTAGAGCGGCAGCCAGCTGACCGTGTGGATGTCGTCGGGACGGTTCCACAGCTCCAAAGCAATGGCGAGTTGATGCAGCATCGACTCGTGCGTATTGACGATTCCCTTGGGTTCCCCGGTGGAGCCCGAGGAGTACTGCAGGAACGCGACCTGTCGGGCGTCGGTCGGCGTGCCGGCAGGTCGCGACGGGGCGGCTTCGGCAACCGAGTCCGGAGTCTTCAACGCCAGCCCGTCCAACAGCGAAGCTCGTCCAAGCACGTCGGCGAGATCGGTACTGGTGTAGACGGCCGAGGGCGCACAGTCCCGGAGGATGTGTTGGGCACGTTGCAGAAATCGTTCGGGCGCATCGGCCGACGGCAGAAAAAGCGGGACCGGGACGAGCCCGGCTTCCAGCGCGGCGAGGAATCCGGCCACGTAGTCGGCGTCACCGGCTTGGGCCATCACGACACGCGAGCCCAACGGCAGATCAGCGAAGGCGTTGTCGCGAATCCGGCAGACCCGGTCCCACAGCCGCCGGTAGGTCCAGGCATCCGTCCCGGTCGCCTCGATCATCCGGAGCGCGACCGTGTCGGGACACCGGTCGACCCAGGCGCCGATCACCTCGTTGGCGCGTCGCGCGGTCGCGCGCTCACCCAGGCCGTGGCGCTGGAATTGACGGCCCTCAGTCGTAGACGTCGGTGTCCCGGTCGCCGCGAACACCATCCCTTACCCCCTAACCCGGCGATCGGCGTCAACGCGGGCGAGCTGGTCAGCTTTGGTCACTTCAACACCTACCACGGACCAATGTGGGTGACGTAACCCGCAAATAACCGGGCAGGGTGTCCACGACGTGCAGCGTCATCAGGGATCAGCTCTCTCCGGGGTGCTCCGCCCCGGGGTGGCAGGATGCGATGACGCGAGTCTCCTGGCTCTCGGATCGCTGCTCGCCTCGCCTTCCAGCCAATGGCCGTGGCGTGTGAGGGTCGCTCCCCGATGACAGTGGCGGGACCGCGCCGGATTCACACCGGCTTCCTGCATCATCATCGCCGTACAGGCGACATTGTCGCACCCCGGCCGAATCCGGGCAGATACGCGGGTTCAGCCGAGCAGAGTGCCATCTAGTGCCTGCCCGATGATGTCCAACAATCCCGCAGAAGCCCCGATCGGTCCCACCGGGACCGGAGGGATGTTGACGAAGCCGCCGGCGTAGTCGTCCGGCGGCACGAAGATGATGTTCAGACCCAGGGCGTTGAGCGCCGAGCCGCCGGTGCCGTAGTACATCGCGCCGCCGGGACCGTCCACGACCTGGCCGGGGCTGAGCAGCCCGCCGAAGGCGAAGCTGAGGCCGGTGAGTTGCTCGCCACCGTCGGCGCCGCCGCTGACGAACGGGCTGAAGACCGGTGCCAGTGGGTCGAGGTTGAGGGTGGCGCCGTTGACGAAGCCGTTGACGACGTTGGCGGGTGCACCGAGCAGGTCGGTCATCGCCGAGGTCGGATAGCCACCGGTGAGGTGGGTGAAACTGGACCCGACGCTGTTCAGCAGCGCCACTTCGGGGCTGACGAAGGGGCCCACCGCACCAAGCAGGACACCGCTCAACGGTGACGAGGCGAAGTTGGTCACCGCCGCCACGAACTGGCCTTCAAGACCGGTCGGCGGAGTGAAATCCCCTGTCCCGACAAGACCGTCGTATATCTCGATATGCGCGTTGGGCACGGGAGTCGGCTCGCCGTCGGCGGCGAACGAGGTGGTAATACCGCCGAGGGTGTGGTTCACCACGGCCTCGAGCACATTGCCGGGGGCGCCGACCAGTGTCGCGGACTGCAGTGCGGTTTGCAGGCTCCCGAAAAACGCAGCGGGGTCGGTGGCGAGTTGGCTCAGTCCTGTGGAGGCGCCACCGGACAGACTGTTCAAAGCCTGTTGAGAGGCAGCGAATACGGTCTGGGCATTGGCGGCCGTCGTCGAGGCCAGAGCCTGGTAGGGGGCGGCGACAGCGGTACCGAAAGCATCCAAGCCCGACATCGGCGTGGATTCCGCGGCGACCGCTTGGGCGTTGGCCAGATCGGCGCCCAGATAGGTCGCGGCGTTCGCATTCAGCAAGCGGACGAACTGCGCGTGAAATGACTGCGCTCGGGCGCTGAGCGCCTGGAAGTCTTGGCCGAAGTCGCCGAGCAGCGACGCGATCGCGATTGAGACCTCGTCCTGCGCGGCCGCCGCGATCCCGGTTGTCGGGCCCCAGACGCTCGCTGTGGTGTCCGCCAGCGACAAGCCGATACTCGCCAACTTCTGGGCCGCACCCTGTACCAGTTCGGGTGCGGCAATCACAAACGACACCTGGTTCAGCCCCCATCGGCCAGCCGTAGCGCGAAGTCTTTTCCGTCTGGTTAGGAGTCGGCTCGAGCACCGACATAGTTCCCGGCCGGCGGGAGCGGTCCGCCGGGACGCACCGCTCGCGAAGTTGACAAAAAGTGGCTCCGAATGCAAATTACTACCTGCAAACGATATGCAACAAGGGTAGTTTCCAGTGTCGCCAACGGCGAGTTTGACGGGAAGCCTCGGGTTCTTCATCTCAACCGAGAACGGTGGATATGTCGTTCATCATCGCAGCGCCGGAGCTATTGCACGGCGCAGCAAAGGATTTGGCTGGTATCGGGTCGTTGTTGGCGGACACCACGGCGAGCGTCTCGGCGCCCACCACGGGGATCGCGGCTGCCGCCCAAGACGAGATATCTGCAGCGATTGCTTCGATTTTCGGTGACTTCGGCCAGGAATTTCAAACTGTCAGCAGCCAGGCGCAAGCCTTTCATGCGCAGTTCGTCGGCTTGATCAACGCCGGCGCCGGCGCCTACGCGAACGCTGAGATCGCCAATGTCGCGCCGCTACTCGCCGGCGGACCCGCCGCCGCACCCACCGGGACCATCGACCCGGTGGAACCATGGTTGCGGGCCTTCGGAACCACAGCCCAGAATGCCGCTGCGGTGCTGGACGCGTCCGGGGAAAGCGTGAGCACCCTCGTGACCGGCGTGGGCCAACTGGTTGCCAACCCCGCGGCATTCGTCGGCAACCTGCAGACCGCCGTGCAGTCGGTGTTCCTGGTCGGCGCGCCCCCGGATGTCGCGACGGCGGTCATCGAGCACACCCTCGGTGGTGTCACGTCGGCGACCAACCCGGGGGCCATCCCACCCGATCCCACCGTGGTACCGGTCAACAACGCACACAACGAGGTGTACACCGGGCTGTTCGGCGATGGATACATCCCCACCGGGCCGGACGGCCTGTTGCTCTCCGCCGTGACCAACTTCGCTACCTCGCCGTTCAGCGGAGTGCTGCTGGGCGCGGTGGGTCCCGTGGTAGCCCCTGCAGTGGCGCTGCTCAACACCGCGGGCGGCGTCTTCGCCGACCTGACCGGCGGCAATCTGACCGGCGCACTCGGTCACCTGATCGACGCGCCGGCCAACGTCGTCAACGCCTTCTTCAACGGTGCCGAACTCAACCTGGACCCGCTGGCACCGATCTTCAACCCGTTCGTGGTGGACGGCTCCGGCGGAGCCGAGCAGCTCACCGGCCTCAGCCTCGCCTTCGGTGGGCTGTTCAGCCCGGGACAGGTGGTGGACGGCGCGAGCGGCGACATGTTCTATGGCGTCGGCGGCTCGGCCTTCAACTCTCTGGGTCTGGATCTCAGCTTCTACCCGCCGGATGAATTCGCCGGCGGCAGCATCGCGATTCCCGCGGTGCCGGTGGGCCCGATCGGTGCCACCGCCGGTCTACTCAGCATTCTCGGACGAGCGCTGGGCGGTAGCCTGCTGTCCTGAGCCCCGTAGACGTCCCCCGGAAGGCGGCTAGATGAGCGGAACCGCACCCGGCGTGGGCCCCGAATTGGGCCCAGTCCAGGAAACCTTGCTGATTCCGCTCTACGCCCGCGCGTGCGACGCAGCGGCACGGCGCCCGGTGCTGGGTGACCAACGGGCGCGTGAACTCGTCGACGCCATCGACTACGACTTCACCCGCTTCAGTGGTGGGTCGCTGCCCGGATCGGTGTCTCGGACGTCGATCTTCGACGGCTGGACAGCCCGATTCCTGGGCGAGCATCCCGCCGGCACCGTCGTCGAACTCGGCACCGGGCTGAACACCAGGTTCGACCGACTCGACAACGGCCAGGTGCACTGGTTCGACCTCGACCTCCCCGACGTTATTACCCTGCGCCGCAAGTTCTTCAGCGACAGCGAGCGGCGCAGCATGATCGCCGGCTCGGTCCTCGACACCGACTGGTTCGACACGATCGCGTCCTCCCCCGGGCCGTACTTGTTCCTCAGCGAAGCCGTCCTGATCTACCTCAGCGACGACCAAGTACGCCGGTTGCTCGCCCAACTCGGCGAGCGGTTCCCCGGTTCCCAGATCGCCTTCGACACCGCGGGCAAGAAGATGATCGACAACCAGGATCGCAACAAATCCTTGGCGCAGGTCAGAGGTCGCATGCAATGGGTCTGCGACGAACCGCGCGACCTCGAGGGCTTGGGCCTGGAACTACTGGACACTCGAACACTGGCGACGCCGCAGCCCGAAATCGCCAAAACCTGGCCACCGCAACGTCGTTACGGTATGGCGCTGGTCTCGCGGTTGCTACCGTCGATGGTCAACGTCTATAAGTTCAATCTGTTTCGGTTGGCCGCCTGAGCTGCCAGCCGCGGGCGCGAAGGCGCTCCTCCCAGAACCGGGCGTAGGTGCCACCCGCGGTGACCAACTGGTCGTGACGTCCGCGCGCGGTGATCCGGCCGTCGTCTACGACGAGGATCTGGTCGGCGTCCATCACCGTCGAAAGCCGATGTGCGACAACGATAACCGTGCGATTGCTGGCTAGCTCGCGAATGGCGCCGGCCACCGCGGCCTCGTTGACGGCGTCGAGCGCGGCAGTGGCTTCGTCCAGCAGCACGACGGGTGCATCCTTGAGTAGAGCGCGGGCGATGGCGACCCGCTGCCTTTCACCACCCGACAGTGACCATCCGGCTTCGCCGACACGAGTGTCCCAGCCGTTAGGAAGGCGGTCGATCACCTCGTCGAGGCGGGCGATGGCCGCAACGTGATTCAATTCGCGCTGCGTGGCATCGGGATTGGCCATCCGCAGGTTGTCGGCGATGCTGCCATCGAAGAGATAGGCGTCTTCGAAAACGTGCGCGGTCAGCCGCGAGACTCGGTTGGTGCCGAGTTCCCGCAGATCGTGGCCGCCGAGCAGGATGCTGCCGTCGTGGACGTCGAAGAATCGGCCGATCAACCGCAGCAGGGTGGTCTTTCCGGCTCCGGACGGGCCGACGATCGCGGTAAGGCTCCTGTTCGTTATGACGGCGTCGACACCTTTGATGACTTCGGTCCGCTCACCGTAACCGAAACACACACCGCGTAATTCGATATCCGCAGTGTCGGGCGCAGTACTGCTGGCGGGCTCGGGGAGCGACGGCACTGCCAGCAATTCCCGCACCCGGACGATCGCGTCCGCAGTGACCTGGACATGGCCGGCGAGATCACCGAGTTGAGAGAGCGGGTCGATCATCCGCAACGTGATGATGAGCAGTCCGATCATCGTCGGTAGTGCGAGTTCGCCGCGCAGCGTCAGGGCGACGGTCAACGCGATGATTGTCGTCACGACCAGTTGCATCGTGCCGAAGCAACCGATCAGGCCCCACGCTCCGCGGATGGTGAGCCGGGACTGCGAGCGTTGTTGGCGGGTAAGGGATTCTTCGAGCGTGCCGAGCTCCCGGCGGTTGAGGACGCCGTAGGCCCGCAGCGTCGGTTGCAGGCGGGCGTATTCGACGATCCGGGATGCGGTAGCGCCGATGTCCGCTTCGTAGTCCGCATCGTTGTGATGCACGATGGCCATGAACATCCGCAGCGCCAGCGCGCAGAGCACGGCGCCCAGAGTCAATGCCAGCCCAATGCGCCAGTCGCTCAGGTAACTTCCGATGATCAGGGTGGCCGGCGTGCTCACGCCCACGACCAGGTAGCGCAACAGGTGGGCCGGAAAATCCGCCACGTCGACAGCGTCCTTGGCGACCAGGCGGGCGATGGGCCCGGTGCGGTCGGCACCGAACCAACCGATCGGCAAGGTGGCCAGGTGATTTCCGATACGGGTGTGAAAACCGGTCAGCACGCCGGTGCCCACCCGATAGCCCAATGACGTACTCCACGCCAGCAATCCGTGATGGACGACTACCGTCGCGGCGATCGCCGCGATCCAGAACCAGAATTGATCGGTGTCCGCGGGCCGTTCGAGAAGCGCCCCGATCAACGGAACGACGAAAAGGAACCCCAGACCCTGCAGAATTCCTTGCGCGCCTTGCAGAATGAGCATCGTATGCAACTGGCGGCGCCCACGATCATCGAGCAACTCGAGTAGATAGCGAATGATGATGCTCATCGCTTCGCCTCCAGCTGCTCGGTGACGCCGCGTTCACTTCTGCGCTCCTGTTCCCAGAGTCGTGCGTAGATTGCGTTGTTCCCCAGCAGTTCTGAGTGCGTGCCAAGTTCGGCGATGCGGCCGCTGTCGAGTACCACGATGTTGTCGGCGCCTCGAATCGTGCTGAGCCGGTGCGCGATCACCAACACAGTCCGGCCCCGAGCGACCTCGCTGAGCGCATCCTGGATGCGGGCCTCGTTCTCCGGGTCGGCACTCGCGGTGGCCTCGTCGAGAACCAGAATCGGACGGTCGGCGAGAATCGCGCGAGCGATGCAGACACGCTGTCGTTCGCCCCCCGACAGCGCCGCGTCCTCGCCGACGACCGAGTCGAACCCGCGCGGCAATTCCTTGATTCTCGACAGTATCTGGGCTTTGCCGGCGGCATCGCGCACCGCGGCGTCGTCGGCGTCGGGACGCCCCAGCGCGATGTTCTCGCGGATGCTCATCGACGACACCAGATGCGAGTCCTGGAATACGAACGCGACGTGTTGATACAACTCGGCGGGGTCGATCCGGCGCAGGTCGACTCCATACAGTTCGACCGCGCCTTCGGCCGGATCGTTGAACCGGGGCAGCAGTTTGGCCAGAGTCGATTTCCCGGACCCGGACGGTCCGACCAGCGCTGTGATGGTGCCCCGCTCGAGGCGCAGATCGATTTCGGTGAGGGCAACCGTGTCTGCGTATGTGACCCGCACGCCGCGCAGCCGTACCACCGGCCCGGCGGTCGTGGGATCGGGTTCGACGGGTTCATCCGGCGTCGAAAGCTCTGGGGTGGCGAGTAATTCACGAATTTCCCGGTATACCTTCAGCCCGGTGACCAAGGGATGCACCGACATCAGCAGGGTCATCCATCCCGAAGTTATGACGGTGCCGAACACCAGGAAGGCAATGAAGCTCGCCAGGGAAATGTCTCCGTCGGCGGTGAGTATGCCTCCGGCCGTTGCGACAACAAGCAGGATGCTCGGCGGCGACAGCAGTATCTCCGCGGTCACGCTGGCGACGCTCGTAGATTTGGCCCAGTCGAGGAAGAAGTGCGCGAAACCACGCGCCACGTCTTGGAAACGCCGACTCGATTCGCCGGGAGTGCCGAACGCCTTCACCACGCCGATGCCGTTCACGAACTCCACCGCCGCGCCGTTGAGGCGCGCCAGCCATTCCATGAACTCCGGATACTTGGTGCCCGCGCTGGCCATCGCGCGTTGGTAGGCGCCCAGGCCGGCGAACACCGGCAGCAGGGTCGCCAGTGCCATCCGCCAGTCGAGGGCGAAAAGGTAGACCAATGCCACCAGCGGCGGCACCGCGGCGGCGCTGAGCTCGACGATCGAGTGCGCGATCAGCCGATGCAGCGCCGCGACGTCGTCTTCGACCGCCTTCTTGACGATGCCGGAATTGCGGTCGCTGAACCAGTTGAGCGGCACCCTGGTCAATTTGGCCAGAAGTTCACGGCGGATTCGAAACGACACCCGGATGTCAGCCAGATGAGTCATCACGCCGGCAGCCAGGACACCGAGTTGTTTGACTGCCAGCGCGACGATCGCCACGATCACGACCGGCCAGAGGTTGTGGTCGCCGCCGAGGAGTCGTTTGCTCACCTCCACGACCACAACGAGTGGAGCCATGCCCGCCAGCGAGCTCAGTGCCGACAGCAGAGCGCAGGCGATGAGCGTGGTCCGCGCTGACTTGAGAATTTCCGGCGATCGCACGGCTTCCGGTTCAGGGTGGGGTCGCACGCATACCTCCGTCGCAACTCTCTTGCCGCGGACCAACGTGGCAATGATGCGCTACGTCAGCAACGTTGAGGCACCGCGGTGCGGCGGTCGCGCAGCTGCGGCCAAATACGATCGCCGGTTACTCATGCAAAAGGTTCGCAGGACACTTGCAAATTGCCTGCACGTAGTCGGGCGCAGGAATATTGTCGGCGGATGCCCGGTAGGTGCAGCCCGCGGGTGCAATTGGGTGCAACAATGGCGCCTGTACGGCGATGATGATGCAGGAAGCCGGTGTGAATCCGGCGCGGTCCCGCCACTGTCATCGGGGAGCGACCCTCACACGCCACGGCCATTGGCTGGAAGGCGAGGCGAGCAGCGATCCGAGAGCCAGGAGACTCACATCATCGCGACCTGCTAACCCGGGGCGGAGCACCCCGGAGAGAGCTGACGCTTTGAGCATCTTCGCGTCCGGGGCCTGCCCCTAATGACCGCCCCGTTCTGGATGGCCGCGCCGCCCGAGGTGCACTCGGCGCTGCTGTCCAGCGGTCCGGGGCCCGGGCCGCTTCTCGTCTCCGCGGCTGCCTGGGATTCACTGAGCACCGAGTACGCCGAAGTCGCCGACGAGCTGACCGCCGTGGTGAGCGCCGTGCAGGCCGGGGCCTGGGCCGGTCCGACCGCCGAGGCCTATGCGGTCGCCCATGCGCCGTATCTGGCGTGGCTGATGCAGGCCAGCGCGGACAGCGCCGCGACCGCCGCCCAGCAGCAGATCGCGGCCGCCGCCTACACCGCGGCCCTGGCTGCCATGCCAACTCTGGGTGAGCTGGCCGCCAACCATGCCACCAATGCGGTGTTGACCGCGACGAACTTCTTCGGGATCAACACCATCCCGATCGCGCTCAACGAGGCCGACTACGCACGGATGTGGACCCAGGCCGCCGCCGTCATGAGTGCCTATCAAGGGGTCTCTTCGGCGGCGGTGACGGGGTCGCCGCACTCGAGCGCGGCGCCGGCGATCGTGAACGGGAACCCGACGGCGGCCTCCGCCGACCCGTTCTCGGCGATCACCGACTTTTTCGCGGCCGTCGACAAGGTCTTCAACAGCGTGGGCGGTGAAGGCGGCGGCGACCTGTTCTCCTACATCTTCAGCGTCCCTCCCGGAACCGATCCGCTGTCGTGGCTCGTCGGCAAAATCAGCACCTTGTCGTCGCCTACCAGCGGCTACCCCGCACTCCTGCAGGGACTCACCAGCGCGGCCGGCAACAACCCCGCTTTGCTGGCACTGGCCTACCTGTTCGGCGCGGCCGCGATCGGCTACGACCTGACGATCCAGGCCATCCAGTTCCTGGTCACCTTTCCGTTGCTGGCGGTGGGGCTCGCCGCTCCCCTGCTCGCCCTCCCGGCGGCGGTGGGGGGTTTCGGGGCAGGTGGCGTCATCGGCATCGCCGAGATACACGCCCACCTGGATGCAGGTCTGGGACCCGTCCCGGACGAGCCGATCGCCGCGTTGAGCCCGGGTTCGACGACGGTTTCGGGACCGGCTGCGCCGGCACCGGCCCCGGCGGCTTCCGCCCCGGCGCTTGGCCCGGCGCCGTCGGTGCCGGCTCCCGCGCTCGGGGCGCCTGCCGCGCCTGCCGCACCAACACCGCCGCCGGCCCAGCCCGCGGGGCCGATTCCCTACCTGATGGGCATCCCCGCCGGCCTGCCGTCCCGGGCGAGTGCCCGGGTCAGCACCAAAAGTAAGGCCAGTCGTCCCGACGTCGCCGCCGCCCCGGCCGCCGCGGCGGCGTCAGCGAAGAAGAAGGCACGGTCTCGTCGACCACGGCGAGACAACGTCGAAGTCAAAGGCCGCGGTTACGAATACGTGGATCTCGACGACCCGGTCGGCGAAGATCCCGGGACCGCCGCGTCGGACCGGGGTGCGGGACCCCTGGGCTTCACCGGGACCGCCCGGCGGGTGGCCGCGGCCGCGGGATTGACGATGCTGACCGACGACACTTTCGGCAGCGGCCCGAGAGAGCCGCTGGTGCCCAGCACCTGGGCGCCGGACGAGTCCGGTGGGGCGGGCGGAGAAGACGACAGCAGTGCTTGAAAGCCGAGACGCCGCAATGCGGATTGAGGAACAGTGGGCAGCGTGTCATTTCTGAGCGTGCCGCCCGAGTCGCTGGCGGCGGCGGCAACGGATCTGACGAGCATCGGTTCGGCGATCGACGCCGTGCAGACGGCCGCCGCGGCCCGCACCACCGGACTGCTGGCCGCCGGCACCGACGAGGTATCGACGAAGGTCGCCGCGCTGTTCGCCGATTACGGTCGGCAGTTCCAAGCGGTCAGCGCGCAGGTCGGCGCGTCTCAACAGCAGTTTGTTCAGACCCTGAGTGCAGCGGCCGGATCGTATCTGGCCACCGAACTTGCCCAGCGCGATCTGCTCGCAACCGGGACGACCGCAGGCCCTGCGGCGGTCGAGACGCTGATCATGGGCGGCACCGGCAATCCCACCCCGAGTGCCGCCTACCTGAACAACATCTACAACGCCTACATCGCGCCGCTCATCTCCCCGTTGACCGCAGTCCCGACCGGTTTGACCACACCCGAGCAGGGCTTCCCGCTGACCGGTCTCAACAGTCTGACTTTCGACACATCGATCGCCCGCGGAGTCGACATCCTGAAGCAGGCGATCGCAGCTCAACCGCCGGGCACCCAAACCGTCGTCTTCGGTTTCTCCCAGAGCGCCACCGTCGTCACCAACTATCTCAATGGCATTGCCAACGGTTCGATAGCTCCACCGAACCCGGCCGACCTGCGGTTCGTGCTGGCCGGCAATCCCAACAATCCGAACGGCGGCTTCTACGAACGATTCACCGGCTTGTACATACCGGGCTTCAACCAGTCATTCGGTGGCGCCACACCAAACTTGGCCTACCCGACGGACATCTACACGATCCAATACGACGGCTTCGCCAATTTTCCGCGGTACCCAATCAACCTCCTGGCGGACGCCAACGCCCTCGCCGGCCTGTACTACGGCCACCTGAGTCCGAGCCCCGCATACGAAAACCTCACGGCCGCGCAACTCGCGTCAGCGATCGTCGCGCCGGTGTCTCCCGGAACCACCGGCAGCACCACCTACTACGTGATTCCGAGTCAGGACCTGCCGCTGCTGAGGCCGCTCAACCTACCGCAGCCGTTGCTCAATCTGATTCAGCCGCAGTTGCGGGTGCTGGTCGATCTGGGCTACGGCGATATCGGCGGAGCCAATACCGAATACGCGAACCTGCCCACCCCGGCCGGCCTGTTCCCCCTGATCAACCCGATCAACGTCGGGACCTACCTGGTCAAGGGCACCGTACAAGGCGTGCAGGCCAATCTGGTGTTAGCTGGATTACTGCCGCCGTCAGACATGCCGAACACCTACCCATTTGTTCCGCAATTAGATCCAGGCCTGACGATCAACCTTGGCCAGTCTCCGGTTACTTTGCTGTCGGCGGTGACGACGGCGATCGGCACCGGGCTACACGCCCTGCCTATCCCACCTTTCGGAGCCGGCTGAGATTCGGCTGACGCTCACACCGTTTGCCTGCAGAACTTCTGCGGAACTCTTAACAACTCTCGCGCGACTACTAGGTATGCGGTCTCTGATTGCGCGCGGCTGACGGTGACCGCGCCGGTCTGGATGGCGTTCCCACCCGAGGTTCATTCGGTGTCGCTGAGCAGCGGCCCGGGACCGGGCTCTCTGCTGGCCGCGGCCGCAGCATGGAACGCCTTGAGCACCGCCTACTCCGAGGCGCTCGACGACCTGTCGGCGCTGGTGGCTGCGGTGCAAGCCGGCGTGTGGCAGGGCCTCAGCGCCGAGTCGTATGCCGCCGCCAATGCGCCTTACCTGGCGTGGCTGGCGCAAGCCGTCGTCAACGCCGCCGCGACAGCCGCCCAGCACGAGACCGCGGCCGGCGCTTACACCACCGCATTGGTCTGCATGCCCACCCCGGGTGAGCTGGCCGCCAACCACGTCACCCACGCTGCCTTGATGGCAACGAACTTCTTCGGCGTGAACACCATCCCCATCACGCTCAATGAAGCTGACTACGCGCGGATGTGGATTCAGGCCGCCGCCGTCATGAGCACCTATCAAGCGGTTTCGGCTCAGACCGTGGCCGCGGTGCCCGCTACGTCACCGGCGCCCGTGATAGTGAAATCCGGCAACCCCGCGGCCGCATCCACTTCCCCCGACGACATCGCAACCCTCTGGGAGAACCTCGTGCGAAGCGTGGTGGATCAGTTGTTCGGCGTCCAGAGCCCGCCCGAACTCGATTCGCTGGACACGTTCTTTCCGGCGGTTCAACAGTTCTTGAGGTCCCCTTCCCCGGAGCTGTTGGGTGCTCTGGTGGTGGCAGCGACGTACGAAGTCACCTTCGACACCCTGTTCGCCTCGCCCGCGGCGCTGCTGGGCACTCCGTTCCTGACGTTCAGCGGCCTGGCCGGCTTGGCGGGACTCGCCAGACTTGCCGCGGTACCTCAGCCGGATCAGTTGCCCACTGACGACAGCCGGCTTCCGGACTCCCCCGCAGCTCAAGCACGGTCGGCCGCAGGGATCGCACCGGCGGTCGCGGCCCCCGCGCCTGCCGCGTCGGCCGGGACTGGCCCGGCGCCGCCCGCACCAGCGCCGGCGGCGCCGGCATCGGCTCCGGCGGCCGCCGCAACGGGTTTCGGCTACCTGGTGTCCAGTCGTGGACCTGACGACGGGGAGGGTCCGACACTGACCGATCGCGGCAAGGGCATGACGCTGCCGGCGCCCGTCGCCGCGGCGGCCGCAGCTTCAGCGCGTGAATCAGCGCGGGGACGGTCGCGGCGACGCGCACGCGCCGTGATGCGCGGGCGCGGTCGCGAATACATGGACATCGATTCCGAGCTGAGCGCTCCACCGGACCACGCACCCGCCGCCACGGCTGCGTCCAACCAGGGTGCGGGGCCGTTGGGGTTCACCGGGACGGTGTCGGCGGCAGCGGAGGTCCGCCCGGAAGGGTTGATCACACTGGCTGACGGCCTCGATGGCGAACCCGTCGCGCCGAGGCTGCCCCACACGTGGGGCAGCGACCGCATTGAGAATCCGCCGGGGGTCTGAACCTACTGACCCGCGTTGCTGGCCAATTCGGTCGCGTACGAGCTGACGAAGTGACCCGCCGACGGCCCGCCGTTGCAGGATCCGTCGGATTCACCTGGGCGCTTGATCCACAGGTACGCGTCGGCGTGCCCGCCCGAAGTGTTGGTGGTGGGCGGCGTGCCCAGGGCCCGGCCGCTGGGATTGCACCAGCTGAGCGCGGAGTCGGCGGCGGGCCCCGCGCCGTTGCGGCCGGTGTCGATCACGTAGTGCGCACCGCCGGTCATGCCGGAGATCGCCTCGCCGTAGCCGGTCTCTTCATCGGTGGTGAAGAAGTTCGAGACATTGAGACTGAAGCCGCGCGCATGACCTACGCCGGCTTGGTTGAGCCGGTTGGCGATCTCCTCGGCGCTCAGCCAGCGCGAGTGCCCGCCGTCGACGTACACCACCGCCGCCGGGTCGTGGGTCAGCGCGTCGACGGCATAGCTGATCAGGCTGTAGCGCTCCTGGCGCTGATCACCGGACAGGCAGTCGGCCATGTCGAGCGCGTCGGGTTCGACGACGAACGTAGCCGGCGAGCCGCCCAGACCGGAGGCGATCCCATCGATCCACGCCTTGTAGTCGGCGCCCGACGAGAAGCCGCCGGCGGCGTAGCTGCCACAGTCACGGTGCGGGATGCCGTACAGCGCGAAGATGGGCATGCTGCCGGCAGCTTGCGCCGCGCCGACATAGCTAGCGACCCTGCCGCCGACCGAGCCGGCCGGAAATGCCTGGTCCAGCCAGTAGGCCTGCGGCGTGCTGGCGATGACTGCGAGCTGGGCACTGCCCGGGTTGGCGTTGTGCGCGCCCATGGCTGCTGACGCGGGATCTACGTAGAAAGGCTGTCCGGCCAACGGGTTTCCCGAATCGGCCAGCCGCATCGCCGGGGCGGGACTCACGGGGGTGGCGGTGAATCCCGCTACAGCAACGGCCGCAACCGCTGTCAGGGGAACGATCCAACGCGCGACTGCACCAGCGACTGAGGAGATCACAGCGAAGAAGATAGTGTCGCACCGCAGCAAATGCCAATTATGCGTGTGTCTGATGCCACAACCGGCGCTCTGGCCCCCTGCCTCACTCCAATCACGTAGCGATAACGGGTCTTGAGGCTCAGCCGAGGTTCTTCAGTGCCTGAACCAGACCGAACAAGCCCGCCGCACCGGTGCCCGTATTGAACAAGCCCGAAAGCACGCCGCTGAATTGCCCGCTCGGGACCATGCCTACCGGGCCGGTGATGCCGGTGTTGAAGAAACCCGAGATCCTGCCGTTCAACGCCGCACCGCCACTGGCCTGATTGAAGAAGCCCGAGATATTACCGGCGCCGTTGCCGATCGCGGAATTGTTGAGGCCCGAGATTCCATTGCCTATGTTGTTGAACCCGGAATTGGGGAGGCCGGTGTTGGTCACCATTCCAAAGCCCGTGTTCACGTTGCCCGAGTTGTAGTAACCCGTATTGAAGTTGCCCGAATTTCCGTCGAAGGTGTTCCCGTTGCCAGAGTTGTCCATTCCGGTGTTGAACGCGCCGGAGTTGCCGAATCCGGTGTTCAACTGGCCCGAGTTGCCGAAGCCGGTGTTGAACGCGTTCGAATTTCCGAAGCCGAAATCGCCTTGGCCGGAGTTCCCGAACCCGATGTTGCCGACTCCGGTGTTGCCGAATCCCAGGCTGCTGAGGCCGCCCGGGTCAGCGGCGTTGAAGCCCGAGCTCAGGAAACCGATGTTGCCACTGCCAGAGTTGAAGAAGCCGATGTTGTTGTTACCTGAGTTGCCGAAGCCGATATTGCCGCTGCCGGAGTTGAGCAGCCCGGCGAAATTGATACCGCGCTGGTTGTCCCCGGTGAGACCGATCCCGATGTTGTTGTTTCCGGTGTTGCCGAATCCGATGTTGTTGTTGCCATGGTTTCCGGCGCCCTGGTTTGCGATTCCGGTGTTGCCGCCGCCCTGGTTTCCGAAGCCGTTGTTTCCGAGGCCGACGTTGTTGTTACCAAAGTTGCCCAGGCCGATGTTGCCACCGGCATCGAGGGTGGCGCCGTTGTTTCCGAAGCCAATATTTCCGGCGCCGATATTTCCCATGCCGAAGTTGCCACTGCCGAGATTTCCGCTGCCGATGTTCTTGTCACCGAAGTTGCCGCCGCCGAAGTTGGAGCTACCGGTGTTGCCATTACCGACATTGCCGCCGCCGTCCGCACCGCCGTTGTTTCCGTTACCGATGTTCGCGCTGCCTTTGTTGCCGACGCCGAGATTGGGTAGACCGGTCAGCGGTTCGGCCCAAGACTGCAGTTGTGCAGCCGCCGCCGAGGCCCCGGCGTGGTACCCGGTCAGCGCGGCGACATCGGCCGCCCAGAACTCCTCGTAGATGCTCTCGGCGGTCGCGATCGCGGGTGCATTGAGGCCAAATAAGTTGGAGCGCACCAACTGTACGAAGGCGTCGCGATTCGCTGCGACCTCCAACGGGTGAACGGTGGTCGCCTTCGCAGCCTCGAACGAGCTGGCGACGGCGTTGGCCTGGCCGGCCGTTCCGACGGCCCGGGAGGCAGCCGCGTTCAGGAAGGCCGCATAGGGTGCCGCCGCGGCCGTCATCGCCTCGGCGGCCGGGCCTTGCCAAGCCTGGCCTGCCAGATTTGAGGTCACCGAGGAAAACGAACTGGCAGCGGCGCCCAGTTCGTCGGCCAAGCCCTGCCATGCCGCTGCGGCCTGCAGCATCGGCGCGGAACCCGCACCGAGGAACATCCGTAAGGAATTGATCTCCGGAGGCAATACCGAAAAATTGAACACAATGGCCCTCCAATGACAACTTGGCACTCACATCAAGCAAACCCATAACGCCGGAGACGATACGACCGAAAGACGATCTTCAACAGCAGTTTCGGCGATTCAGTAGCGCCTAGATAGCGCAGGCCAGCTAATTAAATACTGACGCCCGTGTAACTATTTGCATTTCCCATGAATCGCATTTGAACTTTTTTCGCCGAGGGCGATCCCGGTGAGTTCTCGGGTTTGCGGAAGTCAAAACAGAGAGAACTGCATTCACGAAGGAAGATAAGGAGGGTACATCGTGCGAGCACACCACCTGCTGGCCGTGATCCCGGTGTCGGATATCCAGACGGCAGCGCGATGGTACCAACGGTTGTTGGGAGCCCCGCCGACCAACAATCCGATGCCGTCGTTGGTTGAATGGCGAACAACGAGCACGGGTTGGATCCAGGTATTCGCCGATCCCGAGAAAGCCGGCAGCACAACGGTGAATCTCGCCGTCGACGACTTGGAGGCGGCGATCGACGAGCTGGCCAGTCGCGGATTGAAACCGGGCGAGATCCAGAGCGCGAGCAAGGGTGTGAGGCTCTCGGCCTTGAACGACCCGGACGGCAACACGATCACGCTGATCGGCGGCTTCCGTGAGACTTACTAGATCTCAGCCGATCGGCTAGCGTCAGATCCGATCGATGGGAGCATGCGATGGCGCGAATTGAACCGGCCGAGTTCGCCGCCGCGATGACGACAGCTGACATCGGCCAGGGGGATCGGATCAATCTCGGCGTCGCCGGCATCATGGGCCGCCTTCCCTCCGTTGCCGGTGCCGTAGGCGGAATGACCGCTGCCCTGCGCGAAACCGGCGCCCTGGCACCGCGATTGATGGAACTGGTTCGACTGCGGATCGCGTTTCACAACCAGTGCCGTAGTTGCATGTCGGTCCGCTATCAGAGCGCGATTGACGACGGCCTCACCGAAGACGCGGTCTGTTCGTTGGAGCGGCCCGCGGAGGCAACGAATCTGACGGAGGCGGAGCGCAGCGCATTGAGGTTCGCCGATCTCTTTGCGACTAACCACCTCGCCATCGATGACGCAATCTACGACGACCTGCGCTCGCACTTCAGTGAGGACCAACTGGTTGCGCTGGGTTTGCACTGCGCACTCTGCGTCGGACTGGGACGCCTGGCTGCCACCTGGAACGTCACCGAGAATCTGCCAAGTGGCCTCTCCGCCGACAGCGGTGCGCCGGTGGCGCCGTGGTCCGCGGAATCCGTTGTTGCTTCTGGTTAATATTTGTAACTTCTTTGCATTGACCACTTTTCCGTCGAACGACATCGAGACCGCTGGCATACTGGCGCGATGGGGCACGCTGGGGGCGGCTCACGTCCGCCAATCCTGTTCATACACGGAGCATTCGGTCGGCCATCATTATTCAAGCCATGGACCGACTTTTTCACCCAATCCGGATTCGATTGCATCGCAGCGACTTTGCCGGGTCGCGATCCCACGGATGACGCCGTTCTGGGCCGCACCGGCATTGGCGAGATGTTCGAAGCAGTACTCGGCGTCTACGACAACCTTCCTGCCCGACCGGTCATCATTGGCCACAGCATGGGCGGGCTTCTCACCCAGAAGCTGGCCGCGGCACGCGATCCACTCGCCGCGGTGCTCCTGGCCTCGGTTCCTCCCGGCATCCTTTGGCCGCAGCTGAAACCGCTTCCGCACCTAGCCCCGGTGATGCCGAACATTCTGCTGGGCAAGCCATTCCTTCCGTCGCCGCGAACGATGCGCGAAGTCCCGCTCTGCACACTGCCGGCCGCCGAACAGGACGAGTTGATCCCTCGACTTGTTCGCGATTCCGGGAAGGTCTACCGCCAGATGCTTGTCGGCGCGTCGGTAGCAAAGGTTGACGCGTCGGCCGTGACCTGTCCCGTCCTCTGCGTCAGCGCGGGTGAGGATCGAAACGTCGCGGCATGGACCTCACGGCAGATCGCCAAGCGCTACGGCGCTGAACACCAGGTACATCCCACGCTGCCGCACTGGATCATCGCGGAATCGGCGCTGCATGATGTCGCACCCCCGGTGCTTGACTGGATATCGCGCGTGCTGGCTACTCGTGACGGGCGGCCTCTTGAATGAGCTGCACCCGGGAAGTTAGGCCCAGCTTGTTATAGACGTGGGTGAGGTGGGTCTGCACGGTCCGCGGCGACACCAAGAGCCGGGTTGCAATGTCCTTATTTCCCAGGCCTTCACACACCAGACGGACGACGTCGGTCTCCGACGGCGTGAGTGACGCCCAGCCCGTCGCCGGTCGCCTGCGTTCGCCGCGGCCACGCTGGGCGTAGGAGATAGCTTCGTCGGTGGACAGGCCGGCGCCCTCGGCCCATGCGGCCTCAAATTCGTCGTCGCCCAACTCATTACGCACTGCCGCGACCGCCGCTTCATATTCGGAGTCGTAGATCTTGAACCGAACCGCGCCGATGCGCTGCCAGGTGGCTTCGGCCGCGCCGAAGAGCCGGGCTCCGGCGCGGTGCCGACCGGCTTTCGTCGCGACTGCGGCCAGGCACTCAAATATGTTGGGCACGAGCAGGTTTGCCCCGACGTCTGCAGTTCGCGTGAGAGCGTCGTGAGCGTCGGATTCGGCCTGCTCTGGCTCCCCTTGTGCGATCGCCACGTGTGCGCGTGCAGTCAGCGCCACAGCCAGGTGCCAGCCTGTCGCATGGGTGACAGCGTCATCGGCCCAGCGCCGGGCTGCGTCGAGGTCCCCGCTGGCCTGCGCGCACTGCGCGTTGTAGGCGCGCCACACGGCTGCCGTCGGCGGCTGAACGCTGAGGGACTGCCACGCCAGCTCGCACGCTTCTCGGGCTTTGTTCACGTCACCGGCAGCCAGGGCCGCGACGCCCGACGCGGAATGGGCGACCCCGGTAAGCAAATCGCTCACTTTGGCGGCCTCGAGGAGCGTGTTGGCCGTGCTTCGTGCGGCGTCCACCTCGCCCTGGTAGGCGAGCGTGTATGCAAGGCCTTGCAGGCCATCCATGTTCGCAACGACATCGTGAACGCGCTGGCCTTCGGCCGCAACAGCGCCGAACTGCGCAGCGGCACCTGCCAAATCGCCGTCGTACCACAGCGCCCACCCGAGGACGATCCGGCACCACAGCGAATTGGCAACGTGCCCAAGCGAATCAGCAAGATCGCGGCCCTCTGCACCGGCCGCGCGAGCCGTGCTCACGTCTCCGGAGATGATTGCCCCCCAACCCTGCCAGGCGAGCAGCTGACTCAACGTCCAACGGTCGCCTATCGCTCGGGTCAGGCCCAGCGCCTCGGAAAAATACGGCTGGGTCGCCTCGGCCGTGTAGCCAAAGCTGGCGATGAGGGCGCAGGCCGCCAGCGCCCGCGCCAAGACCGCCTCGTAGTCGACCCCGCGGGCTATTTCCAACGCCTTTCGCGCTGTGTCCAAAGCGTCGGCGACGCCGACTTGCGTGCCGAGCAGCGCGTTGTCGGCAAGCGCTCGTGCGTAGACAGCAGGGGGCACTCGAACTTCACGCTTCCGCTGCTCGGCGAACGCGGCATCGAACCACGCCAGTCCCTCGCGTAGGTGCCCGCCCCGGAACCACAGCGGCTGCAGCGATGACGCCTGCGCCAACGCCAGTTCGACGTCGGAGTTGTCCAGGCTCCAGCCGAATGCGCTCCGCAAATTTTCCATCTCAGCTTCGGCACGCTCGACGCGGCGCACGTAATCGCTGCCCGCCGGCTCGTCGAGCGCGGCCGCTATCGACACGTAGTAGTCGCGGTGCCGAGACCGGACGGCATCGGCTTCGCCGGATTCGCCGAGTTTCTCCTGCGCGTACTGGCGCACAGTTTCGAGCAGCCGGTATCGCGTTGGACCGCTTGTGTTTTCCGCCACCACGAGTGATTTGTCGACGAGCAGGCTGAGTTGATCCAGCACCTGGTAGCTCTCAATGGTGCCGGCGCCGGCGACAGTCCGGGCGGCGTCCAAGTCGAATCCGCCGAAGAACACGGCTAACCGGCGGAACAGCGTGCGTTCGGTTTCGGTGAGCAGTGCGTGCGACCAATCGACCGAGGCGCGCAACGTCTGCTGGCGACGCACCGCCGTGCGGGAACCACCGGTCAACAGACGAAAGCGGTCATGCAGGCTGCCCACGATGTCCGCCAGCGACAGCGCGCGCACCCGGGCGGCCGCGAGTTCGATCGCCAACGGGATGCCGTCGAGGCGCCGGCAAATCT
Organism: Mycobacterium sp. IDUB_37; assembly: GCF_055419245.1. Taxonomy (NCBI): domain Bacteria; kingdom Bacillati; phylum Actinomycetota; class Actinomycetes; order Mycobacteriales; family Mycobacteriaceae; genus Mycobacterium; species Mycobacterium sp. IDUB_37. Next base: position 806,873 of record NZ_JBVAXG010000001.1, on the reverse strand, counting down.
CGGCTACGGCAGCGACGTTGTCATCGTTCATGGCGAAGTCCGCCTGAATCAGGCGGGCACGATCGGCGAACAACTCGATCGCCTCGTCGGCCAGCGACAGCGATGGGACCTGCCAGGCGGCTTCGCCGGTCACGCCGAGCGGCTCACGGCTCGTTGCGAGCACCGACAGCCGCGGCGCCGCACCCAGAAGTGCAACGGCCAGTTCGGCACTGGCGTCAATGAGGTGCTCGCAGTTGTCCAGCACCATCAACATCTCGCGGTCGCGCACAAATCGCAGCAGCGTTTCGGTCGTCGACTGCCCGGGTTGGTCCGGCAGACCCAGCGTGCGGGTCACGGTGACCGGGACCAACTGCGGGACTGTGACCGGCGCCAGGTCGACGTACCACACGCCGCCGGGGAACCTGTCCGCCAGATCGCCGGCGACCTGCACTGCCAGGCGCGTCTTGCCAACCCCGCCGGCTCCGGTCAGCGTGACGAGCGGGTTGCCGGCCAAAGTTTCGCGCAGACTCGCCATCTTCGCTTGGCGCCCAATGAAACTCGTGAGCTGAACCGGGAGGTTGTGGGCGGCGACGGCACTGGTCGCCCGAAGCGGCGGGAAGGTGTCACGGAGGTCTTGGTGGCATAACTGAGCCACTCGTTCGGGACGGGGCAGGTCACGCAGCGGGTGCGCCCCAAGGTCGATCAGCCAGGCGCCAGGTGGGAGCTGATCGATCACCAACGGCTCGGTCGCGCCCGACAACAGCGTCTGGCCGCCGTGGCCCAGATCGCGCAACCGCGCGGTGCGGTTGATCGTCGGGCCGATGTAGTTGCCCTCATCTCGCAGTCGGACCTCGCCGGTGTGTACCCCGATACGCAACAGGATCGGGAGCAGCGGCGCCTGCTGCAGTTGGAGCGCGCAGGCGACCGCGTCCGACGCGCGCCTGAACGCGATGACGAAGCTGTCGCCCTCGCCTTGTTCAACCGGTCGGACGCCGTCGTGCGCCGCGACAGCCACGGACAGGGCTTGGTCCAGGCGCGCCACTGCGGCTCTCATTTCGTCCGGCCGGGTTTCCCATAGCCGCGTCGAGCCCTCGACGTCGGCCAGGAGCAACGTCACCGTTCCCGTCGGCAACTCGCTCACATCGACGTCGCTCCAGTCCACCGGCGGCATGTCCGCACGTAGATCGATCATGCCAGTCAGCATGCGGCTCCGACGAGCATCAAACATCAGCACAAACGCGTATGGCTGGCTACTCGTGTCGGGCGGGCCTACGACCCGATCTTCCGGCTCAAGCCGCGTTAACGGCGGTGCTGCTCCAGCCTCGGATCCGAATCCTGAGTCTGACGGCGCGGTAGTCGCGGCACCCTCTCCAACCAGGCCAGCTGGTCGCGGCCCCGGTCTTTGGCCTGGTAGAGGGCTCGATCGGCGCGAGCGACGGCGTCCGTGAGCGACTCGGGGGCCTCCCACGGGGTGAAGCCGATCGAGCAGGTCTGGTCTGAGGGAACACTCGCGCGAACCCGCTGCAAGATGCGTACGGCACCCTCGGGTGTGATGTCGGGCAGTGCCAAGATGAACTCCTCGCCGCCCCACCGGGCGAAGACATCGCAACGTCCCAGGACCGCGCGGACCGTGTCAGCAAATCCACGAAGCAGCACATCACCGGCGTGGTGGCCGTTGCGGTCGTTGTAGGCCTTGAACCGGTCGAGGTCGATCAGGGCAACGATCAACGAGCCTTTCAGGTCGCGGGCGTCGGCGATCAAAGCCGGCAGTTGGAGATCCCAGCCTCGGCGATTGAGTAAGCCGGTCAAGGGATCCGTCGATGCGGAGCGCTCCAGGTCGGCCTCAGCTGCTGCCGCGTCAGTGACGTCACGCAACTCCAACTGGACGGCAGCGGCACCTCGGTACTCGATCCGAGTGGCACTGACCTCGACGGTGCCGTGGGTGCCACCGATCTGCTGGATGGTGGTTCTGCGACCCCGTAGCGGAGGTCCCCCGTCCAGTACGCCGGCCAGCAATCCTCGACTTTGCGGTCCGGTGTTCATCAGCATGAAGTCGAGCGTCGGCCCGCTAGCGTCCTCAGCCGTGCAGTCGGCCCCGAACAAGGTGATGGCCTGCGGATTGAGGTAGGCCGCTCGCCCGTCGGCGCCGACGACGGCAACCGCGATCGGAGATTGCTCAACCAGCGCACGCCAGCGCTGCTCGGCCTCCTGATGAGCCGCTCGCGCGGCGGCAAGTTCGGTCACGTCGGTCGATACACCGCCGATCCCCAACACCATGCCCGCCTAGTTGATCAGCGGAAACTTGTTCGACCGATAGGTGTGGACCGAACCGTCTGCATGAATCAGGTCTTCGACGAAAACCTGAGGCTCACGCCTTTCAATGATACGTAGATCGTTGTGACGATACGTGTCAGCGAGTTCCAGCTCGAACAATTCATGGTCGGTACGGCCCAGCACGCCGCCCGGCAACTGAGTTACTTGTTCGAGAGCAGGATTTGTTATGACGAATCGACCGGAGAGGTCCTTGGCATAGATCAAGACATCGGTGTGTTCGAGGACAGCGTCGAGCAACCGCTGCTGTTCAAGCAACGCGGCATCGGCCTCCAGTCGAGCCGCCACCTCCAGCGCCAACAGTTTGGCTTGACGCCGCACTTCCAGTTGGCTCATGACCTGAGCGGCAAGCACTTCCAGGCAACGCCGCTGCGGGTCGGTCAGCCTCCGGGGTACGAGGTCGAGCACACACAACGTGCCCAAGGCGTGACCGTCGGCACTGATCAGCGGCGTTCCCGCATAGAAACGTAGGTAGGGCCGCCCCGCCACCCAGGGATTGGCGGCGAAACGCGAATCCAGCCGAGCATCGGGAATCTCGACAACTCCCGTGCTGCCAAGCAGGTCGGCGCAGAATGAATCCGCACGCGGAATGTGGGTCAACCCGTCCAGGCCGTGCCGAGACTTGAACCACTGCTGCTCGGCATCGATAAAGCCGACCAAGGCGATTGGCGTGCCACACACGTGCGCGGCCAACTCCGTCAAGTCATCGAACATCGGCTCTGGTTGCGTACCAACCACTTCGAACGAATCCAATGATGACAATCGATCGGTCTCGCCGTGTTTGCCATCGGCCCGCAGTACTACACCGGGCGGCTGAGAAGCCGACAGGCGAGCGTACTGATCCTCCGAGCGCACTACAGCAAACCTCCCGCCAACGTCCATGGACGTCAAGCACATAAGCGGGCCATACTCAGCTAGCCTCGCAAATCATAAGCGTCACATGCTTCGCAAAAGGGATAGCTTAGCGCTTTGCGGCTAGCGTTAGTGAGCTGTTAGCGAACCTGGTGTGTCAGGGTTTCCAGCCTTAACCCGCAACGACAGTCGGAGTGTTGATGACAGAGTTTCCGGACGCTCCGCCCCCTCCGTATCACGCGGGCCCCTATCCTGGTGCCCCGCAGCCTTATTGGGGATTCATGGGGGCAACGCGGACCCCTCCGAAGAACGGCCTCGGTGTTGCGTCACTCATCGTGGGCATCGTCGCCCTCGCAGTGAGCGTCACGCTGCTGGGTGGTGTCATCCTCGGCTTGGTTGCGTTGATCATCGGCCTGGCCGCGCGATCACGGGTCAAGCGCGGCGAAGCCACCAACGGTGGGGTCGCGGTGGCCGGCATTGTGCTCGGAACGATCGCTGCGGTCGTCCCGGTGCTCATCGTGCTAGTGCTGGCATTCGGCACCGAGGTGTTCAACGAGGACTACCAGCACTGCATCGGCTACCACCAAGGACACGAAGAGGCGTGTGAGCAATACCGCTGACCGAGAATCGAAGGGTGGCCGCGCGCCGAGTTGAGCTCGCCAATCGAACTTGTGTTCTAATGGCTCTCGCCGCAGCCCGCTCAACGCGGGCGATGTCGAGAAGGAGTTCTCCGCAGAGATGACCGTAGACACACTGACCGCAGAAGCGTTGTCCGCCGACTTGAACGCTCCCGATGACGTAGTTAGTGCTACGCCGTCAGGCAGTACGTCAGCTCAAAAGGCACCTGCCTCGGGCGCGGATGTGACAGCGAAGCCCGACAAGGCTCCCGCCAAGAAAGCTCTCGGAAAGAAGACCAAGACTCTCGAGTTGACCCTCACCGTCACCGGCACCGCCGACGGCGAATGGCGCGCCGAACTCAAGCAGGGCACCACCTACCTGGCGCGTAATCTCGCGATCGCGGCCGCCGCCGTTTCCCGCGCGGCCAAAGAGCTGCACGAAGATCTGTCCACGCCCATTGACGAGGTCATCGAAGAAGCCCGCTCTCAGCAAGCGGCCAGGGTCGCCGCACTAGAAGCCGAACTCGAAGCCGCCCGAAAGGCTCTCGCCGACCTGGACTGAGGCACGCCACGAGTGGTCGACCTTCTCCAGTTGGCCGACCACTCCGCAGCGTTCGGCGACGATCGGAATTACTTGGGACCGTTGCCCGGATCGCCGAAGTCGTCACTGATCGGCCAGCCGACCGCGTCCAGTCGTTGCTTCACCCGCTGTGTGTCTTCGGGCGAAGGCAATTCGTCGGTGAGTTTGGTGATGGCGACTCGCACATCGGTGCCGTCAGCCGGAACACTTTTGCCTGAGATCACTTGCGCGGCAACGGCGATGACATCGTCATCAGAGAGACGCCGGCGAAGAAGCGCCAGAAGAGGAACGTAGTCGCGCAATGGAACGCCTTCCGGATAGCCCGCTCGCAGGAAGCCGACAATCCGCGTCAACAAGCCAGATAGCGCCATCTCTGCCCTTCTTGGAACTTACTCAACAATAAGCTTCTCCGGCCCTGCTCCAGCCGGGAACCCCTTTCACCTATCAGCAAAACTCTGTTAACGATGCGTCCACCGGATAGGTTGCACCGGACATAGGGCCTTCTAGGCTGACGAGATGCGTACCGCGTTCCATGAGCAGCTTGATTCTCTGATCGAGACGCTGAGTCAGATGTGCTGGTTGGCAGGCGTAGCGATGGCGCAGGCTACCGAGGCGCTGTTGAATGCCGACTTACCGGTGGCCGAGCAGGTCATCGGCAACCACGAACGGTTGGCCGGCATGCAAACCGACGCGGAGGAGAAGGCTTTTGTACTCCTGGCGTTGCAGGCACCGGTGGCAGCCGATCTGAGGACAGTGGTCGGCTGCCTGCAAAATGTTGCCGACGCCGAAAGAATGGGCGGTCTGGCACTGCACGTCGCCAAGATCGCCCGGCGCCGACACCCAGCCGGCACCGTGCCCGAGGACATAAGAAGTTACTTCGCCGAAATGGGCAGAATCGCAGTAGAACTCGGCGAGAGTGCCAAAGATGTTGTGATCTCCCGTGATTCCGAACGAGCCGCGGAGATCAGTCGTGACGACGAACAAATGAATGACCTGCACCGGCAGTTGTTCAGCCTGTTAAGAGAAAAAGACTGGCAGCACGGCGTCTCCGCTGCTGTCGACGTCACACTGCTGGGCCGGTTTTATGAGCGCTTCGCTGACCACGCGGTCCAGATTGGGCGTCGAGTCATCTTCCAATCAACCGGAGAAACCCCCGCTGTGTGAAGGGCTCAACTCTTTTCGGGCCGCATGTCGTCGTGGCGGTGTTCTGCTGCGTCGAACCGCATCGTGATTTGGGTGCCGTGCGCCGACCCTGCGATGTCGACGTTATCGGCGAGTGCGTTGATCAGATGCAGGCCGCGTCCCCGCAACTGGGTTGGGGCGGGAGATGCGATCGAGGGTTCGATCCAGCGACCTTGATCGTTGACGGCTACGGTGAGCGATTCGCCGCGCAGCGTTGCCTGCAGTGACACCGGCATGGTGGGGTCGAAGCAGCTTCCGTGTTCCATTGCGTTGGTGACAGCTTCGCTAACGGCGAGCAGGATTTCTTGAGACCGATCCGGCTCCAAGGCAACGCTTTTGAGCCATTGCGCGAGTTGGTGCCGCGAGGTGACGACATGTTGTGGCGTGGCACTCCACTGGCCGGCAAATGTCGGTGGCCGCTCCTCGCGGATCGCGGCAATAGTGTCCATTGTTGACTCTTACCCCCGTGGCTTGCGTGCCCGGCGCGGGCGTGATCGCACTACGAGGCCCGGCGCTTCGCCAGTGGTGCGCCGATGACACGATAAAGCTGCATTGCCCCAGGCAGACGTACCAGGAGACACCCGGAGGTGAACAATGTCGCTAGATGATTTGATGGCCTTCTCGGTTGAGCACCACCACGGTGTGGCGGTAGTCAAGGTCGAGGGCGAAGTCGACACGAGCAACGCGTCGGTTCTGATGGCTTTTGTCGTCGACGTTCTTGCCGAGCGGCCGTCTGCGTTGATCATCGACCTGTCCGCGGTGCTGTTCCTCGGATCCGCGGGCATCGGAGTTTTGTTGCAGGCCAAGCACGACGTCCTCGGCTGGGCGGAATTCGCGGTGGTCGCAACGGGCCGGGTCACCCGCAGGCCGCTTGAAGCGACCGGGCTCCATGCAGAGCTTTCGGTCCACGACACGCTTGACGACGCGCTGGCCGCGATAGCGAGAGACAACAGGAGAAAGTCCTCCTAACCTGTTGCGGCGAGGTCGGATTTGCCAGCGCCTTCGCGCAACTTTGCCAGGGCTCTGGCGAGTAGACGTGAGACGTGCATTTGCGAGCAACCGATCCGCTCAGCGATGTCGCTTTGCGTCATCTCATCGAAGAAACGCAGCTTGATCACCGTTTGCTCACGCTCCGGCAGCGCCGCAATCAGAGGGCGGACGGTCTGCACACTGAGAACGTTGTCCAGTCCTGGATCCGGTGCCCCTATCGTGTCGGCGAACGACCCCGAGGTGTCGTCTTCTCCGCGAGGGACATCAATGGACAAGACCGAGTAGTTGCTCCCGGCGATCAGCGCATCCACCACCAGCGCGCGGTCGATTCCCAGGTATTCGGCGATTTCGGTGGCGTTGGGAGAGCGGTGAAGCACGCGCGAAAGCTCCTGGGTGGCCGCTTTCAACTGCGGGTGCAGCTCCTTGATCCGTCGCGGTACTTTGACCGCCCATCCGTGATCACGGAAGTGCCGACGAACTTCCCCCATGATCGTGGGAACAGCGAAAGACACGAATTCTGAACCGTTTTCGACGTCGAAGCGATTCACCGCATTGACCAAACCCACCCGAGCCACTTGAACAAGATCATCAAAGCCCTCGCCGCGGCCCTGAAACCGGCGCGCGATGTGGTCAGCGAGCGGTAGGCAGCGCTCGATGATCACATCGCGCTGCTGCCGGTAGGCGCCAGATTCGGGATCTAGCTCGTTCAACTGGTGAAACTTCGCCGTGACATCGGCGTACTCATCCGACGATTCCCTCATCGAGCCTCTTCTCTCCGGCTAACAGCTGGATCGACGGGCTCTTGACTGAACTCGACCCCCCCATTTACCCCCAAGACCATGAACGCAAACCCCGCGCCTGCAGCAGCGGACACTGCTCCCAGTCACAGCACCTTTCGGTACAAGTCATCCTCGTGGTGAGCTTCGGGGTTCACCGCGCCGCTGCCGCGCCTGGCCGGCCGTTGAGGTATGAGGCGGGGCGATCTTCGCGACGTCGGCCCGAAAGTCGGTGGTCCACGTGATCACCGCGGCCACCGATGCGTAGGCCGACCCCGAACACGCGACCTTCCATAAGCTTTCGATGATGTCGCCGCTGATGCGGGTATCGAGTGTCTCTTCGGTGTTATAGACGTCGGTGAGGAACTGGTGGAGGAACGCGTAGCGATCTTTGACCGCGGCGGCCAGGGCCGAGGCGAATAGCGCGCCGTCCAGACCGGCCGGGTTGGTGTCGGTTCGCAGCAGAAATGGCTCCAGGGCAGCCACGAGAACCGCCTTGTCGATCCTGGCTGACCCATAGGTTCCCAAATACCGACTTACCTCACCGGTGCCCATCGAGAATCCAGCCAGGACAACATCGGTCACGTCGCGGACCTCGATTAAAGTGTTGAGGTCCGCGGCGAAGGTGTCGTAGTCATAGCCGATGGTCGCTTGGCCGGAGCGGCCGAATCCGCGCCGGTCGTAGGTAATTACGCGGTATCAGGCGCCCAGTAATGCTGGGACTTGTTTCTCCCAGGTATGCCCGCCGAAGGGAAAGCCGTCGATCAGGACGACGGGCTGACCGTTGCCGTGGTCCTCGTAGTACAGGTCGATATCGGTGGTGTTCTCCACATCGACGGAGATGAAGGGCATGCGACCGCCTTTCAGCACGGTGAGGGGTTGCCGAGCAACCATGTCGTGTGCAAGGGAGTGGTTCGGCCAGCACAGCACGGCGCCACGACCGTCGAATCCGGGAAAAGCCCCAGTCGGTCACTCGAGCCAACGTGAGTTGGTACCCAGATGCCGCTCCGGGCCTTCAGAGAGCGCGGAGGCAAGTTGGCGGCGCGACGTCACGCCTAGTTTTCGGAACACTTTGCTGAGGTGGTATTCCACGGTGGACGTCGTGATGAACAGCCGACTGGCGATTTCAGCGTTGGTCGCGCCCTCGCCGGCTTGGCGTGCCACCTGAGCCTCCTGTGGTGTGAGGCCGAGCGGATGGTGTGCCTGCGGCGCGTCTACCGTGGCTTGGCCTGCGGCGCGCCGCTCGGCACTCGCGCGGCCGGCGAATGCGGCGGCTCCCATCGCGGTGAACATGTCATAGGCCGTGCGCAGTTGTACCTCCGCGTCGCGGCGACGTTTCTGACGGCGAAGCCACTCGCCGTAAAGCAGATGCGCACGCGCGAGTTCGGTGCGCACTGCGGTCGCCGCCAGCAGCCCGATGGCTTCCATATAGTAGGGCTCGGCGTCAGGGTCGGTAGTCATCAATGCCCGCGACCGAGCCAGCAGACCGAGGGCCCACGGAGTGGACGCGGCGGTGGCGCGTTCGGTCAGTCGCGACAGCGCGGCCTGGGCGGCGGCTCGGTCTCCCCCACGCACGCCGGCCTCTACGACCTCAGGCAGCACTCGGTTCCCGAAGCCCGGCGGGTCATCGTGGAATATCTGCAATCCCCATCCGAGCGCCTCTGGGTACCGACCTAGCCCGAGTTCCAAGACGGTCAGACCCATCAGCGCGAAGATCTCCAGAATCGAGGCGCCCTTCTGACGACCCCAGTCCGCGGTTGAGGACGCCACCTTGCGGCTCTCGCTTTCGCGGCCCTGCCATGCGCGTACTTCCAGTAGCACTCCGGTCGTCGCGGGAGGTGGCACTCCGATCAGCGCCGAGATCTCGGCCGCCTCGCTATAGCTGTTTTCGGCGTCGTTCATTTGCCCTGCCCAAGCCTGGCTCGTCGAGAGCCCCGCCAGGGTGATCCGCATCGCCCCCAGCGCCCCTTGGCGTCGCTCGATTGCTTGGGCGCGTTCGAACATCGCCCGTCGACCTTGTTCATCCCATACGTCGTCGGCGGCGAACCATCCCAGGATCGTCGACGGGATGTCGACGTGCGCTGCAGTCTCGTCGGTGAACATCATTGCCACCGCAGCCCGCAGCAATGGGACCGCTTTCGCATAATCGCTGGCGATTCGAGTTGCGAAACCGTCCAGAAGCAGGTCGTTGCCGGTGGGTGGCCGACAAGGGTCCCTGACGGCCCCCAGCACAGCGTGCGCCACCTCTTCCAGCGTCGTTCCCGCGGTGTATTGGCGGGCGACGATCGCGGCTTGCATGGCATCGAACAGAATTTGTCGGATCAGGGACACGTCGCCTGGTTCCACCCTCGTCGCCGCATCCAGCAGGATGGCGGGGGCGTCTTTGTGTCGTGAGAAGAACACCGAAATCGCTGCGCGCAGGCGTTGCACTGCCACGTGCATGCCGGCGTCGTCGAGTCCCGGAGTCGCCAAGTCCAGCAGGGCCTCGGCGAGAGGGCCGTCGCCGGCCGCGAGATGGGCCTGCGCGGCAGCGAGATACCGCAGCGCACGGTCTCGGGTATCGGGCGACAGCTCAGCGGCGCGCGTCAAGAAAGCAGCCTGCATGGTGTAGCCACCCCTGCGCTGAGCTCGCGCCGCCGAGGCCTGCAGGTCGGCCGCGATCGTCTCCTCCGGAGTCGTCACGGCGGCTGCCCGGTGCCAGGCTGCCCGGTCGTCATCACCGTCACGACGGGCCACCGAGGCCAGCGCGTCGTGAACGCGCTGAAGCTCCTCTGGTGTCGCTCCGTCATACACCGCCGAGCGGATGAGGGGATGACGGAAGGCGATGCGCGGCTCTAGCGACACGATCCCCTGCTGCACAGCCAGATTAGCCGCCGCCGCGGCTATGCCCAGCAGCGCAGCAGCTCGCCACAATATCGATGGCTCTTCGTCGCCGCCGGCAGCAGCGATCAGGAGAACGCTGCGCGCCTCCGGTGACAGGTTGGCGACCTGCGCCAGGAAGTGAACGTCTACCCGACGCCCGACCGGGAGGCGGCGCGGCAAAGGGAACCGGCCGGCCAGCTGCTCAGCGGTGAGTTCTCCGAGCAGCTCCAGCATTGCCAACGGGTTGCCGCCGGTTTCCTCGATCACGCGCGCTGACACTCGCGGATCCAGTGGTCCGGGCACGACCTCGGCGAGGATGGTGTGAGCTGCCGCGGGATCCAGTGCCGCGATCCGCCGCGTTGCCAGTCCGTCTAGCGTCGTGAGGTCTCCGGCGTGCTCGCGGGCGCTGAACACGAAGGCGATGGGGTCGGCATATAGGCGCCTGGCGATGAATCCGAGCACACTAAGTGATTCCTGGTCCAACCACTGGGCGTCGTCGACCAGGCAGACCACCGGGCCATCCGCGGCAACGTCAGACAGTAGCGCCAACGCGGCCAGGCTCAACAGGAATCGGTTCGGTGGCGGCCCGGCGCTGAGGCCGAACGTCACCTCCAGCGCATCGCGGTGCGGGCCAGCAAGCCGGTCGAGGCGATCGAGATAGGGCAGGACGAGTCGGTGCAGCGCAGCGAAGCCCAACCGCAACTCCGATTGCGTTCCGATAATCCAACGGATCGTCACCTCAACAGCGGTGTCCGCCATGTACTGCAATAGGCGGGTCTTGCCGACACCGGGTTCACCGACGAACACCAGCGAGCCGCTGAAGCCATTCCGGACATCAGTAGCGAGCCGCTCGAGCATCGCGCACTCCGCAGCCCGCCCTAGGAGGGCACGGGTCGCACCAGCACAGTCGTTCTGATCATCGTGCAATGTGTTACCCCATGCCTATCACCGGTGGAGACAGGCCACTCAACGGTGCGATTTGCTAAGAGATAGAGCCTAGATCTGACCAGTGCAGTCTGACAGCGATGCGCGGGCTTCGACTCCCTAAGACGTCCTGATGTCGCGCGGCAACGTTTGCGGGTCAAACGTCAGTCGGTCAAACGCCCATTCGTCTGACCACTGGGGTTCATCCTGGATTCGCGCCGGCGCGGTTCCGTGGTCGGCTTCAGGTGTCGGCGGCGGCGCCGACACGCTTACCAAGCAAGCCCACTGTCCTGCCGGCCGGACCACTTGGCGGCAGCTTCCGAATAGGTGACGTCCATGAGTGCTTTTGCCACCCGGTACAACACGGCCTCGATCGAGGGACTCGAGGTGTTCTACCGCGAAGCGGGCGATCCCAACCACCCCACGTTGCTACTGCTGCACGGCTTTCCGTCCAGCTCGCACATGTTTCGCAACCTGATCAACTCCCTGGCCGACGAATATCACCTGGTGGCTCCCGACCACATTGGCTTCGGCCGCTCGGCGATGCCGACTACGACTCAGTTCACCTACAGCTTTGACCGCCTCACCGAGATCACCGAGGGTTTGATCACGCACCTCGGACTGGACCGGTTCGCCCTATACATCCACGACTATGGCGCTCCGATCGGACTGCGGATCGCCAGCCGTCGTCCCGAACGCATTACCGCGTTGATCACGCAGAGCGGCAACGCGTACATGGAGGGGTTCACTCCGTTTTGGGACATTCTGTTCGCTCACGCGAAGGATCGCGCCGCCAATGAGGAATGCGCGCGTGAAAAGTTCACCCCCGAAACCACCCATTGGCAGTACACCCACGGCGTACCCACCGATCGGCTGGACCGGATCGCGCCCGAAACCTGGCAGCTCGACCAACTCGGCTTGGACCGCAAAGACAACGACGCCATCCAGTTGCAGCTGTTCTGGGACTACCAGTTCAACCTCGACGGCTACCCCGCGTTCCAGGAGTACTTCCGCACCCACCAACCGCCCCTGCTGGTCACCTGGGGCAAGAACGACGAAATCTTCGGCGCCCCTGGGGCGGAAGCGTTCCGCCGCGACTTCCCCAACGGAGAATTCCACCTTCTCGACGCTGGCCATTTCGCGCTGGAAACCCACGGCGAGGAGATCAGCGGGTACATTCGCGACTTTCTGCCGCGAGCGCTGGCCACCGCGACGGCGAACTGATCCGGCCGAGCCGTCTCCGCCGCGGAGGCCTACCAACTGGCCTGCCGCAGGACATCATCGTGCTTTACAGCGAAGACACCCTCAACGCAGAGGCGCTCGGGCGCACCGTTGCGGTCGTGGTGCGCGGCCAGGGTGAACTGCGCCGGCGGGGCCTGCTCGACGCCTACCGCACCGAACAAGGTGACGACCTGTCAGACATGTACGAATCAGGCAGGCTCGCAGTCGGCCATCTCGCGTCACCCGACTATGACCTCTACCTGCTCCGAAGGTCACCCGCGGGTCCCGCAACGGCGAAGATCTTCGGCATGGTGTTGGACACCGACAGCAACGAATTCACGGCACTAATCCCCACGACGGAGCGGAACTCAGCTAATGCAGAAGCTCACCACGCCGTTCGGATTCGAGTCGACGGCCGACGAGGTCATTTGTGGAGTCGACCTCACCGGCAAGCGGGCGGTGATCACCGGTGCCACAAGCGGATTGGGTGTGGAGACCGCGCGCGTATTGGCGGCGGCCGGCGCCGAGGTCGTGCTGGGGGTGCGCCGACTCGACGCGGGCCAGAGTGTCTCCGAAAAGCTGCGGCGCGCCACGGGAAATGACGCCATCGAGGCGCGTTTACTCGACCTGTCCGATCTCACATCGGTGTCCGCATTCGCGCGGGCGTGGACAGGTCCGCTGCACATCCTGGTCAACAATGCCGGAGTCATGGCGTTGCCCGAACTGCAGCGCAGTGACTTGGGGTGCGAAATGCAATTTGCAAGCAACTATCTTGGCCATTTCGCGCTCGCCGTTGAACTGCGGGAGCCTCTCGCCTCGGCTGGCGGCGCGCGCGTAGTGTCGGTCAGTTCCACGGGGCACCTGTTTTCGCCTGTGGTGTTCGACGACCTCCATTATCGATTTCGACCATACGATCCGATGACCGCTTACGGTCAGTCGAAGACCGCGACCGTACTGCTGGCTGTCGAAGTGACTGAACGGTGGGCCGATGACGGAATCGTCTCCAACGCACTGAATCCGGGCGCGATCGCCACCGGACTCCAGAAGCACACTGGCGGACTGCGCACTCCTGAGGAGTTCCAGAAAACCGTTGAACAAGGCGCCTCAACATCGGTGCTGCTGGCAGCATCGCCGCTCGTCGAAGGGATCGGCGGACGGTACTTCGAGAACAACAACGAAGCTGACGTTGTTACCGAACGCCCGCATAGCCTCGGCCGTACGAGCGGCGTCGCCAAGTACGCGCTCGACGGAGACAACGCGAATCGTTTATGGCGCGAGGCAACCTTCCTGACGAGCCCCGAATAGTCGTCCACGCCGAGACCCGCCGGTGACATACACAATGACCACGGGTTTGCACCGCGACGAGCAACATGCCTGTCCGTCGGAAGAGATTGGGCGAATCCGCTACAGCCTTGCAGCGCAGAGGGGCACTTCAATTCCTGAGCACCTTCATCTCTGCACGCCAGCGAGCTCAATGGATCGGCCCGGTGCGAACCGATGCTCAGAATCGCCGCTCGGCCCGGTTCAACGGAGCCGTTGGCTCAACGATGTTCATCGATCAGTTTCGCCACTGCTTTCTGGGCATTCATAGTGTCTAGCGGAGGCGAGGCGAACATCTCGGCGAGCATCATTGCTACTGGCGTCGTCCACAGCAGCATGCCCAGCGCAACGGAATATTCACGGTTGGTCTCAGTACTCAGTCGGGCATTCAGAGCCGCCAACGCCGCGCCGAGGCGTTCCAGGTGTTGCCCATCAAGCCCAGCGCGCAACTCCTTGGTCGAGATGAGAATCTCCAACCCGGCCATCGCTCTTGGGTTCGCGAAAGCCTCCCACGTCGCTCGCACCAACTCTTCGGTGTCCATGACCAACGCCGGATCAGACAACACCTCAAGCGATGCGACGAGGCGGTCAACGGCATCGTCTATCACCGCAGTCAGCAGACCATCCCGGTCCCCGAAGTGATGCTGAATGACACCCCAACTCATTCCGGCTCGTTCAATGATGTGCCGAGCACTCGCCGCCGAGAAGCCTTCCTCGCGAATGCACCGAATCGTCTCGTCGATCAGCAGTTCTCGGGTCCGGTCACCCCGCTGTTGCCGACCGGCAATCGGACGACGCGGAGCGGTGCGTCTGCCCGCAGTCACCGTCGCAATCCGCCCGGCTCGCCGCGTTGCCTCATCGAAATCAGCTTAAGACCTGCCCAACGTTCCCCGCTCGTCAGCACCGTACACGCTCACCTGCGCAATCGCGGCGAGCCGACCCTTGCCACAAAACATGGCGCGTGCCATGCTTTGGTCATGCAGCTAACCGTGCGCGACGAAAGTCGAACGCATGACTGAGACGATCAGCGAGCAGTGACGGCGAAGCAGGGACTTTCGTTTCTGCAGAAGTCGCTCTTCGGCGTCCTGGCGTTCTTCTTCGTCATCCATGCGGTGTTCTGGTACCTCGAATTTCATGCCGGGGTGTCTCACGTCGTCGCGTCCACTACGTTGGTCGCCTTGGTGGTGGGCTGTTTCGTGACGGCGCTTGCACTGCCGTGGCTACCGCTTCCCGGCCAACGTGACCGCACGCGGTCGGAACGACTGGGTTCGATGGTGATTGTCTGGGTCTTCATCGCCCTGATTCCACGGTTTATTTGGGAACTACCGTGGCTCTTGGCTTTTGACCAGATCAGAGACGGTGTGCACCATGGTGCGCTGTGGACCTACATGTGGTCGCCCATCCTGCTCGGAGGCGACTCCCGTTACCTCAACGGCGACCCGCTCATCGTCGTGCTCGAGTGGATCGCCTTCTTCGTAGGGCTCTTTGAGGCGTATGCAATGGTGCAGTTCTTCCGAAACGGTAAGCGGTTCAGCAGCACACAACTCTCCTTCATCATGGGCGGGATGATCGTCGAGGTGACGCTGCCGGCGGTCTACTTCGGGGTGGAGATCGCGAACAATCTGCACAGCATGACGAGCCCTGTCGAGATGTGGGTCAAGTTCGTCGTCCTGAACCTCCTGTGGTGCACCATGCCGTTCGTCACCTACTTCTGGGGCGTTCACAGACTGGCTCGCCAGGACCTCGCGGTGAAGTTCTAAGGACTTTGCTTGCCGGTGGCGGCTCGCCGCGCCCGCATCGACAAGAAATCAGCCACGCACATCGCAGTAGGTTGACTCTGGAACGATCTCAGGAATCTCAAGTGGGTGTCCGGCCTCAAGCCGCCCGATAAGACTGAGTAGACGGCGGAAGACGTCAACCTGCCGAACAGCATTGCGACAGCGCAATTTTCCTGCTGGCGACTACTGATCCGCGGCCAACGATGCGGTACGGTCCGCTCGCATTCGCTGATTTAGTCCGCGAATGGTCAGCATCGGCACAAAAGCACTGTGTCCCAACCATTTTGAAACCTCCATCTGGTGTTCGCCAGCGGACAAGTGGTCGCGCGTGTTTAGGCTGACGCAGGTCATGAATCGGACGTTGCCCAGCTTCAACACCCGACGCCGACACGCGGCGAATCGTAGGCGGTGATTTCTCTCGAAGCGACATGCCGTGTTGACGCCGGCCCAGAGTTAGACCAGTAGCGACGCTGACTGGAACCCGCCCGCCGCAGGCCGCTCAGACTTCAACCGGAGCCGAAAGTCTCCCAGGTTTACGCATTCGCCGCGTGAATGAGTGTCCGACCCGCTTGCTGCGCTCGGCGCGCCGCGTCTAGTCCCAGACCGACGAACAATGCGGCGCCCGCGCCTCCGCTGAGCACCGTCCACACCGAAATGCGACCACGCGCGCGCTCCACAACAGTGGAGACCACGTCCAAGGAATCGATCACAGCACCTGCCACCGCCACGTGGTAGACCTGCTCGTTCGAGGCGGTCAGCAGACTGGCGGCCAGAACAAGTTCACGTGAACCAAACAATCGGGTGATCCACCGGTTAGAGCGATCGGGATCAGCCCCGAAGGCACGTGCTGCGGTTACGGGAGCAATTAAGGAGATTGCACCAACGACTGCGCGCAGCGTTCCAAGCGTTGTCCGTGAAGAAATGTTGTTCATAGTGCGTGATACTGCATCACCGTCATCAGCAAAACGAGTCCAGCCACTGCCATCTACTGCCAAACACCCTTGCATCGGGTCCGCCATGGTCCGTTTGTGGTGCAGATCGGCGTGGGCGTCAGTCGGGGTTTCTCGTTTGGCGCAGGGGCAGCCTGCTTAGTCCTGGTTGGATGGCTTTGACGGCCACGTGGTAGCGCAGGCTTGCTCCATGCGTCCTCGAAACGGACGCTGCGGCGCAGCGGCCAACGCATCACAGGGAGGAGGGATTCGGATGGCTATAGAAACCCAAGCCGGCGTCGAACGCGTCATGCGGGACCGCGGCGTGGCGTTTCTCTATGAGTCCGTGGTGACCAAACAGTCCGATGGATCCTGGTTCGCCCGCAACCCCGGCGCCGACTGGTTGGTCATAGGCGGCGATGAGGAGCAGGCCCGCGCATTGCTACTCGCCGAGAATCTTCAGCACTACGGCACACCCAATGCCAACGCGTGGACCATCAACGCTGTACGCCAGCACATCGAACACGGCCCCATTGCCGGCGTTTGCGAAATCCCGAACGCTGATTTCGCGCGCATTCGCAACGCTGGTACAGCTGAAGAGAAGGCCGCCGCCCGGGAGGCGCTCAGGGCAGAGGCAGTCGATATCATTCATGATCGGAAACCGGGCAGTCGCACTGACCATTTCCGGCGATAGGGCGTTCGGCTAGCTCGCCGGGGCTGCCCGGAGAGCCATTGACGGCGGTGTCGGTGCGCCCTACCGCAGGTTCGCGTTCGGCCCTGGCAGTTCGCTCGCCGCAGCTCATCGACAATCGCGACGCCGTTCCACAAAATCGTTACCGACGCTAATGTTCCCAATAGTGTTCCCAACCGCATAGGAAATGGCCCCCAGGCTGTTGCCTGAGGGCCATTTCCGCTAGTAGCGGGGACAGGATTCGAACCTGCGACCTCTGGGTTATGAGCCCAGCGAGCTACCGAGCTGCTCCACCCCGCGTCGGTAAACGCAAGGTTACCCAACGTATGACTACCTATCCAAATCGCCAGGAAGAGCGGGAGTTTTTGCTGGTCAGGCTGTGCCGTTTTCCGACTTCAGCAGCCATGCCTGCTTCTCCAGATCGTCGATTATCGCGTGCACCACGTCCGCTGTCGTCGGGTCGGCGGCGTCGACGTCGTCGTGCACCGTGCGCAGGGTGTCCACGACGGCATAGATTCGGATCGCGATCATCTCGACCGCCTCAGAGCCGCTGCGCAGGCCCGGCGGAAAGGCCGGAACGGTGGTGGAAGCGACGACGGTGTCCGAACGCCCGTCGGGAACTGCATCCAGAGCACGCATCCGCTCGGCGATGGTGTCGCTGGCTTCGCGCGCGATGTCGACAAGGCTGTCAAGTTGCAGATGCAGATCGCGGAAGTTCGTTCCGACGACATTCCAATGCGCCTGCTTGCCCTGCAGATGCAGCTCGATCAGATCGACGAGCACCTTCTGCAGATTGTCGAACAGACCGGCCGGGGCCTGAAATGCTTTGATCTCGTTGGTTTTACGGCGAGTTGTGGCTACTGATGTGGTCATCTCTGCACCCCTC
This sequence comes from Mycobacterium sp. IDUB_37, assembly GCF_055419245.1. Classification (NCBI taxonomy): domain Bacteria; kingdom Bacillati; phylum Actinomycetota; class Actinomycetes; order Mycobacteriales; family Mycobacteriaceae; genus Mycobacterium; species Mycobacterium sp. IDUB_37. The sequence continues at coordinate 788,955 of NZ_JBVAXG010000001.1, read as the reverse complement.
ATTCGGGCCAGGAGTTGCCGCGGATGATGTCGACGAAGTTGTCGCGGACGAAATCCGGGTCGAAGTAGGCCAGCACGTCGTCATTGACCGTGCCGAACGTGCTCTGCGGACGGTGCTTCATGCCCTCGTTGAAGGCCGACAGGATGCGGTTCTTGAAGTCCGGACGCGGGTGGGCGGCGGTCACCGCGGCAAGAGCCTCGCTGGACAGATCGTCGCGCTCGATACCGAGCACGTCGGTTTCGACACCGGCTGTCACCAAAGCGATTTCGGGATCCAGGAACTCGGGAATGCCGGGCGTCGTGTGCAGTGCAATGCTCAGCCATACCTTCCTGGCGTCGGCCGCGTCATAACCCCGCTCCAGCAGGAAGTCACGCGCCGCGTTGGCGCCGTCGACCTCAAAACGTCCCTGGGAGGCGCGGTAGGGCGCGGTCAAACCGATGTCATGAAACATCGCGCCGACGTACAGCAACTCAAGGTCGGGCTGCAGGCCGCGGCGCTGCCCCTGCAGTGCACCGAAAAGGAATACCCGGCGCGAGTGGTTGAAGAGCAGTTCATCCTCTGCGCTGCGAATGAACTCCGTCACGTCGCGCACCAGAGCGGTGTCCGGGACGACGATGCCGGCGATGGTTTCGATCGATTGAGCGGTCATGATTTCGTCTCCTTGGGTGGGCCTGTGACTACTCTGCGCCGATCCAGGGGAACGGTGCTGATGAGTTCGGGCCGTCAATCCCACAAAATGCGACACGGTCCGCACAATGGACAGGTGGGTGAGCCTCGCGAAGTGGTGATCGTCGTCTTCGACGGCGTGAAACTGCTGGACGCAGCCGGTCCCGCCGAGGTATTCGCCGAGGCCAACCGATTCGGCGCGAACTATTCGCTGCAGATCGCATCGGTGGACGGAAACGACGTAATCACCACGATCGGAACGCGATTCGCTGTCACCACGCGCATCTCGTCGATTGAGTCCGCGGACACGGTTATGGTCGCCGGCGGCGATGTGCTCATTGGACGGCCGATCGACCCAGGACTCGTCGCGGCACTCAAGGCGGTGCCGGGCCACACGCATCGCCTGGCATCGGTCTGCACCGGTGCGTTCATTCTGGCGCAGGCGGGACTGCTCGACGGCCGGCGCGCCACCACGCACTGGCGCCACACCAGCCTGATGGCCCGAGCCTTCCCTGCGGTGCGCGTCGAGCCCGACGCGATCTTTGTGCGTGACGGCGACGTGTACACCTCCGCGGGTGTGTCGTCGGGCATCGACCTTGCGCTGGCCCTGGTCGAAATGGATTACGGGTCGGAGTTGGTTCGCGAGGTGGCGCGGTCGCTGGTGGTCTATCTCAAACGTGCGGGCGGGCAGTCGCAGTTCTCCGCTCTCGTTGAGGCGGATCCCCCGCCGGGCTCCGCACTGCGGGTGATTACGCAGGCGGTGACCGCTGAACCAGGCAGCGACCACAGCGTGGCCAAGCTCGCCGCCCGTGCATCGCTGAGCACGCGCCAGCTGACTCGGCTATTTCAGTCCGAGTTGGGTACGACGCCGGCACGCTACGTCGAAATGATCCGAGTCGACGTAGCGCGCGCGGCACTCGACGCCGGCCACAGCGTGGGTGACACCGCGCGACTGGCCGGCTTCGGGTCTCCCGAAACGCTGCGACGCGTGTTCCTCAATCACCTCGGCATCAGCCCCAGGGCCTACCGGGACCGGTTTCACACCACGTCCCGCAGTTGAGGGGAGCCGTAGGCCGGGCCGAGTGTCCCTGAAATGCCGGCGCTACCACGCCAGCTCGCGACGCGACAGGCTACTTGGTGTTGTTGAACTTGGTGATGGCCTCGTCGAGACGCTGCAGCGCAGACCCGTAACCGGCGAAGTCGCCCTTCTTCTGCGAATCGCGAGCTGCGGCAATGTCGGTCTGAATCTCTTGCAGCAGGGCGGCTTTAGCCGGCGATAAGGTCACCGAGCCATCGGGCGGCGGTGGCACCGCTGTCGGTGGCGGCGTCCCCGGTCCGGCGTTCGGATTCGGCGGTGGGTTAGCGGGCGGGTTCGGCGGCAACCCAGCATCGGTCGGTTGTATGCCCGTCGCCGCGGCACCGGCGCCCGGCCCGAACAACGCGGTCAGCGCGTCACCGACCGTAGGGCCGTATCCGATCTTGTCGTTGTACATCATCGCCACACGGATCAACCGTGGATACGAGGACGCAGCATCGCTGGCACCCGGCGACGCATAGACCGGTTCGACGTACAACAGTCCGCCTTGACCCACTGGAAGCGTCAGCAGATTGCCCCAGCGGATGCGGTTCTGGTTATCTCGCCCGATCACACCAAGGTCCTGGGAGACCGCCGGATCGGTGGTGATGGCGTTGTTGGCCAGCTTCGGGCCGTTCACCTGGCCAGGGATGGTCAACACCGTGATCTTGCCGTAGGTCGCGGGATCGGAACTGGCGCTGATGTAGGCGGCCAGATAATCCCGTTTGAACCGGTTCATCGCGCTGGTCAGCTGATACGAAGCCGAATTGTCGTTCTTGGCAATGTTTTTCGCGACGATGTAGTACGGCGGCTGATAACTGCTGGCGGTCGGATTCGGGTCCAGCGGCACGTCCCAGAAGTCCGAGGTGGAGAAGAACGTCACCGGGTCGTTGACGTGATACTTGGCCAGCAGCATGCGCTGCACCTTGAACAGATCCTCGGGATAGCGCAGATGCTCAGCGAGTTCAGGGCTGATATCGCTCTTGGGCTTGACCGTGCCGGGAAACACCGACATCCAGGCCTTCAGGACCGGGTCGTTCTCGTCCTGCTGGTACAACGAGACGGTGCCGTCGTAGGCGTCGACGGTGGCTTTCACCGAGTTGCGGATGTAGGAGACCTTCTTGTCCGGCGCCAGTCGGTTGAACGCCACCTCGGTGGAGTCCGCCGTCGCCGACGACAGCGACGTGAGTTCGGAGTACGGGTAGTTGTCCAACGTCGTGTAGCCGTCGATGATCCACACCAGTCGCTTGTTGACGATCGCCGGATACACCGAACTGTCGGTGGTAAGCCACGGCGCCACGGCCTCGACCCGCTGCGCCGGGTCACGGTTGAACAGGATCCTGCTGTTGGAGCCAATCACATTGGAGAACAGAAAGTTTCGCTCGGCGAACTTCGCCGCGAACACGCTGCGGGAAAGCCAGTCACCGATCGGGACACCGCCACCGCCGGTGTAGGTGTAGTTCTTGGTTTCGTTGCTGGTCTCGTAGTCGTACTCGCGATCGGCACCGGTCTTGCCGACGATCGCGTAGTCGGCAGCTGTGTTGGAGATGACCGGTCCGTAATAGACCCGCGGCTGATCCAGTGGCGCCGGCCCGTCGGACACGATGCTGCCGTTGGCGCCGACGACATTGGCCAAGAACTCCGGATATCCGCCGTTCTGGTTGGGGTCATTGGCGATGCCGCGCACCGTGTTCGCCGGCGACGCGATGAACCCATTGCCGTGCGTGTAGACGGTGTGGCGGTTGATCCAGTCGCGCTGGTTGTCGATCAACCGATCCGGGTTGAGTTCGCGTGCGGCGACCACGTAGTCGCGGAGATTGTTGTTCTTGTCCATGTAGCGGTCGATGGACAGCTGGTCGGGGAAGTAATAAAAGTTCTTGCCCTGCTGAAACTGGGTGAACGCCGGGCTGACGATGGTCGGGTCCAGCAGACGGATGTTCGAGGTTGTCGCCCGGTCGGTAGCCACCTGCTGCGCGGTCGTCTGACCGTCGCCGGTGTAGTTGCGATAGGTCACCGCATCCGGTGTCAGCCCATAGGCTTGGCGCGTCGCAGCGATACTTCGGCTGATGTATTCGCTTTCCTTCTGCGCGGCATTGGGTTTGACGCTGATCTGTTCGACGATCATCGGCCAGCCGGCACCCACGATCAGCGATGACAGCAGCAGCAGCACCAGACCGATGGCGGGAATCCGCAAGTCCTTCAAGGTGATCGCGGAGAACACCGCCACCGCGCAGATCAGCGCGATCGCCAGCAGGATCAGTTTGGCCGGAAGCACCGCGTTGATGTCGGTATAGCCGGCCCCGGTGAACGGTTTGCCGCCCCTGGTGTGCGACAGCAGTTCGTACCGATCCAGCCAGTAGGCAACGGCTTTGAGCAGCACCAGGGTTCCGACCAGGCTGATCAGCTGGACCCGCGCCGACCGGCTCAGCGCCCCGGCACGCCCGGAGAGTCGAATGCCGCCGAACAGGTAGTGCGACACCAGGTTCGCCACCGCCGCCAGGAAGATCGCGACGAACAGGAAGCTGAGCACGAGCCGGTAGAACGGCAACTCGAACGCGTAGAAGCCGAGGTCCTTACCGAACTGGGGATCCGTGATGCCGAAGTCGCCCCCGTGCAGGAACAGCTGAATCCGCACCCAGTAGCTTTGCGCGACCATGCCGGCCAACACACCGATCGCCACCGGGATTCCGATGCCCACCAGCCGCAGGCGCCCCATCACGATCGCGCGATACCGAGCCACCGGGTCGTTGTCGTTGTTCGGAACGAACACCGGGCGGGTGCGGTACGCCAGCGCGAGCCCGCCGAACACGATGCCGCCCACCAACACCCCGGCCACCAGGAACACCACGATGCGGGTGACGAGAACCGTGGTGAACACCGAGCGGTAGCCCAGTTCACCGAACCACAGCCAGTCGACGTAGGTGTCGATCAAGCGCGGACCCGCCAACAGCAACACGATCACGCTGATTGCGATAAGAATCAGAATCCGGCTGCGCCGAGTCAACTTCGGCATCCTTGCGGTGGGCCGCATTCCCACTGGCTACGCTCCCTGCTTCGTTTCCCCGACGGTCATAACTGTACGCATCCGGTCGGACTAGCAACTCGGAGTTTGCGCGCCATGTGTCATTGCGTGTAATGCGTCTACCGCTGAACCGATCGTGTCCACCTTCACCAGCTTCAATCCGGCTGGAATATCGGAGGCCGCCTCGTAGCAGTTCTTCGCGGGCACCAGGAACACCGTGGCACCGGCCGCGCGGGCGGCGGCCATCTTATGCGTGATTCCACCGATCGGCCCCACCTTGCCGTCGACGGAGATCGTCCCGGTGCCCGCGACGAAGGTGGAACCGGCCAGGTCGCCGGTGGTGAGCTTGTCGACGACGGCAAGGCTGAACATCAATCCGGCCGATGGCCCGCCGATATTGGCGAGGTTGAAGCCGACTGTGAACTGCGCCCAGGGCGCGTCCAGCACCGCGACGCCCATGAACCCATAGTCGCGATCCTTGTTGGTGCCCAACGTGATTTGCGCGACGCCGGCCGGCTCGTTCTTGCGGCGGTAGTCGATCGTGACGACCTGTCCCGGCTTTGTGTTCTTCAGCAACGAGGTGAATTGCTCCACGTTGGCCACCGGCGTCCGATCGACCGCGTCGATCGCATCACCGGCGTTCAGCTTGCCCGCGGACGGGCCGCCATCGGTGACCGTCGCGACGGTCACCGCTTCGGGGTATTTGAGGTATCCCAGCGCGGCGTACTCCGCGCTGTCCTCGGAGTTCTTGAAGTCGGCGTTGTTCGCCTTGTCGACTTCGTCGCGCGACCTGCCCGGGGGGTAGATCAAATCGCGCGGGACCAGTTGTTCGGAACCGGAGACCCACAGCGTGAGGGCTTCACCCAGGGTCAGATCGTCGCGTTGCGACACCGTCGTCATATTGAGGTGGCCCGACGTCGGGTGCGTCTGTGTTCCCTCGATCTGCACTACCTGCTTGCCGTCGACCTCACCAAGGGTGTCGAACGTCGGCCCGGGACCCAGTGACACAAACGGCACTGTCACCATCGTCAGCAGGACGCCGAACACCACGATCGGCACCAGCGCGACCATCAAGGTCAGAATCCGCCTGTTCACGCCGTTCACCCTAACCGGCCCCTCAGTCGTGGGGTCGCGGAGGAATTCAGCTACAAGCGTGACCGTGCCTCGCGCGTTCGGATTCGCTGGTGAGTACCGTTGACCCCATGGCTGACGTGCCTTTCGGCTTCTCCAGTGGAGACGACCCCGAACGCGACAAGCGCGGGAAGAACGACCCCGACTCCGGATCGGGCGCCAACCCGTTTGGCCAGTTCGGCTTTGGCGGCGGCGATTTCGATATGGCCAACCTCGGCCAATTGTTCACCAAGCTGGGTGAGATGTTCGGCGGTGTCGGCAGCGCGATGAGCGCGGGAAACAATGCCGGTCCGGTCAACTACGACCTCGCCCGACAGGTCGCGTCCAGCTCGATCGGATTCGTCGCGCCGATCCCGGCAGCTACGACTTCGGCGATTTCCGACGCGGTGCATCTGGCCGAGACCTGGCTGAATGGGGCGACGGCACTGCCGGCCGGCACCACCAAGGCGGTGGCCTGGAGCCCCTCCGATTGGGTCGACAACACGCTGCAGACCTGGAAGCGACTGTGCGACCCGATGGCCGAACAAATTTCGGCCGTGTGGGTGTCGTCGCTGCCGGAGGAAGCCAAGAGCATGGCCGGACCGCTGCTGCAGATGATGTCGCAGATGGGCGGCGTCGCCTTCGGCTCGCAGTTGGGACAGGCGCTGGGCCGGCTCTCCAAGGAAGTGCTGACGTCGACGGACATCGGCCTGCCGCTGGGGCCCAAGGGCGTCGCAGCGATCCAACCGGATGCGGTGGAGGCCTTCGCCAGCGGACTGGAACAGTCGCGCAGCGAGATAATGACATTCCTCGCTGCCCGGGAAGCGGCCCATCACCGCCTGTTCAGCCACGTGCCCTGGCTGTCCAGTCAGCTGATGGGGGCCGTCGAGGCGTACGCGAAGGGCATGCAGATCGACATGTCCGGGATCGAGGAATTGGCCCGGGATTTCAACCCGGCCTCGCTGGCCGACCCCGCCGCCATGGAGCAACTGCTGAGCCAAGGTGTGTTCGAACCGAAGGCGACGCCGGCGCAAACCCAGGCGCTGGAGCGGCTCGAGACGCTGCTCGCGCTGATCGAGGGCTGGGTCCAGACAGTGGTGACCGAGGCCTTGGGTGAGCGGCTTCCCGGTGAAGCGGCACTCAGTGAGACGCTGCGCCGCCGACGGGCCAGCGGCGGGCCGGCTGAACAGACCTTCACCACTTTGGTCGGCTTGGAGCTGCGTCCGCGCAAGCTTCGGGAGGCTGGCGCATTGTGGACCCGCCTGACCCAGGCCGCGGGTATGGACGAGCGTGACGCGGTCTGGCAACACCCGGACCTGCTGCCGGGTGCGGAGGATCTCGACGATCCAGCGGCGTTCATCGACCGGATCGTCGGCGGCGACACCAGCGGGATCGACCAGGCGATTTCCGATCTGGAAGCCGAACTCAACCGTGAGAGCCGCGACGATCCAGAATCCGGTGCCGGCGGATAACTGACCCGCCGGCAGGGTCACCCGTTGCCGGCTTTGCCACCCTGGCCGCCCTGGCCGGTAGCGCCAAAGCCGCTGCTTGAGCCACTTCCACCGCCACCGCCGCCGCCGACACCGCCGGTACCGCTCAGGCCGGCGGTCGCCGTGCCCATGTTCTGTACGTACGCGAAGCCGTTGCTGCCGGCCTGGCCCGCAGTGCCGCCCGGGCCGCCACCCATCAGGCCGCCGCCGTTCCCGCCTGTACCGCCCGTGCCGCCAGCAGCGCCGCCGCCGCCCCCGCCGCCGCCGCCGCCAGAGGCAAAGAGCCCGGTGGCATTGGCCCCGGCGGAGCCGCCGCCACCGCCCAGCCCTCCGCCGGTACCGACCCCGGTCAAGCCGCTGGGGGCGCCGGCCATCGTGGGTCCGACTATCGCGACGGTGCCGGCACCACCGCCGCCTCCTGGGCCCCCGTTCAAGCCGACGGCGCCACCCCCGCCGCCGCCCCCGCCACCAAGAAGATTATTTAGGCCACCTTTGCCGCCCCCGCCGGTGTCGGCGACAGCGCTCGCACTGCCGCCGCTCCCACCAGTGCCTCCGGTACCTCCATGCCCGCCGCCGGTGCTGTCGCCGCCTTCTCCGCCGCCGCCCCCTCCACCGCCGACTGCAGCGGCCGAGGTGGTGGCGACAGTGAGGCTCTGGCCGCCATTGCCGCCGGTACCCCCGTCGCCGCCGTTGGTGCCGACGCCGCCCGTGCCGCCATTGCCGCCATTGCCGCCGGCGGTGCTGAAGGCGCCGGGCGCATTGAGGCCAGCATTGCCGCCATTGCCGCCAACACCACCGGCACCGCCGTCGCCATTGACCCCGGCGTGGCCGCCAAACAGTCCCGCCAGGCCTTGGGCCTGGCCGCCCGGCCCGCCGTTGCCGCCAGTGCCACCGTTACCCCCGCTGCCCCCTTTAGCGTTGAAGGTGATGCTCCCGCCAGTCCCGCCGGTCCCGCCCACTCCTCCGTGACCGCCGATGCCGCCATTGCCGTAAATAAATCCGCCATTGCCGCCCGGGCCGCCATTGCCGGCAAGACCGCCGGCGCCGCCCGCACCGCCCATGGCGTTACCCGCGATGCCGGTAGCGCCGGCCCCGCCGGTCCCGCCTTGGCCGCCGTTGCCGAAAAGCCAGGCATTGCCGCCCCTGCCGCCGGGCTGCCCGGCCGCTCCGGACCCGCCGTGACCGCCATTGCCGAACAACAGCCCGCCCGGCCCGCCCGCCTGCCCAGTGCCAGGCACACCGTCGGTTCCGTTCCCGATCAGGGGCGTTCCGAACAACGCATTCGTCGGAGCATTGATCACTCCCAACACCGCCTGCTCGATGGTCTGCAAGTTGACCGCCTCCGCTGACGCGTAAGCGCCCCCGGCCGCGTGCAGGGCCTGCACGAACTCGCCATGGAATGCCGCCGCCCGCGCGCTGAGCGCCTGAAAGTTTTCGGCATGGCCGGAGAAGAGCCCCGCGATTGCCGTCGATACCTCATCAGCACCCGCAGCCAGCAACTGTGTCGTCGAGGCCGCGGCAGCATTGCGCGCCGTGCTGAGCGCCGACTCGATACTCGCCAGATCGGCGGCTGCCGCCGCCATCGTCGCTGGCAGCGCGGTTGCAAATGACATGTCTACGTACCTCCGGGCAGGTCACTGATTTGTCGCTAGCGTCTGGCTCTAGCAACGTAAAACAGGACGTTCGGCGAAGCACGAGTAGTTGACTACCTGTTCTGCCGTTTCACAGCTGCGCTTCATGCAAGCACGTCTTTAGATACCGAGTTCCTGCTTGATCTGCGGCCAGTAGCGAAGACCTCCCGGACTCAGCAAAATCCAGTCATGGAATCCGCCGCTGGCCATCGCAAACCTGATCGGAGCCGACTCAGTTATGGCTTTTTGCGCGAGGACAAACAAATCGGGTGCGACCGGATCTAGCGAACCCGCGTAGATATAGGTCGGCGGGAGCCCGTCAAGTGATCCGAATAGTGGACTCACCAGAGGATCGGTCAACGCAAGATCGCCTGCCCAAAGCTGCGCCGTGTGGTAAAGCATGTTTCCGCGAGGAGGGAAAAAAGGATCGTTGATGAACCCAATGTTCGGATTAATCAAACGTTGGTCCATAAGCGGGGACAGCAGAACCATCGACGCCGGTACGGTTTGGTGGTTCGCCACCAGGTATTGAACGGCGGCCAGTCCGATGGTGGCGCCTGCGGAGTCACCGAGCACGCTGACGCGAGAAGCGCCGTGTGCGGCGATTTGTGTGGAGATGAAGCCGGCCACGCTGGGGACCACCGTGCCGGCGGTACCTCCTTGTTGAATCAACGGATAGATCGGCACCTCAAAGGTCGCGCCGGTCTGGTAGGCCATCACCGAGTAGCCAAGCCAGTGGAAGATCATCGGCGGCCAGATAAACCCGCCACCATGCAGGGCGACCACGTAGTTGCCGTTGGGATTTGCAGGGGTGATCTGCACGACGCGCATGCCGTCGTAGGTGGTGTACTGGACCGTTTCTCCCAACAGCGCCGTCAAGAGCTTCGGAGGGGAGTCGCTGAAGATCGGCGCCAGGAGACCGCTGGCAAATAGCTTCTGGACTGGGGAATTCAGCACCCCCATCTGGTCCCATATTCCGGATACGGTCATGAAAGCGCTTACCGGCCGCAACAGAGCGGTTTCAATTCGGGTTAGTAGCGACTGTTTGCCGGTGAAAATCGGATTTTCCGTGGCCGGGACCGGCTCGATGGCCGGCGACCCGAAGATATCGGTGAAGACACTGTTTCCCAACGCCGCAAAATTGGCGGCTTCGGTGCTGGCAAAGGATTCCGCACTCGACTTCAACGCGTGCACGAACTGCTGATGAAACGCCGCCGCCCGCGCGCGAAGCGCCTGAAACCCCTGACCATGGTCTGAGAAGAGCGCCGCAACTGCCGCCGATACCTCATCCGCGGCTGCAGCCTGCACCGCCGTAGTGCGGGAAGCCGCTGCCGCTTGGGCGGCGTCGAGTTCGGAGTCGATAGTTGCCAACTCGGTTGCCGCAATCGTCATGATCTCGGGTGCTGCGATGACCAATGACATGTCTGTCCACCTCCGGGCGAACCCCTGTTTTTCACTCGCCCGGCGGTCTCCTCCGTCAGGTAGACGCAACGTAAAGCGAAAGGGCCAGAAGAAGCCTGAGTAGTCAGGTACCTGATTCTTCGGGTGTCGTTTACTTCTGTGGATAACCGACTACGGCGCTTCGCTCAGGCATGGCACCGTGACATGTCATGGCGCGGCCCGGACATTGCTTGTATTGCCTGGATCCGGCCATGCCGGTATTGCTGCGGCCCGACGGTGTTGTGCAGGTGGGTTGGGATCCGCGCCGGGCCGTTCTGATCCGTCCGCCCAGTGACCTGACCGCGACGCGACTGGCCGCGGTGTTGAGGTCGATGCGGTCGCCGGTAGCGCTGGCGGACCTCCAGCGTCAGGGCGGTGGCCTCAATGGCGAGGACCTGCAGCACCTGGCCAACCAACTCGTAGAGGCCGGCGTGGCGACCCGCGGTGACCGCAATGTCACCGGACGGTCGGCATCCATCCGGGTGCATGGCCGGGGGCCGCTGTCGGACCTGCTGGTGGGAGCCCTGCGAGGATCGGGAGCCAAGGTCGGGCAGAGCAGCCAGTCACATGCGACGGTGACCACCGCGTCGGTCGATCTGGTGGTGCTGGCGGACTTCCTCGTAGCCGATCCGCGCGTGGTGCGCGACCTGCAGAGCGCCGGCGTTCCACACCTTGCCGTGCGGGTTCGGGATGGCACCGGCCTGATCGGCCCGCTGGTGATCCCCGGAGTGACCAGTTGCCTGGCATGCGCTGACCTGCACCGGCGTGACCGCGATGCGGCGTGGCCGGCAATCGCCGCGCAGTTGCGTGACACCGTCGGAGTGGCCGACCGGGCCACCTTGCTGGCGACCGCCGCGCTGGCACTGGGTCAGGTGAACCAGGTTATGGCCGCCGTGCGCGGGCAGCACGCGGACCCTGATCCCCCGTCAGCACTCAACGCCACGTTGGAATTCGATCTGCGGGCCGGCTCAATCGTGACGCGGCAATGGACGCGGCACCCGTTGTGCTGCTGCTGAACAGCTCTACCCCAGTCGGCCCTGCTCAGGAACCGCCGTGGAGATCGCCGCATATGCCCGTCCGAGGGCGTCCAACACGTTCTCGTTCAAGGTCCGCTCGTCGCGGTGTCGGTGCAGCGTCTCGATGATCGCCCGGAACAAGGCGTCGGCGGCGTCGTGCTGCGATTGTCTGGCTGCCATGGCTAGTGCGGTCCACCCTCCGGACGTGCGTTCAATGCTTCACAGGATTTGTGACGCGTAGAGGCTACCTAGCCAACGCAAACGAAAAATTTGCATTCAAATGTCGAGGATCGATGCTCCGAGGCGAAATCGATGCATGCGATGAGCTGGCCGTCGTGGATGATGGATATGTGTCAGACATCAAGCGTGGCCGCGCTGCCCGAAACGCAAAGCTCGCTAGTCTGCCGGTCGGCATGGCTGGTCGGGCCGCCCTCGGCTTCGGAAAGCGCTTAACCGGCAAGTCGAAGGACGAAGTTAACGCCGAGCTGATGGAAAAGGCGGCCAATCAGCTGTTCACCGTGCTGGGTGAGCTCAAGGGCGGCGCGATGAAAGTCGGCCAGGCGCTGTCGGTGATGGAAGCCGCCATCCCCGAGCAGTTCGGTGAGCCCTATCGCGAAGCCTTGACCAAGCTGCAGAAGGACGCCCCGCCGCTACCCGCAGCCAAGGTGCACCGGGTGCTGGACGCCCAGCTGGGTACCAAGTGGCGGGATCGCTTCAGTGAATTCAACGACACCCCGGTCGCCTCGGCCAGCATCGGCCAGGTGCACAAGGCCATCTGGTCCGACGGCCGTGAGGTGGCCGTCAAGATCCAGTACCCGGGCGCCGATGAGGCACTGCGCGCGGACCTCAAGACCATGCAACGCATGGTCAGCGTCTTCAAGCAGCTCGCTCCCGGGGCCGACGTGCAAGGCGTGGTGGACGAGCTGTTCGAACGCACCGAGATGGAGCTCGACTACCGGCTGGAGGCAGACAACCAGCGCGCGTTCGCCAAGGCGTACGAGGGTCACCCCCGCTTCGCGGTGCCGCACGTGGTGGCCAGCGCGCCGAAGGTGGTGATCCAGGAGTGGATCGAAGGCAAGCACATGGCCGAGATCATCCGACACGGCACCCAGGAAGAACGCGACCGAATCGGCACCCTGTTGCTCGAGTTCTCTTTTGACGGGCCACGCCGGCTGGAGATGCTGCACGGCGATGCCCACCCCGGAAACTTCATGCTGCTGCCCGATGGCCGGATGGGCGTTATCGACTTCGGCGCGGTGGCTCCACTGCCGGGCGGCTACCCCATCGAGCTTGGTATGACGATTCGGTTGGCCCGCGACAAGAACTACGACCTGCTGCTGCCGACTATGGAAAAGATCGGATTCATCCAGCGCGGCCAGCAGGTGTCGGTCCGCGAAATCGATGAGATGTTGCGCCAATACGTCGAACCCATTGAGGTCGACGAGTTCCACTACACCCGCAGGTGGTTGCAGCGGATGACCGTCAGCCAGTTCGACCGGTCGGTCGCCCAGATCAAGACGGCTCGGCAGATGGATCTGCCGCCCAAGCTGGCGATCCCGATGCGGGTTATCGCGTCCGTGGCGGCGATCCTGTGCCAACTCGACGCGCATGTGGAGATCAAGCGTTTGACCGAGGAACTGATCCCGGGCTTCATTGAGCCCGATGCCGTTGTTGTCTAGTCCTCGCACGTAACGCCACTGCGAGATCCGGGTTCGGAAGTCGCAGTGGCTTCACGTTGCTCGATCGCCGTCAGGCCGCTTCTTTACGCGGACGACCGCGCGGACGCTTGCGGCTGACGATCGAGCCTCGCTCGAAGATCTCGCCGCCCCACACACCCCATGGCTCGGCCCGGTCCAACGCGGCGGCCAGACACTGGCGCCGCAGCGGGCAGTCCTCGCACAGCGTCTTTGCACGTTCGAGGTCTGCCGGGGTATCGGCAAACCATAGGTCGGGGTCACCGGCATGGCACGGTAGGACCGATTGCAGTGCTGGCTGCGTCCGTTCGGGGACTGTCGGTGCCGACATGTCCTCTTCACCTGCTTCCTGGTCGGTTGACTGTCTTCCTTTGATCCGGACCAGGATTGGGAGGCTCTGAACGGCTGGTTCCCAAATAACGGTGGCCACGGATCCGGGTGACTTCGGGTCCGTGGCCATTTGGCGAAACTGGGTTCTCTACCTAGGTTGAGCCCCGATTCACGGACGCTTCAGTCGCGGCGGCGGCGCGGTGCTTACCCGCGGCCGCCGGCGTAGCGGCGGCATGGCTGGTGGCCCATACGGGCGTGCGGGTGGCCGCGCTTACGCCGAGTTCATTTTTCGAGATCATGACGGGCCACCCTCCTTTCGCGTTACCTGCTTTGAGACCAACCCAACGGGCCGGCCGACTGTGGTTTCGAGACTAAACGGTACCAGCTGCCGAAAACAACCGATTTTCTGACCTGCGGAAATACCGCTCAGCGAGCCTGACGGACCAGGTCGAGCACATCGGGTCCGTACTGTTCGAGCTTGCGGGCCCCGATCCCGGGAATGGCGATCAGGGCAGCATCATCGGTGGGGCGCAGCTCGGCGATCGCGATCAGCGTGTTGTCGCTGAAGACGATGTAAGCCGGCACGTTCTGCTCCTGGGCGGCGCCGCGCCGCCAGTCCTTGAGCGCGAGCAGCAGACCCTCGTCGACGTCGCCGGCACAGGATTCACACCGCCGCAGCATCACTGCCGCCGGCGAGGTCAGGTCCTTATTGCAAACGCGGCAACGCAGCGGCCCCTTGTTACGCCGCGACTTGCCCGGCGCGGCGTCCACTCGGGTTTGCGGCGCGATGCCGTTGAGGAACCGCGAGGGTTTGCGGCTCTGGCGACCACCGGCCGACCGGGCCAGCGCCCAGCTGAGAGCCAGATGCACTCGTGCTCTGGTGATTCCGACGTAGAGCAGACGCCGCTCTTCCTCAACCGGTTCGCTGTCCGGGCCGTGCGCGATCGCGTGCGAAATGGGAAGCGTGCCGTCGGCCAGTCCGACCAGGAAGACCGCGTCCCACTCGAGGCCCTTGGCCGCGTGCAGCGAGGCCAACGTGACGCCCTGCACCACGGGTGGGTGCCGCGAATCGGCCCGTATCCGCAATTCGGCCACCAGCGCGGGCAGTTGCAGCTCGGGGCGTAGGGCCACCTCGTCGTCGACCAGTTCAGCAAGCGCGGTGAGCGCCTCCCAGCGTTCCCGGGCCTTGGTGCCGACGGGCTCCTCGGCCGTCAGCCCCAGCGGTTCGAGGATGGAGCGGACCACGCCCGGCAGGTCGCCGTCGACCTCGCGCTCGGCTGCGCGCTGCAAGGCAACCAGCGACTGCTTGATCTCCTGGCGGTTGAAGAACCCCTCGCCGCCGCGGACTTTGTAGGCGATCCCGGCTTCGGTCAGCGCCTCCTCGTAGATCTCCGACTGTGCATTGACTCGGTAGAGGATCGCGATTTCGGATGGTGCAGTGCCGGATTCGATGAGCGCCGCGATAGCGGAGGCGACCGCGGCAGCCTCGGTGGCCTCGTCGGGGTGCTCCCGAAATGACGGGGCCGGGCCGGGCTCCCGCTGGCCGATCAGCTGCAGCTTGCTGCCCGCGACACGGCCTCGTGCGGCGGCGATCACCTGGTTGGCCAGCGATACGACTTGTGGGGTCGACCGGTAGTCGCGTTCCAGGCGAACCACCGCGGCGTCCGGGAATCGACGGGAGAAATCGAGCAGGAAACGCGGCGATGCGCCGGTGAATGAGTAAATGGTCTGGTTGGCGTCGCCGACGACGGTGAGGTCGTCACGGTCGCCTAGCCAGGCCGACAGCACCCGTTGCTGCAACGGCGTGACGTCCTGGTATTCGTCGACCACAAAGCAGCGGTATCGGTCGCGGAATTCTGCCGCGACCGCGGCGTCGTTCTCGATCGCAGCGGCGGTGTGCAGGAGCAGGTCGTCGAAATCGAGCAACGTGACGTCCTCGTCGCGCACCTTGAGCGCCTCGTAGGCGGTGTAGACGGCGACCACCTTCTCGACGTCCAGCGGGATGTCCCGGGAGACGGCCGCCACGGTGCTCGCGTACTCCTCCGGGCTGATCAACGACGCCTTGGCCCACTCGATCTCACCGGCCAGGTCTCGCACATTGTCGGTGCTGACGTTGAGCCGGGACCGGCTGGCAGCGCGGGCGACCATCGCGAACTTGGTGTCGAGGAGTTCCCAGCGAGTATCGCCGATCACCCGCCTCCAGAAATATCGCAGCTGACGGTGTGCGGCGGCATGGAAGGTGAGCGCCTGCACGGCGCCCACGCCGGCTCCGCTCTGCGTTGCGGCATCGATTGAGCGCAGCCGGGACCGCATCTCCCCCGCGGCGCGCTGGGTGAAGGTGACTGCCAGCACCTGGCCCGCGGCGACATGACCACCGGCGACCAGCTGGGCAATGCGGTGCGTGATGGTCCGGGTCTTGCCGGTTCCGGCGCCTGCCAGCACGCAGACCGGCCCGCGCGGCGCCAGTACGGCTTCGCGCTGTTCGTCATCCAGCCCTGCGATCAATGGGTCGGCTATCACGGGCACGACGTCCATCTTGGCAGTGACGGCTGACAAGCCGGGCATGACGCCATGGCGCCTGCAGCGGGGTGGAGCTTGGAATGGTTCATCGTCCAGCTACGTTAACGAGTCATGACCAATGGTGCGCTCACGATCTACTCCACGACTTGGTGTGGTTACTGTGTTCGGCTCAAGACAGCGCTCAAGGCTCAAGGGATTTCCTACGACGAGGTCGATATCGAACACGACGCGGCCGCTGCAGATTTCGTCAGCTCGGTCAACGGCGGCAACCGGACCGTTCCGACGGTGAAGTTCGCCGACGGGTCGACTCTGACCAACCCCAGCGCCCGCGAGGTCAAGGCGAAGCTGGCCGAGAGCGTCGGCTAGGCACGTCGGATCCTCGGCGTGCGCCAGGGACGGTTGGCGATTGCGGCCTTACGATAAAGACCATGGCATCGGCGCTCGGGCGCAAACTCCGGCTGTTGCAAGTGGTCTTCCTCGTCTGGTGCATGTTCGCCACGATCCCGGCGTGCTCGCACAACAACGCACCAGCTGCGACGACTCCCACCGCAACGGGAGCCGACGCACTGATCGTCAGCGTCGAAGATGTCCGGCGGATCGCCAACTATGAAGAACTCACCGCGCACGCACACGCAGACTTGCGCCATCCGCCGTCCGGCGATGTGAACGCTCCGGGGCCGTGCCGAGCGGCCGGCACCAGTGACCTCACCTTCGCCGCCGGATGGACCGAGTTCCGCAGCGCGGGCTACAGCGGGGTGACCGACGACATCGACCCGGGCGGGCTCGCCCTGATCGACTCGGTGAGCCAGGCCGTCGCGATCTACCCGGACGCCCACTTGGCGCGCAGCGCGATCGAACAGCTGGAGTCCTCGCTGAATGCGTGCATCGCACTGAACGACCCGAAATACGACTTCAAGCTCGACAAACCCAATCCCACCACGCTGCGGATCACCGACAACGGCTGGAGCCATCAGTACCGGGTGAAGAACTCGGTGTTGATGTCGGTCGGTGTGCTGGGCATCGAGCCTGCGGAGCGAATCGCCACCACGATCATCGACAACATCGCCGATCGGGTCAAATAGCAGCCCAGGATTCGATGATCACCCGGGCTATCGAAATCGACCCGGGCAGTAGCAGTTTCGACTCCGATGTACTGGTCCAGTCGCCGGCGTCCAGCGACGTTCGTATCTCGTCGCGAGTGAACCAGGCCGCCTCGGCGATCTCGCCGTCGTTGAACGCGAACGGCTCATCCGGGTCCCCCACGGCGTGAAAGCCGACCATCAGCGAGCGCGGGAACGGCCACGGCTGGCTGCCGAGATAACGCACATCGGTGACGGTCAGTCCGATCTCCTCGCGGATCTCCCGTGCAACACAGACTTCGAACGACTCGCCGGCCTCGACGAAGCCCGCCAGCAGCGAGAACATTTTCGGCGGCCACATCGCTTGGCGGGCCAGCACAGCACGGTCGGCGCCATCGTGAACCAGACAGATCACCGCGGGGTCGACGCGCGGGAACTCTTCGTGGCCGGTGAGCGGGTTGACCCTCGCCCAGCCTGCTCTGGCGGGCTTGGTCGGCGTGCCGTCTACCGCACTGAATCGGGCGTTGTCGTGCCAGTTCAGCAGCGCCAACGCTGACGACACCAATTGGCTGCTGGCGTCGTCGATGATGCGGCCGAGCCTGCGTAGATCCAGCACCTCGACATCTTTGGGACCGTCTTCGGGGGGCTGCAGTGGGCCGCGGATCGCCCAGACATGGCGGCCATCGTCGACGCGCCCCAGGAACACCGCCTCTGGCGGCGGCGCATCGCCCAGCGCGATGGCGGGGCCCAGCACGACGCGGCCGTTCGCGGCCAGCACCTGGTTGCGGGAGTCCACCCTCAGCAGGGCGGCTTCGGCCCAACCCGCGGCGGCCGCGTCGATGTCGGTGCGCAGTTGGTCGGCGCGGTCGGCGCCTACCCGCGACAGCAACGGCACGTTGCGTAGTTGAAAGTCCATCGCGCGTCAGTGTCCCGTGCTGCGGACGTACAGCAGCCGATCACTGGCCTCGATGGCGTCCACTTCGGGTGCATCGACGCGCAGCAGCTTGCCGTTGCGGACCACCCCGAGCACGATGTCACGCAAATGCCGAGGCGATCCACCGACCTCGGATTGCTCGACTTCGCGTTCGGCAATGGCGAACCCCTCATCGGGAGTCAGCAGGTCCTCGATTACCTGCACGACGCTGGGGGTGGTGGTCGCCAGACCGAGCAGCCGGCCCGCGGTCTCCGATGAGACCACCACCGAGTCGGCGCCGGATTGCTGCAGCAAATGCTGGTTCTCCGCCTCGCGGATCGACGCGACGATCTTCGCCTTCGGTGACAGCTCTCGCGCGGTCAACGTGACCAGGACGGCCGTGTCGTCACGGCTGGTGGCCACGATGATCGAGGCCGCGTGCTGAGCACCGGCCAGCCGCAGGACGTCTGATTTCGTCGCGTCACCATGCACCGTGACCAGGCCCGCGGACGCGGCCCGATCCAACGCGGGCCGGTCCATATCGACGACGACGATATCTCCCGGGGCCACTTCGTCGCCGAGCATCGCGCCGATCGCGGTTTTGCCTTTCGTCCCGTAGCCGATGACGACCGTGTGGTTGCGCACCCTATTCCTCCAACGCTGGATCTTGAATGCCTGCCGGGACGTTTCGGTGACGACCTCGAGGGTCGTCCCGACCAACAAGATCAGGAATGCGATGCGCAGCGGGGTGATGATGAAGATGTTCGCCGCACGCGCGAACTCCGAAATGGGTGTGATGTCGCCGTAGCCGGTTGTCGACAGCGTGACCGCCGAGTAGTAGAGGCAATCCAGGAAGGACAGCCGATCGCCCTGCGCGTCGCGATACCCATCGCGATCGAGGTAGACCGTGACGGCGGCGAGCAGTAAGGCAGCGACGGCGATCGCTACGCGACGAGAAATGATCCGCGCGGGACTGGCCTGGCCCTGTGGTATCCGCAGCACGCCGACCAGCGCGTAACTGGGCTGGTCGGTCAGCTTTTCGTCGAGACGCCTCCGCCGCCAGCTACCTTTCGCCACGGAGACCCGTCATCGGCTCGGCCCCAGCGCGTGACTCATGCACGAGAAACATGTAACCACGATCAGGCTGGTGAGGGGCGACCGGAGTGTGACAGCAGCAAGGCCAGCTCGTCGACATCAAGCAGTTCATCGGGGACGACGGTGGTTCCGCTGCGCACGTAGTAAAAGGCCGTCCGCACCGATGATTCAGGGCAGCCATGCAGTGCGGCCCAGGCCAACCGGTACACGGCGAGTTGGATGGCGGCCTGGCGCCTTGCTTCAGCTCCGCGCGGCGGCTCACCGGTCTTCCAGTCGACAACGGTGGTACCCCCGTCGGCGTCGGCGAAGATCGCGTCGATCCGACCACGCACCACGATGTCGCCGACCGGCATTTCGAATGGCACCTCGACGGCGAGCGGCGTGCGCGCCGCCCACGGAGATGCGGCGAACAATTCCTGCAACGCGGCCAGCTCTTCGGGGTCGCCCACGTCGGAGTCGGAGTCCGCAGCACCCGGCAGATCACTGAGCTCGAATAGCAACTCAGCACCGTAGAACTTCTGGACCCAGGTGTGAAAGGCGTTGCCCAACAGAGCATGTGGGTCCGGACGGGTCGGCAGGCGATGGATCAGCCGCTGCGTTGCGGCCTTCGGGTCGCGCGCGAGCTCAACCAGGCCACTGACCGAAACCTGGCCGGGCAGCGTCCGATCAGGCGGTTGTGCGGCACGCGCACGCTCGGCCAGGAGCGCGTCGACGTCGGCGATCCAGCCTTCGATGTCAGCGGCGGCGTCGTCGGTCTGCGGCGGCGCCGCCGCAATCGCTTCCGTCACCAGCAGGGCACCGCGTTCGACGTCGCCGCGGCGATTCGCGAACGGGTCGGCAGGCCACACCGCCTCGATAACTTTGTCCCGTAGTGGGTTTCGTTCACCGTCAGCCGGCGCCGGGGCCCAATGATCCACCACACCGCAAGGATCGCAGGCTTCGGCGGACCGGTCGATGATGTCCTTCAGTTCGATCAGGAATTCCGACGGCCCACGTGGCTTGATGCCGCTGGATCCCCAGTGATGGCCGGACACCAGCAGGGTGTCCTCGGCCCGGGTGACGGCTACGTAAAGCAGCCGCCGTTCCTCGTCCACTCGACGCTGATCCAGCTCACCACGATGGTCAGAGATCTTGTCCGACAACTGCTTTCGATTGCTGACGGCTGATGTATCAAGCACCGGAATGCCCAGCGCACCCGCTCCGGCGCGATCTCCGCGGAGCAGTGGCGGCAGCTCGCCCGGGTCAGTGAGCCAGCTGCTCCGCGACGCCGTCGACGGGAATACCCCACCGGACAGGTGTGCGACCGCCACCACCTGCCATTCCAATCCCTTGGCCGAGTGCACGGTGAGAATTTGGACTCGGTCGCGAGCCACGACCGGCTGGGCGGGCGCCAACCCGTTCTCCACCTGCGCTGCCACGTCCAGATACGCCAACAGGCCGGCCACCGAAGCCTTTGTGGCGACATCAGCGGAGTGGGAGCCGCTTACCCGCTCGGCGTAACCGGCGACCTCGTCAGCGAAGGCGTCCAGATGTTCGGCCCCAGACCACTCCCCGGCAGCGGTGGCACGGACTTCGCAATCGATTCCCAGTACCCGTCGCGTCTCGGCGACCAGGTCCGGCAGTGCATAACCGAGGTGGCCGCGCAGCGAAATCAGTTCACCGGCAAGAACTTCGATGCGCCGGTACCCGGCCGCCGAATAGTTGGCGGCCGGGCCGGGGTCGGAGATGGCGTCGGCGAGGCAGGCCGCGTCGGCGTCGGGACCGGAGGCCATCGCTATCGTCTCGGCTGAAGCCGATTCGATCGGACTCGCCGAGCGGGTGGGCGCTGCACCCAACTCCTGCGCGCGTCGCCACAGTGCGGCGATATCCCGACCACCCAGGCGCCAGCGGGGACCGCTCAGTACCCGCATCGCGGCGGCGCCGGCCACCGGGTCGGCAACCAACCGCAACATGGCCACCAGATCAGCGACCTCCGGGACGGACAACAGGCCAGCCAGGCCGACGACTTCCACCGGGATTCCACGGGCGCGCAGCGCATCTGCGATGGGAGCGGAGTCGGAGTTGCGGCGCACCAGCACTGCTGCGGTGGGCGGGTCGGCGTCGCGGTCGCGGGCGTCCTGGTACTGCTGCTGCAGATGGTCGGCGATCCAGTCGCGTTCGGCCTGCACATCGGGAAGCAACGCACAACGAACCGTGCCCGGTGGGGCGTCCGGGCGCGAGCGCAGCGGGCGCACCGCAACCGACCGCCGCCGGGCCTCGGCCGATATCGCGTTGGCCACGTGCAGCGTTCGGGGCGGATTGCGCCAGCTGGTCCGCAATTCCAGGGTCGGCGCCGGGGAGCCGTCAGAAAGCGAGAAGTCGGTGGTGAATCGCGGCAGGTTGGTGGCCGAGGCACCGCGCCAGCCGTAAATGGACTGGATCGGGTCGCCGACCGCCGTCAAAGCCAGCCCGTCGTCCGCGCCGCCGCCGAACAACGACGACAACGCAACCCGCTGCGAATGGCCGGTGTCCTGGTATTCGTCGAGCAGCACCACCCGGTACCGGCTCCGCAGATCCCGACCCACCTGCGGGAACGTCGCAGCCAACCGCGCGGCGGAGCCCATCTGCATCCCGAAGTCCATGACCTTCTCGGCACGCATGCGTCCGTGCAAGGCGTCGAGCAGCGGCACCAACTCGGCTCGCGCATTCTGGGTGGCCAGCATGCGCAGCAACCATTGGTTGGGGCCGCGCTCGCGCTGGGACGGGCCCGCCGGCAGGGTGTGGACCAGCCTTTCCAACTCGAGGTGGGTATCGCGGAGCTGGTCGGTGTCCACGAGGTGTTCGGCGAGCTGCCCCGACAGTCGCAACACCAGCGAGGTGACAGCCGCCGGGGTTTTTTCGGTGTCCAGCGACCCGTGGTAGCCGTTGACGACGTCGAATGCCAACTGCCAAAGCTCTGTCTCGGTGAGCAATCTGGTGTCCGGCTCGACGGGCAGCAGCAGGCCGTAATCACGCAGCAGCGAGCCGGCGAACGCGTGGTACGTGCTGACGGTCGGCGCGCCGGCGGGTTCGGCGGCCGCTGGCGCGCCGGATCCCACACCAACGCCGGCCAACCGGGCCAACCGGGACCGGACGCGACGCAGGAGCTGGCCCGCGGCCTTCCGCGTGAAGGTCAATCCGAGCACTTGGCCAGGTTCGGCGTAGCCGTTGGCCACCAGCCATACCACCCGTGCGGCCATCGTCTCGGTCTTGCCCGCGCCCGCTCCGGCGATTACCACCAGCGGGCCCGGCGGTGCGGCAATAACCGCGGCCTGCTCGTCGGTCGGCGGGAAAATGCCCAGGGCACTTGCTAATTCGTATGGGGTGTAGCGCGGGTTCACGGTGCCGACCCGTCGACGTGGGCGGGGCATGACGGGCGCATCGGGCAGTGGGAGCAGCCGTCGTTGCGCCGGGCGATGAACTGTGGGCCGGCGGTCGCCTCGGCGGCCTGTCGGACCACGTCGCGCCAGTGGTCACGGGCCTCCGGCGTCAACGGGTCCTGTTCACGCTGCGTGGCGCCGGCCGCGCCCGTCTTGCCGGGATAGACCAGACGAGCGCCGCCGGGTTCGTCACCGGCGGGCACCATGCCTTCGGCCACCGCCAGTTGGTACAGCGCCAACTGCGCGTGCTGTTGGGCGTCGTCCTTGCTGACCGGTGTCTTGCCGGTCTTGACGTCGACTACCACCAGACGTCCGGCGCCATCGCGCTCCAACCGGTCCACCCGTCCGCGCAGCCTGACCTCTCCCCCGCCATTGCGCGGGGTGTCGAGTACCCCGTCAACTGCAACCTCGACACCGACCTCTGTCAGCTCGCCCCGCGTCTGCGCGCGCCATTCCACGAAGGCCTCGATCATGGCGCGGTGGCGGGTCAACTCGTTGGCCGAATGCCAGTCGGCGTCGAAGGGCAGGTGCTGCCATACCCGCTCCAGGTCGGCCAACAGTTGCGATTCGGTCTTGCCAGGTTCGGCGAATAAGGCGTGCAGCACTGAGCCGACCGTAGAGCGAAGCTCACGTGGGTTGGTTCCACCATGCCGCTCGGCAAGCCAACGCAGCGGGCAGTCATTGAGGGTCTGCAGGGTGGACGGCGTCAGGGTGACCACATCGTCGGCGCCACGCAACGGAACCTCCGTGCTGACCGGGACCAGGGCGTGCCAACCTGCCGGATCAGCTCCCGGCACACCACCTTTGGCCAGCCGCGCCAATTGTGTTGCCGCGCAGGCTCGGGCGGAGCTGTCCACGGCACCGGCAGGCGCGCAGACGACCGCGCGTAATCGGCCTACCACCGCCGCGGTCGACAACACGCGCGGCGCTGAAACCGTTTGCACCGCATCAGCTTCTGCGTCACCGTACTGAGCAATCTCGAAGAAGAACGGCGACGGCAGTGCCGTTTCCCCGTTGCTGCCGGTCTCGCTGTCTATCGCCGTCACCAACAATCGACGGCGCGCTCGGCCCATCGCCGCGACCAGCAGTCGGCGCTCCTCGGCAAGGAGCGGAGCCCGCGCGGACGCGGCTTCGGTGACACCGTCGAGTTCGTCGAGCAGTCGCTGGGTGGCCAGGACGCCACCGCGCGGAATAGTGTTGGGCCACAAGCCCTCCTGCAATCCAGCGATGACGACCAGGTCCCATTCATGGCCGAGTGCGGCATGTGCGCTGAGCACCTTGACCTGGTCGGTCTCGGCTGCCGCCGCTCTGTTGGCACGCGGCAGCTGCAAGGCCGCGACGTGCTCGATGAGTCCTCGCAGCGAGGCGCCGGACGTGCGCGACACATAGGCGTCGGTGATGTCGAACAACGCCGTCACGACTTCGAGATCCCGGGTGGCCTGGGCACCGCCGGTGCCGCCGCGCTCGGTGGCTGACAGCCAACGTCGCTGCAATCCCGACCGGTGCCACGCAGCCCACAGCGTGTAACGCGGGTCTTGACCGTCGCGGTGACACCGTGCCGCCGCCGAAAGTACCGCGCGCACGCGTCGAAGCGCACCGGACTGCGGCCCCGATACGGGTTGGTCGTTGCTGAGCGCCTCCACCAGTACGTCACCGAATGGAACGGACGGACGGTCGCCGCGGGTTCGCTGTAGTGACCTGCGCAGCTGTCGAAGCGAGACCGGGTCAACCCGACCTATCGGGCCGGACAACAGGGCCAACGCATGGTCTCCGTCGAGTCCGTCAGCCGTCGCGGCCAACACGGTGAGCAGGGCACGCGCCGCGGGCTCGTCGAACAGTGACCCGCCCAGCACCGGTGTCGCCACGGGAACCCCGGCGGCGGCCAATGCCCGCGGCAACCGGGCTCCGGCCCGCGGGACCGACCTGACGATCACCGCCATCTGCGACCAGGGGACCCCGTCGACGAGGTGCGCGCGTCGCAGCGTGTCGGCGATCAACGCCGCCTCCGCGTGCGCCGAGGCGGCCAGTCGCACCGCCACCGCTCCGTCGTCACGGCCGGTGCCCTCGATCCGCCGGCCGACCCGGGCACCGGGCAACCTGCTCGCGACACCGCTGACAGCACGTGCCACGGCAGGTGCGCAGCGATGCGACACGCTCAGTGTCACCGCCGGACCGTCCTTGCCGAGCAGTCCAGCCGACTCGCCGCCGCGGAAACCGAATACCGCCTGGTTCGGGTCGCCGGCGATCAAGGCAAGCTCGGCACCGGCCGCCAACACCTCGACCAGATGGGCCGCTTGCGGATCGAGTTGCTGCGCGTCGTCGACGAGCAGCACTCGGACGCGGGCACGCTCAGCGGCCAGGAGGTCCGGGTCGATCGCAAAGGCCTCCAGCGACGCGCCGACCAACTCGGCTGCCGCAAGTGCCGGCGCGGTCGCTTGCGGGGCCGCAGTGCCGACCGCCGCGCGCAACAGCATCACCTGCTCATATTGGAGGGCGAACCGTCCGGCCGCAGCCCACTCCTGGCGCCCGCACCGACGCCCCAACCGCTCCAGCTCCTGCGGATCAACACCGCGTTCGGCACAGCGCGCCAACAGATTTCGCAGCTCGTCCGCGAATCCCGCGGTGCTCAGCGCAGGCAATAGATGGTCGGGCCACCAGGACCCTGCCGCCAGGCCGTCCTCGAGGTCGCCGGCCAGCAGTTCCCGGATGATGGCGTCCTGTTCGGCGCTGGTGAGCAATCGGGGCGGTGGACCGCCCGCACGTTCGGCGGCCTGTCGCAATACCGCATAGGCGTAGCTGTGCACGGTGCGCACCAACGGCTGACGTACCGCGGACCGTCCCGCACCGCTGGGACTCGAGCGCAGTAGCGCTGTGGTCAACGCAGCGCGCTCCCGCATTCCGAGTTGCCCCGAACCAGTCAGCAGCAGAACCGATTCCGGATCTACGCCCGCAGCGATGTGAGCGATCGCGGCGTCGACGAGCAGGCTGCTCTTACCCGTCCCGGGCCCACCCAGCACTCGGACCGGTCCGCGCAGGCCAGGCTGAAGAACCGCACTCGCCTCGGCATCCCAGCTGTATGACATAGCAGGCATGCAACCATCAACGTCTGACAAGTTGCCGCAGCGCGACACCCGCGCGGTCATCCGGCATTGCACTGGAATGGCATCATCGACGCGTGAGCGCCTCCTTGCACGTGCATCGCTTCGGTCCGCCCGGCCCAATTCAGATGCTGGCACTGCACGGACTGACCGGCCACGGGCAGCGCTGGCAGCATTTTGTGGACTTTGTGCCCGAAGTGGCCGTCGCGGCGCCCGATCTGCTCGGGCACGGCAGATCGTCCTGGGCGGCCCCGTGGACCATCGAGGCCAACGTCGCGGCATTGGCCGAACTGCTGGACGCCGAGGCGGACGGACCGGTGCTCGTCGTCGGACATTCCTTCGGCGGTGCGATCGGGCTGCATCTGGCTGCCACCCGCCCCGACTTGGTAGCGGCGTTGCTACTACTCGACCCCGCTATCGGGCTGCCCGGGACATGGATGGCCCAGATCGCCGAGGCGATGTTCGGCAATCCCGACTATCCGGATCGCGAGCAGGCCTGGCAGGAAAAGGCGGGCGGTTCGTGGGCGGACGTCGACCCGGCGGTGCTGGCAGCCGACATGGACGAACACCTGATCCAGCTACCGAACGGCAGGTTCTGCTGGCGGATGAGTTTGCCTGCGATCATGTCGTATTGGAGTGAACTCGCGCGCGACATCGTGCTGCCCGACGGGGTGCCGACGACCGTGGTCCGGGCCAGCAGAACGTCGCCGCCCTATGTCGGCGACAAACTCATCGCCGGCCTGCGGGACCGATTGGGAGCCGATTTCGAACTGCTGGACTACGACTGCGATCACATGGTGCCGCACGCCAAGCCTGATGATGTCGCGGCGCTGGTGCGCAAGCGGTTGGGGACGCAGTAGCAGTGGCCCGGGTGACCGACGAGCAGATCGAGCGGGTGCGCTCGCTGGTCGCGACCATCCCACCGGGAAAGGTGTCGACGTACGGCGATATCGCCTCTGTCGCAAAGCTTTCCAGCCCACGCATCGTCGGCTGGATCATGCGCACCGACTCAGCCGACCTACCCTGGCATCGAGTGATCACCGCTTCCGGACGGCCGGCCCAACATCTGACCAGCCGACAGTTGGAGCTGTTGCGCGCCGAGGGGGTGTTGTCCGTCGACGGGCGGATCGCGCTCAGCGAAGTCCGCCACGAATTCGGTTCCCAGGATTAGAGAATCAGCCGAACGAGTGCTGCGGTGCGAGCCAGGCCCGGGAAAGCCTCAGCGGTGGATCGTGGATGCAGCGCATGCACCGCGAGGCGGAACATCAACGCGCGCAATAACATCTGGGACCATTCAGGCAGCGCGTTCCACCGCTCGATTAGGCCGTCGTCGGCCTCACCCCAGGAAAGCGCATCTACGACGACCACTCCGGCCGCCCAGGATGCGGGGCGCCAGTAGGGCGTGATGTCGGTGATGCCGGGGGGCGCGGTGCCCGCGAAAAGCACGGTGCCGTAGAGGTCTCCGTGCACTAGTTGGTTAGGGCTGCGCGTCGGCTTACGCAGCGCCGCAAGTTGATCGATCAATTCCACGGAACGGTCGGCGTCGGCGGACGGCGGCGCGGTCCGGGCGCCCGGTGGAACCGACTGCAGCGGTCGTTCCTCCCACGCGGCACGGTCGGCGGCGATGAAAACGTCGACGTCGGCCCACGGTGCGGTGGGTCCCTGCGTGAGGAATCGCGGTCGCTCCAGCTTGCCGGTGGCTTCGTGCAGGCGTACTGCGGCGGAGACGACCTCGTCGTGGCGGGCCTCGGGCGTGCCGGCGACGAATGTGTCTGCCCGCCAGCCGGAAACCACGTAGCGACCGTCCGTCGAACGGACCGGCCGGGCCAGCCGCACGCCGTCGACGAACAACGTCTCGCGCACCCGGGCCGACCAGGCCGCGCGGGCATGGTCAGCGACCATTGACAACACGACCTCGCCGCATCGCCAGCCGCCTTCCCAACTGGGACCCAACGGGGCCGGCTCAAGACCGGTCAAACCGAACGCCGCTAGTACGTGTTCGGGCGGCGGCTCGGCAGTCACGGTGGTTAGCCTAGTAGTAGGTCGATGCGGGTCGGCGCGACCCGCTGAGGCTGCGACGGTAGCAATTGCGCCGACCACTTCCAGCACCCCGGGCCGTTGCCGTTTCCACCGTTCACGGGCGGTGTTTCTCAAAAGGACAATCTTCGCTGCCGGGCGCGGCTAACATCGGCGTAGCAAATGTGTTGTAGGTCACGTTCGACTTGCAGGCCTTTCGTTGTCGGGTCGGAGGTCCTGAGATGTCATGGGTAATTGCCGCGCCGGAGTATGTCACCGCCGCGGCCGGCGACCTGGCGGGTATCGCATCCAGCATCAGCGCGGCAAACCAGGCGGCGGCCTTTCCGACCAGCGCAGTGCTGGCCGCTGGTGCAGACGAGGTGTCGGTGGCAATCTCGGCCCTCTTCGGCGCGCACGCCCAGGCCTATCAAGCGATCGGCGCACAGGCGGCGTCGTTTCACCAGCAGTTTGTCCAGCTCATGAGCACGGGCGCCAACCAGTACGCAACGGCCGAAGCTCTCAACGCCTTGCCGATGCAGGCGCTCGCTGCGACCATCAATGACCCCTTCGTGGCCCTGACCAGGCGGCCGTTGATCGGTGACGGCGCTAACGGCGCGTCGCCGGGTGCCGCCGGCGGCAACGGCGGATGGCTGTTCGGCAACGGCGGGAATGGTGCGGCGGGTGGTCCGGGACAGACAGGCGGCAACGGCGGATCGGCGAGCTTGTTCGGTAGCGGCGGCGCCGGCGGCGCTGGTGGCATCGGAGCAAACGGCGCTGCCAATCAAGCGGGCTTTGCGGGGGCAGGCGGCGGCAGTGGCGGTGCCGGCGGCTGGATCTACGGCAACGGCGGCGTCGGCGGCGTCGGCGGAGTGGGTGGCAACGCCACCGGCAACGTTCAGCCGTCCGGCGCGGGCCTTAACGGCGGGGTCGGCGGCAATGGCGGTCTCGGCGGCGCCGGTGGGCTGCTGATCGGTCAGGGCGGAATTGGCGGCAACGGTGGCGTCGGCGGCATCGGCACCACTCCCAGCGTTCCCAATCAGATTGCCGGAGCCAGCGGCGGCGGCGGGAGCGGCGGCAACGGCGGCCACAGCGGTTGGCTGTACGGCAACGGCGGAGCCGGCGGACACAGCGGCGCCGGCGCCGATGGCCTGTTCAACAACGCCCGCGAAGCCATGAACGGCGGTGACAACTTTTCGGCCACCGGCGGCCGCGGCGGCGACGCCGGACTGTTCGGCAACGGGGGTGCCGGCGGCAACGGAAGCCGCAGTGGAAACGGCGCGAACACCAATGCGAACCCCAGCCTCGCCTTCACGGGCGGCGACGGCGGTGACGGAGCAAACGGCGGCAGCGGCGGCAACGGCGGATTCTTCTTCGGCAACGGCGGCAGCGGCGGGCTAGGCGGTGACAGTGGCAACGGCGGCAACGTTTCCCAAGATGGCCTCAGCACGCATATTGCAGGCAGCAGCCAATTCGCCGGCTTCGGTGGCGTGGGGGGCAGCGGCGGGCTGTTCGGGCAGGGCGGTGCTGGCGGGACGGGTGGCGGCGGCGGAAACGCCGGCACGGGAACCGAGAATGCCGGCCCGTTCGTGCCGACGGCCGGCGCGGGCGCATCGGGCGGCGCCGGTGGACAGGGCGGACAGGTCATCGGTAGCGGTGGCCGGGGCGGTGACGGCGGCGCCACCGGCACCTTCGGCAAGGTATTCCAGACCGGTGACGGCGGCCCCGGGGGTGACGGCGGATTCCTGTGGGGCAACGGCGGCGCTGGCGGCAACGCCGGTTCGGCCCCGGTGCTGCCTCCCAGTCCCGTGACGGGCATCGGCGGCAATGGCGGGCGCGCCCAACTGTTCGGCAATGGCGGAAACGGCGGCGCCGGAATTCTCGGCCAACCCGGCGGCGTCGGTGGCGACGGCGGGCAGATCTTCGGCCAGCCCGGGGCCAACGGACCGGCCTAGTCGACAGCGAGAAGTTCGTCGATCAGGGCCCGGACTCGCCCGGAGATGTCGTCGCGGATACGACGTACGACATCGAGAGGCTGGCCGGCCGGATCGTCGAGTTTCCAGTCGCGGTAGGACACTCCGGGAAAGTAGGGGCACGTGTCGCCGCAGCCCATGGTGATGACCACATCACTGGCCTGTACGGCCGGGCCGGTAAGAACTTTCGGCGTCGCCGCGCTCACATTGATTCCCAGTTCAGCCAGTGCGGCGACGGCCGCAGGGTTGACCTGATCAGCGGGTTCGGTTCCGGCCGAAAGCACTTCGACGCGGTCGCCGGCAAGGTGGGTCAGAAGTGCCGCCGCCATTTGAGATCGGCCCGCGTTGTGCACGCAGACGAACAGCACGCTGGGGACATCGCGCTCCGTCACGAGAGATCCTGCCGTCGACGCAATGCGAGAGATACATAGACCAGGCCGACAAGCACCGGCACTTCGATGAGCGGCCCGACCACTCCGGCCAGGGCTTGGCCCGACGTGGCGCCGTAGGTGGCGATTGCCACCGCGATGGCGAGCTCAAAGTTGTTGCCGGCGGCGGTAAATGCCAACGTGGTCGTGCGTTCGTAGCTCAGCCTTAAGGCGTAACCCAGCGCATAGCCGCCACCCCACATGATCGCGAAGTAGGCCAGCAGCGGCAACGCGATACGGGCAACGTCCAACGGTCGGTTGAGGATCTGATCCCCTTGCAGCGCAAACAAAATCACGATGGTGAACAACAAACCGTAAAGCGCCCAGGGCCCGACCGCCGGCAAGTACCGAGTCTCGTACCAGCTTCTGCCTTTCAGGCGTTCACCGAAGCGGCGGGACAGGTAACCAGCAGCCAACGGGACGCCCAGAAATATGAGTACGGACTTGGCAATCTGCCACGGCGACACCGAGATACTGGCCTGCGGCAGTTCGAGCCATCCAGGGAGCACCGACAAGTAGAACCAGCCCAGCACGGCGAACATCACCACCTGGAAGACGGAATTGAGCGCCACCAATACGGCGGCGGCTTCACGGTCGCCGCAAGCCAGATCGTTCCAAATGATGACCATGGCGATGCAGCGGGCCAGCCCGACGATGATCAGTCCGGTGCGGTACTCCGGTAGATCAGGCAGGAGCAGCCATGCCAGGGCGAACATCAGCGCCGGGCCGACCACCCAGTTCAAGATCAGCGAGGACGCGAGTAGTTTGCGGTCGTCGGTGACCGTGTCGAGCTGGTCATAGCGGACCTTGGCCAATACCGGATACATCATGATGAGTAGTCCCAGCGCGATCGGCACGGAGATGCCGTCGATCTGGACTTTTTCCAAGGCGGTATTGAGTCCCGCGACCCAGCGGCCCATGAGCAGACCGGCCGCCATCGCCAGGCCTATCCAGACCGGCAGCAGCCGATCAAGAATGGAAAGCCTTGTGAGGGAGACATTTTCAGCTTCGGCTGTGCTGGTCATCGGCTAGCAGCACACCGCTTGTTCCGGGCTGGCGCCAAAGGCCTCGGCGTCGGCGAGCACGGTGTAGATCTCCCATTTCTCACCGCCGGGCCCGGTGGCCCACACCTTGTCCTGAGTGGCGTAACAGCAAGTGGTGCCGGTCTCCTCGGCAGTGATCAAGCCGGTCTCAACCAGGCGGGCCGTCTCGGCGTGCACCGTCTCGCTCGAGTCCACCTCGACGCCAAGATGATTGAGACTGCCGCCGGAGCCAGGGTTCGCCAGCAGGACGAGCTTGAGCGGAGGATCGGCGATCGCGAAGTTCGCGTATCCGGGCTTGACCTTTGCCGGTGCGGCATTAAAGAGCTTGCTGTAGAACGTGATTGCCGTGTCGAGGTCGTCGACGTTGAGGGCGAGTTGTACGCGGGACATGGACCGGGCCTCCCTAGCTGTGAGACATATATCGAACTGGTGCTGACATCAGCATGCCTACCTTTTTGATATATGTCAAAGTAACTGGCATGATGGTGGGATGCCGAAGGCGTTACCGCTGATCGACACCACCGCGCCCGTTTGTTGTGCCCCGGTAGCGGCGGGTCCGATGAGTGACGCCGACGCACTGGAAGTTGCAGTGCGCCTGCGGGCGCTGGCGGACCCGGCACGGGTCAAGATCGTGTCGTTGCTCTTCAGCTCGGCGGCCGGTGAGCAGTCGTCTGGAGATTTGGCCGCCGCGCTCGGCCTGAGCGAGTCCACGGCAAGTCACCACCTGACGCAGTTGCGGAAGGCGGGGTTGGTGGTTTCGGAGCGGCGCGGGATTAACGTATTTCACCGAGTGCGACCCGAGTCGTTGCAGGCTTTGTGCACCGCGCTCGATCCGAACTGCTGCAACTAGCCGCGGCCGATCAGGCCGGACCTGCCCCAGCGGGGTTTGGCCTCCGCACATCCCGTCAGCCGGATTGCCCGGTCTTGCCCAGGGAACCGGATGTGCCGTTCGCGCCCAACTGGCCGTCGGTGCCGGCCAAGCCGCCGGCGCCGCCTGCTGCACCACCAGTGCCTGCGGCGCCGCCGCTTCCTAGAGCGCCGCCGATGCCCGCACTTCCGCCAGAGCCGGCGCCGCCCGCGCTGCCGAACAGTCCGCCCGCGCCACCGGCACCGCCATTGCCGCCGTCGCCACCCACGCCTCCGTCGCCGCCGCGACCGCCGTCGCCTCCGGTGCCACCGTTGCCGTCGGCTGCGTTCGAGGCGCCGCCTGTGCCACCGTTTCCGCCGGTGCCACCCAGAGCGCCAGCACCGCCATTGCCCGCGCCACCTCCGATGCCGCCATGACCGCCGTTGCCAATCAGTAGGCCGCCGTGCCCACCGGCACCCCCAGACCCGCCGGCGCCGCCTGTGCCACCAGCCGCGCCGATACCTCCGGTGCCGCCGTTGCCGCCGCTACCGGCAACGGGGATGGCTTGTCCCGCGCCTAACGCCAAGCCGCCGGTTCCGCCGTCACCGCCAGCGGCGCCGATTCCGCCCGTTCCGCCATCACCACCGTTGCCACCAATAGTCACGGTCCCGGCAGTACCGGAGGAGGTGGTGCCAAATCCCCAAGCACCGCCGGCACCGCCTTGCGCGCCGGCGCCACCAGTTCCAACGGTGCCCCCGCCACCTCCGGTGGCCTGGCCACCGGCACTGGCACTGGCACTACCTCCGTCGCCCCCGGTGCCGCCGGCTGCACCGGGACCACCGAATCCGCCGGCGCCACCAGCGCCGCCCTGGGTAAAGGCCGGGAGACCGCCGGTGTTGCTACAGCGTTTGCCGAGTTAATCGTCAAATTGATACCTGAAAGATCTGTCGCCGCAGCAGCTAGGACCCCAGGTAAAGCGCTCACAAACGACATTTTTCAGACTCCGATTGGATTGCTAGGTCCGCTGACGCCGTTCGCGCCCGGGCTTGAAGGAGAACAGACGGCACCGGCGCGCCGCAGTTCATTGGAAGAATTGCACCGTGCACGGTTCGCCCACCGAGGGCCCGATGAACAGTCAGCCGACTAACGGCAAACGCGGATGCTTTGCCGCCGAACGCGCTACGGTGCCCGGCGGCCTGTTTGGCGCGGGCGGCGGCGGCGGCGGCGGTGGTCCCGCCAATATCGGCACCGGTGGTAAAGCCGGATCCGGCGGATCGGGCGGGCTGTTCAGCGGGCTTGTCGGCGCGGGCGGCGGAGGCGGTGGAGCCGGCGGTTCGGCCAGCTCCAGTCAGGCCGGTGCTGGCGGTATCGGTGGCAATGCCGGATTGTTCGGCGGCCCGGGCGGCTCGGGCGGAACCGGCGGGTCGGGCGGCAACGGCGGCGCAGCAGGCGCCGGCGGAAGCGCGGGACTTCTCTTCGGTAGCGGCGGAGTCGGCGGTACCGGTGGATACGGATTGCAGACAGGCGCCGCCGGTGGGCACGGCGGCAACGCCGGCCTGCTGTTCTCTAACGGCGGGGCAGGCGGCTCGGGTGGACTCGGCGCTCTCGGTCAGGCCGGTGCCGGCGGTGACGGCGGCGACGCGAACCTGCTCGGCAACGGCGGTGCTGGCGGCGCCGGCGGACTCAACACACCTGTGGGTGGAACTATCGGCGCCGGCGGTAGCGGCGGGAAAGCCGGCACACTCCTCGGCAGCGGCGGTGCCGGCGGTAGCGGCCTGGCGGGCGGCAACGGCGGCAACGCGGTGCTGATCGGCAACGGTGGAAACGGCGGCAACGGGACTACGACGGCCAACCACGGCACCGGCGGAACGGCAGGCGCGCTGCTGGGTCTCGACGGGCCAAACGGTCTGCCCTAACCAGCG
Organism: Mycobacterium sp. IDUB_37; assembly: GCF_055419245.1. NCBI lineage: Bacteria > Bacillati > Actinomycetota > Actinomycetes > Mycobacteriales > Mycobacteriaceae > Mycobacterium > Mycobacterium sp. IDUB_37. The sequence continues at coordinate 755,152 of NZ_JBVAXG010000001.1, read as the reverse complement.
CCTAGTACATCACCATGTCGGGCTGAATCTGCTTGGCCCAGGCCATGATTCCGCCTTGCAGATGCATAGCGTCAGAGAAACCAGCCTTCTTCACCGCGGCCAGAGCCTCAGCGGAGCGCACACCGCTCTTGCAGTACAAGACCGCCTTGCGGTCCTGGGGCAGCTGGGAAAGACCCTCCCCGGACGTGATCAACGACTTCGGAATCAGCTGGGCCCCGTCGATGTGCACGATGTCCCACTCCGCCTGTTCGCGAACGTCGATGAGCGCCATCTCTTTACCGGAGTCCATCAACTCCCGCAGTTCCCGCGGGGTGATCGTGGAACCGGCGGCAGCATCGGCAGCGTCGTCGGAGACCACGCCGCAGAACTGCTCATAGTCGACCAACTCGGTGATCTTCGGCGTCTCCGGGTCTTTGCGTATCCGGATCGTCCGGTAGCTCATCTCGAGCGCGTCGTAGATCATCAGCCGGCCCAGCAGCGTCTCCCCCACACCGGTGATCAGTTTGATCGCCTCGGTGCCCATCACCGATGCGATGGAGGCGCAGATGATGCCCAGCACGCCACCCTCGGCGCAGGACGGCACAAGACCGAGTGGCGGCGGCTCCGGATACAGGTCGCGGTAGTTCAAGCCGAGTCCGTCGGGGGCGTCTTCCCAGAACACCGAGACCTGACCCTCGAACCGGTAGATAGAGCCCCACACGTACGGCTTGCCGGCCAGCACTGCGGCGTCGTTGACCAGGTAACGGGTGGCGAAGTTGTCGGTGCCGTCCAGGATCAGGTCGTATTGCGCGAACAGATCGACGGCGTTTTCGGGCTCGAGTCGAAACTCGTGCAGTCGAACGTCGACGAACGGGTTGATCTCGACAATAGAGTCGCGCGCCGACTGCGCTTTGGAACGCCCGACGTCGCTGGTGCCGTGAATGACCTGGCGCTGCAGGTTGGATTCGTCGACGACGTCGAAATCGACGATGCCGATGGTGCCGATGCCGGCGGCGGCCAGGTAAAGCAACGTCGGCGAACCCAGCCCGCCGGCGCCGATCACCAGCACCCGCGCGTTTTTGAGCCGTTTCTGCCCGTCCACACCGAGTTCCGGAATGATGAGGTGGCGACTGTAGCGGGCCACCTCCTCACGGCTGAGCGTGCCGGCGGGCTCAACAAGCGGTGGCAATTGCGGCGATGACGTCGACACCGAACATCTCCCGACTATCTGGTGGGTCAGCTTCCGTTCGAAACCTGATCTGAGTCGTCCATAACCATCACAGCAGTTACAACTATTGACAGCAACGACCGACGTCAGACTTCAACGCCACCAACCCCGGCAATGCTTCCGAGCGGTCAGCTAGGGAATCGGGTAGGGCCAAGGATTGAACCGGCACGTCTTGCCGTCGGCCTTGACCTGGTCCGGGTCGAACTTCGCCCCGTCGTTGTTGGATGTGGAGAACGTCTGCTGCATCATCACCGGCGCGAGGCCACCCTGCTGGTCACACGGTTCGTGTTTCACGTATCCGATGGCATGGCCGACCTCGTGATTGACCACGTACTGCCGGTAAGAGCCGACATCACCTTCGAAAGGCATCGCCCCGCGTATCCAACGTGCCTCGTTGATGAAGACTCGGGATTGCCGGTCCGGCCCGAATGACGGGTTGTAGCAAGAGGTCTCGACGGGGAACTCGTAACCGCAGCCCACCCGGACCGTCAACGGCGACACCAGCGACACCCGGAAGTCGGGCTTGCCTCCGGTTGCGTCGATCCTGATGAACGCGAACTGCGGGTTGTGCGTCCAACTCTTGGGGTTGTCCAGCGTGAGATCGACCATCTGGGCAAATGCATCGTCACCGCCGTACATCGCCGGATCCAGACCGTCCTCGATCTCCACGGTGTATCGAAATACCTTGCCGGTACCCTGCCCTACCTGTGGCGTACCGCCTGCGACCACTCGCCACGTCTTGTCACCCGCCTGAGTGAACGGTCCCCCATCCGGCAGCGTGCCGGACGGCAGATTCGCATCGAAGGCGACCAGTCCGCGCGGCGGCGTGTCGATGATCGACGTGCCCACCGCACCGATGGTCGGCGGGTCCATGTGGGCCGCGTGGGCCGCGGGCTTCGGAGTGCTCTCGCCGGTCACTGTTTGATAGGCCACAATCAGCGTGATCACCGTCAAAACAGGCAACGCGTAAGCCCGCCAACCGTAGGTCGACACGAACCGCCCAAGCCACGTTTGTTTGCGCCATTGACGCGGCCGGTCTCGATCGGCACGGACCCGCCCCGCGTCCTGGCCGAGTGGGTCTCGCTGGGCCCGCAGCGGCTCGCGCCAATCGTCGCGCAGTACAGGCGCTCGACCGGTGCTGCGGGCAGGCCGCGGGGACGTCATTTTCCCAGGATGGCACAGCGACACGGGGCCACCTGCCCTGGCGCGCCCGAAAATCGCCGCAAACTACGGTCCGTTTGGGGCTTCCGACGCTGGAAAACGCCAGTTCGGATCGGTTAAACGCCTTTGGCAGTCCCCAGGTAGTAATGTCGTTGCGACATACTGTGCGGCCGCGGGGATGCCAATTGGCCGCAAATACGTTCGATCAGATTGAGGACGGATGAGCGAACTCGCCAAGGCGGTGCAGCGACGTTCCGTCCGCTCGGCGGACGGTGTCCGGCCGATCGAGGGCGCTCCGTCGTCGAACCGCCGAGGTAATCGGATGCCCCGCGACGAACGTCGCGGGCAACTCCTGATCGTGGCCAGTGACGTGTTCGTCGAGAGCGGTTACCACGCTGCGGGCATGGACGAGATCGCCGACCGCGCAGGGGTCAGCAAGCCGGTGCTTTACCAGCACTTTTCCAGCAAGCTGGAGCTTTACCTGGCTGTTCTGAATCGGCACGTCGACAAACTCGTGACCGGGGTGCAGCAGGCACTTGACCGGACGACCGACAACCGGCGGCGGCTGCACTCAGCGGTCCAAGCGTTCTTCGATTTCATCGAGCACGACAGCCAGGGCTACCGACTGATCTTCGAGAACGACTACGTCACCGAACCCGAAGTCGCCGCGCAGGTTCGGGCAGCCACCGAGTCATGCACCGACGCGGTTTTCGCTCTGATCGCCGAAGACTCCGGACTGGATCCGCACCGCGCCCGCATGATCGCGGTTGGCCTGGTCGGAATAAGCGTCGACAGCGCCCGCTACTGGCTGGACTCAGATCGTCCGATCTCGAAGTCGGACGCCGTCGACGGCACGGTGCAGTTCGCCTGGGGCGGACTGTCACACGTGCCACTCGCGCGGTAGTAACTCCCTCTTTACGACTTGGCCGCGTCAGCCTTCGCTGCGGTCTCCGCGCCGATACCGAAACCGACCCGGCGCGTGTCGGCGACACCGATCTCGACATAGGCGATCCTGGCCGAGCTGATCAGGAATCGACGGCCGCGTTCGTCGTTCAGGCTCAACAGACCGCCGTCGCTCAGCGCAGCGGCAACCAGTTCCTCGACCTCAGCGGGTGTCTGCGTGCTGGACAGCACCAGCTCGCGAGGACTGTCCGTGATACCGATCTTGACCTCCACGCGGGCCCCTTCCGTTGGCTTTTCCGTCTCAGGCGTCTCTGCAGAAGGCTAGTGGACGCGCTCAGTCTCCATCGCCCCCTGCCCCCCGCTCCGATGGTCTCGACCCGCTGCGCGCGGCCATGCCGCGCTTGCGATCGAGACGGGCCAGCAGTTCGCGTTTAGCGAACGAACCCATCACGATTCGGTTTAGCTACCCGGCGAGCCCCCGGTTCAGGCAGTACGCGTCGATACCATCGACACCATCAGCAACATACGTAACACCCTCTACGACACCGTCCGGGGAACCAAGGACTACCCGGATGATGACGCCTACCTCGATGACGCAGACGACTACGGCGATTACCAAGACTTCGGGGACTACGACGACGGCTATGACGACGCCGATGACGCCGACGAGACCGACGGCGACACCGACAGCTGGGACGCAGACGAAGACGAGTGGGCTTGGCCCATGGATCGCCGCTTGCGTCCGGTCGCGGTATTCGTAGGCGCCCTAGTGGCGATTGGGGCCGTCGCGACCGCGGTCATCATCAACAGCGGAGACAGCGCAACGACCAAGGCAACAGTCGCGCCTCCCATGCCTCGCTCAGCGGTGTCCACCACACCTCACACGTCGGCTCCCCCCAGCCTCTCCGCCACGCCGAGCGCACCCTCCGCCACGACGCCGCGTGCGCTACCGCCCGAGACGGTCACTTCGGTCGTCCCGCCCCGCACCGCCGACCCGCGAATGCCGACCGCGGCGCCCGCGCCGACGGCGACCATCCCCGGTCCGCCGCGCGCCGCACTGAGTCCGAGCACCGTGGTCTACAGCGTGTCCGGGTCCAAGCAGATGTTCGACCTGGTGAACATCGCCTACACCGACGCGCGCGGATTCCCGGTGACCGAGTTCAACGTGGCGCTGCCGTGGACCAAAGTGGTGGTGCTCAACCCCGGCGTCCAGACCGAGTCAGTGATCGCGACCAGCATCTACGGCCAGCTGAACTGCTCGATCGTCAACGCGCAGGGCCAGTTGGTCAAGGTGTCGGCGAACAATTCGTCGATCGCCACCTGCACCCGCTGAGTTCAGTCAGATGGTGGCGACCCGCTGCGCCCGGCTCCGCCGCGCTTGCGATCGCCACGCTGAGGGCGGGTCAGTTCAGCCCGAGTTCCTGCATCCGCTGGGTGTGAGTCTGCTGCAGCCGGTCGAAGAACGCGCCGAGCTGACTGAGTCCACCTGTGCCGGCAACAACGAGGTCGACGAGTTCATCGTGGTCAGCCAGCAGGAACTGGGCCTGGGTGATCGCCTCGCCGAGCAGCCGACGAGACCACAACGCCAGCCGACTGCGCTGCTTGCCGTTGGAAGTCACCGCCCGCCGCACCTCGGCGACGACGAACTGCGAGTGCACGGTCTCTGACAGCGCTGCCCGCACCACGTCCGCGACCTCGTCCGGCAACCCACCGGCGATCTCCAGATACAGATCGGCCGCCAGGGCGTCTCCGACGTAGGTCTTCACCAAAGCTTCGAGCCACGTACTCGGAGTGGTCAACCGGTGGTAGTTCTCCAGCGCCGAAACATACTTCGACATCGCCGGCACCACGTCGACACCGCGGCTCTCCAACGCGTCCCGCAGCAGCTCGTAGTGCCCCATCTCGGCGGCGGCGATGCCAGCCATTGAGATCCGACCGCGCAGATCCGGAGCCATCCTGGCCTCGTCGGTCAACCGGTAAAAGGCTGCCACCTCGCCATATGCAAGCAGGGCAAAGAATTCGTTGACGCCGGGATGATCCGCCGACAGCCGAGGTCTGGGCGGATCCGCCGAGTCGGTCGATGCGGGCCCGGACGAGGGCGAAGTCATGGGCAACACTGTAGTCGGCAGAAATAGAAGAATATGGGTGCCCGCTGGCCGACCAGCTATCATGCATATAAGTAGTGGCTGAATCTGTGCTGCCACCGCCCAAGAAATGTGCGTGCACTAACAGGCTTCCCCGCCCAGAACGAGATGGGTAGCTGGGCCTCGGCGACGTAATCGTAGTCGGAAATCGTGCGCGCGAACCGCGACACAGAAGTACCGACACCAGATCGATTACTGTCCCCGAAAGGCTCTCCTTCGCGTATGACCGCACTCAAAAACACACCTGAACTGACCTTTGCCAATCTCGGAGTCCGCGACGAAATAGTCCGCGCTCTGGCCGAGAAGGGCATCGAAACCCCGTTTGCTATCCAGGAACTGACCCTGCCACTCGCGCTCGACGGCGAGGACGTGATCGGCCAAGCCCGCACCGGCATGGGCAAGACCTTCGGGTTCGGCGTGCCGCTGCTGCAGCGCGTCACTACCGAAACCGCGAAGCGCCCACTGACCGGCGCCCCTCGGGCGCTGGTGGTCGTACCCACCCGCGAGCTGTGCCTGCAGGTCACCAACGACCTGGCCACCGCGGCCAAGTACCTGACCGCTCCAAAAGACGTTGAGGACGCCGAAGGTGCCCAGCGCCCGCTGTCGGTGATCGCCATCTACGGCGGCCGCGCCTATGAGCCACAGCTCGAAGCGCTACAGAAGGGCGCCGATGTCGTCGTGGGCACCCCAGGCCGGTTGCTCGACCTCTGCCAGCAGGGCCACCTGCAGCTGGGCGGGTTGTCGGTGCTGGTGCTCGACGAGGCCGACGAGATGCTGGACTTGGGCTTCCTGCCCGATATCGAGCGCATCCTGCGTCAGATCCCCGCCGACCGGCAGTCGATGCTCTTCTCGGCCACCATGCCGGACCCCATCATCACGCTGGCACGCACCTTCATGACCCAGCCGACCCACATCCGGGCCGAGGCCCCGCATTCGCTGGCCGTCCACGACACCACCGAGCAGTTCGTCTACCGCGCCCACGCGCTGGACAAGGTGGAACTGGTCAGCCGGATCCTGCAGGCCGAGGGCCGCGGCGCCACGATGATCTTCACCCGCACCAAGCGCACCGCCCAAAAGGTGGCCGACGAGCTGCAGGAACGTGGCTTTGCGGTCGGCGCCGTGCACGGTGACCTCGGGCAAATTGCCCGTGAGAAGGCACTCAAGGCATTCCGCAGCAAAGACATCGATGTGCTGGTCGCCACCGACGTCGCCGCCCGCGGCATCGACATCGACGACATCACTCACGTCATCAACTACCAGTGCCCCGAGGACGACAAGATGTACGTCCACCGCATCGGACGGACCGGCCGCGCCGGCCGCACCGGCATCGCGGTCACCCTGGTGGACTGGGACGAGCTGGAACGCTGGGCAATGATCGACAAGGCGCTGGGTCTGGGTTCACCCGATCCGTCCGAGACGTACTCGAACTCGCCGCACATGTACACCGAGCTCGGCATCCCGACCGAGGCCGGCAGCACCGTCGGCACGCCGCGTAAGGCGCCGGCCAAGCGCCGTGAGGCCAGCAGTGCAGATTCCGAGCGCCCGGCCCGCCGCGAAGACCGCCGTAAGCGCACCCGCACCCGCGGCGGCAAGCCAGCCGGACATCCAATCACCGGTCCGACCGCAGGTTCGGAGGCCGCTCCTGAAGCGGCTGCATCCGGCGCTGCAGCGACGGCACCCAGTTCTCCGTCCAGCAGCACCCGGCGTCGCCGGCGTCGCCGCAAGCCCGCCGACGCCGCTGCGGCGGCGGCCAACTAACTCCAGCCACACGCACCGAATGGTCCGACCCGAGCGCCGCACCAAGGCCGATATCGCGGCCGCCGCGACGATCGCGGTTGTCGTCGCTGTCGCCGCGGCTCTGATCTGGTGGACCAGCGACGCCCGGGCCACCATCAGCCGGCCCGCGGCGGCCCCGGCGCCCACTCCGACAGCAGCGCGAGAGGTGCCGGCCAACCTGCGCCAGCTCTGGACCGCGCCGAGTCCTGCCACCCGGGTGCCCGTGGCCGTGGCGGGCAGCGTGGCCACCGCAAGCGGGCGCGAAGTGCAAGGGCGCGACCCCAGCACGGGCCAGGTCATGTGGAGCTACTCTCGCGATGCCGATCTGTGCGGGCTGACGTGGGTCTATCACTACGCCATCGCGGTCTATCGGGACGACCGGGGATGTGGTCAGGTCAGCGCCATCGACGGGTCAACCGGCCGGCGCGGCCCCGCCCGCAGCAGCTACGCCGATCCGACGGTACGGCTGTCGTCCGACGGCACGACCGTCTTGTCAGCGGGCAGCACCCGCCTGGAGATGTGGCGTTCAGACCTGGTCCGGATGATGGCGTACGGCGAGATGGACGCACGGGTGAAACCGGTGAACCGGGGCCTGCACTCGGGCTGCGCGCTGGAGTCGGCCACCGCCAGTTCCTCGTCGGTCGCGGTGCTCGAATCCTGCACGAACCAGGCCGACATGAAGCTCGTACTGCTGCACCCGGGCAAAGAGGACGACGAGCCCCAACAGCAAGTGGTGCAAGAGTCTGGCGTGCGGCCGGGCACCGGCGCCCGCGTTCTGGTGGTGTCGCAGAACCGCACCGCGGTGTATCTGCCGACACCGCAACCCCGGTTGGACGTCGTCGACGACACCGGCACCACGGTGTCGAGCACGCTGCTGGCCAGTCCGCCGTCGGCGTCGGCCGTGGTGTCTACGAGCGGAAACCTGGTCACCTGGTGGACCGGCGATTCGCTGCTGGTGTTCGATGCGAGCAGCCTGAACCAGCGTTACACCATCGCCGCAGGTGAGACGGCGGCGCCGCTCGGGCCAGGGGTGATGATGGCCGGTCTGTTGCTGGTGCCGGTCACCGGTGCGATCGGGGTGTATGACCCGATCAGCGGTGAGGCCAGCCGCTATATCCCGGTGCAGCGCGAGCCGAGCAATGCCGCGGTGATCCCCGCCGTTACGGGTTCCGAAGTGATCGAGCAGCGCGGCGACACCGTCGTGGCGCTGGGCTGATTTTCCTCGCGCCTATTCGTCCAGGGTGAACGTCGGCAGCGCTTTACCCGTCTTCCAGTGCTTGAGCAGGGACTGCGCCAACTCTTGGTAGGCCAACGCACCCTTGTTCTTGCGGCCGGAGAGCACCGATGAGCCCGACGCGCTCGCCTCGGCGAAGCGCACTGTGCGCGGAATCGGCGGAGCCAGCACCGGCAGGTCGTAGCGGTCCGCGACGTCGAGCAACACATCGCGGGTGTGGGTGGTCCGGGAGTCGTACAGCGTCGGCAGCGCCCCCAACAGCCGCAGGTTCGAGTTGGTGATCTGCTGGACATCGGCGACGGTGCGCAGAAATTGGCCCACCCCCCGATGCGCGAGCGTCTCGCACTGCAGCGGCACGATGACTTCGTCGGCGGCGGTGAGTCCGTTGAGAGTGAGCACACCCAGCGACGGCGGACAGTCCAGGATCACCACGTCGAAATCGTCGGCGAGTTTGGCCAGTGCCCGCTTCAGCGCGTACTCGCGACCTGCCCGCATCAACAGCATCGCCTCGGCTCCCGCGAGATCAATGTTGGCCGGCAGCAACGTCATGCCCTCAGCTGTGGTTACCAGCGCGGCGCTGGGTTCTACCTCGCCGAGCAACACCTCGTGCACCGAGACGGGCAGCTTGTCAGGATCCTGGCCCAGCGAGAAGGTCAAACAGCCTTGCGGGTCCAGGTCGACGAGCAGCACCCGGTTTCCCTTTGCCACCATCGCTGCCCCCAGCGAGGCAACCGTCGTCGTCTTGGCCACACCGCCCTTCTGGTTGGCAACCGCCAGTACGCGCATTTGTGTCACGGTGCCCATCCTGACATGTATCACCTGATGTGGTACGGGTGGCGGTCCCGGCATGGCCCTGGCGTGTCTCGGGCACAATCTGTCGACATGGGCGCGCACAATTCCTCGTCAGGGCATCGTCTGCTGTTGTTGCGCCACGGTGAGACCGAATGGTCGAAATCAGGCCAGCACACCGGCCGCACCGACATCGAGTTAACCGATGCCGGTCGCACACAGGCTGAGCGCGCCGCAACAGTGCTACAGGAACTCAAGCTCGAAGACCCGTTCGTGATCAGCAGCCCGCGCAAACGCGCGCTGGTCACCGCGGAGCTCGCGGGCCTGACCGTCGATGAGGTGTCGCCGCTGCTCGCCGAGTGGGATTACGGGTCCTACGAGGGGCTGACGACTGCACAAATCCAGGAGTCCGACCCGGATTGGCTGGTGTGGACGCACGGCTGCCCCGAAGGCGAGAGCGTCCCCGAAGTCAGTGATCGCGCTGACCAGGCGATCGCGATGGCTCTTGAGCAGGCGTCGTCGCGCGACGTGGTGTTCGTCAGCCACGGACATTTCTCCCGCGCGGTGATCACCCGCTGGGTCGAGCTGCCGTTAGGCGAAGGCAGCCGTTTCGGCATGGGCACCGCCTCGATCGCTGTCTGCGGGTACGAACACGGCGTTCGTCAGCTCGCTGCGCTCGGGTTGACCGGTCATGGGCGCTTGTGAATTCCGACGAGCCGCCCTTCGTACTCAGCGGACCCAGTGGAACCCTGATCGCTGAAGGGGTGCACGCCCGCTACGGCGACATACCGTCGGCGCAAGCGGCCCTGCGGTCGGGCGAAGCCCCAATCGTGATGGGCGCGTTGCCATTCGATACAAACCGACCCGTCGCATTGCTGGCCCCGGGTGCATTGCGGCGCACTGATGCCCTACCGGACTGGCCGGTCGGATCATTGCCGACGGTCCGGATTGAAGCCGCTCTCCCATCACCCGCCGACCACCGGGCCCGGATCAGCCGCGCTCGGGAGCAGCTGGCGGCGCCCGACAATCCGCTGAGCAAGGTAGTGCTCGCTCGCGCGCTAGGACTGGCCGCCGACGCCCCACTCGACGGCCGCCTCATCCTGCGCAGGCTGGTCGACGCCGACCCGACCGCGTACGGATACCTCGTAGACCTGACCGCCGGCGGCGCGAGCTACGCCGGGTCCGCGCTAATTGGCGCCAGTCCCGAACTCCTGGTCACGCGATTCGGCGCGAATGTGATGTGCCGTCCCTTCGCCGGGTCAGCGCCCCGCTCCCCCGATCCCGACATCGACGCCGCCAACGGTGCCGCGCTCGCCGCGTCGGCCAAGAATCGTCACGAACACCAACTGGTCATCGACACCATGCGCGCGGCCTTGGCGCCGCTGTGCGATGAACTGACCTTGGCGGCCGAGCCGCAGCTCAGCCGCACCGCGGCGGTATGGCACCTGTGCTCGCCCATCGTCGGCCGGCTACGCGATACCTCCACTACCGCAATCGATTTGGCGTTGGTGCTGCACCCCACCCCCGCAGTCGGCGGGGTGCCCACCGAAGCCGCTACAAAGCTGATCGCGGAACTCGAAGGCGACCGCGGCTTCTACGCCGGTGCAGTGGGCTGGTGCGACGCGCACGGCGACGGCGACTGGATAGTCTCGATCCGGTGCGCCGAACTGTCCGCCGATCGCCGGACGGCGGTCGCGCGCGCCGGCGGTGGCATTGTTGCCGAGTCTGACCCTGACGACGAAGTTGACGAAACCACAACGAAATTCGCGACCATTCTGACCGCATTGGGAGTCGAGCAGTGACCGAGAACATCCGTCGCGCCACAACGGACGACGTTGCCGACATCACCGCCATGATTCACGAACTCGCCGAATTCGAGCACGCCGCCGACGAATGCGCTGTCACCGAAAGACAAATAGACACAGCGCTTTTCGGCGATCACCCAACGGTCTTCGGACATGTTGCCGAGGTCGACGGCGAGGTCGCCGCCATGGCGCTGTGGTTCCTCAACTTCTCGACGTGGGATGGTGTGGCCGGCATCTATCTGGAAGACCTTTACGTGCGGCCGCGCTTTCGCCGCGCCGGTCTGGCTCGCGGGTTGCTGGTCGCGCTGGCCGACGAATGCGTGCGTAATGGTTACACCAGGTTGGGGTGGGCAGTACTCAACTGGAACACCGACGCCATCGCCCTGTATGACCGTGTCGGCGGCCAGCCCCAGCGTGAGTGGACTACCTACCGGGTGTCCGGCCCCGAGCTCGCCGCGCTGGCCGGACCACGCTGATCGCCGCCGGCGGCCCAGCGCACGGCCGGAGCGCTGAACAGCAAACCCAGCGTGGCCAGTGCCATCAGCCCGACCGGGATGCCGAACACCATCTGATGCGAGCCCACCCCCAGATACCAGGCCACCGGCAGCAGCAATAGCTGCGTGAACACCGCCAACCCGCGACCCCAACGCTTTCCGATCACCAGGGCGTAGCCGCCGGCCAGTACTCCGGCGCCGATAATGGCGAACCACAGGGCGGTGCCCAGACCATTGACCACGTGCTGGTCGGCTCCCCCGAAGCTGCGGACCGCCAAGATGACGGCCACGACCAGCGCTGCCACGCCCTGCGCCACGACAATGAAACCGGCAGTTCGGACGACGGAGGGAGCGCGGGCGGTCACGACATCAGCGTAGTCAAGCGGCCCGGCCACGCGCCGCTGCGCAGCGCGCATCGCCGCCCCGCTTAAGCTCGTTGACCATGCGCGCCATGTTGATCACCAACCCGATCGCCACCACCATCACGCCGGCCGCTCGAGAACTGGTCACCCACGCGCTCGAAAGCCGCCTCGACCTCACCGTCGCTCCCACTACCCACGCCGGCCACGCGGAAGAACTCGGCGCGGCGGCCGCCTCCGAGGGGTACGACCTCGTCGTCGTACACGGCGGCGACGGCACCGTGAGCGCAACAGTCAACGGCATGCTCGGCAAGCCCGGCTCCACCCCGCCAGGCCCGGTGCCTGCGGTCGGAGTCATTCCCGGCGGATCGGCGAATGTGCTGGCCAGGGCGTTGGGGATTCCGCGAGACGCGGCCGCTGCGACCAACCAGCTGATTAAACTGCTCGATGAATACGAGCGCCACCGGCAGTGGCGCCGCATCTCGCTGATCGACTGCGGAGAGCTCTGGGCCCTCGTCAATACGGGGTTGGGCGTCGACGCGGAGGTGTTGGAGGCGGTCGAGGCGGCCCGAAAACGAGGCGTCAAGGTCACGCCGATGAACTACTGGCGGATTGCCGTGCCCGTCTCGATCAAATTCAGCCGCCGCCCGCCGAACCTGATCCTGGAGCAGCCCGGCGAGCAGGCCGTGCCGGGCGTGCACTTCGTCTGGGTTTGCAACACCAACGTGTGGACCTACAGCGACGACACGCCCATGGTCACCAACCCCGGCGCCAGCTTCGAGACGGGCCTGGGCATCTTTGCGCTCACCCGCATGAAGCTGATTCCCACCGTCAGGGTGCTGCGCCAACTTCTGGTGAAGCGACCCGATCCGAAGGCCCCCCAACTCATCCGAAATGACGATGTGAGTTACGTGACCGTCACGAAGATGGACACCCCCGCCGCCTTCCAGTGCGACGGCGAGTACCTCGGACTGCGCGAATCGATGACTTTTCGGTGCGTTCCGGACGCCTTGGCCGTAGTTGCTCCGCCACCAAAATAGGGTTCCTGACCTGCACGGAACTAACCTGTGACGAGCCCGCTACAAAAAGTGGGGCGAAATTCCCCAGATAGTGTAGTACAACTGAGTAGGGGCCTGGGTCATAGATCGTCAAAGTGAGATACCCCACGGGCTCACGTAACACTATTGACATCTGTTGAGCCTGTGAAAGCATTAAAAGGTTGCATGCAGAGATATGTAGAAGGTACGGAAACCTTTCTTGTGCAAGCGTTAACAGCCAAGGAAAACGCCCGTGCGCGTTGTCGCGCACATAGTGAGGAGTAACTACTAATGGATTGGCGCCACACTGCGGTCTGCCGTGACGAAGACCCGGAACTGTTCTTCCCAGTAGGGAACAGCGGTCCGGCGCTCGCGCAGATCGCTGACGCGAAACTGGTCTGTAATCGCTGTTCAGTCACCACAGAGTGTCTCAGTTGGGCTCTGAACACTGGCCAAGACTCAGGCGTTTGGGGCGGGATGAGCGAAGATGAACGTCGCGCACTGAAGCGACGTAACGCCCGGACGAAAGCCCGTAGCGGAGTCTGACAACTCGGTTGCGCAGCTTGTACGGGCCCCTGCAGAGACTGCCGGGGCCCGTATCTTTTGCCGCTAGTGTCGCGACTCGGGCCCGCAGCGACCCTGGTTAGACAAGCAATCGGCCCATTCGGCCGATCGGTACCCGCAGCACCACATCGGTGCCGCGGTCGGTACCTTCCCGCATTCCCAGCGAGCCGTCCAGCTCCGCAGAAACCAGAGTCCGCACGATCTGGAGCCCCAGGCTTTCGGACTGCTCCAGGCTGAACCCCTCGGGCAGGCCGCGGCCATCGTCGTGAACCACGACGTCGAGCCAGCGGGCCGAACGCTCGGCGTGGATCGTCACAGACCCGCCGGAGGCCGCCGGATCGAAAGCGTGCTCGATCGCGTTCTGCACCAGTTCGGTGATCACCATGATCAACGCAGTTGCCCGGTCGGAATCCAGCACACCCAGGTCACCGACCCGGTTGATCCGGATCGGCCGGTCCACCGACGCCACATCGTTCATGATCGGCAGAATCCGGTCGATGACCTCGTCGAGGTTGACCTGCTCGTCCACTGACATCGACAGCGCGTCGTGCACCAGGGCGATCGACGACACCCGGCGCACCGATTCGATCAGAGCCTCCCGGCCCTCCGCGTTCACGGTCCGCCTGGCTTGCAACCGCAGCAGCGCCGCCACCGTCTGCAGATTATTTTTCACCCGGTGGTGAATTTCGCGGATCGTCGCGTCCTTGGAAATCAGCGCGCGGTCGCGACGCTTCACCTCGGTGACGTCACGGATCAGGATCGCGGCACCGGCGTTCTCGCCGCGCACCACCAATGGCAGCGTCCGCAGCAGCACGGTGGCGCCGCCGGCGTCGACCTCCATGCGCATGCTCGTGCCGCCGGCCAGCAGGTTGAGCACGTGTTCGGCCACCTCCTGCGCCTCGAACGGATCCGAGATCAGGGGCCGGGTCACCTTGATGAGGTTGTGGCCTTCCAATTCGCTGCTCAAGCCCATCCGGTGATAGGCCGACAGCGCATTGGGGCTGGCGTAGGCGACGGCGCCGTCGACATCAAGTCGGATGAAGCCGTCACCGGCCCGTGGCGTCGACCGTGACATTGCCACGTCACCGACGTCGGGGAAGTTGCCCTCGGCGATCATCTGCAGAAGATCATGGGCACAGTCCCGGTACGCAGTTTCCAACTGACCGGAAAGCCGCTGAGCCGCCGATTCTGTTTGGTGCTGCGTCAGCACCGCCACCACCTGTTCGCGATACCGCACCGGCGACGTAGCCACGTGTTGGCCGGGCAAATGCCACGAAAGCGGTTCGACCGCTTCGCTTTCCTGCACGCCGGCGCCGGAGGCGAAGGTCTCGGCGACGAACGGCAACCGGTCCGCCGGGACCACGCTGCCCACCGAGTCGGTCTGCAGGACGGTCGGCGCGGTATTGGGCCGACATTGCGCGACACACACCAGCACTCCGTCGTCGCGACGCACCCACATCAGGTAGTCGGCGAAGGAAAGGTCGGCCAGCAACTGCCACTCCCCCACGACGGCATGCAAATGGTCGACGGCGTTCCCGGGCAGCACTGTGTGCTCGGCGAGCAGATTACCGAGCGTAGACACGAATTTGGCTGGCTAGCTTATGACGGCGATGAGATCGCCGGCCTGAATGACGTCGCCGACGGACACACTCACCTTGCTGACGGTTCCACCGACCTCGGCGAGGACTGGAATCTCCATCTTCATCGACTCGAGCAACACCACGATGTCGCCCTGGCCTACCTGGTCACCTTCGCTGACAACGACTTCGAGCACGCTGGCCACGATCTCGGCGCGAACCTCCTCGGACATCATCACCCCACTCGTTTCGGCCACTGTGCTTGCTGACTGCCGGTCAATCAGGCTCCTGTATATCGAACCATAAGGCCGATCGGGTCAGTGGCGCGCGGGCTACTGCGGGCGCAGTGCGGTTCGCATGAGAGACTAGGTGGCAACCGAGCGGCGTACCAGCCGCCCTGCATCTGCAGAAACATGACGAAAGAGGGTAGGACGATGGCCAAGCGTGGTCGTAAGAAGCGTGACCGTAAGAACAGCAAGGCCAACCACGGCAAGCGGCCCAACGCCTGAGATTCTCAGGGACCACCACGGATGATGGTGGTCCTACGGATCTCTAGCCGCAGGCGCTCACGCAGCCCCTCCGGCGCCTTGTCGCCACTGCACTTCGTCGAGATCAAGGACTTGATCCGCTCTTCGATCCCGTAATGCTTGAGGCAGCCGGGGCATGCCTCCAAGTGATCGCGCAGCTTCTGGCGAGTCTCCGCGGTGCATTCGCCGTCGAGCAGAGTCCAAACCTCGGCGATCACCTGCGCGCAGCCCATTCCGCCGTGCGTGTCCCTGCTGTCCGGGCAGGAGCCGGCCGAGCCGGGGAATTCACTCATGACGACACCTCCTCGTGTGCGTGCTCACCACGGATGAAGCCACGCTCTTTGGCGACATCCGAAAGCAGCTCGCGCAGCTGACGACGGCCGCGGTGCAGCCGCGACATCACCGTACCTATCGGGGTTCCCATAATCTCGGCGATCTCTTTATAGGGGAAGCCCTCTACGTCGGCGTAGTACACCGCCATGCGGAACTCCTCGGGAAGTGCCTGCAGGGCTTCTTTGATCTCGGTGTCCGGCAGCGCCTCCAGCGCTTCGACCTCGGCCGAACGCAACCCGGTGGAGGAATGCTCGGCGTTGGCCGCCAGCTGCCAGTCCGTGATCTCGTCGGTCGGATACTCCGACGGCTGCCGCTGTTTCTTGCGGTAGCTGTTGATGTAGGTGTTGGTCAGGATCCGGTACAGCCACGCCTTGAGGTTGGTGCCCTCCCGAAACGACCGGAATCCGGCGTAGGCCTTCACCATCGTCTCCTGCAGCAGGTCCTCAGCATCGGCAGGATTGCGCGTCATGCGCAGCGCACCGCCGTAGAGCTGGTCGAGCAGCGGAATTGCGTCGCGCTCGAAGCGCGCCGTGAGTTCCGCGTCCGTCTCGGGCGGGCCCGTCTGGGCAACGCCGGAGCCGGTCACCTCATCGATCTCGGCCATCTTGGTTAGCACGGTCCCTTCGGTTGCGGTGTCGCCGGACAGCGCCGACAGCGCCACCGGACTCGCAAGGAAGCGATCCAACTGCTTAGCACTGGACACGATCGTCGCAGTCGCCGTTGCAGTAGACATCAGGCTCCCTCCTCCCAATCTAAAGGCCGCAACCGACACTGTCTGCTCCGGACCGCTCGTTGTTCATTGTGAGCGATGTCGTTAAGCAAACCGTCTCAATCAACGGCAATAACCGGCGTCGTATTTCCGAGCCGTTCTCGTCGGCATCTGTCGGTGCCCCCTGGAACACTCGCGGTGTGGCTGAACGAACTCACACGAGCGACCTGGAGGTCCGCGGTCCATGGTCGCTGACCACCAGCCGCGACTTCTGGGAGGGCTTCACCCCCGCCGCTCTCGCCGGGCAGGACCGGGGGGCCACGCTGTCCACCACTTTCCTGGTCGAGGCGGACTGGTCGCGCGCCGAGGCGACTGTTTCCCAACACGGGTCGAGTGCGTCGATCACGGTGACCGGCAGCGGGGACCTTGGCCAAGCGGCCGACCAAGTGGCGCGTTTCCTGGCACTGGATGTGGACGCGCGCGGCTGGGTAGACGTCGCGCAGCGGGATCCGGTGATCGCCGACGTTCAAGCGGAGCTACCGGGATTGCGACCGTGCGGGTTCCACTCACCGTACGAAGCCGCCGCCTGGGCCGTGCTGTCACAGCGGATACGGATTGTGCAAGCAGGTCGACTGCGCGCCGATATCGTGGCGCGTCACGGCGATGGCGGCGCGTTTCCCAGCCCGCAGCGACTTGCCGCACTGGATTTGGATCTGCCTGGCCGGAAAGGCGAGTACCTGCGCGCGGTCGCGGAGGCAGCACTCGAGGGTCTCCTCGACGGCCCGCGGTTGCGCTCGATGAATGCCGACGAGGCGATCACGGCCGTGCAAGAGATCAAAGGGCTGGGACCGTTTGCCGCTGAACTGGTGGTATTGCGCGGGGCCAACGCGCCCGACGGATTGCCGACGCACGAGCGCCGGCTGGACGCCGAGATCACCGAGCGGTACGGGCCGGACCGCACCCTCCCCGAGGTATCGGCAGCCTGGCGCCCGTTTCGGACCTGGGCGGCCGTTCACCTGCGCGCGTCACGGGAGCGGCGCACCCGAGAAATCGCCGAGCCGACCGGGCGTTAGTGTGACGCCATGTCCCTTTCTGGCAAAACCATGTTCATCTCTGGCGCCAGCCGCGGTATCGGCCTGGCGATCGCAAAGCGTGCCGCCGAAGACGGCGCCAACATCGCCTTGATCGCCAAGACCGCCGAGCCGCACCCGAAGCTCCCGGGCACGGTGTACACCGCCGCCAAGGAACTCGAGGAAGCGGGCGGTCAGGCATTGCCGATCGTCGGAGACGTGCGTGACCCGGACTCGGTCGAGTCCGCGGTGGCCAAGGCCGTCGAGCAGTTCGGCGGCATCGACATCGTGGTGAACAACGCTTCGGCGATCAACCTGGGGTCGGTCCTCGATGTGCCGATGAAGCGCTTCGACCTGATGAACGGTATCCAGGTGCGGGGCACGTACGCCGTGTCCCAGGCGTGTATCCCGCACTTGAAGGGCCGGGAGAACCCGCACATCCTGACGCTGTCGCCGCCGGTGCTGCTGGGCAAGGAATGGCTCAAGCCGACCGCGTACATGATGGCCAAGTTCGGCATGTCCCTCTGCGCTCTCGGACTCGCCGAGGAGTTGCGCGAAGACGGCATCGCGTCGAACACGCTGTGGCCGCGCACCCTGGTCGCGACGGCGGCCGTGCAGAATCTGCTCGGCGGCGATGAGGCGATGGGGCGCGCACGCAAGCCCGAGGTCTACTCCGACGCCGCCTACGTGATCCTCAACAAGCCGTCCAAGGAGTACACCGGCCAAACGCTGCTGTGCGAGGACGTGCTGCTCGAGTCGGGGGTCACCGACCTATCGGTCTATGACTGCGTGCCGGGCGGGAAGCTCGGCGTCGACTTCTGGGTGGACGGGGTCAACCCGCCGGGGTACGTGCAGGCCTAACCCCGCCGTGATCGCAAGCGCGGCGCAGCCGGGTGCAGCGGGTCACGGCCAATCGGCCCCCGTGATCGCAAGCGCGGCGCAGCCGGGTGCAGCGGGTCACGGCCATCGGTGATGGCCGGAGCCGCAACACCCGGGATCGCCGCGCTCGTCAAAGCCGGTGTGCCGCACGAGATTCGGCACTTCGAGGTCGTCACTGACCTGTCCGACGGCACCGATATAGCACCGGAGCAGGTCTTCAAGACGCTGATCATCGCGCTGCCCCGCGAGCTGGCGGTGGCTATTGTTCCGGTGCCGTCGAAGTTGTCGTTGAAGGCGGCGGCAGCGGCATTCGGCGTGCCGAAGGCCAGCATGGCCGAGCCCGCGGCGGCGGAGCGCTCCACCGGCTACGTCGTCGGCGGGATCTCTCCGTTCGGTCAGCGCAGAAAGCTGCGAACGGCGTTGGACAGTTCGGCGCTGAACTGGGATCGAATGCTCTGCAGCGCCGGCAAGCGGCATTGGGATGTGGCGGTGGCCCCGCAGGATCTGATCCGGTTGACCGGCGCGATCACCTGGGATTTGATTGCGCCGCCGTAGCGCTACTTGCCTTCAGCCTCCGGAACGGTGATTTCGCGCTTGAGCACCTTGCCGGTCGGACCCTTGGGCAGCTCGTCGACCAGCCAGATCTTGCGCGGGTACTTGTAGGCAGCAACTCTGGCCTTGACGTACTCGCGGAGTTCGTCGGGTTCGACGGTCTCGCCCTCCTTGAGCGCCACCGCAGCGCCGACATCTTCACCCAACTCGGCATGCGGCACCCCGACCACGGCGGCTTCGGCCACAGCGGGGTGTTCGTAGAGCACTTCCTCGATCTCGCGTGGGTACACGTTGTAGCCGCCGCGGATGATCATGTCTTTGGTGCGGTCGACGATGTAGAAGTAGCCGTCCTCGTCGACGCGTCCGATGTCGCCGCTGGCAAACCAGCCGTCGGATGAGATCGCGGCTTTGGTGGCGTCGGGCAGATTCCAGTAGCCCTTCATCACGTTGTGGCCGCGGATCTGGATCTCGCCCGGCTCGCCCTGAGCGACCTCGGCGCCGCTCGTATCCACCACGCGCATCTCGACACCTTCGACCGGGGTGCCGATCGAGCCCGCCTTGCGCGGGCGGTCAGGGTGGTTGAACGAGGCCACCGGCGAAGTCTCCGACAGCCCGTAGCCCTCCAGGATGATGCAGCCGAACGCGTCCTCGAAGTCGTTGAGAACTTGCACCGGCAATGACGCGCCGCCGGACGCGCACACCCTCAGTGTCTTGGTGGCTTCCTTTGCCTCATCCCCCGCAAGGCTGAGCAACGCCGAGTACATCGTCGGCACGCCCTGGAACAGGGTGACCGAGTCCCGCTGGACCACCTCGATCGCCTTGCGCGGATCGAACCGGGGAATGAGTGTGAGCGTCGCTCCCGCGAGGATGGATCCGTTGAGTCCGCAGGTCAGGCCGAACACGTGGAACAGCGGTAGGCAGCCCATCACCACGTCGTCGGGACCGATCTTGAGCAGGGTGCCGACGGCGACATCGACGTTGCGACGCAGGTTGCCGTGAGTGAGCATGGCGCCCTTGGGTTTTCCGGTAGTGCCAGAGGTGTGCAGGATGACCGCGACATCGTCGTCGTCGCGATCCACCGGCGCATCCTGGGCGGGTAGATCCTTGGTCAGGTCGGCCAGCGCCGCGTCGTCGACCAGCCAGCACTGCGCATCCACCTCAGCGGCTCCGGCCTTGGCCTCGTCGGCGAACAGGGGCGTCGCGAAGATCGCCTTCGCGCCGCTGTTGGAGAGGTAGTAGGCCACTTCCCGGGACTTCAGCAGCGGGTTCATCGGGACCGCTACCGCGCCGCGATAGATGATGCCGAACAACGCGATGGCGAATGCGGGCGTGTTGGGCAGCATGATCCCGACGCGGTCGCCGGCTTCGATGCCCGCCCCTTCCAACAGCGTTGCCACGCGGGCCGCGGCGGCGTCGAACTCTGCGTACGTCAGTTCCAGGTCGTCGCAGCGCAATGCGATGCGGTCGCCGTAACGCTCCTTCGAGGCCACGAGGTTGGCGCTCAGTGCGGTCACTGTCTGCTCCCGGTTTCCGATAAGTGAGGGACGACTCCATTGTCCCAGTACCTCGATTGTGGTCACACGAAGGCGCTCAGGGCGGTCAACGGCCGCCCGACGATCAGGGTGTTCATCTCCCGCGTTCCTTCGCAGGAGTAGATCGCCTCGGCATCGGCGACGAACCGGCCGACGTTGCGCTCCAACAGGATTCCGTTTCCGCCGAGTAATTCTCGGGCCCAGCCGACGGTTTCACGCATCCGCACGGTGCAGAAAGCCTTCGCCAGTGAGGACCAGCTCGCGCATGCCGGGAACGATCTCGAGCGGGAAGGTGGCCCGCGACCAGTGCTTAAGAAGTAGCGGCGCCACATCGGTCTTCATGAACGTGCGAACCGCATACGACAGGTCGCGGTCCGTGTCACTCAACAACTGCTCGTAGGAATAGAAGTCGGCGGTGTCGAATTGGCTCATGGTCTCTCTCCTGGTTCGCGCAGAAATCTGTCGATGACGGGTGCGAGTTCGGCCGCGTTCTGCACGAGGTCGATGTGCCCGCCGGAATGCAGGTGGAGCTGCGCGCGCGGCAGCAGCGCGCGCATGATGTGGGCGTTGGCGACCGGGATGATCGGATCGTCGGTGCCTGCCACGATCAAGGTCCGCTGCCGGATCCCGGGCAGCGCGAACAGGCTGGTCCACACCGAGCCGGCGAGCAACTGGTGCAGGTAGCCGATCTTCGACCCGGCATGCAACTGCCGGACGAACAAGCGCGCCACCTCGTCGCCGTGGGCGCGGACCGTGCCCCCGTACAACTCGCCCGCGACGGACGCAGCGTAGTCAGGATCGGCGAACCTGCGCGGTGTCAGCATCTTTGCGAGCACCCGCGGATGTGCGGGCACCATCAGTGCACCGGTTCCCGTAGCTACCAGCACCAAACGCCGGCAGCGGCGCGGGTTCTGGAAGGCGAACTGCTGAGCCAGTGCGCCTCCCCAGGACAGCCCGAGCACATCCACCACGCCCATGCCCAATTTGGACAAGACGCGGCCCAGCACCCAGGCGAGGTAGGGGAACCCATAGGGGGCAAAGGATGTCGGCGATCCGCCGGCTCCGGGCACATCGAATCGCACTACCGCGCAATCCAATTGCTCAACGAGCGGATCAAGGACCTCGAGGCTGGCCCCGATGCCGTTGCACAGTACCAGCGGCACGCCGGTTCCGTGACGCACGTTGACCCGGATTCGTTGCCCGCCCGCGGTGACGTAACGCTCCTGCGTAGTGGGCATGGCTCACTTCTCCATCACGTAGCGGCCCGGAGCCGAGCCAAGCGGCGGCAGGTCCTCTCCGCCAAGCGCTTTCGGCGCGTCGATCTCTGGCCCGCTGCGCTCGGCGAGCCAGCCGACGTAGTCCGACCACCAGGAGTCACCGAGCTTCTGAGCCGAGTCCAGCCACTGCTCGGGATTCTCGGCAGACACCGAACCGACCCGATATGACGCTCTCGGATTGCCCGGCGGATTGACCAGTGCCGCAATGTGACCGTTGCTGGACAACACGTAGCGGTTGTCCTTGCTGCCGAGCAGGCGCGCGCTGCGATAGGTGGCCTGCCACGGCGAGATGTGGTCCGCGATGCCGCCGATGACGTAGGCGTCCGCGGTGATCACGGACAGATCGACCGGGCTGCCCAGCATCGTGACGGCGCCGGGGTTGACCAGCGCGTTCTGCAGTCCCATCAGGACCATGTCGCGATGCAGTGCGGCGGCCATCCGGGTGGTGTCGGCGTTCCAGAACAACACATCGAACGGTGCCGGCTTGCGGCCCTGGACGTAGTTGTTGACCCAGTAGCGCCACACCAGGTCGGTTGGGCGCAGCCAGGCGAACATCTCGGCCATGTCCCGCCCATCCAGGAAGCCTTTCCTCGCCGACGTCCGGATCGCCGCCTGGGCGGCGCGGTCGCTCATGGCCGCCGCGGCGAAACCGGCGCGGGTCTCATCGAGCACCGTGACCGCCAAGGTCAGGCCGGCGACCCGGTCCCCCTCGCCGATGTGGGCGAGGTGCGCCGCCGTCATCGCCGCGATGATGCCGCCCGAGCAGGTGGCCAACAGGTGGGTGCTGTCGCTGCCCGAGATCTTCTGGACCGCATCCATCGCTTCGACGATCGCCGCCCCGTAAGCGTCGAAGCCCCAATCACGATGGCGAGCTTGCGGATTGCGCCAAGAGATAACGAAAACCTGCTGGCCCTGCCGCACGAAGTGCTCGATCATGCTGCGCCCCGGCGCGATATCCATGATGTAGTACTTGTTGATCACCGGCGGAACCATGAGCAACGGAACCGCGCGCACCTTGGGTGTCTGCGGAACGTATTGGATCAGCTCGAACATCGAGGTCTGCAGCACCACTGCCCCTTTGGTGACGGCGACGGTCTCGCCCACCGCGAACGCGTCCGGCTCGACCATCGCCGGCACCCGAGGCTTCGAAAGCAGATCGCGAGCAAGGGCTTTCACGCCCCGCACCGCGCTCAAGCCGCCGGTGTCGATGAGCGCCTTCCAGCCGAGCGGGCTGATCAGCGGGTTGTTGCTGGGCGCCAGACCTTCCACCACATTATCGACGACGAACCGCATCTTCTCGTTGTCGCGCCAATCCAGCTGGGCGTCTTCGAGCAGCCCTTCGGCGGTCTCGGCACCCGCGAGATATGCCTGCATGATGCGGTGCAGCAGCGGATTCTGCTGCCAGGCCGGGTCGACGAATCGCTTGTCGGCACGGGCCGGCGCGCGATGGGACTTGCCCACGGCAATGTTGCCGAGTTCACGACCGAGCGAGGAGAACCGGTCCGCGACCGCGCCGGGTTGCTTGGCCAGGTTGGCACCCAGGTGGCTCCAAGTGGCGCTGGGCATCATGCGACTGGCGAACGGCTTGGTGGCGCTGGTCAGCAGCAGGTCGAGCGGTGCGGCGAGTTCGTCTGGTTTTGTCTGTTGGGTTGCCATGATCATCGTGCGCTTTCTGTTGTGGGAACGATTGCAGGAATAGCGATGTCGCGCTTTTGGACCTTTCCGGTGGGCCCCTTGGGTAGCTCGTCGACGAGCCACACCCGGCGCGGATACTTGTAGGCGGCCACTCGGGCCTTGACGTACTCGCGCAGTTCATCCGCGGTCGCCGTGGCATCTGTCTTGATCGCGACGGCGGCGCCGACTTCCTCACCGAGGGAGTCGTGCGGGATACCGACGACGGCGGCCTCGGCTACCGCCGGGTGCTCGTAGAGCACTTCTTCGATCTCACGGGGATAGACGTTGTAGCCGCCGCGGATGATCATGTCCTTGGTCCGGTCGACGATGTAGAAGTAGCCGTCGGAGTCCATGCGTCCGATGTCTCCGGTGTTCAGCCATCCGTCGGGCGTGATAGTGGCCGTGGTCGCATCGGGAAGATTCCAGTAGCCCTTCATCACGTTGTGCCCGCGAATCTGAATCTCGCCGGACTCCCCTCGAGGCACCTCGACTCCGCTGAGGTCGACCACGCGCATCTGCACGCCGTCGATCGGGGTGCCGATCGATCCGGCCTTGCGTGGCCGCTTCGGGTGATTGAATGCGGCCGCGGGAGAAGTCTCTGAAAGTCCGTAGCCCTCGAGAACAGCACACCCGAAAGCCTTTTCGAAGTCCGCGACAACCTGGACGGGCAGGGCCGCGCCGCCGGACACGCAAATCCGCAGACTGCGGGTCGCCGCTGCGGAGACCTGCCCCGCGACGCTGAGCAATGCCGAATACATGGTCGGCACCCCCTCGAACACCGTGACGCCGTCCCGCTCGATCACCTCGATCGCCTTGCGCGGATCGAACCGGGGAATCAGCGTCAACGTCGCGCCGGCCAGCACCGCGCCGTTGAGCCCGCACGTCAAACCGAAGACGTGAAACAACGGCAGGCAACCCATCACCACGTCGTCGGGGCCCGTCTCGACCAGGGTGCGAACGCTGACCTCGGCATTGCGGGACAGATTCCCGTGAGTGAGCATGGCGCCCTTGGGCTTTCCGGTGGTACCGGAGGTGTGCAGGATGACGGCAACGTCGTCGTCGTCGCGTTGCACCGGTGCGTCCTGGGCCGGTAGGTCGGCGATCATCGCCAGCAGATCGGCATCGTCGACCAGCCAGCACCGCGCACCGGCATCCTCGGCACCGGCGGTGGCCTCCTGGGCGAACGTCGGGGTGGCGAACAGCGCCGTGGCGCCGCTATTGGCGAGGTAGTAGCCGACCTCGCGCGCTTTGAGCAACGGGTTCATCGGGACCGCGGCGGCGCCGCGGTACATGATGCCGTAAAACACGACCGCGAATGCCGTTGTGTTGGGCCACATCACGCCCACCCGGTCGCCCGGGTCGACGCCGGCCCGTTCGAGCAGCGTTGCCACGCGGGCTGCCGCCGTGTGGAATTCGGTGAACGTCAACTCCAGGTCATCACACCGCAGCGCGATGCCATTGGGGTTGTTGTCCTTTGATGCAACAAGATTGGCGCTTAGAGCCGTCATGGGGTGCCTCCGTCAGGTGCTTGTGGTGCTACTTCTAGCGTGATCTGGGCGCTGCCGCGGGACAATGTTCACCGAAACAACAACATGGCCCGTTCGGTGTTGCCGTTCACACCCACCGGTGCCGGGCATAGGCTTTCACTATGGGTGTGGCATCGAAATCCCATCGCGACCGGCCAGGCGCAACAGTCGATCCGCACGTCGTCAAACTCGGCCAACTGATGTTGGATCGCGCCCAGGACCTGGGCATGGCGATGGCGGAGTTACTGTGCCGGGAGATCGACGCCTACCGCGACGGCGGCGTCGTCACGCAGCAGCAAGTGGCCGAAAGTTGCGTAGCGAACGTGACATTCATCTTCGACTCGCTCACCGGCAATGCCGACCCCGACGTCGCCCCGGCGGCGCAGACCGGTACCGAACGTGCGCTGACCGGTGTCCCACTGCCTGCGGTGATGACGGCGTACCGAATCGGCTTCCGGTTCATGTGGGAAGAGACGATCGCTACCGGGCGCGCCGCGTCCATCCCGACCGACTCGATCCTGGATGCCACCGCCCGGGTGTTCCTGGCTCAGGAGACCTTCACCCAGGCGATGAGCGACTCCTACCGTCAGCAATTGACCGCGCAGGTCCTGGAGCGGGAAGAGGAGCGATCGGCGCTGGTAGAAGCGCTGCTGTTGCACCGCATTGATGACGGTCAAAGCCTCTGGGAGGCAGCCGATCTGCTCAGGCTTCCTACCTCAGGGCCCTATGTCGTGGTGGCGGCGGAGTTGCCCGCGATCGGGAAGTTGGGCCTACCGACGATCGAGAGCAAACTGGCCGCGCGCGACATCCGGTCGGCGTGGCGACTGCTGCCCGACCTGCAGGTCGGGATAGTCCATCTGACCGACCCCGCGGTGTCAGCAACACTGAGCACGCTCGTCGAGGTGCTACGCGGCGTCGCGACTGCCCGAGTGGGCATCAGCCCGCCGTTTCAGGGACTTTCTGAGACAAGTGAGGCATTACGATTCGCTCGCCTGGCGGCGGCCGGGAAATCGTCGGAGTCGTTGGTCTGCGTGTTCGACAACACTCCGCTGGGTGTCGCGGCCGTGAGCGCTCCCGAGGTCATGACGAAAATCAGGGCATTGATACTGCACCGGCTGGACGAATTGCCCACGGAGGAAAGCACAATCCTGGTCGACACGTTTCGGGCTTGGGTAGAGGCGGGCGGTTCCGCCAATGAGACCGCGGCGAAAATCTTCTGCCACCCCAACACCGTTCGTCACCGGCTGCGTCGGATAGAGGAGTTGACCGGCCGAACGCTCTCGCGCCCGAGGGACGTCGCCGAACTCTGTCTGGCCTTTGAGGTCGACCGCCGCTTGCCTTGATCGGCAGCCGGGCTTTGTCTCCAGAAGACAAATCTGACGGTGAAATTGGTACTCCGGCGACATCGTGAAACGAGCTGGATTCCATTAATTTCTCTCACCACCGCAGCGTCGCGCCTGCGAAATCTTCTGTAACACAGTCTAGTTCCGCCGCTGCGGAGAATGTGAGCCAATCATGATGCCGTACTTGACCATCGTCGCAATGCTCGTACTGATCCTGTGGCCAGTGTTGTTGCCGGCGGGTATCACGCTGGCGCACGCCCTTTCCGAGCCGAGTTCCTGATCCGGGCTATTCCGGCCGCAAAACCGCGGTTCCGTACCAATGGCAGGCGAGTAATGCTAATTACACCTCGAGTCGGTCGCTTTCGATCTCCCGGCCGCGCCGGGCGACGGCGCGGCCGACTCGATACTTCACCGTGTTGAAGTGCATGTTGAGTTCTTCGGCGGCCGCCTTGTAGCTGGACCCGCAACTGAGAAACACCCGCAGTGTTTCGCGCAGCCGCGCGTCCGCCTCATCGTCGGCCGCGAGGTTCCCCAGTACCGCGGCCACCCATTCGCGGGTGCCCGCCACATCGCTGCTGAGCCGGGCCACTACTGACAACCCCGGGTCACTGGCCGCAATCACCGTCGGTGACCGCCGCTCGCGAACCACGGCAACGCCGCGGGCGTCGGCCGCCGCGCGATGAGAGCGGCGAAAACCCTCGATGCCGGCGGCCAGGGATCCGATTGCCACGCTGGGCGGGTCGGTCTGCGCGGACGCGAACTGGCGGACTCTTTCGACACCATCGACGGTGGGCTCCGCGCGGTACGGCAGCCAGCCCCATCCGCAGCTGCGATCGGCGGCGACGAAGAGCGGGGCGGCGTCAGTGCCCGCGGCATCCCCGAGGTCGCGCAGAAACCGTTGCAGCCGAGGCAGTTCGTCGTCCTCGGCGGCCTGGTCCGGATACCACATGACCACGCCGAGGTGATACCACTGCAGCGGGTATCGAATCGACGTGGTTGCGGCGTCGACGTCGATGGGCTTTGTCGCGGAGAGGATCTCGCGTACCCGGACGCCGCGCAAGCTGTTCTGATTTTCCAGCCAACGTTCGCGTTCGTCTTCGTAGATGACGACGACCTGCTGCGACATCCAGTCGATGTATTCGAATATCGCCGAAGTCATCGCCTCTATTACGGCTACCCGCATAGCTTCTGGCATGTCGGTCACGCGCAGTTCGGTGAAGATCAGTTCAGTCATCCGGCGCTGGCCGAGCCGGTAGGCCCGTACCAGGGCGTTGACCGGGACCCCGTGCTGAGCCAGTCGACGGGCATATTCCAGCGCCACGGTAGGCGCCTCGACGCGCTCAACGGCGATGTCGTAGCGCAACGCCCGCAACATCGTGTCCACATTGCCTTCGATGCTGGCCCCGAGCAGTTCCAGGATTCGGTCGTCGCGTTGCAGTTCGGGGATCTGATCGTCGAGGAACTGCCGAATGTCGGCCGCCGCCGCGGCCAACCGCTCGTGCAATCGGGTGGCGATCTCGGCGACGTAGTCTTTCACCTCAGCGTCGCGATCGAGGTGTGGCTTCTCCACGCGCTCGACGTTAGCCCCTTCGGGTTGTCTTCCGGCGATAACCCCTCGGCCCGGTTTTGTCGCTTCGCCACTGTGGCACAGCGCACCCGATTTCCTAGTTTGACGTGACAGCTCATCGACGACAAGGAACGAAAGTCATGGCACTCACTCAACCCCATCTTCCCGCGGTCGATCCGGACACGTTCTTACGCAAGCCATTGCTGGAGCGGATGCGCATCCTCACCCTTGACTGGGCTGAAAACGGCTTTGGCTCACCACGATTGGTCCATCTCATTTACATCGTTAAACTGGTCGTGTTCGCGATCGGCGGCATCACGGTGGCGACGGCGACTTCGGGGCTGCCGGCGTTCTGGCACGTGGCGCAGTGGTGGGACCAGCCCATCGTGTACCAGAAGGTCATTCTGTGGACGGTTCTGCTGGAATCCATCGGCATTGCCGGATCCTGGGGTCCGCTGGCCGGCAAGGTGAAGCCGATGACCGGCGGCATCTTGTTCTGGGCGCGCCCTGGAACGATCAGGTTGCGGCCGTTCACGTGGGTGCCGTTCACTGACGGTGACCGGCGCAGCTGGCTCGACATCGGGCTCTACGTGTCATTGCTGGTGAGCCTGGCCGTCACGCTGGCGTTGCCCGGCGTACACAGCGAATCGTTGTCAAACGCACTGCCGGACAACGTCTCTGGTCTGGTCAACCCTGCCTTGTTGGTGGCGCCGATGGTGCTGCTGGTGCTGATCGGCCTGCGGGACAAGGCGATCTTCCTGGCAGCGCGCGGCGAACAGTACTTTCCGGCGTTGCTCTTCTTCACCGTGTTGCCCTTCGCCGACATGATCATCGCGCTGAAGATGCTGATCGTGGTGGTGTGGGTGGGTGCCGGCTTCTCGAAGTTCGGCAAGCACTTCTCCAACGTCATTCCGCCGATGGTCAGCAACAGCCCGTTCATCCCGTTCAAATGGCTCAAGCGGGCGCACTACCGCCAGTTCCCGCACGACCTGAAGCCGTCGCGGGTGGCGGGGTTCATGGCGCACGTCAACGGAACCTTCGTCGAGATCGTCGCACCCCTGACGCTGTTCTTCTCCACCAACAAGTGGCTGACACTGGCCGCGGCGTTGCTGATGGTCGGCTTCCATCTGTTCATCATCTCGACCTTCCCGCTTGCCGTGCCCCTGGAATGGAACGTGGTATTCGCCTACACCACAGTCTTTTTGTTCCTCGGCTTCCCCGCCTGGCACGGCTATTACGTCACCGACATGTCCTCGCCGTGGTTGACGGCGGTACTGGCGGCCGGCTTGCTGTGCTTCCCGGTGCTGGGCAACCTGCGACCGGACAAGGTGTCGTTCCTGCCCTCACTACGTCAGTACGCCGGCAACTGGGCATCCGCTGTGTGGACATTCGCCCCCGGCGCGGAGGCGAAGCTGAACCGGGTCACCCGGCCGGCCGGAAATCAGCTCGATCAGTTCGTCGCCTTCGGATATGACCCGCAGTGGGCCGAGATCACCTGCCAGAAGACGATCGCGTGGCGATCCATGCACAGCCAGGGCCGCGGCCTGTTCTCACTACTCATCGGCCGGTTGCCTGACATCGACGTGCGCACCGTGCGGGAAGGCGAGTTCGTGTGCAACTCCACGATCGGCTTCAACTTCGGCGACGGGCACCTGCACAACCTAGATTTGATCCGGGCCGTGCAGCAGGAAGCGGGCTTCGCGCCGGGTGAGTGCATTATTGCGTGGGTGGAGTCCGAGGCGTTCGGTAGCGGTGTGCAGCACTACCAATTGATCGATGCGGCCCTCGGCGTCATCGAGCGCGGCACCTGGAAGGCGGCGGACGCCGTCGCCGAGCAGCCCTGGCTGCCCAATGGACCCATCCCGCTTCAGGTGACGTGGGCGCGCCCGTCGAACGAGTTGGGAGCGGTCGCATGAGTACAGCAGTGGTGGTGGGCGGCGGGCCCAACGGCCTGGCCGCCGCCATTGCCCTGGCCTCCGAAGGCGTACAGGTCACCGTGCTCGAAGCCGGCGACGAGGTTGGCGGCGGCGCCCGCAGCAGCGAAGCCATCCTGCCCGGCCTGCTGCATGATCACTGCTCGGCGATCCACCCGATGGCCGTCGGCTCTCGCTTCTTGGCCGACTTCGGCCTGCAACGGTATGGATTGTCCTGGCGCTGGCCGGAAATCGACTGCGCGCACCCACTGGACGACGGGTCGGCCGGGGTCTTGTACCGCTCGGTGGAGCAGACCGCGGCAGGTCTCGGCCGCGACGGCTCGCGGTGGCGGCGCACCTTCGGCTATCCGGCGGCCCGGTTTGACGCGTTGAGCGAGGACATCCTGCGACCGCTGTTGCGGGTGCCGCGTCACCCGTTGGCGTTGGCCCGCTTCGGCGCGCCCACGGTGCTGCCCGCCTCCGCGTTCTCCCGGGTGTTTCGCACCGAACAGGGCCGGGCGTTGTTCGGAGGCGTTGCCGCCCATGCCTTTCGGCCGCTGCACTACCCGATGACGTCCGCGATCGGCATGGGTATCCTCGCGGCCGGACATCGGCACGGCTGGGCGGTGGCTGAAGGCGGCTCGCAATCGATCACCGATGCGATGGTGGGTTTGCTCGGCGACCTGGGCGCCAAGATCGAGACCGGGGTGCGGGTTTCGGCGGCATCCCAGTTGCCCGCCGCGGATGTGACGATGTTCGATCTGGCCCCTGAGGCGGTGGCCGGGATTCTGGGTGAGCGCCTGCCGCGGCGAGTTTCTCGTGCCTTCAGCAGGTTTCGCCGTGGCCCGGGGGCGTTCAAAGTGGACTTCGCCGTCGAAGGCGGTGTGCCATGGACGAATCCGGATGCGCACCGGGCCGGCACCGTGCATGTGGTTGGCACCTATGCCGAACTGGCTGCAAACGAACGCGCGATCCACGCCGGACAGATGCCCGAGCACCCGTTCGTGTTGGTGGGTCAGCAGTATCTGGCCGACCCGCAACGTTCGGTGGGTGATGTCCACCCGGTGTGGAGTTACGCGCACGTCCCGAACGGCTACACCGGCGACGCCACCGAAGCGATCATCAGGCAGATCGAGCGGTTCGCGCCGGGATTCCGGGAGCGCATCGTCGGCACGGCCGTGCGAACAACGACCGAGATGTCATCGCACAACCTCAACTACGTCGGCGGCGACATCATGACCGGCGCCAAAGATATCCGTCAGCTGACCTTCGGGCCGCGAATCACGCTGTCGCCATACACTATTGGCGTGCCCGGCATGTACATCTGCTCGGCGGCCACTCCCCCGGGGCCCGGTGCGCACGGCATGTGCGGGGCCAATGCGGCGCGGTCGGCCCTGGCTTACCTGTCCACTAAAAAGTGACCACCACTTTGTCGGCGGCACCGGGCGTTCCGGCCAATTGCAGCGCCTCGCCGACCTGATCGAACGGAATGGTGTGGCTGACGATCAGCGCATACTTCTCCCAGTTCGCGACGAGATCCTTGGTGACCTCGAAGAACTCGTCGGGATAGCCGATGCTTCCGATGATGTTGATCTCATTGCTCATCACGTTGACGAACTCGACGGAAACCGGTTCCTTGTGCACGCCGACAACACACAGCGTGGCACCCTTTTTCGCGGCCGCGAGAGCGGTGTTGATGACGGCGGCCGCGCCCGCGGCATCGAAATAGATGTCGCTGCCGGCCTTGCCGGGAAACATGCTCTCACCGGCATCATGCAGTTCGACCAGGCGCTTCGACACATCCTCCTCAGCGGAGTTGATGACGGCATCGGCACCGATCTCGAGCGCCTTGTCCAGCCGGCCGGCAATCACGTCGACGACTACCACATGCTTCACTCCAACGGATTTGAAGGCCAGCGTCGCACCCAAGCCGATCGGTCCGGCACCGAAGACCACAACCTTGTCGGTCGGCTTGGGTTGACAGCGATTGACCCCATGACGAGCCACCGCCATCGGCTCGTTGAGGGCGGCGACGCGCCATGGGATGTGATCCGGGATGACTTCCAAAGTGTTTCCGCGAACGGCGTTTTCGATCAACAGATAATCGGCCAGCGCCCCGGCCGGGCCGCCGTTGCCGATGATGCCGCCAGGGGCGGTCATCGGATTGATGACGACGTGGTCACCGACGGCGATTCCGGGTACGTCGGCGCCGACCTCGACCACTTCGCCGGCCGGTTCGTGGCCCAACGGTGTGCACCCGTACCGCGGTGGGACGCCCCCGATGGTGATGTAGAAGGCGTCGGAACCACAGATGCCGCAGGCTCGCATCCGCACCAGCACATCGTTGGGTCCGGGTTGCGGTCGGTCGGCCTCTACGACCTCCGCTCGACCCGGGCCGGTCACCATAGCGGCTTTCATGGCGTGGCCTCCAGTTCGATGTCGAAGGTGTCGAGGTACTCGGCGAAGATCGGCTCGAGTTGTCCGACGCTCAGGTGGTACTGGTCGAGGCTGTACGCATTCAATGCGAATCGGTCCTGCGGATGTTCGGCGAGCCAATTCTGCATGCGTGCTTCGGTTTCCACGGTGAGCGCATCGCCCACCCAATCGTAGATGCGGCGCATCACGTCCATCGGGTCCCGCATCATCTCGTGGTAGTACATGTGGAAAAACCGCTCATCGCCGATTCGATCCCGCGCCCGCAGCGGCCTTTCGACGTGATAGCGCATCTGCGCCATCGCATTTCGTCCCATCGCTTCAAGATCGATGGCATCGGGATGCAGCGTCATCCCTTTCGGGAGCTTCCACAGGTTGCACAGCGATCCAGTGGCCTTGTAGGGGTCGCGGTGCGCCCAGATCAACCGCGCGTCGGGGAATACCTTCAGCAGCGCCTCGATGTGAACCGAATGCGACGGCATCTTCAGGCTCCAGGTGCCCGGCGCGGTGGACTGCAGTACCTGCAGGTAGCGCTTCTGATACTCGTAAGTGCTGGTCATGTCGGTTTCGTGGAACAGCCATTCGGCATAGCGCGCAGTCGACAGGAACGAGTCCCAGGACAATCCCTTGAAATCCTGGTTGTGGATGAACATGTCCTCGGTGGGGCCGTCGGCGTCTTCCCAGTGCGGCAGTGGAACTTTCGCCCTCCGGACCATTTCCAGGATCTTCTGCTGCTCTTCCAGCAGAGTCAGACATCGCGGGTCAGTGCGCAATGTGTCGGTGGTGGCCGGCGGAACTGGATCCACGCACTGCCAGTGCAGCAGCGAACGGCGCGCCGGATCCCGGTCGAGTAGGTAGCTGATGACAGTCGTTCCGGTACGCGGCATGCCGAGCACGATCAAGGGACGCTCGACGGGTGCGTCCAGCACTTCGGGGTGGCTCTGTATGTATGCATGGACCTGCAGTCGCCGGCCCAGGGCGTCGGTCGCGTCCTTGAGGATGCGATCGCGACCGTAGGACGTGAATGCCGGTGAGTTATTGAGGTCGTCGAGCATGATCGCCAATCCGTCACGCCAGGAATCGGATTCGACCTCGGACAGACCGGTGCGTTGGGCGGCAAGTTTGAGAACGTCGTCGGGCGTGGTGATCGCGTCGTATTCGCTCATGTCAGACCGTCAGGTATCCGCCGTCGACGGCGATGGTGCTGCCGGTGATGTAGGACGCCGCGCCCGTACAGAGAAACAATGCGGCACCGGCGCAGTCCTCCGGGAGTCCGGGTCTGCCCAGCGGCGTATGGAACCCGATCTCGACGTCCATCACCTGTGGGATGCTCATCGCCGGGTGCGTCATGCGGGTGTCGATGAGTCCCGGCGCGATGGCGTTGACGCGGATTCCGTCGTTGGCCCAGCGACGGGAGAGATTCATCGTCAACGCGATCAGTCCCATCTTGGACGACGCGTATCCGGGTACGAAGACCGCCGACCGGAACGCCGACATCGACACGATGTTCACCACGCTCGCGCCGCCGGCGGCCTGGCTCTTTTTGAGCAGGTCATAGCACCGCATGGTGAGTCGCATCGGCCCGAACATGTTCTGCGCCACCGACGCGATGTATCCGTCGGGATCGTATTCGTCGCCTGCGGGATAGGGCCCGCCCGCGTTGTTGACCAGGATGTCCAGTTCGCCGACTGTTTCGACCAGCGCGTCGACGGACTCGGGTTCCTGGATCCGGCACTGCTGATAGCTGAAGGCACTCAGGTCATCGTCGTAATCTGCTGTGCTGCTGCGCGTTCCGGTGATCGTCACGGCGGCGCCCGCGTTGGCGAACTCGGTAGCGATGGCGTTGCCGATTCCGCTGGTGCCACCGGTTACCAGAACGCGGGCACCGGTGAAGTCGAAGTTGACCTTGTTCATTGAGCGGACCTCAATTCATCGATGTGCTTGGCGAGCCAGGCTTGTTTCCAGAAGTTGTCGGTGTCGGCCAGCAGTGCCTCGTGGGCGTCGGCGGCCACCGCGCGGGCCGGCCCGTGCGCGGGTTCGACGGCCAGCACCAGGTCGGTGAGATGCAACGCCTGCACCGGCCTGGCGCCGTCGAGGTGGGCGCGTGCCGCTGCGAGCAAGGCGTCGGCTCCGGCTGCCGTAACCACATCGGCCGCAACCGAATTCGGCGCTACCCCATAAAGCTCGGTGGTAGACCGGTGTTGAAACCACCCCGCGTACATCTCCCAGATGGCCCGCACATTCCAGGAGGTCTGACCGTAGCCCTCACCAATGTCGAACTCTGCCGGCACCGAAACCTCGCGCATCGCGGTGTACAGGTCGACTCCGGAGTTCATCATCTCGATGGTGCGGTCGTGCACAGCCTGCATCGCGTCCCGCATGGCGGTGACTTCCTCGGCGATGCGATCGGCGCCCTCGATGGGCGCGAAGTGCCCGGTGATCAGACGCTTCGGGCCATGCCCCAACACCGTGTTCAGCGATTCGATGTAGTGGACCGGGTCACGGTACCTGTCACCCCGGATGGTCATCAGATTCGGCACGTGACCGAACAGCGGTCCGAATAGGTTGCCGGTGAACAGGATTCGATCCGCCGGCAGCCAGACCACCAGTGAATCGGTAGTTTCCCCGCCCGGTGTCCACGTCAGCTCAAGGGTGCGGCCGCCGACGGTCAGTTCATGGTGGGTGTCGAACGTGGTGGAAGGCTCGGGGAAGGAGAAGTCGATGGTGGCGGGATCGATCGTCTTGAAGTGCTCGAGCATTGCCTGGCTGAACTTCGCAAAGGCGAACGATGTCTTGGGCACCCGGTAGCCCATCAGTCGTTCGTTGTCGTCGCGCCAGTACCGGTAATTGCGGTGCATGACGACGTCGGAGGTGTCGGGGTCGCGCAGCGAGTTGACCCCTCCCCAGTGGTCGGCGTGCCCCTGGGTGATGACAATCGCCCGGGTGGGGCCGGGTACATCGGCAAAAGCCTTGCGGTGCAACGCACCCTCGATCACCAGTCCGGTGTTGACGATCACCCGTCCGTCGTCGGTGGCGATCGCATAGCAGTTGGAGACACCGGGCGACACCCATACCTCGTCCCCCAGCGGTGTCGCAGCCGCACCTGTCGCTGAGGCCAGGTCACCAGCCCCGGGACGCTCTCGATAGATCCCGGCCACGACACACCTTCCTCTAGAACCCTAGAGGCGATCCTCTATAGATCTAGAGGTAAAGTCAATACGCGAGAGGGGCGACCGATGGGATTGCGCGGGCTTGGGGGCAGGGTTGTCGTCGTAGCGGGCGGCGGCACCGGTATCGGGGCGGCGACCGCGGCACGACTCGGCGAAGAAGGCTGTCGGGTACTGGTCGGTGACGTCACCGCCGAACAGGCGCAACGAACCGCCGAGCGCATCGTCGCGGCGGGCGGGACGGCGACCCACGCCGCTTTCGATCTCGCCGATCCTGCGACGGTTGCCGATCTGATCGATACCGCCGCAACGACTTACGACGGCGTCGACCTACTGTTCAACGTCGGCGCGGACATGTCGACATTGCGTGCCGACACCGATGTGGTCGACATCGAATTCGATGTCTGGGATCGCGTGATGACGGTGAGCCTGCGCGGCTACGTGGCGACCATGAAATACGCGATCCCGCAGATGCTTGAGCGCGGCGGCGGCGCGATCGTCAACATGTCCTCGGCGGCGGCCTTTCAGGGCGAACCAGCGAGGCCGGCCTATGCCACCGCGAAAGCCGGCATCGGAGCGCTCACCCGGCATGTGGCCGCCCGATGGGGCAAGGAGAACATCCGTTGCAACGCCGTCGCGCCGGGATTCACCGCCACCGAGGCCATCCGCGCCGTTCCCCAGTGGCCGCACCTGGAGGCGGGTGCACTCAAGCGCATCCGCGGAAACCGCGTCGGCGAACCCGGTGACATCGCGGCCCTGGTCGCCTTCCTGTTGTCCGAGGAAGGATCGTGGATCAACGGGCAGGTCATCAACATCGACGGCGGCACGGTGCTGCGCTGAGCATGGCCACCACTAGCACAGCCCGCAAACGCGACGGCGACGAGCGTCGGCGCGAATTGTGCGACGCCGCAATACAAGTGCTGGCCGAGCACGGATCGCGCGGCCTCACGCACGGACAGGTCGACCGCTGCGCCGGGATGCCGGACGGAACCACGTCGTACTACTACCGCACCAGAGCGGCGCTGCTGCGTGGCATCGGCAAGCGGGTCGCGGAGATCGATGTCACCAACCTGAGGTCGGTGATCGACCGGCCCTTTGACCCGGAATCGCCCTTTGCGCACCTGGCCGAACTCACCCTGCTGCAGGCCGAAGGCCGCGGACTCATGCTCAACCGGGCGCGCCATGAATTGTTGCTTGCGGCGGCACGCGACCCCGATGTCGCGGCGACCTCGGCCGACTTCGTCGCCCGCGTCAACGCCATGACCCAGGAGGCCGTCGCGCACCTGCAACCGGGCACCATCGACCCGGAACTGCTTGCCGCGCAGACCACGGCCGTCACGACCTTTATCGCCGGCGTCTTCACCCGCCTGGCCGCCGGCGACCGCACGATCTACGAAGCCGGCCAACTCAGCCGGTTGCTAGAAGCGGTCGCCACCGCGGTTGCATTGGCCGCGCCACGGTCACGCTGAGCCCCGCACACGTCTTCCAGCAGCACCGATGAACCCGAGTTGGCGTCGCGGGCAAGAGCCTCTTTCCTAGCTGTCCGATTCGATCTAGCGTTAGCTGTGGATCTCCACGCTGGAGTCCCGCGCAAAGGAATGGCAAGAAGTGAAGCGATCAATTTTCAGATCTGTTTTGGCGGGTGTCCTGGCTGTCTCCGCTTTGCTGACGACCGGTGTGGCCATCAGCAGCGCCGGCACGATGCAGACCGAGGGCTCCTATCCGAATCGGGAGGCTTGTCAGAACGCCGGCCCCGCCGTGAAAGCGTCGACGCCGCCCTTTAATTGGAACAACTGGTGGTGTGTCCCAGATCCGCAAACCATCGGCAACTGGCGGTTGGTTCTCAGCGACAACTAAAAACCCCGCTCAAGACCCCGAATAGTTGTAGAAGCCCTCGCCAGTCTTGATGCCGAGTTTGCCCGCGTCGACGTAGGACTGCAGCAGGTCCCGCACGCTCTGCGGCAGGTACGGAAACTCCTGGGCGTAATTGTTTTCGATGTCCAGCACCACGTCCAGGCCGACGATGTCCATCATCTGGAACGGCCCGGCCGGCACTCCCCAGTTGACCTTGAACATGCCGTCGACATCCTCCGGGCGGGCCACTCCTTCGGCGACCACGGCCAGCGATTCGCGCTTGATGGCGGCCCAGACCCGATTGAAGATGAAGCCGGTGCATTCCTTTCGCGCTTCGAACGGATGCACCCCGAATTCGGGCAGCACCGCCAGCAGCGTGTCCAGCAGGCCGCGGTCCGTCTCGCCATCGGACATCAGGTCGAGTGCGTTGAACGCGGGCGGCATGTAGAAGTGCGTGTTGCACAACCGTGTTTTGTCCCGGACGTTCTCAGCCATCAGCCGCGACGGGTACGACGACGAATTGGTGGCGAAGATGGTGTCCGGCGGGGCCGCCCGGTCGATCTCGCCCCAGAGCGGGATCTTGATGTCGAGCCGCTCCGGAACTGATTCGATCGCTAGCCAGGCACCGTCGAGCGCCTCCTCGAGCGAGCCGGTCCCGATCGCGCTGCCCACTTCGCCAAAACCTCTGTCCCGAACCAGATTCGGCAGACTGTCGGTCACGAACTGAGTGGCTTCGGCGCGCTGCTCGGCGCGACGCGCATAGATCCGTACAGTTCCCCCGCGGCTGGCGAGCATCAGCGCGATCCGGGGACCCAACGTCCCTGCGCCGATCACCGCGATAGGGCGGTGCTGGATTTCTTCGAAGGTGTACGTGTACTTACCGGTCACACAACGAATGCTAGGCGCGGGTCGGCCAGCCACTGAGTCGCCAACCGACAAAATTGCGACGATCCTTGTTTTTCGCGGACAAACCGCAAGAATCAAGTCCGGAATTCCTGTCACGAAGGGTGGGCCGAGCGAATGGCCAGAACTTCAGACGATTCCTGGGGCGTCGGCGAGAGTGTCGGTGCGACGGCGCTGGGTGCCGCCGAGTGGCGGGCCAGGGAATCGCGAGAACCCTTTGTTCACTGATTCTTTCGCGCAGCTGTTTCTGGATGCGGTGGCCGCGCGCGGAATTCAGAACTCGGAGTTCGACGAGGCATTGATGGCGCGCCTGCAGGAGACCGACCCGCACATCGTGCGTGGGGTGCGCGCCCAGCAAGGTTTCGTCGCATCGCGGACCAAGTGGTTCGACGATTTCTTTCTCGGCGCGATCGAGGAGGGGATTCGGCAGGCCGTGATCGTCGCCGCCGGACTGGACGCCCGTGCGTGGCGTCTGCCGTGGCCCAGCGACGCCGAGCTTTTCGAGATCGACCAACCAAAAGTGTTGGTGTTCAGGGACGAGACGATGCAAGACCACGGTGCCGTACCGGCCGTGCGGCGTACCGCGGTCCCGATCGACCTGCGTTTTACCTGGCCGGCGGCACTGCGGGACGCCGGCTTCGACTCCGGCAGGCCGACGGCGTGGTCGGTCGAAGGCTTGTTCGCCTACCTGCCGGCCAGCGCTCAGGGACTGCTGCTTGACCGC
Organism: Mycobacterium sp. IDUB_37; assembly: GCF_055419245.1. Taxonomy (NCBI): domain Bacteria; kingdom Bacillati; phylum Actinomycetota; class Actinomycetes; order Mycobacteriales; family Mycobacteriaceae; genus Mycobacterium; species Mycobacterium sp. IDUB_37. The sequence goes on along the minus strand of NZ_JBVAXG010000001.1, from coordinate 716,119 downwards.
CTGCCTTCGCTGAGTGCTCCGGGTAGCCGGATGGCCACCGATGCACTGAACGCGGCGTCCTTTCTGCCCGAGTACCTCACCCGACTTGGGGCCTGGTTCAACCAGATTCGGGAAGTGATGAACCGCAACGGCGGGGATCTGCCCGACACCCCAACCCTCTGGTTCGACGAGGAACGCACCGAGCTGGCCGATTGGCTAAAGGAACACGGCTGGCAGGCCGAGGAAATCGAAGTGCACGATTTGATGGCCCGTTATCAGCGCGGGGTACCCGAGCAGGATGCCGCCGGCATTCCGCATTGCGTGCTTGTCGAAGGACGACTGGGTGTCTAAAGCCCTGAAGCCGGGCGAAGTTCACAATGTCGGCTCGGTGGCTGGCACGGGGGCGCCACCAATCGGCGATATCAACGCCACCGATCTGGGCGAGATCGTCCAGTTGCCGGACCGACGACTGGTGGCGGTCTTCGGCGATTCATTCACCGATGGCGTGGCAAGCGGTCAGCACTATCCGTCGGTGGCGGTCGAGGTGACCATCGACCCGGTGACAGGGCAACTCTCCTACGGCACGGTATTGAGCGGTCCCGCTGGGAGCGGCCGCGAGTTGTTCCCGATACCGCGAACGGTGCGAAGAGCGCACCCAGAGGCGACCTTCACCCTGCCCGCGGGAACGATCACCGCCGGCAAGACCTACCTGAAAGTGGCCGCGACCGACGGGCACCTACAGCCCACCGGAGGCTCGTGGCTGGTAGAGGTCAACAACAATCCCGGTGGTTCGTCCGATCAGGCGGACCCCGAACACGGGTGGACGGCGATCGACGGCTCGTACCGGCCGTGGAAATACCGTCGCACGCCGACAAAGGAAGAGCCGTGGCGAGTCACCGGGCGGTCCCGTAACGCTTCTACCCAGATCAGCGGTTATCGGGGTTCGGACGGCAAAGTACACATCGTCGCCAACTCATTCGACCGCAGTCGCGGCGTCACCCTGTACCGAGTCGACGATCCCGCCGAAGTCGCTGATCCCGGCACCTGGCGGCCGCTGCTGCGTGATGGAACCTACGGACGCCGAGGACGGCTGGCCACCGTGCCAATTTCGCGGCCCGGGGATCTTTTCGGCGAACTCAGTTTCCGGGAAATCGACGGTCGCCCAGTTCTCTCTGCGCTGAACCTCGGCGGCGCGGGCGTGGAGGTCCGCGTCGGCGCTCCCGGTCAACCCGAAGCAATCTTCAGCAGCAGACCCACGGTGGTCGGCGGCTTCGCGCCCGGTCCAGGCCATGTGCCGTATCCGTACAGCGGATTTATCGTCCCGGATGCCGACGGGAACATGCCCCGTTTGGACAGGATGGGAATCCTGGTCAGTCAGTGGACCCCGGCGGGTGATTACAACACTCAGCACGTGTGGGCCAACGTGACTCCGTCGCCGTAGCCACCGCTACCTCGGCTTGATCCCGAACCGCCGCGCACCCCGCGCCGCCGACGCACGCAACAGCCCCATGGCAAATTTCGTGCGCCGCCGCGACGCGGGATACCAGAGCACTTCTTTTGCTTGCGTCGGGATGCGCGGCGACGTAATCGCCTGTGCCCGGCAGTATTTGAGCAAGCCCGCGGCGCCGCCCAGACGGGTACCGATGCCAGACTGCTTCCAACCGCCCATCGGGAGATCGAGGGCAAATCCGTTCGACATCATGTCGTTGATGTTGACCCCGCCGACGTCGAGTTGCCGGGCGACGCGTTCGCCGCGCTCCTTGTCGCGGGTCCACACCGTGGCGGACAAACCGTAATTGGAGTCGTTGGCCAACCGGATCGCCTCCTGCTCGTCGGCGACCTTGACCACAGGGAGGGTGGGCCCGAAGGTTTCCTCGGTCATGCAGGACATTGATTGGTCGACGTCGACCAACACCGTCGGCTCGAAGAATGTCCCGGTTCCGGTCGGCTTGCCCCCAGTCGTCACGCGGGCGCCGCCCGCGACCGCCTCGTCGATGTGCCGTTGCACGATGTCGCGCTGTGCGCTCGTTGCAAGCGGCCCGACGTCGAACGCAAAATTGCGGCCGTCCTTGCCCTGCCGCAGCACGCGGACCTTTTCAGTGACCTTGGCGACGAACTCGTCATACACGGGCGCCTCGACGTAGACCCGCTCAACGGAGACACAGGCCTGCCCTCCGTTGAACATGCCACCCCACACGATCCCGTTGGCGGCACGTTCGAGGTCGGCGTCGGCCAGCACCAGGGCCGGGTCTTTGCCGCCGAGTTCGAGGCTGTAGGGAATCAGCCGCTGTGCGCAGGCGACCGCCACTTTTCTCCCGGTCGCCGTCGACCCGGTGAACTGCACGAAATCGACGTTGTTGATAACGGCGGCACCCGTCCCGCCCGCCCCGGTCGCCAGTGCAAGTACCGGCGGGGCGCCGATCTCGGTCCACCCGCGGACGAATTCGACCGAGGACAGCGGCGTCACTTCCGACGGCTTGAGCAATACCGCGGCGCCGGCGGCCAGGGCCGGTACGGCGTCCATCAACATCATGAACGGGAAATTCCACGGGGTGATCACGCCGACCAGCGGATAGGGCCGGTAGGTCGTGGTGAGTTTTTTGGTCACCGCCATCGGATTGAAGGATCGCGGATGTTGGTCGGCAAGGAACTGCTCCGCACGACTGGCAAAGTAGTCGAGCACCGTGGCAATGAGGGGCGCTTCGATGCTGGCGTCAGACCGTATCTTGCCGGCCTCGGACTGCACCACGTCGGTGATGCGCTCGGCGTTGTCCAGAATCCAGTCCTGCAGCGCCAGCAGCCAGCGTTCACGGCCGCGCGGACCCATTGCTTCCCATTCGGGCTGGAAAAGGCGCAGCTCACGGGCCTTCTGGGCAACCGCGTCCGGCGTCTCGATGGGAACGGCGCCGACGACGGATTCGTGTGCGGGATTGCGGACGGTAATCGACGCCGAATCGGTCTTGGGCTGCACAGTGGTCATCGACGACCCTCTCTCCGGTTGATCCCCCGCAACCGAAGCATCTCACCGCACCAACGGGCTGCCTAGAGTAATCGGCTACTCCTTCCTTCCCCGGGGGCAATGGCCGGCGGCCTACAGCAGCGTGATCTGCTCGGGCTCGGGCGTGGCCGGCTCCAGCAACTCCGGCCCGTTGTTGCGGATGCTGTTGACCAGCTTCGACACCTCGCGCAGTTCGATCTGGCTGGCGTCCGGCGGCCTCGACAGAAAGTCGGGATCCAGCGCGGCGTCCGGGTTCAACCACGCATCCCAGTCGGCCTCGGCCAACATCAATGGCATCCGGTCGTGGATCTCGGCCAACTCCCCCACCGCGTCGGTGGTGATGATCGTGCAACTCAGCAACGGGCTGGCCTCCTTGTCGGCCTTCCATACCGACCAGAGCCCCGCGGCGAACAACGGTTCGCCGTCACTTCGGTGCATGAAGAACGGCGTTTTGCCCGCTTTCTTGCCCGCCCCCGGCTCGGCGTTGACCCGCCACTCGTAGTAACCGTCCATCGGGATCAGGCAGCGCTTGGACTTCGCGCTGCCGCGAAAAGCTGGTGAGGTCGCGACCTTATCTGCCCGCGCATTGATCAGCAGCGGGCCTTTGTTGTTCGGAGAGCCGTCTTCATCGGGCTTGACCCACGGCGGGATCAGGCCCCAGCGCATCAGCCGCACCCGGCGGGTGGCCTCGTCCTCTGGCTCGTTGTGCCTGGTCACCACGGTCGCGACCTTGGTGGTGGGAGCTACGTTGTAATTGGGCTCAGACGATCGATCCGAGGCGCCGGTGGCCTCGTCGATCGCTTTGATCTTCTCGGCCAGCAGTGCTGGATCGGTTGTCACCGCAAAACGCCCACACATCACTCCATGTTGGCAGATGTGGCCGACAAGGCGGGACAAGGGAAGATGGACCAGTGAGCGCATGGCAGGCCCCGTCCATACCGACAGCAGTGCACGCGACCGTGACCGTTCCCGGCTCGAAATCGCAGACCAACCGGACCCTGGTGCTTGCCGCCCTTTCGGCCGCTCAGGGGCAGGGGACCTCGACCATCACCGGCGCACTGCGCAGTCGCGACACCGACCTGATGATCGGCGCCCTCGCCACGCTGGGCCTGAAAATCGAGGGTGACGGCTCCGAATTGACGCTCAGCGGCGGTATTGCACCCGGCCCCGACGCCCGGGTCGACTGCGGCCTGGCCGGCACGGTCCTGCGGTTCGTCCCACCGCTGGCAGCGCTCAGCGCACTCCCGGTCACCTTTGACGGAGACGAGCAGGCCCGCTCACGGCCGATCGCACCGCTGCTGGAAGCGATGCGTGGCCTCGGCGTTCCCGTCGACGGGACCGGGCTGCCGTTTCGGGTGCAGGGCAGCGGTTCGGTTGCCGGCGGCACTGTGGCGATCGACGCGTCCGCCTCATCGCAGTTCGTGTCCGGCCTGCTGCTGACCGGAGCTTCGTTCACCCAGGGACTGACCGTGCAACATACGGGTGCTTCGCTGCCGTCGGCGCCACACATCGCGATGACGGTGGCGATGCTGCGCCAGGCGGGCATCGAGGTCGACGATTCGGTTGCCTACCGCTGGCAGGTGCTGCCGGGCACGGCGGCGGCCCGGCACTGGGAGGTCGAACCCGATCTCACCAATGCGGTCGCGTTCCTGGCTGCGGCCGTGGTCACCGGGGGCGCGGTACGCATCACCGGCTGGCCGCAGACCAGCGTGCAGCCCGCCGAGCACATCCTTGATGTCCTGAAGAAACTGAATGCCGTTGTCAATCAGAGTGATTCGACCCTCGAAGTGCAGGGTTCCGAACAGTACGACGGCTTTGAGGTCGACCTGCGCGACGTCGGCGAGCTGACTCCGGCGGTGGCGGCGCTGGCAGCATTGGCCGCGACGGGATCGGTATCGCGCCTCACCGGCATCGCCCACCTGCGCGGACACGAGACCGACCGGCTCGCCGCGCTGAGCGCCGAGATCAACCGACTGGGCGGCGACTGCCAGGAAATCGAAGACGGCCTGGTGATCACCGCAACGCCTTTGCGACCCGGCCTGTGGCGCGCGTACGCCGACCACCGGATGGCAATGGCGGGCGCGATCGTGGGGCTGCGAGTCCCCGGAGTCGAGGTCGACGACATCGCCGCCACCACCAAAACGCTGCCGGAATTTCCGCAACTGTGGGCAAAGATGGTCGCGGGGACCGCCGGTTGAGGGAGTACGACGAGTCAGACGTCAAGGTCCGGTCCGGTAAGCGGACGCGGCCCCGGACCAAGACTCGTCCGGAGCACGCCGATGCCGAGTCCGCCATGGTCGTCAGCGTCGACCGTGGCCGCTGGGGATGCGTGCTGGGCGGGAGCCCCGATCGCCGGGTAACGGCCATGCGCGCACGGGAACTCGGCCGCACCCCGATCGTGGTCGGCGACGACGTCGATATCGTCGGCGATCTGTCCGGGCGGACCGACACCCTGGCCCGCATCGTGCGGCGGGGGCCGCGGCGAACGGTGCTGCGGCGTACCGCCGATGACACCGACTCGACCGAACGGGTTGTCGTCGCCAACGCCGACCAACTCTTGATGGTGGTCGCGCTGGCCGACCCGCCACCACGCACCGGATTGGTCGACCGCGCGCTGATCGCCGCCTACACCGGCGGGCTCACGCCGATTCTGTGTCTGACCAAGACCGATCTCGCTCCGCCAGAGCCGTTCGCCGAGCAATTCGTCGACCTGGACCTGACGGTGGTGGCCGCCGGCGTAGACGACCCACTGCTCGCGGTGGCCGAGTTGCTGCCCGGCAAGATGACCGTGCTACTCGGACATTCCGGGGTGGGCAAGTCAACGCTGGTGAATCGCCTTGTGCCAGAAGCAGATCGGGCGGTCGGCGTCGTCACCGACATCGGCCGGGGACGACACACCTCGACCCAGTCCGTCGCACTACCGCTGGGTGATTCTTTGCCGGGTTCCGGTTGGGTGATCGACACTCCGGGCATCCGGTCATTCGGGTTGGCACATATCAAGCCCGACGACGTGCTGCTGGCATTTTCCGATCTGGCCGAGGTGATCGAGGACTGTCCGCGGGGTTGCGGACACATGGGCCCGCCCGCGGACCCCGAATGCGCTCTGGACACCGTTACCGGGGCCGCCGCTCATCGCGTCGCGGCGGCCCGACGGCTGCTCACTGTCCTCAAAGAGGCTTGACCAACCGCATGCCGAGTTCGTCGGGTGGCACCAGATGCCCTTCAGTACAACGAATTTCGACATCAGCGTCAGCGTCACAGCCCAGATGGGTGAGACGCAGCCGATGACGGCCCGGCAGATGACGCTGCCCCCACTGGAACATTGACCACACCACCGGCATGAAATCGACGCCGGCCTCGGTGAGCACGTACTCGTCGCGGCTGCGTTGTCCCGGCTCCTGATAAGGCTGACGGGTCAACAGTCCGAGTTCTACCAGTTCGGCCAACCGCGCCGAGGTCGCGGCCTTGGTGATGCCCACCCGGCGGGCGAAATCGTCGAACCGGGTAGTGCCGTAGTAGGCCTCACGCATGATCAGCATGGCGGACTTGGTTCCGACGACGGCCATGGTCTTCTCGACCGCACACTCCCCGATCGCCGACCACGCATCCCGATCGACGAGCGGCCCCTGCAGCATTGTCATCTAAATCACCTCCGGTCTGGGTTGTATTCAGTATACCCAGGTGTTTACCTAGGTATAGAGCTAAATACTCAGCTCGTGACTCAAGGAGGAGCCATGTCCCGTGATGCCGTGATCGTCGGCGCAGTTCGCACCCCGATTGGCAAAGGAAAAGCCAACGGCGCCCTGCACGACGTGCTGCCGGCCGACATGCTGGCCCACAGCCTGCGCGAAGTGGTGGCCCGCACCGGAGTAGACCCGGCGCAGATCGACGACGTCATCGCCGGTGCCGTCACCCAGGTGGGCGACCAGGCCTACAACATCGCGCGGAACGGACTCCTCGGCGCAGGATTCCCGGAGTCGGTACCTGGAACCACCGTCGATCGTCAGTGCGGCAGTAGCCAGCAGGCCATCAGCTTCGCCGCTCAGGGTGTCGTCGCCGGCGCCTACGACATCGTCATCGCCGCCGGCGTGGAGTCGATGGGCCGCGTCCCGATGGGCACCTCGGTGCTGCCGGGCAGTAACCCGTTCGGCGCGGACATGTCCGCCCGCTATCCGGACGGCCTGGTGCCGCAGGGCATCAGCGCCGAGTTGATCGCCGCGAAATGGGGCTTCTCCCGTGCCCAGCTGGACGAGTTCTCGGCCGCCAGTCACGAGAAGGCCGCGGCGGCAACGAAAGAAGGCAGGTTCGACAACGAGTTGATCCCTCTCGCTGGGCTCACCACTGACGAACTCATCCGCCCGGGCACCACTGTCGAGACGCTGGCGAACCTCAAGCCGGCGTTCTACAGCGAGGCGATGGCGGCGCGCTTCCCGCAGATCAATTGGCACATCACGGCGGGTAACTCGTCACCGCTGTCCGACGGCAGCGCCGCGGTGATGATCACCAGCAGCGAGGTTGCCAAGAATCTGGGACTGCGACCGCTGGCCCGCATCCACACCGCCACCGTGGTGGGATCCGACCCGCTCTACATGCTGACCGGTGTCATTCCGGCGACCGAGAAGGTGCTCAAGCGTGCTGGGTTGCAACTGTCCGACATCGACCTCTTCGAGGTCAATGAGGCTTTCGCCCCGGTCGTTCTGGCGTGGGCCCACGATTTGGGGTCGGACCCGGCCACGATTCTGGCCAGGACCAACGTCAACGGCGGGGCCATCGCGATCGGACACCCGTTGGGCGCCAGCGGATCCCGGATCATGACGACCATGGTGAACGCGCTCGAGCAGCGTGGCTGCCGGTTCGCGCTGCAGACCATGTGCGAGGCGGGCGGCATGGCCAATGCCACCATCATCGAGCGTTTGACCTAAGAAAAAGGGAATGGCGATGACCGTAATCCGGGCTGCCGCAGTGCAAATGAGCCCCGCGCTGTACAGCCGAGAAGGCACAGTGCAGAAGGTGGTCGCCAAGATCGCAGAGCTGGGCGCCCAAGGCGTCCAGTTCGCGACCTTTCCCGAAACGGTGATCCCGTATTACCCCTACTTCTCTTTCGTTCAGCGCCCCTTCGAAATGCGTTCGGAACACTTGAGATTGATGGATCAGGCAGTGACGATTCCGTCACCGGAGATTGACGCGATCAGTTCGGCTGCCCGAGCTGCCGGACTGGTGGTGTCCATCGGGGTCACCGAACGCGACGGCGGGTCGCTGTACAACACCCAGTTATTGTTCGACGCCGACGGCACTTTGCTGCAGCGTCGCCGCAAGATATCGCCCACCTACCACGAAAAGGCGATCTGGGGACAGGGCGACGGCAGCGGATTGCAGGCAGTCGATAGCGCGGTCGGCCGCATCGGGCAGTTGGCCTGCTTCGAGCACTTCAACTCGCTGGCACGCTACGCCCTGATCGCTGACCACGAGCAGATCCACTCGGCCATGTGGCCGGGTTCGTTCGGAGGCGACCTGTTCGCTATGCAGACCGAGATCAGCGTGCGCAATCACGCGCTCGAGTCGGGCGCTTTCGTGGTGAACGCCACCGGCTGGCTCGACGCTGACCAGCAGGCGCAGATCATGGCAGATACCGGTAGCCCGATCGGACCGATCTCGGGCGGCAACTTCACCGCGATCATCACACCCCAGGGCGAGTTCCTCGGGGATCCGTTGCGCTCCGGAGAAGGAGAGGTCATCGCCGACCTCGACCTGTCGTTGACCAACGCCCGAAAGGTCTTGATGGATGCCGCCGGGCACTACAGCCGGCCCGAACTGCTAAGCCTGAAAATAGATCGCACGCCGGCCGCGCAGGTACATACCGAACTAGAGGAGGTCAATCATGTCCACATCTGAAACCCGCTTTGACGGCGTACGGGTTCGCTATGAGAGCACCAAAAGCTACGACGAACTCATTGCCGCGCTGCTCGCCGACATCGGCGAAACGCCGGTGCCGATCAACGAGATCGGGGCGTCCAACAACGATTGGGAGTCGTATCGACGCAACGTCGAAACCTACGTCGGCCCAAGCGGCTTCATGCTTTTCGCGCTGCTGGATCACGGTGCCTGGGTTACCAAGACCGGCATCGACCGCAAAGTGTTGCGCGTCATCCTCGGCAATCCGCTGATCGCGATCACGATGATCCGCCACGACGTCACCGCGGCGCTGTTCGCCCCGGTCGAACTCTTGATTCTCGACGAGCCGGGCGGCAGCAGTCTCACCTACGTCAAACCGTCGTCACTGATGGTGGTCGAGGAGAATGCCGAATTGCTCAGCGCCGCAGAGGCACTCGACGCCAAGCTGGCGGCGCTGGCCGCCAAAGTGGTTGCGCCCTAAATTTTCATCTCCGCGAGTCCCTCGGCGAGCGGCACTTTCGGGGTGTACCCGAGTTCGGTTCGGGCGGCGTTGATGTCGTAGCTGCGATCGCGCCCCAGGAAGGTGACGAGCCAATTGGTCAGCATGGGCGCCTTGGGGCGTCGCAGCGCCCGGTAGCTCGCGTCGAGTGCGGCGCCGAAGGGTGCGGCGATGGCGAACGGCACGCTACGGCTGTCGCTGATATCGACGCCCTGGGTCGCCAGCAGTGGGGTGAGGAACTCACGAATCGGCATCGGAGTGCCGTCGGTGACGTAGTAGATCCCGCCGGATCGACCTTGTGTCAGCGCACGTTCGACGGCGTGGGCGAGGTTGTCGACATGGACGAAGTCCATGATGTGCTCGCCGTGGTCGATCCACATGAACTGGCCGGCCCTCGCGGCGTCGGCCATCTCATTCGCCGTGGTCATGCCCGCGCCCCAGATGAATGGTGGCCGCAGGACGACGGTGGCCATCGCGGGAGTGTTCGCGCCGAGCAAAGCTCGTTCGGTTTCCAGTTTCACCCGGCTATAGGCGATGTTGGGTCGCCCTTCGTCGGTGGTCTCGTCGACGACCGCCGCACGCTGGGTGCCGGTGGCGACACTGGCCGCGCTGACCAAGACGAACCGCGTCACGCCGGCGGCGGCAGCAGCGCGATGCAGGGCGACGCTCGGTTCCAGGTTGGCGCGGCGGAACGTCTCGTCCTGTCCCCAGAACTCCATGAACGCAGCTACATGGACGACGGTGTCTATGCCGTCTAACGCCTCGGTCCACTGAGGTAGGCCACCGGCCCCGGCGAAGTCAGCCATATCGCCGCTGACGGCCTCGGCACCGGCGCCGCGGACGAGGGCGGCGGCCAGGTCGGAGCGCGCCAGTGCGCTGACCTGGTGGCCTTCGGCGACGAGCCGACGCAGAACATGCTGGCCGACGAATCCGCTGCCGCCGGTGACGAAGACCTTCACTCGAACTCCTATTGCCATCAAATAGTTTGTCATCAAACTATATGGCGGTTGATATTCTGGCGTCAACATGAGCGACGACGAAAATTTGGCGGACTCCGCATCGCGCGCCGAGCGCGTGGGCCGATTGGCCGACTCGTTCGGTCGTGCCGGCAAGTCGGTGGTGCGAGCCTTCGATGACCGTCTGGGCGAGCACGGTGTGTCGACGCCACGGTCCAAGCTGCTGGCCGAGGTGCTACGTATGCAACCCGTGCGACTGGCCGACTTGGCCCGGGCCGTCGGCATCACTCAAGGGACCGCGTCGACGCTCGTCGAGGCGCTGGTCCGAGAAGGCATGATTGCCCGCAACACCGACGAAAAGGACCGTCGCGCAATACGACTCACCACCACCGCCGCGGGTGGAGAGCGAGCGCAACGATGGCTCGCCGACTACCTCGCCGCCGCCGATGAGCTGTTCGCCTGCTTGGATGCAGACGATCAGGTTCAACTCACCCGCTTGCTGGAACGACTCGCCGACGCGCTGGACGCCCGCGACTAGAAGCTACTGCTGCTGCAGACTTCCGATGACCTGAACGGTCAGTGCCAAGATCACCGTTCCGAACAGATACGACACCATCGCCTGCTGCAGGGCTGTGACCCGGATCCGGCGAGTCTGCAACGAGGTGTCGGTCACCCCGTAGGTCGCGGCGACCGTGAAGGCCAGGTAGGCGAAATCGGCAACCGCGGGCCGTTCGTCATGGTCTTGTTCTTCGTTGAAATTGATCCCGCCCACCGGAGCGGTGTAGTAGTGCACTGCGTAACGCAGGGTGTACACCGTGTGCACGACAAACCACGAAGCAATCACGCTCAAGAATCCGATCGCGGCCGCAATGGTCGTATCGGGCCCTTTGACGTTGCTCGCCGCGAGCAGGAAGCCGACGCCGGAAAGACTTGCGATGCTGGCGACAACCACGATGGAGTCAGCGAGCCGGCGTCTCAGATGTCGTTGATGCACCAGTCGTTCGATGTCGTCGGCACTCATCGGCGTGATTCGCGCCCAGATCCACACGAGGTAAACGACCGCGGTGGCGATCCATCCGCCGGCCACGGCGTACTTCCAGCCCGCTGTGGTGCCGACTGCGATGGCGGTGGAAACCCCGACCACCGCTGGGATTCCATACAGCAGCGGGGCGCCGAACTGTCGCACGCTGTGAGCTAAACACACTGGTGCCGTTGCTAAGGCAAACAACACGCGTGGGCAGCGGCCATCAATGCCATGGCAAGCATTGGCGGACCGTGCGAATTGCCATGTGCGCAACGAGGCGTTGGTCTTCTGGGTTCGGGGGGTCGGCGTGTATCCGCTTTTGCCGGTGGTGCATGCAGTTGGTGCGCAGAACGTTCTCTGGAAGGCGAAAAATATTTCGCGACAACCTATTTGCCGAGCGGCCACACCTACTGCCGTGCCGCCACCGACGGATCGGCGGAAGACGAGGCGAGCAGGAAGTCCGCGCAGCGTTCGCCGATCATGATCGACGCGGCGTTGGTGTTGGCGCGAGGAATCCGAGGTAGTGCAGAGGCATCGGCGACGCGAAGATTGTCGACACCGCGGACTCGGAGATACTCGTCGAGTGGGCTGTCGGGTTGACTACCCATCGCGACCGTGCAGGATCCGTGGTATGTCGTGATCGCGGTCTCCCTGATGCGGGCCTCGACGTCCGGGCCCGGGCCGGGAAGAAGTTCGGGCCCGACGGCGGAAGCGATCGGGCCGGTCCCCACAATCTCGCGGGCACGTTGCACCGCGCGGACGAGCGCTTCGACATCCTCGCGCTCGGAGAGCAGGTTCAGCCGAATCGCCGGTGGCGTTGCGGGATCCGATGAGCGGATCAGCACGCTGCCACGGCTTTTAGGTGTCCAGTACGAGCACCCCACGGACAATGCAGGCTCGAACTTTCCCGTGGGGTCGCCCGTGGCATCGGCGAGTACCGGGACCAGTTGAAAGTCGCATGCGGGGAGGTCGGCAGTCGACCGAATATGGGCGACCGCTTCCACGGCGCTGTTGGCGAACTTGCCCCGTCGACCGAACAGCCACTGCAGCAACCACTTTGGGTTTGAGGCATCCGACAGGCCGACATTTCCGGGTTCCAGCGACCAGACTGACCAGGCGTGCGGGTGATCGGTAAGGCCCTGGCCGACAAGGGGACTGTCGACAACCGGGGTGACCCCGACGCCGCGCAGGTGCTCCGCCGGACCGATGCCCGACAACTGCAGCAGGTGCGGCGTGCCGTAGGCGCCTGCGCTCACGACGACCTGTTGATCGGCAAAAGCCTGCTGGACGCGTCTATTCCGGCGGTATTCGACCCCGACGGCGCGACCGTTGCGGATGATCACTTGGCGGACCTGGGCCCTTTTGAGGACCGTCAGATTCTTGTGCTGCCCAAGGTAGCCACGTGGCGTGCTCCAGCGTTGACCGTTGTAAATGGTGACGGGAGCGATTGCGGCACCCTCGAGTTCAGGTCCGCTGACGTCGTCGGCGGCCCGAACACCCGCCGCGCGCGCCGCGGCGACGAACCGCTCCGAGAGTTCGTCAGGGTATGGCGTTCGACCAATTCGCATCGGGCCCTGTTCAATTCGCGCGAAGACTGGCGCCACATCGTTCCACGACCAGCCGGGCAACTGCCACCCGTCGTAATCGAGATTGCTGCCCTTGACCCACACCATCGCGTTCATCGCACTGGTACCGCCGACGACCCGACCTGCGTGTAGCGGGATCCGGCGATTGGCACAGCCGGGTTCCGGGTCGGTCTCGTAGGCCCAGTCCATCGACGTCCCGAACTGCCGCAGGCCCGCCAGTGGCGCTCGCACCGCCAATCGTCGGTCCGATCCGCCGGCTTCGATCAACAGCACCCGAGCCGAGGATTGCGCAGCCAACCTCCCCGCTAACGCGCACCCAGCAGATCCCGCTCCCACCACGATGTAGTCATATGCCGCCACGGAGCACCTTCTTGCGTCAAAGGATCCAGCAACAGCTAGTAAACACCCTCAGGTCAGGGCAGATCGAGAATTCGCGCGGCCTCCTCAGGCGTCGCAACGGTACGGCCATACTGCTCGCACAGGCTTACCGCCTCAGCCACCAACTCCACATTGGTCGGGGTGCGGTCACCGCGATAGAACTCCAGGCCCAGGTGTAGGTGCCCGCCGCGTTCGAGCGCGAGTCGGGCGATCGGGTCGGCGCAAAGATCGCCGCCGACGACCGATACTGCCCACGGAATGTCTTGTCCGTCAAACAAATCCAGGTACGCGTCGAGCGCACGCTCGGTCGGGGGCAGCCCGAACGGCGCTCCCAGGTAGCCGTGCTCGGTGGAGAAATAGAGCTTGATCATCGCCCCTTGCGGCAGCCTGCCCGCCCGCGCCCACGCGAGCGTGGTCCGCAGGAAGCCAGGTTCATAGATCGCCAGACTGGGCCCCAGTTTCGCTTCGCGGCAGATGTCGAAGGCACGGCTGATCGTTTCAAATGAGTTGCTGTAGACCAGGTTTCCGGTGGGAGTGCCGTCGGGATCGATGCCGCCGAGGTTGACCGATCCGGGGTCGGTGAGCCCGACACGCAGCCCGGCCGCCGCGAGTGGGATGAGGTGCTCGTATGAAATCGAGAAGCCCGCGCCGAAGTGGACGGTCGGGTACAGCAGGGCGTCCGGTCGGGCGGTGAGGACGGGCCGCCATGCTTCGAGGTAACGCGCCGCAGCCTCCTCCACACTGACGCCGTAGAGGTCGATGTGGTTGTGAATGATCGCCGCACCCGCCGCCATACAGGCGAGCGCATCCGCGGTGATCTCCGAAGGTGCAACCGGCACATGGGGATTCGCTGCCTTCGACGTGACGCCGTTGATGGCGCACTCGATGATGACCGGAACCATGCGAGAAGCTCAGAGCCAGCCGGTACGGGCGGCGGCAACCGGCTCGGCGGGCGACGGCGCCAATTCCCCGTCCCGCACGCCATCGAGCATTCGTTTCACCGCGGCGATGATCTCCGGTGCTGCCGCGGCGAGCCCGGTCACGTCGGCTTCGGTGACTTCGTCGGCTCCGACGCCGGAGCGCTCCAGCACTGCGGACGGGTCGGCCAGTTGACCGGCCAGCCACGTCAGTGGGTCGGCCGACAGTTCGGGGACGAAATGCCTGCGCCCCGGTTCCCAGCCATCGAAGCGGGGGTGGTGGTGGGCCCGGTCCAGCGTCCCGGGCGGACTCTCGGCGTTGCCGAACAGGTCCACCCGCCAGACCGGGCGGTTGAAGCCGATCGGAATGCCGGCATAGATCGAGCCGTGCGGCGCGGCCCGGTCGACGATGCGTAGTTCCAGCCTGACTCCCCGTTCCGGGGTCTCCTGACCGACGTTCGGGGAGGGGTCGACGAAATACATGTCCCCGACGACCACGCCCAGGGCTTCAAATCCGAATGCTGCAAGCACGCTATTGAGCGTAAACCCGGTCCGACGGCAGCGCCCCCGGCGCACTTGCCGGGACGGCGGGATTGACCGGAGCCACAGGAGTGATGCGCTCGTAGTCGGCACCAACCGGCGGGCGTGGGTCAGGCTCGCCCTTGTTGGGCCACAGCGACGTGGCACGCTCGGCCATGGCAGTGATGGTGAGCGACGGGTTCACACCCAGGTTCGCGGTGATGGTGGAACCGTCGATGACGTGCAGACCCGGGTATCCGTGCATGCGGTGGTAGGGATCCACGACGCCGTCGTCGGCCGTTTCGCCGATCACGCAACCGCCGATGAAGTGCCCGGTCATCGGGATATCCGCCAGATCGGCCCAGGCCCCGCCGGCGATCCCGTCCAGATGGTCAGCCGCACGACGGGCGACCTCATGGCCGACCGGTATCCAGCTCGGGTTTGGCTCGCCCACGCCCTGACGCGAGCGCATCCGCCGGCCGAACAGCGAACGCCGGGTGAAGGTGGTGAGCGAGTTGTCATGGGTTTGCATCACCAGCAGCGGGATGGTCTGTTGGGACCAGCGCCTCGGGTTGAGCAGGCGGCGGAGATCTCGGCGCTGTCGGAGGAGTTCCTTCATCCCAGTCCGCCAGCGTCTGCCACCGTCCAACCCGTCAACCAGAATGGTGCCCATCAGTCCCATCGCGTTGGAACCGTGGCCGTAACGGCATGGCTCCACATGGGTATGGCTGTCCGGGTGGATGGACGAGGTGATGGCGACGCCTTCGGAATAGTCAACGTCGTCGCCGCGCGCACGCACAGCCAGGATCGATTCGGAGTTGGTCCGCGACAACTCACCGAGCTTGCGTGAGACTTTCGGTAGGCTGCCGCCGTCGCGCAACCGGTGCAGCAGTCGCTGGGTGCCGAGTGCGGCGGCGGAGAACACCACGTGCTCTGCGGTGTAGGCACTACGTCGCCGACGAATCTTGGCCCCGGTACGCCGCGTGACCACGTCGTACCCGCCGCCGGAACGCGGCCGAACGTCAGTCACAGTCGTCAGCGGGTGGACCTTGGCGCCGAGCCGTTCGGCAAGGTACAGGTAGTTTTTGACCAGCGTGTTCTTGGCGTTGTGACGACACCCGGTCATGCATTCACCGCAGTGCAGGCACGCGTTGCGGTCTGGGCCGGCCCCGCCGAAGTAGGGGTCGCCGACAGGGCTGCCAGGCTCGGCCAGATTGCCGTCATCGCCAGTGAAACACACCCCGACGCGGGTTGCGTGAAAGGAATCAGCGACGCCCATGTCGGTGGCTACCTGCAGCATCACCTTGTCCGAAGGCGTTGTCCGCGGATATGTTTCGACGCCGAGCATTCGGTTGGCCTGGTCGTACCAGGGGGCGAGCTCGTCCTTCCAGTCGGTGATGCCGCTCCAGCGTCGGTCGGCGTAGAAGGGGTCGCCGGGCTCGTACAGCGTGTTCGCGTATACCAGTGAGCCGCCACCCACCCCGGCACCGCTGAGCACGACAGCGTCGGAGAGCACGTCGATTCGTTGGATGCCGTAGCAGCCGACCGAGGGCTTGAAGAGGTAGTCGCGGACATGCCAGTTGTTGGTGGCGAAGTCTTCGTCACGGAACCGTCGGCCCGCCTCCATTACGCCGACCCGGTAACCCTTCTCGCTCAGCCGCAGCGCGGTGACACTGCCGCCGAATCCGGAACCAATCACAAGCACGTCGTAATCGAACGATTCCTGCGTCATGCTCTGACTTCCTCGGCTTCGAATTTGGGCAGAACTTCCTGGTAGTCCTCGAGAACCGCAATCCGGGTGCGGCGCTGATACTCGTGAACCAGGCCTGGCCAGTTGGTGGTTACCCTCCCGGAGCCGCTCCGATACCAAGAATCGCACTCGGTCCAGACGCCCTTCTCCAGCCGGGACTGGACTTCTGCGTCGTAGGCCTCTTCCACGGAACGCCACACCTCGAATGCGTGACCCGCACCTCGACGAGCCAGCGCCTCGGTGACCTGGCGGATGTAACGGGCCTGCTGCTCCATCATCAAAATGACCGAGCTGCTGCCCAGATTGGTGTTCGGGCCATAGATCAGGAACATATTCGGGAAACCTGGCACGGCCATGCCCAAATGGGCACGGGCACCTGCGGCCCACTCCGAATGCAGGTCCAGTCCGTCACGGCCGGTGATCGTCATCGGAGCGAGGAACTCGGTGGCCTTGAATCCGGTGCCGTAGATAATCACATCGACGTCGTGCTCCCGGCCGTCGGCGGTGCGCACGCCGGTGCTCGTCACCTCGGTTATCACCTCGGTCTCAACGTCGACGTTGGCGCTGGCCAGCGCCGGATACCACTGGCTGCTGAACAGCACGCGCTTGCAGCCGATCGGGTAGTCGGGGGTTACTTTGGCGCGCAGCACCGGGTCCTTGATGTGGCGCTTGAGGTTCCTCGATGCGACGGCCTTCAGCACCCGGGCCAACGGCTTGGCTCTGACCAGGGCAAGGCCTAGGAGTTCGGTGGTCTCCCAGATCGCGCCGCGCATGGCCGCAGCGAATCCGGGAACCTTCTCGAACGCGTCGTGGTGGGTCTGGGTGTAGGCGCGGTCCAACTTCGGCACCACATACGGCGCGGAGCGCTGAAACACCGTGACCCGCCCCGCGGTCTCGCGGATGCGGGGGACGAACTGGATCGCCGATGCGCCGGTGCCCAGCACCGCGACGCGCTTGCCGGTCAGGTCCACGTCGTGGCGCCAGTGGGCCGAATGGAAGGACGGACCCTCGAACGAATCGAGTCCGGGGATCGCCGGTAGCGAGGGCCGCGACAACTGACCGACGGCGGGTACCAGGACGTCGGCCAGGTAGACGTCGCCGTCCGACGTGGTCACCTCCCAGACACACGTGCCGGAGTCGTACTCCGCCGAGGTGACCTCGACTCCGGTACGCACCAGGTCGCGCAGTCCGAATTGGTCGGCGGTGTCGTGGATGTAGCCGAGGATGTCGGGCTGTTCGGCGTACCGGCGCACCCAGTCGGTCTTGCGGGCGAAGGAATATGAATACAAGTTCGACGGGACGTCACACGCCGCACCGGGATAGGTGTTCTCCCGCCAGACACCGCCGATATCATCGGCCTTCTCCAGCACGGTCACGTCGGCAAGACCGTCTTTCGACAGCTCGTAGGCGGCGGCGAGGCCACCGAAACCGGCGCCGATCACCAGCACCCGAGGACGATTGGCCGGCGGACGAGCCGCGCTAACGTCGCTGGAAGTCATAACTCCAACGTAGGAGCGCGCGACGGGTTACCGGCAGCCGATTGCGGACGGAAAATCCATAATTCCGGCCAAAGCCGACTCAGACCGTAAGCAACCTGGCCCGCGGCGCCACTGAGCGCTGGTAGCGGGCCGGGGTGGTGCCCGTCCACCGTTTGAACGCGGCGATGAAACTCGTCGCTTCCGCGTAGCCCAGCCGCAGCGCGACGTCGTCGACCGAAAGGGCGCCGGTTGCCAACAGTTCCTCGGCGAGCACGCGGTGCACTTCCTCGAGCAGATCCCGGAACGTGGTGTTCTCCTCGGCGAGTCGGCGCCGCAGGGTCCGCTCGCTCATCGCCAGTTGCCGGGCGACGCTGGCGATCGTGTGTGGTTTCCCGTCGATCTTCCCGTCGAGAGAGGCCAGTCGGTCCCGGACGCGCCGGGCGACGCCGGTCCGCTGTCGACGGCGTTCCAGCAGGTCCTGGCACTGCTGCTCGCACATCGACACGCTCATCTCGCTGGCCTGTGGCAACCGGTTCGCCAGGAGCGCGGCTGGCCAGCACGCCACGTTGGCGGGTGCGTCGTAGCGCGGAATGACACCGAACGCCTCGTGGGCCGCGCTGTCACCGCCCGCGGGAGCGGGACCGTCGAACTCGATCGAGGTGAAAGGGACCGGGCTGCCCAACAACTCCGCGATGACACGGGCGATCGCCGCCAGGTCGCGCCGCACCAGAAAGTCCGCCACGGGACCGGTCAGATCGGGCAGGTCGAGTCGCAGCATCGCCACCGACCCGTCCACAGTGACCGTCGGCAGCCCGAATCCGTAGCTGAGCTCATAGAACCGCGCGGCGAACCGCGCGGCATCGCCCAGCGTCGAACTGGTCAGACAGGCGAAACCGAAAATACCGAACGATCCGACGTGATAGCTGGCGCCGACCCGCACCCCCAGGTCAGCGGCCCCAGCGACTTCGCCCAACAGGTTGACCAGGTTCGTCGCGACCGCCAGTTCCTGACGGCCCACGATCATCTGCTTGTGGTCGCTCAGATCTGCCTCGGACAGGCCCGAACCCTCGAGCACATCAAGCACGGCGAGCCCATTCGCGCGACCGAACTCGGCCATCAGCGCGACGCTGCCGGTGTTGCGGGCAAAGTCCCAGTGCGACACCTGCCGTCCGGCGAACACCTGCACGTTTCCCAGTATGGCCGCGCTGGGAAATTAAGCCGCCAAGTCGTCGGAGTCGCTCGCCGATCCTGCCCCGCGCCGCTTCGTCGCCCGCTTGTCGCGACGCCATCCCCGTACGGTGGCGATCGCCGTCTTCAGCCCACGCCGTCGACCGGTCGCCGGGTCGGTGCCCGCGAAGTCGGCCTCCAGATCAACGAACATTCGCTCGCTGCGAGTCTCGGGCGCGTCGTCAGCATTGTCGCGGAGGTACTTGTCCGGCAGCGACAACTTGGCCAGCGTGCGCCACGTCCTGCCGTACTGCATCAGGAAAGACCCTGTGGTGTAAGGCAAGTCGTACTTGTCGCAGATCTGACGAACCCGTATCGAGATCTCGTGCAGGCGGTTGCTCGGCAGGTCGGGGTACAGGTGATGCTCGATCTGGTGACACAGGTTGCCACTCATGAACCGCAGCGCCGGGCCGCCCTCGAAGTTGGCACTGCCCAGCATCTGTCGCAGGTACCACTGACCCTTGGTCTCCCCGACCATGTCCGTCTTGGTGAATTTCTCTGCGCCGTCTGGGAAGTGGCCGCAAAAGATGACGGCGTTGGCCCAGATATTGCGCATCACGTTCGCCGTCGCGTTGGCCGTCAGAGCGGACCGGTAGGTCGCGCCGGGTGACAGCGAGGTCAGCGCCGGAAACGCCACATAGTCCTTGACTATCTGTCGGCCGGCCTTGCTCAGGAAGTCGTCGATGCGTTGGCGGGCTTCCTCGTGGTCCATCCGCTTCTTCATGATCTTGCCGAGTTCGACGTGCTGCATGCCGACGCCCCACTCAAACAGCAAGCACAGCAACGTATTCCAGACGATATTGAAGATGTTGAAGCGCTTCCAGGGTTGATCCCGGGTAACGCGCAACAATCCATAGCCGACGTCGTCATCGATGCCGAGGATGTTGGTGTACTTGTGGTGGACGAAATTGTGGGTGTATCGCCAGTGCTTGGACGACCCCATCATGTCCCACTCCCACGACGAGGAGTGGATTTCGGGATCGTTCATCCAGTCCCACTGGCCGTGCATGACGTTGTGGCCGATCTCCATGTTCTCGATGATCTTGGCCACGCCCAATGTCGCGGTGCCTGCCCACCACGCCGAGCGCCGTGAACTGGCAGCCAAAATCACCCGACCAGACACCTCGAGCGCGCGCTGTGCGGCGATGGTGCGGCGGATGTAGCGGCTGTCCCGGGCTCCGCGCGAGTCCTCAACATCCTGGCGAATGGCGTCCAACTCCATCGCCAGGTTCTCGATGTCGGCATCCGTCAAATGTGTGAATACGTCGACGTCTGTGATCGCCATATAAAGTGCTCTCCCCTGCGTCGTGCGGTCTCAAAGCGACTAGCCAGACCTACGCTATCGTAACCTACGTACTCGTAGGTTACTTGTCGGTAACCCTAGATGTCGACAACGCAATCTCCTGATGCCGACGATACGCAGGTCTGGACCCGTGACCCGGGGTCGTGCTCTTGACCCGTGCGCAGATCACGAACATGACCTTCCACGAGTTCGACCACGCAGGACTGACAGATGCCCATCCGGCAGCCGAACGGCATCTGCACACCGGCTCCTTCGCCGGCGTCCATCACCGAGGTAGCCGCATCAGCGGTCACGCTCTTGCCACTACGGGCGAACGTGACCGTGCCACCGGCACCGGTCGGTGCCGCCTTGGACACCGCGAACCGCTCCAGATGCAGCTGATCACCGATACCGGCCGCCGACCACACCTTTTCGGCTTGGTTGAGCATGCCTTCGGGACCGCACGCCCAGGTTTGGCGCTCGCGCCAGTCCGGCACCTCGAGGTCGAGCCGGGACAGGTCGAGCCGTCCCCGGGTGCGAGTCTCCCGCACCGACAGGCGGTAGCCCGAGTGGCTGTCGGCCAACGCGGCCAGTTCGGCGGCGAACATCACGTCGGACTCGGTGGGCGCGGAATGCAGGTGAGCGATATCACCAATCTGGCTGCGCCGATCCAGCGTTCGCAACATCGACATCACCGGCGTGATGCCAGACCCCGCAGTGAGGAACAGGATCGACGACGGCGCCGGGTCCGGCAGCACGAAGTTGCCCTGCGGCGCGGCGAGTCGCACCACGGTCCCCGGCTCGACGCCCGCGACCAGGTGGGTCGACAGGAAGCCTTCGGGCATCGCCTTGACGGTGATGGTGATCGTGTTGGCAGCACCGGATCCGGCCATGTCAGCCGGACTCGAGGTCAGCGAATAGGACCGCCACCGCCAGCGCCCGTCCACCAACAGCCCGATACCGATGTACTGGCCGGGCTGATAGTCGAAGGTGAAACCCCAGCCTGGCTTGATGACCAGGGTCGCCGAATCTTCGGTCTCCCGGCGAACCTGCAGGATGCGCCCCCGCAGCTCCCGGGCAGACCACAGCGGATTGGCCAGGTGCAGGTAGTCGTCGGGCAGCAGTGGCGTGGTGATGCGAGCGGCGATCTTTCGCAACGCGTGCCAGCCGGGGTGCTCGTCGGCTCCGGCGACCTTCGGACGCTTCGTGCTGACGACTCGGGCGGAAAGCGCGACGTGCTTTGTGCTCATGAAAAGCTCCTGCTCATTCTGCGGCCGCTCCGCACTGAAGAGGCTACGGTCCCGTAAGTTACGGTACCGTAGCCAGAGCGGCTTCACAGTAGCTCGAGCAGGAACGGCAGTTCCTGGTTCGCGTACCAGGCCAGATCGTGATCCTGGGCATCGCCCACGACCAGATCGGCATCTTCGTCTCCGAGATCCGCTTCGTCGATGACCTCGATCGCAGCCGTTACTGCCTGCTCGGCGTCGGCGTTGTCCACATACGCGGCGACGATTTGGTCTCTGGCAACGGGCCCAGACAGCCTGACGACGGCGTCGTCGAGATCGGGGCGGTAGCTCACGCCATCGACGTCGGGGTCAATCTCGACCGCAAGCACCGCACGTCGCGGCGTGAAGTCGCCGCCCAGGCCGGATGCCAGCAGCCGCAGCGATGCCAGCGCCGCCTCACGCAGCGCCACCTCCGCGAGTTCGTCGTCGTCGCCCTCGGCGTAGGACTCCCGCAATTTCGGCGTCACCGCGAAAGCCGTGCCGTTGACCGGCTGCACGGAGCCGTCGGCGACGAGTTGCTGAAGCATGGCCAGCGTGGCCGGGATGAAGATTTGCGTCTTGGCCACTAGAAGAGGCTCGAGACGTGATCGTCGACATAGTTGGACAGCTCGCGCGGCGGCCGCTGGTAGTTGCCGGCCACCACGGGGCGATCCGGCAGCTTGACCTCGGGCCTCTCCACCTCGACGTAGTCGATGGTCGACAGCAGATGGGCGATCATGTTGATACGCGCGTGCTTCTTGATTTCGGATTCCACCACGTACCACGGGCTGGCTGGGGTGTCGGTGTGCACCATCATCTCGTCCTTGGCGCGTGAGTAGTCATCCCACCGGTACACCGATTCCAGGTCCATCGGACTGAGTTTCCATTGCCGGACCGGGTCGTTGAGCCTGGCCTTGAACCGGCGCAACTGTTCGGCCTCCGAGACCGAGAACCAGTACTTGCGCAGCAGGATCCCCTCATCGATGAGCATCTGCTCGAAGATCGGTGTTTGTCGCAGAAACAGCACGTGTTCCTGCGGAGTGCAGAATCCCATCACCCTTTCGATCCCGGCGCGGTTGTACCAGGACCGATCGAAGAGAACGATCTCTCCTTTGGCCGGCAGATGCGCGATGTAGCGCTGGTAGTACCACTGACCGCGTTCGCGATCGGTCGGGACGGGCAGGGCGGCGATGTGCGCCACCCGGGGGCTGAGGTACTCGGTGATGCGCTTGATGGCGCCGCCTTTACCAGCGGCGTCGCGGCCCTCGAAGACGATCACCACTCGGGCGCCAGTGGCCCGGACCCACTCCTGCAGCTTCACCAACTCTGTCTGCAGCCTGAATAACTCGGCTTCGTAGACCGCGTCGGGGATCTTCTGGCCGGCCCCAGACTTCTTTTTACTCACGACCAGGGATGTTATCGCTACTGCCCGGTAACTTCCGAACCTACCGAGAAGCTTCCAGCAGCTCTTCCAAGGACTGATTGAGCAGACCAGGCAGCAGGTCGACGTCGCTCATCGCGTCGCGGTCGGCGTTGATCCCGAAATACAGCATGCCGTTATAGGAGGTGACGCTGATAGCCAGCGCCTGCTTGTGCAGCAGTGGCGGCACTGCGTAGGTCTCCAGCAATTTGGTGCCGGCGACGTACATCTGCGACTGCGCGCCCGGGGCGTTGGTGATCAGTAGGTTGAACGGTTTTTTGGACAGGGTGGGGAAACTCGTCGCCACCCGGATGCCCATCGCGTGCAGGGTGGGTGGCGCAAAACCCGACAGCGTGACGATCGTCCTGGCGTCGACCAGGCTGCCCGCTCCGGGATTTGACTCGGTGTCGTGCGCAATCTGCGACAGCCGGACCACCGCGTTGCCCTCCCCTACCGGCAGGTCGACCAGGAACGGCGTCACCTCGCTGATCGCCTGGCCGGGGCCGGTCGAGTCGATCTGGTCGTCGGCATAGACCGACAGCGGTGCCATGGCGCGCACCGAGGCGGTCGATCCCACCGGCTCGCCGCGCGACATCAGCCAGTTGCTCAGTGCGCCGGTGACCACGGCCAACACCACGTCGTTGATGTCGCAGTCATAGCGGGCGCGCACCGCACGGTAGTCGTCGAGCTTGCCCCGGGCGACGGTGAACCGCCGGTTGCGCGACACCGTCGCATTGAGCGGGCTGCTGGGCGCGGTGCCGCGGGCTACCGCGCGCGCAACGTCGAAGAACCGACGCGCGGCATCGACGAGTTCTCCGGTGTTGGTGGCCACCCCGGCGATGGCGGAACCCACCGCCTGCAGTTGTGCGCCCGGCCCCACGATCCAGTCGCCGATGGCGCCCAGCACCAGTCTGCTGCTGCCCGGCTCGCGCTCCGGTATCCAGATGTCTTCGGGGAACGGTGGTGGCCGCCGCGTCCGGTCGGCGATCACATGGTTGATCTCCAGCGCGCTCATGCCGTTGATCAGCGACTGATGCGACTTGGTGTACAGCGCGACGCGGTTCTTTTCCAGACCCTCGACGAGGTACATCTCCCACAGCGGACGCGACTTGTCCAAGGGGCGGGCGGCCAGCCTGGCGACCAGCTCGTGCAATTGCTCATCACTGCCTGGGGACGGTAGCGCCGAGCGCCTGACGTGGTAGGTGATATCGAAGTCGGCGTCGTCGAGCCACACCGGTCTGGCCATCCCGACGTTCACCTCGCGCACCTTCTGCCGGTAGCGCGGAATCTGCGGCAACCGCTTTTCGACGGTCGCCAGCAACGTCTCGTAGCTCAACCCGGCTCGCGGACGGCGCAGGATCGACAGTGATCCGACGTACATCGGAGTGGCCGTGTTCTCCAGCCGATAGAAGGACGTGTCCGCAGGGGACAGCCGGGTCACCATTACGGCCCTGTCCCTCTCGTCAATTCGCCCCCC
Organism: Mycobacterium sp. IDUB_37; assembly: GCF_055419245.1. Taxonomy (NCBI): domain Bacteria; kingdom Bacillati; phylum Actinomycetota; class Actinomycetes; order Mycobacteriales; family Mycobacteriaceae; genus Mycobacterium; species Mycobacterium sp. IDUB_37. The sequence goes on along the minus strand of NZ_JBVAXG010000001.1, from coordinate 691,472 downwards.
ATTTTCGTAATCAGGATGATGCTGCCGCCCACGGTAACCGCAATCACGGCTCCATGATGGTTCGGGTGCGCGCTGGCGTATGTGGATGAAGGTCAAGGCTGAATACCGCAGAGACCGATCATCTGACACTCTCCAACAGCAATTATCGAGTCCAGAGTTGGAGAGTGCCTGTTGCCCGTCACTTCAGTTGTGGGCCCACCACGTAGCAACGCCCTCGCCGTCATGCCGGTGGTCGACTACGAACCTCCGACCCGCAACCTCCCCCGGTGCCTGCCATCGTCGCATGCCGCAGTTCGGCAATCCGGCCCGCGTCCGCGGGCTCGCAGCGCGCCCGGCAGTGGCGATGTCGAAGGTGCCGAGATCACGACGGCGGCGCTCTCCGCACAGATGCGCGAGGCGGCCGTCTTCGCCGACGCAGCACTGCGCCGGGTTCTAGAGGTCATCGACCGGCGCCGACCGGCCGCCCAGCTCCGCTCGGTGCTGGCTCCAGGTTTGGTCGACGCCGTGCTCACGGTCTGCCGGTCGACGGACGGCCGGCCGGGTGCGGCGGTGCTACGACGGATGCGGCTGCAGCCGGCGGTCGGCAATATGCCCGATAGCGCCGCCGAGGTGTTCGGCACCTTCAGCCGCGGGAAGCGGATTCACGCGATCGCCTGCAGGGTGGAACAGCTGCCCGGTTCGTGCCGATGGCTGGTGGTCGCCCTGCATATCGGCTGAACGTAGTGTTGATCGATGGACGGAAACACGGTCAGTGTGGAGCGAGTCATCAAGGCATCGTCCGACAAGATTTTCGCGCTGCTGGCCGATGCGGGTAAGCACGCCAGCTTCGACGGTTCACAATCGCTGAATCACGCGACCCAGCCCTCCGCGCCGCTGTCAAAGGGAGCGACATTCGGGATGGCGATGCGCGGCCGCAAAGAGACGCTGTTCATCCCGTACCGCACCACCAACACCATCATCGAGTACGAACTCAACCGGCGGATCGCCTGGAAGACCACCTTTGCCGGGGGCCGCGTTGGCGGCCGGATCTGGCGCTATGAACTCTCCCCGGCCGACGGCGGCACCCTGGTGCGCGAGACGTGGGATGTGTCTGAGGACAAGCAGCAGTGGATGGTCAAGAACGGCTCGATAGCCAAGCAGAACGCCGAAGGCATGCGCGCCACTCTGGCGCGGATCGCTGAACTTCTCGAAAATTAGTGTTGACCAATGGTTTTCGCGGCCTCTGGCTTGACGGGCACGGGAACCAGCATCGGCACCCGCCGCCGGTAGTCGCGATATCGATCGCCCAGCGCCGCCACCAGGTCACGCTCCTCCAGCTGCAGAGCCATCAATATGTAGGTCGAGGTGCCGACCGAGAACAGTAGGTGGCCCGTCGTCATCGTCGGTGTCGCCCAGAACGCGATCAGGAACCCGAGCATGATCGGGTGGCGAACCAGTCGGTAGAGCAGATTTGTCCGGAAATCCAGTTCGGCATAGGGCTTTCCGCGCCAGAACAGATACACCTGCCGCAACCCGAACAAGTCGAAATGGTTGATCATGAACGTCGAGGTGAACACGATCGTCCAGCCCAGCCAGAACAGCGTCCACAACGCCAGACGGCCCGCCGGCCAACGCACATCCCACACCGCAGTCGGCATCGTCCGCCACTGCCAATAGAGCAGAATCAGCGCCGCGCTGGACAACAGCACATAGGTGCTGCGCTCGATCGCCGGTGGAATGAACCGCGTCCACCACCGCTTGAATCCCGGCCGCGCCATCACGCTGTGCTGCACGCCGAACACCGCCAGCAGCGCGGTGTTGATCAGCAACGCCTGCCACGGCGGTGCGGTGATCCCGTGATCGACGTTGCGGGGCACCAGTATTGCGGCGACGAAAACGGCGGCGTAGAGAAAGGCACCCAGAAATAACAGGTAGCTGGCTGCGCCGTAACCAATTGTCAAGTATCGCTTCATGAATCGATTGTGGGCGCAAGACGCCGTGCGGCACATGGGGCTTATGCCTCACATACCCCACGGATCAGGTCAGATTGGTCGATAGTCAGGCGCTGACCAGACCGTGGCGCAGCGCAAACATGCTGGCACCGATCCGGTTCGACACACCGATCTTGGCGTAGGTGCGCTCCACGTGGTTGCGTGCGGTCTTCTCGCTGATCACCAACGCTGCTGCGATCTCCTTATTCGAGGCACCGCGAGCGACCAGGCACAGCACCTCCACCTCTCGCGGCGTCAGGCCGGCCGGACGTCCGCTCGGCCGTTGTGTCCGATGCCCGGCCACGTGCAGGACGGCATCGACGGCCATCGGGTCGAGCTCACCGGCCCGTTCCCGGTCCCGGAGCCGTCGCGCCGCCGACTCCGGGGTCAGTTGCTCCCGGTACGGCCTTGGCTCGCAACCGGATTGGTAGCTGACCGCGGCGGCGAGGATACGGTCCGGCGGGCCCAATGCCGAACCGGGCAGACCGCGTGGGTATCCCGAACCGTCCAGACATTCATGGTGGTTGCCGGCCACTTCCGCGAGCTTGCGTAGCCCGGGCACCTGGTTGAGGATTCGCACCGTGAAATAGGGATGCAGCCGGACCCGCTCGAACTCCCCTGACGCCAATGCACCGGGCCTGGACCAGATCTGATTGGAGATACCGATGCGTCCCAAATCATGGACGTGGCCGGCCCTTCGGGTCAGTGCAGCCAGATCCGCGTCCAGCCCGGCGGCGTCGGCAGCATCGCCGGCAAGCCGCGCCACCGCGCGTGAGTGCCCCAGGGTGAACGGACACTTCAGGTCGACGAAGTCGCCGAGTGCCACCAACAGCGTGTCCAGCATTTGATCATCAACGCGCACTTGATGATCTGGTGCCGCGCGCAGCGCCGCGTCCCAGACATCACCGGTGCGCGGACCGGCGAGGATCGCGTCGGCCTCGCGCACGAATGCGTCGGCGACCTCGGGGTCGAACTGTCCGCCCCGCCGAGCCCGCACCATCGCGATCGCACCCTCGACGCCGTAAGTGCGGTGGTGCACTTCGGCCATCTCGGCGAGTTGCGCGACCCGCATCTGAATCGGGATGGCGTCACCGCCGGCACCGGTGGGCAAGCCGCCACCGTCGTAGCGCTCGAAGGCGTAGCCCAGCGCCGCCTGCACGTTGGGACCCAGCCCCATTCGATCGGCCAGCAGCGCCGCCGACATGCAGTGTGAATGGATCAGCTTGGACAGCTGGCCGCGCGCGTTGGCGAAAAGCGTTGCCATCAAGCTCAATCGGTGCAGCGGCGACTGCCCACGACCAACATTCGTCAGCAGGAACCGCCAGTACGGCAAACCGGACCAGTCGAGCAGGTAGGAGTCGTGGCGCACCGCGATGTCGTCGCCGAACCAGCGCGCGTATTCATGCGAATCCGCGTGACAGCCGATCCACATGATCAATGTCGAGTAGTACGTGCAGGCGCGCCGTTCGGCGTCCAGACCGAGCCGATCGGCGAGGCGGGTTGCGATCAGGGCGGCCCGCAGCATGTGCTCGGCAGGCTGCCCCAGGCCGAGGTCGATCGCCACCGACAGCGCGGCCAACAACTCCGCACGCGTCGGTAGTTCCGAAGCCTCGGCCCCAGACGGCATCAAATCATTGTGCCGCTCAGCCAATCGAAACGGTGCGCCGGACGGCATGATGGCGACCCGCGTCGAAGTTCTCGAAGTGCCCCGAGCCCACGACGAACAGACCCCGTTGCGGCGGACGGAAATCCGCGAGCCGGGCCTGATCGGTCAGCGCTCCGAGGGGTCCGAGGTCGTGACCGTTGAGAACCGCGTGGGACTGTGCCACCGCCCAAACCTGCCGCGGCGCAATCGTGAAGCGCTGACCGTTGGGGGCCGTGCCGGCCAGACGTAGCTGACCGGCGTGCAGGGTCGCCCCGGCCGCGCGGCCGATCACGCCCAGCACCGCCCGGTTCGTCCAGGCGCCGGTTGTCAGATTGCGGCCGACGGCGCTCATCAATCTCGTCGAGACCGTGGCGCGCAGGTCGATCTCCCATTCCAGTAATCCCGCGATCCCGACGTACAGCGACCACGGGGTGACCCAGGCGATGTCGATGTCGCACTGCACCGCGTCCTGCGGGGTCGCCGAACTGAAGTACCGGGCACAACTCTGCGGGCCCGGGGTGGTGGCGTAGAAGGTCCAGATTCCATCGGGATCGCGGTGCCACACCGAGCGGTAGCCGGGGGCAAAGGTTGCGGCCGGAAAGTGGCGCAGCGCAAGGTAATGCCCGCTGGCGAACGGAAGACCCATGACACCGAAGCCGACGAAACGCTCGTCAGTTCCGGTGGGCAGGGTGGGATTCTGCAGCACCGCTGTGGCGGCATCGAGAGGGGTGCGAATTTTGTTCATGCCCAAGATGGTTCACGGATCGGCGGGTTCCTCGCATGGGGCAGGTGCCTCAAATCGCTTCCGGATCTGATACGCGACCAAGATGACCACAAGGGTCAACCCGCTCATCAAGAACTGCGACCTGGTGCTCGACAACACCGCCATCGCGATGATGACCGTTGCCATCAGCGCGATGGTCAGATAGCTCAGCCACGGGAAGAGCCACATCTTCAGCTTGAGGGCGGCGGGGTCATCGCGATCGAGTCGCTTACGCAAGACCACCTGCGCGGCGGCGATGATCAGATAGACGAACAACGCAACCGCGCCGTAGGAGTTGACCAGAAACGTGAAAACCGCCTCGCCCCATAGGTAAGTGGCGGCAACAGAGAGATAGCCCACCGTCGTTCCCAACAGGATCGCCCGCCGCGGGACACCGCTGCCCGACAACACGGCGAAGAACTTGGGTGCATCGCCATTCTTGCTCAGCGCGAACAACATTCGCGACGCCGTATAGAGCGCGGAGTTGAGGCAGGACAGCACCGCGGTGAGGACCAGGACGTTCATCACGGCGCTGACGCCGGGCAGGCCCAGGACCGAAAGCACTGACGCATAGGGGCTGACGTTCACGCCGGGCGCATTCCACGGGCGCACGACCACCACGACGAATATCGAGCCGACGTAGAAGGCGACGATGCGCACCACGATGGACTTCATCGCCCGGGCCACCGCCTGTTGCGGTTCGCTCGACTCCGCCGCCGCGATGGTCACGATTTCGGCGCCGGTGTAGAACGCGACGCACGGCACCACCGCGGCCAGCACTGCGGCCCACCCCATCGGGGCAAACCCGCCGTGGTTGACCAGATTTCCCAGCCCCGGGGTGGAGTGCGGCCACAGGCCGGTAATCCACAGCACTCCCATCCCGAGGAAGAGCGCTATCGCGACGACCTTGATCGAGGAGAACCAGTACTCGAACTCACCGAAGGATCGAGCGGAGACCAGGTTGGTGGCGGTCAATGCCAGCATGAGCGCCAGACTCAACACCCACAGCGGCGCCGTCGGGAGCCAAAGCTGCAGAATGCGCCCGCCGGCAACAGCTTCCACCGCGACGACGATCACGAAGAAGTACCAGTACATCCACCCGGTCGCGAAGCCGGCGCGCCGGCCCAACGCCTGGCCCGCGTAGACATAGAACGACCCGACCACCGGGCGGGCCACGGCCATCTCGGCCAGCATCCGCATGATCAGCGTCGTGACGATTCCGCCGATCAGTATCGAAATGACTGACGCGGGTCCGGCCGCCCCGATGACTACTCCAGAACCGACGAACAAGCCCGCACCGATCACGCCGCCGAGGGCGATCAGGTTCATGTGCCGACGTTTGAGCCCCGTCGCCAGTCCGGAATCGTCGCCACGATCTGTGCCCGCGGCAGCCACGAATCCCCCAGTCGACCGACCCCGCAGCGGCGTGCGGCTAACTGATCACTTTCGGCGCAGCGAACAGTGGCCGACAAGGGTTTACCTCACCGCCAGCAATATCCCGGTTGCGAAGATTGCCCGAGAAGACGTAAAAGTGCCCCAAATCTAGCGATTTGGGGCACTTTTACGTCTGCTCGCGAGGTCGGGGTGACCCTAACGCTTCTTGACCGACTTCGGCGGCTTGGCGCCGCGGCCCTGCTGCCGGGCTGCCGCCCGACGCTCTCGACGGCTGCCCCCGGCACCGGCACCGGCGGATGTCCTGGCCGCCGCGCCGCCATTGCGCTGCACCTGCGCCGAACCGTCCTCCGACGGTCCCGAGTAAGTGAGCGCCGGGCCGTCGTCACCGTTGTCAATGCCCTTGGCACGCAAGGTGCTAACGGGTTCCTTCGGCGGCTGCGTGCGAGCCGGCGGCTCGTCCTCGGTGGCGGGCGTTGTCCCGAATTCCGCCAGGCCCTCGGGCGCTTCGACCGGGGCCACCGCGACCTGTGGCGCGGGAACGGCCTCCACGCTGACGTTGAACAGGAACCCGACCGACTCCTCTTTCATGCCGTCGAGCATGGCCGTGAACATGTCGTAGCCCTCACGCTGGTACTCGACCAGCGGGTCGCGCTGGGCCATCGCGCGCAGCCCGATGCCCTCCTTGAGGTAGTCCATCTCGTAGAGGTGCTCGCGCCACTTGCGGTCGATCACGTTGAGCAGCACGTTGCGCTCCAATTGGCGCATCGCTCCTTCGCCGGCGATGCCCTCGAGCTCGGCTTCCCGGGTGGCGTATGCCTTGTCGGCGTCCTCGAGGAGCGACTCGAGCAACTCTTCGCGGGTCAGGTCGTCGCGCTCGGACTCCTGGTCGTGGTGGGTGAGCGCCTCATGGTCGATCCCGACCGGGTAGAGCGTCTTGAGGGCGGTCCACAGCGCGTCCAGATCCCAGTCCTCGGCGTAACCTTCGCCGGTCGCTCCGTCGACGTAAGCGGTGATCACATCGCGGAGCATGTCCAATGCCTGCTCCTTGAGGTTCTCGCCCTCGAGGATGCGGCGACGCTCGGCATAGATGACCTTGCGCTGCTGGTTCAGCACCTCGTCGTACTTGAGCACGTTCTTGCGCATCTCGAAGTTCTGCTGCTCGACCTGGGTCTGCGCGCTCTTGATGGCCCGGGTGACCATCTTCGCCTCGATGGGCACGTCGTCGGGCAGATTCAGCCGGGTGAGCAGGGTCTCCAGCGCGGCCCCGTTGAACCGCCGCATCAATTCGTCACCCAGCGACAGATAGAAGCGTGATTCGCCCGGGTCGCCCTGGCGGCCGGAACGACCGCGCAACTGGTTGTCGATACGCCGCGACTCGTGGCGCTCGGTACCGAGCACGTATAGGCCGCCGGCCTCGATGACCTCGGTGGCCTCCTTGCTGGCTTCCTCTTTGACCTTCGGGAGTTCCTCGTGCCAGGCCGCGTCGTACTCCTCCGGCGTCTCCACCGGGTCCAGGCCGCGCTCGCGCAGTCGCTTGTCGGCGAGGAAGTCGACGTTGCCGCCGAGCACGATGTCGGTGCCACGACCGGCCATGTTGGTGGCGACGGTGATGCCGCCGCGCCGACCCGCCTCGGCGATGATGCCCGCCTCTTGCTCGTGGTACTTGGCGTTGAGCACGTTGTGCGGAACGCGCCGCTTGGTGAACTGGCGGGAAAGATACTCCGAGCGCTCCACGCTGGTGGTACCGATCAGCACCGGCTGGCCCTTCTCGTACCGCTCGACGACATCGTCGACCACAGCGATGTACTTGGCCTCTTCGGTCTTGTAGATGAGGTCGGACTGGTCCTCGCGGATCATCGACTTGTTGGTCGGGATGGGGACCACGCCCAGCTTGTAGATCTCGTGCAGCTCGGCCGCTTCGGTTTGGGCGGTGCCCGTCATGCCCGAGAGCTTGTCGTAGAGCCGGAAGTAGTTCTGCAGCGTGATGGTCGCCAGCGTCTGGTTCTCGGCCTTGATCTCGACGTGTTCCTTGGCCTCGATCGCCTGGTGCATGCCTTCGTTGTAGCGGCGGCCGAGCAGCACACGCCCGGTGAACTCGTCGACGATGAGCACCTCGCCGTTGCGGACGATGTAGTCCTTGTCGCGGTTAAACAGCTCCTTGGCCTTGAGCGCGTTGTTCAGGTAGCTGACCAGCGGCGAGTTGGCGGCCTCGTAGAGGTTGTCGATGCCGAGCTGGTCTTCGACGAACTCCACGCCCTTCTCGTGCACACCGATGGTGCGCTTACGCAGGTCGACCTCGTAGTGGGTGTCCTTGTCCATCAGCGGGGCCAACCGGGCGAACTCGGTGTACCAATTGGACGCGCCGTCGGCCGGGCCGGAGATGATCAGCGGGGTGCGGGCCTCGTCGATCAGGATCGAGTCGACCTCGTCGACGATGGCGAAGTTGTGGCCACGCTGCACCAGGTCGTCGAGCGAATGCGCCATGTTGTCGCGCAGGTAGTCGAAGCCGAACTCGTTGTTGGTGCCGTAAGTGATGTCGGCGTTGTAGGCGACGCGCCGTTCTTCCGGGGTCATCTGCGCCAGAATGACGCCGACGTCCAGGCCGAGGAAGCGGTGCACCCGGCCCATCCACTCACTGTCGCGCTTGGCCAGGTAGTCGTTGACGGTGACGACGTGCACGCCCTTGCCCGCCAGCGCGTTGAGATAGGCCGGCAGCACACAGGTCAGCGTCTTGCCCTCGCCGGTCTTCATCTCGGCGACGTTGCCCAGGTGAAGGGCGGCCGCACCCATCACCTGGACGTCGAAGGGACGCTGGTCGAGGACCCGCCACGCGGCTTCGCGGGCGACCGCGAACGCCTCGGGAAGGATGTCCTCGAGCTCTTCGCCCTCTTTGAGCCGCTTCTTGAACTCCTCGGTCTTGTCCCTCAGCTCGGTGTCGGTGAGTTTTTCGACATCGGCAGACAGCGTGTTCACATAGTCAGACACCTTCTTGAGGCGCTTGACCATGCGACCTTCACCAAGGCGCAGCAATCTCGACAGCACAGCTTTTGTCCCCTGTTGGTTAGGAGTCGTTCCTCGTAAGCGACCCCCATCCTAGGTGACAACCAGCAGATGACCGCCGATCGTCAGCTCAGCCTGGGCTCAAGCCAGTCGATCAGGCCAGCCTGATCAACCCGTAGTCATAGGCATGTCGGCGGTAGACCACCGACGGCCGTTCGGTCTCCTTGTCGAAGAACAAGAAGAAGTCGTGTCCGACGAGCTCCATCTCGTACAGCGCGTCATCGACCGACATCGGCGCGGCCGAGTGGTCCTTCGTGCGGACGATGTGCCCGGGCTCGTGCCCGTTAACCGCGCCGTCGTGGTCGTGCGGCTCTGCCGGTTCGGAGTCGAAAGCCTTCTCCGCCGGCGGCAGCACCGCGGTGGCCTCGGCCAGTGAGACGGGCGTCTTGTCGCCGTAGTGCACGTTGCGGCGGTCCTTGCCGCGACGCAGCCGGCTCTCGAGTTTGACGACGGCAGATTCGAGCGCGGCGTAGAAGCTGTCGGCGCACGCCTCGCCGCGAACCACCGGACCGCGTCCACGAGCGGTGATCTCTACGCGTTGGCAGGCCTTGCGCTGACGACGATTGCGTTCATGGTCGAGCTCGACATCGAAAAGGTAGATGGTCTTGTCGAAGCGCTCGCAACGAGCAAGCTTCTGTGAAACGTAGATGCGGAAATGATCGGGGATCTCGACGTTGCGGCCCTTGAATACGATCTCGGCGTTGGCAGTCGGTTCGGCCTGGTCTTCGTTTCCGGCCGGTGCGTCGTTGTGGATGTCTGACCGGTCCAGAACTTGCTGGGAATCAACGGTAAGCCTTGACATTCGTGACAGCTCGTTTCTCTTCAAAGATCACACGCACTCTGCGTGTGCGGCATTCAGATGCGCGCCGACGAGGGTGAGAGCGGTCTCAACAGACGTACCGCCGCAGGCTGCCCGCCGGAGCTAGAAGTCGATTACTCACCTCCTCCCGCAGGTGCTGCTCAACCCGGGAATCGCGTCCGTGGAGTCGAGAGTCTGGTATCGACGTTAGCCCGTGTTCGCCTCACCGTGCCACCCCATTCGCAGACCTGTTGCTAGTTCTTCACGTTCTCTTGCTGAGTTCTTGGGTTCAGCCGGATTTCAATGGTTCTAAGTGGATCTTGTGTGCTCTTAGTGGATTCCGTCATGCCGCCGCGATGGTCAGCACGGCGGCCACCCGAACGCCGGCGGCCTGCAGCACGCGGACCGATTCGCGCGCGGTGGATCCCGTGGTGATGATGTCGTCGACGATCAACACCTCGGTGCGTGGCCGTCGACCGCTCAGCAGTACCCGGCCGGCAACGTTGCGTTCGCGGGCCGTGGTGTCCAGGCCCACCGAGTCGCGGACGAGCGCTCTCATGCGCAACGCCGCGGTGACGGTGATGTCCGGGTGCGCCGCAACGGCGAGTCGCGCGATCCGGGCGACGGGATCGCCACCGCGTCGTCGCGCCGCCGACCGACGTGTCGGCGCGGGGACCACCGTCAGCGGGGTGTCGATCATGCGCCAAGACAGCAGTCGGTGGATTCCGACAGCCAACGCACGCCCCAGTGGACTCACGAGGTCGCCGCGGCCACGCTCCTTGGAGGCGAGGATTGCTTGTCGTCGCGCGCCGTCGTACCGGCCGAGCGCGAACACCGGAACCTGCGGGTCGACACGGGGACTCACCACACGTGGTTCGCCGGTCCTGAGCGTCAATTCGGCGGCGCAGGCAGGACACCACCGTGTTGCCGGAGCACCGCAACCGCCGCACTGTAGCGGCAGGAACAAGTCGAGCATGGTGTCAGTGTCGCGGTGGGGTGTGACATCGATGAGCGCCCTCGGTGTTCAGTCGGAGACCGACCTGTTACCAAACACTGACCGAATACCCACGCGCGCTTGCATATTCAGCCGCCATCCCACAAATACCATCGCCCTTGACGACTACTGGCAAATTTTGGAGAGAATGCGATGCGGGCGACAGTACGGTCCCTTATTGCAGTGATGGCGATCGCTGCATCGGTTTTCGCCGGGCGGGCCGATGTGTCGCTGACGGCCGTGAGCGCCTCGCCCGGCTACTCCGAAATCGCAGCGATCGCGCCCGTCCGGGGCGCTGAGGTTGGTGTCGCGCACCCCGTGGTGGTGACCTTCAACAACCCCGTCGCCAACAGGCAGGCCGCCGAGCGCGCCATCGCAGTGAAATCGGTGCCCGCAATGACCGGCAAATTCGAATGGATCGACAGCTACGTCGTGCAATGGGTGCCCGACCGGTTCTGGCCGGCGCACAGCACGGTGGCGCTGTCGGTGGGCGGCATACGCACGGACTTCAAGACGGGTCCGGTCGTCCTGGGTGTTGCCGATATCGCGAACCACACCTTCACCGTGACCATCGACGGAGTCGAGGCGCAACCTCCCCCTTCGGTCGCATCACCACATCACCGACTGCACTTCGGCGAAGCAGGGGTGCTGCCGGCGTCGATGGGCAGGCCGGAGTACGAGACGCCGGTCGGCACTTACAGCGTGCTCGCGAAAGATCGCTCGGTGATGATGGATTCGAGCAGCGTCGGCATTCCTGTCGAAGCCAACGACGGCTACCGGTTGCAGGTCGAGTACGCCGTCCGCATCACCAACCGCGGCCTCTACGTGCACTCGGCTCCGTGGGCGGTCCCTGCGATGGGAGTCGAGAACGTCAGCCACGGGTGCATCAGTCTGACCCCCACCGACGCCGAGTGGTATTTCGACACGGTCCACCTCGGCGACCCGGTGATCGTCAAAGACGGCGTTCCGAGTGTGGTGACCGACAAGCAGGCCGACGAAGGAAAGAAGGCGGACCCGGTCTTACCGCCGCACGCCTAGCCACCGCCGGGCCCGCCGGCGCCGCCGGTGCTGCCGGTGCCACCCTGACCGCCGGTGTTACCGCTCGGCCCGCTTCCGAGGTTGCCGCTGGTACCCGAGACACCGGCGCCGCCCGCGTTTCCGGTGGGTCCGGCGCCGCCGTGGCCGCCATTGCCGCTGGCACCGCCAATCGCGCCGTTACCGCCTATGCCGCTGTAGTGGCCGGTGCTGCCGCCGCCACCGCCGTCGCCTCCGTTGCCTCCGGCACCGCCGGAGCCACCCACGCCGCCGCTACCGGCGATCGGCGCGGGGCTTGGAAACGGGTCGTATCCATTTGGCGAATAACGAACCGGCGCGCCGGCGCCGCCAACACCACCTGTGCCGCCGTGACCGCCCGCAAAGCCGGAACTGCCACCGATACCCGAACCGCCAGTTACGCCGTTGTCACCGATGCCGCCGATCCCGCCAGACCCACCATGGCCGCCCGGTGCGCTGTCGCCAAAACCGGCATAGTTCGGGTCTTGGACCGGATGCGCCGTGAATCCCCATTGAGTGAACACGCCTTGACCGCCAAAGCCTGACGCGCCCGCTTGCCCGCCGGCTCCGCCGGTACCGCCGTCGCCGCCCGCCACGCCGTAGCCCAGACCGGAACCGCCGGCTCCGCCGGACCCGCCATCGCCGCCGCGACCTGCCGCCCCACCGCTACCACCGTCGCCGGCGCCGCCGTTGGCGCCGGTGCCGGCTCCGCCGGTGCCCCCAGCGCCCCCAATGCCCCCTGCGAAACCATTCCCGCCGGTCCCGCCGGGCGTCGTTGCGGCGGCACCGGCATCACCTGTGCCACCGGCCCCACCCACGCCACCGACTCCACCCTTAGCGATGCCGAAGTAGCCGTCGTCTATGGCCGCCCCTCCGGTGCCGCCGGCGCCGCCATTGCCACCGGCCACAACAAAGCCCACGCCACTGCCGCCGTTTCCGCCGGGACCGCCAACGCCGCCGCTGAAGGACTGGTTCAGCAGGGCAGAGAGCGCGGAGTTCGTGCCGACACCACCGGTCCCGCCGGTCCCGCCGGCAAAACCAGCGACGCCGGTGCCGCCCCTGCCACCGGTGCCGCCTAAGCCACCAAGAAACCCGCCGTTGCCGCCCGCCCCACCGCTGGCACCGGCGCCGCTCGTGCCGGTTCCGCCCGCTCCGCCCGTGCCCCCGCTTCCCCACCAGAAGGCGTCGCCGCCGCGACCGCCGGTCTGGCCGGGCGCTCCGGATCCGCCCGTACCGCCGTTACCCCACAAGATGCCGCCCGGCCCGCCGGCCTGCCCCGTCCCCGGCGCGCCGTTGCTGCCGTTGCCGATCAGTGGGCGGCCCAGCAGCAGGTTTGTGGGCGCGTTGATGACCCACAGCACCAAATCCTCGAGGCCCTGCAACGGCGCAGCACTGGCCAGCCAGCTGCTGATAGTCCTGGGCGTATCCGGAGAAGAGGCGCGCGACGGCGGTGGACACTTCGTCCGCTGCCGCCGGCGGCAGCGCGATGGTCGAGGCCGCCGCGGCCGTCTGCGCCTTAACAAGCGATGAGCCGATCGACGCCAGATCCGTTGCGGCCGAATGCATTAACTCCGGTACCGCTACCACATACGACATGTCCGCACTCCCGCCGAGTCGCCGCCGACTCATCGCGCGCTCCGGGCGAGGCGTCCACCCACGAAGCGAGGGCGGGTCGGCGGCCTGATCCGGCTGCCGCGCATATGTGTTTCAAATATGCAACAGCGTTCAGGTTATAGCTCTACAGAGTCGCAGATATGCGGAATTGGCAGAAATTGTGGATTGAATTCAAAGATGGAACGCGGCGCGAGCAGATCCGGCCAGCCGGTTGCGGGCCACCGAGGGCACCGAGTCTGCACTGGCGGCGGCGAGTCTGCGCTCGCTGCGCCCAAACCGCTAAGACAGCGCAATCGCAGCCAAACTACCGCTTTCGTCGCGGTCTCGCGGCAGTTGACGCAGTCTCGTCGCACTTAGCGCAGTTTTGGGGCGATCGACGCACACCCGGCCGAACTAGGCCGCGATTGCTGCCGATGCTCAGCGCGCAGCATTAGGGGGCATGCCTGAACCGCGGCTTCGAGATGGGACGGTCGCTGCCGGCGTCACCACCGGCAGCGACCCCTCCCCATCTATTACTGAGCCGGGCTCAGGGCGGCCCCGCAAGTCGCCGCGGTGGTCGCAGCCAAGACAGCGGGAATCGGTGCGGACGGCGGCAGTTCAGCTGCCACCGCCGCCACCGGACCGGGCAGCACAACCGGCTCGGCCAGCGGAGCGGACGCAGTCGCGATCGGCGCCCCCTTGCCCGTACCGCCAGCCATCGTTATCGGCGCTGCTCCCACTCCATCGGCTATCGCAGCGCCACCGGCGACCGGCACTACCGGAAACACCGGCGGGATCGGCGGCACGATCGGCGGAACCGGCGGCACGATGGGCGGTACGGGCGGCACGACCGGAACCACCGGCGCGACGGGAATGGGTCCGGGCAGGACCACCGGCGCTCCCGCAATCGGTAGCGCACCGAACCCCGCCTGGGTCTCGAGGCAGTTTGCGCCGCCGGTCGCGAACGGAGTGGCTACCGCGCCCGGACTCAGCGCTAGAGCGGCTCCGCACAACCCCGCGCCCGCAACGATCGCAACGCAGAATCGATCAATAATTCGCAACGCCAACTCCATTCATTCCCTGCCCCCGACCTCCCCGTGATTAACGGGACAATGGGGAACCGTATAGGCGCACGGAATTCTTTACTAGACAACTAATTATTGGTTGCCGAACCGATACCTGCCACGGGTCACGTCGTGACCACTACTTTCCCAAAAGGTTACGAGCGGAACAGTTTTGGCGTGACATACGGGCGCTCTCAACCACCGACGGACGTCCGTGAGACCGCTTTGCGAATCGCAGTTCATCAATTTCCAGAGATTGCTCAGCAAATGTTTGCATCAAATTACATGCATGTAATTTACAACTATGTAATTCATCGGACGGCACGTCGATCGGCACGGGTGAAATGGAGAAGATCGAGGACACGGCCGCTGGGCGGACGCCAGCCGGGCCGACAGCTAGTCAGAGCCCCAGAATAGTGATGGCCAGCTGAAACTCAGTGCCCCCTGGCTCAACTGAGTCAGCAAGTCTTCGAGGGCACGCAGCGGCAACTCCATCCGCCACTCCGGCAGCAGACCGGTCAGCAGCAGCGCCTCAGATCCGAGCTCGACCCCGGTGATCATCAGTCCGTGCGGCAACTCTGGCAACGCCACCCGATAGGACGGCGTCCGCGCCGGCAACCTCCAGCGCCGCTGTCGGGTAACCACCGCGCGCGGGCGCAACCACAGGGTCGTCCCCACGACGTCAGCGTCGACCTCCAAGCCGCCCCATCCGGGCCGGCGCGCCCAGCGCAGCCGGGCCGTCCCGTCCATGCCCGATTCACTGAGCAACTGCGGCGCCGCCTGCTCCAGCACGCCGTCGAAGATGTCCTTCGGCAACTCCGTCGTCAACTCGGTCGGAGCCGCGACGATCAGCGGCGGCACGCCGGGCCGAATGTGCACATTGCGCAGCACCGCCTCGGCGCTGGCCAGTCGGTTGTCGCCCCAGCGGATGTCCTCGGCGGCCACCCGCACCTCACCCAGCTGACCTACCGCCAACCCCTGCGGGTCCAGCTCCGACTCGAGTTCGGTGACCGTCAGAACGACGTCGTAGTCGCTGATGCGCACGGTGACTCGCTTGCCGACGAGCAGCTGTTGCAGGGCCATCAGCAATGTCCGATAGGGCACGGCGACCGCCTGCGCGGCGCCCGCGCTGACGGACGGCAGTCCGGTCGATGACCATAAGGAACCCAGCACATCCAGCGCCCGGAATGCATCTTCCCAACGCAACCGGGGAACCTTGGGCAACATCCGACGCGCCTCCTCTAGGCGAGGGTAGTCGGTTTGGCCCGTCGCTTGGAATGCGGCGCAGAACTTACCCCGGCAAGACCGGAGCCGCGCCGCCGATCATCAATCCGGCCACCTCTGACCAGCCCTGTTGGTTCTCAGCGGCCGACGCCGAATACATCAGCACGCCTTGCGGACCGGCGACGTAGACCGTGGACGGGCTGGCCGCGATCGCGAACAGCGGAATCTGCAGACCGCGAGACGGCGCGTCGGAGTTCACTCCGTCGAGGTTGACGTAGGACACCGGGTGCGTCGCGTCATTGCGAGTCACCACGACGTCATCACCGGTTCGCCAGTAGAGAGACACCACCGAAGTACCCAGGCCGAAGCCGAGCCGGCGCGGGTAGGTCAGGGCGAACTGGCCCGCCTGGGTCTGCTCGACGCCGGCCATGATCACCTGTCCCCCGATCACCATCGCCGCACGCGTCCCGTCCCGGGACAGCTGCAGGTCGGTGATCGGCCCCGGGAAGCGGCTGGAAACGGCGGTGGAGTCCACCGGGATCCGCGCCGGTTGTCCCGATGCGGGTTCCTGAATCGCGCGCAGCACGTTGTTCGTGTCGACGACCACCCAGACCGCGTCGTCCAACGACCAACTGGGCCGCGACAGGTTGTGCCCGTCAGCGCCCTGCACCGCCTCCCCGCCGAGATCTCCGATCCACAACGAGGCCGCCATGTCCGGGGCGCCGCGGCGCAACGTCACCACCGACGCCACCTGCCGGCCACTGCGCGACAGTGCTGCGCCGGTCTGATCTCCCATGTGGCCGAAGGCGCCGGGCACCGTGGTGATGTGCTGACCGTCCAGCGACGCCAGTGATCCACCCACCAGCGCATGCAACCCGGCGCCGGCGCCGTCCGCCACACCCGGGTCGGTAGCGGCCACGTCAGAGGTGTTCCAGCCCTGCGCAAATCGGTCATCCAGGGGAGCGCCGTCGGCGTTGATCACGTACGGGCCGCGGATGTCGGCACGGGCGAGCGTCCAAATGATCTGCGCGGCAAGCAATGCACGGCTGTGCGGATCGGTGGTCGCCAATTTCTCCAGCTCGATGCGGGCGCCGCCGTAGCCCTTACCGACCCCGCTCTTGCCGCCGTCGGCCCTGGTGACCGGACCACGCAGGCGAAGCGGTGGAGACAGCAGATTACGCACCGTGTGCGCCATCTCGGGCCGTGGACCAGCCAGCAGTTTGGAGATGAGCTCGGTGGCCAGCTGGTCGTGGTCGGACACCGCCACGTATCGCGGGTCGGGCACCACGGTCTTGCCGGTCGGATCGGCGAAGTACAGCGTGTTGCGCTTATAGGTGGACTGGAACTGCTGCCAGTCCAGGAAGACCCCGTTGGGCAGGCGGTCGATGCGCCAACCACCGGATGTCTTGACCAGCTCGATCGGGCCGGGATCGGGTAGTTGGCCCTCGGCGGTCTCGAAGACGCCCACATCAGACAGCGAGCCCAGAATGTCCGCCCGCATCGTGGCTGAAACCCGTTCGGCACCACGGGTTTCGACGAAAACCACGTGGTCGATCAGCAGTGCGCTACCGGCATCGTCCCAGCCGTTGGAGGCCGATTGGGTGAGGAACTGGCGGGCGGCCAGATGCCGGTTGGCCGGGTCGGCAGTGGCCTTGAGGAATTCGCGGAGCAGCACGTCGGGATCCATGCCCGGGGTGGGCTTGGGCAGGTTCGACGGCGCCGGCCGCTCCACCGTGCCGATGGCTTGGGGCGCAGACGAGCTGGGCACGCTCGCACAGCCGGCAGCCAAGGCGGCCACCGCCAGCAGGGCCGAGATCCTGCGAAGCCGCATTACCCACTCCATTCGGCATGCTCACGGGTGCGCTGCAGCTCGGCTTGCGGATTGGGCTGGCCGTGCGGATGCGGGGCGAGTTGTGGGCTCGTCTGCGGGATGGGTTTCATCGGCAGCGGGCTGGTGGTGACCTTGTGGCCGCGGACCAGTGGCAGCGTGAGCCGGAAACAGGCGCCCTCCCCCGGCTCACCCCAGGCCTCCAGCCGGCCCTGGTGCAAGCGGGCGTCCTCGATGCTGATGGCCAGACCCAGGCCGGTGCCGCCGGACCGGCGCACCCGCGACGGATCGGACCGCCAGAACCGGCTGAACACCAGCTTCTCCTCGCCGGGACGCAGCCCCACTCCGTAGTCGCGAACGGTTACCGCCACGGTGTCCTCGTCGGCACCCATCCGGATACGCACCGGTTTGTGCTCGGCGTGGTCGATGGCGTTGGCGATCAGGTTGCGCAGGATCCGTTCCACCCGGCGCGCGTCGACCTCCGCGATCACCTCCTCGGTGGGCATGTCCACCAGCAGCTCGATACCGGCGTCCTCCGAGAGGTGGCCGACGTTAATCAGCGCGTTGTTCACCGTGGTGCGCAGGTCGACAGCCTCGACGGACAGCTCGGCAACACCGGCGTCGTGGCGGGAGATCTCCAGCAGGTCGCTGAGCAGTGACTCGAACCGGTCCAGCTCGTTGACCATCAATTCGGTGGAGCGCCGCAGCGCCGGATCCAGGTCCTCGCTGTGGTCGTAGATCAGGTCGGCCGCCATCCGCACCGTGGTCAGCGGCGTGCGCAACTCGTGGCTGACGTCGGAAGTGAACCGACGCTGGAGGTTGCCGAACTCTTCGAGCTGGGCGATCTGCCTGGACAAGCTCTCGGCCATGTCGTTGAAGGACACCGCAAGCCGAGCCATATCGTCCTCGCCGCGCACCGGCATGCGCTCGGACAGATGACCCTCAGCGAAGCGCTCGGCGATCCGCGATGCCGATCGAACCGGATTCACCACCTGGCGTGAAACCAGCAGGGCGATGCCTGCCAGCAGGACCAGCAGCACCACGCCGCCGGTGGCCATCGTGCTGCGCACCAGCGTGATAGTGGCTTGCTCGTTGACCAACGGGAAGATCAGATACAACTCGAGGTTGGCCACCCGCGACGACGTCGGCGTACCGACGATCAGGGCGGACCCGGAGAAACCCTCGGTGTGCACAGTGGCGTACTGATAGGCGGCCTGACCGGCCTTGACGAAGCCGCGCAACGCGTTCGGCACCTGATCGACCGGCCCGGCCGAGGTGGCGGCGCGCGGCCCGTCGCCCGGGACCATCAGCACCGCGTCGAACGCACCGGCGAGACCGGCGCCGGAGGCGGGATCGGTTTTGGACGTCAGTGTGTTGCGCGCGAGCTGGAGGCTGCTGTCGAGCGAGCGGGTTTCTTCACCGTTGACGATGCCGCTGACGGTGCCGCGAGCTCGTTCGATCTGATCGGTCGCGGCGCGGACTTTGACGTCGAGCACCCTGTTGGTGACCTGACTGGTCAACACGAAGCCCAGCGCCAGGATTACCGTCAGCGAAAGGCCAAGCGTCAGCGCCACGACCCGTAGTTGCAGCGATCTGCGCCAGATAACGGCCACGGCGCGGCTCACCGCACCCATACCGCGCGTCATGGGGCCGGAACGCCCCCAACGACTTCGAGTCCGTCGCCGCGAACCCCAAATCAATGCCGCGACTCCGCATTACGGCCAGGGATCACGGAGGTCCGGCCTTGTATCCCACTCCTCGAACGGTCAGAACCACGGTCGGGTTCTCAGGGTCTTTCTCGACCTTGGCCCGCAGGCGCTGGACGTGCACGTTCACCAGGCGGGTGTCCGCCGGGTGCCGGTATCCCCATACCTGTTCGAGCAGCACATCACGAGTAAACACCTGGCGGGGTTTACGTGCCAACGCGACCAACAGGTCGAATTCCAGCGGGGTCAGCGAGATCTGCTCACCGTTGCGGGTGACCTTGTGCGCCGGCACGTCGATGTCGACGTCGGCGATGGACAGCATCTCGGCCGGCTCGTCGTCGTTGCGGCGCAGCCTCGCCCGCACCCGGGCGACGAGTTCCTTCGGCTTGAACGGCTTCATCACGTAGTCGTCGGCGCCGGATTCCAGGCCGAGCACCACGTCTACCGTGTCGGTCTTGGCCGTCAGCATGACGATCGGGACACCCGAGTCGGCGCGCAGCACCCGGCACACGTCGATACCGTTCATCCCCGGCAGCATCAAGTCCAACAGCACCAGGTCGGGGCGCAACTCCCGCACCGCCGTCAGGGCCTGAGTCCCGTCGCCGATGACCGCGGTGTCGAAACCCTCCCCACGCAAAACAATGGTGAGCATCTCGGCCAGCGATGCGTCGTCGTCAACGACCAAAATCCTTTGCCTCATGCTGTCCATGGTGTCACCAGATCGCGACAAAACTCCGATACCACACGGGCGTTTTGCACTTGATAAGGGCAAATAGGTAACAAATCGGCGTCAAACGGGCTCTAGACACCCGTCAACTGATCGGCCAGCCCGCCCGCATCGACTTCAGCGTCCACGACAAGCCATCGTCCACACCACTGCGCGGCGGCCAGTTCGGCGTAGACCGCACCGGTTCGTCGCTGCAGTCCGTCGTCGCGCTCGTAGCTGTCGCGCGCCCGGCTTGGATCGCTCTCCGCCCGACTGCGCGCCCGCTGCCCGGCGAGTTCGGTCGGCACCGCGAGCAGGATCTGCCAGTCCGGCGCGGGCAGTGCGAGTCGCTCGTACTCCATCCGCTGGACCCAGGCCACCGCATCGCCGGCCGCGTCCTGGTGCAGGCGTGCCGCGCTGTAGGCCGCGTTGGAAGCCACGTAACGATCCAAGACCACCACATCGTGTTGCCGACTGAGCCGCTCGATCTCGCCGACCGCCCCGGCACGGTCCAGCGCGAACAGCGTCGCCATTGCGTAGACCGACTCAGCGAGGTCACCGTGCTGGCCGTGCAGCGCTTCGGCCGCAAGATCTGCGGTTATCGACTGCCCGTAGCGCGGGAACGCCAGCGTCGCCACCGACCTGCCGGCCCGCGCAAAAGACTTGCGCAGGCCGTCGGTCAGTGTCCGCTTGCCGGAACCGTCAACGCCTTCGATCGCGATCAGCACCGCGCGAGCCTACTCGGGCACCTCGAACGCCACGCTGGCGTGACGCTCGACGGCGGCTGCCACGCTAGTGTGACGCTCGGCGGGTAGGCCGCGGCTCAGTAGCGGTAGTGGTCCGGCTTGTACGGGCCCTCGACGTCGATCCCGAGGTACTCGGCCTGGTCCTTGGTCAGCTTGGTGAGGCGTCCACCGAGTGCCTCGACGTGGATGCGGGCCACCTTCTCGTCGAGGTGCTTGGGCAGCCGGTACACCTCGTTGTCGTACTCGTCGTTCTTGGTCCACAGCTCGATCTGCGCGATCGTCTGGTTGGCGAAGCTGTTGCTCATCACGAACGACGGGTGTCCGGTGGCGTTGCCCAGGTTCAGCAGCCGGCCCTCGGACAGCACGATGATCGACTTGCCGGAGTCCCCGAAGGTCCACAGGTCAACCTGCGGCTTGATGTTGAGCTTGGTGGCGCCGGAGCGCTCCAGCGCGGCGATGTCGATCTCGTTGTCGAAGTGGCCGATGTTGCCCAGGATCGCGTGGTCCTTCATCGCCTTCATGTGTTCCAGCGAGATGATGTCCTTGTTGCCGGTCGAGGTCACGACGATGTCCGCGTCGGCGATGGCATCCTCGACGGTCACCACGTCGAAGCCCTCCATCATCGCCTGCAGCGCGTTGATCGGGTCGATCTCGGTGACGACGACGCGCCCGCCCTGGCCCTTCACCGCCTCCGCACAGCCCTTGCCGACGTCGCCGTAGCCGCAGATCAGGACTTTCTTGCCGCCGATCAAAGCGTCGGTGCCGCGGTTGATGCCGTCGATCAGAGAGTGCCGGGTGCCGTACTTGTTGTCGAACTTGGACTTGGTCACCGAGTCGTTGACGTTGATCGCCGGGAAGGCGAGGTCGCCGGCCGCGGCGAACTGATACAGCCGCAGTACGCCGGTGGTGGTCTCCTCGGTGACGCCCTTGACCGACTCGGCGATCTTGGTCCACTTGTCTTTGTCGGTCTCGAACCGGCTGCGCAGCACGCTCAGAAAGACCTTCCACTCCGCGGAGTCGTCGTCCTCGGCGGGCGGGACCACGCCGGCCTTCTCGTACTGCATTCCGCGCAGCACCATCATGGTGGCGTCGCCACCGTCGTCCAAAATCATGTTGGCCGGCTCGCCTGGCCACGTCAGCGTCTGCTCGGCCGCCCACCAGTACTCCTCGAGCGTCTCGCCTTTCCAGGCGAACACCGGGACACCCTTGGGCTCTTCAGGAGTGCCATGCGGGCCGACAACAACGGCGGCCGCCGCATGGTCCTGGGTGGAGAAGATGTTGCACGAGGCCCAGCGGACCTCGGCACCCAGCGCGGTGAGGGTCTCGATCAACACCGCGGTCTGGACAGTCATGTGCAGCGAGCCCGAAATACGGGCCCCCTTCAGCGGCTGCACCTCGGCGTACTCGCGGCGCAGTGACATCAGGCCGGGCATCTCATACTCGGCCAGGTCCAGTTCCTTACGGCCGAAATCCGCCAGCGACAGGTCGGCAACTTTGAAATCGATGCCGTTGACAACGTCGGCAGTCAGCGAATTTTCGGTCGTGGTCATCGGGGTTTCTCATCCTTACTTTGGGGGCTTTGGTTGAGTGCGTGCAGTCTCTTGGCCGTCTAAACAGGCCGTCAAGACATGCCTCTCTTCCTTCACTCTAACCCCCGGTCATGTGCCCGACTGGCGTCAGGGCACGTTGATGACGCCGTGACGCTCCGCGAACGGGGTCATCATCCGGGCCAGGTCCACCGCTACGTCGTGGTCAGCCTCAGGCGGCATCGACACGTAGCTCAAGCACAACCGCACGATCGCCCGCGCTAGAACGTTGGCGTCGTCATCGCTGGTGGCCAGCCAGGTCTGGGTGAAAGCCATCGCCAGCCGCGAGGACGCCCGGGTGATGATGGGCGCGCTGTCGGTGGTGATGAGCTGCAACAGATCGGGCTTGGCCACACCGGTCAGCAATGAGATCACCAGCGGGTCGGCAGCGGTCTCGGTGAAGAACGACCGGAACCCCTGCAGGAACGACTGGTAGATATTGCCGATGTTGGCATCCAGTGCGGCCCTGACGGTGTCCACCAGCCTGTCGGCCAGGCGCACGGCGTAGCCCTGCGCCAGCCCCTGGCGGGAACCGAACTCGTTGTAGATGGTCTGACGGCTGATGCCGGCGGCCCGGGCCACGTCCGAGAGAGTGATGGCCGACCAGTCGCGGGTCAAAAGCAAATCCCGCATGGCGTCCAGCACCGAATCTCGTAACAGGGCCCGCGATGCCTCGGCGTAAGGTATCCGCTTCATTGGCGCGTGAGTCTCACTTCTCGTAACGAAGTCCGTGCTCATCAAGACCTAGCCACTTCTACCATGATGAAGTCCGCCTTAGCGGCGCCGCAGTCCGGGCAGCTCCAGTCCTCGGGGATATCGTCCCAGCGGGTGCCGGGCTCGATTCCGTCCTCGGGCCAACCCAGCTTCTCGTCGTACTCGAAGCCGCACTGGACGCATTGGTAGAGCTTGTAGTCGTCGTTCATCGTCCTGTTCCCCTATCACTGTTGGACGAGTTGGAAATCTGGTTTCTCGCGGACCGAGCAGTCGGGACAGCACCAGTCATCTGGCACCTGGTCCCAGCCGGTGCCGGCTGGGAACCCTTCGCGTACGTCTCCCTTGGCCTCGTCGTAGACGTAGTCACAGACGGGGCACTGGTAGGCGGCGCTCATGCTGCGGGCTGTTGGGCCTCAGCAGAGGCGCCGTACTTGGCCAGCATCTTCGCGCGCAGCCGCGGCTGCAGATTGACCCTGGTGATATCGCCGTTGTAGTGCTCGAGCACCCGGTGGTCCATCACCTTGCGCCACAGCGGCGGGAGGTAGGTCAGACCGATCATCGACGCATAACCGCTGGGCAGGTTGGGTGCACCTTCCATGCTGCGCAGCGTCTGGTAACGCCGCGTCGGGTTGGCGTGGTGGTCGCTGTGCCGCTGCAGGTGGTACAGGAACAGGTTGGTGACGATGTGGTCGGAGTTCCAGCTGTGCACCGGGGCGCAACGCTCGTAGCGACCGTTGGCGTTCTTCTGCCGCAACAGGCCGTAGTGCTCGAGGTAGTTGACGGCTTCCAGCAGCGAGAAACCGAAGATCGCCTGGATGACGATGAACGGGATGACGCCCACACCGAAGGCCGCGGTCAGCCCACCGAACAGCACCGCTGACATCGCCCACGCGTTCAGCACGTCGTTGGACAGGTAGGTCGTGGGGTTCCAGGGACTCTTGCCGAGCCGGCGAATCCGCTGCGACTCCAGGTGAACCGAGGAGCGTGCGCTGCCGATGACGCTGCGGGGCAGGAATTCCCAGAAAGTCTCACCGAAGCGGGCCGACGCGGGGTCCTCAGGAGTCGAGACGCGCACGTGGTGGCCGCGGTTGTGCTCGATGAAGAAGTGGCCGTAAGCGGTCTGCGCCAGGGTGATCTTGGACAGCCAGCGCTCCAGCGACTCTTTCTTGTGGCCCATTTCATGGGCGGTGTTGATGCCGACGCCGCCGAGCACGCCGACCGAGAGGGCGACACCGATCTTGCCCAGCCAGCCCAGCCCACCCGGGAACCCGAGCCAGCTGAGGTTCGAGGCGGTGAACAGGTATGCACCCATCACCACGCTCGCGTACTGGAACGGGATGTAGATGTAAGTGCAGTAGCGGTAGTACTTGTCGTTCTCGAGACGCTCCATGATTTCGTCCGGCGGGTTCTGCCCGTCGGGACCGAAACGCAGGTCAAGCATCGGCAGCACCAAGTAGACCAGGATCGGGCCGATCCACAGCGGCACCTGTGCCGATACGTGCCAACCCCACTGGTTGATTCCCCAGACGATCGGCAGCATCACGAACAGCGCCGTCGGGGGGATCAG
This sequence comes from Mycobacterium sp. IDUB_37, assembly GCF_055419245.1. Lineage (NCBI taxonomy): Bacteria > Bacillati > Actinomycetota > Actinomycetes > Mycobacteriales > Mycobacteriaceae > Mycobacterium > Mycobacterium sp. IDUB_37. The sequence goes on along the minus strand of NZ_JBVAXG010000001.1, from coordinate 667,059 downwards.
GCCCATCAGCCATAAGTAGCGCTTCCTGTCGCGCCACTCGGCCTCGGGCACAACTTGCCCGCCCGTCGACTCCGCCTCAGCGGAAGTGAATTGCGTGGTCATATGTCAAACCTCCTTGTGTGAGTCACACCACCTTGAGGTTGGACATTACGCCAGTTGCCGTCTCATGTCTAGACACGAGAAGGTATTTTGTAAAGCAAGTATTCAAATGATCCTGAATGTCCAGGTGAGAGCTAGCTGTCCACGGGAAGCTCCGGGTTGTTCGCACCTGGTCCAGTAAGTTCGTTCTGCCGCTTCCCCTGTACCGAGTGCCGGCGCCCGTAGCCGAGGTAGATAGCGGCGCCGATCACCAGCCAGACGCCGAACCGCACCCAGGTCAGCGCGGTCAGGTTGAGCATCAGCCACAGGCAAGCCACCACTGAGGCGATCGGCAGCAGCGGCACCCACGGGGCTTTGAACCCACGCTCGAGATCCGGGCGCGTCCGGCGAAGGACGATCACACCGGCCGACACCAGCACGAATGCGAACAGCGTGCCGACGTTGACCATTTCCTCGAGCTTGTCGATGGGAAACGCCGACGCGGTCGCGGCGATCACCACCGCCACCAGCACGGTGATGCGCACCGGTGTGCCCCGTTTACTGGTCTTGGCCAGCCCGCGCGGCAGCAACCCGTCGCGAGCCATCGCGAAAAGCACCCGGCATTGGCCGAGCATCAACACCATCACCACGGTGGTCAGCCCGGCCAACGCGCCGACCGAGATGATGCCGCTGGCCCAGAAGACGCCGTTGGCCTGGAAAGCCGTGGCCAAGTTCGCCGAATGGTGACCCGCGGTTTTGAGCTGGGTGTAAGAAATCATGCCGCTCAGCACCACCGAGACCGCCACATACAGCACGGTGACGATCGCCAGCGACGCGAGGATCCCGCGCGGGACGTTGCGCTGCGGCTCCTTGGTCTCCTCGGCCATGGTGGCAACGATGTCGAAACCGATGAACGCGAAAAACACGATCGACGCGCCGGCCAGCACCCCGTACCAGCCGTAGTGGCTGCTTCCGGCACCGGTGATCATCGACAACACCGATTGGTCGAGGCCGCCGCCGCCGTGTTGGACCTCGGGCTCGGGAACGAACGGCTTGTAGTTGGCCGCCTTGATATAGAAGGCGCCCACGATGACGACCAGAATCACCACCGCCACCTTGATGGCGGTGACCACGGCGGAGAATCGTGACGACAACTTGGTGCCCAGCGCCAGCAGCACGGCAACGAGCGAGACGATCAACAGCGCGCCCCAGTCAAAAGGGAACGAACCGATATGGGCGATGCCGCCGGCAAAGCCGAACACCGTGCCCAGATAGCTGGACCAGCCTTTGGCAACCACGGCTGCGCCGATGGCCAATTCCAGCACCAGATTCCAGCCGATAACCCAGGCCAGGAACTCGCCGAAGGTCGCATACGAGAAGGTGTACGCGCTGCCCGCCACCGGCAGGGTCGAGGCGAACTCGGCATAACACAAAGCCGCCAGCGCACAGGTGGCCGCCGCGATAAGAAACGAGATCCCGATGGCCGGGCCGGTGATATCGCCGGTGGTCGACGCCGTCACGGTGAAGATCCCGGCCCCGATCACCACCGAGACGCCGAAGACCACCAGATCCCACCAGGTGAGGTCTTTGCGGAGCCGGGTGCCCGGCTCGTCGGTATCGGCAATCGATTGCTCGACCGATTTCATGCGCCAGCGACCGGCCATCTAACCCGCCCCTTTTCGTCACACCTACATTTCGGCAGCTCTGTTCGGCGCCGTTGTGACCGCACAGTACTGGGTACGCTGCGGAGATGGTGGGGAGCTCCAAATCTGGAAATGCAACTGGAAATGCGACCGAAAACGAGAACAAGAATCACGCGATAGTCATCGGGGCCAGCATCGCGGGCCTGTGTGCAGCTCGGGTGCTGTCGGACTTCTACGACCGGGTGACGGTGTTCGAGCGCGACGATCTGCCGAGCACGCCGGCCAACCGCGGCACGGTCCCTCAGGACCAGCACTTACACCTGCTGATGGCCCGCGGGGCATACGAATTCGAAAGCCATTTCCCAGGTCTGCTCGAGGACATGGTGGCCGCGGGTGTGCCGATGCTGGAGAACCGGCCGGACTGCATCCACCTCGGCGCGGCGGGCTACGTGCTGGGCACCGGGCACACCCTCCGCGACGAGTTCACCGCCTACGTACCCAGCCGACCGCATCTGGAGTGGCAGATCCGGCGGCGCGTCTCCGGCATCGACAATGTCGAGATTGTGCAGCGCCCCGTCGCCGAGCCGCGGTTCGAGCCGGCCTTGCAGCGGGTGACCGGAGTGCTGTTGGCCCCCCCGAAATCCTCGGCGCCGGGCGAGGATCCCGAGTTTGTGGCCGCCGACCTGGTGGTCGACGCGGCCGGCCGCGGCACCCGGTTGCCGGTGTGGCTGGAGCAGTGGGGATATCAGCGCGCCCCGGAGCACACCGTGGATATCGGCATCCACTACGCCACCCACCGGTTCCGCATCCCCGAGGGCCTGGTGCAGGAGAAGGTCGTGGTGGCGGGCGCGTCACACGAAAAGTCGCTTGGTGTGGGCATGCTTTTCTATGAGGACCGCACCTGGGTGCTGACCACCTTCGGCGTGGCCAATCAGAGACCGCCGCGAACCTTTCCCGAAATGGTCAAGCTCGTCGACGAGCTACTCCCGCCGCACTTCAGCGCGGCGCTGGCGGAGGCCGAACCCGTCGGCGAACCGGCGTATCACGCGTTTCCGATGAGCCGATGGCGCCGGTACCACAAGTTGGACCGCTTCCCCGAGGGGATCATCCCGTTCGGCGACGCGGTGGCCAGTTTCAACCCCACCTACGGGCAGGGTATGACGATGTCGTCGCTGCAGGCCGGACATCTGCGTCAAGCGCTGGAAGCCATCCGCGGTGGTCAAGAAGGCACGCTGGCGGCGGAACTCAGTCGGTTGACCGCAAAGACGACCTTTCCGGTGTGGCTGATGAACGCTATTGGCGACGTCAATTTTCACCACGCCACCGCCGATCCCGAACCCCGCTGGTGGAAGTCGGTCGGATCGCTATTCGAGCAGTTTCTCGGCGCCGCGGAGACCGACCCGGTTCTCGCCGAATGGTTTCTACGCCGGTTCTCATTGCTGGACAGCCTGTACATGGTCCCGCCGGCGCGGATCTTCGGCCGTACCGTTGCGCACAACGCCCGGTTGTGGCTGGGCGAGCAGCGGGAGCGTCTGCAGGAACGGCGAGCCGCTACAAGCCGACGGTAGCGCGGAACAGCTTGGCCGGTTGCGTCGCGGACAGCCGGATCGGGCCGTCGTCGGCACCGACCCACGCAGCCGCGCCACGGTCGAGGGTCAGCGTGTCCGACTTTGCGTGCACGGTCACCGATCCCTCGGCACACAGCAGGATCTGCGGGCCGTCGTGGCGCGATGGCGCGTCCACCTCGTGTCCAAGCTGATCGCCGTCGAGCACCAGCAGCGCCGCCGCAAACTCGTCGGTCGGCGTGTCATAGACCAGCGCCAACCCATCGCGGTGCACGGGTGCCCGCAGTTGCGCTTCGACGCTGGGCGCGAAGTCCAGCACCCGCAGCAGTTCCGGCACATCGACGTGCTTGGGCGTCAGGCCGCCACGTAACACATTGTCGGAGTTGGCCATTACTTCCAGCGCGAATCCGCGCAGGTAGGTGTGCAGGTTGCCGGCCGGCAGGAAGATCGCCTCACCCGGGGCCAGGCTGATCCGGTTGAGCAGCAACGCCGCCAGCACCCCGGCGTCGCCGGGATAGCGTTCGCCCAGTTCCAGCACCGTCCTGACCTCGGCGGCGAATTCCGTTGCGCCGGAACTGACGTACTGGATAGCGCCGTCGAGCACGGCGGGTACCAGCACATCGATGTCGGGCTGGGGTGCGGTGATCCAGGTGGTGAACAGCGCGCGCAGGCCGTCCGCGTCGGACTGGTCGCTCAGCAAATCGATGAAAGGGTCGAGGTCCGATACAGCTAACGCCCGCAAGAGTTCCCGGGTGCGCGACGCGTGCCGAAAACCGGCCAGCGCTTCGAACGGTTGCAACGCCACCAGCAACTCGGGTTTGTGACTGGTGTCCCGATAGTTGCGGACCGGCGACGAAACCGGAATGCCCCGTCGCTGTTCACGCCGAAAGCCCTCAAGCGCCTGCACGGCACTCGGGTGAGCTTGCAGCGACAGTGGTTCGTCGGCAGCCAGCACCTTGACCAGGAACGGGAGCACGTCCCCGAACCGCGCGCGCGATGCGGTACCGAGTTGCCCTTCCGGATCCTCGGCCAGCGCCGTCAGCAATGACTTTTCCCCACCCGGAGTCTGCAGCCGGGCCGGGTCGCCGGGATGCGCACCGAACCAGAGTTCGGCTTCGGGATGCGCGGCCGGGACCGGCCGGCCGGTGAATTCGGCGAGAGCGGTGCGGGATCCCCAGGCGTACGTGCGTAACGCTCCGCGTAGAAGTTCCACTGTCTAGCTATCCCCGCGCCAGTCGCAAATAAACTGCGGCCATCTCCAGCCGAACGGCCAATACTGCCAGTTGCTGCTCGGCGCGCTGAGTGCTGGTGGGAGCAGGCGCCTCGGGCACATCCTCAGCGCCTACCAGGAAGACGTTGTCGAGTCCGGCAACCCGCGCGGACGTCACCGTGCGCTCGTCGGCCAGCGTCAGCGCCAGCACGCGCAACCGCTGGGGCAGCGGCCCGTCGAGTTGCTCGTCGTGAAACAGCGACTCGGTGGGGTCGGCGAAACCGCGTGGTCCATCGCGTAGCGCCGCTACCGCATCGCCCAGACCGGTCGCGGCGACGGCCTGGTGCCCGATCCGCAGCATTACCGAGCTGCCGTGCCGGGCCAGCGCCAGCGTCGCGGCGCTGTCTCCGGCCAACGCCACCGCCGCATCAGTCATGCGGGTGGCGAGTGTCTTGGCTGGATTGGTGAACAAATCGCGCCCGGCGCTGTTGCGCAGCGCCTCGGCATCCAACTCGTCGGCAAGCGTGGCCAGGTCGATACGCAGCCTGGGGTCGACAGCTTGCAGAACTGCCAGGCCGGCGGCGAGGTACCGGCACAAGCCGAACTCGACCGGCCCCCACAAGCGGGGCGCCAGCACGGCGACGCGGCCCGCTGTCGAGTCTCGCAACGGCCCCTCGAAGGGGGCGACCACAACAACCCGCGCTCCCCTACGCACGCCGGTCGCGGCCGCCCCGACCAATGCCGGATCACCGGGATCATCACCGGCGACGATCATCACGTCGAGTGGACCAACCCACGGCGGCGCCTCGTTGACCAGCGCGATCGGCTCGCCGACCGACGCGGCCAGGGTCGCCGCCAGCAGCGCTCCGGCCGTCTCGGCAGCCCCGCGCCCGGCCACCCAGATCACACTGCGGGCACGGTCGTCGCCGCGCAACGAATCCAGCTCACCTTCGTCAACCGCGGCGGCGACCGTCCGAACGTGCGCCCCGGCATTCGACGCGGCGCGCAGCAGTCCGTCCCGGTCTGCGGCAATCAGACCATCGGCGTCCTCGAGATCGACCGCCTTGACGGAATTCACGGACCGCCCCCGGCGCGGGCCGACTGAGCCGCGATCTCATCACTGACTTGCCGGACCACCGCGTCCACATCTTCGATGCTGCGCCCCTCCACATTCAGCCGCAACAACGGCTCGGTGTTGGAGGTGCGCAGGTTGAACCAGTTGTCCTCACCGAGGTCCACCGTCACCCCGTCCAGGTGGTCGAGGGACTGAATCCGGCTCGCGAACGACTTCAACACGGTGTCCACGCAAGCCGGTGCGTCGGCCACGGTGAAGTTGATCTCGCCGGACGACTCGTAGCGCTGGTAGTCGGCCGTCACCTCCGACAGCGGCCGCTCCTGCTCCCCTAGCGCGGCCAGCACATACAGCGCGGCCAGCATGCCGGAGTCGGCGCCCCAGAAGTCGCGAAAGTAATAGTGCGCCGAATGTTCCCCGCCGAAGATCGCGCCGGTTTCGGCCATCAACGCCTTGATGTAAGAGTGGCCGACGCGCGAGCGCAGCGGTGTGCCACCGCGTTCGGCCACCAGCTCGGGGACCGCCCGGGAGGTGATCACATTGTGAATCACGGTGGCGCCGATCTCACGGCCCAGCTCGCGTGCGGCCACCAGGCTGGTGACGGTCGACGGCGACACCGCGAGGCCGCGCTCGTCGACGACGAAGCAGCGATCGGCATCTCCGTCGAAGGCAAGTCCGATATCGGCGCCGGTCTCGAGCACGAAGTTCTGCAGGTCGACCAGGTTCGCCGGGTCCAGCGGGTTGGCCTCGTGATTGGGAAACGACCCGTCCAACTCAAAATACAAGGGCAACAAGGTGATCGAGTCGATCGCACCGAGCACCGCCGGCGTGGTGTGCCCGGCCATGCCGTTGCCCGCATCGACCGCCACCCGCAGCGGACGCAGGTCGGAGTTGTTCACCAGCGACCGCAGGAAAGTCCCGTAGTCGGCCAGCACATCTCGGTCGGTGACTGCTCCCTGCGGCCCGTCATGGGCCGGCACGCCGGCGATCAGGTCAGCACTGATGGTCTTCAGCCCGGTGTCGGCACCGACCGGCAACGCCGCTGCCCGACATAGTTTGATGCCGTTGTAGGCCGCGGGGTTGTGGCTCGCGGTGAACATTGCGCCGGGGCAGTTCAGCAGACCCGAGGCGAAGTACAACTGATCGGTGGACGCCAACCCGATACGCACTACGTCCAGACCCTGGCCGGTCACCCCGGTGGCGAACGCGGCGGACAGCGACGGTGAACTGTCGCGCATATCGTGACCGATCACCACCTGGCGCGCACCCTCGGCGTGCATCAGTCGAGCGAAGGCGGCGCCGACATCGGTGACCAGCGACTCGTCGATTTCTTCGCCAACCAGACCACGTATGTCATAGGCCTTGATGACGCGATGAATAGCCTCGGCGGGCCACGACATACTCCGTTGCTCCTGACGACCTGGGTTGCTTCGCTTCTTGGTCGCCAGCCTATCGGCCCGCAGCGGAAGCCGAACCCATCGGTCTGCGTGGCGATCGCAAGCGCCGCGCAAGCGGGGTGCAGCGGGTCGCCACCATCCGGGTCGTGGCGATCGCAAGCGCCGCGCAAGCGGGGTGCAGCGGGTCGCCACCATCGGGGTCAGCCGGACGGGTCTGGCAATACCCGCAAGTGTCCGCGCCGACGTCCCGACCGATGTTCGTGGGATGCCATCATCCCGCCACTCGGCACGGTCGCGTGTGCGGCCGCGTGATGCAGTTGCGAATCGCCACCGCCGCCGGCCAGCGCGACTTCGTCGTAGTCGTTGTGCGCGGCGAAGCCGGTGATCAGGCCGCCGGCACGTGCGGTGGCCAAACCACTTTCGCGGCCACCTTCGCGCACCGCGTCGGCCAGCGCCACCAGGTCATCGTCATCGGGATTGGTGGGCTCGGCACCGAGTGGCGCGGCATGGCGGACGAGTTCCCAACCGCGCGGTGCGGTGATGCGGCCGGCATGTTTGACGCACAAATCCCAGGAGTGGGGTTCCCGCACAGTAGCGAGTGGCCCGACGACCGCGGTGGAGTCCGAGTAAACGAACGTCAACGTCGCTACTGCATAGTGCGGACACCCGGGCCGGCAGCAGCGACGGGGTACGTTCACGAGCGAAAGGCTATCGCGCTCAATCGCTGGTGAAGTGCCGGACACGCGCATCCACACCCCCGATGTGTAACCGTTACCATCGGCCAGTGAGCGATTCCCGCGGCTCCGCACGAGGCGGTGGGTCTGGGCAAGGATCGTCCTCGTACCGGGGACGGCGGGGCCGAGATATGCGCGGGCCGTTGCTGCCGCCGACGGTGCCCGGGTGGCGCAGTCGGGCCGAGCGGTTCGACATGGCAGTGCTGGAAGCCTACGAACCCATCGAGCGGCGCTGGCAGGAACGGGTGGCCGAACTCGACGTCGCGGTCGACGAGATCCCGCGCATATCGGCCAAGGATCCCGACAGTGTGCAGTGGCCACCCGAGGTGATCGCCGATGGACCGATCGCGCTTGCCCGACTGATACCCGCCGGAGTCGATGTCCGCGGCAACGCCACGCGGGCACGAGTTGTCTTGTTCCGCAAGCCAATTGAGCGACGGGCGAAAGACACCGTCGAACTCGGGGACTTGCTGCATGAAATCTTGGTGGCCCAGGTCGCCATCTACCTGGACGTAGAACCCTCAGTCATCGACCCCACGATCGATGACTGATCCGCGTCTACGAGGCTAGATGATCCCGCGCTTCAGCCGGCGGCGTTCACGCTCGGACAGCCCACCCCAGATGCCGAACCGCTCGTCATGCGCCAGGGCGTAGTCCAGGCACTCATGACGGACCTCGCAGCCCAGGCAGATCTTCTTCGCCTCGCGGGTGGAACCACCCTTTTCCGGGAAGAAGGCTTCCGGGTCGGTCTGTGCGCAGAGCGCCTTTTCCTGCCAGAGATCGGCAGCATTGTCTTCCTCGGGCTCAGGTTCGAATGCGACTGGCGCATCGGGAACCACGCTCAGATGAGGACGTACATATGCCACCGGCGCCGGCACGGGTGCCACGGCCGAGTCGGAAGTGGTCTGCGGTCCGCTCCCCATTACGCCCCGAAGGTACTCATAGGACATGCCTCCGCCTCCTCACTAATAGAGAATGAAATGGTTTCCCACTGTTTTGATGTGCAGTTGCCAAAATTCGAACAAGTGATCGAATCTCGGTCTGCGACACCGGAACCGGCCGGCCAACCGGGAAATGACACTGATGTGATTAGACACGGGTTGTTGAACCTGGTCAAGCACTTCCGCGTATTTCCATACCATCTCGTGATCAATTATCGGCAGTTCTGTTGTTTGTGCGTTCCGGCGTGTCGAGCACGAATTGATCACACCTCGGTCAAGCCAGCTTCTTGCGTCCGTGCCGAATGCCGGTCACCGCGCCTCTTCTCGATGCGGTCGGCAGGTACTGTCCTGCGGTGTGAAGGTCACCGTTCTCGTCGGTGGAGTTGGCGGCGCCCGCTTCCTGCTCGGGGTCCAGCAGCTCCTCGGCCTGGGTCAGTTTGCACGCCCCGACAATACCCGCCACGAGCTGACCGCCGTCGTCAACATCGGTGACGACGCCTGGATCCACGGGGTGCGCGTCTGCCCCGACCTGGATACCTGCATGTACACCCTCGGCGGGGGCGTGGACCCGGAGCGCGGCTGGGGCCATCGCGACGAAACTTGGCATGCCAAAGAGGAACTCGCGCAATATGGCGTCCAACCCGACTGGTTCATGCTCGGCGACCGCGACCTGGCCACCCATCTGGTGCGCACCCAGATGCTGAACGCCGGCTACCCGCTGTCACAGGTCACCGCCGCGCTGTGCGACCGCTGGCAACCCGGCGCGCGTTTGCTGCCGGCCACCGACGATCGTTGCGAGACGCACGTCGTGATCACCGATCCGGCAGATCAAACCCGCAAGGCGATTCACTTTCAAGAGTGGTGGGTTCGCCATCGCGCCCAGGTGGCTACCCACAGCTTCGCCTTCGTCGGTGCCGAAAAAGCAAGTGCTGCAACCGAAGCCGTGTCTGCCATCGAGGATGCCGACATCATCATGCTGGCCCCGTCCAACCCGGTGGTCAGCGTCGGCGCCATTCTGGCCGTGCCGGGCATCCGGGCGGCGCTGCGCAGCGCCGCCGCCCCGGTCGTCGGCTACTCCCCGATCATCGGCGGAAAACCGTTGCGCGGCATGGCCGATACCTGCCTTGCGGTGATCGGAGTGGACCCCACCGCCGAGGCGGTGGGCCGCCACTTCGGCGCCCGCAGCGCAACCGGGATACTGGACCATTGGTTGGTGCACGACGGCGACCCGGCCGATTCCGAAGCCGCCATCGATGGAGTCACCGTGCGGTCAGTACCGCTGTTGATGACCGATCCGGCGACCACCGCTGACATGGTCCGCGCCGGTCTGGATCTTGCCGGGGTGTCGACGTGACGGGCCCCGAGCGGTCACCGCGCGAGCACGGGTCCGCCGCGAGCATTGAAATCCTGCCGGTCGCAGGTCTTCCGGAGTTCCGGCCCGGCGACGATCTCAGCGCGGCGCTCAGCGCGGCCACGCCATGGCTGCGCGACGGCGATGTCGTGGTGGTCACCAGCAAGGTGGTGTCCAAGTGCGAAGGCCGGTTGGTGCCGGCCCCCGAAGATGACGAGGAACGAGACCAGCTGCGGCGCAAACTCGTCGACGACGAGGCCGTGCGGGTGCTGGCCCGCAAGGAACGAACGCTGATCACCGAGAACCGGATTGGGCTGATTCAGGCCGCGGCCGGCGTGGACGGATCCAATGTGGGGCGTGCCGAACTCGCGCTGCTGCCGCTCGACCCGGACGCCAGCGCTGCGTCGCTGCGGGCCGGCCTGCGAGAGCGACTCGGCGTCGACGTCGCTGTGGTCATCACCGACACCATGGGCCGCGCCTGGCGAAACGGCCAGATCGACGCCGCCATCGGCGCCGCGGGCCTGGCGGTGCTGCATAACTATTCAGGTGCCGTCGATCAGCACGGCAACGAGTTGGTGGTCACCGAGATCGCCGTCGCCGACGAGATCGCGGCCGCCGCCGATCTGGTCAAAGGCAAACTGACCGCGATGCCGGTGGCCGTGGTGCGCGGACTCGACCTGGCCGACGACGGTTCGACGGCACGGAACCTGGTGCGCGCCGGTGAGGAAGACCTGTTCTGGCTCGGTACCGCCGAAGCCATCGACATGGGCCGCCGGCAGGCCCAGTTGTCCCGTCGCTCAGTGCGTCAATTCAGCGACGAACCGGTGCCACCGGATCTGGTGGAGTCTGCGGTCGCCGAGGCGCTGACCGCACCGGCGCCCCACCACACCCGTCCGGTGCGGTTCGTCTGGCTGCAGGACAACGGCACCCGGATCGGGCTGCTGGACCGGATGAGAGACAAGTGGCGGTTCGACCTGACCGGTGACGGCAGGCCCGCCGACTCTGTCGAACGCCGGGTGGGTCGCGGCCAAATCCTGTACGACGCACCAGAAGTCATCATCCCGATGATGGTGCCCGACGGTGCGCACAGCTACCCGGACGTCGCCCGCACCGAGGCCGAGCACACCATGTTCACCGTCGCGGTCGGTGCGGCCGTGCAAGCCCTGTTGGTCGCGCTTGCGGTGCGCGGAATCGGCAGTTGCTGGATCGGTTCGACGATATTCGCCGCCGATCTGGTTCGCGAAGAGCTCGCGCTGCCTGCCGACTGGGAGCCGTTGGGAGCGATCGCGATCGGTTACGCCGCCGAGTCCCCCGGGTTGCGCGATCCGGTGGACGTAACGGACCTATTGGTCCGCAAGTGAGCACCGCCGTGACCACGTTCGCGGGCAAGACGGCAGCGTCCGCGGACAAGGTTCGCGGCGGCTACTACACACCGCCCGCGGTGGCCAGATTCCTCGCTCGCTGGGTCGGTGTCGCGGGCGGTCGGATACTCGAACCATCCTGCGGCGACGGACAGATCCTTCGCGAACTGGCGGCTTTGACCGGCGCGGCGCACGGTGTGGAACTCGTCGCCGCCGAAGCAGCGAAGTCGCGCGAGTTCGCTTCCGTCGACAACGAGAATCTCTTCACCTGGCTGCGCGGCAGCGGAGCCGGCGACTGGGACGGCGTCGCGGGCAACCCGCCCTACATAAGGTTCGGCAACTGGCCCGCGGCGCAACGAGAACCGGCGCTGGAACTCATGCGGCAGAAGGGCCTGCGGCCGACGAAGCTGACGAATGCATGGGTGCCCTTCGTCGTGGCGAGCACCACCCTGGTGCGCGACGGCGGCCGGGTGGGCCTGGTGCTTCCGGCCGAACTGCTGCAGGTCACCTATGCAGCGCAGCTGCGCGAATTCATCCTGAGCCGCTACCGAGAGATAACCCTGGTGACCTTCGACCGCCTGGTGTTCAACGGGATCCTGCAAGAGGTCGTGTTGTTCTGCGGCGTTGTCGGCGCGGGCCCCGCGCAGGTACGCACGGTGAACCTGAACGACGCGACCGACCTGAGCGCATTGACGGAAATGGACCTCGCCCAAACGCAATCCGCTCCCGCGCTGCTGCACGAGGACGAGAAGTGGACCAAGTACTTCCTCGATTCCGCACAGATCCGCGGCCTTCGGGAGCTGCGGAAGTCCAGCTCGATGATCCGGCTCGGCGCCATCGCCGATGTCGATGTGGGCATCGTGACGGGCCGCAACAGCTTCTTCACCTTCACCGATGCCGAAGCCCAAGCCCTGGGACTCACAGCGCACTGCGTTGCGCTCGTCTCACGTAGCGCACAGCTGACCGGCCTGGTGTACGACGACGAGTGCCGGGCCGGCGACATCGCCGCCGGACACCGGACGTGGCTACTCAATGCGCCGGCCGATCCCGTCGGTGGTCCGCTGTCCGCGCACATCGCGGCCGGCGAGGTCGCCGGTGTGCACCTCGGCTACAAGTGCTCGATCCGCAAGCCCTGGTGGGGCACTCCGTCGCTGTGGATCCCGAATCTGTTCATGCTGCGCCAGATTCATTTCGCGCCGCGCCTGACCGTCAATGCCACCGGGGCGACCAGCACCGACACCGTGCATCGCGTCCGGCTGGATCCGGGCATCAGCCCGCTGGCGCTGGCCGCGGTGTTCCACAACAGTGCGACCTTCGCATTCGCTGAGATCATGGGCCGCAGTTACGGCGGCGGCATCCTGGAGTTGGAACCCCGGGAAGCCGAGCAGTTGCCCGTCCCGCCGCCTGCCTGCGCCGGCGCAGAACTCGCCGCAGATGTCGACCTGCTGCTCAAGGCCGGTGACACCGAGAAGGCGCTCGACATCGTGGATCGGCGCATCCTGATCGATCAACTCGGTATGTCGCCGCGCCTGGTCGCGGACTGCCGGGCCGCATGGATCACGCTGCGCGATCGCCGCACCAGGCGCGGATCCCGCCGACCGCCGGCGAACCCATGACCACCCTGCGCGACTCGGTGATCGCCACGCTCACCGACTGGGCAGCACCCAACGACGCCCAGGACTCGCTGCGGCAGGCCGTCCTGGGCTTCGTCCTCGCCCGGGAGGACGCCTGCCTGCGCGCGTGCGAACCCGGCCACGTCACCGCCTCCACGCTGGTGCTCGACGACAGCGGCGGCCGGGTGCTGCTCACGCTGCATCCGCGTCTCGGCCGCTGGGTGCAACTCGGTGGACACTGCGAAGACGACGCCGACATCCTGGCCGCGGCGCTACGCGAGGCCACCGAGGAGTCCGGTGTCGCCGATCTGCGGATGGGGCCGAACCTGGTTGCGGTGCATGTGCACGCGCTGACCTGCTCGCTGGGCGTGCCGACCCGTCATCTCGATCTGCAGTTCGTGGCGCACGCACCGGCCGGTTCGCAGATCGTGCTCAGCGACGAGTCCGTCGATTTGCGGTGGTGGCCGGCCGACGCGCTGCCCGAGGGCACCGATCCCGCGCTGAAGTATCTGGTGGAGCAGGCCACCCGCTAGGTTGCGCGAGCAGACAAACTAGACGTCGGACGAGTAGCGGATTCCGCCGTCGGGAATCGATACGCCGGGCCACACCCGCGCGCCACGCAGCAACTCACAACGCGCACCGATGTCGGCGCCGTCGCCGATCACGCCGTCGCGGATCAGGGCCCGCGGGCCGATGCGGACACCGAAGCCGATGATCGAGCGCTCGATCACGGAGCCGGCTTCGACCTTCACGCCGTCGAAGATGACCGCGCCGTCCAACCGGACGCCGGCACCGATCTCGGCGCCCCTGCCCACGACCGTGCCGCCGATCAGCAGCGCGCCGGGCGCCACCGCCGCGCCGTCGTGCACGAGTTTCTCGCCACGCTGACCTTGCAGGGCCGGTGACGGCGCGATGCCACGCACGAGATCCGCGGATCCGCGCACGAAGTCGTCCGGTGTGCCCATGTCGCGCCAATACGTGGCATCGACATAACCGCACACCTTGACGTCGTCGGCCGACAGCAGCGACGGGAAGACCTCGCGTTCCACCGAAACCTCGCGGCCGCGCGGGATCCGGTCGATGATTTCGCGCTTGAAGACGTAGCAGCCGGCGTTGATCTGATCGGTCGGCGGATCTTGTGTCTTCTCCAGAAACGCGGTGACCCGGCCTTCGCCGTCGGTGGGCACGCAGCCGAACGCCCGCGGATCGCCGACCCGCACCAGATGCAGCGTGACATCGGCTTGGTGTTCGCGGTGGAAGTCCAGCAGCTGGCCCAGGTCAGCGCCGGAAAGGACGTCACCGTTGAACACCATCACAGTGTCGTGGCGCAGCTTGCCGGCGACGTTGGCGATCCCGCCTCCGGTGCCCAAAGCGTTTTCCTCGGTCACGTAGTCGATCTGCAGACCCAGCTTGGATCCGTCGCCGAACTCCGCCTCGAACACCTCGGCCCGGTAGGAGGTGCCGAGCACCACGTGCTCGATCCCGGCCGCGGCGATCCGCGACAACAGGTGAGTCAGGAACGGCAATCCCGCGGTCGGCAACATCGGCTTGGGCGCGGATAACGTCAACGGCCGCAGCCGGGTGCCCTTGCCACCGACCAGAATTACCGCATCGACTGGATGGGTTGCCACGTCAGCGCCGCCCTTCTGCCAGATCCAGCTCTCGTGAAGCCTTTCGCGACCTGCGGATCGCGTTGCGCACCATCACTCGCGAGCGCATCTCCAACGACCCGCGCAGCGTCCAGCGCAGCGGGGCCCGCCACCATCCGGAGTGCCGATCGGCCAGGAATATATAGGTACTGCGGTGATGCGTGGCCAGGTGCCGGGCCGGATCACGTCCGGTCGAATGGCCCTTGTGGTGCAACACCTCGGCCGACGGCACATAGACCGACAGCCAACCGGCTTTGCCGAGCCGGTCGCCGAGGTCGACGTCCTCCATGTACATGAAGTAGCGCTCGTCGAAGCCACCGATCTGATCGAACGCCGACCGGCGCACCAACAGGCACGACCCGGACAGCCAGCCGACCGGCCGCTCGCTGGGTTCCACGTGCTCCTGGCGATAGGCCATCGTCCAGCGATTGCGCGGCCAGACCGGTCCGAGCACCGCGTGCATGCCGCCGCGAATCAGGCTGGGCAAGTGCCGCGCCGACGGATACACCGACCCGTCGGGGTCACGGATCAGCGGACCCAGCGCACCCGCGCGCGGCCAGCGGGCTGCCGCATCGAGCAGCGCGTCGATGCTGCCAGGGCCCCACTGCACGTCCGGATTGACCACGATCACCCACTCGTCGACCCACTGCTGGTGGTTCGCGTCGTATTCGGGGCCATGCTGATCGAGCTTGGCGACGGTGCGGTTGACCGCCGTGCCGTAACCGAGGTTGGCCCCGGTGGGCAGCAACCGCACGTTGGGATAGCGCTCGACGGCGGCTTCCGGAGTGCCGTCGGTGGAGCCGTTATCGGCCAACAGCACGCTGACCGGACGGTCGGTGGCAAGCGACAGCGACGCCAAGAACCGCTCCAGATGCGGACCCGGCGAGTAGGTCACCGCTACTACCGGCAGGACGTCAGTCACGCGTCGAGGGTAACGGTCGATCGGTCGGAGTCGCGCCGGATTCAACTGTGAGAGCGGCGACAAGCGCACTGCGCCAAGGCCGTAACGGGGTCAGCCCGGCGGCGTCCCATGACAGGCCGGACAGCGCCGAGTAGGGCGGTCGCTGCGCGGGACGCGGAAACTCGTCGGTGGTGCACGGATTCACCCGCGCCGCGTCGGCACCGCTTATTTCGAACACCGCGCGGGCCTGCTCGTACCGCGAGGTCACCCCGGCATTGGCGGCGTGCAATAGGCGCCCGCGGACGTCACTGTCAGCCAGTTCCAACAACGCGGCGGCCAGGTCAACGGCGTAGGTGGGTGAGCCGACCTGGTCGTCTACCACCTTGATCGGCCCGTCGCCGGCGGCCAACCGCTGCATCACTGCGACGAAATCGCCTCTGCCCACCCCGCCGGTGTAAACCCAGGCGGTGCGCACCACGACGGCCTGCGGAAACGCCGCCAACACGGCTTGTTCGCCCGCGAGCTTGCTGGCCGCATAGACGCCCTGCGGACCGGTGGCGTCACCCGGTTCATACGGGCGCGGTTCGGCGTCCCCGAAGTCGCCGTTGAAGACATAGTCGGTCGAAACGTGAATCAGCTGTGCACCTACCCGGGCGCAGACCCGAGCGATGTTCTCGGGAGCGGTGGCGTTGACGGCATATGCCCGCGCCTCGTCACTCTCGGCGCCGTCGACGTTGGTGTACGCCGCGCAGTTCACCACGACGTCACCGCTACCGATGATCTCTTCGGCCGCGGCGGGGTCGGTGATGTCCCATTCCGCCGACGTCCTGGCCAGCACATTGCGGCCCGCACTGACCGCTTGAGCTGCCAGAATGCCGCCCAACTGACCACCCGCCCCGGTGATCACTAACCTTCCCGACCTGCTCGACATGTGTTCGAGTCTGGCACGCCGGGCCGGGCTAACCAGAAAGCGGCTGTTGCACAAGTAGCCTACAGTGATGCCTGCGCAAAGTGTGGCTCGTGTGATTCGTGTGATTTCCACCGCTCTGGCTTTGGTGGTGGTGATTGGCACCGGGGTGGCGTGGACCAACGTCCGGTCATTCGAAGACGGAATCTTCCACATGTCCGCGCCCTCGCTGGGCAAAGGCGGCGACGACGGCGCGATCGACATTCTGCTGGTCGGCCTGGACAGTCGCACCGACGCGCACGGCAACCCGCTGACGGCCGAGGAACTGGCGACACTGCGGGCCGGCGACGAAGAGGCCACCAATACCGACACGATCATCCTGATCCGGATCCCGAACAACGGGAAGTCGGCGACCGCGATCTCGATCCCCCGCGACTCCTATGTTCAGGCACCGGCACTGGGCAAGACCAAGATCAACGGCGTCTACGGACAGACTCGCGAGGCCAAGCGGACCAGCCTGGTTCAGGCGGGCGCGTCTGCTGCCGAAGCCGCCGCGGCAGGCACCCAGGCCGGCCGCGAGGCCCTGATCAAGACGGTGGCCGATCTCACCGGCGTCACCGTCGACCACTACGCCGAGATCGGCTTGCTCGGCTTTGCGCTGATCGCCGATGCACTGGGCGGCGTCGATGTCTGCCTCAAAGAGGCTGTTTTCGAACCTCTTTCGGGCGCGGACTTCCCGGCCGGCCGGCAGAAACTGAACGGCCCGCAGGCACTCAGCTTCGTCCGCCAGCGCCACGAACTGCCGCGTGGCGACCTCGACCGCGTGGTGCGTCAGCAGGTAGTAATGGCGTCGCTGGCCCACCGGGTCATCTCCGGCAAGACGCTGTCCAGCCCCGCCACGTTGCAGCGGCTGGAGGCCGCCGTACAGCGCTCCGTGGTCATTTCGCAGGGCTGGAACATCATGGATTTTGTCCAGCAGCTGCAGCAGCTGGCCGGCGGCAACGTCGCATTCGCCACCATTCCGGTGCTCGACGGCGCCGGCTGGAGCGACGACGGGATGCAGAGCGTGGTGCGGGTTGATCCGCACGAGGTGCAGGACTGGGTCGGGGGCCTGCTGCACGAGCAGGCCCAGGGCAAGACCGAGGAGATCGCCTACACGCCGGGCAAGACGTCGGTCAACGTCGTCAACGACACCGACATCAACGGCCTCGCGTCGGCGGTGTTGGACGTGTTGAGTTCCAAGGGGTTCACCGCCGGCTCGGCCGGCAACAACGACAGTGGCCACGTCAAGGGCAGCCAGGTGCGGGCCGCCAAGGCCGACGACCTGGGAGCCCAGGAGATCGCCAAGCAACTGGGCGGACTGCCCGTCGTCGCCGACACGTCGATAGCGGCCGGATCGGTGCGGGTGGTACTGGCCAACGACTACAGCGGCCCGGGCTCGGGACTCGAAGGCGGCGCATCGGTCACCCCGGCACGCGCATCGACCGTCGGGGCCAACAACAGCACCGTTCCCCCGCCGTCACCAATCCTCACCGCGGGCTCGGCGAATCCCGAGTGCATAAACTGATCGATCCAGTGCCGCAACTGACCGAGCCCACACTCAGCGGGGCAATCCTGAACCCGATGCTGCGCGCCGACCCCGTCGGCCCGCGCATCACCTACTACGACGACGCAACCGGCGAGCGCATCGAACTGTCGGCCGTGACGCTGGCCAATTGGGCCGCCAAGACCGCCAATCTGCTGCGTGACGAACTGGGCGTGACACCGGGCAACCGGGTCGCCATCTTGCTGCCCGCACATTGGCAGACGGCGGCGGTGCTGTTCGGGGTGTGGTGGATCGGGGCTGAAGCGGTATTGAGTTCGGCAGACCCGGCCGATGTCGCCCTGTGCACGTCGGATCGACTCGACGAAGCCGACTCCGTCGTCAGCGGCGGGGAGGTCGCGGTGCTGTCCCTGGATCCGTTCGGCCGGCCCGCTGCCGACCTGCCCTTCGGCGTCACCGACTACGCCACCGCGGTGCGGGTCCATGGCGACCAGATCGTGCCCGAGCGCCACCCCGGCCCGGCGCTGGACGGACGACTGGCCGGTCAACTGGTGGCCGACTGCGCACAATCGGCGGCGACACGAGGTCTCACGGGTAAGGATCGAGTGTTGTCCACCGCATCGTGGGAGCGACCCGAAGACCTGGTGGACAGTCTGCTGGCGGTGCTGTCCGTAGGCGGGTCCTTGGTCCAGGTCGCGAACCTCGATCCGGCCGCACTGCCGCGCCGGATCGAGACCGAGAAGGTGACGCGGGTTCTGTAGGGGCTCCGCAAGCGCGAGCGGCGCACCGCGACCCGCCGGATACATGTTGATATCGCAATATTTGGATGTTAGCGTCGAAGGCCAGAGGATATCCCCCAGAGAAAGGTTGCGCGATGCCGGTGCAGGTGCTTTTCGCGAAAGCGGCGACGACGGTGGTCACTGGATTGGCCGGGGTAACCGCGTACGAGTTGTTGCGCAAGGCCGCCAAGAAGGCGCCGCTGCACCAAACCGCGGTCGCCACCGCCGAACTGGGGCTGCGCGGCACCCGCAAGGCTGAGGAGGCCGCGGAGTCGGCCCGGCTCAAGATCGCCGACGTGATGGCCGAGGCACGTGAGCGGATCGGCGAAGAGGCGCCTACGCCCGCCGTCGGCGGTCACGACCACGACCACTGATCTCCGCCGGTTATGACCCTCACACTTGTCAGGGATATTGAAGCTGCGGAAGACCCTGCTCTGGAAGTGATTTCGGATGCGGCCGGCCGCATGCGGGTCGGGGTCGACTGGGTCCGTTCGGACTCGCGGCGCGCGGTCGCCGTCGAGGAAGCCGTCGCCAAGGAGAACGGCGTGCGGGTGGTGCACGCTTACCCGCGCACCGGTTCGGTCGTCGTCTGGTACTCCCCCAGACGCTGCGACCGGACCGCGATACTTGCCGCGATCAGCGGCGCCGCAAAGGTGGCCGCCGAACTGATCCCGGTGCGCGCCCCGCACTCGGCGGAGATCCGCAACACCGACGTGCTGCGCATGGTCATCGGCGGGGCTGCCCTGGCACTACTCGGCGTGCGCCGCTATGTATTCGCCCGGCCACCGCTGCTCGGACCAAGTGGCCGACTGGTGGCCACCGGCGTCACCATCTTCACCGGTTATCCGTTCCTGCGCGGTGCTTTCCGGTCGGTGGGCTCGGGCAAGCTCGGCACCGACGCACTTGTGTCGGCGGCGACGATCGCCAGCCTCATCCTGCGCGAGAACGTCGTCGCTCTGACCGTGCTGTGGCTGCTGAACATCGGTGAATACCTACAGGACCTGACGCTACGACGGACCCGTCGCGCCATCTCGGAGTTGCTGCGCGGCAGCCAGGACACAGCCTGGATCCGCCTCACCGACGGCACCGAGGTCCAGGTCGCGATCGACTCCGTCGAGATCGGCGACGAGGTGGTGATTCACGACCACGTCGCAATCCCGGTCGACGGCGAAGTCGTCGATGGCGAGGCCGTTGTCAACCAGTCCGCGATCACCGGGGAGAACCTGCCGGTCAGCGTCACCACCGGCACGCGCGTGCACGCCGGATCCGTTGTGGTGCGCGGTCGCCTGGTGGTGCGCGCGCATGCCGTCGGCAACCAGACCACGATCGGGCGCATCATCACCAGAGTCGAGGAAGCCCAGCACGACCGGGCCCCGATCCAGACGGTCGGCGAGAACTTCTCCCGCCGCTTCGTGCCGACGTCTTTCATCGTGTCGGCCCTTACCCTGCTGGTCACCGGCGACGTCCGGCGCGCGATGACGATGCTGCTGATCGCCTGCCCATGCGCGGTCGGCCTGTCCACGCCGACGGCCATCAGCGCCGCCATCGGCAACGGCGCCCGCCGCGGCATCCTGATCAAGGGCGGATCCCACCTCGAGCAAGCCGGGCGGGTGGACGCGATCGTGTTCGACAAGACCGGAACGCTCACCGTCGGCCGCCCGGTAGTCACCAATATCGTTTCCCTGCACAAGGATTGGAAACCCGAGCAGGTGCTGGCCTATGCGGCCAGCTCGGAGATCCACTCCCGGCATCCGCTGGCCGAGGCCGTCATCCGCTCCACCGAGGAACGCCACATCAGCATTCCGCCGCACGAGGAGTGCGAGGTGCTGGTTGGTCTGGGCATGCGGACCTGGGCCGATGGGCGCACGCTGCTACTGGGCAGCCCGGGTCTGTTGCGCGCTGAGAAGGTCAGGGTGTCCAAGAAGGCGTCGGACTGGGTCGTCAAGCTGCGCGCCCAGGCCGAGACCCCACTGCTGCTCGCCGTGGACGGCACGTTGGTGGGTTTGATCAGCCTGCGCGACGAGGTGCGACCCGAAGCCGCCGACGTGCTGACTCAGTTGCGGGCCAGCGGTGTCCGCCGAATCGTCATGCTGACCGGAGATCACCCCGAGATCGCCAAGGTCGTCGCCGACGAGTTGGGCATCGACGAGTGGCGCGCCGAGGTGATGCCCGAGGACAAGCTCGAGGTCGTTCGTCAGCTACAAGAGGAGGGCTATGTCGTCGGGATGGTCGGCGACGGCATCAACGACGCCCCCGCACTGGCGGCTGCCGACATCGGAATCGCGATGGGCCTGGCCGGAACCGATGTCGCGGTGGAGACCGCCGATGTGGCGCTGGCCAACGACAACCTGCACCGTCTGCTCGACGTGCGGGACCTAGGCGCCCGCGCGGTGGACGTCATCCGAGAGAACTACGGCATGTCGATCGCGGTCAACGCCGTGGGTTTGTTGATCGGTGCCGGCGGCGCGCTGTCGCCGGTGTTGGCGGCGATTCTGCACAACGCCTCGTCAGTTGCGGTGGTGGCCAACAGTTCCCGGCTTATTCGGTATCGGTTGGACTGACACACACAGCTATCCTTAAGCACGCGTCGTTACTCTGGCTAAAGACACGCGAAACGAGGGGGCGACGAGGTGGCACGTACCGACAACGACAGCTGGGACCTGGCAACGAGTGTGGGAGCGACCGCGACCATGGTGGCCGCGGGCAGGGCCAGGGCCACCCGCAACGGGGTGATCGACGACCGATTTGCCGAGCCGCTGGTGCGCGCCGTCGGCGTCGACTTCTTCACCCGGTGGGCAGCCGGAGAACTCGACGCGAGCGACGTCGACCTACCCGACGCCCCCTGGGGCATGCAGCGCATGACCGACCTACTGGCCGCGCGCACCCGCTACATCGACGCGTTCTTCGGCGAGGTCGCGGCCGCCGGCATCCAGCAGGTGGTGATCTTGGCCGCCGGTCTCGATGCGCGCGGATACCGGCTGCCGTGGGCACCTGGAACCACAGTGTTCGAGATCGACCAGCAGCAGGTCATCGATTTCAAGACCGCCACAATCGCCGCGCTCGGAGCCGAACCCACCGCCGACGTGCGGGCGGTTCCGGTCGACCTGCGCCATGACTGGCCCGCCGCCCTGCGCGAGGCCGGCTTCGACGCCGACCAACCCTCCGCGTGGGCCGCGGAGGGCCTGTTGGGGTTCCTGCCGCCGGAGGCCCAGGACCGGCTGCTGGACAACATCACCACGCTCAGCGCCGACGGGAGTCGCCTGGTCGCCGAGGTTTTCCTGAACAGCTCGGACAACCAGGACGCGTTGAACGGCGCCACCCAGCGGTGGCAGGAACACGGTCTTGATGTCGAGTTGGACAACCTCGGCTACCCCGGCGACCGCAACGACGTGGCGACGTACCTTGCCGAGCGTGGCTGGGATGCGGTCAGCTCACCGCTGAATCAACTGCTGGCAGACAGCGGCCTACCCGCGCAAACCACCGACGCCGACGCCGCCTTCGGTAAGAACTACTACTGCTCAGCGACGCTGCACCGGGCCGGGTAGGTCAGCAACAGTCCTTGCCGCGCCAGGCCAGTACGCCCTGCCACACGGCAACGCCGGCGACGGCAAGGCCGATCACCGGGTCGATCCACCAGCCGCTCGGCCAGGCTGCGGTGATCGCCAGCCCCAGCAGCACCCCCGCGGCCTGGATGGCGCACAGATAGTTCTGGGTGCCTTCACCCGCAGTGGCGCCGGAGTGCAACCGCGCACCCACGCGGTGGTTGGCCCAGCCCAGAACCGGCATCAGCACCAACGCGAGTGCGGTCAGACCGATGCCGATCACCGAGGTCTCGGCGTGCTCACCGTCGATGAGGTGGCGGACGGACTCGGCGGCCACGTAGGGCGCGACCAGCCAGAAAGACAGCGCGACACCCCGCTGGGCGCGTCGTTCAGAAGTCTCGGACAGCACGCGGTCGCCGGTGAACCGCCACAGCACCATGGCACTGGCCAGGCCCTCGGACGCCCCACCCAGCGCCCACCCGGTCAGCGCGACGGATCCGACCGCCAGTCCCTGCCAGATCCCGATGCCGCCCTCGATCAGCAGCACCGCCAGGCTGACCCAGGCCAGTCGGCGCGCCAGCACCACATTGCGCTGCCAGTCGGGTGTCGACGCCGCCTCGGGCGCATCGCAGGCGGCGCCATGAGAATGCTCCTGGTGGGAACTGGTCGCCATTTCCATCTCACGATGTTAACGGCGCTGCGGGCCCTGACCCTGCAACGAATGTCCGCACCGACAATGCGGGTTAGGTAGGAACCTGCTGCGGTTTTCCTGCATGGGCCGCGCGCTCGGCGTCACGGGTGTCGTTACTGTGTCTAACCAGTAGCTCGCGGCGTAAGGAAGGCCTACCGATGCCGAATAACGTTCCCGCCAAGCCACTTGACGGGTTTCGGGTCCTCGATTTCACCCAGAACGTCGCCGGACCGCTGGCCGGGCAGGTACTCGCCGACCTCGGGGCCGAGGTCATCAAGATCGAGGCGCCCGGGGGCGAGCAGTCCCGCCGTCTCACCTCGGTGCTGCCTGGGCGACCGCCGCTGGCCACCTATTTCCTGCCGAACAACCGGGGCAAGAAGTCGGTCACCGCAGACCTGACCGACGACGAAGTCCGCGAACAGATTCTGAACCTGGCCGACACCGCTGATGTCGTGCTGGAGGGTTTTCGGCCGGGCATCATGGAACGGCTGGGTCTGGGTCCCGACGAACTTCGCGCGCGCAACCCCAGACTCATCTACGCGCGGCTGAGCGCTTTCGGCGGCAACGGTCCCAACGGCACCCGTCCGGGGGTAGACCTGATGGTCGCCGCCGAGGCCGGTATGAGCACCGGCATGCCGACCCCGAGCGGAAAGCCGCAGATCATCCCCTTCCAACTGGTGGACAACGCCAGCGGGCACGTGCTGGCCCAAGCGGTGCTCGCGGCGCTACTCAACCGCGAACGGCACGGGGTGGGCGACCTGGTTCAGGTCGCCATGTACGACGTCGCCGTCGGACTGCAAGCCAATCAGCTGACCATTCACCTGAATAAGAACAGCGGGGCCCAGCCGACTCCGAAACCCGCCGCAGCACCGGTAAAGAAGCGCAAAGGAGTCGGCTTTGCCACCCAACCGTCGGACGCCTTCCGCGCGGCGGACGGGTACCTCGTCATCAGCGCCTATGTGCCCAAGCACTGGACGAAGCTGTGTCAGATCATCGGCCGTCCCGAACTCATCGACGACGAGCGGTTTGCCGATCAGCGCTCACGGGCGATCAACTACCCCGAGCTGACCGAGGAACTCGAGGCCGCGCTGGCCACCAAGAATGCCGCCGACTGGGTCGAATTGCTGCAGGAAGGCGGCCTGATGGCTTGTCTGGCCTACTCCTGGAAACAGGTCGTCGACACACCGCTGTTCGCCGAAAACGACCTTGCCTTGGAGGTTGGCAGCGGCGACGACGCCATCACGGTCATCCGCACCCCGGCGCGCTATGCGAGCTTCGACGCCAGGGTCTACGAACCGCCGCCCACCGTCGGCCAACACAATGATTTGTTCCTGGCCGAACCCACATCCTCGTAGATTCGGCGCGGCAGCTGCGCAATCATTATTTGAATTGGCAATGAATTCTCGCTCGGCGACGGAATCCCTCACGCGCGCGTGGAGTATTTGGACATATGCCGGTGAGGGGATTCACATATTTGCTCACAACACATATGACGTATCCCTGTTTTCGACTCTCAGTGGACACCTAATTGGCCCAACACGTTTACCCCGATCCTGCAGGGTCGTCAGCCAGCGGTTGCCCACCGCAAACTGACGAGCCTGCCATCCCGGCTGGGCCCGGTATGCCATCGAAGACCGGCAGTGACCCGTCTCAAGGAGTCATATGAGTACCGCCGTCAAGACCGATAAGAGTTCCGCCGGTCCCGCCGAAGCGCCGCAAGCTACGGGGATCCTGGCGAATCTTCGATACGACATTCCCGCATCTCTCGTCGTCTTCCTGGTCGCGTTGCCCCTGTCGCTGGGCATCGCGATCGCCTCGGGGGCGCCACTCGTCGCCGGCCTGATCGCCGCGGTGGTCGGCGGCATCGTCGCCGGGACACTCGGCGGTTCGGCAGTTCAGGTCAGCGGCCCGGCAGCGGGTCTGACCGTCGTGGTCGCCGAGCTGATCGACCAGCTCGGCTGGCAGATGCTGTGCCTGATGACCATCGCGGCAGGAGCGCTGCAGATTCTGTTCGGCATCAGCCGGATGGCACGCGCCGCGCTGGCAATAGCTCCGGTCGTGGTGCACGCCATGCTCGCCGGCATCGGCATCACCATCGTCTTGCAGCAATTCCATGTGCTGATCGGCGGTAAGTCCTACAGCTCGGCCTGGCAGAACCTGATTGCGATCCCCAATGGCATCCTGCACCACGAACTGCACGAGGTGATTGTCGGCGGCACCGTGATTGCCATCCTGCTGGTGTGGGGAAAATTGCCGCCCAAATTGCGCATGATCCCTGGCGCTCTAGTGGCCATTATCGCCGCGACGGTGCTCGCCAAGGTGCTCGGCCTGGATGTCGAACGCATCAACCTCTCGGGCGGCTTCTTCGATGCCATCAGTCTTCCGCACCTGGAGCCTAAGAGTCCGGACGGCCGGCCCTGGACACAGGAGATCAGCGCCATCGCCTTCGGCGTCCTGACGATCGCACTGATCGCCAGCGTCGAGTCGCTGCTGTGCGCGGTCGGCGTCGACAAGCTGCACAACGGCCCGCGCACCAACTTCAACCGGGAGATGATCGGTCAGGGCAGCGCGAACATGCTCTCTGGATTGCTCGGCGGGCTGCCCGTCACCGGCGTCATCGTGCGCAGTTCGGCCAACGTGGCCGCCGGCGCACGAACCCGGATGTCGGCGATATTGCACGGCGTGTGGGTTCTGCTGTTCGCGTCGCTGTTCACCAACCTCGTGGAACTGATTCCCAAGGCGGCACTGGCCGGCCTGCTGATCGTGATCGGAACCCAACTCGTCAAGCTGGCACACGTCCAACTCGCCTGGCGTACCGGCAACTCCGTGATCTACATGATCACCATCGTGTGCGTCGTCTTTCTCAATCTGCTGGAGGGTGTGGCGATCGGACTCGCCGTCGCGATCGGTTTCCTGTTGGTCCGCGTGGTGCGGGCTCCCATCGAGGCCAGGCCGGTCGGTGACGCGAAGGAGTGGCACGTCGACATCGACGGCACCCTGAGTTTCCTGTTGATGCCTCGGCTGACCGGCGTGCTGGCGAAGTTGCCGCAGGGCTCCGATGTGACGCTCAACCTCAACGCCGACTACATCGATCACTCGATCTCGGAAGCGATCTCCGACTGGAAGGCCAGCCACGAAGCCGGCGGTGGAACGGTGATCATCGTCGACACGTCAACCGCGAACATCTCCAACACGCACAGCAGCACGCCCAAGCGTCACTTCAGATCCAGGTCGCTCAGCGAGGAAACTCCCTGGACCTCGCGGCGCGACGGCCATCATGACGAGAATGAATCGTCGATTCGGCACGGCGTCAAGGAGTACCACCGCAATGGGGCCGGCGCGCTGCACCACCATGTGCCCGAACTGGTCGACTCGGCCAACCCCGACACAGTGTTCCTCACCTGCGCCGATTCCCGGATCCTGCCGGACGTCATCACCGCGAGCAGGCCGGGCGATCTCTACATAGTCCGCAACGTCGGCAACCTGGTCCCGACGGATCCGGCCGAGCACTCCGTCGATGCGGCACTGGACTTTGCGGTCAATCAACTGGGCGTGAGTTCGGTTGTGGTCTGCGGACATTCGTCATGCCGCGCGATGCAGGCGCTGTTGGACGACACCACGGACGACCCAGCCAGCCAGCTGAGCCCGATTGAGCAATGGCTCGAACAAGCCAACGAGAGCCTGGCCGGATACCGGGACGGCCATCCGGCGCGCGTGAGCGCCACATCGAACGGTTACCACTTCAGCGAAGTTGACCAACTGGCGATCGTGAATGTGGCCGTGCAGGTGGAGAGGCTCTCTAGGCATCCGATCCTGGCGCCGGCAGTGGCTTCCGGTGCGATACAGGTCGTCGGCATGTTCTTCGATTTCTCGACCGTGCACGTGCACGAGGTGGACAGGAACGGCTTCATCCACGAGGAGACGGCGCACGACGTCAGCTCGCGAGTTTGACCAAGGTGCCGTTCTACACCGACCATTGGCGATTCTCAGCGGATCAGCAGGGTCATTTTGGTGACGCGCGATGACCTGCGACGGCAGGCTTGACTAGGAAGGGTTATCAAGCACCCGGGGAAGCGAGACGGCAGTGAAGGCCATGGACGTTCGATTACGTGCGCTGTTGATCGGAGCGCCGCTGATTTTGGTCGCGGCCTGCGGCATAAGCACTGCCGGTGGCTCCGCAAACCCCGGTGCCGGCCATATGCCCAGCCCGGCCGCCTCGCCCGCGACGTCGAACGTGGCGTTGTCCGAGACCGGTGCTACCGAACTATTTGCGTTGATGAACCGGTGGGGTAACGAGTATCACGCCAAATATCCAAACGTCACGATCACTACGGCCGCTACCGGGTCCGGAGCGGGAATCGCGCAGACCGCCGCGGGCGCGGTCACGCTCGGCGCTTCGGGCGCCTACCTGTCCGACGAAGACATGGCCGCGCATAGGGGATTGACCAACATCGCGCTGGCCCTCTCCGCTGTGCAGGTCAACTACAACCTGCCCGGTGTCATCGAGCACGTAAAACTCAACGGCAAAGTTCTTGCCGAGATCTACGAGGGCACCATCAAGACCTGGAACGACCCGCAGGTCTCCGACCTCAACCCGGGGGTGGGTCTGCCGGCCATCCCGGTCGTCCCACTGCATCGTTCAGACCGGTCCGGTGAAACTTTTGCGTTCACTCAATATCTGGCCAAGCAGGACCCGGACGGCTGGGGCAGGTCGACGTTCGGGACCACCGTAGGCTTCCCGGCAATCCCCGGGGCACGCGGTGAAAGCGACGCCGAGGGCATGGTCACCGGCTGCGCTCAGACACCGGGATGTGTTGCCTATATCGGCCTCAGCTTGCTGGACGAGACCACCGGGAAGGGGCTCGGTGAGGCCAAGTTGGCCAACGCCTCGGACCATTTTCTGCTGCCCGACGCCCAGAGCGTGCTGGCCGAAGCTGACGGGTTCGCTTACCGGACACCGGCCGATCAGGTGATTTCGCTGGTCGACGGACCGGCCGCCAACGGTTACCCGATCGCCAACTATGAATATGCCGTTGTCTACACCAAGCAGAAAGATCCCGCGGTCGCCCGGACGCTGCAGGCGTTTTTGCATTGGGTGGTGACCGACGGCAGCAATCGCTCATACCTCGATCAATTCCACTTTCAGCCGTTGCCGGCCCCGGTAGCCAAGTTGTCCGAAGGCCAAATCGCCGGGATTACCTAGCGGCTGGTCGAGCAGCTTGATCCGATGGCGGCGACCCGCTGCGAGTCAGCTCGGCGGCAACCGCACGACCTGCAAAAAGAACTCGTCGATCTGACGCACCGCGGTCATGAACTGATCCAAGTCCACCGGCTTGGTGACATAGGCGTTGGCATGCAGTTTGTAGCTGCGCAGAATGTCCTCTTCGGCCGAGGATGTCGTCAGCACCACCACCGGGATACGGCACAGATCGGGGTCGGACTTGATCTTCTGCAATAGCTGCCTGCCGTCGTACTTCGGCAGGTTCAGGTCGAGCAGAATGAGGTCGGGCCGCGGCGCGTGCTCGTAGGCACCGCGCTGGTACAGATAGTTCAGGCCCTCCTCGCCGTCGTGCGCGACGTGCAGCCTGTTCTTGAGCTTGTTGTGCTCGAACGCTTCTCGGGTGATCAGCTCGTCTCCCGGGTCGTCCTCGACGAGCAGGATGTCTATCGCTCGACCTGCAGATGTCATTGGTGCGCTCCTTCTCGAGTGGCCAAGCTGGGTTCATTGTCCGGTAGAGCAGCGGGCGTAGCGACAGGCAAGGTGAACTCGAACCGTGTTCCATCGTTGAACGAGGTGTCGATCCAGACGGTTCCGCCGTGGTGCTCGACAATTTTCTTGCACATGGCCAAGCCGAGGCCCGTTCCGCCGTAACTGTCGCGGCCGTGCAACCGCTGAAAGATGATGAAGACCTTGTCAACGAATTCCGCTTCAATGCCAATGCCATTGTCGGCCACGCTGAACAGCCAGTACGCGTTGCGATCACCGACACCGCGGTGACAATCGACGACGATCCGCGGCGCCCGATCCTCCCGCCGGAATTTCACCGCATTGCCGATCAGGTTCTGCCACAGCATCGTCAGCAACGTCGGATCGCCGTAGACCTGCGGCATCCGTCGATTGACCCGAATGATCTCGGCGTCGGATTCCTCGATCGCCGTAGAAAGGTTCGCCAGCGCCGAATCCAGCGCGGTGTCGAGTTCGACAGTCGTGTACTTGGTATTCAGGCGGCCGACCCGGGAAAAGCTGAGCAGATCGTTGATCAGCACCTGCATGCGCTTGGCGCCATCGACGGCGAAATTGATGTATTCGATACCCCGGTCGTCGAGCTTGTCGCCGTAGCGCCGCTCCAGTAACTGGCAGAACGACGCGACCTTGCGCAGCGGTTCCTGCAGGTCGTGGGACGCAACGTAGGCAAACTGCTCGAGTTCGGCATTCGAGCGCCGCAATTCGGCCGCCTGCTCGTCCAACTGCTCCTGCGCCGCACGCGACGCGTCCAGTTCCGCAACGATCCGCTGCCGCATGTTCTCCACATCGACGGCGATGCCCCGGATATCCGCCGGTCGTTGGGGAGGTGCGATGGTGTCGCCGAAATGCCCTTTGGTGATCTGTCGACACGACGCGGCCAGCCTGGCCAGCGGTTGCGTCACCGCCCGGCGACTCAGGAGCCCCAGCAGGAACGCGGTCGTGATGAATACCAGCACTATGAAACCGAGTACCCGATCTCGCCAGGCATTCGCCCGGTCGAGGTCGGCGGCCGCGCGCTCCCGGGCGTCAGTCAGGTGCTTGTTCTGCACATCGAAGAGGGCTCGTAGGCGGTCGAACAGCGCCTTACCCCGACTCGTCACGTCAGGACCCGGAACCGTCGGCGAGTTCGGGACAACGGTTGCGATGAGAGGCTCGGCAAAAGTCGTCCGCCAGGCAAACGCGGCCGTCTCGATGGCATCGAGATCAGCAAGCAGATCGGGGCGGTGCCGCAAGCGTTGCCGCATGTCGTCTGCGGCGGCGCTCTCCTGGCGTAGCCCGTCGTAATACGGAGTGAGGAACTGCGAGTCGGCGGAAATCAGGTAGCCGCGCACACCGGTTTCCTGGTCACGCAGTGCCGCTTGCAACTGGGTGGCCGCGACCCTGGACGGCTGAATGTCGTCCCTGAGTTCGCGAGATACGTCGTCGGTGTGGTGGAGCAGGAGTGCGCCGACCACCGCACCGATGAGAACGATGACGCCCATGCTCGACAGCACGAGAGCCAGCCAGCCCCGCACCGTGAGCCGCGTTCGCAGCAACGAGCCTGACGCATCGTCTCTCACCGGCTCACCTCGGTGTCCGCTCCACCCGCACCACGGCGATGTCATCGGTGAGCCCGCCCTGCCCCTGCGCGAGCTCCTGGGCGCCATCGATGAGTGCGTCGACGAACTCCGGGCCGGGCAACGACGCGTGCCCGCGTGCCAGCGCGAGCAGGCCGTCTTCACCCAGACGACGGAGGCCTCGCCCGGAATATCCCTCGAAGAGTCCGTCGGTGAGCAGCAGCAGCCCATGTCCGGCCGGCAACTCCAGCTCGTGCTGCGGCCAGTCGTCGCCGTGCAGGCCCAACGCCGGGCCGTACGGCGGCTCGATCCATTCCACCGCGCCGGCGCCGTGCAACAACATGCCGGGATGGCCGGCACGGACCGCCGTGATCGGAGCATCGCCTGCTGGAATTTCCAGGCTGAGCACGGTGGCGAAAACACCGGTCTCGGCCCGCTCGGCGTGCAGCAACCGCTCCAGGTGCAGCATCTGAGCCGGGCCGTGGATGCCGGCACACGTCAGCGTTCGCCAGGCGATCCGCAACGCCGCACCCAGGGCCGCCTCGTCCGGCCCGTGCCCGGCGACGTCGCCGATGAGTACGTGCGTCACCCGGTCGGGCGTCTGGACGACGTCGTAAAAGTCGCCGCAGAGGAGTGCGTTCTCCCGACTCGGGCGGTAGCGCGTGACGATGTCGACACCCGGGCGGTCCAACAGGAGCGGCGACGGCAGCAGCCCACGCTCGAGCAGTGCGTTCTCCCGGGCGCGCAGCTGACTCGCGTGCAGATCGGCGGCGATCAGCTCGGCGCGTTTGCGTTCAATCGCGTAGAACAGGGCGCGCCGCAACACATCTGCCTCTACCCGGCCCTTGACCAGGTAATCCTGGGCACCGGCGGCGACGGCAGAAGCGCCGAAGAATTCGTCGTTGAGTCCGGTGAGCACGACGATGGGAACCGTGGCATCACTCTTGAGGATGCGATCCAGCGCGTCGATGCCGTTGGCGTCCGGCAGATTCAGGTCCAGCAGCACGCAATCGGGACGCGCAGAGGCAAGTTGCCGCTCGGCATGCGCCATTGACTGAGCCCACACCACCTCGATGTCGGCGACGGCGTCGGCGATCAGTTCTTCGACCAGCACCGCGTCCGCTCGGTCGTCTTCAACCAGAAGCAGCGACAACGCCTGCCAGGTCGAAGCCGGCGCTACTGAACCATGCACGGAGTTCAGTTCTCCGTCAGCCGTGGGTGCGCACGCAGATCTGCGTTCTTCACCTAATACCCCCGTGGGAATAGCGTTGGTCATGTCGGTGCACGGCAGGCCGGTGCGTCGACACATGTCCTGCGCGTCGCTATGCCACCCCGACTGGTTGCTCAATCGCGGGGACTTGGTCGTCAGCTGGATACTAGGCGGTGTTCCTGGGCTTTTCTTGCCAGTTGGTGAAACTGACTGCGGACGGGTTCTCGCGCCACCATATATTCAACGACCAGCTCTGTGATACCAGGTCAGCGCAACAACGCGCGGGACATGACCACACGTTGAATCTGGTTGGTGCCCTCGTAGATCTGAGTGATCTTCGCGTCGCGCATCATCCGCTCGACCGGGAAGTCGATCGTGTAGCCGGCACCACCGAAAAGTTGCACCGCGTCCGTGGTGACTTCCATCGCCACATCCGACGCCAGGCACTTCGAAGCCGCCGAGATGAAGCCCAGATTGCTTTCGCCGCGCTCGGCGCGTGCGGCCGCGGAGTAGACCATCAGTCGAGCGGACTCCACCTTCATCGCCATGTCAGCGAGCATGAACTGCACGGCCTGGAAGCTGCTGATCGCTTGGGCGAACTGCTTGCGTTCTTTGGTGTAGGCGATCGCCGCGTCCAGCGCTCCCTGCGCGATGCCGACCGCCTGCGCGCCGATGGTGGGCCGGGTGTGGTCCAAGGTGGCCAACGCCGTCTTGAAGCCGGTGCCCGGGTCCCCGATGATCCGGTCTCCGGGGATGCGACAGTTCTGGAAGTAGAGCTCGGTGGTGGGCGAGCCCTTGATGCCCAGCTTGCGTTCCTTGGGACCGACCTCGAAGCCCTCGTCGTCCTTATGCACGATGAAGGCCGAGATTCCGTTGGCACCCTTGTCCGGGTCGGTCACCGCCATCACGGTGTACCAGGATGACTTGCCGCCGTTGGTGATCCAGGCTTTGGTGCCGTTGAGTATCCAGTCGTCACCGTCGGCCTTGGCCCGGGTGCGCATCGCAGCGGCGTCCGATCCGGCCTCGCGCTCACTGAGTGCGTAAGAAGCCATCGCCGTTCCGTCAGCGACGGACGGCAACACCTGCTTCTTCAGCTCGTCGGAGCCGCGCAGGATCAGCCCCATGGTGCCCAGCTTGTTCACCGCGGGGATCAGCGAGGCGGAGGTGTCGACCCGGGCGACCTCTTCGATCACGATGCATGCGGCGACGGAGTCCGCGCCTTGGCCGCCGTACTCCTCGGGCACGTGCACGGCATTGAAGCCCGACGCATTCAGCGCATCGAGGGCTTCCTGCGGGAACCGGGAGTTCTCGTCGCAATCGGCGGCGTGCGGAGCGATCTCCTTCTCCGCCAGCGCGCGGATCGCAGCCCGCAACTCCTGGTGTTCCTCGGGCAGTTGAAACAGATCGAACGACGGGTTTCCGGCCCATCCAGCCATGTCTGAAGCCTCCTTGCTAGTCGCGAGTTAACTTACCCGCAAGTCTCTGCAGTTCCTCATCCTTGGTCCGCACGGTCTCGGCGAGCTGATCCTGAAATGCGACGATCCGGGCCCGCAGCGCAGGGTCGGAGGCTCCCAGCATCCGCACCGCGAGCAACCCGGCGTTGCGGGCACCGCCGATGGACACCGTGGCCACCGGTACACCTGCCGGCATCTGCACGATCGACAACAGGGAATCCAGCCCGTCGAGCCTGGCCAAGGGTACCGGCACACCGATCACCGGCAGCGGCGTCGCGGAGGCGACCATCCCGGGCAGATGTGCGGCACCGCCCGCACCAGCGATGATCACCTCGATGCCGCGGTCGGCAGCAGCCTGCGCGTAGTCGAACATCACCGTCGGCGTTCGGTGCGCCGAGACCACCCGGACCTCGAACGAGATATCGAACTCGGCCAGCGCTGTCGCGGCGTCCTGCATCACCGTCCAGTCGCTGTCGCTGCCCATGATCACCCCGACGCGGGGCCTGTCAGTCATCTACGCCGTTCCTCCTCAATCGCTCGAACCGCTGGCATGCGGATCCCAACCGTCTGCCCACTGCGCATCCGACAGAAAGTGCGCCGCCAACTCAGCGCGTCGGCGCAGTTCGGCGACCCCGTCGGGACCGGTCACGCCTGTGCCGACGAAATTGATGTGACCCACCTTGCGACCTGGGCGCTCATCCTTGCCGTACATGTGCACCCGGGCATCCGGCATCCGGGCGAAGAGGTGATGCAACCGCTCGTCCAGCGTCATCGCGGGCGATTGAGCCGCCCCGAGCACGTTGGCCATCACCGTCACCGGTGCGACGGCGTCCGTGTCGCCCAGCGGGTAGTCCAACACCGCACGCAGATGCTGTTCGAACTGACTGGTTCGGGACCCGTCCATGGTCCAGTGGCCGGAGTTGTGCGGACGCATCGCGAGTTCGTTGATCAGCAACGAGCCGTCGTTGGTCTCGAAAAGCTCGACGGCGAGCACCCCGACCACACCCAACTCGCCCGCCAGGCGTAGCGCCAGTTGTTGGGCCTGCGCGGCGACGGCGTCGGACAACTCCGGTGCCGGTGCCACCACCTGCACGCAAATGCCGTCTTCCTGCACGGTCTCGACCACCGGCCAGGCCGCGCCCTGCCCGAACGGCGAGCGGGCCACCAAAGCCGAGAGTTCCCGGCGCAGCTGCACCCGTTCCTCGACCAACGCCGGGACCCCGTCGGCCAGATATTCGGCCACGATTTCGCGGGCGTGGGCAAGATCACGCGCCATCGAGACGCCGCGGCCGTCGTAACCACCTCGGGCAGCCTTCACTACGAGCGGGCCCTGCTGACCGACTCCCACCCGCGCCGCGAAGGCGTCCAGCTCGCCGAGTCCATCGAGGCTCTCGATGCCGAGGTAGCTGGGTATCGGCGCACCGAGGCCCTCCATCCGTCGACGCATCACGAGTTTGTCCTGGGCGTGCAACAGTGCGTGCGGCGGCGGCGCCACGTTGACACCTTCGGCAACCAGCTTTTCCAGCAGCTCAGTGGGCACGTGCTCATGGTCGAAAGTCAGCGCCGTGGCGCCGGCTGCCACCCGGCGCAGGTCTTCGAGATCGGTATGCGAACCGACGACCACGTCAGGAGTTACCTGTGCGGCCGGTTCGTCGGCATTGTTAGCCAGCACGCGTAGGCTCTGCCCCAGTGCGATGGCGGCCTGGTGGGTCATCCGGGCGAGCTGACCGCCGCCGACCATGGCTACCAGCGGGGTAGTTGGACTCGACACGGCCATTATGTTGTCACGGCGCCTGACCGGCGTGTTTCCCGGCTACGGCACCAAATCGTTATGTACCATTTTGCGACAATTTCGAGTCCATACGTAGACTGGCGTGCTGTGTCCTTTGCTGATGCCACAATTGCGCGCCTCCCCGGGGTGGTTCAACCCTTTGCGATGCGCCACCATGAGCTGATCAAATTTGCCATCGTCGGCGGCACCACATTCATCATCGACTCGGTCATCTTCTACACGCTGAAGCTCACAATCCTGGAGCCCAAGCCGGTCACCGCCAAAGTGATCGCCGGCATTGTCGCGGTCATCGCGTCCTACGTGCTGAACCGGGAGTGGAGTTTCCGCAACCGCGGCGGCCGCGAGCGTCACCACGAAGCGCTGCTGTTTTTCGCCTTCAGCGCCGTCGGAGTGGTGCTGAGCATGGCGCCGCTCTGGTTCTCCAGCTACGTCCTGGAGCTACGCGTGCCCGCGGTATCGCTAACCGTGGAGAACCTTGCCGACTTCCTGTCGGCGTACATCGTCGGCAACTTGCTGCAAATGGCGTTCCGATTCTGGGCGTTCCGGCGCTGGGTGTTCCCCGACCAACTCGCCCTGACCCCCGACAAGGCGCTGGAGTCCGCGCTTACTGCCGGCGGGATCGCCGAGGTCTTCGAGGACGGAATCGAGGGCGGGAACGTCACGGTGCTGCGGTCCTGGCGTAATCGATCCGGCAAGGCCACCGGACGGCTGGGGTCACCCGCAGAGTCTCAGCTCGGTGACTCCTCCGAGCCCAGCGTGTCGAAAACTTCGTGATATAGCAGCGCGTGCACTTCGCGCAGGCGCGGAATGTTGTGATATTCCAGCGGATCCTGTGACGCCGACTCGATTATCAGCGTTCCGGTACGGAAGATCCGTTCGAAGATGCGGTCCCGGAACTCGACGCTGTTGATCCGCGCCAGCGGAATGTCGATTCCAGTGCGGGTCAACACACCATGCCGGTACATCACCCGGCGGTTGGTCACCACGAAATGCGTAGTCAACCAGCTCAGGAACGGCCACAGCGTCAGCCAGCCCACGATGACCAGCCAGACGCCCCAGATGACGCCCCAGAGGATCTTCTTGGTCAGCTGAGCCCATTGGGTGTGGTCGACATATCCCGAGCCCAGCGCGGCCAGCCCGGTCAACAGGATCAGCGCCAGGACCGGCAGGATCAGCCGCTTCCAGTGCGGGTGGCGATGCAGCACGACCTGTTCGCCAGCGGCCAGCGCGTTGTCCGGGTAGCTCATTGGTCGTCAGGGGCGCGGTGTCCACAATGTGGATCCGTTTCCCCTTCCCCCTTTCAGTCCGTGCCTGCGGTTTCCGGGTGCGGCTCAGCGACGCGAGGTTAAGCAGCCTTCGGGGTAGCGGATGGCGCCTCGGAACCGGCGCCAACCTTTGCCAATTGAACCACTTCTCGGCCCACAGTCCGCCGCCCTCGGGCAAATCGGCGGTCGACACTGCGGCACAGACCAAATGTAGGGAAACCGTGTATCGACGGGGTAATCCCGCCCTAGTCTCAGCGCAACAGATCTCCATGGCAGATCGGACCAACGGGTCCGTTGAAGGGCGCAAACCGATGTCTTTTGTGATCGCTTCGCCGGAACTGGTTGCCGCAGCGGCCAACAATATCGCCGAAATCAAGTCTGCGCTCAGCACCGCTAACCAGACCGCAGCAGCTGCGACCACAGACTTGCTCACCGCGGCCGGCGACGAGGTGTCCGCCGCCGTCGCGGCGATGTTCGGCGCCCACGGCCGGGAATACCACACGCTCAGTGCCCGGATGTCGGCGTATCACGACCAGTTCAGCCACGCCTTGGCGGCCGGCGCCGGCTCTTATGCCGCTGCCGAAACCGCCGGCGTCGATCAGTTGCTGCTCGGACTGATCAACGCACCTACCCAGACATTGCTTGGCCGGCCGCTGATCGGCGACGGCGCCAGCGCTGCGACTCCGGGCGGTCGAGGCGGCGACGGTGGGCTGCTGTGGGGCAATGGCGGGAACGGCGCGCTCGGGGCTGCCGGCCAAGGCGATCAACCTGGCCAGACCGGCGGTGCCGGCGGCTCGGCCGGTTTGTGGGGAAATGGCGGTGCCGGCGGTGCCGGCGGGGCCGGCGGCATTGTCGCCAGCGGCGGGGCCGGTGGGGCCGGCGGAGCTGGGGGCTTGCTTGGTGGCAACGGCGGCGCCGGCGGTATCGGCGGCGTGGCTGGGCTGTTTGCCGGTACCGGTGGAGCGGGCGGTGTCGGAGGCAGCGCCGGGCTCGTGTCCGGTAGTGGCGGCGCCGGCGGACACGGCGGGGCCGGAGGCAAAGGACTGGTAGACACCATATTCGGCGGTCCTGACGTGCCCGCCGGGGCCGGCGGACATGGCGGGGCCGGCGGCGGCGGCGCGTTGCTGTCCGGCCAGGGCGGCGCGGGAGGCGCAGGTGGCGCCGGCGGCGAAGGGGGCTTCAGTGGGGGCCATGCCGCCGCCGGCGGCGACGGTGGAGCCGGCGGCAAAGGCGGACTGATACTCGGCCAGGGAGGCCACGGGGGCATCGGTGGCAACGGCGGCCTCGGCGGTTCGGGAGACACACCTGTCACGGCTGAGGCCGGCGGGAAGGGGGGCACTGGCGGGGCCGGTGGCGTCGGCGGGGCCGGCGGGGCCAACGGACTCATATTCGGCCGTGGCGGCGATGGCGGCCTCGGCGGCAACGGCGGCTTGGGCGGCGATGGCGCCGATGGTGGTACAGAGGTGGGCCGCGCCGGTGGTATCGGCGGTACAGGCGGAACTGGCGGCGCCGCCGGCGCTGGCGGCGCCGCCGGTGCAGGCGGGGGTGCGACGGGCGCCGCGGGCAGGGCCGGCAACGGCGGGACCGGTGGCGACGGTGGCGCAGGCGCCACTGGCTTGTCCAATTCGGCCGGCGGGGATGGCGGCAAGGGCTTCGCGGGCGGGGCCGGCGGTAGCGGTGGCAGCGGCGGCAGTGGCGTTTCCGGTGGTCAAAACGGCAGCGGCGGCAAGGGCGGCAGCGGTGGCAACGCGGGCGGCGGGGGCGAGGGCGGCTCCGGCGTCGGCTTCGGCGTGGCAGGCGGCGCAGGCGGCGACGGGGGCGACGGCGGCCATGCGGGTAGCGGCGGCGCCGCCGGCGTCGGCGGCACGGGCGGCGCCGTCGGGCTCGCAGGTAACGCAGGCGGTGGCGGAAATGGCGGTGACGGCGGTACGGGTGACTCGGGCGCCACCGCTTCGCCAGGGGACAAGGGTGGCAACGGCTTCGCAGGTGGTGCCGGCGGCCGCGGCGGCAGTGGCGGCGGCGGAATTGCCGGCGGCACCAACGGCAGTGGCGGCGATGGCGGCACGGGCGGCAACGCGGGCGACGGTGCGGCAGGTGGTTCCGGTGGCGGATCCGGCGTCGCCGGTGGCGACGGCGGAAACGGTGGTGCCGGTGGCAACGCCGGCGCGAAGGGTGTGGCCGGTACCGGCGGCACCGGGGGCGCCGATGGCGTCGCCGGTGATGCGGGCAACGGGGGCAGCGGCGGCGACGGAGGTCAGGGCGCCACGGGCGCAACCGGTCTCGCGGGCGGTGGCACTGGCAGCAAAGGTTTCGCCGGCGGCAACGGTGGCAACGGCGGCAACGGCGGCAACGGGGTGGACGGCAGCCTCAACGGCACCGGCGGGTTCGGCGGCGTGGGGGGCACCGGAGGTACCGGAGGTACCGGCGGCACGAGCAGCACCGCGCCCGGTGGCGCGGGTGGGCAAGGTGGTGATGCCGGCAACGGCGGCGGCGGCGGTCTGGCCGGGTCCGGCGGCACCGGCGGCAGCGTCGGTGACGCGGGCACCGGCGGCACTGGTGGTACCGGCGGCGCAGGTGCGGCCGGCGCGGCCGGTCTTCAAGGCGGGGCCGGAGGTGGCGGCGGCAAGGGCGGCAACGGCGGCAACGGCATCGCGCTCGGCGCCGATGGCAACGGCGGCGGGGGTGGCATCGGCGGTGCCGGCGGCGGCGGCGGTAACGGCAGCGGTACCGCCGGCGGGGGCGGTGGTCAGGGTGGCAACGGCGGCGACGGGGGTCTGGCAGGCACCGGTGGCACAAGCAGCGCCACGGTCACCGCTGGCGCCGGCGGTGACGGTGGAACCGGCGGCAAGGGCGGCGACGGCGCGAACGGTGCTGCGGGCGGCAATGGCTTTGCGGCCGGCACCGGCGGCGGCGGCGGCACCGGTGGTGGCGGCGGAAACGGCGGCGGAAACGCCTTCAACGGCGACGGCGGTACCGGCGGGGACGGCGGTGCAGGAGGCGGCGGCGGTCATGGTGGCGCCGGCAGCGGCAAAGCCGGCGGCAATGGCGGGCTGGGCGGCACCGGCGGTACCGCCGGTGCCGCGGGTTCGGCCGGTACCGGTGGCAATGGCGGTTCCAACGGCATTGCGGGCGACGGAGGCGCCGGGGGCGCGGGCGGCAACGGCGCAAACGGTTCGGCCGGGATCAGCGGTTCCGGGTTTGCGGCCGGCAACGGCGGTAAAGGCGGCAACGGTGGCGACACTTGGTCCAGCGGCCATAACGGCGACGGCGGCAACGGTGGTAGCGGCGGCCTCGGGGGTGCCGGTTCAGCGGGCGTAGCGGGCGGCAACGGTTTCTCGGGCGGGTCGGGTGGCGCCGGCGGCGACGGCGGACTCACCGGCAAAGGCGGCCTCATTACTTACGGAGGGGCCGCTACCGGCGGCGACGGCGGCAACGGGGGTCTTGGCGGGGCCGGCGGCTCGGCAACGGCTGCCGGCAACGGAGGCACGGGTGGAAACGGCGGCGCCGGCGGCGGTGCCGGCGGCGCCGGGCTCAATGTCGATGGCCGTTTCGGCAAATCCGGGCTCGGCGGACAGGGCGGCGTCGGCGGTAACGGCGGCTCTACCGGCACTGGCGGCACCGGCGGCGATGGCGGCACGGGAGGCGGGATCGCCTCCGGAGGTTTCGGCGGGACCAGCGATACAGGCGGGGTGGGTGGCACCGGCGGCAAGGGCGGTAGTGGGATGACCGGCGGTAAAGGCGGCAACGGCGGCGATAGCGGCGACATCTTTACTGGCGCCACCGGCGGTACCGGCGGCAACGGCGGAGATGGCACGAGTGTGGGCGGTACGGGAGGCTCGGGCGGCAAAGGGGGCGAGGGATCTCTTGGCCCCGCCGGCAGTGGCGGCAGTGGCGGCAACGGCGGCAGCGGGGCCAGCCACGGCGGCGACGGCGGCAACGGCGGCAACGGCGGCCAGCGAGGCATCGGCGGCGGAGGCAGTGGCGGCACCGGTGGCACCGGGGGCAACGGGACCGGCGCTGCCGGTGTCGGTGGAAATGGGGGAAGC
Organism: Mycobacterium sp. IDUB_37; assembly: GCF_055419245.1. Lineage (NCBI taxonomy): Bacteria > Bacillati > Actinomycetota > Actinomycetes > Mycobacteriales > Mycobacteriaceae > Mycobacterium > Mycobacterium sp. IDUB_37. The sequence continues at coordinate 627,013 of NZ_JBVAXG010000001.1, read as the reverse complement.
GGCGGCAAGGGCGGCTCGGGCTACGGCGCGATCGACGGGGACGGGGACCCCGGCGGCTTCGGCGGACTCGGCGGCACTGGCGGTAGCGGCACCGTGACCGGCGGTGCGGGCGGCACTGGGGGCACCGGGGGCACCGGTGGCCAGGCCGAGATCGTCGGCGGAGTCGGCATCGCCGGCGGCGGCGGCGGCCAGGGCGGCACGGGCGGCAGAGGCGGCCTCGGCACCGATCCCGGCAGTACTGGTGGCGATGGCGGTTCCGGTGGCCTGGGCGGGGCGGGTGGGGCGGCCGTCTATCCCGGCAATCTCGCCGGGGGGCAGGGCGGGTTCGGTGGCTTCGGAGGCCAAGGCGGCGGCGGCGTCAGCACCGGCGGAGACGGCGGCGACGGCGGCACCGGCGGTACCGGCGGAAAAGGCAACGGCGGATCCGGCAGTGGCGGTAGCGCCGGCACCGACGGTCAGCCGAATGCGGGTGCCGCGGGCGGAACGGGCGGAAAGGGCGGGTCCGGCGGTCCTGGAGGCCCGGCCTGATCTCCGCACGCCGGCACTCGCGCGGCTGCCGCTATCGCAAATGCACGACGTCAGCCGCGGAAACCACGACCGTGTCGCTCTGGTCACCCGTCCAGGTCTCCAGGCAGAGCCGGCCCTGCTCATCGATGTCGCGGGCAATCCCGATGACGTCGCGTCCACCAGGGAGTTCCGCGCGCACCCGGGATCCGAGCGTCAGGCTGCGGGCCCGATAGTCACTGGCCAGCTGGTTGTCCGCGCCCCGCGCGGCACGCCAGGCGACGATGCGGTCGCCGAGTTCTGCCAACACCCGCCGCACCACCAACTCGCGGTCGGGGTGTGCGATGCCCTCGCCGAGCAGCGAGGTCGCCCCGACATTGGCCGGCGCCTCGGTGACGTTGACACCGATGCCGATCACCGCGAACGGCTGCGCCACCTCAGTGAGGATGCCCGCCAGCTTGCCGCCACCGGCCAGCACGTCGTTGGGCCACTTGAGTCCTGCTTCGACAGGGCTGACCGAGGCCACCGCGTCGACCACGGCCAGACCGGTCGCCAGCGACAGCCAGCCCCATCCGACGGTCGGCACGTCGTCCACCCGGACACCGACCGACATGCTGACCTGCGCCCGCGGCGAGGCCGACCAGCTACGGCCGTGCCGCCCGCGTCCGTCCGTCTGGTGCTCGGCGATCAGCACCGCGCCGTCGATATCAACGCCCGATGCGGCCCGCGCCAGCAGATCGGCGTTGGTGGAGGCGGTTTGCTCGACAATGTCGAGTTGCCGCCATCCCATGTCGATGGCGTCGGCGCGCAGGGCGGCCTCGTCGAGTGGTGGCCTGAGCGGATCGCGTTCGGTCATCGGGGCAGCCTATCGAGCATGTCCCGCACCGCGAGGTGACTGAACAACATGCTGGTGCCGATGGGGTTGCCACCACCCGGATAAGCCGTGCCGCTGGGTGCGGCCATGGTGTTGCCGGCCGCGTACAGGCCCGGGATCGGGTTGCCGGAAGTGTCGAGCACCCGCGCGGCGGTGTCGGTGCGCAAACCGCCCTTGGTGCCCAGATCCGAGATGCCGAACACCGCGGCGTGAAACGGCGGACGGTCGATCGGCACCAACGGCGAGGCGCCCTGCGAGAAGGCGCGATCGAATGCCTCGTCCCCGCGGCCGAAGTCCCCGTCGACGCCGGTCGCGGCGAATTCGTTGAACCGGGCGACCGTGGCGACAAGTTGGCCGGCCGGCACCCCGATCTTGGCCGCCAGTTCCTCAAGGGTGTCCGCGGTGTGCCACAGCCCGGCGGCCACGTACTTCTCGGTCGCGACGATCGACACGTTGGCCGCCTTGACGGGCGGCACTTCGCCTTCGGAGTCGTCGTAGATCATCCAGTACGGCAACGACATCGAGCCGTCCTGAAGCTGCGCGATGATCTCGCGGCCGGCCCGGTCGTAGGCCATGGACTCGTTGACGAACCGGTTGCCGTGCTCGTTGACGAAGATGCCGCCGGTGAACCACAGCGCGAACGCGGAGCGACCGTCGGGATGGGTCATTCCCGGCGACCACCACGCCTGATCCAGCAGGTCGGTGTCAGCACCCGCCGCGATGCCCGCTTGCAGCGCCTCTCCGCGGCTGCCCGGACCGCCCATAGTGTCCCGCGCGACACCGGGCACGCCGTATTCGCGACGCAGTCCGTCGTTGCTTTCGAAGCCGCCGGCGGCCAGCAGTACACCACGTCGGGCCCGGATTGCCGTGCGCTTGCCCGCGCTCTCGACGATGGCGCCTAAGACCTGTCCGTCCGACACGACCAACTCGACCAGAGTCGCGTCCCGCCGCAGCGATGCGTTCGGGTACTGCCCGATGGCCTTGAGGAATCGCGCAATCAGGGCGCGCCCACCGATGTAGTAGTGGGGCGGAGTTTCGGTACCGAGCCGATCGGTGTCCAGCGGGCCGCGGATCGCATTGCGCAATTCCGGCGCGGCCGCCACCTTCAGCGGCTTCGCCGCAATGTGACGCTGGCCGTCCAGGCGCGCCTTCGGCGCCTTGCCGTAATAGTCCGGCCACGGCAGCGGTACGAATTTCAGATCCGGGTCCTGCTCCAGGTACTCGATCAGCGGCGCGCCGCCCCGGACGAACGTGTCCTGCAGGTCGCGCGGCGTCCGGTCGCCGACCACCGCGCGGTAGTAGGTCAGGGCGTCTTCGATGGTGTCGTCAGTGCCCGCGCGCAGTAGGACCGGGTTGCACGGGAACCAGACGCCACCGCCACCCGAGTAGGCGGTGGTGCCGCCGAATTTGTCCGTCGCCTCGATGAGCAGCACGTCGAGACCCTCGCGTGCGGCGGTATATGCGCCGGTGACGCCACCGCCGCCGGACCCGGCGACCAATACGTCGTGCTCTTCATCCCAGTCCAGTTCCGGATGGCCGCCCATGACCGGAGACTACTTAAGGGCTCATTAAGGGACCCGCCGGGCCTGCCGATAGCATCGACTTCCATGACAAGCGTTGCCGACCACACTGCCGAGCCCGCCGCCGAGCACACGATCGACATCCACACCACCGCGGGCAAGCTCGCGGAGCTGCACAAGCGACGGGAGGAGTCGCTGCACCCGGTTGGTGAGGACGCCGTCGACCGGGTGCACGCCAAGGGCAAGCTGACGGCGCGTGAGCGCATCACTGCGCTGCTCGACGAAGATTCGTTCGTCGAGCTGGATGCACTGGCAAAACACCGCAGCACCAACTTCGGCCTGGAGGCCAACCGTCCGGTCGGCGACGGCGTCGTCACCGGATACGGCACCATCGAGGGCCGCGACGTGTGCATCTTCAGCCAGGACGCCACGGTGTTCGGCGGCAGCCTCGGCGAGGTCTACGGCGAGAAGATCGTCAAGGTCCAGGAACTGGCCATCAAGACGGGCCGGCCGCTTATCGGCATCAACGACGGCGCCGGGGCACGAATCCAGGAGGGCGTCGTCTCGCTGGGCCTCTACAGCCGGATCTTCCGCAACAACATCCTGGCCTCGGGCGTCATCCCGCAGATCTCGCTGATCATGGGCGCCGCCGCCGGCGGACACGTCTACTCCCCCGCGCTGACCGACTTCGTGATCATGGTCGACCAGACCAGCCAGATGTTCATCACCGGACCGGACGTGATCAAGACCGTCACCGGCGAGGACGTCACCATGGAGGAACTGGGCGGGGCCCACACCCACATGTCCAAGTCCGGAACGCTGCACTACGTCGCGTCGGGCGAGCAGGACGCGTTCGAATACGTCCGCGACCTGCTGAGCTACCTGCCGGCCAACAACGCCACCGACGCGCCCCGCGAGCCGGCCCCACTGCCGGTCGGGGCGATCGAGGACAACCTCACCGACGAGGACCTCGAGTTGGACACCCTGATCCCGGACTCGCCCAATCAGCCGTATGACATCCACGAGGTGATCACGCGCATCCTGGACGAAGACGAGTTCCTCGAAGTACAGGCCGGGTACGCGCAGAACATTGTGATCGGCTTCGGTCGCATCGACGGCCGGCCGGTGGGCATCGTGGCCAACCAGCCCACCCACTTCGCCGGTTGCCTGGATATCAACGCCTCGGAGAAGGCGGCCCGGTTCGTCCGGACCTGCGACTGCTTCAACATCCCGATCGTCATGCTGGTCGACGTGCCGGGCTTCCTGCCGGGCACCGGTCAGGAGTACAACGGCATCATCCGGCGCGGCGCAAAACTGCTCTATGCCTACGGCGAGGCGACTGTCCCGAAGATCACCGTCATCACCCGCAAGGCCTACGGCGGCGCGTACTGCGTGATGGGTTCCAAGGACATGGGTTGCGACGTGAACCTGGCGTGGCCGACGGCACAGATCGCGGTGATGGGGGCTTCCGGCGCGGTCGGCTTCGTCTACCGCGGAAAGTTGAAGGAAGCCGCCGCAAACGGCCAGGACGTCGACGAGCTTCGCTTGCAACTGCAGCAGGAGTACGAGGACACGCTCGTCAACCCATACATCGCCGCCGAGCGCGGATACGTCGACGCAGTGATCCCGCCGTCGCACACCCGTGGCTACATCGGCACGGCGCTGCGCCTGCTGGAACGCAAGATCGCGCAGTTGCCGCCGAAGAAGCACGGGAACATCCCCCTGTGAACGAAGGGACCGACGTGACTGACGTAGCCGACGCGACCGAGGCTCCACACGCGCACGAGGCGCACATCCAGATCCTCAAGGGACAGCCCACCGCGCAGGAGTTGGCCGCGCTGATCGCCGTGCTGGGCAGCATCGGTGGCCAGACGCCGCCACCGGAGCCCGAGCCGGCCCGTTGGGGGCTGCCGGTGGACAAGTTGCGCTATCCGATCTTCAGCTGGCAGCGCATCACTCTGCAGGAAATGGTGCACATGCGCCGATGACCCGACTGGTGCTCGGGTCTTCCTCTTCCGGCCGACTCAAAGTGCTTCGCCAGGCCGGCGTCGAACCGTTGGTTTTGGTCTCCGGTGTCGACGAAGACGCCCTCATCGACGCGTTGGGGCCTGATGCCGCACCCGACGAGGTAGTACGGGCGCTGGCCCGTGCCAAAGCCGAATACGTGACGGCCACGCTGCGCGACGCACACGACTTTGTCACCACCGATTGCGTTGTCATCGGCTGCGATTCGATGCTTTACATCGACGGTCGACTGTGCGGCAAGCCGGACTCCACCGAAACCGCGCGTCGGCAATGGCAATCGATGGCCGGCCGCGCCGGCGAGCTGCACACCGGGCACTGCCTGGTTCGCATCCTGGACCATGAAGTCGTCCGCGTTGATGCCGAAACAGCGATAACCACAGTGCATTTCGGTATCCCGTCGGATACCGACCTGGAGGCGTACCTGGCCAGCGGCGAACCATTGGGTGTCGCGGGCAGCTTCACCCTGGACGGTCTGGGCGGATGGTTTATCGACGGAGTCGACGGTGATCCGTCGACGGTGATCGGCCTGAGTCTGCCGCTGTTGCGGTCGCTGCTGGTGCGCAACGGCCTTTCCGTCGCAGCGCTGTGGGCAGGAAATGTCACGACCTTGTCTTAGGCCCGGCCTAGGGTCGGGTGAATGAAAGCCTGGACGGAATTCGCCGCCAACGCGCCACAGATCGCCGACATTTTCATCCGTCGCCATCGCGCCGCGGGCAACCTGTGCATGCTGGCCACTCTGCGATCTGACGGATTCCCGCGCATCTCACCGATGGAGCCGCGGATCTTCGAAGATCGGATGTGGATCTCGGGAATGCCGGACACCACCAAATACCGCGACCTGCAACGTGATCCGCGACTTTGCCTACACACTGCCACGGTGGACACCGCGGTGACCAACGGCGACGCGAAGCTCTGGGGCCTGGCTTACGTGGTCCCCTACAGCGAGATGCACAAGCGCTATGCCGACGCACTGTTCGAAGAAATCGGACTCGACCTACGTGACCAGGAGTTCGACCTGATCGGCCTCGACATCACCGGAGCGTCGGCCGTGCAGGTCCGCGATGAGCACATGGACGTCACCATCTGGAATCCCGGCGAGCCGGAACGGGTAGTGCGCAAACATTGAGACGAACTGCTGGCCGCAGGAGGCGCTGAGTAGGCTCTAACCCGTGCCACTTCCCCCAGATCCAAGTCCCACCCTGACGGGCTACGCCCATCCCGAACGGCTCGTCACCGCCGACTGGCTGTCCGCCCACATCGGCGCGCGCGGCCTGGCAATCGTCGAATCCGACGAGGATGTGCTGCTCTACGACATCGGACATATCCCGGGTGCGGTCAAGATCGACTGGCACACCGACCTCAACGACCCGCGGGTGCGCGACTACATCTCCGGTGAGCAATTCGCCGCGCTGATGGACAGCAAGGGCATCTCCCGCGACGACACCGTGGTGATCTACGGCGACAAGAGCAACTGGTGGGCTGCCTACGCGCTGTGGGTCTTCACCCTGTTCGGTCATCCCGATGTGCGCCTGCTCAATGGCGGCAGGGACCTGTGGAACTCCGAGCGCCGCGACACCACCCTGGAGGTGCCGACCAACACGTCGAGCGGCTACCCGGTCGTGCAGAGAAATGACGCACCCATCCGGGCTTTCAAAGACGACGTGCTCGCGACACTGGGTAGCCAGCCCCTGATCGACGTGCGGTCCCCCGACGAATACACCGGCAAACGCACGCACATGCCTGACTATCCCGAGGAGGGGGCGCTGCGCGGCGGCCACATCCCGACCGCTCGGTCGATCCCGTGGGGTAAGGCTGCCGGCGAAAGCGGCCGTTTCCGCAGCCGCGAAGAGCTCGAACAGCTCTACGACTTCGTGACCCCGGAAGACCAGACCATCGTCTACTGCCGGATCGGCGAGCGGTCGAGTCACACCTGGTTTGTGCTCACCCATTTGCTGGGCAAACCCGGTGTCCGCAATTACGACGGCTCGTGGACCGAGTGGGGTAACACCGTGCGGGTGCCGATCGTCGCGGGCGAAGACCCAGGCGCCGTACCAGCCCCATGAGCATGCCCGCCCCGCTGGCAGAGGTGGTCTCCGACTTCGCCGAAGTCCAGGGCCAGGACAAGCTGGCGATGTTGTTGGAGTTCGCGAACGAACTGCCGGAACTGCCGTCACACCTGGCCGAGTCCGCCATGGAACCGGTGCCGGAATGCCAGTCGCCGCTATTCCTGCACGTCGACGCGCAGGATCCGGAGCGGGTGCGGCTGTACTTCAGCGCGCCGCGCGAAGCGCCGACCACCCGGGGATTCGCCTCGATCCTGGCGGCCGGGTTGGACGAACAGTCCGCCGCCGACATCCTCGCGGTGCCCGAGGACTTCTATACAGAATTCGGTCTGGCCGCTCTGATCAGCCCACTTCGACTGCGCGGCATGTCGGCGATGCTGGCGCGAATCAAAAGGCGACTGCGCGACGCCGCCTGAATAGGGGAACCGCGTGACCGGGCTTGCGGCGCGCCGCATAAACTTCCCCCGACAAGACTTGTAAGAAATTCTCTTAGAGATGAAGTAGACACGTCAAACAGGAGGCGCAGGTGCCCAGTCACGCCAGCTCGACGATCTCGAAGGTTCTGGTCGCTAACCGCGGCGAGATCGCAGTCCGGGTGATTCGGGCAGCCCGCGACGCGGGACTGTCCAGCGTGGCGGTGTATGCCGAGCCCGACGCCGAGGCGCCGCACGTCGGCCTCGCCGACGAGGCTTTCGCACTGGGTGGTCAGACGTCGGCCGAGTCCTACCTGGACTTCGCCAAGATCCTCGATGCCGCCGCGAAATCAGGCGCCAACGCCATCCACCCCGGCTACGGCTTCCTGTCGGAGAACGCCGACTTCGCCCAGGCCGTCCTCGACGCCGGGCTGATCTGGATCGGCCCGAGCCCGCAGTCGATCCGCGACCTCGGCGACAAGGTCACCGCCCGCCACATCGCCGCGCGCGCACAGGCGCCGCTGGTACCCGGCACCCCCGACCCGGTCAAGAACGCCGACGAGGTGGTGGCCTTCGCCAAGGAGTACGGCGTGCCGATCGCGATCAAGGCCGCCTTCGGCGGCGGCGGTCGTGGCATGAAGGTGGCCCGCAACATCGACGAGATCCCGGAGCTGTTCGATTCGGCCACCCGTGAGGCCGTTTCCGCCTTCGGTCGCGGCGAATGCTTCGTGGAGCGCTACCTGGACAAGCCCCGCCACGTCGAGGCCCAGGTGATCGCCGACCAGCACGGCAACGTCGTGGTCGCCGGCACCCGCGACTGCTCGTTGCAGCGCCGGTTCCAGAAGCTGGTCGAAGAGGCGCCGGCGCCGTTCCTGACGGACGCGCAGCGCAAGGAGATCCACGAATCGGCCAAGCGGATCTGCAAGGAGGCGCACTACTACGGCGCCGGCACCGTCGAGTACCTGGTGGGCCAGGACGGGCTGATCTCCTTCCTGGAGGTCAACACCCGGCTGCAGGTCGAGCACCCGGTCACCGAGGAGACCGCGGGCATCGACCTGGTGCTGCAGCAGTTCAAGATCGCCAACGGCGAGAAGCTGGACATCACCGAGGACCCGACGCCCCGCGGGCACGCCATCGAGTTCCGGATCAACGGAGAGGACGCCGGCCGCGGCTTCCTGCCGGCCCCGGGCCCGGTGACCAAGTTCGCGCCGCCCAGCGGGCCCGGCGTGCGACTGGACTCCGGCGTCGAGACCGGCTCGGTGATCGGCGGCCAGTTCGACTCCATGCTGGCCAAGCTCATCGTCTACGGCGCCGACCGTAACGAGGCGCTGGCACGCGCGCGTCGTGCACTGGACGAGTTCCAGGTCGAAGGCCTGGCCACCGTCATTCCGTTCCATCGCGCCGTGGTCTCCGACCCGGCGTTTATTGGCGACGATGACGGCTTCACCGTGCACACCCGCTGGATCGAGACCGAGTGGGACAACAAGGTCGAGCCCTTCACCGGCGGTGAGCCCATCGACGAAGAGGAATCCCGCCCGCGGCACAAGGTCATCGTCGAGGTCGACGGCCGCCGCGTCGAGGTGTCACTGCCTGGAGACCTGGCGCTGGCCAGCGGTGCTCCCGACGCCGTCGGTGTGGTCCGCCGCAAGCCCAAGCCGCGCAAGCGGGGTGCGCACGCCGGTGCGACGGCTTCCGGCGACGCGGTGACGGCTCCCATGCAGGGCACCGTGGTCAAGGTCGCCGTCGAGGAAGGGCAGGAAGTCTCGGTCGGCGATCTGGTGGTGGTCCTGGAAGCGATGAAGATGGAGAATCCGGTCACCGCGCACAAGGACGGCGTCATCACCGGCCTGGCTGTCGAGCCCGGCGCGGCCATCACCCAGGGCACCGTCCTGGCCGAGATCAAGTAGTCGCTCCTCACAGTCCTACTCGTCGAATTCGACGAACCTTGGCGGCCCTACCCGCTCCGCGGATAGGGTTCGCTTTAGGTTGAGTTGACAGCCGCCCGGAAACACCGTCCTGTAGGCGCGTCGGGGTCCCAAGAAGCCGCTCCTCGGCGTTCGCACACTTGATGTGATCCACAGCAACGAACGTCCGACTGATGGAGATCACGATGTCTGTGACCCGAACCTGGCTGAAATGCCGCGGCGCTGAAATCAATACCCGGACCGAAAAGTCAACAGGCGTGATCAGCGCTCACGGCGAACTCGACGCCGCCAATGCCGACCGACTCGCCGAGTGCGTTGCCCGCTGCGTAAAGCATTGCCCGCAATTGTTCTCGATCTGACCGAGCTGGATTTCATTGGTACTACCGGCTTTTCCGCACTGCATCGGATCAACGTGGTGTGCGCGGCGGCCGGAACCCAGTGGGCCATGGTGCCGAGTCGCGCTGTGTCACGGTTGCTGCGGATCTGCGATCCGGACGGCGTGCTACCGGTGGCTCCCCCCACCAACAGAGTCGTCGCCGCCGAGCACACCGAAAGAAACGCAGCTACTCCAGCTGATCCCGTAGCCGGGTGAGGGATTTCGCCAACAACCGGGATACGTGCATCTGCGAGATGCCGACTCGCTCTGCAATCTGAGTCTGTGTCATCGACTCAAAGAACCTGAGTACCAACACCATTCGCTCCCGCTCGGGCAACGCCTCGAGCAACGGACGGAGCGCTTCGCGGTTCTCGATCCGATCCAGTCCGGAGTCGACATCGCCCAGCGTGTCCGCGATCGCGCGGGCATCGTCGTCTTCATTACCGCCACCACTGTCAATGGACAGCGTGTTATAGGAACTGCCGGCCACCAGGCCCTCGACCACCTCGGCGCGGTCCATGCCGAGTTCGGCGGCGAGTTCGGTGGCGGTGGGCGCCCGACCAAGTCGTTGCGACAGTTCGGCGGTGGCAGTGCCCAAACGCAGGTGAAGTTCTTTAAGTCGGCGGGGAACCTTGACCGACCAGCTGTTGTCGCGGAAGTGGCGCCGGACCTCGCCCATGATTGTCGGCACCGCGAAAGAGACGAAATCCGAACCGGTTTCGACGTCGAAGCGGACTACCGCATTGACCAGCCCGACCCTGGCAACCTGAACCAGGTCGTCACGGGGTTCCCCGCGGCCCTCAAATCGCCGTGCGATGTGGTCGGCCAGCGGCAGACACCGCTCCACGATCTTGTCCTGATGGCGTTGAAATTCCGCCGAACCGGCAGGGAAGGTAGCCAGCTCACGGAACCTGTCCGGGACATCGGCGTATTCATTGGGTCGGGACTTGGAACCGCCGGTTGTTTGCTCTGTCAACGGGCAATCACTTACCGGGGGCCGCCCGTCGCGCGGTCAACGAGATGCCGAAGACACTGCCCATTGCGTCAGGCTCGCGACCGTCATGGAATGTCTGGACATCGTCGGCAAGCGAGGTCAACACGTGCCAGCTGAAGCTTCCAGGCGCGACCACGTCGTGGGTGTCGCACGCAGCTGAAGCCTCCACCACGAGTTCGTCTTCGCGCGGATCCACTACCAAAGTCAAGGTGGCGCCGGGCGTGGCCGAGCGGATCAGTCGAGTGCACACCTCGTCTACCGCCAGCCGCAGATCCGCCACGGCGTCGAAATCCAGGTCCTCGAAGGTGCCGATGGCACCGACCAGGGTCCGCAGCATCGCCAGGTTCTCCAGGCGTGCCGTCACACTCAGTTCGACGGCGCGGGCACCGCGTTGGCGCCCGTCGGTGCGCAGATCCGCATCGGTCATTTGGCCTCCCGGCAATATTCGGCCGACACTACTCCTGGCAAGGTTCCGGTCAGCGGTGCTGGTTTGCAGCCCGCTGCGGACCGAGGGATTGAGCCGGTTGGTCATGATCGCCACCGATTATTCAACCAGTTCTGGGCGAGGCAGACGTCACCGACACAATTCGCCCGCGCAGACAGCGCGTGGCGAGGACCGCCGGAATGATGTTGGTCTTGCTGATCGTGGTTGCTGTAAAGATTTACGTCGGTGCGCTCGTGATCTTTTCCCCCATGATGGGGTAGCCACGCTAACGGAAAATTGCCGGTACTCATCATGGTCTGCAGTTGATTCCCATCGTCGCTGTGCGCCAAACCCAAACCGCGGGTTTTCCGACGAGAACTTTGCGGCGCAACCGGGCCTACCCTACACGGCACTCCGACGCCTCAGACGTCACACATCGCGAACCGCCGGTACCACCAAAGCGCTTGGCGACCAAGCGATTCGAAGTTATTAGCGAACTGGTCCTAGCTGGCCAGCCGCTGCCGCTTGACTTCAGGGTGCTCGGCGTACCAGCGATCGGCGATCCTGCGTATCCGCCGGTGCTCCACCGCCAGCCAGACCGTGCCGAAAACCGTGACCACGACGGCAGCGACGCCCGAGGCCACACCCTGGGAGTGATGTCCGGTGCCGAATGCCGCAAGAGATCCGACGCTGCCGATGACGCCGGCCACTATCAAGAGGTACCCCGGCCAGTGCAGCACATCGATCAGCGATTCGCCGGCAAGTGGCCGTGTCGTCCGCAAGTGATCGACAGGGTCACGGAATGTGTCCCCCATGGCTCCTCCTCGTTCCGATTGACTCAAATGCCCGGTTTACCAGGCACTACAACCAACCGTAGAACTCTCGCCAAGGTATGGGGAGGTTCCGGAGCTAGATAATTCCGCTCAGCGCCGGCCCGGCGATCGGGGCGCCAGCCATGGACAGCGTCAGCACCATCAGCGTCAGCAGGAACCAGCCGGCACCGTGCCAACCCCACCAGGTGCCCTCTTCACGCCACACCAGGTACGTGCGCAGGAACGCCCAGACCCCCGAGGCGAACAAGATCAACGGGCCGCCGAAAGCGAGCAAGGTGCGTTGCGGAGGTCCACACGCCACCGTGTCGATGCTGCCCGGACCACAGGTACTGACCCACAACGCCGCCATGATCACAAAGCCGACCGCCACTGCCGACGCCAAAACGGTAAACCGGATGGCAGCGTGAACCTGCTTGTCGTCGTGACCCACCCGGTCACCGTTTACCGTCTCGTCTGCCATCTGCACCGGAGCACCTCTAATCTTGCGCCCAACCGGACCTACCACCGTTTTCGTTCAATACCCAGGCAGAACTCCGAGCAAACCGCCGGCTCGGCAACTCACAGCAGTGGTTGCGCCAACGCGGCGCGCACCGCGGCGACGGCCGCATCCAGGTCCACCTGCGTAACCGTCAGTGCGGGACGGAAGCGCACCCCGTCGGCGCCGGACGGCAACACAATCACTCCGTGTTGCCACAGCCGCCTGAGCAACTCGTCGCGGTCGGCCGCCGTTGGCATATTGAATGCGCACATCAGGCCGCGACCGCGCGGATGCATCACTAGTCCCGGGAAGTCAGTGGCGAGCTCTTCCAACCGGGCACGCAGGTAGCGGCCGCGCTCGGCCGCGCGCTCGAACAGTCCGTCGGATTCGATCACCTCGAGGATGCGGCGGGCCCGCACCATGTCGACAAGGCTGCCGCCCCAGGTCGAGTTCAGCCGGGACTTGACCGTGAACACGTTTTCGGCGACGTCGTCGACGCGGCGGCCGGCCATCACTCCGCCCACCTGGGTCTTCTTGCCGAACGCGACGACATCGGGCAAGGCCCCCAATTGCTGGTAGGCCCAAGGTGTGCCGGTCATGCCACAGCCGGTTTGCACCTCGTCGAAGATCAGCAACGCGTGGTTTTCGTCGCACAACCTGCGCATCGCGGCGAAGAAGTCCGGCCGGAAGTGCCGGTCGCCGCCCTCGCCCTGGATGGGCTCGGCCAGGAAGCAGGCGATGTCGTCCGGGTAGGCACGGAACGCCGCGCGGGCCTGCCGCAAGGATTCTGCTTCCAGTGCGTCCATTTCGCGCTCGTTGCAGCCCGGCCGGATGTGGGGCGCGTCGATGCGCGGCCAGTCGAACTTCGGGAAGCGGGCGACGTTGACCGGCTTGGTGTTGGTCACCGACAGCGTGTAGCCGCTGCGGCCGTGAAAAGCCCCGCGCAAGTGCAGGACCCGGGTTCCGAGGGTGGGGTCGATACCCCGGGCCTCGTTGTGCCGGCTCTTCCAGTCGAATGCAACCTTGAGGGCGTTCTCCACCGCCAGCGCCCCACCTTCGACGAAGAACAAGTGCGGCAGCGCCGGGTCACCCAGGACGCGCGCGAAGGTTTCGACGAAGCGGGCCATCGCGACGGTCGCCACGTCCGGGTTGCTCGGCTTGTTCAGGGCGGCCTCGGTGAGTTCGGCACGAAACACTTCGTCGTCAACCAGCGCCGGATGATTCATGCCCAGTGCCGATGACGCGACGAACGTGAACATGTCGAGGTAGCGCCGGCCGGTTCGAGCGTCAACCAGGCATGAACCGGCGGAGCGCTGCAGGTCGAGGACCAGATCGAACGTGTCGACCAGCATGTTGCGCGTCAACACGTCATGGACCTGGTCGGGCCCGGTTCGGGGAGCAAACACCCTAGGGTTGGCAACGGCAGTCATGCAGCCATGCTAGCGTCATTTTTACGGAATAATGATGCTCACGCCGAAATTATTGCGGTATGAACTGGCGATCACTGTAAAAAGTATTCAATATGATGGTGCTGCGGGTCCGCACATTGGCGGCCGTCCGGATCCGCTGCAGCAGGTCCTCGAGCACTCTCGCGGACTCGACACGCACCAGCAAGACATAGCTCTCTTCGCCGGCCACCGAGTAACACGCTTCGACTTCCGCGATGTGTTCAAGCCGGGCGGGCGCATCATCGGGTTGAGACGGATCGAGAGGGGTGATCGCCACGAACGCCGACAGCAGGTGCCCGACCGCCTCGGGGTTGATCCGGGCCGCGTATCCGGCGACGACGCCGCGAGACTCCAACCGCCGCACCCGCGCCTGCACTGCTGATACCGACAGGCCTGCACTGACAGCGAGCTCCGAGAGTGTGGCGCGTCCGTCGGCGACCAGCTCGCGCACCAGGATCCGGTCGATGTCGTCGAGCGTCTCACTCATGGCCGGAGACTATCGCAGGGGAGGCCAGAGATGAGCTCCTCGAAGTGGCTGCAGACCTGCGAGCTGCGCGCACATTTCGCCGCTGGGCTGTCGGCCATGTACGCCGCCGAAGTGCCCGCTTACAGGACGCTGGTCGAGGTCAGCGCGGAGGTCAACCGGGATCATGTGGCAGGTCACCCCGGGGCCGAACGACTCGGTTCGCTACGGCGGGTCACCGCCGAGCGCCATGGCGCCATCCGGGTGGGTGACCCCGCCGAACTTGCCGCCGTCGGCGACCTTTTCGCTGCATTCGGGATGCTGCCGGTCGGCTATTACGACTTGCGCTGCGCCGCCTCGCCCGTCCCCGTGGTGTCCACCGCGTTCCGACCCGTGGCCGCAGAAGATCTGGCGCGCAACCCTTTCCGAGTGTTCACGTCGATGCTGACCACCTCCGACGCCCGATATTTCGACGACGGGTTGCGGTCGCGGGTGCGCAACTTCCTGGCGCGGCGCGAATTGTTCGATCCCGATCTGCTGGCCCGGGCGCGGGTGATTGCTGCCGACGGGGGTTGCGACGCCGACACTGCCGCGGACTTCGTCGGTGCTGCCGTCGGCGCCTTCGCGCTCTCCCACGAACCGATCGACAAGTCCTGGTACGACGAGCTTTCCCAGGTGTCGGCGGTGGCCGCCGATGTCGCCGGAGTCGGCAGCACCCACATCAACCACCTGACTCCGCGGGTTCTCGACATCGACGACTTGTACCGCCGGATGACCGGGCGCGGGGTCGCGATGATCGATGCGATCCAGGGGCCGCCGCGCACCGACGGACCCGCGGTGTTGTTGCGCCAGACGTCCTTTCGCGCATTGACCGAACCGCGGCTGTTCCAGGCTGACGACGGGACCGTCAGCGAGGGCAGCCTGCGGGTGCGGTTCGGCGAAGTCGAAGCACGTGGCGTCGCTCTGACTCCCAAGGGCCGCGAGCGTTACGACGCCGCCATGGCCGATCCGGATCCCGCGACCGTCTGGGACCGGTACTTCCCGTCGACAGACGATGAGATGGCTACCCAGGGCTTGGGCTATTACCGCGGCGGCGATCCGTCGGCACCCGTCGTCTACGAGGACTTCCTGCCCGCGTCGGCGGCCGGCATCTTCCGGTCCAACTTGGATCATGAGACCCGAAGCCGGACCGAGGCCTGCGAACAGGGCGCGGATGGCGGCTACGACGTGCAGTGGATGTCCGGTGCGATCGGCCGTCACATCTATGACCCCTACGCGCTCTATCAGGAGGCAGCTTCATGAGTCAGTTAGAGGCCCGGGTGCGCGACGCTTTCGAAGCCATCGGGGTCAGCGCCGAGCTCGGCGAACCCGGCGGACAAGGCATCCCGTCGAGCACTCCGATCACCGGTGAGGTGCTGTTCACCGTCGAGGAGACCACGCCGGAGCAGGCCGAGCACACCATTGCCCGCGCGGCTCAAGCCTTTGCCCAGTGGCGTGACACGCCGGCCCCCGTACGAGGCGCACTGGTGGCGCGGCTCGGCGAGCTTCTCACCGCGCACAAACACGACCTCGCGACCCTGGTGACCGTCGAAGTCGGCAAGATCGCGGCCGAGGCACTGGGCGAGGTGCAGGAAATGATCGACATCTGCGCTTTCGCGGTCGGCCTGTCCCGCCAGCTCTACGGCCGCACGATCGCCTCAGAACGGCCCGGCCATCAACTGCTGGAGACCTGGCATCCGCTCGGCGTGGTCGGCGTGATCACCGCCTTCAACTTCCCGGTGGCGGTGTGGGCGTGGAACACCGCGATCGCGCTGGTGTGTGGCGACCCGGTGGTGTGGAAGCCCTCCGAGCTGACCCCGTTGACGGCCCTGGCGTGCCAGACGCTGTTGAACCGGGCCGCCGCCGATGTCGGTGCGCCCCCGGCGGTGGGCGGCCTGCTGCTGGGTGGCGCCGATTTGGGCGAGACTCTGGTCGAGGACCCGCGGGTGGCGTTGCTCTCGGCGACCGGTTCGGTGCGGATGGGCCGGCAGGTGGGGCCGCGGGTGGCCCAGCGGTTCGGCCGGGTGCTGCTGGAACTGGGCGGCAACAATGCGGCCGTGGTGACACCGTCGGCGGACCTGGAGCTGGCGGTGCGGGCCATCGTGTTCGCCGCCGCCGGCACCGCCGGCCAGCGCTGCACCAGCTTGCGGCGGCTGATCGTGCACCGCTCAATAGCCGACGGGGTGGTGGAACGAATCGTCTCCGCCTACCGGCAGCTGCCGGTCGGGGATCCGACCACACCGGGCACGCTGATCGGGCCGCTGATCCACGAAACCGCCTACCGCGACATGGTCGGAGCGCTGGAGCAGGCACGCGCCGACGGCGGTCAGACCATCGGCGGCGACCGTCACGAAGGCCACCACCCGAGCGCCTACTACGTCTCCCCCGCGGTGGTGCGGATGCCGTCGCAGACCGACATCGTGGCGGCCGAAACCTTCGCGCCGATCCTCTACGTGCTGGTGTACGACGAGCTCGACGAGGCCATTGCACTCAACAATGCCGTTCCCCAAGGGCTTTCCTCGGCGATCTTCACCACCGACCTGCGCGAGGCGCAGCGCTTCCTGAACGGCTCCGACTGCGGCATCGCCAACGTCAACATCGGCACGTCCGGCGCCGAGATCGGCGGGGCCTTCGGAGGCGAAAAGCAGACCGGCGGCGGCCGCGAGTCCGGCTCGGATTCCTGGCAGGCCTACATGCGCCGCGCCACCAACACCATCAACTACTCGAACGAGCTTCCGCTGGCGCAGGGCGTCAAGTTCGGCTGAAGAATCGGAATTGTCGGGTCTTGCTATCTGACATGAGTAGTATCGGTGATTATGGCGACAGCCAGGAGGCGATTATCCCCGGAGGATCGACGCGCTGAACTGCTCGCCCTAGGGGCGGAAGTCTTCGGCAAGCGGCCCTACGACGAAGTACGCATCGACGAGATCGCCGAGCGCGCAGGTGTTTCCCGTGCGCTCATGTACCACTACTTCCCGGACAAGCGCGCTTTCTTCGCCGCGGTTGTCAAGGATGAGGCCGACCGGTTGTACTCGGCGACCAACACCCAGCCCTCCCCGGGACAGACGATGTTCGAGGAGATCCGGACCGGCGTGCTGGCCTACATGGCCTATCACGAGTCCAACCCGGAAGCGGCGTGGGCGGCCTATGTCGGACTGGGACGGTCCGACCCGGTTCTGCTCGGTATCGACGACGAGGCCAAGAACCGCCAGATGGAACACATCATGAATCGCATCGGCGAGGTCGTGAGTGGAATACCGGGCGACGCCAAACTGAGCGCAGACGTGGAACGCGATCTGCGGGTGGTGCTGAACGGCTGGCTGGCGTTCACCTTCGAAACCTGCCGGCAACGGATCATGAACCCGTCTCTACAGGCCGAACGGCTCGCCGACGCCTGCGCGCACACGCTGTTGGACGCGATCGCCCGGGTTCCGCAGATCCCGCCGGAGTTGGCCGAGGCGATGGCCACCGCCCGCTTCAAGCCGCAGGGTTAACGGTTCGGCTTCTCGCTCGGCGCCAACTTGTCGGTGCCTGTTGGCACCATGGATAGGTGAGCACTTTCACGCCCGGTGAGGCGCTGGCACGTTTCAGCGATATCACCCGAGATTGGTTTTCGACCACCTTCGCCGCGCCCACCGACGCGCAGGCCGCCGCGTGGGCGGCTATCGCGGACGGTGATGACACCCTCGTCATCGCGCCGACGGGCTCCGGTAAGACGCTGGCCGCATTCTTGTGGGCCTTGGATAGCCTTGCTGGTGCGGCGGACAGAGAACCGGGCACCCGGGTGCTCTACGTGTCGCCTCTGAAGGCGCTGGCAGTGGACGTCGAGCGCAACCTTCGCACCCCACTCGCGGGATTGACCAGGCTCGCCGAACAGCGCGGTCAGCCCCCGCCCAACATCAGCGTCGGAGTCCGCTCCGGTGACACCCCGGCCGCCCAGCGCCGCCAGCTGATCACCCACCCGCCTGACGTCCTGATCACCACCCCGGAATCGCTGTTCCTGATGCTGACCTCGGCTGCCCGCGAAACGCTGGCGGGAGTTCAGACGGTCATCATCGACGAGATCCACGCCATCGCGGCCTCCAAGCGCGGCGCGCACCTGGCGTTGTCGCTGGAGCGCCTCGACGCACTGTCGATCCATGACCGGTCGGCCCAGCGCATCGGACTTTCGGCGACCGTGCGTCCGCATGAGGAGCTGGCGCGGTTCCTGTCCGGCGGGTCGTCGACGACGCCGACGAAGGTGGTGGCTCCCCCGTCGGCAAAGACCTTCGATCTGTCGGTGCAGGTGCCCGTTCCCGACATGGCCAACTTGGAGAACAACACCATCTGGCCCGACGTCGAGGCCAGGCTTGTCGATTTGATCGAAGCGCACAACTCGACCATCGTGTTCGCCAATTCACGACGGCTGGCCGAGCGGCTTACCGCCCGGCTCAACGAGATCCACGCCGAGCGGACCGCAGAACCACTCGACCCGGTGGCCAACTCGCAGGTTGCCGGAGGCGCCCCCGCGGCCATCATGGGCTCGAGCCCACAACGCGGCCAGACTGCCGGTGCTCCCCCGTTGTTGGCGCGCGCCCATCACGGCTCGGTCAGCAAGGAGCAGCGAGCCCTCGTCGAAGAGGACCTCAAGCGCGGTGAGCTCAAAGCCGTCGTTGCGACGTCGAGCCTCGAACTCGGCATCGACATGGGAGCGGTTGATCTGGTGATTCAGGTGGAGGCGCCGCCGTCGGTGGCCAGCGGCCTGCAGCGGATCGGGCGAGCCGGTCACCAGGTCGGCGAGACATCGCGCGGGGTGCTGTTCCCAAAACATCGCACCGACCTGATCGGCTGCGCGGTCAGCGTGCAACGCATGCTGACCGGCCAGATCGAGACCATGCGGGTGCCGGCCAACCCGCTGGACATCCTGGCCCAACACACGGTGGCGGCGGCCGCGTTGGAGCCGTTGAACGCCGACCAGTGGTTCGACACGGTGCGCCGCAGTGCGCCGTTCGCGACGTTGCCGCGCAGCGTGTTCGAAGCGACCCTGGACCTGCTGTCGGGCAAGTATCCGTCCACCGAATTCGCCGAGTTGCGCCCCCGACTCGTGTACGACCGTGACAACGGGACGCTGACGGCACGCCCGGGTGCGCAACGGCTTGCGGTGACTTCCGGCGGCGCCATCCCTGACCGCGGCCTCTTCACCGTGTACCTCGCCTCCGATTCCGAAAAGTCCTCCCGCGTCGGCGAACTCGACGAAGAGATGGTTTACGAGTCCCGTCCCGGCGACGTCATCGCGCTGGGCGCCACCAGCTGGCGCATCACCGAGATCACCCACGACCGGGTGCTGGTGATTCCGGCCCCGGGCCAACCGGCGCGACTGCCGTTCTGGCGCGGCGACGAAGTCGGTCGGCCCGCCGAACTGGGTGCCGCCCTCGGCGCATTCAACGGCGAGCTGTCCGGCATGAACCGCGAGGCATTCGGCGCGCGCTGCGCGGCACTCGGTTTCAACGACTATGCAACCGACAACCTGTGGGTGCTGCTCGACGACCAACGAAACGCCACCGGGGTCGTTCCCACCGACACCACCTTGCTGGTTGAGCGGTTCCGCGACGAGCTGGGCGACTGGCGAGTGGTCCTGCACTCGCCGTACGGACTGCGGGTGCACGGACCGCTCGCCCTCGCGGTCGGCCGGAGGCTGCGCGAACGCTATGGCCTCGACGAGAAGCCGACCGCCTCCGACGACGGCATCGTGGTGCGGTTGCCCGACACTCTCTCCGATACCGGCAGTGATGCACCCCCCGGCGCCGAGCTGTTCATTTTCGATGCCGACGAGATCGATCCCATCGTCACCGCCGAAGTCGGCGAATCCGCACTGTTCGCGTCCCGGTTCCGCGAATCGGCGGCCCGCGCGCTGCTGCTGCCGCGGCGAAACCCCGGCAAACGCTCGCCGTTGTGGCACCAACGGCAGCGCGCCGCCCAACTGCTGGAGGTGGCCCGCAAGTATCCGGACTTCCCGATCGTGCTGGAGACGATTCGCGAGTGCCTCCAGGACGTCTACGACGTGCCGACCCTGGTCGGGCTGATGGACAGGATCGCCCAGCGCCGGGTGCGGGTGCTGGAAGCCGAAACCGACCGACCGTCACCTTTCGCGGCGTCCCTGATGTTCGGCTATGTCGGCGCATTCATGTACGAGGGCGACATCCCGCTGGCGGAGCGCCGTGCCGCGGCGCTCTCGCTGGACAGCACATTGCTGGCCGAGCTGCTCGGTCGTGTGGAGCTACGCGAGCTCCTCGATCCCGAGGTGATCGCCTCGACCGGGCGTCAACTTCAGCACCTGTCGAGCGACCGGCTCGCTCGCGATGCCGAAGGTGTCGCGGATCTGCTGCGACTGCTGGGTCCGCTCACCGCGGACGAGGTCGCCGCGCGCGCAAATGTTCCCGACGGCAACGACGTGGGGGGCTGGCTGGAAGGCCTACACGCTGCCAGGCGGGCGCTGACGGTGTCGTTCGCCGGCCGAAGCTGGTGGGTCGCGGTCGAGGACATCGGCCGATTGCGTGACGGCGTCGGCGCAGCGGTTCCAGTGGGCCTGCCGGCCAGCTTCACCGAGGCGGTGAACGACCCGTTGGGCGAGTTGCTCGGCCGATATGCACGCACCCGGACGCCGTTCACCACCGCCGAAGCCGCCGCGCGCTTCGGCCTGGGGTTGCGGGTGACCGCCGACGTACTTGGCCGTCTGGCCAGCGACCGACGGCTGGTGCGCGGCGACTTCGTCGACGGCGCGGAGGCTACGGGCGGCGGCCAACAATGGTGCGACGCTGACGTATTGCGCATTCTGAGGCGCCGTTCGCTGGCCGCGTTGCGGGCTCAGGTCGAACCGGTGAGCACCGCCGCGTACGGACGATTTCTGCCGGCCTGGCACCAGGTCGGTCACTCCGGCTCGGGGGCACATTCGGGCCTCGACGGGCTGGCCGCCGTCATCGATCAACTTGCCGGGGTGCGGATCCCGGCATCCGCGTTGGAACCGCTGGTGCTGGGTCCACGGGTTCGGGACTACTCCCCGGCGCTGCTCGACGAATTGCTCGCGACGGGCGAAATCACCTGGTCGGGCGCCGGATCGATCTCGGGTAGCGACGGCTGGATCGCATTGCACCCTGCCGATTCCGCGCCACTGACGCTGTCCACGCCGGCCGAGATCGATATGACCGACGCACACCGGGCAATCCTGGACAGCCTGTCCGGTGGCGGGGCGTACTTCTTTCGCCAACTCGCTGCGCCTGGACATAGCGAAGCGGCCCTCAAAGCCGCTCTGTGGGAACTCATTTGGGCAGGTTTGGTCACCGGAGACACCTTTGCGCCGGTGCGCGCGCTGCTGGGCGGCACCTCCGGTGCCCGCAAGCGGTCCGCGCCCGCGCACCGGACGCAGCGCCGGCCCCGCCTGAGCACCTACAGCGTCGCCAACGCCCAGACTCGCAATGTCGATTCGACCGTGGCCGGTCGATGGTCGGCACTGCCGGTACCCGAGCCCGACTCCACCTTGCGGGCCCATTTTCAAGCCGAACTGTTGCTGAACCGCCACGGTGTGCTGACCAAGGGCGCGGTGGCGGCGGAGGGAGTTCCCGGCGGCTTCGCCACCCTCTACAAAGTGCTGAGTGCATTCGAGGATGCCGGCCGGTGCCAGCGCGGCTACTTCGTCGAGGGTCTGGGCGGAGCACAGTTCGCTGTCGCATCGACGGTCGACCGGTTGCGCAGTTACCTCGACGAGGTCGATCCGCAACGACCGGAATACCGGACCTTGGTGATGGCCGCTGCCGACCCGGCCAACCCGTACGGAACTGCGCTGCCGTGGCCGTCGCGTGGCGATGACGCGTCTGCCCGCGAGGGCTCAAGCGTCGGGGCCCGGCCCGGACGCAAGGCGGGCGCACTCGTTGTGCTGGTGGACGGTTCGTTGGCGTGGTTCCTCGAACGCGGTGGGCGGTCACTGCTGACTTTCACCGACGATCCCGGGGCCAATCACGCCGCCGCGAGCGGACTGGCCGATCTTGTTACCGCCCGTCGAATCGCGTCCATCCTGGTCGAGCGCGCCAACGGGATGTCGGTGTTGGACCCCGACGGACCGGTGGCGATCGTGGAGGCGCTGGTAGACGCTGGTTTCGCCCGCACACCACGCGGTCTACGGCTGCGGTTGCGATAGACATGCCCGAAGGCGACACCATCTTTCACGCCGCAGCCACACTGCGCGAACACCTCGTCGGGCGCACCCTCACGCGCTGCGATGTCCGGGTGCCGCGATATGCCACCGTCGACCTCACCGGGCAAGTGGTCGACGAGGTGCTCAGTCGCGGCAAGCACCTGTTCATCAGGGCCGGCTGGGCCAGCATCCACTCGCATCTGAAGATGGACGGCAGCTGGCGGGTCAGCACCCGGCCAGTGCGGGTGGACTACCGCGCGCGAATCATCCTGGAAGCCGGCGACGTTCGGGCCGTCGGGGTCGACCTGGCGGTGCTGGAGATCCTCGACCGGGACCAGGACATGGAGGCCGTCGCGCATCTGGGTCCCGATCTGTTGGGCGACGACTGGGACCCGCAGCTGGCTGCGGCCAATCTGGTCGCGGATCCGGACCGTCCCGTCAGCGAGGCCCTACTAGACCAGCGCGTGATGGCGGGAGTCGGGAATGTCTTCGCCAACGAACTGTGCTTCATCAGTGGCCGTCTGCCGACCTCGCCGGTCAGCGCGATCGCCGATCCGCTCCGGCTGGTTTCCAGGGCCCGAGAAATGTTGTGGGCCAACCGGCTACGCACAAACCGCTGCACCACCGGAGTAGCCAAGCCCGGTCGGCGGATGTGGGTCTACGGACGAGGGGGTGAGCCGTGTCGCCGCTGCGGCACCCGCATCGCCTACCAACCGCCGCCGGACGGCGGCACCGAGCGGGTGCGGTACTGGTGCCCGGCCTGCCAGCGCTGACGGGGCCCGGTGCCGGGGATCAGTCCCGGCCGTGCGTCACGAAGAACTGGGCGATGACCTGCGATCCGTCGAATGCGCCCGTGGTGGGTCCGATGACGGCCTTCGGCAGATACTGCTTGCCGCCCGGCCAGGTATGCCCGCCCTTCTCGATCCGGTAGAGCACCACCTCGGTGCCGTCGGCACACCCGTGCGAGTCGTAGCGACGCACCGTGGTGCCGTCGCCGACGTTCGGCAACTCCTCGGTCGTCGGCTCACCCTCGCAGCGATCGACGGCACGCCACCGGTCGATCAGGCTGTTCACCGAGATGGCGTGGCTCAGCCCGCCGCGGCCACGAACATCACCACCGTTGTAAGGAACCACCAGATCGCCCGTGCCGTGCGCATCCAGGACCGACACCGGCCGTGATGGATTGCAGGGCACGCCGACACCCAGCGTGCCGGAGATCGGCGCGATCGCCGCGAAGACTTCCGCGTGATCACATGCCAGGCGGTTGGACATGAAGCCGCCGTTGGACATGCCGGTAGCGAAGACGTGTCCGGTGGGAATTTTGAAATCGTCGCGCACTTTATTCACCAGCGCGACCAAGAAGCCGACGTCGTCAAGGCGTTTGCGGTCGGCCGGCGCCGCGCCGCGCCCGTCGGCCCAGCTCTTGTCAAAACCATCGGGGTAGAGCACCAGCAGACCGTTGTCGTCGGCGACAGAATCGAAGTCGGTCAAACCCCGCTGTCCAGCCCCGGTACCGCCGCCACCATGCAGGTTCAGCACCAAGCCGACCGGCGTCCCCGGCGGTTCGTGCACCAGGTAAGTGCGGTTCAGCCCGCCATACGAAAACATCCCGGCCGTATCGCGGGCGCGCGCCGCCGCGACGTGCCGGTCATTGCAACCGACCAAGCAGAACAGCAACATGGCCAGCGAGAGGAATCGCGACCAAGGCATGTCGTCAAACTACCGATTCCCAAAGCCCGGCCGTGCCCTGCCCTTGCCGCTTCTCAGCCTCGCAGGGCACCAAATCAGCCCGCCGACGGCGATCGGGGGATGAAATTGCCCTTCACTTCCAGGCCCATCGCCAGGTCCTCGTACTTGTTTTCCTTGCGCTTGCGCCACCCGCTGCCCGCCGAGATCGGCGGCGCCATCAGCGGCGGCATCATCGAGAAATCGGTAGCCGTATCTACGTCTCCCACGGGCAGCGGGGTTGCCGCAGACGCCAGAGAAGCGGGCATGTGCGCACTGGCCAGCACCGCCGTCGCGGCGGGCGGCGCGGACAGGGTGCCCAGCGAAACCGACGTGCCGAGTGCTGCGGCCGGTGAAATCGCCGATGCCTGCAGCGCGGCGGCCGCATCGGCCAGGCCGCCCGCAGCACCGCCCAGCGCCGACTCCCCTTCCGAGAGACCTTCGGCGACATCGGGCGCGAGGCCAGACAGAGCCTGAGCAGAAGTGAACTGTGCGAAGTAGCTCAGCATGTTGATCGGGAATCCCGACGACACGAACTGGTTGGCGTAGGTGTTCGCCAAACCGAACCACCCCTGGTTGGGGTCGAACGTGACGCCGATGAATTGGAGCAACTGATCGACTGGCGACACGGGCGGAGGGACCGCATCAGCGGGTAACGCCAGTGCCTGGGCCGCCGCCGCGGCGGACGAGCCAGCCGTACCCGCGGACGACGCCGACGCGGTCTGCACCGCTTCGGCTTGAGCCGCCGTTCCCCCGGGATCGACGATGGAGGGCGGTGAAGCAAACAACTGGAGCGCGGTCGCTTGCGCCGAAGCCGTCTCGTACCGGTACAGCGCCGCCGAGTTGTTGACCCACATGTTCTCGTACTGATGCTCGGTTGCCGCGATGGTTGCTAAGTTCTTGCCGAAACCGTTGGTCGCCAGCAGTCGGGCCAACTGCACCCTGTTCGCGCTGACTTGCGCGGGAGGCACCACCGCTGCCAGCGTTGTTCCAAATGCCGCCGCGGCGGCCTGTGCCGAGATCGCCACCTGCAAGCATTGCAGCGCGGTGCCGCGCAACCAGACGACGTAGGGCCCGGCCGCGTCGACCATCGCCAAGGTGGCGGGGCCGTGCCAATCCGCGGTAAGCGAGGCCAGCACGGAGGAATAGCTGCCGGCAGCGTCCTCCAAATCCGTGCCCAGTTGTTGCCAGACGCGGGAGGCCTCGATCAGCGATTCGGCGCCAGGTCCCGAGTGGATCAGCGCCGACGTGACCTCCGGCGGCAACGTAATGAACTCCATAGCACCTCACAATGACTACCGCGGGAAAAATTTTGGAACATTGCGTTAAACGCCTTGGTAAAAACCCTAGAACTTTGCGCGTCGCTGGCCTAGTCGCGGGCCGTCGACACCATTGCCGGGGACTGATGGATCGGTCACCCGATGGCGTCGACCGCCGCCGATAATCGCGATTTGAACTCGTCCGGAACCGGGATGTAGCCGATGTCGGCCAGCCCGCTCTGGCCGGGGCCGATCGCGCTCCGCAGAAACTCCTTCACCGCCGCACCGACCTGCGCATCGGCATATTTCGAACAGACAATCTCATACGTCGCCAGCACGATCGGGTACGAGCCGACTTGGTTCGGCCGATAGAACGAGATCGTGTCGAAGGCGAGGTCATTGCCCTGATGCACGAACCAGGCAGAGGAAATGGTCTTGCCCACCGAATCGGGGCTGATGGCCACCGGATCCGGACCGGCCGACGTGACGATCTTGGCCACGCCCAACTGCTGCGACTGGGCGAACGACCATTCGACGTAGCCGATCGACCCCTCGGTGCGCTTGACCGCTGCCGACGTACCGTCGTTGCCCAGCGCACCCTCGCCGACACCGCCGCTGAACACTTTGCCGGCACCTCTGCCCCATGCGCCGTTGGCGGCCGTGTCCAGGTAGCGCTGGAAGTTGTCGGTCGTTCCAGACTCGTCGCTACGGAACACCACGCGAATAGGCGTTGCCGGCAAGGTCACGCCCGCGTTCAGCGCTGCGATCGCCGGATCGTTCCAGGCGGTGATCTGGCCGTTGAAGATCTTTGCCGCGGTCGGACCATCCAACGTCAACGAAGGGATTCCTTTGACGTTGTAGGCGAGAGCAATCGGGCCGAAGACGACCGGTAGGTTCCAGGCCGGCGACCCGCACCGTTGCTGTGCCTTGACGGCCTCGTCCCTGCTCAGCGGCGAATCGGAGCCGCCGAAGTCGGTCTGACCTGCGGCGAAATCCGTGATTCCCGCACCAGAACCATTGGCCGTGTAGTTCAACGAATGGCCGGGGCAGGCTTGCTCGAAAGCTTTGACGAACCGCGTCATCGCGATGTCCTGCGCTGTGGAACCGCTGGCGTTCAAGGTCGGCTTGCCGGGGCAGGCAGCTTTTGCCGGCGACGAACTCGGCGCCGGGGTGCCGCCGGCAGCGTTCTTGTCACCGCCGCATGCCGACAACAGCACGGCTACGCTGATCAAAAAAGTCAGCGTGACGCCAAAACGATTGCGTTTCAATTCATTCCTTGCCCGGCCGGACTGAGATGGCTATGCCGCAATGCTGCGGCATCGTAAAAGATCTTCCAGCAAGCCAGGGTTCCCGACCAACTCCCGATACGCCTCAATCGACGATTTAAGCCACAGTTCCCGACCGGTACACGGTTTGGACACCTCACGCGTTCGACCGCCTGATCAACACGTGCAATGATCGCGATGTAAGCATTGTGTAAACGGGTATATCTCAGCGGGGAGGTTCAGCCATGGCAACCAGCCACGTACGCGCACCTGGGCCCGCGCGATCTATCTCGTCCGCCCTGCTCGGGCTGATGGTGCTGACCGTCCTCGCGAGCGTGGCGGCACCGACCGTGGCACGCGCCGACGGGGTCGATACCCAATTCCTGAATGCGGTGAAGGCCAAGGACATCAACTTCGCCTCGCCGCAAGCCGCGATCCTTGCCGGTCATCAGGTCTGCAACGCACTCGATGGGGGCGAGCAGAAGGGCGACGTCGCCAACGACGTGGCAGCCAGCAGCAATCTGGATGGTTATCACGCGGGATTCTTCGTCGGTCTGAGCATCGCCGCTTTCTGCCCGCGGCACCATTCAAATTAAGTTTCTGTGTCAAATTGGGGTCCCAACCCTGAACGCGGATAAACTTTGGCGACCGCCTTACAGGGAGCCTATGAGTATCAAGAAAGCGTTGTTCATCGTCGCGACCGCGTTCTGCGCGACGGCGGGTGCGGCCGCGTCGGCCAGTCCAGATGCGGGTGCCGACCCCAACTGGTACAGCACCCTCAGCTGCAATTGCCAGAACCTACCGAAAGCCGGATTAGCTGCCGCGGACCAGGTCAAAGCGGGCATCGAGGATGGCCTTGCTCAGCTGCAAGGCGCTGCCGGCTAACGAATTCGCGTGACAACCCACTGACCGGGTCGTCGAACGCGATACGCTGCGCCAGCAGCTGCAGTGGCGAGGTGAAATCACCGTCTTCGACTGTGATCACGTTGGGGTACAACGTATCTCCGAAGATGGGTAGGCCCAGCGACGCCATGTGTACCCGCAGTTGGTGGGTGCGTCCGGTGCGCGGTGTGAGCCGGTAGAGGCCCGCGTCCGTCAGTTCAATCAGTGTCTCGGCGTTCGGCACACCCGGCTCGATCACCGCCTGCAGGTGGCCTCGTCGCTTGACGATCCGATTGCGTACCAGCAGCGGTAGCGCCAATTCCGGCTCCGCACGCGCCGCGGCCAGGTACGTCTTACGCACCTCGCCGCGGGCGAACAGCGTCTGATACCTGCCCCTTACCTCGCGGTGGGTGGTGAACAGCAACACCCCGGCCGTCAGCCGATCCAGTCGGTGGGCCGGGCTGAGTTCGGGCATCTGGAGCTCTCGACGCAACCGCACCAGCGCAGTCTGGGCGACATGCCGTCCCCGCGGCATGGTCGCCAGAAAGTGCGGCTTGTCGACGACGACGATGTTGGCGTCCCGATAGAGAATCGGGATATCGAAGGGAACCGGTACCTCGTAGGGCAGGTCTCGGTAGAGGTACACGCTCGCGCCGGCAGGTAGCACGGTCGCGTCATCGATGACGACGCCGTCGGCGTCGACAACCTCTCCGGCAAGGACTTTCGCGCGCGCCTGGGCGCCGAACCGCTCGGTCAACTCGGCCAGCACCGGCCCGCCGCGCAGTCGTACCCGCGCCGGCCCCAATCCGTCGCGGACCGGAAGCGGCGCGGGCCTCAGACTCAATTGAGCGGTACCGGCTCGAGAATTTCGCCGCGGGCCTCGGGTGCACTGGCCCGCAACTCATCCGCGGATACGTCGTCAGGTTGGGCCTGTGAGAGCACCTCGGCCTCGACGCGCGCCGTGTACAGGGCGACCTCGCGGTCGGTCTGCTCGGCACTCCAGCCCAGCACGGGTGCGACCAGTTCGGCGACCTCCCGGGCGCAGTCGACACCACGGTGCGGGTACTCGATGGAGATGCGCATCCGTCGGGCCAGGATGTCCTCGAGATGCAGGGCACCCTCGGCTGCGACGGCGTACAGCGCCTCCACCTTCAAATAGCCCGGGGCCTCCTTGATCGGGTCCAACAGGCTGGCATCTTTGCTCGCCAGCGCCAGCACCTCGTCGATCAGCGAGCCGTAACGGTCCAGCAGGTGGCGCACCCGGTACGGGTGCAGGCCGCGCATCGCCCCGACGTTCTCGGTCTGGTTGATCAGGGCGAAGTAACCGTCGGCGCCCAGCAGTGGGACCTTCTGGGTGATCGACGGCGCGACCCTGGCCGGGATGAACTCCGCAGCGGCGTCCACGGCGTCGGACGCCATCACCCGGTAGGTGGTGTACTTACCGCCCGCAATGGCGACCAGGCCCGGCGCGGGGACCGCAACGGCATGTTCCCGGGACAGCTTGGACGTCTCCTCGCTCTCCCCGGCGAGCAAGGGGCGCAACCCGGCGTAGACGCCATCGATGTCGGAGTGCGTCAACGGCGTGGCCAGCACGGTATTGACGGTCCCAAGGATGTAGTCGATATCGGCCTTGGTCGCCGCGGGATGCGCCAGGTCCAGGTTCCAGTCGGTATCGGTGGTCCCGATGATCCAGTGGCTCCCCCATGGGATCACGAACATCACCGACTTCTCGGTGCGCAGGATGATCGCGACATCACTGACGATGCGGTCCCGCGGCACCACCACGTGTACGCCTTTGGAGGCACGCACCTTGAAGCGGCCACGCTGCTTGGACAGCGCCTGGATCTCGTCGGTCCACACCCCCGTCGCGTTGATCACTACGTGACCGCGCACCTCGGTGATCGCGCCGTCCTCAGAGTCGCGCACCCGCACGCCGGTGACTCGATCTGCCTCGCGCAGCATCGCCACCACTTGCGTCGAGCAGCGAACCACAGCGCCGTAGTGGGCCGCGGTGCGCGCGACAGTCATGGTGTGCCGGGCGTCGTCGACGACGGTGTCGTAGTAGCGGATACCGCCGATCAACGAACTGCGTTTCAGGCCGGGGCACAGGCGCAGCGCGCCGGCACGCGTCATATGTTTCTGCGCGGGAACAGATTTCGCGCCACCGAGACTGTCGTAGAGGAAGATGCCCGCAGCCATGTACGGACGCTCCCATCCGCGCTTGGTCAACGGAAACAGAAAAGGCAACGGCTTCACCAGGTGCGGCGCCAGCGTGGTCAGCGACAGCTCACGCTCGAAAAGCGCCTCGCGAACCAGGCCGAATTCCAACTGCTCGAGATAGCGCAGGCCGCCATGAAACATCTTCGACGATCGACTCGACGTCCCGGATGCCAAGTCGCGTGCCTCGATCAGCGCTACCTTGAGCCCTCGGGTGGCAGCATCCAGAGCGCAGCCCGATCCCACCACGCCGCCGCCGATGACCACCACGTCGAACTGCTCGCTGCCGAGTCGGTCCCAGGCCAGCGCGCGCTGATCAGGTCCCAGCCATGCAGCGGGCTCGTCGTCCAGTCCATGGATTGGGTTGCTCACGACAACAGACTCCTGTCGGTTACTCGTCGGTAAGCGGTGCTAAGCCAAGGCTAGTGCTTCGGCAACCTTTGAGTCGGCCTTCAATCAAGATCGTCGTGTGCCATCAGGCGGCGAGCCGCCTCGGTGATCGAACCGGACAACGACGGGTAAACGGCAAGCGTCTGGGCGAGTTCGTTGACCGTGAGGCGGTTGGTCACCGCCACGGCGATCGGCAGGATCAGCTCCGAAGCGATCGGGGCGACCACGACGCCACCGATCACCACGCCGGTGGATTTCCGGCAGAAGATCTTGACGAAACCCTGCCGCAGCCCGGACATCTTGGCGCGGGCGTTGGTGTGCAACGGAAGCATGATGGTCCGGGCGCTGAATTCACCGTTGTCGATCGCCGATTGCGGAACACCGACGGCGGCAATCTCGGGCCGGGTGAACACCGTCGCTGCCACCGTGCGCAGCCGGATCGGGTTCACTCCCTCGCCCAGCGCGTGATACATCGCGATGCGGCCCTGCATGGCCGCGACCGAGGCAAGCAGCAGCAGACCGGTGCAGTCACCGGCGGCATAGATGCCCGGGACCGAGGTGCGCGAAACCCGATCGACTTTCAGGTAGTCGCCGGGGGCCAACTCGATGCCGACGCGCTCCAAGCCGAGGCCACTGGTGTTCGGGATCGAACCGATGGTCATCAGGGCATGGCTGCCCTCGATGGTGCGGCCGTCATTCAGCTTTACCAGGACGCCGTCATCGGTGCGAGTTACCGACTCGGCACGGGCGTTCTTGACCAGCTTTACACCGCGTTCGGCGAACGACTCTTCGATCACCGCGGCGGCGTCGGCGTCCTCGTAGGGCAGCACTCGGTCCCGGCTGGCCGCTACCGTCACCGGCACACCCAATTCGGTATATGCGTGCGCGAACTCGGCGCCGGTAACGCCAGAGCCCACCACGATCAGGTGCTTGGGCGGTTGCTTGAGGTCGTAGAGCTGACGCCAAGTGAGGATGCGCTCGCCGTCAGGTAGGGCCGACGGCATCACCCGCGGGCTGGCGCCGGTGGCAATCAGCACGAAGTCGGCGTCGTGCTGGGTGACAGTGCCGTCTTCGGCGGTGGCTTTGATGCGGTGCCGTGACATGCCGGGGGCCGGATCTACCAGCTCGCCGCGCCCGGCGATCATCTTCACGCCGACGTTGCGCAGCTGGTTGGCGATGTCGTTGGACTGGTCAGCGGCGAGCTTGCGGACCCGGGTGTGGATCTGCGGCAGCGAGATCTTCGCGTCGTCGATGTCGATTTCGAAGCCCAGCCTCGGGGCCCGCCGCAATTCGGTGCGCAACCAGGTCGACGCGATGAACGTTTTGGACGGCACACAGTCGTCGAGGACGGCCGCCCCGCCGATGCCATCGGAGTCAATCACGGTGACTTCAACGGAATCGGGTTGAGCGTTCGCGGCCACTAGGGCCGCTTCGTATCCAGCCGGGCCTCCACCGAGGATCACGATGCGGGTCACCACAGCCCTAAACCTAGCGGGGTTGTTGAGCACTCCGCAGTGCGGAGTGCGAAGGATCCGTTAACCGCGGGTGATCAAAGTGAGCAATCTGACCCGTCGGCTCCTGCTACGTCGGCGGCACGCCGTCTAAGCTTTCCCCGTGCCGCTTTACGCCGCCTACGGGTCGAACATGCATCCCGAGCAGATGCTCAAGCGTGCACCGCACTCACCGATGGCCGGAACTGGCTGGTTACCGGGCTGGCGACTGACGTTCGGCGGTGAGGACATCGGCTGGGAGGGCGCGCTGGCCACCGTCGTCGAAGACCCGGATTCGCGCGTTTTCGTCGTGCTCTACGACATGGCCACCGCGGACGAGACGAATTTGGATCAGTGGGAGGGCTCCGAGTTCGGCGTCCACAAGAAGATCCGCTGCCGCGTGCAGCGCGAATCGTCCGACACTGACATCGACCCGGTCCTGGCATGGCTGTACGTGCTGGACGCGTGGGAGGGCGGATTGCCCTCGGCCCGCTATCTGGGAGTCATGGCCGACGCCGCCGAGATCGCCGGGGCGCCGGCGGATTATGTGCACGGCCTGCGTACTCGTCCGGCCCGCAATATTGGGCCCGGTACCAGCGGCTAGACCGGTTCTCCTGTCGCTCGTGGCGGCAAACGGCGGTATCTACGCCGCCCTGGCACGCTCCAACCGTGACTCGATCCGACGCACCAGCTGAGCCGGATGACGTCTAACGTCGTCGGCGATCATGGGAACCGCCGTCCAGAGCAGATCCTGCAGGGCCGCTGACCTGACACGGTCGCGCCGCAGCGCGTTTGGCCCGCTGTGCCAGTCCACCCCGTCGTACTCGGCGGCGACTCGGTACTCGGGCCAGGCGAAGTCGAGTCGCCAAACGCGTCCGTTCAAGTCGACGATCTCGTACTGCAACACCGGCGGCGGCAACCCGCCATCCAGCATGACGAGCCGGGCCTCGCTCTCCATTGGCGACTCGGCCAACGGCGACGCCTGGGCGAGCATTTCGCGCGCGGTCGCTATGCCACGGCGACCGGCCTGCATCTCCAGAGCGCGCTCCAGCTCCTCGCGACTGCACGTGCCGCTGCGAAGCGCAGCATCCAGCGTGGCCAACGCCCGAGGTCGGGGCAGTCCTCGGGCCACCTCGACAGCCGTCCATGACGGCGTGGTGGCAGGACGCCCCGCAAACATGGCCACTGGTGCGCCCTGTGACCGATGCACCACCAGGCCCCTGACGGATCGCAGTTGCAGACCGTCGGGATTGAGCACGTGCAGCTCGCTGGGCTGCTCGGTGTCAAAGCCGTAGGCTGCGGCGGCAGTTACCGTACATGCCGCTACGGTCCTGCCGGTGTACAGGTCAAGCCCACGCAAACGCAGTGCGGTGGTCGGGTTGTCGCGGCTGTAGATCCCGTGCCAAACCCTATGCAGTGCACCACAATCGACGTGCACGTCGAGGCCGCGGCGGGTGAGCGCATGTACCGCCTGAGCCGCGGTGACCACACCGCCTTGCGCCGCGAGCAGCCGGTCCAACTCGGCAATCACCCGGTTATCGTCGGCACTGGTGCGTGTGCCGACAATTCACCCGACGAAGGTGCACAGAATTACGGGTTCACCGGGCGTGTCGCGGTAATTCTGTGCACGCTCGTGCGCGCAAAGAGCCTCAGAACTCGGCGGACTGCTCGATCAGATTGACCATCACCCGCACGCCGATGGCCAGCGCACGCTCATCGAGGTCGAATGTCGGCTGGTGCAGGTCGACCTGCGGCCCCTCCCCAGACCAGACTCCCAGCCGCGCCATGGCGCCGGGGATTTCCTCGAGGTACCAGGAGAAGTCCTCACCGCCGCCGGACTGCCGGGTATCGGCCAGCACGTCGGGGCCGACGGCCTCGATGGCGTGGGTGAGGATGCGCGTCGAGACATCCTCATTGACCACCGGGGGCACGCCTCGCCGGTACTGCAGCGTGTGCTCGATCGCCAGCGGCGAGAGCAGCCCGGTGACCGACTGGCGGATGATCCCTTCCAGGTCGACCCAGGTCTGCCGGCTGGCGGTACGCACGGTGCCGGCCAGCACGCCGCTCTGCGGTATGGCATTGGGCGCCACGCCGGCATTGACCGCACCCCACACCAGTACCGTGCTGTTGCGCGGGTCGATGCGGCGCGACAGGACACCGGGAAGCCCAGTGATGATGGTGCCCAGCCCGTAGACCAGGTCCGCGGTCAGATGCGGGCGCGAGGTGTGCCCGCCGGGCGAGTACAGCGTTATCTCGAGCTGATCGGCGGCCGATGTGATCGGCCCCAGGCGCACCGCGACCTTGCCGACCTCCAGCCGTGGGTCGCAGTGCAGCGCGAAGATCCGCGACACACCGGTCAGCGCGCCGGCTGCGATCGCATCGATCGCCCCGCCGGGCATCAACTCCTCGGCCGCCTGAAAGATCAGCCGCACCCCGACGGGTAGTTCGGGCACCGAGGCCAGTGCCAACGCGGTGCCGATCAGAATCGCGGTGTGCGCATCATGACCGCACGCGTGCGCGATGTTGGGCATGGTCGAGGCGTACGGCGCACCGGTTCGCTCGGCCATCGGCAGCGCGTCCATGTCGGCCCGCAACGCGATCCTCGGCTGGTGCTCGGGACCGAAGTCGCAGGTCAACCCCGTTCCACCGGGCAGCACCTTCGGGTTGAGCCCGGCGTCAGCCAACCGTTCGGCGACGAACTGCGTGGTGGCGAACTCCTGACGCCCCAACTCCGGGTAGCGGTGGATGTGCCGGCGCCAGCCGACCAGATCGTCAAAGTGGGCGGCCAGCCACGATTCGGCGCTGTCGACGAGGCTCATGCCACCGCCGTCCTGCGCGCCTGAGCGGCCAGCACCCGGTCCCGCTGAGCGGAGTCCGAAGCGAGCGCCACCACCGTGCGCGCCAGCATGATCGCGCCCTCGATCACTGCCTTGTCGGCGCTGGGACCCGCGGCCGCGGCGGCGAAGGCCCGCTGATGCACCGTGGCACCACCCGCATCGACACCGATCACCGGATGGATTCCCGGCAGCACCTGCGTCACGTTGCCCATGTCGGTGCTGCCCAACGGCAGCCCCGCCTCGATGGCGGCCGGCACCGGGTCGCGCCCCAGCCGCCGCATCTCCGCGCGGAAAACATCGGCCAGCCACTGATCCGGCCGCAGTTCTGCGTAGGCCGGCCCGGCCTCTTCGATTTCGTACTCGCAGCCGGCGCCCAGCGCTCCCGCGGCAAAGCAGGCGTACATCCTGCCTTCCAACTCGCGCAGCGAGTCCGACTCGATCGCTCTCATTGCGTATTTGAGCGCGGCCTGCCCGGGGATGACGTTGACCGCCGACCCTCCGTCGGTGACGATGCCGTGCGTCATCTGTCCCGGCGCCAATTGCTGACGTAGCAGACCGATGGCCACCTGTGCGACGGTCACCGCGTCGGCGGCGTTGATCCCCAGATAGGGCGCGACCGCAGCGTGCGATTCCTTCCCCCGGTAGTGCACGGTGACCTCGGACAACGCCAGCGAGCGGGCTCCGGCGATGTCGCTGGGCCCCGGGTGCACCATCACGGCGACCGCAACGTCGTCGAACGTCCCCGCTTGCAGCATCAGCGCCTTTCCGCCCCCAGACTCCTCGGCCGGTGTCCCCAGCAGTGCCACCGTCAGGCCAAGTTCATCGGCTACCTCGGCGAGCGCCAGCGCGGTGCCGACTGCCGAAGAGGCAATGATGTTGTGGCCGCACGCGTGGCCGATTTCGGGGAGCGCGTCGTACTCGGCGCATACCCCGACGACCAGCGGCCCGCTCCCGAAATCGGCCCGGAACGCAGTGTCGAGGCCCGCGACGGGGTTCATTGAGAAACCGCGTTCGGCGACCAACCGTTTCGCCTTGGCGCAACTGCGGTATTCGTCGAAAGCCAGCTCGGGCTCGGCGTGGATGGCGTGCGAAAGTTCGACCAGATCGCTACCCCGGCGCCGCACCGTTGCCTCGACACTGTCCAGTGCGCTGAGTGCGGGCATTCTGGCAGTATCTCATCGCCTAGGCTCGGCCAGTGTGAGCCTCCCGACAGCCGATGCCGGCGAACTTGCCGCGCAGGCCGCGCAGGTCATCGTCGAGCGCACCGGAATCAACGAACACGATGTCGCAGTCGTACTCGGGTCGGGCTGGTCACCCGCCGTTGCCGCTCTTGGTACTCCGACTGCCGTCCTGCCCCAGGCCGAAGTGCCCGGGTTCGCACCACCCCGGGCGGCCGGGCACATCGGAGAGCTGTTGTCGGTGCCGATCGGCAGCCGCCGGGTGCTGGTGCTGGCCGGCCGCATCCACCCCTACGAGGGTCACGAACTGCAGCACGTCGTCCACCCAGTGCGGGCAGCCTGCGCGGCGGGGGTACGCATCGTCGTCCTCACCAACGCGGCCGGCGGACTGCGCCCGGAGATGCAGGTGGGCCAGCCGGTACTGATCAGCGACCACCTGAACCTGACGGCGCGCTCGCCGCTGGTAGGGGCCCAATTCGTCGACCTGACCGACGCGTACGCACCCCGCCTGCGGGCGTTGGCCCGCGAATCGGACCCCGAGTTGACCGAAGGCGTCTACGCCGGGCTGCCCGGTCCGCACTATGAGACACCCGCCGAGATCCGGATGCTGCGAACGCTGGGCGCCGACCTGGTGGGCATGTCGACCGTGCACGAAACCATCGCCGCCAGAGCCGCGGGCGCCGAGGTGCTGGGACTGTCACTGGTGACAAACCTGGCCGCCGGCATCAGCGGCGAGCCCTTGAGTCACACCGAGGTGCTGGCCACCGGTGCCGCGTCGGCGGAGCGGATGGGATCGCTGCTGGCCGACGTCATCGCCAGGTTCTAAAGCTCGTGACGCCCGAAGAGTGGATCGCTCACGACCCCGACCCGCAGACGGCCGCCGAGTTGGCCGCATGCGATCCCGACGAACTCGCGGCCCGATTCGCCCGCCCACTCACGTTCGGCACCGCCGGCCTGCGCGGACCGGTTCGGGCAGGCCCGGACGCGATGAACCTCGCGGTGGTGCTGCGCGCCACCTGGGCCGTCGCACAGATCCTCGAAGGCGCCAAAACAGTCATAGTCGGACGCGATGCCCGGCACGGTTCGGCGGCTTTCGCGACCGCAACCGCTGAAGTTTTAGCCGCACAGGGCTTTTCGGTTCTACTGTTGCCCGACCCGGTGCCTACGCCGGTGGTCGCTTTCGCAGTGCGCCACCTTGGGGCAGCCGCTGGAATCCAGATCACGGCCTCACACAATCCGGCGACTGACAACGGCTACAAGGTGTACCTCGACGGCGGCATTCAGATCATCTCTCCCGCCGACCGGCAGATCGAAGCCGCGATAGGCGCCGCACCCCCCGCCGATGAAATCCCGCGGAAAGCCGTCCAACCCGCTGACTCCAATCTGCTCGGTCAGTACATCCAGCGTGCGGCAGCGGTTCGCCGGGCGACCGGTTCGATTCGGGTCGCACTGACCCCGATGCACGGCGTGGGCGGAGCGGTTGCCGTCGAGACCCTGCGCCTCGCGGGCTTCGACGACGTGCACACCGTCGCAACGCAATTCGCACCCGATCCCGACTTCCCCACCGTCGCGTTCCCCAACCCCGAGGAACCCGGCGCGACCGACGCGCTGCTTGCTCTGGCTGCAGACATCGGCGCCGACGTGGCGATCGCACTGGACCCCGACGCTGACCGGTGCGCGGTCGGTATTCCTGGCCCGTCCGGCTGGCGGATGCTCTCAGGCGACGAAACCGGTTGGCTGCTGGGCGATTACATACTGTCTCAGGCCAGCGCCAACCAACGGGTGGTGGCCAGCACGCTGGTGTCATCACGGATGTTGGCGGCGATCGCCGTGCACTACGGGGCAATCCATGTGGAGACATTGACCGGATTCAAGTGGCTGGCGCGCGCAGACGCGGACCAGCCCGCAAAATTGGTCTACGCCTATGAGGAGGCGATCGGCCACTGCGTCGATCCGGCGGCGGTTCGCGACAAAGATGGAATCAGCGCCGCGGTCCTGATCTGCGATCTGGTGGCTGCGCTGCGCGGGCGCGAGCGCGCGGTGCCCGATGTGCTCGACGACCTTGCCCGACGGCACGGTGTTCACGAAGTTGCCGCGGTGCCGCGTCGAGTCGCCGACGCCGCCGAGGCGAACGCCCTGATGCGCCGCCTGCGGAGTACCCCGCCGGAGCAACTGGCGGGCTTCGCGGCGACTGTCACCGATACCACCGACGCCCTGATCTTCACCGGCGGCGACAGCGACACGTCGATTCGGGTGGTAGTGCGCCCGTCGGGGACCGAACCGAAGCTGAAGTTCTATCTGGAGGTTCGTTGCGCGCCGACGGCTGACCTGCAGCCCGCGCGGTCTCGAGCCCGCAAGCTGCGCGACGAAGTTGTGGCCGCGATCGACCAGTGGTGAGAACTCTTAGCGAGGCCCGAACTGACGGTCGCCCGCATCACCCAAGCCGGGAACGATGTAGGCGATCTCGTTGAGTCCGTCGTCGATCGCGGCGGTGAACAACCTCGCGTCAGGCGCCACCTTCTCCACGGCGGCGATGCCTTCCGGTGCCGACACCACACACAGCATGGTGATGTCGCTGGCTCCGCGTTCCTGCAGCAAGCCGATCGTGTGGGTCATCGAGCCACCGGTGGCCAGCATCGGGTCGAGGATCATGACAGGCAGATCGGACAGATCGTCGGGCAGCGACGCGAGATAGGGCACCGGTTGGTGAGTCTCTTCGTTACGGGCGACACCGACGAAGCCGACATGCGCCTCGGGCAACACCGCATGCGCCTCGTTGACCATGCCCAGGCCGGCCCGTAGCACCGGAACCAGCAACGGCGGTCTGGCCAGCCGCGAACCGATGGTTTCGGCGAGCGGCGTGCGGATCGGCACCGGCGCGGTGGGCGCATCACGGGTGGACTCATAGACCAGCATCAAGGTCAGCTCGCGCAGCGCCGCGCGAAACGTGGCGTTGTCGGTGCGCTCGTCGCGCAGCGTCGTTAGTCGGGCCGCCGCGAGCGGGTGGTCGATGACATGGACGTCCACGAAGGTGGAGCCTATATAACGATCGGGTTCAGGCCTGTTGACACACGCCTTTCCGTCCGCGCTGCCAGGCGAACCCGCCCATATACTCCGCGGCATGCGAGCGCTCGGGCACTACCTGACCAGGGCATTGCGCACTCTCGCAGTAGTCGGTGCGGTGGCGGCGTCACTACCCGCCCAAGGTGTCGAACCGCGCCCAGCGGCCGCCACGCTGCCGACTTACGCGCACGTGGTGATCGTGATCGAGGAGAACCGCTCGCAAGCCAACATCATCGGCAACAAAGCCGCGCCGTTCATCAATGCACTGGCCACGGGCGGCGCGATGATGGCGCAGTCGTTCGCCGAGACGCATCCTAGCGAACCCAACTATCTGGCGTTGTTCGCCGGGAACACCTTCGGCGTGACCAAGGACAGCTGCCCGGTGAACGCGGGCGCCGCGCCCAACCTGGGTTCTGAACTGCTCGCCGCCGGCCGGACCTTTGGCGGTTACGCCGAGGACCTGCCCGCGGTTGGCTCAACCGTGTGCAGCGCGGGCAAGTACGCCCGCAAGCACGTGCCCTGGGTCAACTTCAGCAATGTGCCGCCGACGCTGTCGGTGCCGTTCTCGGCCTTCCCCGCTCCGGGAAACTACGCCAGCCTGCCGACCCTGTCGTTCGTCATTCCGAACAACGACAACAACATGCACGACGGCTCGATAGCCCAGGGCGACGCCTGGCTGAACCGCCAGATGACCCCCTACGCCAACTGGGCAGCCGCCAACAACAGCCTGCTCATCGTCACGTGGGACGAGGACGACGGAGGCCCCCACAACCAGATCCCGACGGTGTTCTACGGCGCGCATATTCAGCCCGGCAGCTACAACGAAACCATCAGCCACTACAACGTGCTTTCCACCCTGGAGGAGATGTACGGGCTGCCCAAAACGGGTTACGCGACGACCGCTCCGCCTATCGCAACTATTTGGGGCGGGTAATCGCCAGCGCGCCGGGTCGCTATCCTTTGCCGCATGGCTGCTGACCTCGTGCCCATTCGCCTGAGCCTGTCTGAGGGTGACCGCTACACATTGTGGGCGCCCCGCTGGCGCGACTCCGGCGACGAGTGGGAGGCGTTCCTGGGCAAGGACGACGACCTCTTCGTTTTCGAGAGCGTTTCCGACCTGGCCGCTTTCGTGCGTAGCGACGACGACAACGATCTGGTCGATCACCCGGGATGGAAAGACATCACCGAGGCGAACGCACACAAGCTGGACCCGGCCGAGGACAAGCAGTTCGACTTGGTCGCGGTCGAGGAACTGGTGGCCGAGAAGCCGACCGAGGAGTCGGTGGCCGCCCTGGCGGGGACGCTGGCGATTGTGTCGTCGATCGGATCGGTCTGCGAGCTGGCGGCGATATCGAAGTTCTTCAACGGCAATCCCACTCTCGGCACCGTGTCCGGCGGCATCGACCACTTCAGCGGCAAGGCCGGTAACAAGCGCTGGAACGCGATCGCCGAGGTCATCGGCCGCAGTTGGGACGATGTGCTCACCGCGATCGACAAGATCGCCAGCACGCCCGATGTCGACGAAGACTTGTCGGCGAAGGCAGCAGAGGAGCTGGAGGAAGAACTCGAGGAGGATGAGCCGGCCGCCGAGGTCGAGGACGCCGACGAGACGACCGACGCCGACGACGAGTCCGACGAGGATGACGACGACTCCGACGACGAGGACGAGGACGAGGACGAGGACGACGACGAGGACGAAGAGGAAAGCCGCGCCGACGGCGACACCGTCGTTCTGGGCAGCGACGACGACTTCTGGGGCGAGGTAGGCATCGACCCGATCCGGATCATGACGGGCAACGGCACTTTCTACACGCTGCGTTGCTACCTGGACGATCGGCCGATTTTCCTGGGCCGCAATGGCCGGATCAGCGTGTTCAGCTCCGAGCGCGCGCTTGCCCGCTACCTCGCCGACGAGCACGACCACGACCTTTCGGATCTGGCCACCTACGACGACATCCGCACGGCCGCCACGGACGGCTCACTGAAGGTGGACATCAGCGAAGACAACGTCTACGTGCTGAGCGGGCTTGCCGACGACTTCGCCGATGGACCGGAGGCTGTGGATCGGGAGCAACTCGACCTGGCCGTCGAACTGCTGCGCGACATCGGCGACTATTCCGAAGAGACCACCGTCGACAAGGCGCTGGAAACGACGAAGCCACTGGGCAAGTTGATCGCATTCGTGCTCGAACCCGACTCCGTGAAGAAGCCGGCCGGACCGTACGCGGCGTCGGTGCGCGGGTGGGAGAAGCTCGAGGCGTTCGTGGAGTCGCGGCTAAGGCGCGAATAGCGCCGAGAGTCGCGGCTGAGGCGCGCGTCGGCAATATCGGAAAGATTTCAGTCGCGCCACGGCTGCGTCCCGGCCTCCGCGAGTGCTTGCGACCCCGCCCTTACCGCTGTTTCCATGAAGGGCCAGTGCTGATCTGCGGCGGGAAGGACAAGCGTGTCCGCGGTGATCGCAGTTCCCGAGCTGATGGCCCAAGCGGCAACGGATTTGGCGTCTATTGACGCGGCGCTCGAAGCGGTGCATCTGACGGTTGCGGCCCCGACCCAGGCGGTCCTGCCCGCCGCCGCCGACGAGGTGTCCGCGGGCATTGCGCAGTTGTTCTGCGGGTACGGCGAGGAGTATCAAAAAATTGCCGACACCGCTGCCGCATACCAGCAGCAGTTTGTGCAGCGCCTGTCGTCGGCCGCAGGCTCCTATGCCAGCGCCGAGGCGGTCAATGCGGCACTGTTGCTTCCAGCGAGCGCCAGCGCAATCGCGGCCGCCATTCCCTCCCTCGACGACATATCGACCGCCCTTATTCAGCTGTTTTTCGACATCCTTGCCGAGCTTTATTACCTGGGATTTTTCCTGCTCATCCCGATTTACGCCGCTCTCGCGCTGTACCTGCCATTCGCATTTTTGGGATCCCTTTTTCCAGCGTTCGCGCTGCCGTTCTAGGTATCGGCTGCGCACGCCGCGAGAATGGCGTCCCAATCCTCGATGTTGAAGTGCCCTTTGCCCGGTGCCCAATGCAGGTCCGCCCCGGGAATCGTGTTCCCCAGGTACTCCCCCATCGCATGCGGAATGAAGGAGTCGCGGTCGCCCTGCCAGATGTGAGTGGGCACAGCGATCTCGCTGACGTCGAATTCCCAGGGCCGATATGCGAGGAATGCTTCGTACGCTCCGCCGCGACTGCCGTGCCGGAACGCTTCGAGTTGTATGGCCCGGAAATGTCGCAGGAACAGCGCGTCGCCCATGTGTTGTCGGTCGGTGTCGGGCAGCGCCGACGTGACCATCCGGCAGAACAGCCCGGGCTGGTACTTCGCGCACCAACCGAGTGGGGCGAACGCCGCGTTGAACGGCCACGACCCACGCCGCGCCAGCCGCGCATAAAGCCCGTCGGCAAAGTTGAGGCTGCGCATGATTTCCGCCGTCGCAAGGGGACCCCACGGTCCGAGAGCACCGACGAACTTCAGCCGGTCCGGCGAAATCATTGCGCCACAGGCGAATAGATGCGGCCCGGCTCCCGAATGCCCGACGACGCCGAATTCACCCAGACCGAGTCCATCGGCAAGGGCGCACACGTCGCCTGGCCAATCGCTGAAGCGGCGTCCCTGTTGGAAAGTCGAGCGCCCATATCCGGGCCGGTCGACCGCGATCAGCCGAAAACC
The DNA here is from genome assembly GCF_055419245.1 of Mycobacterium sp. IDUB_37. NCBI lineage: Bacteria > Bacillati > Actinomycetota > Actinomycetes > Mycobacteriales > Mycobacteriaceae > Mycobacterium > Mycobacterium sp. IDUB_37. Next base: position 584,504 of record NZ_JBVAXG010000001.1, on the reverse strand, counting down.
CTGGCGCCGCGCCGCGCCGTCCGCGAATACGCCTTCGAGCCGGCAACTGGGCATTCCGTGAAAGTAGAACGCCGGGTAGCCGTCGGCGTCGCCGAATTCCAGGTATGCGAGCGAGCGGCCGTCACGCAGCGAAAACACGGTGAACTCGTCGGTTCGGATCGGGTCCGGCAGCACTAGCGGCCCGCTGCCAAATACGCCCGACCGCGCGGCGACAACCGGTAACCGACATCGAGGCTGATCGTCAGGCCCAACTCCTTGAGCCGACGCACCCGGCGCTTGAACCGAGGCACATCCAGTCGTTCGCCGGCTGCGAGATCGGGAGCACGCACCGCTTCATTGTCCGCGATCAACCGCAGGTAACGCTCGGTCCACGGCCCGGACTCGCTTGCGGCGTCGAGACGGTCCAGGCGCGCGGCGATCCCTGCGATGTCGGCGCCGGTCAGGGTGTCGTCGGCAGCCAGCGCCGGGCGCTCGTCGGCGCCGACGAATGACACGCTGATCAGGTAGGTGTGCTGCGCTGGTCGCCGATCCAACTCGGCGTTCGCGGCCTCGGCATTCAGATAGCCGGCGGCGCGCGCCTGCCGATCGCTGATCCGGTAATCGGACGGGCGCTCTTGGACGCTGTCGATGCGAACGGTTCCGGCCATTGTGCGTTGCTTGCCGCCCGGCTTGGCGCGGGCGGGCATCAGGCACGAGGCGACAGCCCCATCACCGCCTACCCGATCAACACCGCGTACCGCGGCTTGATCACCTCGTCGATGATGGCCAACCGCTCCTCGAAGGGGATGAACGCCGACTTCATCGCATTGATGGTGAACCGTTGCAGGTCTGTCCAGCCATAGCCGAACGCTTCGACCAGGCGGAACATCTCCTCACTCATCGTGGTGTCACTCATCAACCGGTTGTCGGTGTTGACGGTCACCCGGAAGCGACTGCGGGCCAACAGGTCAAACGGATGCTCGGCGATGCTGGCGACGGCGCCGGTTTGCACGTTCGAACTGGGGCACAACTCGAACGGAATTCGCTTGTCCCGCAATATCGCTGCCAGTCTGCCCACCGAGACGACGCCGTCGTCCGCGACATCGATGTCGTCGACGATGCGCACCCCGTGACCCAGTCGGTCGGCGCCACAGAATGCGATCGCCTCGTGGATGGACGGCAGCCCGAAAGCCTCGCCGGCGTGAATTGTGAAGCGCGCGTTGTGGTCCCGCATGTATTCGAAAGCATCGAGGTGCCGGGTGGGCGGGTACCCGGCTTCGGCACCGGCGATGTCGAACCCGACCACGCCCTTGTCCCGGAACCGGATCGCCAACTCAGCGATCTCCCGCGACATGGCAGCGTGCCGCATCGCGGTGACCAGGCAGCGAACCTTGATCGCACGACCGTCGACGGCACAGGCCTTCTCCCCTGCCACGAAACCGGCGAGCACCGCGTCGACGACTTCGTCGAACGACAGCCCGCGGTTGATGTGCAACTCGGGAGCGAACCGAACCTCGGCGTACACCACCGAGTCGGCGGCCAGGTCTTCCACGCACTCGTACGCGACGCGGTACAGCGCGTCGGGTGTCTGCATCACTGCCACGGTGTGCGAAAAAGGCTCCAGATAGCGCTCCAGCGAACCGCTGTGCGAGCGGGTGCGAAACCACGTCGACAGCGATTCCAGGTCATCGGCAGGCAAACCGTCGTAGCCGACTTCCTCGGCTATTTCCAGCACGGTGGCGGGGCGCAAGCCGCCATCGAGGTGGTCGTGCAGGAGGGCCTTAGGCGCCTTTCTGATCTGCTCGAGACTCAATGCACTTGTCATCGCGTGATCCGATCGATGAGCAGGGGCCGCAAATTTTCTATGTCGTTCATCTTTATGTATTCCATTGTGCCGCTCCAGACGGCTGTGTCGGTGTCTGGTTACCGACCATTTGGCAACGGTTCGCCCAAATCACCTCAGCCGTCACTTGATCCGGTCGATGATCAGCGGCCGGTGCGGCGGGGCCTCATCACCGATTTTGAAAGCACCGTCCAACTCGCCCAGCGCCGGGCCAAAGCGTTCCGGCGTGTCGGTATAGAGCGTGAACAGCGGCTCACCGGCCGCCACCGGCTCACCGACACGGCGATGAATTCGCACGCCGGCGCCAAGCTGGACGCTCGCACCCGGCCGGGATCTGCCCGCGCCGAGGCGCCACGCCGCCAGACCCACCGCCATCGCATCGATGCGGCCCATCACACCGCCCCGGGTGGCAACGACGGTTTCCGAATGACCGCCGACCGGAAGGGGTTTCGACAAATCGCCGCCCTGAGCCGTCACCAACCGGCGAAACTGGTCCATCGCGCTGCCGTCGCGCAACGTCTGCGCGGGGTCGCGATCGTCGATGCCGGCGAGGTCGAGCATCTCGGCGGCCAGCCGCAGCGTCAGCTCCACCACGTCGGGCGGGCCGCCACCGGCCAGCACCTCGAGCGTCTCCGCTACCTCCAGCGAATTGCCGACGGTCGCGCCCAGCGGGCAATCCATGTCGGTCAGCAGCGCGCGGGTCGGCACCCCGTGCGCGATGCCCAGCGCCACCATGGTGTGGGCCAGGTCGCGAGATTCCGCTTCGGATTTCAGGAACGCCCCGGAGCCGACTTTCACATCCAGCACCAGCGCATCGGCCCCCTCGGCCAATTTCTTGCTCATCACCGAACTTGCGATCAACGGCAGCGATTCGGTAGTGCCGGTGACGTCGCGCAGCGCATACAACTTGGCGTCGGCCGGCGCCAGTTCACCCGCGGCGAAGATGGCCGCCCCCACGTCACGCAATTGGTCGCGCACCCGCCGGCTGGAAAGTGTCGCGGTGAAACCCGCAATGGATTCCAATTTGTCCAGGGTGCCGCCGGTATGCCCAAGCCCCCGCCCGGCCGCCTGCGGCACCGCGCCGCCGCACGCCATGACGACCGGCACCAGCGGAAGCGTGATCTTGTCACCGACTCCGCCGGTGGAGTGCTTGTCCACGGTGCGAAGTCCAAGATCGGAAAAGTCCAGCCGCGGGCCCGACGCGAGCATCGCCGCGGTCCATCGGGCCGTCTCACCGCGGTCCATGCCGCGCAGGAAGATCGCCATCAGTAGGGCCGACATTTGTTCGGGGGCGACTCGGCCGTCGGTGTAGGCCGCTATCACCCAATCGATGGCGTCATCGGCCAACCGGCCGCCGTCGCGCTTTGTTCTGATGACTGTCGGCGCATCGAATGCGAAATCCGTCAAGACGATTCCCGTCTGGCGAGGTCGTCGGGTCCGAACGCGTCCGGCAACAGATCTCCGAGCAGTCTCGGCCCCTCCGGGTGATCGATCAGCATCTCGGGACCGCCGTGCTCGAGCAGCACCTGGCGGCATCGTCCACACGGCATCAGTGGTGAACCGTCCCCGTCAACACACGCCAGCGCGACCAACCGACCGCCGCCGGAGGCATGCAAATCGCACACCACACCGCATTCGGCGCAGAGACCAAGCCCATATGAGACATTCTCCACATTGCAACCGGTGACCACGCGGCCGTCGTTGACCAGAGCGGCCGCACCCACCCGAAATCGCGAGTATGGCGCGTAGGCGCCGACCGCAACTTGAATTGCCCTGTTGCGCAGCATATTCCAATCGATATTGGACATCTGACCACCTCGTTCACCGATCGGCCGACTCAGGCAAGGACACCCTAACCTTTTTAACGACACACAATTGGGATGGGATTGGCTGGTTCCGCAGCAACGTCGCTCACGTTAAGCTCGATTGCCCGGGCTGGGAGCTGTTTGCTGACGGTTTTTGAAGGCGGTAAAGAAAAAATGACGACAACCGCGGATCCGGAAACGCCTACCACGTCTCCGCGACGACGACGGCCACCCCGGACTCTGTACCGGGGCGACCCCGGCATGTGGGCATGGGTGCTTCATCGCATCAGTGGCGCAACGATTTTCTTTTTTCTGTTTGTCCACGTGATGGACATGGCGATACTGCGTGTCAGTCCCGAGACCTTCAACGAAGTCGTCTCGACGTACAAAACCCCGCTCATCGGCATGATGGAGTACGGCCTGGTTGCCGCGGTGCTTTTTCACGCGCTCAACGGGATCCGGATCATCTTGATCGACTTCTGGTCCGAAGGGCCGCGCCACCAACGGAAGATGCTGTGGATCGTCGCAGTCACATTCCTGGTGCCGCTGGTGATGGCAGGGGTAGTAATCGGCATCCACGCGTGGGAGCACTTCAAATGAGCACACCCGATCTGCAACTCGGTCCCGGCCAGGTCGCGCCGGTTTACCAAACCAGCTACGACCGTCCAGCGAGCCTCGATAATCCGCGCTCGCCGCGGCGCCGGGCCGGCATCCCGAATATCGAGAAATTCACCTGGCTTTTCATGCGATTCTCCGGTATTGCCTTGGTATTCCTGGCAATCGGGCACTTGTTCATCATGCTGATGTGGGACAAGGGCGTTTATCGCATCGACTTCAACTTCGTCGCACAGCGCTGGTCGTCCCCGTTCTGGCAATTCTGGGATTTGGCGCTGCTCTGGCTGGCGCAATTGCATGGCGGAAACGGCCTGCGCACCATCATCGATGACTACAGCCGCAAAGACGTGACGCGCTTCTGGCTGAACAGCGTGCTGTTGTTGTCGATCGGATTCACCTTGGTGCTGGGCACGTATGTGATCGTGACCTTCAACCCCAACATCTCCTGACCCGAGACCCCTCGAAAGGCGATCCGTGATCCAGCAACACCGATACGACGTAGTGATCGTCGGCGCAGGCGGCGCCGGGATGCGCGCCGCGGTTGAGGCGGGTCCGCGCGTGCGGACCGCGGTGCTGACGAAGCTCTATCCGACCCGTAGCCACACCGGCGCCGCCCAGGGCGGCATGTGCGCTGCGCTGGCCAACGTCGAAGAGGACAACTGGGAGTGGCATACGTTCGACACCGTCAAGGGCGGCGACTATCTCGCCGACCAGGACGCGGTGGAGATCATGTGCAAGGAAGCCATCGACGCCGTACTCGACCTGGAGAAGATGGGGATGCCGTTCAACCGCACCCCCGAGGGCCGAATCGACCAGCGCCGCTTCGGCGGACACACCCGCGACCATGGCAAGGCCCCGGTGCGCCGGGCCTGCTACGCGGCCGACCGCACCGGCCACATGATCCTGCAGACGCTCTACCAAAACTGCGTCAAGCACGACGTGCAGTTCTTCAACGAGTTCTACGCACTCGACCTGGCACTCACCCAGACTCCGACCGGCCCGGTCGCCACCGGTGTGGTGGCGTACGAGTTGGCGACGGGAAATATTCACGTCTTCCACGCCAAGGCCATCGTCCTGGCCACCGGCGGTTCCGGCCGGATGTACAAGACCACCTCCAACGCGCACACGCTCACCGGCGACGGCATCGGCATCGTGTTCCGCAAGGGACTTCCCTTGGAGGACATGGAGTTTCACCAGTTCCATCCGACCGGGCTGGCCGGCTTGGGCATCCTGATCTCCGAGGCGGTACGCGGCGAGGGCGGCCGATTACTCAACGCCGACGGTGAACGCTTCATGGAGCGTTACGCACCGACGATCGTCGACCTGGCACCTCGCGACATCGTCGCGCGCTCAATGGTTTTGGAAGTCCTGGAGGGACGCGGCTGCGGCCCGCACAAGGACTACGTCCACATCGACGTCCGTCACCTCGGCGAAGAGGTACTGGAGTCCAAGCTGCCCGACATCACCGAGTTCGCCCGCACCTATCTCGGTGTGGACCCGGTGCACGAACTGGTGCCGGTCTACCCGACGTGTCACTACGTGATGGGCGGCATTCCCACCACCGTCGGCGGACAAGTGTTGCGGGACAACACGAATACCATTCCAGGTCTGTACGCCGCCGGCGAATGTGCCTGCGTGTCGGTGCACGGCGCCAACCGACTCGGCACCAACTCGCTGCTGGACATCAACGTCTTCGGACGCCGCGCCGGCCTTGCCGCGGCCGCCTACGCCCAGGGCCACGACTTCGCGGACATGCCACCGGAACCCGCGGCGATGGTGGTCAATTGGGTCAGCGACATCCTCTCCGAGCACGGCAACGAGCGTGTCGCCGATATCCGTGGCGCCTTGCAGCAGTCGATGGACAACAACGCCGCGGTGTTCCGCACCGAGGAAACCCTCAAACAGGCGCTCACCGACATCCATGCCCTCAAGGAGCGGTACTCCCGAATCACCGTGCACGACAAAGGCAAACGCTTCAACAGCGACCTGCTGGAGGCCATCGAGCTGGGCTTCCTGCTGGAGTTGGCCGAGGTCACCGTGGTCGGCGCGCTCAATCGCAAGGAGTCCCGTGGCGGTCACGCCCGCGAGGATTACCCGAACCGCGACGACGTCAACTTCATGCGCCACACCATGGCCTACAAGGAAGGCACCGACCTGCTCAGCGACATCAGGCTGGATTTCAAACCCGTTGTGCAGACCCGCTACGAGCCGAAAGAGCGGAAATACTGATGACCGCAGGCGACACCATCGAGAAGAGCGACACCCAGGAGCCACCCTTGCCGCCGGTTCCCGACGGCGCAGTGATGGTGACCCTCAAGATCGCCCGTTTTAACCCCGACGATCCCGATCTATTCACGGAAACCGGTGGCTGGCAAAGCTTCCGGGTGCCGTGTCTGCCCAGTGACCGGTTGCTGAACCTGCTGCTCTACATCAAGGGCTACCTGGACGGGACGCTGACCTTCCGCCGGTCCTGCGCGCACGGCGTGTGCGGCTCGGACGCGATGCGGATCAACGGCGTCAACCGGTTGGCGTGCAAGGTGCTGATGCGCGACCTCCTTCCGAAGAAGAAGAACAAGAAGCTGACCATCACGGTGGAACCGATCCGCGGGCTACCCGTGGAGAAGGACCTCGTGGTCAACATGGAGCCGTTCTTCGACGCCTACCGGGCGATCAAGCCTTATCTGATCACCAGCGGCAATGCGCCTACGCGGGAACGGATTCAGAGCCCCACCGACCGCGCCCGCTACGACGACACCACCAAGTGCATCCTGTGCGCCTGCTGCACCACCAGTTGCCCGGTGTTCTGGAACGAGGGCAGTTACTTCGGTCCGGCCGCGATCGTCAACGCGCACCGCTTCATCTTCGACAGCCGCGACGAAGCCGCCGCCGAACGACTCGACATCCTCAACGAGGTCGACGGGGTGTGGCGCTGCCGGACCACCTTCAACTGCACCGAAGGCTGCCCGCGTGGCATCGAGGTGACCAAGGCCATCCAAGAGGTCAAGCGCGCGGTGATGTTCTCCCGGTAGCTCTTCCGCCGGTCAGCCGGCAGCGAACGGCCGGGCCATGACCGAGTGACGGAATCCGTAACGCGGGACCGCTCCACCGAACTGGCCGGCCGATTGCCCCATGCGAGCCATCGGTGCGCCCATCGGCACTCCGCCGACCCCGGCTTCTGCTGCGGCCGACTGAACCGTGAGACCTGTACTCATGGCCGAAGCGGGGTTGGCCAGCGGCGCCGCCGATGCCCAGCCTGCGGGTACCGACAGGCCGCCCACGGGAAGCGCGCGCCCCAGTTCTGCGGCCACGCCCGCGCCGGCGCCGCGCACGCCTGCAGCGGCGGAAGCGCCCAATGCCTGGGCACCGCTCTCGAGGGCCTTTGCCGCAGCGGATGCCGCGGGTGCCAGGCCTTTCATGAATGAACTGACGGCGGTGACGGCGCTGGTCGCCTGCGCCGCGTTGGTCGCCAAGGGCATGAACGGGGTGATGAATTTGCCGTAGAAGGCCATCGCCTGGTCGATCGACGTCGGCACCGCGGGCAAGCCGAGGCTCTGCAGTGTGGCGGGGATGGCTGATGTCACTTTCGACAGAGCGTCTCCGACGGCCGTCTCGGCGTTGCCGACGGCAGCCGCGGCAGCCGCGGCTTCTTGCTGGACCAGCCCGGACGGTGTGGCGACCTGGGGCGCCGGCTCGAAGTCAGTCAACTGCGTCGCCACCGATGCGGAGGCCGCGTAGCCGTACATGGCGACGGCGTCCTGAGCCCACATCTGGCCGTACTCTGCCTCGGTGGCAGCGATCGCCGGGGTGTTCTGCCCCAGGAAGTTGGTGGCGACCAAGGCCGCCAGCAGCGCGCGGTTGGCCACGACCATCGGTGGTGGAACCGTCATCGCAAACGCGGCCTCGTGCGCGGCCGCTGCGGCGTGGGCCTGTGCAGCGGCCAACTCGGCCAGTGCGGTGCTGGACTGCAACCACGCCACGTAGGGAGTCGCGGCGGTCGCGAGCGCTACCGAAGCCGGTCCCAACCACGGACCGCCAACCAGTGCGGTGACAGTCGAGTGGTACGCGGTCGCGGTGAGGTTCAGGTCTGTGGCCAGCGAACCCCATGCGGTCGCGGCGGCCAGGATCGATCCCGGTCCCGGTCCGGCGTACATCCGTGCGGAGTTGATCTCCGGCGGCAGCATTCCGTAGTCCATGTCTGAGACCCCCTTCTTGCGTGTGTCTTCGGTAAGTCATGATTCAGGCCACCGCAGTGGTTTCCAGCAACTTCCCCTGGGTCGTGGTGACGAACATTCGACACCTCTTCGGAGATGGCGACCTGACAGCGAGTACATCGCTGAACTGGGTATATACGCAGATTAACGGCTTTGTATTGACACAGTCAACACTACTGTCGATATACTTCAACACTCACCGTGATTTTAATTGACACCACGTTGACAGCAATCGACAGTCCCGTTGAAGATAACCAACAGCATGTTGGTGCCCAGCTACCGAAAGGCAAGGTCAACGACATGCCCGAGCTCGCAACCCTTAGAGATCATGTGCGGGCCTCCCGAGGTCGCCGCCGGTCGCACCCATCGGGCGACGACCGCGAACGAGCGATCTTGGCGACCGCCGAGCGCCTGCTCGAAGAACGACCGCTCGCCGACTTCTCCGTCGATGATCTCGCCAAGGGCGCGGGCATTTCCCGTCCGTCGTTCTACTTCTACTTCCCGTCGAAGAACGCCGTGCTGCTGTCGCTGCTCGATCACGTCAACATGCGGGCACGGTCCGCCGTCGAACCGCTGCGCGAAAAGCTCTCCGGCCATCCCGAAACCGACTGGCGCGCCCGCATCGAGGCATTCTTCGAAGTCACGGGATCCCAGCGGGCCGTTGCCGTCGCGGGCGCGGCGGCCAAGGCCACCAACCCCGAACTGCAAGCGATGTGGTCCGACCTCATGAGCGGATGGATCGGCCACACCACCGCCGCTATCGAAGCTGAACGCAAGCGCGGCGCTGCCCCCAACACCGTCCCCGCCAAAAACTTGGCGACCGCCCTGACCCTGCTCACCGAACGGGTGATGGTCGCAACCTACGCCGACGAGAGATCAACCATTCCCGAGGCCGAAGCCGTCGACACCCTGGTGCACATCTGGTTGGCCAGCATCTACGACCGCTGAACGGCACGAGTGCTTGACTGCACAACATGCAACGCACACCCGAGTTGGCCCGGAAGTTCTACGACCGCTTCGAGCCGATCCATGCCATCACATACTTCGCACCGGAGGTGCGTGCAGCCCTCGACGGTCTGGGCTATCGCGGATTCTGGATGGGGTACTTCGCCGCCCGGTCGGCACCCTTCGGGCCGGTGCCGCCGCACGTCGTGACGGCGACGTTCTACAACTTCGCCCACACGCGAGTCGCCAAGTCGCTGCCGGCGGCGTGGGAGATCGCCGGGCCGCAACTCGCCTTGCGGGCCCGGCAGGAATCCGCAGTGGCCGTACTTCGCCGTTGCGGCCTGGATGACGACGAAAACGTCAACACCGCAGCACAATTGGCGATCCGCGCCGCGCAGCAGACTTCGGTCAGCGCACGGCCACTGTTCGCCGCCAATGTCGCCCTACCCGTGCCTTCGGATCCGGTGGCCGCGCTGTGGCACGGAACCACACTGTTGCGCGAGCACCGCGGCGACGGACACATCACGGTATTGGCCGCCGCGGGAATCTCGGGACGAGAATCGAATGTGTTACACACCGCGGCCAACGCGCTGCCACGGGAGTACATGAAGCAGATCCGGCACTACGAGGACGCCGAATGGTCCGCATGCGAAGAAAGCCTGGCAGACCGGGGCCTGCTCGCGCCGGACGGATCACTGACGCCCGCCGGACATGACCTGAAGAACGACATCGAGGCCGCCACCGATCAGCTTGCGCTGCGGATATTCGACGGACTCGACGACGCCGAACTGCAGGAGTTGTTCAGTGCGCTTACCCCGCTCGCGCGGCTGGTGATCGCCGCAGGCGATGTACCCACCACCACGCCCATGAGTGTTCGCCGCGACTACTAGCCCGGTAGTCGTCGTCGGGCGCGAGCGCGCCACCCTCGTATTCGGTCATCAGGCTTTCGACCACGCCGTTCCATGACTCACCGTCTACACAAAGGTGGCTGGCGGTGAGCACCAGCCGATCCGGCGTTCCGGGAAGCAGGGACACCGCGAACAACCGTCCGGTGCGCATGTCGTAGCCGCCGCGCTGCCTGGCGATCACCTCGGGCACCGTTGCCCCAGGTGGTTCCACCGCCCAGCTCCAGCCGCCGCCCGGCCGTGACAGCCAGCGGTCCCGGACTGGTTCGAATACTGCGCCCAGAGTTGGGTTGGCGTCGAAGACCGCGTCGACCGCTAGCCGGATCCCCGACTGGTCCAGCCTTGAGTCGGCCACCAACACCTCGGTGTGCGCCGAATCTTCAAGGTCGCTCAACACTGACTCTTCTGCGATCGCCCAGTATGACGATGTTCCCCGCTCCACCGATTCAGCTTCGGATGGTGCTCTTGGAGGATCCTTGGCGGATTCTTGGAACTTTCTTGTCACACATCTTCGGGCTGGCGCGTCAGGTAGATATGACACAGAAAACTCGCATCGAACCCCTGCCCCCCAAGCGCGCCGGCATGCTGGTCCGCACTATGTACCGAGTCGCCAAGAAGCGCTTCGGCGAGGTCCCCGAACCGTTCACGATCGTCGCTCATCACCCGCGGCTGCTGATCGCCAACGCCGTGCACGAGACCATGCTGCAGAGCGCGTCGCGCACTCTTCCGGCAAGCGTGCGTGAGTTGGCCGTGTTCTGGACCGCACGCACCATCGGCTGCTCCTGGTGCGTCGATTTCGGGGCCATGCTGCAACGCTTGGACGGCTTGGACGTCGAGCGCCTCAAGAGCATCGATAGTTACGCCACCTCCCCCGCATTCAACGACGACGAGCGGGCCGCGATCGCCTACGCCGACGCGATGACCAGCGATCCGCACTCGGTGACCGACGAGCAGGTCGCAGACTTGCGCACCCGCTTCGGCGAGGCCGGCGTGATCGAGCTGACCTATCAGATCGGCATCGAGAACATGCGGGCGCGGATGTACTCAGCGCTGGGGATCACCGAGCAGGGCTTCAATTCCGGTTCCGAAACAGGAGGGGCGTGCCGGGTGCCCTGGGCGGACACGGCTGAGCGCTGAGCGGGGGGCGGAGCGCAGCAGTCACAGGAGCCCCACCAGTCCCCGTCGGCCGACCATTAGGCGATTGCAAAATACGCTATCGCCGGTGATATCGCGGGGTGGTTGGCGCGTACTGATATCGCCCGTGATAGCGCATTTTGCAATCGCCTAATGGTCCGCTTGCGGTTACCAATGTGACTACTGTGATCTCCCGCGGTGCAGACCGCCCTCTCATCTGCCCAATCCTCAGCAGAGCCACGTTCGACCTGCCTACCATTCGCCAAGGTAGATGGGAGGCGACGATGTCGTCCTATGTGATTGCTGCACCCGAGGCGCTGGCCGCCGCGTCGGGCGACTTGGCCGGGATCGGACAGGCGATCGAGCAGGCCGCCGCTACCGCGGCACCCTCGACGACGGGGATTCTCGCGGCCGCCGGCGACGAGGTGTCGTCGGCTATTGCGGTTTTTTTCGGCAACTACGCCCAGGAGTTTCAGGCGCTGACCGCGCAGACAACGCTGTTCGGCAACCAGTTCGAGCGTGCGTTGAGCGCGGCCAGTGCCGCGTACGGGGCCGCCGAGGCGGCCAATGCGTTGCCGTTGCAGTCGCTGGGCGCTGCTGCGGCGACCGTCGGCTTCGGGGGCAGATACACCGCGACACTGGGAGCGTTGCTCAACTGGGCGACCAATGCGGTCGGCCTGGGCAGGTGGGTGAATTTTCCTTCCACCGTGGCCTTCGCGGGCCCCAATGGCGTGACCGGAGTCCGGATCGGGTTCTCGTTCCTGCAGATTCCGCTCGGCCAGGCCTCGATCCTGGGAATTCCGCTTGGCCCGATCAGCTACCCGGCCCCCGCGTTGTGGTATTTCCCGACGCAGGCAAGCGGGTCGGTGAACGCCGTCGGCACCACCTATCTCCAGCACGGCTTCGGCGCCTTCGGCTGGCTGTATCAGCCGCTGGCGATGCAGACGGCCACGCAGACCAACAGCGTCGTCGTGACGCCGACCATCCCGTCGATCCCGCTGCCCTTCGGCATCTGGCTGAACAGTCCGGAGATGCAGCAGGGCGTTGGCTCGTTGTTCCTGGGCAATCAGCCGGCGCTGAATATCAGCGCGAACCAGACCGGTTTTCACGGCACGCTGCCGCAGGACTTCGTGCTGACAGGGCACTCCGCCGGCGGTGGTCTCGCGACGCTGGCCGCCAGCAACTACCTCACCATGCTGGGGGCAGGCACCAACCACTTGCAAGGTGTGGTGATGTTCGACGGGGTCGCCGGCAACGCCACGGCGTTCGGCAACGCGATAGCGAATCTGCAGGCGGCGAATGTCCCCGTCTATACGGTGGCTGCGCCACCTCAAGCGTGGAATGCGTTCGGCGCCACAACGACTCAACTCGCCAGCTTGTACCCGAACCAGTTCAGCGGGGTCACACTCGTCGGCGGCTCGCACGTCGACTCCATGCTCGGCGATGGTCCCGTCATCGATTTCGTCCTGCAGTTGATCACTCAGTTCTCCCCACCCGGCAACACCGCAGCGGTCTACACCCTGTCCACCGGGTGGATCAACGACTTGTACGCCGGCGGCACCCCAGCGCTTCCGATATACGGCATTTACGGACCCACCGGCCCCTACATACCTCCCGGCGGGCAGCAGATCACCCTGGGCCAAGCCACCGGCATCGTACTGCCGTAACCGACCAGAGGGCGTAATTCCCACGGCGCAAGCCGTTTTCGACGACGTCAATCTGGCTTTTCGGACCAGCACCGTCGATAGTCAAGCAACACAACTTATTTCGCTGAGAGCGAACTACTGCGACGCCCGCAGCGGCGACCCGGTGAACTTGTCGGGATTGGCGATATCCCATAGGGCGACGACCTTTCCGTCGCGCACCGTCATGGCGGTGATGCGGGGCGCCATCTCGCGACGCCCTTCGGCTGCAGCGAATCCGGGTGTGTAGGAACCTAATTCGCCGTTCACGAGTGCCAGCTGATGTTCAGTGTAGAAGTCGTCGCCGTACCGGTTGGCCAGTCCGAGCATGAACCGGATGACCTTGTCCACGCCGTGAATGACATTGACCGCCGTCGACACCTTGCCATTGGCGTCGCCGGTGAAGATCACGTCGGGATGCAGCAGCGACACGATGGTCTCGATGTCGCCGGCAGACATGGCGGCCATCAGTTTGCCGACGACCTCGGCGTGGCCGGGGTCGGCCTTCGGCGGCGGCGCCGAGGCGACCGCCTTCCGGGCCCGCGACGCGAGTTGCCGCGCGGCGGCTTCGTTGGTGCCCAGCACATCGGCGACTTCGGCGAAGGGCACGGCGAATCCGTCGTGCAGCACGAACGCGACCCGCTGGTCAGGGTTCAGTCGTTCCAGCACCACCATGGCCGCGAAACGCGCGTCTTCGGCAGCCACCACCGCCGACAGCGGGTCCGTGGTGTCGAATCCGGTGACCACGGGTTCGGGGAGCCAATTGCCTTTGTAGCTTTCGCGTCGGTAGGTCGCCGAGCGCAACCGGTCCAGCCCGAGCCGGCTCACCACAGTAGTGAGCCACGCCTGCAGGTTGTCGATCGCAGTGTCCTGAGTGCTCCAGCGCAGCCACGCGTCCTGGACGATGTCTTCCGCGTCGGCGACCGTTCCGGTCAATCGGTAGGCGACCGACATCAGGTGAGGTCGCAGCGCCTCGAACTCTGAAATCTGCTCGGCTACCGGCATGAAGGGAGCCTATCTCGATGGGGCGCTAGAGTCTGAAAACAAGATGACTGAGAACCTTTGGATGCATTTCGCCCAACACGGCAACGGCATCGCGCCGCCGGTCATTGTGCGCGGCGAGGGCGTCCACATTTTCGACGACCGCGGCAAGCGCTATCTGGACGCGCTTTCCGGCCTTTTTGTGGTCCAAATCGGTTACGGCCGTGCTGAACTCGCGGAAGTCGCCGCCCGGCAAGCCGAGAAACTGGCGTTCTTCCCGCTGTGGGGCTATGCCACTCCGCCGGCGATCGAACTAGCCGAGCGTCTAGCGGGCCACGCACCGGGCGACCTCAATCGGGTGTTCTTCACCACCGGCGGCGCGGAGGCGGTTGAGACGGCGTGGAAGATCGCCAAACAATACTTCAAGCTCAAGGGCAAACCCGGTAAGTACAAAGCCATTTCGCGATCGGTGGCATTTCACGGCACCCCGCAGGGCGCGCTGGCGATCACCGGACTGCCGTCCTACAAGCACGACTTCGAGCCGATGACGCCGGGCGGCTACCGGGTGCCGAATACCAACTTCTATCGGGCTCCCGAACCTTTTCGCGATGACGAGAAAGCCTTTGGCCGCTGGTCCGCCGATCGGATCGCCGAAGCGATCGAATTCGAGGGGCCCGAGTCCGTCGCCGCTGTCTTCCTGGAACCGGTGCAGAACGCCGGCGGGTCCATCCCGCCGCCCCCGGGCTATTTCGACCGGGTCCGCGAGATCTGCGACGAGTACGACGTGCTCTTGGTCTCCGACGAGGTGATCTGTGCGTTCGGCCGGACCGGGTCGATCTTCGGCTGCGACGACATCGGCTACGTGCCCGACATGATCGCCTGCGCCAAGGGTCTGACGTCGGGTTATTCGCCGCTGGGCGCGTTGATCGCCAGCGAAAAGGTGTTCGAACCGTTCAACGACGGCAAGACGACGTTGCGCCACGGCTACACCTTCGGCGGTCACCCCGTGTCGGCGGCGGTGGCCACGGCCAACCTCGACATCATCGAACGCGAAGGCCTCACCGACCACGTCAAACAGCAGGCACCCGCGTTCCGCGCCACTCTGGAGAAGCTGTACGACCTCCCCATCGTCGGCGACGTCCGCGGCGAGGGCTTCTTCCTCGCGCTCGAACTGGTCAAGGACCAGACGACCAAGCAGACGTTCACCGACGAGGAACGCTCAGCGGTGCTGGGACAGGCCAGCGCGGCGATGTGGGAGGCCGGACTGAACTGCCGCACCGACGAACGCGGCGACACCGTCATCCAACTGGCACCCATCTTGACCAGCGGCCAAGCCGAGTTCGACACCATCGAATCGATCCTGCGCGGCGTGCTGAGCGACATCAACATCCACTGAAATCGACGGCGCGACAACGCACCTCACGCCCAGAACCGGCGTTTACGCACCGGCCGGTCCTGGCCGGCCAGTGCCCGCTTGACCGCATCGATCCCCACCAACACCTGCTGACCCTGCGGCGCTGTCGGGTCTTGCAAGAACCGAGCCAGCGCGGCGCACAACAGGTCGAGTGCGGAGCGCAACTCCGGACCAGTGGCCGCATCGCGATGGTGCCTCAACTCGGCGAGCACCGCATCGAGTCCGGTACGCCGCACCTGGGTCCCCTTCTCCACCTGCTTGAGCAGCTTCTCCAGCGACCGCGGCGCTGCGGGCTTCTTGGGCGCCGGCAGTGGAACCGGGATGGGCGCCTCCACCGTGCGATCCGCTACGCCGTCCGGCGCTCCGCCGGGGGCGGCTCCGGCGTACATCGGCGGCGCAGCCTGGGCGTACACCGGCGGCGCGCAGGTAGGCGGGGGCGGGGGCATCATCGCGGCGGGCGCGGGCATCATCGCCGCGGGCATCGCCATGCCAGCGCCTGTCGCAAACACTCCGCGGGCCGCGAATCCGACGTTTGTCGCCCAGCCCGATGGCTCCTCGACGGGCTGGATCACCTCGGTGAGCGGGCCCGCGTCGGTGCGTTCCGGATCGACGGCCACGAACGCGGTGAACCGCGAGAGCACGCCGAACCGGACCGAGTGCGCGACGAGCTGGGCGGCCAATTCGTCGTCAGCCGAGTAGCCGCCGGAGTACGCCGCATAGTCGTCTTCGAGGTCCCGCACCACCGAACGTGCCCAGATCGTGCGCACCGCAACGGCTTCCGGCACCGGCCGGGCGGTCATTGTCGTGGTGAAAGGTCCGCCAGGTGCGTCGGCGTCGACGCGCAGCACGGCTCCCGGTGCGGCAACGCGGTAGCGACCGGAGATCACGCAGGGCACCCCGGCAAAGGCGTCGGGCAATCTGCCTGGCGTCACGCTGTTTTCGATGATCTCGACGCTCTCCGCACTGACTCGTAGGCCGGTCAGCGCCGGACGCCCGATGGTCCGGGCCAATCGCGCCATCGCCTCGTCCAACCGCTCCTCGGATTCGACCAACTCCGAACGGCCCCGGCCCAGTTGCGCGAGCCGGTCCAGGAAGCCGGCATTGACGGCGCGGTCGATGCCCACGCAGTAAATGCGGGTGTTGCCGACGGCGGACGCCAGCGTCCGCAGCAGGTGGTCCTCGCCGGCGATCTGACCGTCCGTCACCAGCACCACGCTGGCCTGCCGGTCGGCGCCGGACTCGGTCAGAATCTCCATCGCCTTGTACAGCGGTCCGACCATCTCGGTGCCGCCCCGGCTTTCCAGCGATCCCAGCCACGAGGCCGCCGCGAACCGGTTCCGGTCATCGCCGGCAACCAGACCTTCGGCCAGGTGTGCGGGAGTGTCGATCTGGTCGTCGAAGGCCAGCACGCAGAATCGGTCGGCGGTGTCGAGCATGTCCACGATGCGGCCCGCGGCCCGTCGCGCGGCGATCATCTTCCAGCCGTGCATGGAACCCGAACGGTCCAGCAGCACCACTACATCCCTTGGTGCGCTGGATGTTTCGGCGGGCGGGACCAGCGTCACCGACCAGGTGCCCTCTTCCCCGTCGGCGTCCGGGACCAGCAGGGCCGACGAGGACATGTCACTGCGGTCAATGCGGAAGCGCAGCACAAAGTCGCGGTCGGCCCGGGCGCCGGGCTCCACCCGCAGCTGAGTCGCTCCATCGGCGGCCGCGGCGGCCATCGCCGTGGACAGGCTGGACCGCAAGTCCGAGACTGCCAGCCCGGCTCCGTCGATGGTCAGCGAGATCTGCAGGTCGGGGCGCTCGTCGCTGTCGATGAGACGTGGCGGGGTCACCCGCGACGCATCGGGCACCGCGTCGGTGTCGGGCGCCACGCCGGCTCCGGTCTGATCGCCGCCGACCGCGCTTCCGGTGGTGTAGCGAGGCGCGACCACCAACGGGAATCGGAACGTGGCCTCGCCGTCCTCGAACGACAACGGACCGGTCAGTTGCATCTCGATGGT
This sequence comes from Mycobacterium sp. IDUB_37, assembly GCF_055419245.1. Lineage (NCBI taxonomy): Bacteria > Bacillati > Actinomycetota > Actinomycetes > Mycobacteriales > Mycobacteriaceae > Mycobacterium > Mycobacterium sp. IDUB_37. The sequence goes on along the minus strand of NZ_JBVAXG010000001.1, from coordinate 566,984 downwards.
GGCTTCCTCGCCGGGGCCGATGTTGCCGACCCGCACCGAGAACACGTCGGAGCGGTCCTCCTCGACGATCGCCGCGCGCTGACCGGAAACCACGGCTTGCTCGTAGTCGGCGCGCGCCTGTCCGCGTTCCTTGAGGACACCCACCACCCGACGGCCGGCCAGGTCGGCCGCGAAATCGGTCACGCCGGCGCGGGCCGGAAGTGGGAACACGTAGGTGGCCTCGATGGTGGTGTCGCCGGAGTTGACGAACCGCTGCCGGACCGTGGACGTGGCCGTCATGCCCACGATCGCGGTCGCCACACTGAGGGCCTTGAGCGGCAGGGAACGCCCGTCCGCGGAACTCAGCTCGCCGCAGGTCGGCCTCCCCGCCGTGGCCGGTCGCGCGGATCGCACGGTTTCGATGGGGAGCAGGGGCAACAACTGAGCACTCATAGGGAGTCCTTTCCAGGGGTGGCGGTGCCGTCGGGAAGAGCGGCGAGGAGGTTCAGGAGCGGCTGCGCGGCACTGCGCAGTGCGTCTAGCGGAGGCAGTGGGCCGTCGATCAGCAATGTGACAGTGTCGGAAAGCCGGACGGCCTGCATGCTGGTCACGGCCGGCGGCAGGGTCGCCGGCATTGCGGCGACAACAGGCTCCGCCGCGGTTTCGGGGACGGTGCGCCAGAACGGGCCGGCAGCGCGGGGCGCTTGCGGCGCAGACTCGGGATCGCCCAGGCCAGGCGGCATGGCGGCGTCCGGGATTGCGGCCAGCGATTCCACTTCACTGGTCGACATTCCCTCCAATCGCTGGGCAATATCGTCCAGCGACAGACCTTCGCCCTGCAGTCGCTTGATGGCAACCAGACGCACCAGATGCGTCCGCCCGTAGGTGAGCGCGCGGCCTCGGGTGCCCGGCCGGGGCAACAGTCCCCGTGCGGTGTAGTACCGCACCATCCGCTCGGCCGGAACCGCCTTGGCCTGGCGATTGTCCGGCGCGGCGCCGGACGCCTGCACGGCGGCGGCGGCCGCGGCAGCGAATTCAGACAACGTCAACAGTGGAGTCATATCATTTGACAGTGTCATCTACATTTTCGACACTGTCAACTGCACGTCGCCAGCTCCGCTGTCCGAACTGCAACTTCCGTCTCATCAGTCACAGCGCGGCAACCTACGGTCACGTCCAGGATCGCTTAATCTGCTTTGCGATGCCCATCACACGGACCTCTTTGCGCGCAGCATCGTGCCTGGCTGCAGCGGTTTTCGCGATCACGGGATCAGGCGCGCTGCTGACGTCGGCAGGCCTGCCCAGTGCGCTGCCGATTGCCCGAGCAGAGCCTGGTGCCGCCATCAACGCCGCGGCCGAGAACTGCCCGTACAAGATCAACACCCCGCCCGCGGTGGACTCTTCGGAAGTGCCGCGGGCCGGTGAACCGCCACTTCCGCTGGCGCTGCCCCCGAGCCCCATCGGCGGAAACGCGCTCAGCGACTGCGGAATCGTCGCCGCCCCCGGCACTGCCCCGGTGCCGGGCGACGTCTCCGCCGAGGCCTGGGTGGTAGCCGACCTGGACAGCGGCGCGGTCATCGCCGCACGCGATCCGCACGGCCGCCACCGGCCCGCCAGCATCATCAAGGTGCTGGTGGCGATGGCATCCATCAACGCGTTCAACCAGAACAAAGCCGTCCCCGGGACCGATGACGACGCGGCCGCCGAGGGCACCAAAGTCGGCGTCGACGCGGGCGGCACCTTCACCATCAACCAGTTGCTGCACGGCCTGCTGATGCACTCGGGCAACGACGCGGCACACGCGCTGGCCGTGCAACTCGGCGGCATGCAGGCCGCACTGGAAAAGCTGAACCTGTTGGCCGCCAAGCTCGGTGGACGAGACACCAGGGTGGCGACGCCGTCCGGACTCGATGGACCCGGCATGAGCACCTCGGCCTACGACATGAGCCTGTTCTACCGCTACGCCTGGCGTAACCCCGTCTTCGCCGACATCGTCGCCACCAGGACGTTCAACTTCCCGGGCCACGGCGACTCGCCCGGCTATGAGCTGGAGAACGACAACCAACTGCTCTACCACTACCCCGGCGCGATGGGCGGCAAGACCGGCTACACCGACGACGCGGGCCAGACGTTCGTCGGTGCGGCCAACCGCGACGGACGGCGACTGATGGCGGTGCTGCTGCACGGCACCCGCCAACCCATTCCCCCGTGGGAGCAGGCCGCGCACCTGCTGGACTACGGCTTCGGCACCCCGCAGGGCACCAAGGTGGGTTCGCTGATCGAGCCCGACCCGTCACTGGTCACCCCCAAGGAGAGCCCGGCAAGCCGGGCGCCGGAGAACAATCAGGCGGCGGGTCTGATGTCGGCCGCCGATGCGATGCCGATCCGGGTCGGGGTCGCCGTGATCGGCACAGTCATCGTGTTCGGATTGATCCTGGTGGCGCGCTCGATGAACGGTCGGGCGCAGCATTAGGTGTCCGCGAGGGTTTGCCGAGCACGTGGTTGACCGCCCAACCCGGCCTATGGCAGCGTTCACCGCATGACGGCCCTTTACCAGGACGCCGGCCTCACCCTGGATGAGGACGGAATCACCATTCACCGTTACTACTTCCCGTTCGGCACGTCAAAGCGGGTCGCGTACAGCGCCATTCAGGGCATCAAGCGAGAGCAGATGAGCTGGTCGTCCGGCAAAGGGCGGATCTGGGGCGCCGGCGATCCGCGGTACTGGTTTCCGCTGGACGTCCATCGCGGAAAAAAGGCCACGCTGCTGGTGCTGGATGTGGGGCGCCGCGTGCGACCGTGCATCACTCCCGAGGATCCGGAGGCCGTGATCAAGTTGCTGAAGGCCAAGGTGAAGGTCTGAGCGGTCCACGGAAGCGCGGCTGGCTCGTCGGCCTCACCGCGGCCAGCGTAGGGATCATCTACGGCTACGACCTCTCCAGCATCGCGGGCGCGCTGCTCTTCATCACCAAGCAGTTCGACCTCACCATCCGACAGCAGGAGTTGGTGACCACCACGGTGGTGATCGGCCAGATCGTCGGAGCGCTGGGCGCGGGCGTGCTCGCCGACGCGATCGGGCGCAAGAAGTCGATGGTGCTGATCACCCTCGGCTATGCGCTGTTCGCGCTGCTGGGCGCGACGGCGGTCTCGGTACCGATGTTGCTGGTCGCGCGGTTGCTGCTCGGTGTGACCATCGGAGTCTCGGTGGTGGTGGTGCCGGTGTACGTGGCCGAGTCGGCACCCGCCGCAGTGCGCGGATCGCTGCTGGCGGCGTATCAGTTGGCCACGGTCAGCGGCCTCATCGTCGGCTACCTGGCGGGCTATCTGCTTGCCGGATCGCAGAACTGGCGATGGATGCTGGGGCTCGCGGCCGTCCCCGCCACCATGTTGCTCCCGTTGCTGCTGCGGATGCCCGACACCGCCCGGTGGTATCTGCTCAAGGGTCGCCTCGACGACGCGCGCCGGGCGCTGCTGCGCGTCGAGTCCGAGGCGACCGTCGACGCCGAATTGGCCGAAATCGCCCGCGCGGTGAGCGAAGACCAGAACACCCCCGGTGGCGGCCTCTCGGAGATGCTGCGGCGGCCGTATCTGCGGGCCACCCTGTTCGTCGTCGCGCTTGGCTTCCTGATCCAGATCACCGGGATCAACGCGATCATCTACTACAGCCCGCGATTGTTCGCGGCCATGGGTTTTCAGGGCTACTTCGCGCTGTTGGCGCTGCCGGCGCTCGTGCAGGTCGCCGGTTTGGCAGCGGTGGGCGCCGCGCTGTATCTGGTCGACCGGGTGGGACGACGCCCGATCCTGTTGTGCGGCATCACCATGATGATCGTTGCCGACGCGGTGCTGATCGCCGTCTTCGCCCGCGACTCCACCGGTGGCGGCGCGGTTCTAGGGTTCGCCGGAGTGCTGCTGTTCATCATCGGTTTCAGCTTCGGGTTCGGCTCGCTGGTTTGGGTTTTCGCCGGGGAGAGCTTCCCGTCTCATCTGCGCTCGGTGGGATCCAGCGTCATGCTGACCTCGAACCTGACGGCCAATGCGATCATTGCCGCGTTCTTTCTGACCATGCTGCATGTACTCGGCGGCGCGGGGGTTTTCGCGGTGTTCGGATTTTTTGCCGTGGTCGCCTTCGTCGTCGTCTACCGCTTCGCCCCGGAGACCAAAGGCCGCCAACTCGAGGACATCCGGCATTTCTGGGAGAACGGCGGGCGCTGGCCGGCCGAGAACGTAGGGACCGGGTGACACTGATCCAGGCCGGGACCGTCGTCATCGGCGGCGAGGTGTGCCGTCCGGGCTGGGTCCATACCGACCGAACCCGGATCCAAGCCTGCGGAGCAGGTCCGGCACCCACACCGGCCGACGTCGAACTGCCCGATTCCGTTGTGGTGCCAGGCTTTATCGACATACACGTACACGGCGGCGGCGGCGCGTCCTTCACCGGCGGGGACGCGTCCGCCGTCGAACGGGCGGTCGCGTTCCACCAGCGGCACGGCACCACGACCACGCTGGCCAGTCTGGTCACCGCCGCGCCCGCCGAACTGATTTCGTCTGTCGCCGTGCTCGCCGACGCCACCCGCCGCGGCGTCATCGCCGGCATCCACTTGGAAGGCCCCTGGCTAAGCACGAACCGTTGCGGCGCACACGATCACACCCAGATCCGACCACCCGACCCCGCCGAAATCGACGCTGTGCTGGCTGCCGCCGACGGCACGATCCGGATGGTCACGCTGGCCCCCGAACTCCCGGGCGCCGACGACGCAATCCGGCGCTTTGTCGGCGCGGGAGTGGTGGTCGCCGTGGGCCACACGGATGGCACGTACCTGCAGACCCAGCAGGCCATCGCACTGGGCGCCACCGTGGCCACCCACCTGTTCAATGCCATGCCGCCGCTGGATCATCGGGCGCCCGGACCCGTGCTGGCGCTGCTGGCCGACCCGCGTGTGACGGTCGAACTCATCGCCGACGGTGTTCACCTGCACCCTGACGTGGTGGCGGCGGTGCTCGCCTGGGTCGGCGCCGACCGGGTCGCTTTGATCACCGACGCGACGGCGGCCGCCGGATCCGGGGACGGCGAGTTCCAGTTGGGCTCGGTGCCGGTCGTGGTGGCCGCGGGCGTGGCCCGGGTACGCGGCACCGCGACGATCGCCGGCAGCACTGCCACCATGGATCGACTCTTCGGATCGGTAGTTGCCAACGGGCTGGGTTCGGACGCCGCCCTGCAGGCTGCGGTGCAAGCCACCTCGGTGACGCCGGCCCGCACGCTCGGACTCGACCGGGTGGGCACCCTGCAAACCGGATTTGCCGCGAATCTGGTCGTGCTGGAACGTGACCTGCAGGTATCGGCGGTCATGATCGACGGAGAATGGCGACAGTCCCCGACGAGCGGAGGCGCGTGATGGCCTGGCTCGTCCTGGTGGTGTCAGGAGTTCTCGAGGCGGTGTGGGCGACCGCGTTGAACAAGTCCGACGGCTTCTCGCGGCTGGGGCCGTCGCTGGTGTTCGCTTTCACCCTGTTGTTGTCGATGAGCGGCCTCGCGTTTGCGATGCGCAGTCTGCCCACCGGAACCAGTTACGCGGTATGGGTCGGCATCGGTGCGGTGCTCACCGTCGGCTACGCCATGCTCACCGGCGATGAGGCCGCCTCGCCGATCAAGCTGGTGCTGATCACCGGCGTGGTCGGCTGCATCGTCGGGCTCAAACTGGTCGGCTAACGGTCGCGTCGCCTGCGCGTGAATCGAGACAACGTCAACGCGCCCACGGCTCCCGCGGCCACGGCGGCCAACGTCTGGCGGGCCCGGAGTCCGTCGTCGATCTGGACGCGCGGGCTGATGATCGCGGGCGCGGGGGGATCGACGTGATACTCGCGCTCGTCGTCTTCCGAGGTCGCGGCCCACGCGGTCGCGAACAGCAGCAGCGACCAGGTGACGAACGCGAACACCATCAACCCCAGCACCGGCCCGAACGTCGCACCCGCGGGGCTGCGGACCACCGTCTGCAGATAGATAGAACCCACCTGTTTGAACAACTCGAACCCGAGAGCCGCGATCAACCCGGCCCGCATCGAGCTGACGAAGCTACCCGGTTCCCGCGGCAGTCGGGCGATCATCCAGGTGAACAGCAGCCACGAGACGAGCAGTGACACGAGTATTGATATACCCCGGAAGAGTTCGTCGAAGATCGAAAACTCGGGAATGTGAAACCATCTGAACACGGCGCGCATTGGACCCGTCTGACCCAGCGCGCTCATCGCGACGGTAGTCGTGATCACCAGAAACGTTCCCAGCATCGCCGTCAGATCCGACAGTTTGGTGCGTACGTAGCCCGCCGGGTCGACCGGCTGTTCCCACATCTCGCTCAACGCTTCGCGCAGGTGCCACATCCAGCCCAGGCCGGCCCAGGACGCGGTGGCCAGCCCGATGACACCGACCGAGGTACGAGCGTCGATCGCCGAATTCATCAGATCGACCAGTTGCTGGCCCAAGTCGCCGGAAACCGTGATCCGGATGTTGTCGTCGATGGTCTTCAGCAGCTCAGGCCGCGCCGACAAGGTGTAGCCCGCTACCGCGAAACCAACCATCAGCAAAGGAAATAACGCAAAGATCGTGTAATACGTGAGCCCAGCGGCGAAGAACGTGCCCTTCTGCTTGCTGAAGCGCTGATACGCCTTTACCGCGTGGTCGAGCAACGGATGGCGGTCTCGCAACCGAGCCAGGAATCCCGGCTTGGCGCCTTCGGCCATACGACCACCTATTCGCTTTGCGGAAGAAAACCCAACCGATCGTAGACCCGCTGCACAGTCTTGCTCGCGACCTCGTTGGCGCGCTGCGCACCGCGCGCCAGCACCGCCTCCAGCTCGCCGAGATCCGCCGTCAATTCATCGACTCGGGCCTTGATTGGACTGACATATTCGATGACCGCCTCGGCGGTTTCCTTCTTCAGGTCGCCGTAGCCGCGTCCGGCATAGCCGTCGACCAACGTGTCGATGCTGACCCCGGTGACCGCCGATTGGATGCTCAGCAGGTTCGACACACCCGGCTTGGCTTCGGTGTCGTAGCGGATCTCCCGGTCGCTGTCGGTCACGGCGGAGCGAATCTTCTTGGCGGACTTCGCCGGATCATCGAGCAGGCTGATCAGGCCCGCGTCGGTGCTGGCCGACTTGCTCATTTTCGACGTCGGATCCTGCAGGTCGTAGATCTTGGCGGTCGCCTTCGGGATGAGCACGTCGGGAACCACGAACGTGTCCGGGAAGCGGCTGTTGAATCGTTGCGCGATGTCGCGGGCCAGCTCGAGGTGCTGACGCTGGTCCTCCCCTACCGGCACCAGGTCGGTGTCATAGGCCAGCACGTCGGCGGCCTGCAGCACCGGGTAGGTGAACAGGCCCACCGTGGTGGAGTCGGCCCCCTGCTTCAGCGACTTGTCCTTGAACTGGGTCATCCGCGATGCCTGGCCGAAACCGGTGAAACAGCCCAGCACCCAACCCAATTGGCTGTGTGCGGGGACGTGGCTCTGCACGAAGATGGTGGCGCGGTCGGGATCGATTCCCAGCGCCAGGTACTGCGCGGCGGTGATCAGCGTCCGGCGCCGCAGCGCCGCTGGGTCCTGCGGGATGGTGATCGCGTGCAGGTCCACGACGCAGAAGAAGGCGTCGTGCTCGTCCTGCAACCCGACCCATTGCGCCACCGCACCCAGGGCATTGCCGAGGTGCAGTGAGTCGGACGTGGGCTGCACGCCGGAGAAAATCCGGCGGGATCCGGTAGGAGTGCTCATGATGCCCCGATCTTTTCACGGGCGCGCCGGTCCTCGCCCCGGCAGCTTGCGATACCGGCGGTACCGCATTTACTGTCGGATTCATGCCAAGCTTCCACAAGGGCGCCGAGAGAACTCGCGAGCCGATTCACCTCGGACCCCGCGATGGCTCTGCCGAACCCATTCTGCTGCTGCATCCTTTCCTCCTGTCCCAGTCGGTGTGGGAAGTAGTCGCCCAGCAACTGGTCGAGAACGGCAACTACGAGGTGTTCGCCCCGACCATGGCCGGCCACAACGGCGGACCGAGGGCGGGCACCTACTTCCTTTCGTCGGCAGTGCTGGCCGATCACATCGAACGCCAGATGGACGAGATCGGCTGGGAAACCGCCCACATCGTCGGCAACTCGCTGGGCGGTTGGGTCGCGTTCGAGCTGGAACGGCGAGGCAGAGCACGCAGTGTCACCGGTATCGCCCCGGCGGGTGGGTGGACGCGGTGGACACCGGCCAAGTTCGAGGTGATCGCCAAGTTCATCATCGGCATCCCGATGCTGGCATTGGCGTGGCTGCTGGGGCCGCGCGTGCTGCACATTCCGTTCAGCCGCCACCTGTCCACCTACGCGATCAGCGCGTCCCCTGACGGGGTCGGCGAGCGCGAACTCAGCGGCATCATCGATGACGCCGCACACTGCCCGGCGTACCTGCAGCTGCTGGTCAAGGCGGTGCTGATGCCCGGGCTGGAGGAACTCGCCGATACCGCCGTCCCGTCGCAGTTGGTGATGTGTGAAAAGGACCGGGTCGTCCCGTCCCCGCGGTTCAGCCGGCACTTCACCAAGTACCTGCCCAAGAATCATCGGCTCGCCAAGTTAGACAACGTCGGGCATGTGCCGATGTACGAGGCGCCCGGCAAGGTCACCGAAGTGATCGTCGACTTCCTCGAGGAGTGCCTGCCGTCGTCGCGGACCCCGGGTCTGGCCGAGGAGCCGCCTGCGTCTGCATAGTTGGCAGGCATCCGCCGCCATACGATAAACTTCGAAGCGGTCATGAGTGCCAGCGTCAAGCCCCGGCTCGCTGGCCGGCAACCCTCCAACCGCGGTGGGGTGCCCCGGGTGATGACCAGGTTGAGTAGCCACAAGCGGCTACGCGGCAAGCGCGGGTCCCAAACGGACCCCTAAGCCAGATAGGGGACATTCCATGAGCACTGACGCCACTATCGAGACCGATCCGACTGCGAATTGGTCGTTCGAAACCAAGCAGGTGCACGCCGGCCAGCAACCGTGCAAGGCCACCAATGCGCGGGCCCTGCCGATCTACCAGACCACGTCGTACACCTTCGACAACGTCGCGCACGCCGCAGCCCTGTTCGGGCTCGCCGAGCCGGGCAACATCTACACCCGCATCGGCAACCCGACCACCGACGTGGTCGAGCAACGCATCGCGGCACTCGAAGGCGGCGTGGCCGCGTTGTTCCTGTCCTCCGGGCAAGCCGCCGAGACGTTCGCCATCCTGAACCTGGCCGGTGCGGGTGACCACATCGTGTCCAGCCCACGGTTGTACGGCGGAACCTACAACCTGTTTCACTACTCGCTGCCGAAGCTCGGTATCGAGGTCAGCTTCGTCGAGAATCCCGACGACCTGGACTCGTGGCAGTCGGCGGTGCGGCCCAACACCAAGGCGTTCTTCGCCGAGACCATCTCCAACCCCCAGATCGACGTGCTGGACACGCCCGCGGTCGCCGAGGTGGCGCACCGCAACCGAGTGCCGCTGATCGTCGACAACACCATCGCCACGCCCTACCTGATCCAGCCGCTGACTCAAGGCGCCGACATCGTGGTGCACTCGGCGACCAAGTACCTGGGCGGGCACGGCTCCGCGATCGCCGGGGTGATCGTCGACGGCGGCACTTTCGACTGGACCAACGGCAACTTCCCCGGTTTCACCACGCCCGATCCCAGCTACCACGGTGTGGTGTTCGCCGAGCTGGGACCGCCCGCCTACGCACTCAAGGCCCGCGTGCAACTGCTGCGCGACCTCGGCTCGGCGGCGGCGCCGTTCAACGCGTTCCTGGTGGCCCAAGGCCTGGAGACGCTGAGTCTGCGGGTGGAGCGGCACGTCGCCAACGCGCAGCGGGTCGCGGAATTCTTGGAAGGCCGCGACGAGGTGACCTCGGTGAACTACGCGGGACTGCCCAGCTCGCCGTGGCACGAGCTGGGAAAGAAGCTGGCTCCCAAGGGAACCGGGGCCGTCCTGGCATTCGAGCTGGCGGGTGGCGAGAAGGCCGGCAAGGCGTTCGTCGACGCGCTGAAGTTGCACAGCCACGTCGCCAATATCGGTGACGTGCGCTCGCTGGTGATTCATCCCGCGTCGACCACGCACGCTCAACTCAGCCCCGCCGAGCAGTTGGCCACCGGCGTCACGCCGGGCCTGGTGCGACTTGCCGTCGGCATCGAGGGCATCGATGACATCCTGGCCGACCTGGAGCTTGGCTTCGCCGCTGCCCGGGTATTCGGCAGCTCTGACAGCAGCAGCGATCCGCAGGCCGTGGCGGCGTTCTGAGGGGATTTCCGATATGACGATCTCCGACGTACCGACGCAAACGCTGCCCGCCGAAGGTGAGGTCGGCCTCGTCGATATCGGTTCACTGACGCTGGAGAGCGGCGCCGTGATCGACGACGTACACATCGCCGTACAGCGCTGGGGCGAGTTGTCGCCGACCCGCGACAACGTCGTCATGGTGCTGCACGCGCTCACCGGCGATTCGCACATCACCGGGCCCGCCGGGCCGGGGCACCCGACACCCGGTTGGTGGGACGGGGTCGCCGGGCCGGGAGCGCCGATCGACACCAACCGCTGGTGCGCGCTGTCCACCAACGTGCTCGGCGGTTGCCGCGGGTCCACCGGTCCGAGTTCACTCGCCCGCAATGGAAAACCTTGGGGCTCAAGGTTTCCGCGAATCACGATCCGTGATCAGGTGGAGGCGGACCTGGCCGCGCTGACCGCGCTGGGAATAACCGAGGTGGCGGCGGCGGTTGGTGGCTCTATGGGCGGAGCCCGAGCGCTGGAATGGATCGTCGGCCATCCGGAACGTGTCCGGGCCGGGTTGTTGTTGGCGGTGGGCGCGCGCGCCACCGGCGACCAGCTCGGCACTCAGACCACCCAGGTCGCGGCCATCAAGGCCGACCCGAACTGGCAGGGCGGCGACTACCACGAGACGGGGCGTGCACCCGATGACGGACTGCGTATCGCCCGCCGCATCGCACATCTGACCTACCGCGGCGAGGTCGAACTCGACCGGCGGTTCGCCAACGCCGCGCAACCCGGCGAAGACCCGGCCGCCGGCGGCCGTTACTCCGTGCAGAGCTATCTGGAATATCAGGGCGACAAGCTGGTGACACGGTTCGACGCCGGCAGCTATGTGACCCTGACCGAAGCGCTCAACAGCCACGACGTCGGCCGAGGCCGCGGCGGGGTGCACGCGGCGCTGACCAGATGCCCGGTTCCCACCGTCGTCGGCGGTGTCACCTCCGACCGGCTCTACCCGCTACGGCTGCAGGACGAACTGGCCGAACTGCTGCCGGGCTGTGGGGGTGTGCGGATCGTCAAGTCCATCTGCGGCCACGACGGGTTCCTGGTGGAGTCCGAGCCGGTGGGCAATCTGATTCGGGAGACCCTCGAATTGGCTAAAGGTGCGGGCGCAGGGTGTCCAAGGTGACCCGGTCCAAGCGTGATCGCTCCCTGTCATTCGGCTCTGCGGCGGCCGCCTACGAACGGGGCCGCCCGTCGTATCCGCCCGATGCCATCGATTGGCTGCTGCCGGCCGGGACACAGCGCGTGCTCGACCTCGGAGCGGGCACCGGCAAACTGACCACCCGACTGGTCGAACGTGGCTTGGACGTGGTGGCCGTCGACCCGGTTCCCGAGATGCTGGAAGTGCTGACGGCTTCGCTGCCGCAAACTCGCGCCCTACTCGGAACCGCGGAAGAGATTCCGTTGGAGGACAACAGCGTTGACGCGGTGCTCGTCGCCCAGGCATGGCACTGGGTCGACCCGGCGCAGGCCATCCCAGAGGTGGCCCGAGTCCTGCGGCCGGGCGGCCTGCTGGGCCTGGTCTGGAACATACGTGACGAACGGCTCGGCTGGGTGCGCGAACTCGACGACATCATCGGGCGCGACGACGATCCGGTGCGCGACCGGGTTACGCTGCCGGCGCCCTTCAACGAGGTGGAGCGCCATCAGGTCGAGTGGACGAATTACCTGACGCCGCAGGCGCTTATCGATCTGGTCGCCTCACGGACCTACTGCATCAACTCGCCCGCCGAGGTGCGTACCAGGACCCTCGAGCAGGTGCGTACATTGCTGGCCACCCACTCGGCGCTGGCAAACTCCGCCGGGTTGGCGCTGCCTTACATAACCGTGTGTGTGAGGGCCACGCTGAGCTAGCATCTGCTCCATGGCAGCCCGCCGGCCCCTGACGGGCCGTGCGGAGGAACTTCGCCTCGTCGGCCATGCAGCAGTCAACAACGCGGCCAGCGGTTGACGGATCCCTACCCGCGCCGTTCGTTCAGAGCGTTGTCCAGCTTGCGGTGGGCCAGATCGAGCAGCGTGCAGACGCTTTCGGGCTCGATCTGGAGGTAGTCACAGATCACCTCGTCCGCGATGCCTGCGTCGTGCAGGCGAATCGCCAGCGCATGCGCTTCGGGCAGGCTGCGCAAAGCGGCCTCGTACTCGTCGCCCGTCGTCATGACCATCCTTCGCGTCGCGCTGCCATCGCGGCTGTGCTCGACGATGCCGCAAAACGCACGGTGTCGGAACGTACCCAACTACCCGATTTACGGATGCGTTCCTCATCCGACTACCTGAAATACAGGGAGTAATCGGCACTTCCGGGACCAGATCCAGGTAGTCGATCGTCCGGTGGCCTCGGCTAGCCGGCAGCCCAGTCGTCGATCGACCTCGCCGCGACAAGTAAACGTCGCACAAGACACGCCAGTGGGCGTGGGCGTGCTTTCTATTTCGGTGCGCTCAGTTGCGCAAGCGCCTACGGCCCGGTGCCCGTGAAGATCAAGCCCGATAGCCGCGACCCGAGGTTGCCGAAGCCCGAGTTGACGGCCGAGGCGAACAGTGCGAGCGTGCTGCGGTTGTAGATGCCGGAGATGTCGGTGCCACGGTTGAGCAGGCCGGATAGTTGGGTGCCGAAGTTGGCAACACCCGACAGCGAGCCCAACGAGGGATCCGAGACCGAGTTGAGCCAGCCTGAAACGCTGCTGCCCAGGTTCCAGAAGCCCGAGTTGCCGCCATCGCCGGCGTTGAAGAAGCCCGACGACGGCGTGGTGCTGGTGTTCCAGAAGCCCGGGTTGCCGGGGATGTCGATGAAGGGCACGACGATTGGGCCGACGATCGACGCCGCGCGCATATCGAACGCGATGCGGTCCAGCGCGATGGTCGGGATGTCGATGGTCGGCAAGCCGTTCGACAACGCCAGCCCCAGCGGCAAGGCCAGACCGCTGGTGGGGATGGTGAAACCTGGCCAACCGACCGACAGCGGGAGCCCGATGGAGACCGGCTGCACCGGAATGCCGAAGCCGGGGAACGTGACCGAACCGGAATCGAACCGAATCGGCGTGATCTGGATTGGGTCGACCACGGAGCTGTTACCGCCCATCGAGGGAGTGGAGACGACGACCGGACCCGGAGGGAAAAAGCTGGTTGTCAAGACCATTCCATTGGAACTCGCGCTCGTCAGGACGATGCGCGACGTGCTGATGTCGATCAGTCCAGACGGGACTTGCAGGGTGATCGATGCGATGTTGATCGGCAGTAGGTCGATGGTCGGGTTGATGCTGACGTTGATCGACGGTATCGGGATGGCGGGGATGGCGATCGGGCCGATTCCGCCAGTTGCGGTGAAGTACCACGGTATTGACGGTATGTGGATGGGTGGGACGACGGTGATCGGACCGACTCCGGCGATGAGATCGGCTCCGACCGCGGAGAACTGCGGCACCGTGTAGCCGACGTAGAGGCCGCCCAGGCCCTGGTAGTTGCCCCGCCAGATGGCGCCGTTGTTGAAGTTGCCGGCCAGCAGCGCGCCCGTGTTGACGTTGCCCGAGTTCAGCACACCGGTGTTGGAGTTGCCGGCGTTGAGCCAACCGGTGTTGATGTTGCCGGCGTTGAAGTCCCCGGAGTTGGTGTCGCCGGCGTTGAAGCTGCCGGTGTTGTGGTGCCCGGCGTTACCCAGACCGGAGTTGAAGCCGCCGGCATTGAAGAGGCCAGTAGAGGCCGTTCCGGAGTTGCCGATGCCGGTGTTGTGGCTGCCGGAGTTGAACAACCCGAAGTTACCGGTCCCGGTGTTGAAGAGGCCGATGTTGCCGGTGCCCGAGTTGAAGAATCCGAGGTTGCCGGAGCCGGAGTTGAAGGCGCCGAAGCCGGTCAGGTTGTCACCAGTCAGGCCGATGCCGATGTTGTTGCTGCCGGTGTTGGCGAACCCGAAGTTGCGCACCCCGAGGTTGGACAGCCCGATGTTGTCGCTGCCGGCGTTGGCGAACCCTACGTTGCCGACCGCTAGTGCGCCGTTCAGGCTCGAGTTCGCGAATCCGAAGTTGCCGCTGCCGATGTTGCTGAGCCCGAAGTTGCTGTCGCCGATGTTGCCGAAGCCGAAGTTACCGGCCCCGATGTTGCCCGCACCCAGGTTGATGTCGCCGATATTGCCCAGACCGAGGTTGGCGCTGCCGAGGTTGCCCAGCCCGACGTTGAGGATCGTGACCGGGTTGAGCGAGGTGCCGCCGTTGAGCACTCCGGACAGCTGCTGACCGATGTTGCCCGCACCCGACAGCAGCGCTGGGGTACCCAGCGGCAGCGAGCTGGTGTTGTAGAAGCCCGACACTCCCGAACCCAGGTTAAGCAGACCCGAGTGCAGGGTGCCGACGTTGGCGATGCCGGAGCCGGCCCCGAGCAATGCTTCGGGTGCTTGGTTCCACCAGCCCGAGACCGCCGTACCGAAGTTGCCGAACCCGGAGCCGCCCCCGCCACCGAGGTTGAAGAACCCCGACGACGGAGTGGTGGTGCTGTTGCCGAAGCCCGGGGTTCCCGGGGAGTCGACGAACGGAATGTTGCTGGGAATGACGAAAAGCTCGCCATCCACGCGCGCCGGGATCTGCGGGAATGTGATAGCCGGAATGGTCAACGCCCGAGTACCGGCATCCAAGCCCAAATTGATCAGATTCGCTGCAGGGAACGTCAGGCCACCCGGGAAAACCGTGATCGCATCCAAACGACCCGGAACCTGGAAACCAGCCCGTATGACATCAACGTTCAATCCAGGAGTGTCAAAAGGTGCCAGGAGAGCGATGATTTGGGCGTTAATCGGGCCCGTGGTGCCCAACATCGTGCCGCCGGACACGATATTGCCCCGCGGGGGCTGACCGACAGCAAAGGGCGGGGGCAGACCGAACGCGTACCAGGTCGGCCCGAAGGCTCCGGTCGGAGTCCAGATGATGATTGGCTCGATCTCCATGGTCGAGCCGATCGATGCGGCCATGTTGAGAATGGCGTGGAGGTCCAGTGCGGGTATGCGAACCGACGGAATTCGGATCGGCCCAACGTTGACGCCCCCGTTGAAACGCGGTTCGAGAGCGGGAATGTCGATCTGGGGAATGGTGAACGATCCCATGGCGACGTTTCCGCCGAGGACGAAGTGAGTTTCGGGCACCGGGATGTCTGGGATGACCACGGGGCCGAAGTTGAAGTTCCCGTGGACCTCGAGGACCGAGATACGAGGGACCGGGTATTCGTAGTGCGACTCGAAGAGACCTTCGTAGTTGCCCCGCCACAGCAGGCCGTTGCTGAGGTTGCCCGACATGAGGACGCCGGTGCCGACGTTGCCGGTGTTGAGGATTCCGGTGTTGGCGTTTCCGCTGTTGAGCCAGCCGGTGTTGATGTTGCCCGGGTTGAAGTCGCCGGTGTTGGTGCTGCCGGCGTTGAAGCTGCCGGTGTTGTAGCTGCCCGTGTTGAACAGCCCGGTGTTGTAGACGCCGGTGTTGAACAGCCCGCTGCTGGCGATTCCCGCGTTGCCGATGCCGGTGTTAAAGCTGCCCGAGTTGAACAGCCCCCAGTTGCCGTTGCCGGTGTTGAAGAAGCCGACGTTGTTGGTGCCCGAGTTGAACAACCCGATATTGCCGGCCCCGGAGTTCAACCCGCCGATCCCGGTGAGGTTGTTGCCGGTCAGCCCGATGCCGATGTTGTTGTTGCCGGTGTTGGCGAACCCGAAGTTGCGCACCCCGAGGTTGGACAACCCGATGTTGTCGCTGCCGGAGTTGGCGAAGCCAAAGTTGTTGTTACCCAGCAGGCCCGCGCCCAGCCCGGTGTTGGCCAACCCGATGTTGCCGTTGCCGAAGTTGCCCAGACCGAAGTTGACCTCACCGACATTGCCCAGGCCCAGGTTCTGTAGGCCGATGTTGGCCGCCCCGACGTTGGACATCCCGACATTGCCCAACCCGGCGTTGAACGTGCCTACGTCGGCCAAGCCGAGGTTGAGCAGCGGAGTCTGGTTGAGCGTGGTACCCACCGAGGACAGTCCAGCCAGCTGCTGGCCGATGTTGCCGATGCCGGAGAGCAGGGCCGGCGTCCCCACCGGCAGGCTGCTGGTGTTGAGCAGACCCGACAGACCGGTGCCGAAGTTCAGCAGACCCGAATGCAGCGTGCCGGCATTGAGGTACCCCGACCCCGCCCCCGTCAGGGCCGTGGTCGCCTGGTTCCACCAACCCGACAACCCCGCACCCACGTTGCCGAAGCCCGAAGTCCCGCCCGCACCGGCGTTGAAGAAACCCGACGACGGTGTGGCACTGCTGTTGAAGAAACCCGGGGAGGCCGGGATGTTGATGATCGGGACGCTGCTCGGCGGCACGGTGATGTTCAGCGCAACCGACAATGGCAGCGGATCGATGGTGAAACCACCCGGGAAAATGGTGATGGGATCCATAACCCCGGCCCCGGTGATCGTGAGCGGGATCGCGTTCTGCGGAATCGACAGACCATTCGGGAACAATGTGAACGCCGGCATCCCGCCCACGACATTGATGGCGATCGGAATGGGATCCGTTGCGATCTGCGGAATGGTGACGCTGGGGAACCTTATTTCCAGCGACCCGGTGCTCGGTTGACTCGGCCCCATGTGGATTTTGATGCCCTCGGTAGGTGCCGAGATCCAGTTGAAGATCCCGAACGTCCCGGTGGAGTTGGTGTTACCGATAGTCCAAATTGCGTTGTCAAAACGCATGGTGAGCAACGGAAGGGTGAATGTCCGTGCCGGCGATCCCGCCGAATCCAGTGGAATTGTCAGTACCAGTCCGCCAAGGTTTGTGGCGGGCAGTAGCACGATGGGGTCGATCTGGATCGTCTCGTCGATCAGCAGGTTGAATGCAGGAACGTTGATCGGTGCGATGTCGAAGGGGCCGATGTTGACGACTTCGTTGATGTTGAACAGCGACATTCCGGGGATGTCGATCTGGTCGATGTTGATCGGGCCCAGGTTCAACGTTTCGTTGAGATTCAGCACGGTACTGCCGGCGATGTTGGCATTGATGGTGAGGGTGAATAGGCCGTGGAAGTCGCCGTTCCACATCAACCCGTTGTTGAAGTTGCCGACGTTGAAAGCGCCGGTGTTGACGTTGCCGATGTTGAACATGCCGGTGTTGGCACGCCCAGCGTTGAACCAGCCGGTGTTGATGTTGCCGGGGTTGAAGTCGCCGGTGTTGGTGTTGCCGGCATTGAAGCTGCCGGTGTTGTAGTTGCCGGCATTGGACAGGCCGGTGTTGAAGTTGCCGGCATTAAAAAGGCCAGTAGAGGCCGTTCCGGAATTGGCGATGCCGGTGTTGTAGCTGCCGGTGTTGAATAGCCCGACGTTGCCGGTGCCGGTGTTGAAAAAGCCGATGTTGCCGGTGCCGGAGTTGAACAGCCCGACGTTGCCGACTCCGGAGTTGAGGCCGCCGATGCCGGTTTGGTTGTCGCCGGTCAGCCCGATGCCGATGTTGTTGTTGCCGGTGTTGGCGAAGCCGAAGTTGCGCAGGCCGATATTGGCAAGGCCGATGTTGTCGCTGCCGGCGTTTGCGAAGCCAAAATTGCTGTTGCCCGGCAGGCCGACAGCTAGGCCGGAGTTGGCGAACCCGAAGTTGCTGTCGCCGACGTTGCCCAACCCGAAGTTGCCGTCGCCCAGGTTGCCGAACCCGAAGTTCTGGGCGCCGAGGTTGCCGCCACCGAAGTTGATGCCGCCCAGGTTGCCGGCGCCGAAGTTGAAGTCGCCGACGTTGGCGAACCCGAAGTCCGCGGTGCCGACGTTGCCCAACGCGAACAGGTTGCGCACATCGATGTTTTGCAGTTCGGCGAAGAACGTCTCGATCGGCGACGGGCCGCCCCCACCGCCGCCGCCGTCCCCGGCGAACAGGGAACTGATCTCGCGGACCAAACCCATGATGTTGACCCCGGACAAGTTGTTGCCCAACAGGCCGAACCCGGACAGCCTCGCTGGGGTGGTGAGGTCGTTCAGGTCGCTCACATTGAAGAAGCCAGAAATGTCGGTGCCGACGTTGAGCAGACCCGAGGCCAGCGTGCCGGAGTTGCCGATACCCGACAGCGACCCCACCGCCCCACGCGCCTGGTTGAACCAACCCGAGAGCGCCGCACCGGAGTTGAAGAAGCCCGACCCTCCGCCAGCGCCGGAGTTGTAGAAACCCGACGACGGATTGGTCGACGAGTTCCCGAATCCGGGAACGCGTGGGATGTCGATGATCGTCACATCGAGGGGTCCGGCGGTGGTGGCAAAGTCGAAATTCAGCGGAATAGCTGCGATCGTCATCCCCGGGATCGTCACCGCGGGCGTGTCCAGCGAGAAATTAATTGGAATGGTGCGCGTCATCGACATCCCGTTGATCACCGACGCCGCAATATTGATCGGTGGGATGTCCAATGGAATAGTCCGACTGAAATTAATCGGATCCAAGATCGTCGGCGCGATCGTCTGCGTCAGCGGATAATCGATGAGCGCTATGGGGATGTTGCCGAATGGTATTGCATCTACAACTCCGGCTATGGTACCGAAGTTCGGTATAACCAGACCGAGGGCAAATTGATCTATCTGCAGTTCGGAGATGGTCATCGGCCCGACGCGTAGTCCGCCCCCGATATTGATGGCGTCGAGCAGGGTGGCACCCGGGGCGGTGAAGCTGGCGATGGTGTTGCCGCCGAAAGCGATGCGGATCGCGGGTATCGGTACGTCGGGCACGGTGAAGTTGTAGGCCGCGCCGCCGTTGATGGCGATGTGGATGGGGGGCAGCAGGTTGATGTCGGGGATGACGATGGGACCCACCCCACCGGTGCCGGTGAAGTGGATCGGGAACTCGGGGATTGTGCTCCCGTAGTGCAGACCGACAAGGCCCTCGTAATTTCCGCGCCAAAGCATGCCGTTGCTGGCGTTGCCGGAGATGAAGGCGCCGGTATTGATGCTGCCCGAGTTCACCAGGCCGGTGTTCGCATTGCCGGTGTTGAGCCAACCGGTGTTGGTGTTGCCCGGGTTGAAGTCCCCGGAGTTGAAGCTGCCCGCGTTGAAATTGCCGGTGTTGTAGCGGCCGGCGTTGGCGATACCGGTGTTGAAGACACCGGTATTGAACAACCCGGTGCTGCCGACCCCGGAGTTACCCACGCCGGTGTTGAAGCTGCCGGAGTTGAAGATCCCGAAGTTGTTGTCACCGGTGTTGAAGAAGCCGACGTTGTTGGTACCGGAGTTGAATAGGCCGTAGTTGATGCCGCCGCTGTTGAAGCCGCCGATGCCGGTCAGGTTGTTGCCGGACAGCCCGATGCCGATGTTGTTGTTGCCCGAGTTCGCCCAACCGAAGTTGCGCAGACCGACATTGGCGAAACCGATGTTGTCGCTGCCGGCGTTGGCGAACCCGACGTTGCTGTTGCCCAGCAGGCCAGCCGCCAGCCCGGTATTGGCGAACCCGAAGTTGCTGTTACCGAAGTTGCCCAGCCCGAAGTTGCCGGCGCCGACGTTGCCGAAGCCCAGATTCTGCAGGCCGATATTGCCCGCGCCCAGGTTGGAAACCCCGACATTGCCAAAGCCGAGGTTTCCGAGACCGACATCGCCCAGCCCGAAGTTGGTGATGCTGCTGCCCGGATTGAGCGCGGTGCCCGCGGACAACACACCCGACAGTTGCTGACCGACGGTGCCCACGCCGGACACGAAAGCCGGAGTCCCGACGGCGGTGGTGGCGGTGTTGAACAGTCCGGAGACACCCGAGCCGAAATTCAGGAGGCCCGAACCAGCACTGCTGAAATTGGCGATGCCCGAACTCGCCCCTAGCAACTCGGTGGGTGCCTGGTTCCACCAACCCGACACCGCAGTGCCGAAGTTCCCGAAACCCGATACCCCACCACCGCCGGTATTGAAGAAGCCCGAAGACGGCGTGTTGGTCGCGTTCCCAAAGCCCGGATTGCGCGGGATATCGATGGTCGGAACCTGTATCTGCCCCACTAAAACGGTGCCGTCGAACACCGCGGGAATGGTGTTGAGCGTGAAACCATTGGGCAGCAAATTGAACGGATTGGTGCCACCGGACAAGTTGGTTACACCCGCCGAAGCCTGCGGGAAAGTCAGCCCGTTCGGAAAGAACGTGAAAGCATCATTACCGCCACTGATATTAACAATTACCGGAGTTTGAGCCGGGAAAGAGAACCCATTCGGGAACAATCGAATCTGACTGGTCGCAATGTTGAAACTCACCGGAATCGGAAGCCCTACATTCGCTCCACTGAGCCGCGGGCCGGTAATCTGCAGAGGGGATATCCCGAAACCAATAGTCCCTCCGCTATCTGCGAAGACCGTCCCAATGCGCAGGAGCGGGTTGGCGAGTTTGAACGATCCGATCGAGAGGTCGATCGATCCCGCGTAGGGGTTGAAGATGGTGACCGGGGCTATTGAATTGGCACCCAGGCCGACCGATCCGAGTGCTTGCAGTGGGATGGCGGGAACGGTGATCGGGGGGATGGTGAATGGGCCCAGTGCGATGTTGGCGTTGGTGACCGAGAAGTGCACGGCGGGAATCGGGATCGGCGATACATGGACGGGGCCGACCCCAGCGATGGCGTGCAATGTGACCGGGAACTGGGTGATGGTGGTGCCGTAGTAGAGCCCGAACAGGCCCTCTTGATTGCCCCGCCACAACATGCCGTTGTTGCCGGTGCCGGTCATGAACGCACCGGTATTGATGTTGCCCGGGTTCAACACACCGGTGTTGGAGTTGCCGATGTTGAACCAGCCGGTATTGGTGTTGCCCGGGTTGAAATCGCCGGAGTTGGCGTTACCCGCGTTGAAGCTGCCGGTGTTGAAACTGCCGGCGTTGGCGATACCCGTGTTCAGCACACCGGTATTGAAAAGTCCAGTACTGGCCGTTCCTGAATTGCCGAGACCAGTATTGAAGCTGCCCGAGTTGAACAAACCCGTATTCCCGGTCCCGGTGTTGAAGAACCCCACGTTGCCGCTGCCCGAATTGAACAACCCGATATTGCCGTTACCGGTGTTGAGACCGCCGATGCCGGTGAGGTTGTCACCGGTCAGGCCGATACCGAAGTTGTTGTTGCCCGTGTTGGCGAACCCGAAGTTGCGCAGGCCGGCATTGGCGAAGCCGATGTTGTCGCTACCGGCGTTGCCGAACCCGAGGTTGGAGTTGCCCGCGAGGCCGGCTGTCAGTCCCGAGTTGCCGAACCCGAAGTTGCTGCCCCCGACGTTGCCCAGACCCCAGCTGCCATCGCCGATATTGCCAAAGCCCAGGTTCTGCCCGCCGATGTTTCCCGCACCGAAATTGATATCCCCGACGTTGCCGAAACCCAGGTTGTAGTTGCCGACATCGGCCAACCCGAGGTTGGCGATGAAACCCCGGTTCAGCGTGGTGCCCACCGAGGCCATGCCTGAGAGCTGCTGGCCTACATTCAAAGCGCCGGACAGCGACGAGGGGGTACCCATCGCCTGGGTGGCGGTGTTGTAGATACCCGACGCACCCGAGCCGAAGTTCAGCAGGCCCGAGTTCAGGGTGCCCGCATTGAAATAGCCAGAGCCCTGCCCCAGCAACCCGGCGGGCGCCTGGTTCAGCCAGCCCGAAACGCCGGCACCGATATTGCCGAAGCCCGATGTCCCACCGGCACCGGAGTTGAAGAAACCCGACGACGGCGCCGTGGTGGTGTTCCCGAAGCCAGGCGTGGGTGGGTTATACACATGCTGCACCGGCACCGAACCGATAACGGTCCCAATCGCGATATTCAACGGAATGCGGTCAATGGTGATCCGCGGGGTGGTGAACCCGTCGATCTGCGCATCGATATCAATGCGTAACGGCAGCGGCTGCGCCGGCAAACTGAACCCCGGAATCGTGAAACCCGTCGTACCCAATGACACGCCCGGCACCAAAGCCAGCGGCCCATTGGGCACGCTAATTCCATTCGGCAGGAGCGTCACCGCAGGTGTAAACCAGTTAACCCCCAACTGGATCTGCGGAATACTCGTGTTGAAATCGATCGGGCCGATTAGCGTCTGGTTACCGTTCGGGTCGGAAATTCGTACCACGGGAATATTGACGGTTCCCAGTGCGGCGAACGGGCCGATCGGGAACGAGGCGGCGAAATTCTGCGCCTGGAAAAGCGTGATCGATGAGAGACTCAACGGCCCGATATTGATCGGGAACATGGTGCCGCCGCCGAATGCCGGAATCGTGATCGACGGTATGACCAGCGGACCCAGGTTGATGGTTTGGTGAATGCTGATCGGGATCGTCGGCAGGATCTGGATCGGCAGCAGCGAGATCGGCCCGATACCGCCGTTGAGTCCCAAGCCGATCGGGACTCTGGGCAGCGGTGTTCCGGCGTCCAGTCCGACCAGGCCTTCGTTGTCGCCCACCCACAGGAACCCGTTGCTCTGGTTCCCGGCAATGAAAGCTCCGGTGTTGACGTTGCCCGGGTTGGCGATGCCGGTGTTGGTGTTGCCGGTGTTGAACCAGCCCGTATTGGTGTTGCCCGGGTTGAGGTCACCGGTGTTGAAGTTCCCGGTGTTGAACGTGCCGGTGTTGTAGTTGCCGACATTGGCCAGACCCGTGCTGCCGATTCCGGTGTTGAACAGTCCGGTGGCCGCCGTCCCCGCGTTACCGATCCCGCTGTTGTAATTACCCGAGTTGAACAATCCGAAGTTGCCGGTGCCCGAATTGAAGAATCCGACGTTCCCGGTACCGGAGTTGAATAATCCGATATTGCCGCCGCCGGTATTGAGACCGCCAATACCGGTCAGGTTGTTGCCCGTCAATCCGATACCGATGTTGTTGTTGCCCGAGTTGGCGAAGCCGACGTTACCCAGGCCCATGTTCGCCAGACCGAAGTTGTTGGCACCGGAGTTGCCGAAACCGATATTGCCGGTGGCGAGTGCCGCGCCCAGGCCGGAGTTGCCGAACCCGAAGCTGCTGTTGCCGATGTTGCCGAACCCGATGTTGCCGTTTCCGAGGTTGCCGAAGCCCAGGTTCTGCCCCCCGAAATTGCCTGCACCCAGGTTGATCTGACCGTTGTTACCGAAACCGAGGTTGAAGTTGCCGACGTTGCCCAGCCCGGCGTTGAGTTGAAGGGCCTCCCCCGCGGCGGCACCTATCGCCGCGGCCGGGCCGACGATGCCCGACGGGCCCTGGGTGAAAGGCTTCAACACCGACGCAATCGCTGACGCACCAGCGTGATAGCCGAAGATCGCGGCTACATCCTGGGCCCACATCTGCTCATAGAGCGCCTCGGTGGCCGCGATCGCGGGCGCGTTCAGGCCGAAAATGTTCGACAGCGCCAACTGCACCAGTTCGGTCCGGTTGGCTGCCACTGCAACCGGGTGCACCATGGCGGCCAGCGCAGTCTCGAAGACGCCCGCCACCGCCCTGGCCTGCACCGCCGTCGCGTCGGCCTGGGTCGCCACCGCACTGAGCCAACCGACATACGGGCCGGCGACTTCCGCCATCGCCGCAGCCGCCGGCCCTTGCCATGCCCCGTTCGCCAGGCCCGCCGTCACCGAACCGAATGTGGCCGCGGCCGACCACAATTCGGCACCCAGCCCTTCCCACGCCTGGGCCGCCCGCATCAGCGGTGCCGTACCGGCACCCGCATACATCAGTGCGGAGTTGATCTCCGGTGGCAACACCGGAAAATCCATAACCCAAATCCCTTCTCGGGTGACGACCACGGCGATCGCCCGGTGGACGTCACTCGCGTTCGTCCGATGACCATAGACCAGAAAGTCCCGTTGCCCCCGATTTCACCAGCATCGAGGGTGCCCCGAACGCCAAATCGCCAAGAATTAACACCACTGGGGGCAAATTGCACTGATATATGTGCAACTTGCACATCGACCGGCTCAGCAGGACGTTGCGGAACTGCTGCTCCATTGAATTCATTCGACGGGGTTAAGGCACCCCTCCCCCGGCATCGCCGGCACCGCGATCGCTTCCCCTACCCAGCGTCCGACCTGCGGCGGATAGCCCTGCGGACAGGCGATTTCGCGACGCGGCACGGCGCCGCGAACCGCGGGACGGCGGCCAGCAAACGACATCTGGACACAGCTGCGCAGGATGCACGGACCGCTGTGCAATCTGCACAAAATTTACTATTGTGCAAATTGCTGTGGCCGGTGTGCAGGTTGCACATCGCCGCAGGTCACTTCGCCACCATCCAGCGCAACGCGGCGAAACTCAATTTCTACGCAACGAAAGGGGTCTTGCAGCATGGCCGCGCGGAAACTAATTTCCCGACCGGAGTCAATTTTTCGTCGCTTGGTGAATGGTGAATTGCCGGCACCGCGCGACATGAAATCAAGGCGGTGGCGTGCGTGCGAGGGCCGCAATGTTGAGCGCTTTCCTGTTCACGCAATTCGCCGAGTTGTTCCGGCGATCTGCAGCGGTACCCCGTCCGCAGGAGTGCCACCCAGCGGCATGAACAGGAGCTTAGCCGTTGACTCCGTTGGTTCCGGCCGCGCCGAAGATCGCGCCGCCGGTCCCGCCGCTGCTGCCGGCGCCGCCGACCCCGCTTATCCCCACGGAACTGAGGCCGCGACCACCGCCGTTGCCGCCGTTGCCGCCGTTGCCGATCAGCCTGGCGTTGCCCCCGATGCCACCAATGCCGCCATCGCCGCCTTTGCCCTGGACCGCCGAACCGCCAGCGCCACCGGCACCACCGCCTGAGCCGTCTCCGAACAGGCCGGCGCTGCCTCCCTGACCTCCGGCGCCGCCATTGCCCGCACTCGCGGCAAAGGTGGCCGACCCGCCGGCTCCGCCCGCCGCGCCGAGCCCGCCATTGCCGTAGAAAAGTCCGGCTTGTCCGCCGCTACCGCCGGCGCCGCCCACTCCGCCGTTCTTCGAGCTGAACGGCCCGATCGCGGCATCGCCGCCCACCGCACCCGCCCCACCGTTGCCACCGGTGCCGAACAGGCGCCCACCGTTGCCGCCGTTACCCCCGGCCCCGCCCGCGGCGACAAATGCACTCGCGGCGCCGGCGCCGCCCTGACCGCCGTCCCCGGCAAAGAAGCCGCCGTTGCCGCCGTTGCCCCCCGCCCCGTTGACCCCGTACTCCGTCAGCAAACTGCCGGCCCCACCTGCTGCGCCGGCGCCACCGGCACCGCCATTGCCCCAGAATCCCGCGTTGCCGCCGGCACCACCCACGCCACCGTTGCCACCAGCAATGGTTGTCGAACCGATCCCACCTATGCCCGCGCCGCCACCGACTCCGCCGTTGCCGAACAACACCCCACCGGTGCCGCCCGCTCCGCCGGCCCCGCCGGCCCCCGCTACCGGACCCGGTCCAAGTACGCCGCCGTCACCACCGAGTCCGCCGCCTCCACCGTTGCCCCACAGACCGGCGTTGCCGCCGGCACCGCCTGCACCGCCCATCGCCCCACCAAATGCCGGACCGCCCGCACCACCGATGCCGCCGTTGCCATACAGCCAGCCGCCGTTACCGCCGCGACCGCCGGCAAAGGTTTGCCCACCTTCTCCGCCGGCGCCACCGTTACCGATCAGCCCGGCTGATCCACCTCGGCCACCCGCCTGCCCCACGCCACCCGACCCGCCGTTGCCGCCGTTGCCGTAGAGGATGCCGCCGTCACCGCCGGCCGCACCGGTCCCGTTCAGGCCGTTGGCACCGTCACCGATCAACGGGCGGCCGAAAAGCGCCACGGCCGGCGCGTTGATGATGTTCAGCGCCGCCTGTTCGACGTTGGTCGACTCGGCGGCAGCGTACTGCGCGCTACCCGCGTTGAGGGCTTGCACGAATTGGGCGTGGAACGAAGATGCTTGTTGATTGAGCGATTGAAAGGCCTGAGCGTGGTTGTTGAACAGCGCCGCGATAGCCCCCGAGACCTCGTCGCCGCCGGCCGACAGAAGTCCCGTGGTGGGAAGGGCCGCGGCAGCACTGGCCGCACTGATCGACGATCCGATTCGGGCCAGATCCGTTGCCGCCGCGGCTACAAACTCCGGGAAAGCGATCACAAACGACATCGAAAGCCCCTTCGGAACGAATTACTTCAATACCGGACAACCTCATCCGACATGCAGAAGCGTAAGCGTTACGACGCGCTTCGCGATGAGATCATAAGGGCGGAATTCGGCCTGAAACAGCGGCTTTGTCCGCATTCACCCAGGTCCGTGCAACTTGCACTGATATCTGTGCAACTTGCACATGCCTGAGGTCAGGCGGATGTGCGTGGACGTTCAGGTCAGAAGTTGAGCCCGGAGTACATGACCTGATCGGGGTCGTACTGCTGGCGGACTGAGGTCAGTTGCGACAGGTTCGACCCGAAGTAACGCGCCGCCGAAGTGTTGGCTTCCAGGTAATTGACATAGCCACCCGCGGAAAACTGTTGCACCGCCTGGTGCGCGGTGGCCACCCAGGTACTGGCGGTGGACACGTGCGCGGTTCCGGTTTCCACGTACCACTGCGCGACGGCGGCGTGGCGGCGCCACGGAAACGCCGTCGCCGCGGGGTCCACGTCGCCGACGGCACCGGTGAGGGTGTCGACGATGACCGACGCTGGCCCTCCCGTGGTCGGGTACTTGCCGAGGGCACCGACGATGGCTTGCGCGGCAGCCGAGTTCAACGTGCCGATCACATCGGACCCGGCCACGAAGCCCCGCGGCGAGCTCGTGGAGCTCCCACCGGCCAGGTACGTCACCAGATCCATGTGGCTCATCGTCTTGTGTTCTGTTGCCGTTGCCGCAACCCCCACCGCAGCCTTGATCGCCTCAGCCACCGCCTGACCGGAACCTGCCGGGCACGTCGCCAGCACATGGCAGTTCCCCTGCGACCCGTTGACCGAGAGGTCGACCAGACCCCAGGTGTTCCGATCGGCTGCCGCCAGCCAGGTCTGCCAACCCGTCAGCACCTGCGCAGCTGACGACGGAGCGAAATCGACGCGCACCACATCAGAGTCGGCGGTTGGAAATGTCGCCAAGGTCAGCGACGTCGTCACCCCGAAATTGCCCCCGCCACCGCCGCGTATTGCCCAGAACAAGTCCTGGTGCTGGTCCGCGGACGCGGTGACCGTCTGACCGTTCGGTAAAACCACCGTCGCCGACCTGAGCGCATCCGCAGCCAGACCCGCGTGCCGGGAGTCGGCACCCATTCCCCCGCCCAGGGTCAAGCCCGCTACCCCCACAGTCGGGCAACTGCCGGTAGGGATAGCTCGGCCGGCCCCTGCCAGCGCCTGCTGTATCGCAAAGAGTTGGGTCGCCGCCGGCACCGTCACGGTGCCCGCGCCGTTGTCAACGTTCACCCCGCCCTTGAGACCGCGCAGGTCCAGCACCATCGTGCCGTTAGCCGTCGAGGCACCGACGTAGGAATGCCCGCCCCCGCGGGGCGCCACCTTGAGCTTGTTCGTGGCCGCGAACGCGACCGCCTTCTCCACATCGGATTGCGAGGTCACCGTCACGACTGCCGCCGGACTGGACGCGTTGTAGTTCGAGTTGAAAACCTGCTTGCCGCTGGTGAAGGAGGCGCCGTCGGCCGGCAGCAGTATTCGCCCACCGATGGAGGAGGCCAGACTGCTCCACGCGCCGGTCGGATCGGCCCACGCCCGTACCGTCGGGAGCAGCGCCGTAGTCGCCATCGCGCCCACCGCGCCGCGTAGAAAGTCCTGGCGAGAGATCATAGGCTCGCATTGTTCACCGTCGCGGAGCCGAAACGAGTTGTCCTCCAACGTGTCGCGGCCAGCGTGACGCGATCGTGTCGTTACCATCGCGGCCGCAATGCCAGCTCAGTAGCCGATGACATCCCGGGCCGCGGTCAGAAAACGCCTAGCTCGTCAAACCTTTACGCCATCGTGTCCCGAATGAGACCGCCGTAGAGAAGGGTTCGTTAGGTCGCTTGAGTGCCGCTGGAAATCTGGTGCTCTCCAACACATTAGGGAGCTCACATGAAGTCATTGCGCCACCAACCGATAGCGGTTCGCCTGCTGGCGGGAACCGCAGGAATCATGGCCGCGGCCGCGGCCTTCGCCGCTCCCGCCGAGGCCAGCCCCGTCGACGACGCCTTCCTCGGCGCGCTGGGCAACGCCGGGGTCAACTTCGGCGACCCGATGATGGCGGAATCGTTGGGCCAGTCCGTCTGTCCGATGCTGGCCAAGCCCGGCGGGAACTTCGCCGCGGCCGCAACACGCATCAGGGGCAGCAACGGCATGTCGCCGGAGATGGCGAGCATGTTCACCACCATCGCGATTCAGATGTACTGCCCGTCGATGATGGCCGACGTCGCGAGCGGGAAAATACCTGGTGGGCTGCAACAAATACCGGGCCTCGCGGGCATTCCGGGTCTGGCCGGGATACCGGGAATGCCTGGCGCGTAATTGGATGGTCGCGACCCGCTGCGCCCGGCTAGCCGGTGCCCAGCGGGTCGATCGTCCACGCAACGTAGACCATCGCGGCGCCGACCGCAGCCGTGGTGAGGAAGTCGGTGCCCCTGCTGCGCACTACCAGCAGGCCGGCCCGCTCCTCGGGTAGGGCCAACCGCAGCGCCGCAGCCACCCCCACGGCAATGCCGATCAGCAGCGCTCCGCGGCGCCAGAAGTTGGCCCCTGCCAGCCCGAACGCCACGAGGAAGATCAGTCCGACGAGCATGATCGGCCACTGGGCGCGGCAAGCGCGCCCCAGGATGGCCCGAACGGTCATCGGCGAGTCACTGCTGTTCGGCCAGTTCGACCACATTGGTCAGCAGGAAGGCTCGGGTCAGCGGTCCCACGCCGCCCGGGTTGGGTGATACGTGGCCGGCCACCTCCCACACATCGGGGTGCACGTCGCCGGCGAGTTTGCCGTCGATCCGGCCGACGCCGACGTCGACGACGGCCGCGCCGGGGCGCACCATGTCAGCGGTCAGCATGTGCGGCACGCCGACGGCGGCCACGATGATGTCGGCTTGCCGAGTCAGCGCGGGCAGATCACGAGTTCTGGTGTGGCACAACGTCACTGTGGCATTTTCGGAGCGGCGGGTGAGCAGCAGACCCAAGGGTCGGCCCACCGTCACGCCGCGGCCGATGACCACCACGTGCGCGCCCTCGATCGGCACGTCGTAGCGCCGCAGCAGGTGCACGATGCCCCGCGGGGTGCATGGCAGCGACGCCGGAGTGTTCAGCACCAGCCGACCGAGATTGGTCGGGTGCAAGCCGTCGGCATCCTTGTCTGGATCGACGCGTTCCAGCGCAGCGTTCTCGTCCAAGTGCTTGGGCAGCGGCAACTGCACGATGTAACCGGTGCACTCGGGGTTGGCATTGAGATCGTCGATGGTCTCGTTGAGCGTCGCGGTGGAGATGTCGGCGGGCAGGTCGCGCCGGATCGAGGTGATGCCCACCTTGGCGCAGTCGGCGTGCTTGCCGCGGACATACGACTGGGATCCGGGGTCGTCGCCGATCAAGATGGTGCCCAGGCCCGGCGTGCGGCCCGAGGCGATCAGTTTCGCCACTCGCTCTTTGAGGTCGACGAAGATCTCGTCGCGGGTAGCCTTGCCGTCCAGCGTGATTGCGCCCACGCCAGACAGTCTGGCATGCCCGGTTCGGCATCGAGCCTGCAGCGGCGACCCCGAGCCTGCATCCTCCGGCGACCCCTGGCCAGATTTCCCAACTGACACCGCAGTCTCGTCGCAGTGGGCGCAGCCTCAGCGCTCTTGCGATCACCGATAGGCTCTCGATATGTCTGCTGCCCCAGACGTCCTGAGTCCCGCCGAGCTCGGTCCGCTCACGCTGCGGAACCGGACCATCAAGGCGGCCACGTTCGAGGGGCGCTCCCCCGACGCGCTGGTGAGTGACGACCTGATCGAGTTCCACCGGCAGGTGGCCGCGGGCGGGGTCGGCATGACCACCGTCGCCTATTGCGCAGTCTCGCCCGGCGGCCGCGCCAGCGGCAACCAGATGTGGATGCGCCCGGAAGCGGTGCCGGGGTTGCGACGGCTCACCGACGCCATCCACGCCGAGGGCGCAGCGGTGAGCGCCCAGATCGCCCACGCGGGCCCGGTCGCGAACGCCGCCGCCAACAACGCCCCCGCACTGGCACCGGTGGGGTTCATGAACCCGGCCGCGAATGTATTCACCAAAGGGGCGACCCGCGATGACATCGACGAAGTATCAGCCCAGCACGCCGCCGCTGCCCGGCTGGCTATCGACGCCGGATTCGACGCCCTCGAGGTCCATCTGGGGCACAACTACCTGGCGAGCGCGTTTCTGTCGCCGCGGATCAACACTCGCGACGACGAGTTCGGCGGGTCGCTGGAGAATCGGGCAAAGGTCGCACGTGAGCTGGTGATGGCCGTCCGTCGCGTGGTGGAGCAGCAGGGAGCGCGGATCGCGATCACCGCCAAGCTCAACATCGCCGACGGTGTGCGCGGCGGCATCAGCGTCGAAGAATCGCTGACCACTGCCAAATGGCTCGAAGAAGACGGCGGGCTGGACGCGATCGAACTCACGGCTGGCAGCTCTTTCGTCAACCCGATGTACACCTTCCGCGGCGACGCACCGACCACGCTGGACCTCGGGGGCAAGAACTTCTACCGCGAATACCCCTACCACGAGGCCTATCTACTGGACGACGCCAAACTGTTCCGCGCCGAACTGTCGATGCCACTGATACTGCTGGGTGGAATCACCAACCGGGACACCATGGATCTGGCGATGGCGGAGGGTTTTGATTTCGTCGCGATGGGACGGGCGTTGCTGGCCGAGCCGGACCTGATCAACAAGATCAAGGCCGACGGCGACCAGCGGACCGTGAAGTCGGTGTGCACACACAACAACCAGTGCGTGCTGAGTATCTACAGCCGCACGCAGTGCGTGGTCACCGGCGCCCCGGACCAAAAGACGGGTTAGGGACCCTTTCGGCGAAGCCGACACGAACCCGGCACGGCCGCGGGCCGAGGCAGCCAACGGCCGACAGCCACGTGCGCCGGCCGCTGACCCGACCCTCGATACACGGGTAGGACATGCCGCCTTCACCGAAATCGCCGGCATATGTATAGGCGCTAAAGTTGGACCGATGCCTACGCCCGCCCCGCCCGCGTTGACGGTTCGCCACGACGGGTCCGAGCGCACCTTCGCGGCGGGCCACGATGTGGTGGTCGGCCGTGACCTGCGCGCCGACATGCGAATCACACATCCGTTGATCTCGCGCGCCCATCTGCTGCTGCGCTTCGACCAGGGTCGCTGGCTGGCGATCGACAACAATTCCCTGAACGGCACGTACGCCAACGGCCACCGCGTGCCGGTGGTCGATCTACACGATGGCCAGAGCGTCAACATCGGAAACCCAGACGGGCCACTGCTCACCTTCGAAATCGGGCGGCACGTCGGACCGGCCGGCCGCCCGCCGCAGACCGAGTCGATGCGCATCCCACCGGCCCCGCCGTCCGGCAATTTCGCGGTCGCCCCGCCCGGTCCGGCCGGCCCGCCCGCTGCGGCAGGGACTGGTCGGCAACCGAACTGGGGCGGCAGCCCACCGCCGGCTCGGCCGAATCCCGGTGGCCCCCCTCCCCCACCGCCCGGCGGGCAACCCATGTACCCGAGCAGCGCTGCCCCCTGGCCGCCGCCGGGATACCCCATGAGCGGGCAGCCGCCGCCGTCGTCGTCGAACTTCCCGGCGGCGCCACCGCGGCAGGCGCCACCCGGGCCGCCACCACCTGCCGGGGCCAAGCCCCCTGAGCAGGGGAACATCGCGACCAAGATGTTCCAGGCCCTGCTGACCAAGACCGGCTCACACGAGAAGCCCAAGGGGTCGGTCACACTCGGGCGATCGACCGACAATGACATCGTCATTCAGGACGTGCTCGCTTCCCGTCAGCACGCGTTTCTGACCCTGACACCGCTGGGCGCGGAGATCCGCGACAACAACAGCGTCAACGGCACATTCGTCAACGGGGTGCGGGTCGGGTCGGCGATCCTGACCGAAGGCGACCTGGTCACCATCGGCAACGTCGACCTGGTGTTCAGTGGCGGCACGTTGGTGCGCCGCACCGCGGTGGCCACCCGGACCGGCGGCCTCGAGGTCAACGCGGTCACCTTCACCGTCGAGGGCGGAAAGCAACTCCTCGACCACATCTCGCTGACCGCCCGACCGGGCACCCTGACCGCCATCATCGGTGGGTCCGGCGCAGGCAAATCCACGCTGTCCCGGCTCATCGCCGGGTACACCAGCCCCAGTACCGGCAATGTGACCTTCGAGGGCCACGACATCCACCACGAGTACGCGTCGTTACGCAGCCGGGTCGGCATGGTCCCGCAGGACGACGTCGTGCATCGCCAGCTGACCGTCAATCAGGCGCTCGGCTACGCCGCCGAACTGCGGTTGCCGCCCGACACCAGCAAGGGCGACCGCGCCCAGGTGGTGGCACAGGTACTCGAAGAACTCGAACTGACCAAGCACGCCGACACCCGCGTCGACAAACTGTCGGGCGGCCAGCGCAAGCGCGCGTCCGTCGCGCTGGAACTACTCACCGGGCCGTCACTGCTGATCCTCGACGAGCCGACCTCCGGTCTGGATCCGGCGCTGGACCGCCAGGTGATGATGATGCTGCGTCAACTCGCCGACGCCGGCCGCGTGGTGCTGGTGGTCACGCACTCGGTGTCCTACCTCGACGTCTGTGATCAGATCCTGCTGCTGGCGCCCGGCGGCAAGACCGCGTTCCTGGGCACGCCTGACCAGATCGGCGCGGCCATGGGCACCACCAACTGGGCCGACATCTTCACCAAGGTGGGCGCCGACCCCGACGAGGCCAATCGCCGCTTCCTGGAAGGCAGGCAGGAGCAGCAAGGTCCCGCCGCGGCCAGTCCCGCGGCCGACCTCGGCGAGCCGGTGAGCAACAACGGGTACCGCCAGTTCTCCACCATTGCCCGCCGTCAGGTGCGGTTGGTCATTTCCGACCGCGGCTACACCGTGTTCCTGGCGCTGCTGCCGTTCCTTATCGGTGTGCTGACCCTTACCGTCCGCGGCAAGACCGGCTTCGACATGGCCGATCCGCTCAGCAGTGCACCGAATCAGCCGGGGCAGATCCTGGTCATGCTCAACGTCGGCGCGGTGTTCATGGGTACCGCGCTGACCATCCGCGACCTCGTCGGCGAACGGCCCATCTTCAAACGTGAACAGGCCGTCGGCCTCTCCACCGGCGCATATCTGGCGGCCAAGATCGTGGTGTTCTGTGCATTCGCGACCGGGCAGGCCGCCATCGCCACCACCATCGCGGTAGTCGGTTGGGGCAAGCCGATATCGGGTGCGGTGCTGCTGGGTGACGTCCGACTCGAACTGTTCGTCACCGTCGCGGCGACTTGTGTGACCTCGGCGATTCTCGGCATGGCGTTATCTGCGATCGCCAAGTCCCAGGACCAGATCATGCCGCTGCTGGTCACCGCGATCATGTCCCAGCTGGTGTTCTCCGGCGGCATGATCTGGGTGACCAACCGTGCCGTACTGGACCAGTTGTCGTGGGCCACGCCGGCCCGGTGGGGCTACGCCGCGGCGTCGTCGACCATCGACACCCACCGCCTCACCCCCGGCCCGACCGACCCGAAAGATCAGCACTGGAACCACACCACCGGGGCGTGGCTTTTCGATATGACCATGCTCGCGCTGTTGTGCATCATCTACAGCAGCATTGTCTGGTGGCGAATCCGGCTAAAGCGCCGATAAGTCGGAGTTCGGCTCTACTGTGAGCTCATGAATTCGTCATCGCGACCGGTCCTGACCGTGCGATCAGAGCGCGTCCACCGAGACTTCGCGGCGGGCCCGGATGTGGTGGTGGGCAGCGACTTACGCGCCGACCTGCGGGTCGCGCACCCACTGATCTCCCGCGCCCATCTGCTGTTGCGCTTCGATCAGGGCCGATGGGTCGCGGTCGACAACAACTCGCAGAGCGGGATCTTCGTCAACGGCAAGCGGGTGCCCGCCCTCGACATTCAGGACGGCCAGACCATCAGCCTGGGCAGTCCGGACGGGCCGCGCCTCACCTTCGCGGTCGGACAAAAGGTTGGCAACGTCGGCCTTCTCCCGCCGACTGACAGGTTGCAGACAATCGCGCCACCCACCGGGGCGCGCCCGTTGCGGCAGCCCGCCCCACCTGATGACGGCGCGCAGCGGACCACGCGCATCCCGATCATCCCGCCCGACGCGGCCAGGGCGGGCCGCCAGGCGCAGGCCGACCTGCCACCGACCCGAGCGGCGCAGCACAACCTGGTGCCTCCAACCCAGGCGGCGCAGCCGAACCTGGTGCCTCCAACCCAGGCGGCGCAGCCGAACCTGCGTCCACCCGCCGTCTCACAAGACGAGACCGGGACGGTCCGGTCGCCCAGTGTCGGATCGGGGTCCGCGACGTTGTCCGCCCGGATCGGACGAGCCGACGACAATGACATCGTCATCTCGGACGTACTGGCCTCGCGCTACCACGCTCAGCTGGCCCCGACGCCCGTCGGCACCGAGATTCGCGACCTGGGCAGCATCAACGGCACCTTCGTCAACGGCATCCGGGTCGGCTCGGCGATCCTGACCGACGGAGATGTCGTCACCATCGGCAATGTCGACCTGGCATTCACCGGCGGCCTGCTGGTTCGCCGCACTGAAGCCGCGACTCGCACCGGCGGCCTCGAGGTTCGCGACATCGTCTTCGCCATCGACGGCAAACGCCTGCTCGACAACGTGGCGATGACGGCACGCCCGGGAACACTGACGGCGATCATCGGCGGGTCGGGAGCCGGCAAGAGCACCTTGTCCAGGCTGATCGCCGGCAACACCACACCCACCTCCGGCTCGGTGACCTTCGAGGGCCACGACATCCACACGCAATACGCCTCGCTACGCAGCAGGATCGGGATGGTCCCGCAGGACGACGTCGTGCACCGGCAACT
The DNA here is from genome assembly GCF_055419245.1 of Mycobacterium sp. IDUB_37. Classification (NCBI taxonomy): domain Bacteria; kingdom Bacillati; phylum Actinomycetota; class Actinomycetes; order Mycobacteriales; family Mycobacteriaceae; genus Mycobacterium; species Mycobacterium sp. IDUB_37. The sequence goes on along the minus strand of NZ_JBVAXG010000001.1, from coordinate 531,848 downwards.
GACGGTCACCCAAGCGCTGAATTACGCGGCCGAGCTACGTCTGCCGCCCGACACCAGCCAGGATGACCGGGCGCAGGTCGTGGCGCAGGTGCTGGACGAGCTCGGACTGACCAAACACGCCGACACCCGGGTCGACAACCTTTCCGGCGGGCAGCGCAAGCGCGCCTCGGTGGCACTCGAGTTGCTCACCGGCCCGTCCCTGCTGATCCTCGACGAGCCGACCTCCGGCCTGGACCCGGCCCTGGACCTGCAGGTCATGACGATGCTGCGGCAGCTTGCCGACGCCGGCCGCGTGGTGCTGGTGGTGACGCACTCGCTGACCTATCTCGACGTGTGCGATCAGGTGCTGCTGATGGCACCGGGCGGCAAGACGGCGTACCTGGGTCCGCCGGGCCAGATTGGTGACGTGATGGGCACCACCAACTGGGCCCACATCTTCGCCAAGGTCGGCGCCGACCCGGACGAGGCAAACCGTCGCTTCCTGGCCCAGAACCGAGCCGAATCACTTGGGCGGCCGGCCGACTCGGTCTCGGCGCCGGCAGACCTGGGCGCGCCCGCGCACACCAGCGTGCCGCGCCAGTTCTCCACAATCGCCCGACGGCAGATCCGGCTGGTGGTGGCCGACCGTGCCTACTTCATCTTCCTGGCGGTCCTGCCGTTCATCCTGGGCCTGCTGGCGTTGACGGTGCCGGGCAGCACCGGCTTCGGTATGGCCTCGCCGACGAGTAACACTCCCGACGAGGCCGCCCAGATCCTGACGCTGCTCTCCATCGCTGCCGTCTTCATGGGCACCGCGCTGACTATCCGAGACCTGATCGGCGAGCGCGCCATCTTCAAACGCGAACAAGCGGTGGGACTGTCCACATTCGCCTATCTGGGCGCCAAGCTCCTGGTGTACTTCGTGTTTGCCGTCATCCAGGCCGCCATCGCCACCGCGATCGTGATCATCGGCAAAGGTGCACCGACGGCAAAAGCGCTGGTGCTGGGCAATCCCAGCTTCGAGCTGTTCGTCAGTATCGCCGAGACGTGCGTGGCCTCGGCGATACTCGGTTTACTGCTGTCATCGCTGGCCAAGTCCAATGAGCAGATCATGCCGCTGCTGGTGGTGTCGCTGATGCTGCAACTGGTACTGGCAGGTGGACTGATCCCGGTTACCGACCGGATCGGCCTGGACCAGGCGTCGTGGCTGATACCCGCGCGGTGGGGCTATGCCGCGTCGGCAGCCACCGTGAACCTGCGCGAGCTGGTACCCGGTTCGCTCAGCCCCGAAGACAGCCATTGGACCCATTCCAGCAGCGCCTGGCTGTTCGACATGGGGATGCTGGTCGTACTGTCGTTGGCGTACTCCGGCTTCGTCTGGTGGCGGATCCGGCTGAAGCGACGCTGACGTACCTCCCCGAGCAAGGAAATTAGGCGTCGAAGCGCAGTCCGTGCGCTAACGCGAACGCCATCGCCTGCGGGACGTCGACACGCGCACCGGTGAGCGAGGCGGTGGTCCACAGCGATGCGTCGGCGGCGGCGCCACGCAGGTCGGCCTCGTCGAGCCGGGCGCCGGTGGTGCGGGCGCCACGCAGGTCGGCGCCACGCAGCACGCACTTGCGCAGATCGGCTTCGACCAGGCTGGCTTCCCGTAGCCGACACCCGCTCAGATCGACACCGCGCAGGTCGTTGCCGCCGAGCACCGCGAGCGTGAAGTCCACTTCATCGAATTTCACCGGCCGCAGTCGGCACTGCGTAAACACCGAGCCCAACATGCTGCACTGAGCAAAATCGCTGTGCCACAACGTGGTTCGAGTGAAGATGCAATTGCGGAAAGCCGTTCCGCGATGCCGCGATTCGGTCAGGTTGACGCCACTGAAATCGCACTCGGTGAATACCACGCGTTCGGTTCGCAGCTGGCTGAAGTCCTCGTCCCGGAAGTCCTCGCCGGTGAATTCGCGGTCAGCCCACTGTTGAAAGGCGGTCAGTTGCTCGCCAGACTGGCCAGCGCGTACTCACTCACCTGGATCAACGCATCGGTGGCCGACCGTCGATCACGGGCATCCACCGAGATCACCGGTATGTGCTCGGCCAGTGTCAGCGCTTTGCGCACCTCACCGATCGGGTACCTGGGGGCGCCGTCGAACTGATTGACCGCCACAAGGAACGGCAGCCGACGGTGTTCAAAGAAGTCGACGGCCGCGAAGCTGTCCTGCAGTCGACGCAGATCGACCAGCACGATCGCTCCGATCGCGCCGCGGACCAGGTCATCCCACATGAACCAGAACCGCCGCTGCCCGGGCGTGCCGAAGAGGTAGAGCACCAGGTCCTCGGCGAGGGTGATGCGGCCGAAGTCCATCGCGACGGTGGTGGTCCGCTTGTCGGGCGTGGCATCGAGCATGTCGACGCCAGCAGAGGCATCGGTGACCATCGCTTCGGTCCGCAGCGGCATGATCTCCGACACCGCGCCGACGAACGTGGTCTTGCCGGCGCCGAAGCCGCCGGCGACGACGATCTTGGTCGACGCAGTGTCGTGCACGCCGGGGCCAGAGCGCGCCTCAGAGTCCCCTAAGACCACGCAGGGTCCTTCCTATGAGTTCGTGCCGCTCATCACGGGTCGAACGGTCGGTCAAGGTCCTGTGCACCCGAACGTAACCGGCGGTGACCAGATCACCGATCAAGACGCGCGCAACACCCAGCGGCAAATCGAGCCGGGCCGATAGCTCCGCGACCGAAAGGCGTGCCGAGCCGTCCCCGCACAGCTCGATGATCTTGCCTCGCACATTATCGGTCGGCCACTGGTGAGCCAGTCCGGCTGCTAAAGCCTGCACCGGCGCTTCCAGCGGAACGTCGACGTCGGTGCCGGTCCGCCCGGCCGTCAAAGTGTACGGGCGCACCAGGCTTGGCGCGCGAGACGTCAGGTCCGTTGTCAGTGGGTCGCGTCGGTCCATTGCGGCTCGGGCTCGGCACGGCGGGCGGACTGCACCACATTGCCCACCTGTTCGACAAGGATGGCCATCTCGTACCCGATCTGGCCGATATCGCACGACGGCATGGCCAGCGTGGCCAGGTGCGAGCCGTCGCCGACCCGCATCAACAGCAGAAACCCATTCTGCATTTCGACCACCGACTGCAGCACCTGCCCGCCGTCGAACAGCTGGGCGGCGCCGGTGGCGAGGCTGGCCAGACCGGACGCCACAGCGGCCAATTGGTCGGCCCGCTCCCGCGGCAGGTGCTCACTGGCCGCCATCGGTAAGCCGTCGACCGACACCAGCAGCGCGTGCGCCACCCCGGGGACTTCGCGAACGAATTTCGACACCAGCCAGTCCAGCGGGCTGTACGACGATTGGACCGTCATCGCTGATCGGTCTCCTCACTGGTATCGCGTGCGTGCGTCCGCCCGGAGCGCACGCCACCGAAGTGGCTGCCGATCGAGGACCGAACCGCCTCGGGATCGCGTACCGCCGCTGACTGTCGCCGCCGGTCGGACTCTGCTACCCCCGGCACCAATCGGGCCCCGGGGGTCCGCATTGGCAGGCCGTGTTCGGTGCGCGATTCGATAGGCCGGTCCTCGGCTTCGGCCGCCGCCGACCAACCGCTGTCCCAGACCGTCTGCCAATTCAGGTCGGGGCTCTGGGCCAGCTCGCGCGGGTCACCCATGATCTCGGACAGCATCCGCTGGTAGATCACGTCGTCGTCCTCTGGGTCCGACGGTTTGAGGTCCGGCGGTTCCGGCGGCGGCGGCTTGGCCGGCACGGGTGCGGGGCGCCGCGCAAAGAATGCGGAGGTATCCGACGCCGTGGTGGACTCGGGTTGCTGCCGGGTTGCCGCGGCTGGCTGGGGCGCCGCCCCCTTCTCCCACCACGGCGTCGGCAGTGGACGCTTCTCCCGGGGCTGCTGCTCCGGGGGCGGGGCGGGAGCCTCGGTGATGCCGCTCGATCCGGGACTGCGGCGCGGGAGCGCCGTCACCGGTGTACCGGCTTCGCCGCCACCGGACAGCGCTGCGGCGAGGGTGCCGTCGCCGGCCGACGGCGGGGGCCGCACGGCGAAGAACTGTCGCGCCACCTGGGCGGGGGCCGCCTGCTGTTCGGCGGGGAAAGGTTGCTGTTCCTGCTTCTGGGGCTGCTGCTGGCCCTCGACGAGTGCCGCCAGCGGCAGGTAGACCTCGGCGGTGGTGCCGGTGCCCGTCTCCCCATTCGCCGGTCCGCGCAGCCCGACCCGCACACCATGTCGGGCGGCCAGTCGTCCGACCACGAACAGACCCATGTGGCGGGCATTCTCCGGCGTCGGGTCCGGGGTCCCTTCCCGCTCGGCCTGTAGTCGCGTGTTGGCCATGCGCCGATCGGAGTCCGTCATGCCCAGGCCCGCGTCCGCGATCCGGAGCAGCACGCCGCCCTCGCTCCCCCGCACGGCGGCGACCTTCACCCGGGTGTTCGGTGGCGAGTAGCGCAGCGCATTGTCGATCAGTTCGGCAAGCAGATGGATGACGCCACCGGCTGACGTGCCGAGCACGGTGCACTCGGGTACAGTGCCGGTCTCGACCCGTCGGTAGTCCTCGACCTCGGACACGGCCGCATTGATCACCGTCGACAGCGGAACCGGTTCGCGTTGGTCGCGGGAGATCTGGGCGTCCGCCAGCACCAGCAGATTGGCGCTGTTTCGGCGCAGCCGAGCGGCCAGATGGTCCAGCCGGAACAGACTGTCCAGCCGCTCGGGATCCTCCTCATTGCGCTCGAGCCGGTCGATCAGCGCCAACTGCTGGTCGACCAGCGAACGACTGCGCCGCGACATGGTCTCGAACATGTCATTGACCAACAGCCGCAACCGCGCTTCATCGCCGGCCAGCAACAGGGCCTGGGTGTGCAGTTCGTCGACCGCGTGGGCGACCTGGCCGATCTCCTCGGTGGTGTAGACGGGCAACGGCGCCGGAGTGGGTTCGCCACCAGAGCGCACACTGTCAATTTCGCCCTGCAGGTCGGTGTGGGCAACCTGCAGTGCGCCGTCCCGCAACACCCGCAGCGGCTTGACCAGCGCGCGCGCCACCACCAGCACGATCAGCAGTGCCAGCGCGATAGCGGCCAACACCACGACCGCGTCGCGGATCGCGGCGTCGCGCCGGGAGTCGGCCTGCCCCTGCACCGATTTCGTCGCGGCTGCGGTGCCGTTGTCGATGATCTGCTCGGCGATTTCCTGGGTGGTCTGGATCGAGCGCAGCAAAGCCTGATTGTCGACCAACTGACTGTCCGGATCGGCAAGGATCGCCATCCGGCTGACCAGCTGCTGCTGCAGGTTTTTGGCATCCGGCGAGCCGACGCCGAGTACCTCGGTCATCCCGAACAGTGTCGACGGTTCGGTGCCGGCCAGGGTGGTCATCGCGGAGCGCAGCTCCGGCTCGGGCATTTCGGCGCCGCTGGTCACCAGCATCTGCTGCATCGTCATCTGCCCGCGGGCCCCGACCGCCCGGCTCAGGCCTTGCACTTGCGACCGGACCTCTGCGCTGTTGACCTGCACTGACGAGTTGATCGCGTCCTCGGCGGTCAGCAGCAGCGGCGCGTAGGTGGTGACCCGATCCTGCAGCCCGGCGCTCTTGTCGACCACCTTGTCCAGCAGCGCCTGCCCCCCGTTGAGCAGCGTGTCGACCCCGGACCGCACGTCGGCGGTCACATCGGTTTGCGCCACCCGCGTCTGCAATTCGTTCTTACGTGCCGCGAAGTCAGTCTTCGCGCCCTGTATGTCGCGTCCGGCGGAACTCGCCTTCAAAGCAACGTCCAGCGCCGACATGTACTTCGTGATCACCGGAATAACGTTGGCGCGGTCCGCGGCCAGGCGGAGCCCGCTGGAGTTGTCCATCGCCCCCTGGACCCGCAACGCCCCGAACGCGGTCGCCAGCAACAGTGGCACCAGCACGATCGCGAAGACTTTCCACCGCACCGGCCAGTTTCGCAACGACCAGGCACGCGGACGCTTGGGCGGACGCGGCGCGACGGCGCGGTCGGGCGCGAACTCGGGTGGAACCGCCGCGACCGCAGTGGTCGGGCGGGCGAACATGGTCACGGGCCGGCGGCCGTGTCGCCGGCCGCACCCGCCGCTGGGCCCGCTGGTGGGTCCACGTAAAACGAGAGCCTCATGAAACTTCCTGATTTATTCGCCGGCAGATGGCCGCGAACGGAAAAGCCTGGCAATCCGACGAGTATGACAGGCGTTCCTGGCCCTTTAGCCGACGTCATCCACAATTGTTACTGAGTAGATAAGGTCCGGAGCACCGGGGTCGGCGAACCGGCGGGCCGGCCGGGCAAACTTCCAGTTCCGATTGTGGGGAGCTATGACGAGTCGTCGCACAAGATCGCTGGTGCTGGGAGCCGCGCTCCCCCTGGTGGGCACGGCCCTCATCGCGTGCACGATGCACGTGCACACCGGTGGCGGCTCGAGTACTGCGGCGTCGACCACCGCTGCCTCGACGACGTCGACAACCACGACAACCAAGCCCCGCCCGACGTCATCCGCTACGACGACGCCGACGACGACCACCCAGGCGACCACCCCGACCGTTACCGGCGCGAACGCCAGCATCGTGGTCAAAGTCGAGTGCGGCGCGGACGGGGCCGCGGATGTCTCGGTGTCGTACGGCACGGCGCCGGCCGAGCAACATCAGGTCGGCACCGGTGGCACGCCGTCGTTTCGCGGACGTTATGGCACCTTGCCCGGCTTTGCCGATTCGACGTTGCGGGTGACGACGCGGCCCAGTCATGGCAGCTGCAAGACGACGTTGACCAGTTATCGGAACATCCAGAGCAGCGGCGACATCGTCGCATCCGGCGACAGCTCAGATCAGGTGACCTTGACCGCGGTGATCAGCACCGGGCGGTAACGCCAGTGACGGGCTAAGCGGCGTACTGCGCGACGGTCTTGTGCACCACCGCATCCACCTCGCCGGCCAGCAAGAACCGGTCCGCGACCAGCGCTTCGGCAGCAACGCGCACCGCACCGGCGTAGTCATCGCGGGTCGGGTACCGGTCGGTGACCGAGGGACGCCCCGGCGCGAAGGACAGCTTGCTGCCGACGCGCTCGTAGAGCACATCGGGCAGTTCCTGGACGTACCGGCGGGAGTTCCAGCCGGTGTAGGCGGCCAGCGGGGCGGCGATGGCGGGCAGTCGGATTCCGGCTACCTCGTTGCCGTCCGCGTCGACCGCGGAGACCAGGTCGATCAGTGACTCGCCGTGGACGTGCGCCGACGGCAGCCACGCCGGAGAGGGTGTGTTCGCGTAGCTGAAGCTGGACAGCACGTCCTTGCGGGCGACGGCTGTCCCGTCGCTGGTCCGCGGCACCCGGCTGGCGGGCGGCTCGATACCGTCGGCGACCCAGTTCTCCAGGGCGATGAGCAGCGCCCGGGTGACCGGCGTGACGTCGAGGTGGTGCACCGGGTTGGCAGCGGGCAGTGCGTCCTTGATCTTGCTGCTGCCGAAGTGGTCGGTCCCGGCCAGCAGGTAGGTGCGCACGTCGGCGTCCTCGGGCAGGTCCATGCCGGTGTGCGCGTCCACGTGTACCAGCGCGCCGTCCCCCTGCCAGTACTCGGTGGCGCTGTTGGTGAAGATCGTCTTCGGCATGCCGCCGAGTTCGCGCTGCCGCGCCAGCAGTTCGTGGGTCGCGAACGGGGCCGTGGCGCCGTTGCCCCCCGGGGTGGACGGCTGCGCGTAGCGCTGGTTGAACTCGCCACGGTTGGCGCTGGCGAAGTCGCTGAAGATTCCGTCGAAGACGGTCATGCCGGACTCGTCGATGTTGAGGCCGTCAGACAGGAACTGACGCAGCAACCGGCCGGCCTGCGAGACGCCGTACGCGAAGGTGTGGTCGATGCCGCCGGTGAGCAGGTGGTCGGTCCGCAGGTGGGAAACCACATCGCGGATCGCCAACAGGCCCGCGCCGGCGACCGGCGCCAGCGACGTCCGGTATACCAGCCGGTACCAGTGGAACGGCTGGAAGCCGCCGTCCAGCGCAACGTGGGTTTCGTCGGTGAAACGCCAGGTAGCCCGGGGGATCGTCGTCGGCTCGGCGTCGGGGGCGGTGCGCACGGTCAGCACCGCTTCGGCGTCGTTGATGTCGATCGTCGGGTAGGAGGTGAAGGTGAAAAGCGCCTCAGCGCCGGGGATCGACTCGATTTCGGGTGCCGAGAAGCTCAGCGCGTGGTCGGCCCTCGCGGCGTCGGAACGCCACTCCAGGCGCATGAATCCGGGCTCCACCTCGGCTCGCGGTGCCGTCAGGCCCAGGATTGCCGGCCCGCGCTGCACGTCCCACTGCCAGCCGCAGGAAGCGATGGTCCAACCGCGGTCGAGCAGGAAGCCGCCCTTCAACCAGGGCGCGTTGGTGGGCACGCCGCGGTTGGGCACCACGAACAGCAGCTTGCCATTCCCGCCGTCGACCGGGCGGATCAGGCGCAGGTCGGCGTCGTAGCGCACCAGGCCGTCGTGGTCGCGCGGCGCGAGCTCGAGGTCGGTGATGCGCTCGTTGGCCAGATGCGTCGGGTCGACGGCGTAGGTGACGGTCGCCTCTACGTTCTCGTAGCGGCTGTCGGCGTGCGGGTAGACGTTGTTCACCTGCACTGATTCGACTGTCATCTCGGCTCCTTGCCCTCGGCGGTGCTTTCGAGACTTAGATTTCGGCAAGGCACTTGTGGATTTCTTGCGGATCTCTTGGTGTCCTGGTGACCGCCGACGCCCGGCCGCGGCTAAGTCACGCGGAAGAGGGGCGGAATACAGAAGCAGGCCCGTGGGGTGCACGGGCCTGCCTCCTACGTGGCATGTCTTAAGGGGGCTTGGAACATGCCACAGCTACGGGGTCGCCGCTTCGCTAGAAGCGTTGACGCCACTGAGATTGCCCGAGTCGGGGCGGGTGCGACATCCACCGAATGGGTGCATGAGGGATGAATCCACCTGTCCTGCGAACGGTGGACAAGCGAGCGGACCATCCCAGGCCGCCGGCGTTCTTTGCCATGATCAACGCATGTTCCGGCTGATGTTCGTCTATCCCTGCATCGCACCGAACACGGGCAATGCCATCCGGACCGCGGCTGCCACCGGCTGCGAGCTACATCTGGTCGAGCCGCTGGGATTCGATCTGTCCGAACCCAAACTCCGTCGCGCCGGGCTGGACTACCACGACCTGGCGTCGGTCACCGTGCACGCGTCACTCGAGCGGGCGTGGGCGGCGCTGCCGGCCGTGCAGGTGTTCGCGTTCACCGCCAAAGCCACGACATCGTTCAGTGACGTCGAGTACCGGCCCGGCGATGTCTTGATGTTCGGTCCCGAACCCACGGGTCTGGATGCCGAGACGCTCGCCGACCCCCACATCACCAAGCAGGTGCGCATTCCGATGCTGGGTGGCCGTCGTTCGTTGAATCTGTCCAACGCGGCGGCGGTCGCCGCGTACGAGGCCTGGCGACAACACGGCTACGCCGGCTCGATTTAACGCAGGCTGGCCCGCAGCCATTCGGTCGATTCCGGCTCGACGGAGTCCAGTTGCAGTCCCGCAGCACGCAATTCGTCGATGAGTTGAGCCACCGAAAGGAATTGGAATTCAAACGGCTGGCTCCAAATTTGGCCGTCGATTTCCAGACCGAACTCGCCGGCGACCGCACCCTGGCGATTGTGGTGAATAGTCATGGTCTGCACGGTGTTCCCGCTGACCATTCGGTGGTGACCTTCGATTCGCAGTTCGAACCAGCGCGGCGATCTCCATTGCATGATGGCGGTACCGGTCGGTTTGAGGTGGTGCGCAGCGGTAGCCAAGGTGGCGCGACGAATATCGGTGTCCAGGTAGCTGAGCAGGCTGCCCGCCATCAGCACGGCATCGAATTTGTCCGGCAGCCGCAACTCTTCGAATCGGGCACGCACCGTGTGGGCTGCCCGCACATGGGCCAGCATGTCGGCGGACTGGTCGACCGCAGTGACTTGATGCCCCAGTTCGGCCAGCGGGTTCGCCAACCGGCCCGCACCCGCACCGAGGTCCAGCACCGAACTGTTGGGCGCCAACAGGCCGTCGATCAGTTCTAGATCCGGACTGGCCGGCAGCCGTGAAAAGATCTCGACCGAACTTCCATCATCGGACATCGCATTTGCGGACGGCACGCAACGATTTATACCCGCAAATACAGAAATCCGGCTCGTGCGGGGCACGGGCCGGATTTCAGGGATGGCATGCATTCGGGGGGCTGGGGTGCATGCCACCGGTGTTGTCAGGCGGCGACGTCTTCGACGACGAAAGACGGCATGGTGTAGGCGGCTTCGACCTCTTGGAAAAGAATCTCGTGGATCATGATTTCTCCTTTTGGGATCTGGGGTTTCGGGTGAGGCTTTGTTGTCACTTAGATTGCCCAACTCGATGCCTACCCGGTATCCCCCAAAAGGGGACGTCAGGGATGAATTCGTCTGTCCCCCGAATGGCGGACAAGTGCGTAGCCGAACCAGTGACTCAGTACCCGACCAAGTTCGTCGATATCGGGGGCCGACAGCGACGACGCCCAGGCCACGTAACCGTCTGGACGTATCAGCAGCGCCGTCGCCACGATGTCTCCGACTGGGCGTCCCGCGGCCACGGTGATACCGTCGGCGCCTGCCAATGCGGACGCGACTGACGCGCCGTCGGTGAGATCGACCAGCAGCGGTCTACCGTCGCGGGCGTACTCGGCAATGCGTTGGGTCCCGTGCTCGTTGGCGACGGCGAAATCCGGCACCCATCGGCCGACCAACGGGTGCTGATCCGCATCCGTCGGGTACCGGGTGTCGGCGCCGGACACCAGGTCGCCGAGGTGACCGACGACGCCGGGCTGCGTCAGCAGTTCAGCGAAAAGCTCACGCAGGGCGGTGATTTCGACACCGGGGCGGATCAGGGCCAGCTGGGCCCGGCTGTGCATGATCAACCGATCGGCCACCGGCCTGCGCTCGGCCTCATAGGTGTCGAGCAACTCGGCATCCACCCGGCCGTCGAGCACCGCCGCCAACTTCCAGCCGAGGTTCACCGCATCCTGCAGACCCAGATTCAGCCCCGGTCCGCCCAACGCGAAATGCACATGCGCGGAGTCGCCGACCAGAATCACCCGACCTACCTTGTAGCGTGCCGCGATCCGGGAGTTCATGCCACGGAACCATCGCAAATCCGGCGCAGTTCCGGGCAATTCGGCCCTCAGCGGCACATGGCCGCCGATTACGCGCTGGATGCTCTGCTCGTGTTCGGACAGCGTCAGCGGCGAGTCGGCATCGGCCTCGGCATCGGGGTGCTCACGTGGCGTGCCGTCCAATTCGATGGTGAACGCCACCGACTGACCCGCCATCACGCCCCAGGCAAAAATGCCGCCATCGGTCCGCAGTAGTTGCCGAGCGGGCAAGGCACCCGCTCCCGGGACCTGCAGCGCCCCGCTGACCGGATCGACCCAATCATCGGGCGGCAGTACCCCGAATGCCATCCGCTCGACCACGTCGTACGACGAAGTGCCATCGAACTCGATGCCAGCCAGCTTGCGCGTCAGACTGGTACCGCCGTCGGCACCGACCAGGTATTGGGCTGACAGATCGTAGCTGCCACCGGGACCCGCTACCCGCACCGTGACGCCATCGGCGTCCTGCTCGAATCCGGTGAGCGAATGTCCCCAGCGGATGTCGACGCCGCACTCGTGTGCGCGAGCCACCAGCACCTGGATCAGCCTGGGCTGTTCGACGTGCAGAATGAACATTTGAGGATCGTCCAGCCTCGAAAAATCCAGCCCGAAGGCCGCGAAGCTGGAGCCGGGCACCGGTTGCGGCGGGTCCGTGGTCGCCGCGAGTTCAGCGAACAGGCCGCGGTGGTCGAGAATCCGAACCCCTTGTCCGACAATGCCATTGGCGCGCTTGTGCGGGTTGGGCCCGGGAAGTGGGTCCAATACGACGGGCCGGTGACCTGCGATGCCCAGTTCGCAGGCCAACATAAGCCCGTTGGGGCCGGCACCCGCGATCACGACCTCGGCCATAGTTACCAAGAGTTCCAGTGCGTCAGGCTTTCGGCCGGCAGCCGCTTGGCCGGGCGGAAGTCGGTGCCTTTGGTGTAGGCGATCGGGAAGAGCCCGCCCTGGCTGTACTGCTCGTACGGGATGCCGAGGATGTCGGCCACCTTGCGCTCGCCATCACCGAGCAGATGCAGCGTCGTCCAGCAGGAGCCCAGCCCGCGTGAGCGCAGCGCAAGACAGAAGCTCCACACGGCCGGGTGCAACGACGCCCAGAACGACACACCGCCCAACGGGGACTGCACTTCCCGGCCTTCGATGCAGGGAATCAACAGGACCGGCGCCTCGTGCATGTGCTCGGCAAGGTAGCCCGCCGAACTACGCACCCGCCCCATCTGCTCGCCGCGAGCGTCGCCCTCGGCGTACTCGGGTGCCGGCGAGCTGAGGTAGGGGCCGGCATTGGCCAGGTAGACGTCTCCGATGGCCTTCTTCTGCTCCGCGTCCTCCACGAACACCCACTGCCAGCCTTGCGAGTTGGAACCGGTCGGGGCCTGCAGCGCCAGTTCAAGGCATTCCATCAGCACTTCGCGGGACACGGGCTTGTCGAAATCGAGGCGCTTGCGCACCGAGCGGGTAGTGCTCAGGACTTCATCGACGGACAGGTTGAGTGTCATAGGTGGAGGCTACCTTTGAGTTCATGAGCATCGAACTGACAGAAGAGGTTTCCAGCAGGCTCACCTCCGATTACTTCGGCTGGCTGACCACCGTCGCCAAGTCGGGGCAGCCGGTGCCGCGGCTGATCTGGTTCTACTTTGACGGCACCGATCTGATCGTCTACTCCGCGCCCGGCGCGGCCAAGGTCGCACACATCAAGGCCCATCCCCAGGTCAGCGTGAATTTGGACTCCGATGGCCAGGGCCAAGGGATCATCGTCATCGGCGGGACGGCAGCGGTGGATGCTACCGGTGTGGACTGCCGCGACGACGAACCTTATTGGGCGAAATACCGCGAGGCCGCCGACAGAGAAGGCCTGACCGACATGATGGGCGACTTCAGCGCCCGGCTGCGAATCACGCCGACGAAGGTGTGGACCACGCCGACTGGCTAGTCGTGGTCGGTCGAGATCGAGACCGTCCGCCAGTTATCGATGTCCGCTTGCAGCGCAACGATTTTGGCTTCTACCGCCGAGACGCAGTCGGTGCCCAGCAGCAGGTGCACCGGCGGCTCGGCGGCGGCCGCGATGTCAACTATTGCTGCGGCGGCCTTGATCGGGTCACCGGGCTGTTCGTGGTTGAGGTCGGCGGCGTGAACGCGCACCGCACCGGCGGTGGATTCGTAGTCGGCGATGATCGTTTCTTCGGTGCCCAGGCTGGATGCGTCGAGGAAGTCGGTGCGGAAGTAGCCCGGTTCGACGATGGTGACCCAGATGCCGAGCGGCTTGACCTCCTTGGCCAGCGCTTCGCTGAAGCCTTCCAGCGCGAACTTGGTTGAGCAGTACACGCCCCATCCGGGCGAGCCGAGCAATCCGCCGATCGAGCTGATGTTGATGATGTGGCCGGACCGTTGCCGGCGCATCACCGGCAGTACCGCGCGCTGCATGGTCAGGGTGCCGAACACATTGACCTCGTAAACGGCACGCACCGAGGCGTCCGAGGATTCCTCGACGGCTCCGAGCAGTCCACGGCCGGCGTTGTTCACCAGCACGTCGATCCGCCCGAAGGCGTCGACGGCGGCTTGAACCGCCGCCGCGGCTTGATCACCGTCGGTGACGTCGAGGTCGACGGCAAGCAGGGCGTCACCGGCATCGGGGAACGCGCTGTGGATCTGCCCGGCCCGACGCGCGGTCGCGACCACCCGGTCGCCCTGACTCAGGATCTTGCGTGCGATCTCGAGCCCGAATCCACGCGATGCTCCAGTGAGAAACCAGACCTTTGAAGTAGGCACCCGTCCTACTCTGGGGCCGCTACCGCTTGGTGTCTACTCACCGCGTAGTTCTCTAGCAAGTTCAAAGGAACTCGCGCCTCCCGCCATGGCTGTTGTCGATGCCAGGCGGGTCTAGCGTTGTACCACCTTTGGAACGATAGCGACAAGGACGCCGTAATAGTCGCCATGATCAGTGTGGTGGTGGCGGCGTCCATGCATGTAACGCTATGGGCAATGAGCTGCGCAAACATCGCGCGGCGGAGTGATTTGATGTCCCTCTTACGGGGGATGGGCTAGACCAATGGCTCGGGCCCGCGGCGCCGGCTGAAGCCGAGCTTGCGACCCGAGCTAGCGAAAGTCCCGGGACTTCGAACCGACCGCCAGGCTGATGCGGCCCAACCGCTCGGCCACGACAGTGATTGCCCCACTGGCGTTTTGCACCTGCCCACGAATCAGCAGCGCCGGCGCGGTATGTGCCAGCTTGCGATGCCGCGCCCACACCCCCGGAGTGCAGAGCACATTGACCATCCCGGTCTCATCCTCGAGGTTGACGAACGTCACCCCCTGAGCGGTCGCGGGCCGTTGTCGATGGGTCACCGCCCCGGCGATCAGCACCCGGTCACCATCGGGCACCAAGCCCAACTCGGCCGCGGGCACCACTCCCATTGCATCCAGGTCTGCTCGCAGGAACTGGGTCGGATAACTGTCCGGGGAGACGCCGGTGGCCCACACGTCGGCCGCGGCCAACTCCAGCTCGCTCATCCCCGGCAGCGACGGGATGTGTGACGAGGAGCCCACCCCAGGCAGCCGATCCGGCCGCTGCGTGGCCGCCGCCCCCGCGGCCCATAGCCCTTCCCGTCGGGACATCCCGAAGCAGCCCAACGCCCCAGCAGTTGCCAACGCTTCGGTCTGCGGCACGGAAAGCTGAAACCGGGTCGTCAGATCCAGCAGAGATCCGAACGGGCCGTTGACTTTCCGCTCGTCAGCCAGTTTTCCGGCAAGGTCGTCGCCGATATGACGGACCGCGCCCAGCCCTAGCCGCACCTCGGTTCCGGTGTTCTCCAAAGTCGCGTGCGCCAGGCTGGCGTTGACGCACGGGCCGTGCACCAGCACCCCGTGCCGTCGCGCGTCGGCCACCAATGATTGCGGCGAATAGAAACCCATCGGCTGAGCGCGCAGCAGTGCGGCACAGAACGCCGCCGGGTGATGCAGCTTGAACCACGACGAGTAGAACACCAGCGACGCAAAGGACAGCGCGTGACTTTCGGGAAAGCCGAAGTTGGCGAACGCCTCCAGCTTTTCGTAGGTCCGCTCGATCACCTCCTTGTCGGCGCCGTGCAACCTGTGCATGCCGTCGTAGAAGCGGTCGCGTAGTCGTCGCATGCGTTCGGTCGAACGCTTGGAACCCATGGCACGCCGCAACTGGTCGGCCTCGGCGGCCGAGAAGCCGGCGCAGTCGACCGCCAGTTGCATCAGCTGTTCCTGAAAGAGCGGCACGCCCAGCGTCTTTCGCAGGGCAGACTCCATGGACGGATGGTCATAGACGACGGGGTCGATGCCGTTGCGACGCCGGATGTACGGGTGTACCGATCCGCCCTGAATAGGACCGGGTCGGATCAACGCGACCTCTACCACCAAGTCGTAGAACACCCGGGGCCGCAACCGCGGCAGCGTCGCCATCTGGGCCCGCGACTCCACCTGGAACACCCCGACCGAATCGGCCCGCGACAGCATCTCGTACACCGCGGGCTCGGAGAGGTCGAGTCGGGCGAAGTCCACCTCCAGGCCTTTGTGTTCGGCCACCAAGTCTCTGGCGTAGTGCAACGCCGAGAGCATGCCCAGCCCCAGTAGATCGAACTTCACCAAACCGATTGCCGCGCAATCGTCTTTATCCCACTGCAGAACGCTGCGGTTCTCCATCCGCGCCCACTCCACCGGGCACACATCGGCGATCGGCCGGTCGCAGATCACCATGCCACCGGAGTGAATTCCCATGTGCCGAGGCAGGTTCCGGATCTGGTTGGCCAGGTCGACGACACCTTCCGGGATGCCCTCGATGTCGGCGGGCTGCCCAGACCAGTGGCTGATCTGCTTGCTCCACGCATCCTGTTGCCCCTGCGAGAAACCCAGCGCGCGCGCCATGTCACGCACCGCGCTACGACTCCGGTAGGTGATGGTATTGGCGACCTGGGCCGCGTAGTCACGTCCGTACTTGTCGTAGACGTACTGGATGACGTTCTCCCGCAGATCCGACTCGATGTCGATGTCGATGTCGGGTGGCCCGTCGCGGGCGGGCGACAAAAACCGCTCGAAGAGCAAGTCGTTGGCCACCGGATCGACAGCGGTCACCCCGAGGGCGTAGCAGACCGCGGAATTGGCCGCGGACCCTCTCCCCTGACACAAAATGTCGTTTTCCCGGCAAAACCGGGTGATGTCGTGCACCACCAGGAAGTAGCCCGGAAATTTCAGTTGCGCAATCACTTTCAATTCGTGCTCGATCTGGGCATAGGCTTTCGTGGCACGCCCGGCCGGCCCGTAGCGGTCGGCGGCGCCGATCATGGTCAACGAACGCAGCCAGCTGTCCTCGGTGTGCCCGTCCGGCACGTCAAAGGGTGGCAACTGCGGCGCGATCAAAGCCAGACCGAACGCACACTGCTCGCCGAGTTCGGCGGCCGCCGTCACCACCTCGGGACGGTGGGCGAACAGCCGGGCCATCTCCTCACCGGACCGCAGGTGCGAACCGCCCAGCGGGGCCAGCCATCCCGCAGCGCCGTCCAGAGACTGCCGGGCCCGGATCGCTCCCATCGCCATGGCCAGCCGGCGACGGGACGGATCAGCGAAATGCGCTCCGGTGGTGGCGACGACACCGACACCGAAATGCGGCGCCAACTCGGCCAGTATCGCGTTGCGTTCGTCGTCGAGCGGTTGGCCGTGATGAGTCAATTCGATGCTGACCCGCCCGGCGCCGAACCGGTCCACCAGGTCGGCCAGCGCCTGCTTGGCCGCTTCCGGACCGCCGTCGGAAAGTGCTTGACGCACAGTCCCTTTCCGACATCCGGTGAGAATGTGCCAGTGTCCGCCGGCTTCCTCGGTCAACACGTCGATGTCGTAGCGCAGCTTGCCTTTCTCACCGCCGGCCAGATGCGCTGCCGCCAACTGCCGGGACAACCGGCGGTACCCCTCGGGCCCGCGGGCCAACACCAACAGATGCGGCCCGGGCGGGTCCGGGTGCTCGGTGCGGGCAACCGACGACAAAGACAACTCGGCACCGAACACGGTGCGCACGCCTAGCTCCACCGCCGCTTCAGCGAAACGCACCGCCCCGTACAGACCGTCATGGTCGGTCAGTGCGATGGCACGCAGATCCAGCCGGGCGGCCTCCTCGACCAACTCCTCCGGCGTACTGGCCCCATCCAGGAAGCTGTACGCGGAATGCGTATGCAGCTCGGCATACGCGATGGACGAACGGCTCCGCTGCCCACGTGGTTCCGCGGTGTAGGTGCCGCGCTTCTGCGACAGCGGACCATCCTCAGCGGGGCCGGCCGGGACCTCCGTCCCGGCATGGCGCGGCTTGCCTTCGAGAACCCGCGCCATCTCGGCCCAGCTCGGCGGTCCGTGGTGCCAACCCATGCCCTAGTCTATCGAACGTTTGTTCGATAAACTAGGGCATGGGTGACGAGAACAGCTTCTGAACAGTCTTAAAACGCACGTGCAACAATTTGCGGCCAACACCGCCGCGAGTGTCATCGCCGCAGTTAAAGCCATCTTTAAGTAGAAAACATGTTCTTAACCTGCCAGACCTACCGCCGTGCAAGCTGCACCCCGATACTGGTACACATTAAAAAAAGCAGTGGGGGCCGGCAATGACGAAGCAACTGACCACGACGGACACCGGGATCTTCGGAGCAGCAGATTCGGATCAGCACTCGAGCATGGCACTAGGCGCGGTCGCCGTCGTCAACGGTGCTGTCCCCGACTACGAACTCATCAAAGAACTACTGGCAGAACGGTTTCAGCCCAGCTTCGAGCAGGCCTGTGACGTCACCCGACACGTGCAACGGGTGGCGCTCCCGGCGCCCAGTGACGAGGCGGAACTTTTTCAGGCCATCGCATACGCACTGGAACGCCCGCTCGATCTCGATCGACCACTGTGGGAGTGCTGGATCATCGAGGGTCTCAAGGACAATCAATGGGCGGTCTTGATCAAGATCCACCACAGCATCGCCGGCGACATCTCGGCCGCCCATCTGCTGACCCGACTCTGCGACGACGCCGAAAGTGACACCTTCACCAATAGCACTGCCGCCAAGCAGATTTCATCTCCGTCCGGCGACGGGCCGAGCTGGACCGACACCCTGTTGCAGGCTCCGGTCGGCGTGCTCAAGGCTGCGACGCGCGTCGTCACCGGCACCGCCACCAGTCTGGTCACCGCGGCCGGCGTGATGTGGCCGGCGGCCGATCCGGCGACCACGATGCGTCGCTACCGCACGGTGCGTATCCCCCGCGCCGCCGTCGACAGCGTGGCGCGCAAGTTCGGCGTCACCACCAATGATGTTGCGCTCGCCGCGATCACCGAAGGATTCCGCAGCGTCCTGGTGCGCAATGGCGAGCAGCCGCGCGCGGACTCCCTGCGCACCCTGGCACCCGCACTGCCTTACCTCCCCGTCGAACACATCGACCCGATTCGGCAACTACGCGCGGTGCACAGCCGGAGCCGAATCGAACACACCACTCAGCCAAGCAACGGATTCTCCCCGATCGATCTGTGCACCAAGGCCTTTCAGGCGCTGACCCGGTTGCGCCGGCAAGACATCGTGACGCTGGCCACCAACGCCCCCGGTCCGAGACAACGATTGCGGCTGTTGGGCCAACGCATGGATCGGGTGCTGCCCATCCCGCCGACGGCTCTGCAGCTGAGCACCGGGGTTGCCGTGCTCAGCTATGGCGACGAGTTGGTATTCGGCATCACGGCCGACTACGACGCCGTCCCCGACATGGAGCAGCTCGCCGCCGGCATCGAACTGGGGATGGCTCGCCTGGTGGCGCTCAGCCAGGATTCGGTCCTGCTGTTCGACCGCCGACGCAAGCGCCCGTCCCGCGCATTGCCGAACAACGCGATTCGGTGGCGGCCGTCAGCACCGCCGGTACGCGTGCGGCACTGACCCCCGACCCGACGACTAGAGATTCCCACCGTGAGAGGGTGGGACCATGTCGCTCACCATCGACCCACGCCGCCACGACGCGGTGCTGCTCGACGCGGCGTTGACCTCGTCCCCCGGTAGCAAGGCAGCATTTGTTGCCAGATTGCACGACGCCCGCGTCGGCACCGAAGCATTCGCCTCCGACGTCGGCTACCGGGCCGCCCTGCTCCAGACGGCCGGGCACCTGGCCGTGCTGCCGGGGCGGTGCGCCGTCGTTGCGTCGAGTGCGTCGTCGGCAACCGCCGCACGCGAGGCGGGATTCGCTTTGGTGATCGGGGTCGATGCCGGACACTCGGCGTCGGCTGGCGCCGACGCCGTGGTCGCCGACCTCAGCGAGATCGACGTACGAACGGGCGACCTCAGGATGTCCGAGCTTCCGGATGCCTTGCAAGCCCTGACCCTTGCCGCCGGCTTTGCCGTCCGGGCACCCGCGGTGTTCTTCGACTTCGACGGCACCCTGTCGGACATCGTGAATGATCCGGATGCGGCCAGACCCGTCGCGGGTGCGGCCGAAGCACTGCAGCGGCTGGCGGCCCGCTGCCCGGTCGCCATTCTGAGCGGCCGCGATCTCTCCGATGTCTCCAAGCGCGTCGGGCTGCCGGGCATCTGGTACGCCGGTAGTCACGGATTTGAACTGACCGCGCCCGACGGCACGCACCACCAGAACGAGGCCGCAGCGGCGGCCATACCGGTGCTGGAAGAGGCCGCGGCCCAGCTGCGCGAACGTATCGGGGCGATTCCCGGGGTTGTGATAGAACACAAGCGCTTTGGCGTGGCCGTGCACTACCGCAACGCCGCGCGGGACAGGGTCGGCGAGGTAGCCGCAGCGGTGCGCGCCGCCGGCCAGCGGGATGCGCTGCGGGTGACAACTGGCCGCGAAGTCATCGAGTTACGCCCGGACCTCGACTGGGACAAAGGGAAAACACTGCACTGGGTGATCGACCATTTACGTGGCGAGGGATCCACCCCGCTGGTCCCGATCTATCTGGGCGACGACATCACCGATGAGGACGCCTTCGACGCCGTACGCGATGGTGGCGTGCCAATCTTGGTGCGGCACAACGATGATGGCGATCGGGCCACCGCCGCGCTGTTCGCCCTGGACAGCCCCGCCGATGCTGCCGAGTTCACTGATCGACTGGCCGGCCAATTATCTGACGCAGGCGTAAATTAGGCAGCAGCACTTCACTTCTGGCGCAGTCGGCCAAAATGTCGCGAGCGGCTCGCGATGAGCGATACGCTCCCCGTCAGCCAATCGGGAGGCTGCCATGTCGGTTGTATTAGCGAGTCCGGAATTGGTGGCCGCTGCGGCCGCCGATTTGGCCGAAATCAGATCAGCGATCGGCGAAGCGACCGCGGCAGCGCTGGCCCCGACGGTGCAGGTGCAAGCGGCCGCCGCCGACGAGGTGTCGGTGGCCATCTCTGCCCTGTTCGGCGCCCACGGCCAGGCCTATCAGGCATTGAGCGCACAGGCCGGCGGCATCGGCGGCAGCGCTGGCGCCGGTCTCGGAGCTTCCGGCAGCGGCGGCGCCGGTGGGGGGCGGCGGCATCGGCGGTACCGGCGGTACCGGTTCGACGACGGGCTTCGGCGCAGCTACCGGTACAGGCGGCAGCGGTGGCGGCGGTGGCTCGGGTGACGCCGCTGCCGGTACCGCCGGCGGAATGGCCGGCGCCGGCGGGGGCGGCGGAGCGGGCGGCGCTGCCCGGGGACAGGCCGCTGTGGCTGGCGGCGGCGGCGGGGGCGGCGGGGCCGCGTCCGCCGGAAGCACTGCCGGCAACGGCGGCAATAGCGGCAATGTTGCGAACTTCTCCACCGCCCTGCCGCCCAGCGGTGGCACCGGCGGGACAGGTGGCAACGGGACCGGCGGCGGGGGTGGCGGGGGCAGCATTCTCAGCACCATTGCCGGCACCGGCGACGGCAACGCCGGCAACAGCGGCGCCGCCGGCGGCGCGGGCGGGCTCGGTGCCAATGCCGGCCCCGTTGGTAGCCCGTTCGGCAACGACGGGGGTTCCGGCGGCGGCATCGGTAAGGGTGGAGGCGCCGGCTCGCAAGGCTTCCTGAGCGGCAGCGCCGGCGAAGACGCCTAGTACCCGCCAACTCCCAATAGCCAGGGGCGGTGGGCCTGGAACGACGGCTGTGCCAGTCTTGAAGTTTGGGCGCCTGAACCCGAGCGGATAGGAGTGCGCGCTATCAGCAAGCTTGGCTTCTGGAGCATCGTCATGCTCGGAATCAATGCGGTCATCGGCGCAGGTATATTCCTGACGCCCGGTGCGGTCATCAAGCTCGCGGGTCCCCTAGCGCCAGTCGCCTACATTCTGGCCGGCGTCTTCGCCGGAATCATGGCGCTCGTCTTCGCGACGGCGGCAAGATACGTCAAAACCAACGGCGCCTCGTATGCCTATACAACGGCCGCGTTCGGTCAGCGGATCGGAATTTATGTCGGCGTCACGCACGCCATCGTCGCGTCCATCGCGTGGGGAGTTCTGGCATCGCTGTTCGTCGCAACGCTCCTCAAGGTGCTTTTCCCACAACGGAATTACGCCAACGACAGCGAGCTTTTCAGCGTAAAGACGCTGACGTTCCTGCTCTTCATCGCGGTCCTGTTGATCGTCAACATATTCGGCAACCGGGTCATCGAGTGGGCCAACGGAATCTCAACCGTGGGAAAGATGTTCGCGCTCTCCCTTTTCATCGTCGGCGGACTCTGGATCGTCGCCACCGGGCACGTCAACAAATATTCAGTGTCGGCTTCGGCGGAGGTTTTTCATCCGGCCCCCTACGCACTTTTCGGCTTCATTGAGATCGGGCAGAGCGCTCTCTCGGGGTTGGTCCTTGCCGTCATGGCGGCCCTGTACGCGTTCACCGGATTTGAATCGATCGCCAATGCCGCCGAGGAGATGCAGGATCCGGACCGAAACCTGCCGCGCGCCATACCGTTGGCGATTCTCGGCGTAGGCACCGTCTACGTGCTTGCCGTCGTGGTGGCGATGTTGCTGGGGTCGGACAAGGTCGTCAAATCCGGCGACACTGTGAAACTGGCTGCGGCGATCGACAACAACGCCTTCCGAACCGTCATCGTCCTGGGAGCGCTGGTCTCGATGTTCGGCATTAACGTCGCCGCATCCTTCGGCGCCCCGCGGCTATGGACCGCACTTTCGGACACCAAGACCTTGCCGGCGCGCCTGTCGCAGAAGAACCGATTCGGTGTCCCCATAGTCGCTTTCGCTATCACCGCGACTTTGGCCCTGGCGTTTCCCCTGGCCCTGCGGTTCGACATCGAGAGCCTCACCGGACTGGCCGTCATCGCCCGGTTCATCCAGTTCATCATCGTTCCGATCGCACTTATCGCACTGGCGCGGGACCAATCCGGAAAACACGCCGCCGTGAAGCGAAACACGTTCACCGACAAAGTGTTACCGGTGGCTGCCGTGCTGATCTCTGCCGCGCTCGCGGTGTCCTTCGACTACCGCACGCTTATCTTCACGGCGCACGGCGACGCCAACTACTTCTCGATCGTCTTGATCGTGCTCACCTTCGTCGTGGTGCCGGCAGCCGCCTACGTGCACTACTACCGGACCAACGACGATCAAGACTGGACGTACTCGACCTCACCGTCGTCGAGCACCAACCGCGGCCCCTGACCCTCGGCCCCGGAAGCCTCAGTCCGGAACAGCGCTTTGCCGGGCTCGGTCCGCCAGATCAGCGTCGAGAGCGTCTCGCCCGGGAACACCGGTTTGGTGAACCGGGCCGCGATCGAGGTGACGTTGGCGGCAACACCGCCGCCCAACTCGGCAACCAACGCACGCCCGGAGACCCCATAGGTGCACAGGCCGTGCAGGATCGGCCTGGGAAACCCGGCCAGGTTCGTGGCAAACCACGGATCACTGTGCAACGGATTGCGGTCACCGGACAGCCGATAGATCAGTGCCTGGTCCTCGCGGGTGGGCAATTCGATGCGGGCATCGGGCTCACGGTCGGGGAACTCCGGTGCCGCGGCCCGCTCCCCCTTTTCGCCACCGAAGCCACCTTCGCCGCGGATGACGAGGTTAGTGAGCGTCTCGGCGATCAGCGTTCCGGTGTCGGGATCCTTGCCCAGACCGCGCAGCATCAAAATCGCGTTCTTGCCCTCGCCCTTGTCTTGAATGTCGACGACTTCGGAGGACACTGACAGCTTTCCCGCTGCCGGCAGCGGCGCGTGCAGCCGAACGGTCTGCGAGCCGTGCAGCAGCATCGCCCAGTTGAAACTCCCGACTTTGCCCGCCGCCCCGAACGCCGGGCAGCAGATCACCGCGTAGGTCGGCAGCACCTGCTGCGGAATTTCATGGCTGTTCTCGGTGGTGAACGCCAGATCCTCGAGTCCGGCGCCGACGCCGAGCGCATAGAGCAACGTGTCCCGGTCGGTCCACTCGAACAACTGGGGCTCAGTAACGGCACCTACGGCACTCGGGTCAATCGCCATATGCGTCTCCTCACGATTGAGATGTTCGTATCTTTTCTGCAGTTAACCATCGCAAACTCTTCCCTCCGACGGTGTCGGCAGGGCAGGCTATCGCCATGGCGAAGCGAACCATGACTTGGAAGGCCTTTACAGGCTCGGCCGTGCTCCTCGCGGCGGCACTACTGAGCGCTTGCGGCGGTAGTAGCCCCGACGCACGCAGCATCACCGTGACCTTTATCCGGAATGCGCAGTCTCAAGCCAACGCCGACGGGATCATCGACACAGCGGTGCCGGGTCCGAGCCTCACCACCGACGGAAAGAACCAGGCGCAGCAGCTCGCCCATTCGGGTGGACGCGGCGACTTCGACGCCATCTACTCCTCCCCCATGGCTGCCGACCAGCAAACCGCCGGGCCATTGGCCACCGAGGTGGGCCGCCAGGTCGAGGTCCTCGCGGGCGTGCAGTCCCTCAACGCCGGTTGGTACAACGGCAAGCCCGAGTCGATGGCTAGCTCGACCTACATGCTGGCGCCGGTGCGCTGGGTGGACGGCGACATCGACACCAGCATCCCGGGCTCGGTGAGCGGTGCCGATTTCAACTCTCAGTTCACCACTGCCATCCGCAAGGTTTACGACAGCGGCAAGAACAAGCCGGTCATCTTCTCCCAGGGCACCGCGATCATGGTCTGGACGCTGATGAACGCCCAGAACGGCAAGCTCACCCTGCTGAACAGCCATCCGCTGCCCAACGTCGGCCGCGTGGTCATCAAGGGAAATCCGGTGACCGGTTGGTCGCTGGTCGAGTGGGACGGCGTCAAGAGCTTCACCTGAGCGTGCTGCTCACACCGCTCGCTCAACTCGGCACCATCAAGCTGCAGATTTGTCTGACTGCTCACAGTGGTTGACGGGGCCCGCGCGGGCGGGCCACGATGGGCTACATGCGGTATGTCGTTACCGGCGGTACCGGGTTTATTGGCCGCCGAATCGTGTCTCGTTTGTTGGACTCCCAGCCCGATGCGCAGGTGTGGGTGCTGGTTCGGCGCCAGTCGCTGGGCCGCTTCGAGCGCCTCGCCCTCGACTGGGGTGACCGGGCAAAACCCCTGGTAGGCGAACTGCCGGAGCTGAATCTGACCGAGCAGGTCATCGCTGAACTCGGCGATGTCGACCATCTGGTGCACTGCGCCGCGATCTACGACGTCACCGTCGCCGAGGCCGAACAGCGTGCCGCCAATGTGGAGGGCACCCGCGCAGTCATCGCGCTGGCCCAAAAGCTTGACGCGACTTTTCACCACGTGTCGTCGATCGCCGTCGCCGGCGATTTCCGCGGCGAGTACACCGAGGACGACTTCGACGTCGGCCAACAGTTGCCGTCGCCGTATCACCAGACCAAGTTCGAGGCCGAAGCTCTGGTGCGCGACACTCCCGGGCTGCGGTATCGGGTGTACCGCCCGGCGGTAGTGGTGGGTGACTCGCGCACCGGCGAGATGGATAAGATCGACGGCCCCTATTACTTCTTCGGTGTGCTGCGCAAGCTCGCCGCGCTGCCGTCGCTCACGCCGATGCTGCTGCCCGACACCGCCCGCACCAATATCGTTCCGGTCGACTACGTGGCGGACGCACTCGTGGCGCTCCTGCACGCCGACGGCCGCGACGGCCAGGCATTCCACCTGACCTCGCCCAAGACCGTCGGACTGCGCGGCATCTATCGCGGGGTGGCGAAGGCGGCCGGCTTGCCACCCTTGCGCGGGTCGCTGCCCCGCTCGGTGGGTACCTCGGTGCTCAAGGTCGGCGGACGCGCCAAGGTGCTGCGCAACATGGCTGCCACCCAACTCGGGATTCCCGCCGAGGTGCTCGACGTCGTCGACCTGGCCCCCACCTTCGTGAGCGAAGAGACCCAAAAAGCGTTGCAGAGCACCGGAATTCAAGTGCCCGAGTTCGCGACGTACGCGCCCAAGTTGTGGCGGTACTGGGCCGAACACCTGGATCCCGACCGCGCTCGACGCGACGATCCGCAAGGTGCGCTGGTGGGCCGGCACGTGATCATCACCGGCGCATCCAGTGGAATCGGCCGGGCTTCGGCCATCGCCGTCGCCGAACGCGGCGCGACGGTTTTCGCGCTGGCCCGTAACGGCGACGCCCTGGACCAACTGGTCGCCGACATCCGGGCCGCCGGCGGCAAGGCCTACGCCTTCACCTGCGACGTCACCGACTCCGCGTCCGTGGAGCACACCGTCAAAGACATCCTGGGCCGCTTTGATCACGTCGACTACCTGGTGAACAACGCGGGCCGGTCGATCCGACGCTCGGTAGTCAACTCCACCGATCGCCTGCATGACTACGAACGCGTGATGGCGGTCAACTACTTCGGCGCGGTACGGATGGTACTGGCGTTGCTACCGCACTGGCGGGAACGCAGATTCGGTCACGTCGTCAACGTGTCCAGCGCCGGGGTGCTGGCCCGCAACCCGAAGTACAGTTCCTATCTGCCCACCAAAGCTGCACTGGATGCGTTTTCCGATGTCGTCTCCTCCGAGACACTCTCCGACCACATCACTTTCACCAACATCCACATGCCGCTGGTTGCTACACCGATGATCGCTCCCTCGAAGCGGCTCAACCCGGTGCCTGCCATCAGTCCCGAACGCGCGGCGGCGATGGTGGTCCGGGGGCTGGTGGAGAAGCCGGTCCGTATCGACACCCCGATGGGCACTCTCGCCGAAGCCGGCAACTACTTCGCGCCCGGCATATCCCGCCGGGTCCTGCATCAGCTGTATCTTGGCTACCCTGATTCAGCCGCCGCACAAGGGATCACGGCCTCCAGCGCTCCACCTGCCGAGCGCGCGCCGACACCCCGTCGGCCGAAGCGCCCGGCGCGGGCGGTGAGCCGGGTTGGTGTGCCCCGGCCGGTCAGACGGTTGGTCCGACTGGTGCCCGGTGTGCACTGGTAGAACGGGGCCCCGCCATCGAGCAGGCGCGGTTACTTCTCGCAGGTGAACTGGTTGACATCGATATAGCCGATGCGGAACATCTTGGCGCAGCCGGTCAGGTACTTCATGTACCGCTCGTACACTTCCTCGGATTGCAGCGCGATGGCCTCGTCTTTGTGGGCTCCCAAAGCGGCAGACCAGATGTCGAGAGTTTTCGCGTAGTGCGGTTGCAGTGACTGCACGCGT
This sequence comes from Mycobacterium sp. IDUB_37, assembly GCF_055419245.1. Taxonomy (NCBI): domain Bacteria; kingdom Bacillati; phylum Actinomycetota; class Actinomycetes; order Mycobacteriales; family Mycobacteriaceae; genus Mycobacterium; species Mycobacterium sp. IDUB_37. The sequence continues at coordinate 505,169 of NZ_JBVAXG010000001.1, read as the reverse complement.
GTGATGTTGAAGCCGTTCGCGGTGGCCCGCTCCTCCACCATCGGTATCGACGGCAGCCGCCCACCCGGAAAGATCTCGGTGACAATGAATTTGACGAACCGGGCGAATTCGAAGGTCAGCGGAATACCGCGCGCTTTCATCTCCAACGGGTGCAGCCCGGTAATGCTGTGCAGCAACATGATTCCGTCATCGGGCAGCAGACGGTGCGCGAGGGTGAAGAACGCGTCGTAACGTTCATGCCCGAAATGCTCGAACGCCCCGATGCTGACGATCCGGTCGACCGGCTCGTCAAACTGCTCCCAGCCCTGCAGCAGAACCCTTTTGGTACGTGGGCTGTCGGATTTCGCGATCAGTTGCTCGACGTGGTTGGCCTGGTTCTGGCTTAAAGTCAGGCCGACGACATTCACGTCGTACCTGTCCACCGCCCGCATCAGCGTGGCACCCCAACCACAGCCGACGTCGAGCAGAGTCATGCCCGGCTGCAGTCCGAGTTTGCCCAGCGCGAGATCGATCTTGGCGAGCTGCGCCTCCTCGAGCGTCATGTCGTCGCGCTCGAAGTACGCGCAACTGTAGGTCTGGGTGGGGTCCAGAAACAGCCGGAAGAAATCGTCGGACAGGTCGTAGTGAGCCTGTATTTCCTCGAAATGCGGCTTCATATCGTCCGGCATTGAGCAAGCGTAGTGCTCGATCAGGTCACCCGTTCGGCGTGCAGCGCACCTCGCAAAGAGAGGTGAGCAGCGGAAGGGTTACCGCCTCGAACCGCGTGTAGGGACTGCCGGTGCCGTCGATCTTGGACCGCAGGATCGCGCCCTCCCACGCTTCGATGATCAGTGCGGGCACCTCGCAACGCTCGGCCTGGTGCGACTGGCTGAGCGCATCGGCGAGTTGCGATTCCCACAGCTGCAGAATCGCGCGCAAACGCCGGGTCACCCGCTTGTTCTGCCCGGATACCTCTAATCCGAGGTTTCCGATCAGGCAGCTCAGGATGAACTCATCGCGCTGGTGAGTTTCCGCAATTGCGCGAAAGTACGCCCTGAACCGCTCCAACGGGGAGCGTTTCTCCTCCAGCAGACGTCCAACGTCGCGTTGCAGCTCAACCCAGTAGTACTCGAGCACATCGATCACGAACTCGTCCTTGCTGGGGAAATAGCTGTAGAACGAGCCTTTCGGGACACCGGCATATCCCGCGACGTCTTTCACACCGGTCGCTTCGACGCCGCGCCGGCGGATGAGCTGCAAGCCGGCCAAGAGCAGCTGATGACGGATGTTCGGGTTAGCGGGTCGATTCATATCCACCGCCGGGGCCTCGGTGGGCGAAACCGCGCATGATTGGCCCAAAAGCCACGTCCAGATGAAACATGCGCCATGCCTTCAGTCCATTCCGATTCCCGCTGAGCGCCCATTTACTGCCACATTCGAGCAGGAACCACATAATAACTCCGGCGCACGTCTCGAAGTCAAACGCACCAAAGAATTTGCCTTCGCGTAAGGTACCTGCGGCGTGCCGCATTCCGGCGTCAGAATGGTCAGTTTCCATCGATGCCCGACGACAGCCATCTCGTATGTACCTGCAGCACAGCTGATTTCACGGATGACACTTGATCATGCTCCGATGAAAACACCGGATTCGAGGCATGAAGGCATGGTCATTAATGCGGATAATACTTCGGCTCGTGGACATTGTGGATGGGCTTTACAAGTCGGCGCGTAATTTCAAATTCGATGAAATCTATACATGGCGCGTCAAGGGTTTAGACAGTAAATGTCAACTACATTGACAATGAACCCGCTCGTGGTCCGGTTGGCCGCCGGCCGCACGCAAGAATTTCGCAAGAGCCCGACCCTAGCGTCGACTTACGCCAAGCGACGAAGGACGGCGAATCAAAATGAGAAAACTAGTCGTGGGCTGGGCAGCCACGGTCTTGCTGCTAGGCAGTGTCGCCACAGCGGCAGATGCGGACGTTGCCCAGGCCAAGCCGGTCGTTCCGGTGCCACTGAACGCCTGGCCGGGCTGTCCGGAGAACCACCCAGAGGGTCCGTGCCACTGGTGTCCGGGCGACCCGCAGCCGCAGACCGGCAATCTTCGGGTGTATCCGGTGGTGTGGGACTGGAATATCTGCCACACCTACTACTACGTCTACTCCGGGCAAGGCAACGTGGCGCACAACATCTGGGACGGGGACAATCCGCCCGGGCCGCCACCGTGGCCGGTGGGCACCAACATCTGCCCGATTCCACCGTTCTGTCCGTAACGTTCGGGCGGCGGCGGACGAAGTTTTTACTACAGCCGACTCGTCAGCTCAAGCCCGTTGAGCCCGCCGACGCGGTGAGATTGCTTCGGAATCTGGCTATGTGTTGCGTTCGGTATGACGAAAACGGAGAAAGCATGGCCCTGACCAGTACGATCCGGCGAGGGATGGCACTCATGTGCCAAAAAAATTAGTTTTTAATTTGCACAATGGGCACCCCATTGCCTACCTTAGAATGAACTGAGAGATTCAGATCACTTTTGGCGCGACGAGGCACCAAGGCGACAGTAACCGGGGGCGCGGCCGTAGGATGGCGGCCGGACAAGAAGGGGACAATTCGTGTCATTATCACGCTCGACCACTCGGCGGACCAACCTCGTCGCTGTAAGCAATGTGCAGCCGGCAGAGGAAGAAGGCGACCGGGCGTGGGTGGCCCAGGCCCTCTGCAGGACCCAGGACCCCGACCAACTCTTCGTCAAGGGTGCCGCGCAGCGGCAGGCCGCGAGCATCTGCCGCCACTGCCCCGTCATGCAACCGTGCGCGGCCGACGCGCTCGACAACCGCGTGGAGTTCGGCGTCTGGGGCGGAATGACCGAACGGCAGCGCCGGGCCCTGCTCAAAGAGCACCCCGAGGTCGTCTCCTGGTCTGACTTCTTGAACCGCCGTAAGACCCGTTCAACCGGCACCGGCGGCTAACAGCGCGGCAACAACTGCCTCCTCCTTTCTGTCACTCGTAAATCCCCTCGAGATACCACCTCCTCTGCCGGTAGCACAGCAACAAAGCGCGCTCGCTCTCCAACAGCACCTGGGCACGAGCCACGCGAGCGCCGGCCGCCGCTTCCGGATCCCACCACCGCTCATCCACGGGCCATGGTCCGGCCCACCAGCGCAATTCGTCGTCGCGGCCTCCCCATCTACCGGGAACGGTCAGTCGCACCGGGTCGGCGGAGAACATCCCCCGACTGGTCACCCGGATCGGATTGCCTTGCGCATCGAGCAGTTCCACCGGGTCATCGACCAGCACCGACGGCGACGGCTCAGGCAGTTGGCCAGGCCAGGGCGCAGTTGGGTCGAACTGCGGAATCGGCTCGTCACCCAGCGGGGTCAATGTGATGCGCTCGGCGGGCCCGCGGCCACCGGACAGCACCGGTACCTGCACGGCCTCCGGACCGAGCAGGCCCTGAACCCGTACCAGCGCTCGTCGGGCTCGAAGCCTGTCTTCCTCGCCGAGACCACCCCATAGCGGCAACTGCAGCGCTTCGGCCGAGACCACCTCGACGGCCTGCAACCGCAACAGCGTGACCGGCGCATCCAGCGGTCGACCACGCGCGATCCGATGGCTCAACCACCCGTCCAGTTGCCAGCGCACCCGGTCGGCGGTGGCGTCCTCGGTCAACGGCTCGGCACACCGCCACACTCGGCTCAGCTCTTCGCCGGTGGCGGTGACTGCGTGAATGGCAAGTCGGGTGCATCCCACCCCGGCGGCCAGCAGCGCCTGATGCAGCGTGGCAGCCAGCGAGCGTCCGGCGAAGGCCGCGGCATCGACCCGGTCGATCGGTGGATCGCAGTCCAGCACGGCGTCAAGTTCCGACGGCGGCTCACGCCCGGAGGGTCCACGGTCCGGCTCGCCGCGGGCAAATCGGTGTGCGGCAACCGCGTCGGTTCCGAATCGGGATGCGACGTCGGTGCGAGACAGCGCGGCGAACTGCCCCAGGGTGCGAATCCCCATCCGCCACAACAGATCCGTCAGCTCAGTACGCCCAGGACCGGACAGGCTCGGCTCGGTGGCGAGCTGACGGATCGACAGCACCGACAAGAACCGCGCGTCCTGACCCGGCTCCACGACGCGCCCCGCACGCGCGGCGAAGACCGCGGTGGACAACCCGTCGGCGATCCCGGCCTGACACTCCGCACCCGCCGCGGCCACCGCGTCGATCAACCGCTCAGCGGCCTCCTGCTCGGACCCGAAAAACCTGGCCGCCCCGCGCACCTGCAGCACCACAAGCCCGGGCCGCAGCACCTCGACGCGGGGGACCAAATCTTCCACCGCAGCGATCACCCCTTCGAAGTAGCGGGCGTCGCGATCTGCATCAGCAGCCGCGATGTGTAGTTGCGGGCACCTGGCCGCGGCCTCCCGGCGCCGCAACCCGCGCCGCACGCCGGCCGCGCGAGCCGTCGCCGAGCATGCGATCACCCGGTTCGCCACAGTGACCGCGACCGGGTCCGTTCCGGACAGGCCCGTGGCGGCCGCCGCCGCGACCGCAGGCCAATCCATGCACCAGATCGCCAAAACCCGAGAAGAGCCGGGGGAAGAAGCCATCAGGGTCAACCAGTATGAATTCGGCCGACCTGCCGGCCGCACCCGCTGACCTGAAGCCGAACCTCGCTGATGCGCCCGAACCCAGGACGACTTCCCGCACTTATCTCGTAGCCACAGACCCGGGCTTCCAATCGCGTCGACGCCCCTTCCCAGTCGCCGTCGGTGACCAGCACGGTGCAACCCTTTTGACGGGCACGGGCAACCACGACCCGCGCCCGTGTCCGCGTCACCCGACGCCCACCCAGGCCGAGTACCACCAGATCCATGCCGTCAATGAGCACCGCGGCCACTTCCATCGGATCGCTTCCGGGATCCGGTATCACCGCGAGCCGACTCAGATCGGCCCCCATTTCCACGGCAGCCAGCAACCCGATATCCGGGTGGCCGACGATGGCGACATTGCCTCCTTCCGCCGTCACCGTGGCCACCATGCGCAGCAGTAGTGACCGTGCCCCCGACAGCACCGCTACCGTCCCCCGCGGCAAGATGGTGGGGTCCGTCTCCGGCAGCAGATCCCCGGTGGGGGCTGCGACCCTTCCGGACATCGCTTCCATCCGCCTGCGCAGCGATTCGATCTGGTCAGCGCGATTTTCCCGGGGGCGTTCGGAGGCCCGTTCGGAAGCCAGAGCCGCGGTCATAACAGCCTCCCGGCACTCGATCTGTTCGAATATATGTTCGATTGAGTCGAGTAAACACCGGCCCTCCGACAACCGTCAAGCAACGCGAGAGGCTGCTATATGCCCTCGTTGCTGGTGTGGTTTCTGGTATGTAATGGGGTGGTTTCGGGGCCGGCACACTCAGCCCAGCACCCGCACCGGCACGTTGTTCCAGCCGATGACATTGGTCATGGCCACCCGCCGGAGCCCCTCCTGCACGACCGTGTAGCGCGGCATGTGATCCAGCAGCTTGTCCAGGGCGACGGCACTCTCCATCCGGGCTAACGCGGCACCCAGGCAGCTATGCACCCCGTATCCCAATCCCAGATTCTGCGCCCGGCTGCGGTCCCGGTTGATGTCGAAACTATCCGCGTCAGTGAACGCCCGCTCGTCCCGGTTTGCCGAACCCACGCACAGCAGGACCGGCTTTCCGGCCGGAATCGTGGCGCCATGCAGTTCCACGTCTTTCATGCTGTACCGCACCAGGTACTGGGCGGGCGCCTCCCAGCGCAGCAACTCCTCCACCGCGGCAGGTATGCGACTGCGGTCATCGAGCAGCATCTGCCATTGATCGGGATGCTCGTCGAACGTGACCACGGCATTGCCCAGCAATTTGGTCACCGTCTCGGCGCCTGCCCCGCCCAGCATCGACGCAAAGCCGGCGATCTCGACGTCATCGAGCTTCGTCGGCACCCCGTCGCGTTCGACTTCGACGGCGATCAGATCGCTGATCATGTCGTCCTGCGGATCGGCGTGCCGCTCCTGAATGATGTTGTAGTACATCAACCCGGTCTCGATGCCGGCCGCGATACCCTCTTCAGGCATCTCGATTTTTCCGAACTCCCGCTCCAACTGCTTGTCCAAGAGCAGTCGGACCTGCTGCCGAAGCTCCGCAGGCACGCCGAGCATCTGGGCGATCACTTCCACCGGAAACAACGCCGAAAAGTCTTGCACCACATCGAATTCTTCGGGGTCCGCCGCGGCGAGAAATCGATCGATCTGTTCGACGACCAGCCGTCGTTGGCGCTCGACGGCGCGCGGAGTGAATACCTTGTTCACCAGGCTGCGCATCCGGCGGTGTTCGGGCGGATCCATCATGATCATCAACGGCGGCACCGGATTACCGGACTGCACCATCGCGAGATCGATTCCGCGCGACGACGAGAATGTTTCGAAGTCTCTGATCGCAACCGAAACGTCGACATGCCGGGTCAGCGCATAGAAGTCGTATTTCTCGCTGTAGTAGACGGGCTCCTCGTCACGCATCCGCCGGTAGGTGGCGTACGGGGCCTCGAAGAAATCACGAGAAAACGGATCAAAGACAACCTTCGACGTGGTCAACGCGTCCTCCTGGACTGCAGTTCTGAACGGGACGTCCGACCGGCGGGGAGACCGGCAGCAGCGCGGATCTGCCGGCGCACCGCCGCCGGGTCGGCATCTGGGAATATGTAGTGGCTCAATCCGATTCGCGCAATTGCACCCGCAAGGTCACTGGCGCTCACCGCCGCATCGAAGCCGCCCTCCCGCGCACATTTCGCCAAGACCACCAGCAGCCTTTCGTGGATCATGGGCAGCGCCCGGGCCATCTGTTCATGGGCGAAGCCCGGCTCCAGGTCCAACTGACGCCCGGGCGGTTGATCCTCGACAAATGTCGCCACGACGTCGAGGGCGGCTTCGAGTCGCGCGACTCCGGTGACATCGATCAGAGCACGTTCCATTGCCGCATCGAACCGCCGTCGTTCCTGTTTTCCCAGCGCATCGATCAGGTCTTCTTTGGATACGAAGTAGCGGTAAATGGTCGGCCGCGACACCCCGGCCGCCGCAGCCACGTCCGACAACGACAACTTACGTGCGCCCGTCCGCAGCACGAGCCGACGGGCCGCGTCGAGTATTCGATCGGTCAGATCGCCGTGATCCGAACGGGTTTGGCGCGGCTCGGCGACAGGCACGACCATAGCTCCTGGTTTCAGTCCGGTACTCAAGCCGACACCGGGTCGAGTCGTCCGAGTTCACGCAGCCACGGGATCAGCAGGCGCAGTCCGTCGTCGAACGATATCGGGTCATAGCCCAGGCGCCGAGTGGTCGGGTTGTCGTTCGCCCTGGGCTTGCGAACGTCCTTGGCAGCGGCCGCCGCAATGGCCATCAGGGTGGGACCGAATTCGGCCGTCAATTTGTCCGGATCGGACCGGTAGTCCAGATCTTCGACGCGGTGCTCGATTCCGGCGATCTCGCAAGCCCGATTGATCCCGGCGGCGGTGCTGATGGTGTCCTGCGGTTGACCGATCAACAGGTAACGCTCACCGGCTACCCCGCGGTCCAGTGCCGCGATCGAACCCTTCGCGACATCTCTGCCGGCCAGCCAAGTCATCGGAAATGCAAGGTAGCGCTTGATCTTTCCGCGCATACCGGCCAACAGCACCCTGTTGAAGCTGGTGCGGTGCAGAGCCCTCGCCGCAACCAGGCCGGGTCCGAAAATCGCGCCGGGATGGCAGGTCAACACGTCTTCACCCGCGGCGGCGCGCTGGTGGGCGTCCAGGAAGGCGGCGAGCTTGGTAACCGTGTAGGGATCACCCGGCGGATGTGCGAGGACGGGGCTTCTTCGAAGTCGACGCCGGTGTTCATATTGATGAACGTGGCTGTACTCAGCGCGACGACCCGACGCATACCAAGGGTTTTCGCGGCATCCAGCACATTGGTGGTGCCGACCATGTTGACGGCTTTGAAGTCGTCGAGGTCCTGACTGGCCCCACCGAGCAGCGCCGCGCAGTGAACAGCCGCCTCGGCGCCCTTGGCTGCGCGCAGCACATCGTCGGCATCGCTGATGTCACCTTTGACCAATTCGACGCCGATTCCGGCCAGCGCGGCAGCCTCCTCCGGCTCGCGAACCAACGCGCGGACGTGGTCACCACGTTCGATCAGCTGTTCACAGACATTGCCGCCGGTCTGCCCGGTGGCGCCGGTGACGAAGATGGTGCTGGGCATGGCCTGACCCTTCGCTGAGTTACAAATACAACATATACCGTAATTCTTGTAAACCCTGAACTGGAAATACCTTATGCTTAACTCATGCCGCTCGATCCAGCAAGCATCCTTCTGACTGACCGTGTAGCAGTTGTCACCGGAGGTGGCGCCGGCATCGGCCGCGGCATCGCCGCGGGGCTGAAGGCATTCGGCGCCAAGGTCGCTATCTGGGAACGCCATCCCGAAACGTGCGCATCGGCCGCCGACGAGATCGGCGCGCTGGGTATCCACACTGATGTCCGGGACAGCGCCGGGGTCGACGCCGCACTCGCGCAGACCGTCGCCGAACTCGGACCCGTCTCGATCCTGGTGAACAACGCCGGCGGAGTCTTCTGGTCGGGGATTCTCGAAACCAGCGAGAACGGCTGGGATGCGCTGTACAAATCCAATCTGCGCCACGTCTACCTGTGCACCCAACGGGTGGCCCGCGGCTTGGTCGAGCAGAAGTTGCCGGGCAGCATCATCAGCGTCACTTCCATCGAAGGTGTCCGCGCCGCACCGGGTTACGCGACCTACGCCGCCGCCAAGGCCGGGGTCATCAACTACACCAAGACCGCGGCCCTCGAACTCGCCCCAAACGGCATCCGGGTCAACGCCTTGGCCCCGGACATCACCTTGACCGAAGGCATCATGCAAATCGCACCCCCGGGTTCTGAGAAACGTTTCGGCCTGACGGTTCCGATGGAGCGCGCGGGCCATGTCGACGAGATGGCAGGCGCAGCAGTGTTTCTCGCGTCCGACATGTCCAGCTACATCACCGGGCAGACGATCCACGTCGACGGCGGCACCCATGCCGCGAGCGGTTGGTATCACCATCCCGAGACCGGCGCCTACGCGCTCGGGCCCACCAGCCTCTAACCCCTCCGGGGCACGACTCGCTGACGCCGCAGGAGCAAGTGGCCGTGGAATTCCTGGACCGCCTGTCCAGCGATCACCGTTCGATCGACGACGAGTTCTACCGAAGGCTGGGTGCGCATTTCACCGCCGCGCAGATCGTCGAACTCGGCTTCACCTTCGCCTCGACGATGGGACTGCACCGCTTCCTGCACACCCTCGACGTCTACGGCGACTCACTCCCCGTCATCGACTACTCCCCCGACCAGGTTGACTCCGCGGCGAGTCACTGAGCACAGCCGCGATCACTTCGGACGCGACTCCGAGCCCGCATGGAGCGTCCGTCAACGTCACGTGTCGACGCGTGAGACTCTGCCTTGTGCGAACGCGCCGAGCTTCCCTACTAGTGGTCGCCATGGCAGGGGCGTGTGTGCTGACCTCGACCGCAGCTCCGGCTGGCGGGGATCCGGCGCCGTGCCACCCGGCGGAACTGTTTGCCACCGACGACACCGACGGCGAGCTGCGACTGTTCGAGCTACAAGCCGACGCGACGCTCGCCCTCAACCGAGTGACCGTGACGGGTTCGACCCTGCTGGACGGGGTCTTCTGGTCGGACGAGTTGCAGCAGGCCACCGCTGAGCGGGCGCGCCAGTTTCATCTCTGCGTCGTCGACGAACCCACATTGCGCTCCGCCGCCGAGGCGTTACGACAGCAGTTCCACCAACAAGCGGTACTGACCTTCCACTACCTGCCCGAGAATGCGGCCGGAACCAACGCGGTCACCATCACCGTTCCCGGCGTCGACGTCGCCCGCTTTCGCGATGCGTTCGTGGCGAATTCCGTTGCACACCAACGGCTGCTGGGCGGATCGGTCACCACTGACGACCACACGCTGATCCTGGTCGCCGATAAGGATGACCTCGACACGGCCCGCCGACTCGTCGACGAGGCCGGCGGCGACTGGGCGCGCGCCACCCTTGCGTCAGGCGACCGCGAGTTCGTCAGATAGCGGCGCCGGCGCCCGTCGGGACGGCATATGGCGTCGGGACCGGGACCCCCGGCATGTACCGCTCGAACAGTGACGTGGCAATGTCCGCGACTTCATCGCTGAGCGGATACATGTGGCGATACTGCAAAACCTGCTTGCCGATGAGCCCGAGCCGTTCGTGGAACGACGGCACCCGAGCGGGATTCAGCAGCGGATTGTTGAACGGACGGCAATCGGCGCGCTGGAACTCGAAGGCGGCGCTCATCCGCGGGGCCGTACCCAGTCGGCTACCGCGCCCGCCCCAGTGCAGAACCGCCTGATTCCAGGCGAGCATGGAGCCGGCCGTCGCCGGCAGAGCCCGGATGTCCTGCGGCTTGTAAACGGTGGTGTTGTCCTCCCCGTCCCATCGACGTTCCTTGAATCGGTCGTCGAGGTGGGCGGGCAGCATGTACATGCAGCCGTTGAGCGGGGTGGCGTCGCTGAACGGAATCCACACGGTCAGCGTGTGCGGCGAGTTGTCGTCATCCAGGGTTTTCATACACCGGTCGCGGTGCGGGCCCCAGCCCACAGCGTTCTCGCTGGGGTTGACATGCCAGACCCAAAAGTCCGGGAGCGCCAGATAACCCTCGCCGAGCGCAGAGCTCAGGAAGCGTGAAAGACCCTGGAACGCGAGCCACAACTCGTCATAGACGAACGCGAACGCCAGCGGAATCCCCCGCTGGAAGAGTGTTGATATGGCGTAACGGATCGGTGCGGTGGTCGCCGCGGACAGCGCGTCGGGAACTTGGACGTAGCCTTCGCGCTTCAGGTCGGCGATCAGCGGGTTGGTCTCGCCGAACGCGGCGGGGCGGGAAAAACCGCCGGCCTCGATCGACAAACCCGGGCACAGCTCGCCCCAGAATTCGCGACGCTCTGCCTGAGCAGCCGAAAGCGTACCGATCATCGCGATATCGTATCGCAGCCTCGAGAGCTCCGTGAGCCCTTGAACTGCTGGTCTCAGGCTTACGGGCTTAGGTCGGAGCTACTCCCACTCGATGGTCCCCGGCGGCTTACTCGTGACGTCCAGCACCACCCGGTTGACCTCGCGGACCTCATTGGTGATCCGGGTCGAGATGCGCTCGAGCACCTCGTAGGGCACCCGGGTCCAGTCGGCGGTCATCGCGTCCTCACTGGACACCGGACGCAGCACGATCGGGTGCCCATAGGTGCGCCCGTCGCCCTGCACTCCGACCGAGCGCACGTCGGCCAACAACACCACCGGGCATTGCCAGATCTGGTTGTCCAGGCCCGCCGCGGTCAACTCCTCACGGGCGATCGAGTCCGCGTGCCGCAACGTCTCCAATCGCTCGGCAGTGACTTCGCCGACGATCCGGATGCCCAGGCCCGGCCCCGGAAATGGTTGGCGCGCAACGATTTCCTCCGGCAGGCCCAGCTCCCGCCCGACCGCACGCACCTCGTCCTTGAACAGCAAACGCAGCGGCTCGACGAGTTTGAACTTCAGATCGTCGGGCAGTCCCCCGACGTTGTGGTGGCTCTTGATGTTCGCGGTGCCGCTGCCACCGCCGGATTCCACCACATCCGGATACAGCGTGCCCTGCACCAGGAACTCGACGTCCGAACCCCCGGAATGCCCATCGGCTAGAAGGTCGCGCACCGCGCCCTCGAATGCCCGGATGAACTGGCGACCGATGATCTTGCGTTTGCCCTCGGGGTTGCTCACGCCCGATAGCGCCGCGAGAAAGGTGTCCGCCACATCGACAGTGACCAACTTGGCGCCCGTCGCGGCAACGAAGTCCCGCTCCACCTGTCCTCGCTCGCCGGCCCGCAGCAACCCATGGTCGACGAAGACGCAGGTCAACCGGTCGCCGATGGCGCGCTGCACCAGCGCGGCGGCTACCGCCGAGTCCACGCCGCCGGACAACCCGCAGATCGCGTGCCCTGGACCATTCCGGTCGATCTGCTCGCGCACCTGATCGACCAGCGCGTTGGCGATGTTGGCCGGCGTCCATTCGGCCCCGATCCCGGCGAACTCGTGCAGAAAACGGCTCAGCACCTGCTGCCCGTGCGGGGTGTGCATCACCTCCGGGTGGTACTGCACACCGGCCAGGCCACGCTCGCGGGCCTCGAAGGCCGCCACCGCGGCGCCGGCGCTGCTGGCCACCACCTCGAAGCCCTCCGGTGCCACCGTGACCGCGTCCCCGTGGCTCATCCAGACCGGCTGGGTCGCAGGTAGGTCCGAATGTAGATCGCCACCAACGACTTCCAGCTCTGTGCGGCCGTACTCACTGGTGCCGGTGTGAGCCACGGTTCCGCCGAGCGCCTGCGCCATGGCCTGAAACCCGTAGCAGATACCGAACACCGGCAAACCGAGGTCGAACAACGCGGGATCCAGCCGCGGAGCACCCTCGTCGTAGACACTGGACGGCCCACCGGACAGCACCAGCGCCAGCGGATTGCGGGCCTTGATCTCTTCTATAGACGCGGTGTGCGGGATGACCTCGGAGAACACCCGCGCTTCACGGATCCGACGAGCGATCAGTTGCGCATACTGTGCACCGAAATCGACCACCAACACGGGTCGCGGCGACGCTGATTCCACGACACCCGAGCTTAGTGGCTGTCGGTGCCCGCTCTTACCCCACCGTCCAGAGCCGGCCTGCCATCCGGAGCCGACCACAAGACTTTGCGGAAAACCAACCCGGCAACCGTCAACCCACCAGTGACCAAAAACATTGCAATAAAGCGCCTTTCACGCGCACCTATTGGCAAGTCCAGATAGCCGGGAAGCGAAGGCTGCCGCGGGATTCGACCAGTCACCCTCAAGCGGTAACATCCATTCCGTTAGTCAGGGGTGACTAGGGGCGATGGGGGATTCAGTGCGGGTTTCCGGGAAAGTCGTGCGATTCGATGAAGTACGCGGTTATGGGTTCATCACCCCAGATTTCGGCGGTGATGACGTGTTCCTGCACGCCAACGACCTAGAGATAGAAAAGCACCTCGCGAAACGCGGCGCTGCGGTGTCGTTCGAAGTCGAAGAGGGCGACCGGGGCAAGTTCGCCACCCACGTCCGCCTCTCGGTCGACGCGCCGTCATCCCGGCCCGCCCCCAGAGATGACGACGACAGCGCAGGCGGCGACGACTACTTCGACGTGCTCACGTCCGAAGAATTCCTGCACATCGCCACCGAGAGACTGCTGCTGATAAGCCCGCCGCTGACCGGCGAACAGATCCTCGCCGTGCGGAACAGCTTTGAGCAGTTGGCCCGCAAACAAGGATTGATTGATTCTTAGTCGCTGCGGGCAAACTGCCCGCAGAGGGAGGTCCCAATGCTAGGTCTGCCCGACAAGATCCGAGCATGTCTATTCGATCTCGACGGTGTGCTCACTGATACCGCCGGCGTACATACCAAGGCGTGGCAAGAGATGTTCGATGCATTCCTGTCCGAACGCGCCGAGCACGACGGAGAGGAGTTCGTCCCCTTCGACCCGGACGCCGATTACCGCAAGTACGTAGACGGTAAGAAGCGCGAGGACGGGGTGCGGTCGTTTTTGGAGAGCCGGGATATCGAACTGCCCGACGGCGATCCCGACGATGACGGTGACAAAGAGACGGTGTACGGCCTCGGCAAACGAAAGAACGACATGTTCCAGAAGGTGCTGCATAAGGACGGCGTCAAGGTTTTCGAGGGGTCACGACGGTATCTGGAAGCTGTCACGGACGCAGGATTAGCTGTGGCCGTTGTGTCTTCGAGCGCCAACACTCGTGACGTGCTCGAGATCACCGGATTGGACCAATTCGTCCAGCAGCGAGTGGATGGCGTGACGCTGCGCGAGGAGAACATCGCCGGCAAACCGGCCCCCGATCCTTACCTGCGCGGAGCGGAGTTACTCGACGTGGAACCCGATGCCGCAGTGGTGTTCGAAGACGCCATATCCGGCGTGCAGGCCGGCCGGGCGGGTAACTTCGGGTACGTGGTGGGAGTCGATCGAGTGGGTCAGGCTGAAGATTTGCGGAGCAACGGTGCCGACGTGGTGGTCACGGACTTGGCAAACCTGCTCACCGAAGACAAGTCATGATCTCTGAGGACACCTTCCCGGTAGAACCGTGGCAGGTTCGCGAAACGCGACTCAATCTGAAATTGCTGGCCCAGTCGGAATCCGTTTTCGCCCTGTCCAACGGTCACATTGGACTGCGGGGAAACCTCGACGAGGGTGAGCCCTACGGCCTGCCGGGCACCTATTTGAACTCGTTCTACGAAAAGCGTCCGCTGCCCTACGCGGAGGCGGGATACAGCTATCCCGAAGCCGGCCAGACCGTCGTCGACGTCACGAACGGCAAGATCCTGCGACTGATGGTCGACGACGAGCCGTTCGATGTCCGCTATGGCGAATTGCTGGACCACGAAAGGACTCTCGACTTGCGGGCCGGCACCCTGACCCGCTGCGCACACTGGCGATCCCCCACCGGCAAGCAGGTCAAGGTCACGTCCACCCGGCTGGTGTCTCTGGTGCACCGCAGCGTGGCGGCGATCGAGTATGTGGTCGAGGCGATCGACGACTTCTCCCGAGTCACAGTGCAGTCCGAACTCGTCGCCAACGAAGACCAGCCGCAGACCTCCGACGACCCGCGGGTGTCGGCCATCCTGGAGAACCCACTGGAGGCCGTCGACCACGAAAGCACCGGCTGCAAAGCACTTCTCATGCACCGCACCCGCAGCAGTGCGCTGATGATGGCCGCCACCATGGACCACGAGGTTGAGGTCGAGGGACGCTACGAGATCACCAACGACGCGCGCGCCGATCTAGCGCGAACGACGTTCATCTGCGGTTTGCGCCCCGGCCAGAAGCTGCGCATCGTCAAATACTTGGCGTACGGCTGGTCCAGCCTGCGCTCCCGTCCGGGATTGCGCGACCAGGCCGCGGCAGCCTTGACCAGCGCGCGCTACAGCGGTTGGAAGGGCCTGCTCGAGGGACAACGGGCGTATCTTGATCTGTTCTGGGAGTCGGCCGATGTGGAGGTCGAGGGCGATCCGGAAAGCCAGCAGGCGGTGCGGTTCGGGCTGTTCCACCTGTTGCAGGCCAGCGCCCGCGCCGAGCGTCGGGCCATTCCCAGCAAGGGACTGACCGGCACCGGCTACGACGGCCACGCCTTCTGGGACACCGAAGGTTTCGTGCTGCCGGTACTCACCTACACCGTCCCGCATGCGGTAGCCGACGCATTGCGTTGGCGTGCTTCGACTTTGGACCTTGCGAAGGAGCGGGCCGCCGAACTCGGCCTCGAAGGCGCCGCCTTTCCCTGGCGCACCATTCGAGGCCAAGAGTGTTCGGCCTACTGGCCGGCGGGTACCGCGGCCTGGCACATCAATGCCGACATCGCCCTGGCCTTCGACCGCTATCGCACCGTCACGGGCGACGTATCACTGGAAGAGGAGTGCGGGCTACCGGTGCTGGTCGAGACCGCCAGGCTATGGATGTCGGTCGGCCACTACGACCGCAACGGCCTCTGGCATCTGGACGGCGTCACCGGCCCCGACGAGTACACCGCAATTGTCCGTGACAACGTCTTCACGAACTTGATGGCCGCGCACAATCTGCGCTCTGCCGCGGACGCTTCGGGTCGGCATCCCGACAAAGCGAGCGCCCTCGGCGTCGACACCGAGGAGATGGCGGCCTGGCGCAATGCGGCCGATGCCGTCAACATTCCCTACGACGAGGAACTGGGCGTCCACCAGCAGTGCGAAGGATTCACCACCTTCGCCGAGTGGGACTTCGAATCCAACTCCACCTACCCGCTGCTGCTGCACGAGCCGTATGTGCGGCTCTATCCGGCGCAGGTGATCAAACAGGCCGATTTGGTGCTGGCCATGCAGTGGCAGAGCCACGCCTTCACGCCAGACCAGAAAGCCCGCAACGTCGACTATTACGAGCGCCGGATGGTGCGCGACTCGTCGTTGTCAGCCTGCTCACAGGCGGTGATGTGCGCCGAGGTCGGCCACCTGGAACTTGCGCACGACTACGCCTACGAGGCCGGGCTGATCGACCTTCGCGATCTGCACAGCAACACCCGCGACGGCTTGCACATGGCATCGCTGGCCGGAGCGTGGATGGCGTTGGTCAACGGCTTCGGTGGATTGCGTGACGACGCGGGCATCCTGTCCATCGACCCACAGCTGCCCGACGGCATCTCACGATTGCGATTTCGGTTGCGCTGGAAAGGCTTTCGACTGCTGGTCGATGCCGACCACGAGAACGTCACCTACACACTGCATCACGAATCCGGCGATGAGCTGGACATCGAACACGCCGGCGAGAAAGTCACATTGACCACGGAGTCGTCGTCGACGTTCGCGGTGCGGCCGCGTAAGTCGCTGCTACCGCCCCCGCCACAACCGCCGGGCCGCGAGCCATATCATCGCAGGAGCGCGGGCCGGCCCGCGCCGAGCTAGGACGTCGTCTCCGGTTCCAGCACCACCCGGACGTAGACTTTGCGGCCGGACTCGTCGACGAACCAGGCATTGCGGAAATCGTCGTGCGTCAACGCGCGCAAACGATTCAGGAAATCTCCGAACGTGCCTTGTTCGGTCAGGTCCAGCTGGCGAAGTTGTTCGAAGTCCTTTTTGAAGTTGAGGTTGCCCTCGCCCACCATCGGTGTGGCCTGATAGCTACCGTCGCGAATGGCTTCGAAGTGTTCGAGCACGAGTTGGCGCTCGATATTGATCAATCGGGCGTAGACGGATCCCGAGGAATCCCACGGTTCGATCAAGCATTCTTGCTGGGCGATTATCGGCCCGTGATCCAATTCCTCGTCGATCTCGTGGATCGTCACACCTACCTGCTGCCCGTTGATGATCGAAAAGACCTGCGGATACCAACCGCGGTTACTGGGGTTGAAACCCGGATGCACATTCACACATCGGATGCCCTCGATCAAGGCGGGCGGAAACTTCTGCTTGCAATGCAAAGACAGCAGCAGGTCATACTTTTCGACGACCTCGCCGGCCCGTTCGGTGATGTTCAGCCGCGCCACATCCGGCAGCCTGCCGTGCTGGGATTGGTAGACGTCAATGCCGTCGTGCTTGGCTTGCAGTTCGACAGCCAGCGCATGGGCGTGCGGATTGTCAGTCAGAATCAGTGTTTTCATCACGATCCCGTGCTGAACCCCCCGCCCAACCGGGCCAGCCCACTTCAGGGCTGGACGGTTCAAGAATCGACGAGGACTCGGCGAGTATCACCTGACGCAGGTCGGCATCCGACAACTCCTCCAGCCCTGTCGCCGAGCGCAGCATCGGTTCGAACAATCGCCAACCGAGTTGCAGCGCAAGGGCATTGGCGACCGCGAGCCGGGCGGCGGCCTCCTCCTCGTGGCGGGTACGCGCATAGTCGAGCAGTGGGACCACGTTGGGAAATCGGGTTTGCAACTGCTCCGCGGAATATCCGTCGAGCAGGGCTCGAGCCCACACCCGCATCTGCCGGTCCAGCGCTCGTTCCAACTCATCGGCGGGCGCCTCGGACTGCAACAGTTCGGTGAGATTCGAACCCAGGTACTCGAGGACCGCCCCCACCAGCTGTTCCTTGGCGCCGAAGTGGCGGAAGACCAGTCCGTGATTGACCTTGGACCGGGCGGCGATGTCACGGATCGAGGTCGCCGACGGACCGCGCTCGGCGAAAAGTTCGGCGGCGGCTTGTAGGACCGCGGCCGCCACTTCCTCCCGCCCGGTGGGAATCGTGCCGCGCGAAGCGCTCTCCGACGGGGTAGCCACCCGCCTACGTTAGCCGAAGCAGTCGGATGACTACATTGCGCCGCCCGCCTTCCGACCCCGCCGATCAGCCTCCATCCGTAATCGCTAGTTGTTCTAACTTTTCCCTTGCCCAGAGTGTAGTCATTTGACTACACTCACTCTAAGTAGTCGCTTGACTACGCCATTTCCGCAAAGGACGACAGTCATGACAGACCAGATAGCAGTGCAGAAGCTGGGTAGCCGGATCGGCGCCCAGATCGATGGAGTCCGCCTCGGCAGCGACCTCGACCACGCCACGATCGAGGAGATCCGGGCCGCGCTTCTCGCCCACAAAGTGATCTTCTTCCGCAGTCAGCAGCACCTCGACGACGCCGAGCAACTCGCCTTCGCCGGCTTGCTGGGCACCCCGATCGGCCATCCGGCGACCACTGCGTTCGGGTCGGACGCCCCGGTCATC
This sequence comes from Mycobacterium sp. IDUB_37, assembly GCF_055419245.1. Classification (NCBI taxonomy): domain Bacteria; kingdom Bacillati; phylum Actinomycetota; class Actinomycetes; order Mycobacteriales; family Mycobacteriaceae; genus Mycobacterium; species Mycobacterium sp. IDUB_37. Next base: position 486,906 of record NZ_JBVAXG010000001.1, on the reverse strand, counting down.
ACGCCGATCAACTCCGAATTCGGCAAAGCCAACCGCTGGCACACCGACGTCACGTTCGCGGCCAATTACCCGGCGGCCTCGATCCTGCGCGCGGTGACGTTGCCCGGCTATGGCGGGTCGACCCTGTGGGCAAACACCGCGACGGCATACGCCGAACTACCGAAGCCGCTGAAGTGCCTCGTCGACAACCTGTGGGCGCTGCACACCAACCGCTACGACTACATCACCGCTGAGTCGGTCAGAGAGAAGACCGACCTGCAGCGCGCGTTCCGCGACGCCTTCGAAAAGCCCGACTTCCGCACCGAGCACCCGGTGGTGCGGGTGCATCCCGAAACCGGTGAGCGCACCCTGGTCGCCGGCGATTTCGTGCGTGGCTTCGTCGGGCTGGACAGCCAGGAGTCGAGCGCGATGTTCGAGCTGCTACAACGACGAATCACTGTGCCCGAGAACACTATTCGCTGGAATTGGCAGCAGGGCGACGTGGCTATCTGGGACAACCGGGCGACCCAGCACCGCGCGGTCGACGACTACGACGACCAGTACCGACTGATGCACCGGGTCACCCTGATCGGCGACGTGCCCGTCGATGTGCACGGGGAGCGCAGCCGGGTGATTAGCGGCGCCCCGCTGGCTCTTGCCGGCTAGCGTCGCGATCGCAAGCGCGGCGCAGCCGGGCGCAGCGGGTCGCGACCATCGGACGGGCTAGCCCGTCCTGCTGACCGGATCGATCGGCAGCCAACGCAACGCACCGGGAGCGTCGGCGGGTACCACCGGCCGCTCCGGCTCGATCGGTTCCACCCGCCGGTAGAAATCACCCTGTAGCGGCCGCTCGTCGTTCTGGCCCTTGTTCGGCCAGAGCGACGCGGCCCGCTCCGCTTGGGCCGCGATGGACAGCGACGGGTTCACCCCGAGGTTCGCTGAGATCGCGGACCCGTCGACGACGAACATCGTCGGGTAGCCGTAAACCCGGTGGTAGGGGTCGATGACCCCGTTGGCCGGACTGTCTCCGATCGCCGCACCGCCGAGGAAGTGCGCGGTCAACGGGATGTTGAACAGCTCGCCCCAGGTGCCGCCTGCCACGCCGTCGATCTTTTCGGCGATGCGGCGAGTCACCTCGTTGCCAACGGGGATCCAGGTCGGGTTCGGCTCGCCATGGCCCTGCTTGCTGGAAAACCAGCGGACGCCGAGCTTGCCCCGCTTGGTGAACGTGGTGATCGAATTGTCCAGGTGCTGCATGACCAGCGCGATCACGGTGCGCTCACTCCACTGTTTGGGGTAGAGCATCCGCGCCATCAGCTTCGGGTTTTCCCGGGCCTGCCGCGCCAGCTGCCGCCAACGCGGCACGTCGGTGCCCTGCTCTCCGGTGCCGTCGGTCATCAGCGTCTGCAGCAGCCCCATCGCATTGGAGCCCCTGCCATACCGGACCGGCTCGACGTGCGTGTCGGGGGTGGGGTGTATCGACGAGGTGATCGCCACGCCGTGGGTCAGATCGAGGTTGGGATCCACATTCAGCGTGGCCGCGCCGACGATCGATTCCGAGTTGGTCCGGGTGAGCACGCCCAACCGGTCCGACAGGCGCGGCAACTTGCCCTTGTCGCGCATGTTGAACAGCAGATGCTGAGTGCCCCAGGTGCCGGCCGCGAGAATCAGGTGCGAGGCGGTGTAGGTGTGCCGGTCCCGGCGTACCCAGCTGCCGGTCTTAACGGTCTTGACCTCCCACAGCCCGTCCGACCGCTGCTCGAAGCCCTTCACCGTCGTCATCGGAATCACTTCGGCCCCAGCCGATTCCGCGAGTCCGAGGTAGTTCTTCACCAGCGTGTTCTTGGCCCCGTGCCGGCAGCCTGTCATACAGCAACCGCACTCCAGGCAGCCCGTTCGCGCCGGTCCCGCGCCACCGAAGAAGGGGTCGGGCACGGTCTCGCCCGGTGTCTGGGTGCCGTCGGGACCGAAGAACACTCCGACCGGAGTCGGCACCCAGGTGTCGCCGCAGCCCATCTCATCGGCGACCTCTTTCACGACGCGGTCGGCGTCGGTGAAGGTCGGGTTGTAGACGACGCCCAGCATGCGCTGTGCCTGCTGGTAATGCGGCATCAACTCGTCACGCCAGTCGGTGATGTGCTTCCACTGCTGGTCATTGAAGAACGGGTCCGGCGGGATGTAGAGCGTGTTGGCGTAGTTGAGTGACCCGCCACCCACCCCGGCGCCGGCCAGGATCATCACGTTTTTCAGCGGATGGATGCGCTGGATGCCGTAGCAGCCGAGCTTGGGTGCCCACAGGAACTTTCGCAAATCCCAGGAGGTCTTGGCGAAATCCGAGTCGGCGTACCGGCGACCCGCCTCCAGCACTCCTACCCGATAGCCCTTCTCCGTCAGACGCAGCGCGCTGACACTCCCCCCGAATCCCGAACCGATGATCAGGACGTCGTAATCCGGCTTCATCGGTGCAGTATGACCCGCTTTACACCGGCCCTACCAGTAAGCCACCCCTAAGTCCGATGGTCGCGACCCGCTGCACCCGGCTGCGCCGCGCTTGCGATCGCTCCTAAGTCGCCACGCAGATTCAGTCGGCGATTGGTCGGTGGTGCCCGGCAGCTCAGCCGGAGACGGTCAAACCGACTTTCTGGAATTCCTTGAGGTCGCAATATCCGGCCTTCGCCATCGCCCGCCGCAGCCCACCGACCAGGTTCAGCGTGCCGAACGGGTCGTCGGACGGGCCGTTGAGGATCCGTTCCAGCGGCGGCCGCTCGCCGACGGCGATCTGCAGCAGAGCCCCGCGCGGCAGCGAGGGGTGTGCGGCGGCGGACGGCCAGAACCAACCGTCACCGAGTGCCTCGGCGGATTCGGCCAGCGGCGTGCCCAGCATCACCGCGTCCGCCCCGCACGCAATGGCTTTGGCCAGCTCACCGGAGTTGTGAATATCGCCATCGGCCAGCACATGTACGTAGCGGCCGCCGGTCTCGTCGAGGTACTCGCGCCGCGCCGCCGCAGCGTCGGCGATCGCGGTGGCCATTGCCACGTTGATGCCCAGCACTTCGTCGGTGGTGGTGACGCCGCGGGTGGCGCCGTAGCCGACGATGACGCCTGCCGCGCCGGTGCGCATCAGGTGTAGGGCGGTGCGATGGTCTTGCACGCCGCCGGCGACGACCGGAATGTCCAGTTCAGAGATAAAGGTCTTCAGGTTCAGCGGCTCACCGTCGCTCGCCACCCGTTCGGCGGAGACGATGGTGCCCTGGATGACCAGCAGATCGACACCGGCCGCGACCAGCACCGGCGTCAGCGCCTGGGCGTTCTGTGGGCTGACCCGTACCGCGGTGGTGACGCCGGCCTCGCGGATGCGGGCGACCGCGGCCCCGAGTAGATCCGGGTTCAGCGGGGCGGCGTGCAACTCCTGCAGCAGCCGAATCGCCGCTGACGGTTCCGGCTCCTTGCTGGCTGCCTCGACGAGTTGGGTGACCTTGGACTGCACGTCAGCGTGCCGGCCAACCAAGCCCTCGGCGTTGAGGACGGCGAGCCCGCCGAGCCGACCGAGCTCGATGGCGAACTCCGGCGACACCAACGCATCCGTCGGGTGGGCCAGTACCGGTATTTCAAACCGGTAAGCGTCGAGCTGCCACGCCGTCGAGACGTCTTGCGACGACCGGGTGCGCCGCGACGGCACGATATTGATTTCACTGAGTTCATAAGTGCGGCGGGCAGTGCGGCCCATGCCGATCTCGACCATGTCGGTATCCAGTTGCGCTTGAGCTTGCGTTATCGGGCGTAATAGTTAGGTGCTTCGACAGTCATCGCGACGTCGTGTGGATGGCTCTCTTTGAGGCCCGCGGGCGTGATCCGGACGAACTGCGCTTGCTGCAGCACCTCGATGGTGGGCGCGCCGGTGTAGCCCATCGCTGCGCGTAGGCCACCGGTCAGCTGGTGAATTACCGAACCGAGCGGGCCGCGGAACGGTACGCGACCCTCGATGCCCTCCGGCACCAGCTTGTCTTCGGAGAGCGCATCGTCGGCGAAGTAGCGGTCCTTCGAGAAGGACTTGGCTCCGCCGCGTCCCTGCATGGCGCCCAACGACCCCATCCCGCGGTAACTCTTGTACTGCTTGCCGTTGACGAAGATCAGCTCGCCCGGCGCCTCGGCGGTGCCCGCGAGCAGCGAGCCGAGCATCGCGGTCGAGGCGCCGGCGGCCAGAGCCTTGGCGATGTCGCCGGAGTACTGCAGACCGCCGTCGGCGATCACCGGCACTCCGGCGGGCCGGCATACCGCGACGGCTTCCAGAATCGCCGTGATCTGAGGTGCGCCGACACCGGCCACGACCCGGGTGGTGCAGATCGAACCCGGCCCCACACCGACCTTCACCGCATCGGCGCCGGCGTCTACCAGAGCGGCGGCGGCCGAGCGGGTAGCGACATTGCCGCCGACCACATCGACGCGGTCGCCGACCTCGAGCTTGAGCTTGCTCACCATGTCGAGTACCAGCCGGTTGTGCGCGTGCGCGGTGTCCACCACCAGCACGTCGACACCGGCGTCGACCAGCATCATCGCCCGGACCCAGGCGTCGCCACCGACGCCGACTGCGGCACCCACCAACAGCCGACCGTCGCTGTCCTTGGTGGCCAGCGGGTGCTGCTCGGTCTTGACGAAGTCTTTGACGGTGATCAGCCCGGTCAGTCGGCCGTGGCCGTCCACGATCGGCAGCTTCTCGATCTTGTTGCGGCGCAGCAGGCCCAGCGCGGCCGACGCACTGACGCCCTCCTGCGCGGTGATCAGCGGAGACTTGGTCATCACCTCGGCAACCGGCCGGGACTGGTCGACTTCGAACCGCATGTCGCGGTTGGTGATGATCCCGACCAACGATCCGTCGTCGTCGACGACGGGCAGGCCGGAGATCCGGAACCGCGCGCAGAGCGCGTCGACCTGGGCCAACGTGTTGTCGGGGCGGCAGGTGACCGGATCGGTGACCATGCCCGCTTCGGACCGTTTCACCGTCTCGACCTGGCTCGCCTGCTCGGCCACGGGCAGATTGCGGTGCAGCACGCCCATACCGCCGGCCCGGGCCATCGCGATCGCCATCCGGGACTCGGTGACCGTGTCCATGGCCGAACTGACCAGCGGTACCTTCAGCCTGACGCGCTTGGTGAGCTGGCTGGACGTGTTCGCGGTCGCCGGCACCACGTCAGAGGCCGCCGGCAGCAGAAGGACGTCGTCGAAGGTCAGACCAAGCATCGCGATCTTGTGCGGATCGTCACCGCCAGTTGGCACTGCCTCACTCGCCAGGCCCCCTAGCGGAGCATCGCGCACGTAGGGGCTACCGACCAGGTCGGAGCTTTCTTCCAGGTGGGACATGCCACGCGACATCCGTGCGGCCTCCATATGCATGCTCGGGTGAGATGACCCATCCTATCGGCTCCCCGAGGCTGCCCAACCCATAGCCATTGCATGGATTCCGCGAGGTGACGGCCTGCGGATGGCGGCGACCCGCTTCACCCGGCTCCGCCTCTTGGTGACGACCCGCTTCACCCGGCTCCGCCTCTTGGTGACGACCCGCTGCGCCCGGCTTCGCCTCTTGATGGCGACCCGCTTCACCCGGCTCCGCCTCTTGATGGCGACCCGCTGCGCCCGGCTTCGCCGCGCTTGCGATCGCCACGGCCACGCTTGGATCGCCACGGCGCGCCTCGGCGAAATCTGGCGTATCACTACCCGCCTGCGTACTGTAGAGGCGTGCGTGACCACCTCCCGCCGGGTTTGCCGCCCGATCCTTTCGCCGACGACCCCTGCGACCCGTCGGCCGCGTTGGAGGCTGTCGAGCCGGGCCAACCCCTCGACCAGCAAGAACGGATGGCCGTCGAAGCTGACTTGGCCGACCTTGCTGTGTACGAAGCGTTGTTGGCGCACAAGGGAATTCGCGGTCTCGTGGTCTGTTGTGACGAGTGCCAGCAGGACCACTATCACGACTGGGACATGCTGCGCGCCAACCTGCTGCAACTGCTGATCGACGGGACGGTGCGCCCGCACGAGCCGGCCTACGACCCCGAACCAGACGCGTACGTCACCTGGGATTACTGCCGGGGATACGCCGACGCCTCGCTCAACGAGGCGACGACAGACGCGGACGGATTCCGCCGCCACCTCTAGGTGGTTCTTGCATCTCAGCGATCGACAGGGCTTCGTGCTGTCGCAGCCCCGTGGACCTAAGGCTTCGGGCTTGTCGGGATCGGTGCACCCGGCGTGGCCGGCCCTGAAGGCGCCGCCGCCGGCGTCTCGGTGGTGTCCGTCTGACCCCGATGCCGGTGTTTTGCTTTCGTCGTTGTGGTCGGCGTGTCTGTCGGTGACGGCGCTGCCGACGGCGTGGGTGTCGCCACAGAGGACTTCGGCGCGGTCGTCGTCGGCGTCGGGCTCGGCGAGGAACTCGGCAGTGTTGTTGGCGACGTGCTGGGCTTGGGTGGCGTTGTGGTCACTACCGGTGCCGAGGTCGTAGGAGCCGGCGCGACGGTACTGGTGCGCTGGTTCGGCGGCGGTGCCACGGACGGGGGCTGCGGTCGGCCGCTGGGCGCAAGCGGCGGCGTCAAACTCGGAGCCAACGGCGGCGTCAGACTCGGGGCTAGCGGCGGCGTCAGTTGGTTTACCGGCGCCTGGACGGTCGGCGCAATAACTTCCGGATTGGGTTGCGACGCCGGCTTCGACGCCTTCGGGTCGTGCTTTTCGACCTTGGTGTTCAGCTGATTGACCTCGTCGAGCAGACCCTGCCGACGGCTGCCGTCGTTGACGCTCTGCAGTGCGCTGCTCACCTCGTTCAGCTGACTCTGCGCCTGGTCCCACTGGCCCTGGGCAATCATCTGCTCGGCCTTGGCCAGATCGGCCTTGGCCGACAACTCGATTTGGTCGTCACTGACCCGCGGTTCGTTGAACATCATCGCGTGCAGGCCGTACAACAAGTCGCCAGGACGGGCGTCGGCCACCACGGCGCCGAACCCACTGAGCATCAGCAGCGTCGCAGCCACCGACCCGACGGCGGCCAGGCCGCGGTGACCCGTCCGACGGTCGCGCATACCTTCGCGCAGCGCCTCTTCGGCCTCCTCCTGCGACACCAAGGCACTTGCCGGCGGCCACCGAAGATCATCACGCCAGTCGCCGAGCAGCAGGGCCAACGCGTGGTCTTCGATGTCGTCGCCATCGCCGAGGCCGACATGTGCACGTGCGGCCAGCGCGTTCAGCAGTAGGTCGGTCTGGGCCAGCTCGTCCAATACAGGCTGGTCCCCACGGGCATTACCGGAATCCGATCCTTGATTACGCATAGTCACCTGCCGCGACGATTTCGTCTTTCAACCGTTGGAGTGCGCGGTGCTGAGCCACCCGAACCGCGCCTGTAGTGCTACCGACCGCCGCGGCGGTCTCCTCGGCGCTCAGGCCGACAACTACTCGGAGGATGAGAATCTCGCGCTGCTTGGCCGGCAAGATCTCGAGCAGATCATTCATCCGGCTGACCGAATCGGCCTCGATGGCCCGCTGTTCCGGGCCCGCATCCACTGACCGGCGCTCGGGAACCTCTTCTGCCGGATAGGCCAGATCACGACCCGCGGCGCGGTGCGCGTCGGCAACCTTATGAGCGGCGATGCCGTAGAGAAACGCCAGGAACGGCCGTCCTCGATCCCGGTAACGTGGCAGCGCCGTTATGGTGGCCAAGCACACCTCCTGAGCCACGTCGTCTGCGGACAGACCGCCCCGATCGACAGTGCCTACTCGCGCTCGGCAATACCGCACGACGATCGGACGAATCGTCTCCAGCACCTCCCGAAGCGCATTTCGATCCCCTGCAGCGGCCGACACGACCACAGCGTCGAGACGTTCACCCTGCATTGTCATCGACGGCGGTTTCTCCAAAGTCACGGACGGGATACATCCCGGGCTAACTTGCTGCTCGACAGTAACGTCCGGACAGAAATTCAGGCGGTACGCCAGATTCCTCCCAAACGTTGCACCTCACCTGCGCAAATATCCCGAATTTTGGCGTGTTCGGGCAGTACTTGTTCCTCAACCGTGACGCTTCCGGTATCCACTAGCAAGCAAGAGAGCGCCCAACGCAGCGGGATCAGTCCTAACGGCTCGGTGGCCTGCAATGCCGCACGGGCCACCGAGCGCGCCCGCGTGATGTTCCCGGCACTGCACAGCGCGGCCGCGAGCACCACATCACTCTTCACCCGGTGCCGCGCTGAGCCGCCGGTCATATCCCGGGCCAACTCGACGGCCTCCTCGGCGCGGCTGACGGCGGTTGGGCCATCGCCGGACACCATCGCCAGCTCGGCTCCCACCCATCGCCGGCGTACCGCCAGCCGGTCGGCGGTCCGCGCCGGCAACCCGCCTGACGCGAGGGCCGGTTCCAGCAGCGCGTCGGCGCGGGTCAACAACGTCGTCGCAGCGGCGAACCGCCCGATGCCCAACGCATCGGCCGCAAGCCCGACCAGCGCGTCGGCGCCGGCCTCCGGATCGTCGCCGGCCAATGCGAAAGCGCGGCCATCCCAGCCGCGAGCCCGGGTGTGCCAGCCCAATTGCCGCAGCAACGATCCGTGCGTGCTGTGCGCCAGCGACGCCAGCGGGCCGGCTTTGAGCTGCCGCCGCAGCATCGCCAGGTCGGCGTAGGCGCTGCCGTACCGACCCTGGCCCCCGGCGGCAACGGCACGCAGCCATAGTTCGCGTGGCGTGGTCGCGTTCGGCAGCGGCCAGACATCGGGGCGGCCGCCGAAAGCCGCATCCTGCAGCGATGTTTCACTCACAGTGATAGTTGCACCTTCGACTGAATTTCATTGCGGACTTGGAACGACCATGGTAAACGCAAGCGGCACAACGACTGTCCCGCATTGCGGGGCGTGCGAACAGCACGGTCGCCGACCACTGGAGGTCGGCAAGTTTTCGGCCAGATGCCGGGTCTGCCCCTGATGGCCGTGCGCTCGACGCGCGCGAGTCGTCGGTGCATGGGACACTCAGACGTTGGCGTGACCTGTGCTTGCGCCTTGACAGACCCCGAAGTAGGAACCACCGCTCCAACGGCAGAACTGCAACGAGTTCCAATCACCGTGATATCTGCACCGCGTCGGTAAATAGTTTGTGCGCTCTGTGTTACCGGAATATTACTCACGGGCAGTTGTGCGCCAATTACAGCTGGCCCACAGCACCCCTGTGACCTGGTAAAACGTTATAACAGCATGATCCCGTTAGCACATCTAGCCTTCGGCAATAGCGTGACAGATGAACGCGAAGTTAATTCTCCTACAACGGGCAAGTATTTCGCCACATACCGCGCCTATTGACGGAAATTCGTTAGCGCCCCTAGCGTCTATGTTGTTCGGTGTAGTCATCGATGACGCCACGCCAATTCAGTTGCACAACGCGTCCGTTCGCGAGCCTGCCCATCTCAGGTGTGCCATGCAGAGAGGGAATCAGCTATGCCACAGCCGGAGCAGCTACCTGGACCCAACGCCGACATCTGGAACTGGCAGTTACAGGGTTTGTGCCGCGGTGTCGACTCATCGATGTTCTTCCATCCCGACGGTGAGCGTGGCCGTGCGCGCATGCAGCGCGAGCAGCGCGCCAAGGAGATGTGCCGTCGCTGCCCCGTGATCGACGAGTGCCGCACGCACGCGCTGGACGTCGGCGAGCCCTACGGAGTTTGGGGTGGGTTGTCCGAAGCCGAGCGCGACATGTTGCTCAAAGGCTCCATCGGACGCAATCGCGGTATCCGCCGCTCGGCATAGTTGCTGCAGGACGACGCAGGCCCGGGGTGATTTACCCCCGGGCCTGCGTTTCTTTGTGCCCCCGCCGTACCGACGACCAGGTACCGATGAACGGGACTAGGTCTGCGCCCACGCAATGCTCTGGGCGACGATCCAGACATGACTAATCTTTCTGACTACGGGCCGTGGGCGGTAGTGGCGGGCGGGTCAGAAGGTGTCGGCGCCGAATTCGCAACCCAGCTGGCCCACGCCGGTGTCAATCTCGTACTGATCGCCAGGAAGTCAGCGCCGCTAACCCAGACCGCCACGGCGTGTCGCCGCCGCGGCGTCGAAGTCCGCACTGTGCCGCTCGATCTGACTGCCGCAGAAGCTGTTTCGCAGATCGTGGCCGAGACCTCGGACCTCGAGGTCGGTCTCTTGATCTACAACGCCGGTGCCAATACCTGCAGTGAGCACTTCCTCGACGGCGACCTGGCCGAATTCGGACGGGTGATCGACCTGAACATCGGCACCATGCTCGCGCTGGTGCAGCACTTCGGCCGCTCGATGCGGCAGCGCCGCCGCGGCGGCATCCTGATGGTCGGATCGATGGCCGGCTATCTGGGCTCGATGCGTCACACCGTTTACGGCGGGGTGAAAGCGTTCGGTCGCGTATTCGCCGAAAGCCTGTGGCTCGAGCTACGCGAATACAACGTCGATGTGCTTGAACTGGTACTCGGCGTCACCCGCACCCCGGCAATGGAGCGGGTTGGCCTGAACTTCGATGTGCCCGGCATGCGCGTCGCCGAACCTGCGGACGTGGCCCGCGAGGGCCTTGCTCAACTTCGCAATGGACCTGTCCATGTGGCCGGCGGCAATGGCGACGATGTTGCGCGACGCAACGATCCCGACCGGGCCAAGGTCGTCCTGGGCACTCACCGCTTCATGCAAAAGCTGATGGGGCCCTCCAAGATCGGGATAAGAGATCGGAAACCTGTTGACTGACGAACGATTAGCCGAGCTCGAGCGGCGCTTACAACGCATCGAGGACGAACGGGCGATCGAGCGTTTGATCGCCTCGTACGGCCCCCTCGTCGACGCCGGGGACGCCGAGGCGGCCGCCCACCTCTGGGCGACCGACGGCAGCTACGACGTCGAAGACTGGAAGATGCACAGCCGCGCCGACGTGGCCGCGATGGTGCGCTCGGACGCCCACCAGGGATTGATCCGACGCGGTTGCTGCCATTTCCTCGGACCCGCTGTCGTGACCGTCAACGAAGACGACGCGGTGGCCGTCTGCGAATCGCTGCTGGTGGTCCATCGCGGCGAACGCTTCGTCGTAGCACGCGGGGGTGCTAATCACTTTGCGTTGCAACGCATCGAGGATCGTTGGCAGATCGTGGCACGAACCACGCGAGCACTGGACGGCAAGGCCGAGGCGCGGAGCCTGTTGGCGACCGGAGTGGCGGGGCGATGAGCGGGCAACTCAACGGGAAAGTGGCGCTGGTGACGGGAGCCGGCGCGGGCATCGGCGCCGGCATCGCCTGTCGGTTTGCCGATGAGGGCGCGAAAGTGGTTGTTGCCGAACTCGATCCGGATGCGGGCCGAACCGTCTCCGAGCAGGTCGGCGGCGTGTTCGTCGCCACCGACGTCTCGGACCGCGCACAGGTCGAAAATGCCGTGCAAACCGCACTTTCGGAGTTCGGCTCGATCGACATCCTGGTGAACAACGCCTGGGGCGGCGGCGCGATCGGCCGGGTCGAGAAGAAAACCGACGAACAACTGGCACAGGGCATCGCCGTCGGTTACTACGGCCCCTTCTTTGCGATGCGGGCCGCGTTCCCACATATGAAAGAACGGGGCTGGGGCCGGGTCATCAACATGTGCAGCCTCAACGGCGTCAACGCCCACATGGGCTCGCTGGAGTACAACGCTGCCAAAGAGGCTTTGCGCGCGCTGACCCGCACCGCCGCCCGCGAATGGGCGCCGACAGGCGTGACCGTCAACGCGATCTGCCCGGCGGCCAAGAGCCAGGCTTTCTTTCGGGTCATCGGCGAACACCCGGAACTGGAAGCGCTCGCCGATGCGGCCAACCCGATGGGGCGGATGGGCGACCCGTATGACGATATCGCTCCGGTAGCAGTGTTTTTGGCCAGCACCGGCTCGAGCTACCTGACCGGCAATACGCTGTTCGCCGACGGCGGCAGCCACATCAACGGCTCGCCGTGGGCACCCGATCTCGACGCCGGGTGAACCTGAATCACTCCCACATCCCCGCCATCAGCAGTCGGCAGGCCCGCCGGACATCGGAAACTGCTTGCCTAGAATCCAATTCACCACCGACCGTCCAGGTCAGGATGCCGAAGGTCACCTGTTCCACCAACCGCGCGATGCCATCCTGTTCGGCGGTGGGACTGCGTACACCGGCCGTCCGCAGAATGAGTTCGCGCATCGAATAGTCCGACGTGGCGTCGGATCGCGCGCGCACGGCCTGTGTCGAGGTGATCATCGCGTGCGCCAGGTGCGGATGCTCGAGCATAGCGGTGCAGGCGTCGCCCATCAGGTCGGCGACGTCTGACCCAGGATCACCCGAAGTCGGTTCTGGCTGAACGAGATTCAATACCTGCGCAGACAGGATCGCGGCGAACACGTGATACTTGGACGGGTAGTACCGGTACAGGGTGCGCAGGGCGACGCCCGCCGTCGCCGCGATTTCTTGCGCGGAGATTCGCTCGATGTCGCGATCGGCACCCAATCGGGCCGCGGCACGCAGGATCGCGTCTTGCCTAGACTCCTGGGTCTTGGTGACCGGAGTCGCGGGAGCGCGGCGCTCACCGATGCGCGGCATGCCGCAAGCTTTGCCGGACCCGGGCTGCCGCCGCCCGCACCAACGGCTTGTACGACTCGAGGGAGACAGTCGCGGGTACGACGACGCCTACCGCCGCTCGGGCATTGATCGGTGCCGCCACCGATCCCAACGCGGGACCGTAGTCGCCGATCCGGTGCACTACCTCGTTGCGGCGGATCCGATGCAACTCGAAACCCAGTTCACCACTGAGAGTTTCGTCGACTTTGGCGGCACGCAGGTGGTCCAGCACCTGCTCGGGCTTCAGCATGGCCAGCACCGCAACCCCCAGACTGGTCCGGTGCGCGATGGCGCGACTCCCGACCTGCGTGGGAACTGCAATGGCGGTGTCACCCAGCTTGTCCAGGTGCATGATGTGCCCGCGGTCGAGCACGCCAAGATGCACGACCCCGGCGGTGCGGTTCTGCAGTTGGCTCAGCACCGGCGCGGCGGCGGATCGCAACCGAAGGTCGGCAGCGTCACCCCATGACATCGCGCGCCGGCCGAGTAGGTATCCGCGTTCGGAATGCGCTGCCCAGTCCAGGCGCACCAAGTGCTCGAGGATGCGATGGGTTGTGGAGCGCGGCAGTCGGGCACGCGCCGCGACGGAGTCGAGGCCCAAACTCGTCGAGCCATCCAGAACATCGACGATCGCCGTGATGCGGTCGACCATCGAGGACCCGGCTCCAGTCACGGCAGCCGTCATGCGCCACCACCCATCAGAGGCACGAATTGCTAACGAGAATTGATTCTACATAATCGCCACGACCGAGGGTGACGCGGCCGAGCGAATGTTGACCAAATATCTGTTCCGCAGTAGAGATAACTATGCGAACTTCGATCCACCTTCGGTGACCACGTGACCACGTCCGTCGGAGACGACCAAGATCTTCCCGTCATTCCGAGACCGCGATCCGCAAGCTGCCCGCTGGCGCCGCCACCGGAATTCGCCGAATGGCGGGACTCCGCGGGTCTGCGACGGGTGATGTGGCAGGGCAGGCCGACCTGGTGCCGGTGACTTGGTGAGTACTGCGCCCGAAGTCAGGCCTCGATCAGGCCTGGACCAGTGGCCGCAGCGCCTCGCCGACCTCGGTGACGATGCCCGGCGTGTACCCGTGCGTCGGGAGATTGATGATCAGGCCGTCGATGCCGACGTCGAGCACCCGCCGTTTGATCTCGTCGGCGATCTGATCTGGAGTCCCGATGACCGCCCGCCCGCCGCGCGCCTCGCCGATGTCCGGAGTCGCTCCGTCCCTGTCGACCACTACCGTCAGCAACGAGCTGGTCTCCAAAGTTGCCGGATCACGGTCGATTTCGCCGCAACGTTGCTGCAGCACCTTCAGCTTGGCCGGCAGGGCGTCGATGTCGGCGATGATGTTGAGGTGGTCGGCGTAACGAGCGGCAAGCCGGAAGGTCTTCTTCTCACCGCTACCGCCGAGCATGACCGGGATGTGATCCCGATAGCGGGGCTCGTTGATGGCGCTCTCGGTGCGATACCACTTTCCGGCGAAGCTGGGACGCTCGCCATGAAACATCGGGAGGATGATCTGCAGCGCCTCCTCGAGTTTCTCGAACCGCTCTGTGAAGGTGTCGAAGTCGAAACCGAGTTGTTGGTGTTCCAGCTCGAACCAGCCCGCCCCCAGGCCAAGGATTCCACGTCCACCGCTGACGACATCCAGAGTCGTCATTGCCTTCGCCAGCAGGGTGGGGTTGCGGTAAGTGTTGCCGGTCACCAGAGCGGACAGCTGCACCTTCTCGGTGGCGGTGGCCAGCGCGCCCAGCGCCGTGTAGGCCTCCAGCATGGGTTCGTCGGGTTCCCCCAGTCCGGGCAGTTGATAGAAGTGGTCCATCAGCAAGACGGTGTCGAATCCCACGGCCTCGGCCTCTCGGGCCTGAGCGATGACGGCAGGAAACAATTCGGCGACCGGCGTGCCGTAGGAGAAGTTGGGAATTTGCAATCCAAGGCGAATAGTCACGCTCAGGTGCAACGCCACCGGACGCGGATAACATTCCGCGATTACAGACAAGTCCGCAGATGTTCTTCCGCGCTGGCGTGAAATGCTTTCAATGACAGGGCTTTCGGTGCGATCGCATCCGCCCCGTGGTACATGCCCGCAACGGTGACCAGGGTGCACGGCACGCCGTCGGCCTGCAGTCTGGTGGCGTAGTCGACGTCCTCGTCGTGGAACAAGTCGAGCTCACCTACCCCCACCCAGGCCGGGGCCAGCCCGGAGAGGTCTGCACGTCGCGCCGGTGCCGCGTACTGCGGCGCGTCCGACATCCGCGGTTCACGGCCCAGGTAACTGGTCCAGCCAAATCTGTTGGACGCGGGCGTCCACACGAACCTGCCACGTCCGGCGTGGTCCTCCCGCAGCACAGCGCGGTCGTCGAGCATCGGATATACCAGCACCTGAGCCCTACCGGCTGGCGCCCGAACATCCATTTCCGGCCGGCCTCGACGACTGCATGGCCGCGTTGCGGTGGGGCCAGTGCCGGTGGCGGCCTGGCCGCGGCGGTCGCCCAGCGTAGCCACGACGAGGGCATCCCGTTGCGCGCTCGGTGACGGACACGCCGCGGCCCGACGGCGTACAGATCCGCGAGTTCATTCTGAACAGCGGCAGCAGCCGGCGACTTCGCGTTTCAGGCAGGAACGCCAGCAAGGGATTTCGCAGATCTGATGCCACCTCGGCCATGGCCTCCCGCGCGGCGATATGCCGTCGCGCCGCTGCCACTGCCACCGTCACAGCGGCCACCGCTGCGAGTCGCTTCACGGGGGCAGCCTAACCCGCTGTGACCCACTACGCTCAGAGCCGAGTCTGGCACCGACCCGGGAGCACCAATGAGCAGCGCCGCATCCCAAGGCCCGACGGCCGCCTCGACCTGGCTGGCTTTGGGCGGATGCCCGATCAGCGACGAGGTTCTCGAATGGCCGCCCGATTTGTTCGCGCTCACCGACGTGATATTGGACGTCACCCAGGCGTACCGATTTGTGTTGTCCCCTCCCGGAGACGCCACCTGGCCGCCCGAACGGTTCGGCAATTGGGCGCAGGCCGTCGAAGATGCGGGCCGTGATTGGAGTGGTTGGGTCGAGAATCCCGACGGCGCTGCCCTACCCGAGTTGCTCGCGCGGCAATGGGCGATCTTTCGCGAGCAGGTGCCGATGCCGCTCGAGCAGCTCGCCGACGGCCGCCAATGGCCGATGTGCGAGGCGCTGCTGACACTGCATGCCATTGCCGACGAGGCCTGCGCCGGGTTGGGAGTGGCACTGGCTCGGCCCGGCGATCTGGGAGCGGTCTATCGTGCCCGTGGACGCGAGCTGTTGGCCAGGACCGGATCGGTGGCGCGGATCCACCCACAGGTCCTACGGGTGTTACCGAAGGTGCGCACATCGCCGAACGGGACCGCGTTGGGCGCGTTTTCGCGCTACGCGTGTGTGCACCGTCCCGGCGCGCAGGTCCGGTGGTCGAAGATTCCCGCCCGGCACCGCGGCACCGATCCGCAAGCCGAGTACGCCAACGTGCTGTTGCTGCCCTGGCCGATGCGGGTACGGGAGTCGGACTTTCGGCCGGTCGAGGGTTCAGTACGCAGGCTCACCGACGAGCCCTATGGCTATTTCGAGTTCGCGCCGGCCGAGCGAATGGACCTAGATCTGTTGGACCGCACGGTCCTTGCGGCACGCGACGAGGTCTCCAGCGTCGATGTGGTGGTCCTACCGGAGAGCGCTGTCGACGAGAGCGAGATCGAGGGTATCGAAGCCGTTCTGGACCGCCACGGTGTGACGATGTTGATGACCGGTGTCCGCCAGCCCGCCCCCCAACCGGGGCGGTTGCCGGGCAACTGGGTGCATCTCGGTGTCAGCCCGATACTCGAAAAACGCGTCGCAGCAACGGGATCGAACCGTGAGCAGTGGTTCCACGTTCGCCAGAACAAACACCATCGATGGTCGCTGGACAAGTCCCAGATCTACCAGTACCACCTGGGCGGTGCTCTGCATCCGCACATCCTGTGGTGGGAAGCGATGGACGTCGCGCGTCGGGAGGTGCAGATCGTCGAACTCGGCGAGGAACTGACTCTCGTCTGCCTGGTGTGTGAGGACCTCGCCCAGCGCGACGACGTCGCGGAGGTGGTCCGATCCGTCGGCCCGACAATGGTTTTCACGCCGCTGCTGGACGGTCCGCAGCTGACCTCACGCTGGGCGGCCAGGTACGCCAGTGTGCTCGCCGACGACCCAGGCTCCGCGGTCGCGACGTTGTCGGCCTACGGCATGGTGCAGCGGTGCCGTCCGCCCGGTCAATCGTCGTCGCCGGTGGTCGGGTTGTGGAAGGACCCGGTTCGCGGAATTCGCGAGGTTCCATTGGAGGCCGGCGCCCACGGTGTCTTGCTGACGATCTGTGGCGAACGCGCGCTGCGCCGCACCGCCGACGGGCGTAAGCCCATCGACAACGCCATCCACTATTTCGACGTTTCCGTGCACCAGATACACGCCACGCCAACGGGTTCCGGGGCACCTCCGGTACCCGACGCCCCGCCGCTGCCGCGCGCACTCGAAGTCGAGGACCTGACGGTCCTGACCGGTTGGGCCCAGGCTGTGGCAGAAGCACTCGGGCAATCCCCGCAGCGCGTGGCCGGTCTGCTGGATGAGGCGCGTCCCGGCGCGGCCTGGCGAACCGCACTCAACGTCGCTGAGCCGTCGCCACAACTCGGCGAGGCGCTCGACATCATCTCCGAGGTGGTGCGAACAAGCACGCCCGATGACGGTCCGCTGACACTCGATGCGCTGATTGCGGCGACGGGTCAGAACCGTTCGGACGAAACGAGACTCGTCGCATTGGTTCGGCGGGTGCTGCGGTCAACACTAGAACAGCGGCGCAGCAGACTGGCGCCCCAATAGGAGGAGAGTCGCGTGACAACCGAGGGCACGGTAACCGTAACCGAGTCAGGTTCGGGCACCTACACACAACAGATCACCGCCGGCAACCACCAGCTGATTGCCGACGAGCCAACGCCGATCGGCGACGACGACGGTCCGACACCGTACGATCTGCTGCTCGCCGCGCTCGGAGCGTGTACGTCGATGACGGTGCGGATGTATGCCGACCGAAAGGGCTGGCCACTGGAACAGGTTCGAGTGACGTTGCAGCATAAACGGATTCACGCGCAGGACTGTGCCGACTGCGAGACCACCAAGGGCTTCATCAGCCAAATTGATCGCGACATCGAATTGACCGGCGACCTCGACGACACTCAGCGGCAGCGGTTACTCGACATCGCCGATCGTTGCCCGGTTCATCAGACCCTGACTTCGGAAATCCACATCACCACGACCTTGGCAGGCGGTTAGACCGTCGACTTCTCCAGAACGTGCACCCCGCACGCGGAACCGAGTCCGATCACATGGGCCAGGCCAACTTTGGCATCGGCGATCTGACGCTCGCCGGCCTCGCCGCGCAGGTGGTGACAGATCTCCCAGACGTTCGCGATGCCGGTGGCCGCGATCGGATGGCCCTTGGATTCCAGCCCGCCGGACACGTTCACCGGGGTCGAACCGTCGCGCCACGTCGCGCCCGAGTTGAAGAAGTCCGCCGCGCCGCCCTCTTCGCACAGCATCAGGTTGTCGTAGTGCACCAGTTCGGCGGTGGCGAAGCAGTCGTGCAGTTCGACGAGGTCGAGGTCGGCGGGCCCGATCCCGGCCTGCTCATAGGCGATGGTCGCGGCTTTGCGAGTGAGGGTGTTGACGTTCGGCAACACCTGGCAGCCCTCTTCGTAGGGATCGGTCGTCAGGACAGACGCCGACACCTTCACCGCACGCCTGCGCTGCTCGAGCGACAGCGTCTTCAATATCTCTCCGCTGCACACCACGGCGGCCGCGGCACCGTCACAGTTGGCCGAACACATCGGGCGTGTATTCGGGTACGCGATCATGACGTCGCTCATGATCTGCTCCAGGCTGAACCGCTTCTGGTACGAAGCAAGCGGATTCAGGGTGGAGTGAGCGTGGTTCTTCTCGCTGATCTTGGCGAACAACTCAAAGCTGGTGCCGCCGTATTTGTGGCCGTATTCCATCCCGATCTGAGCGAAGACGCCCGGCATCGTCTCGGTGCCGATCCTGCCGTCAATCCCCGCCACCGCTCCATACCGGCCCGCCGGCGTCCAGGTGTCGGCGTCCTTCTTCTTGGCTCCGCCTGCCAGCAGGCCGGCACCCGCGAGTTTCTCGACGCCGACCGCCAGGCCGTAGTCCACCTCCCCCGCCTTTACGGCCATGATCGCGGTGCGCAGTGCGGTGGCACCGGTCGCGCAGGCATTGGCGACGTTGTACACGGGAATGCCCGTCTGACCGATCTGTTTTTGAAGTTGTTGGCCGATACCGGCATTCGCGTTCATCAGATTGCCGGCGGCGATCACACCGATGTCGGCCATGGTGACCCCCCCGTCGGCGAGCGCACCCGTGGCGGCCTCGGCCGCCAAGTCCACGGTGTCCAGTTGCGGGTGCTTGCCGAACTTGGTCATGTGGATGCCGAGGATCCAGACCTCACTACTGGCGCTCATCTCTGCTCCTGTTGCTCGTTGCCGGCCGGCTCGAAGCCGAAGCCGACCGCCACGGTTCCCTCGGAGTCGGTGCCGATCGAGTGGGTGGCCAGACGGACTTTCATGCCGTCGAAAACGTGCGCCGGATCGGGTTCGACGTTGATGAGGTTGGCGCGCACCTGGGTTCCGTCGCAGTCGACCACCGCAGCCACGAACGGGGTCGGAATCCCGGGCGCTGCGAACGCGACGATGGTGAATGCGCGCACCGTGCCTTCGGTCGCGATCGGAACGGTCGCGAATTCCGAGGCGAAGCACTTTGCGCACGCGTTACGCCGGTCGAAGAACCTGGCTCCGCAGTTGGCGCATTCCTGCGCGATCAGATGCGGATGGTCCCCGTCCAAGACCAGATAGTCGACCAGCGGTATCTGTCCGGCCATGGGCACCTCCGTCGTTGGATCCTTCGACGGTAGCGCTTGTGCAGAATGCCGATCGGTTGGGCCCTGGTCCCGATGGTCGCGATCCGCTGCGCCCGGCTTCGCCGCGCTTGCGATCGCGCCTACGCTTTGACGGCAAGCTTGAAGATGAGAGTGGTCAACGCCCCGAAGGCACCGCGCGCACCAATGTAGAGGCGCTTAGCGTCATATCCGGCAACGTCTTTCATGTTCTCGCCGCCGAAGCGGGCTGGTTTCTGGTCACCGGCGACGATGACCTCAGCACCGAGAAGTGCGTGCCTCACTTCGATTCGCTCCTCGCCGGTGGCGGAGGCAACGAGCTGGCCGATGCTGCGTTGGCCGCCCGAAGCCGGGACCGCGGCACAGGTGATGCCGTTGCAGTCGAGGTAGAGGTTGATCTCGTCGAGGGTGGCGTCGGCGCCGACGACCAGGCTTAGATTGGCAAGGTTCACCGAGATCTCGGTATTGCCACCGGCGGTAAGCGGGGCGCCCGGATCCGGGCTCAGGGTGCCGTACAGCGCGTCGCGAACGGCCGTGCCGAGCGTTTCGGTGTCGAGTTCGCAGTCCGACGGGTCGGGCAGCATGATGCCCGGGTTGAGCAGCCCGGCTGGGTCGAACGCCTTCTTGATCGACCGTTGGGCAGCGATCTCCACCGCAGTGAAGCGCTTGGTCATGAACTGGATCTTTTCGGTACCGACGCCGTGCTCGCCGGTAATGGTGCCGCCCAGCTCCAATGCCGCTTCGACGATCTCGTTATTCGCCTCTTCCAGCGACGATGCCGCCTTCGGGTTGTCCTTGTCATAGAAGGTGGTCGGGTGCAGGTCGCCGTCGCCGGCGTGGCCACACACCGCGATGAACAACAGCCCGTCGGAGTGGCGCGCGGCGGTTGCTTGGATTGCCTGCTGCATCTCAGGGATCCGATCGCGGGGGACGGTGACGTCGCCGATGAAGAAGCCCTTGCCGCTCTGCACCACGGAGTCGGCCGCGTGCAGCCGGCCGTACCACAGCGCGGCACGATCCTTCTCGTCCTCGGCGACACGGACTTCGGTCGCTCGCTCACGCAGCACCCTGTCGACGATCGCCTGGTCGCGCCGGACCTCGTCGGCCGTGCCGTCGACGTCGATGAGAACGATGGAGTCCGCGTCCAGTGGGTAGCCGGTGTCGTAGAACTGCTGCAACCCGGCGATACCTGCACGGTCGAGCCATTCCACGGCGGCCGGCACGACACCGGTGGCGATAACCGCGGCGATGGTGTCGGCGGCTTCCCGGGCGCTGGCGAACGCACCCATCAGGCTATGAGTGACCGCGGCGATCGGACGCAGCGCGACGGTGGCCTCGGTGACTATGCCCAACGTGCCCTCCGAACCGATCAGGACACCGAGTAGGTCAGGGCCGTCGTCATCCGCACTGAGGGTGATTGCAGACCCGTCCGGCGGCACCACCTCGACCGACAGGATGTGGTTGTACGTGACGCCGTACTTCAAAGCATGTGGACCGCCTGCATTTTCGATGATGTTGCCGCCCACAGTGGCCAGATGCGCCGACACCGGATCGGGGGAAAAGCACAGGCCGTGTGGGGCAAGGTGCTCCTGCAAGTCGGAGTTGACCACTCCCGGTTCCACGCGGGCGCGCCGCCCTTCGATGTCCACATCGAGGATCTGGTTCAGTCCGGACAGGTCGAGCAGGACGCGTCCGCTGGAGGGCATCATTCCCCCCGAGCAGTTCGACGCTCCGCCGCGGGGAACGATCGGAACGTTGTAGTCGGACGCGGCGTGCATGATCGCCGCGATCTCGTCGCGGTTATGGGGACGCAGCAACACTTCTGCGGTAGCGCCGACTCCCCAGAAGTCGTGACCAAGGTCGGCCAGAATCGCGCCTTCGGTGATCAGCTCACCGTGAGCGGCAACGGCCTGGATGAAGCTGTCGATGGCGGTGGTATCCGGCGCAGCGAGGTTTCCTGTTACATCAGTGGACATTTCAGCCGATTCCGTCATGGTGGGAGGTTTCCTGCGCGCGCAACCAGGCCTGCTCTTCGCCGGGATCCGGCAGCACGCGTCCCCCTTCGATAGCGAGATATGCTGGGCTGCTTTGGATTACGACCAGCACCTGCTTGGCGGGTAGGCCTGTTATCCGGGTCGCCGCAGCCGCGATTTCGGCCACCAACTGGCTGCTTTGTGCTTCGGGATGTCCAGTGCGCACCCAACCGTTGATCAGCAGCGGTTGCGCGGGAAGCCCGTTGGTATAGACGTCGTCCGGGGCTAGTTCATGGAAAACCACGTTCACGTATGTGCCCGGCACGTGATTGATCATCGAATGAATCCGCGTCACTTCGCCGGCGAGACTGGCCTTGATATCGGCGCTCAGCATCGACTCCACCGTCGTGCAGGTGTAGACCGGCATCTCTCAGCCCAGGAACGGCAGTTGCGGTTGGGTGGGCACCACGATGACGGTGGGTCCGTCGGCTTCCAGTGCGGCCTTGAATTCGCGGGCGAGCTCCTCGGTGTTCTCCACATTTGGCGGTTCGGCACCCGTATCCGGTTGCCAGCGAGGCGATATCGAGACCGGGCAACTGCAACCCGGGTACTCCGGGAGTCTTCTCGAGCAGGGCGAAGGACTTCAAGATTGCGTATTCGCCGTTGCGCATTACCACGAAGATGATCGGGAGCTTGTGCTGCGCGGCCGTCCAGATGGCCTGGATGGAGTACTGGAACGACCCGTCGCCGATCGAAGCCAGGATGGTCCGCTTGACTCCGCGAGCCCGGTCTCCGAGCGCGAGGCCAACCGCCCCGGGTACTCCCCAGCCGATGCCTCCGCTGCCGGTGGCGAAAAAGCTGCCCGTCCGCCGGGTGGGCAGCCACTTCAGGAGTTCGGCCAGCGTGGAGGTCGATTCCATGACGATCGCGGCGTCGTCGGGTTTGACCGTGCTCAGCACGGCATAGACGTCGTTGGGCAGCAGTGGCGCCGATGCCACCGGAATCTCCGGGCTGGCTTCCCGGCTCAACGCCACCGGGGCCTGCCTATCAGGAGGTACATCCACCAGGGGCAGCAGTTGTTCCAAGGCGATGCCTACGTCGCCGACGAGGCTGTCACCCACCGGCGCCACCGCAGCAAGATGGGGATCGACAGTGATCTGCAACAGCTCGGTCCCTTCGGGCAGGTGGTCGCCCGCCACGTAGGGGTAATACCGAAACACCTGCGCACCAACCACAATCACCAGGTCGTGACCTTGCAGGGCCTGGTTCACACCAGCGATCGTCATCGGCAAGGGACCCGCATTCAGCGGGTGATCCTCGGGGAACGAGCACCTGTCCGACAGCGCACTGCCGTGGACCGGTACGCGCAGCTTTTCGGCAAATGCAATACCGGCATCCCAGGCGCCGGCGCGGTCCACTTCCGGGCCCAGCACCAACAGTGGCCGCTCAGCCCGGCTGATCCGGTCGGCGAACTCACGCAACCGGTCGGCATCTGGCTGGACGCGCTGGCTGACTGTCCTGATCACTGCGGGCCCCAGCGCCGGTTTGTTCCAGTCGTCGAGCGGGATGGACAGAAAAACCGGGCCGGTCGGCGGTTGGGTGGCGATGGCGTAAGCCTGCATGAACGCGGCAGGCACGTCCTCGGCGCGGGCCGGCTCGAGGGCTCGTTTGACCCACGGTTGCGGCTGCATCGTCGCATCGGGGTTATTCAAATAGGGGTCACATAACGACATTTCGCGGGTCTGTTGGCCGGCGGTAACGATGAGTGGCGTGTTCGCCCGGTAGGCCGCGACGAGGCTGCCCAATGAATTGCCGGTGCCCGCCGCGGTATGCAGATTGACCAGCGCAGGCTTGCCGGTGGACTGGGCGAAGCCATCGGCCATCGCCATCGCGGATGCTTCCTGCAGGGCTAAAACGTAGGTGAAGTCGACCGGGAAATCCTGCAAGAAGGTCTCCTCCGTGGAGCCCGGATTTCCGAATATCGTTGTCAGCTCCAGTGTTCGGAGCAGTTCGTAGGTAGCGTCGCGAACGGTCAGCTCTTCGGTCATCGTTGAACACCCTTCCCCGAGAATTCGTGCGGCACTGCCCGCGTCGATCCTCGAAAAATCACAGCACCTTGGCCTGCCGGCTGACCCCGTAGAAACCCCCGGTCAATGACAGACCGGTGTCCGCCCTGTCGCGCTGCGACGTCGAACTCACCGGAAATTCAGGTCCTTCGTCAGAAGGACGGCAGCTCGCTGACGTGCCAAGATGTCGAACATGGGTCGAGGTGCTCGTCGCGGCACACTATTGGGTCGACATCATGAGCAAGAGCTGCTGGTCGAGTTGCTGGACCGCGTACGAGGCGGCCGCAGCGGCGTCCTCGTCATTCACGGGGACGCGGGTATCGGTAAGACCGCCCTGTTGGAGGACGTTCTTGCCAGCGCCGCCGATCTTGGCACGATCGCGCTCAGCGGAGCGGAATCGGAAATGGAGCTGGCATACGCCGGACTGCAGCAGTTGTGTGGCCCGCTGCTCGGTCGCATCGACCGGTTACCCGACCCACAGAAGTAGGCGCTACGGATCGCGTTGGGATTGCGTGAAGGTGCTTCCCCGGACCGCTTTCTGGTGGGCTTGGCAGTGCTGACGCTGCTTGGCGACGCCGGCGCGGAACGTCCGACCGTCTGCATCATCGACGACGCCCAGTGGGTTGACAGCGCTTCACTGCAGGCACTGGCGTTCGTGGCGCGCCGCCTTCTTGCCGACCCAGTGGTGATGATCTTCGCGGCCCGCGAATCCAGCGCCGGCCAAGAACTCACGGGGTTACCTGAGCTGAGTCTCTGCGCGCTCGCTGACGTCGACGCGCGCGCACTGCTTGCCGAGGTGCTGCCGGGCCTGCTCGACGATCAAGTACGCGAGAACATTCTGGCCGAGGCGAGCGGGAATCCGTTGGCGTTGCTCGAATTGCACCGTGCGTTGGCTCCCGCGGAGTTGGCCGGCGGGTATGGGCTAGCCAGCGCAAAGCCGTTGGCGACGCGCATCGCACGGACCTACGACCGACGCCTGCGTGAACTGCCGCCGCAGACGCGGACCCTGCTGCTGCTCGCGGCGGCAGAGCCCATCGGTGAGCCGGCATGGTTGTGGGCGGCGGCCGGACAACTCGGCATCGATGCGGAAGCGAGCATCCCGGCCGAGCAGAGCGGCCTGATCACCGTCGAAACCCGTTTGCGATTCCGGCATCCGGTGGTCCGGTCCGCCGTCTATCGCAATGCCGCCCCATCGGAACGGAGACAAGCCCACGCGGCGTTGGCGGGAGCCATCGCCGGCCCCGCCGCAGCCGATCACCGCGCCTGGCACCGCGCCCACGCCACGGTCACACCCGACGAGACCGTCGCCGTTGAACTCTTACAGTCGGCCGAGCGGGCCCGCCGCCGTGGTGGTGCGGCGGCCGCCGCCGCGTTCTTGGCGCGCGCCGTCGAACTGACGCCAGACCCAGTCCGTCGGGCCGAGCGCGCCCTCGACGCCGCCCAGGCCAAGGTCGACGCCGGCGACCCGGATGCGGCCACCAGACTGGTGGTCTTCGCATCACGCTCCGACGACGAGTTGCTCAGTGCCCGAGTCGATCTGCTGCAAGCCAAGATTGCCTTCGCCGCCCGCCGCGGACGCGATGCACCCCCGCTGCTGTTGGCCGCAGCCGAACGGCTACGCCCACTCGACCCTGCGCTGTCGCGCGAGTCCTATCTCGAGGCGCTGATGGCGGCAATGATCGTGGGTCGCCTCCATGTTGACGAGCACGCGTCCCCGGCGGCGATCGCCGAGTCGGCCCGGCACGCCCCGCCGCCATCCGATCCCCCAACCGCGGTCGACCTGTTCCTCGACGGGCTCATCATCCGACTCACCAAGGGGAGCACGTTAGCGGTACCGCTGTTCAGACGCGCCATCTCTGAGTACTTGGCAGAGGAGTCAGCGGGCACCGCCGACGCGCGTTGGCACGACATCACCAACCGCGTGCTGCTCGATCTGTTCGATCAAGACATCTACGACGAACTCAACGCCCGCCAGCTCGAGATGCTTCGCACCGCAGGCGAATTGACGGTCTTACCCGCCGCGCTGACGACGTACGCGGGGGCGTGCGTCACCTCGGCCGACTTCACCCAGGCCGCAGTGCTACTCGAACAATCCGACGCCATCACAACCGCGACCGGCGCCCCTCCGCACCGTTCCATCGAGACCTATCTCGCAGCCTGCCGAGGACAAGAGCAATTGTGCCGCCAACTCGTTCAATCGACGATCGACGAGTCCACCTCGCGGGGTGAGGGCACCGAAGTCACCATTGCCCTCTTCGCGGCGACTATCCTGCACACCGGACTCGGCCAATATGAGGAGGCGCTCGCGGCGTGCACGTCAGGCCTGGAATATGACGACGTCGGCATGTACGGCCACCTACTGAACGAACTGGTGGAGGCTGCCACCCGGTCCGGCAAAATGGCCATCGCCGAAACGGCGGCCGAGAAGTTGATCGAGCGGGCGATCGCCAGTGGAAGCCCAACCGCCCTCGGTTACGCGGCCAGGGCGAGGGCCTTGATTACCACCGGACCGGAGGCGGAAGCCGAATACCGCGAGGCGATTTCCCAATTAGAGCGCTGCCCCCTCGTCGTTCTCCTGGCACGCACGCACCTGATCTTCGGCGAGTGGCTGCGGCGGATGAACCGCCGGTCGCAAGCGCGCGAACGTCTGCGCGTCGCTCACGACATGTTCGTGCAGATGGGCGCCGAGGGTTTCGCGGAACGGACCCGCCGCGAACTTCGGGCCGCCGGTGAACCGACCCGAAAGCACACCGAGCGATCGGCCGTCGAACTGACGACACAGGAGAGCTACATCGCCCGGCTCGCGGGCGAGGGCTTTACCAACTCCGAAATCGCCGAACAGTTGTTCATCAGCCCGCGCACAGTCGAGTGGCACCTGAGCAAGATCTTCGCCAAGCTGGGCGCCACCTCGCGACGCGAATTGCGGACCCTGACCCCGGTGAGACCGGTACGCAAGCAAAGCTGAACGTGCCGAACGTGGCGCCTTTCGTGGTGTGCGCCTCTCTCGGTTTCGAGCGAACCTCTGATGAGGCGCGCGAGCGCTACGGACTGGGGAAGACGCGGATGATTGCCTTGCCGGGCTTGCCGGGCGCCGGGTGGAACACCGCAGCGGCACCTTCGAGGGCATATGTCGCGCCGACGAGCGGACGCAGCCGTCCGTCCTTCAGCCTGCTCTCCAACGCCGCCAGCCCCGCGCGATCGGGCTCGACGACGAAGAAGACGGTTCGCACGTCATCGGTCTGGATTCGGGGTGGTTCAGCAATGCTGACAAGCGCACCGCCGGGGCGGACCAATACCGCTGAGCGATCAAGGATTTCACCACCGAGTACGTCGAACACCGTGTCCACCTGACCGACGTTCTCCAGCAGGTCGTCCTGCAAGTCCACGAAAATGTCCGCGCCCAAACCGAGCACGGTCTGCCGATGTGCGGCACGGCCGGTGGCAATCACGCGCGCACCCGCCTCGCGTGCCAGTTGCACTGCGACAGAGCCGACGCTCCCGGCGGCGCCGTGAATCAGGACTGTCTGCCCCGCCCCGAGTTGCGCGTGGGTGAACAGTGCCTGCCATGCCGTCAGGCCCGAAATCGCAAGCGCCGCAGCCTCGGTGTGGTCAACTCCGTCCGACAGCGGCGTGAGATTGCGCGCTTCCACCGCCACAAATTCGGCCAAAGTGCCGTTGCGGCACCAGTCCGTGATCCCGAAGACTCGCTGACCAACGGTCAATCCCGTTGTTCCGTAACCTAATTCGGCAACGACTCCGGAGAACTCGTGGCCGGGGACGGTCGGCGTCCGGTCCCGCCCGGCCCGGTCAGTCCAAGTACCTGGCCAGTCGAGTTCGCCCGAAGTGAACCCGGCCGCATGTACCCGGACGATGACGTCGTTCTCCGCGGCGTGCGGGTAGGGCAAGCGCTCCAGCGCAAGACCAGCGATACCGGCGGTGCGGTCACGCGCAACTATCGCTTGCATTGCTTGCGGCATCGACATGGCTTCCACGCTAACCGCGATATCGTCAGGATTGCGGGCCAGGCTGGATCCATCGGAACTCCGTTGACCCTCGTCAGAATTGGCTCTCCGCCGCGGCCAGGTTCCGCAAGATCGCCGGAAAAACAACCTCCGCATGGTCCAGATGCGAAGCGTGCTTGGCACCATCGACGCTCAGCAGCTGCGAGTGGACATACAACTGTGCGACGCGGCGACTGTTCGCAAACGGAGTGACGGAGTCGTTGGTGCCCCACACCACGAGGACAGGGCGCGGGTGTCGCCCCGCCACCGCCCACTGATCACCAGCATCGACATCGAAGTGTGCCACCGTCGATGCGAAGGACTCCGCCATGCCGGGGAACACCAGCTGTTCGCGGGCGCGTCGGTTGTAGTCGGGAAATCTGTCGGGCCGACTCAAGTGTTGATTTTCGAGGCGGTCGATGATGTTGCCGACGCGGTTTGCCATGACCTTGCGGGCACCTGGAGTTCGCATCACCAGCTTGCCGAAGTGCGTCAGCCGTCCGCCCAGATAGAGACCGGGCGCAATCAGCGTGAGGCTGACGACGCGGTCGGGAGATTCGGCGGCGAAGCGGGTGACGATCACACCGCCCATCGACCAACCGATGAGATGCATGGTGTCGATGCCGAGGGTGTCGACTAGTTCACGGAGTTGTAGTAGGTACAGGTCGAGGTCATATCGGATTGCGGGCCGGTCGGAGAGCCCGCGACCGAGTTGGTCATAGCGCAGGACCCGAAACCCTTGACCGGCAAGCATTTCAGCGAGTGGCTCCCATGCATAGCTAGGAGTCACCAGACCGTGCACCAGCACCACCCAGGGGCCGTGATCACCGAGGACGTGGTAGGCGGTGACGCCTTCGGACAGAGATGCCGATTGGGCGCGGGCCTGTGCCCGCGCCTGTGGCAATGTCGACATGCGCGCAGCGTATACCGGGCAAATCTCGGGCCCTGTGGACCCGGTCGCTGCAGGTGGAGATCAGCGACGCCTTGCACAGACTCGCCGACCTGTTGGCATCGAGCGGCGGACCCACCGGCGCTCTGACAATCGCCGCTTCACTGCAGCTCAGCAAGACTGTTGGTGGGTTTCGTCCGCTCCTTACCGGGGTAGGCACGGCTGATGAAGAAGAGTGCGTTATTCACGGTCGCTGTGCTTTCCCTGGCGGCCGCTTCGCTGGCAGCATGCGTGAACGAACACGGCGGCCAATCCACGACTTCACCGTCCTCCGGCGCGGACAGGATGACCACACCTTTGAAGAGCACTGACGGGACTCAAGTCGCAACTGCCACTTTTGAATTCGCCAACGGCTACGTGACGGTGACCGTGGAGGCCGGCCCTAACCAAGTCCTGAGCCCCGGTTTCCACGGACTGCAGGTCCACTCGGCGGGTGCGTGCGAGGCGACCGCAGGAGGCTCCGACGGAAGTTTCAGCTCGGCCGGAGAGGTTTACCAGGCACCGAACCACACGGGTTATCCCGCCAGCGGTGACCTGACCGCGCTACAAGTGCGCCCCGACGGCTCAGCAAAGCTCGTCACCACTACCAGTGCGTTCACCGCTGCGGACCTGCGCAACAGTGCCGGCACCTCATTGATCATCCATCAGAATCCCGGGACCTTCACCGCTGATGCCAGCGAGTCCGGCAAGCGGATCGCCTGCGGTGTGATTGCCGCTGCGACAGCGTCGACGGCCTCGTCCACCACGACGCCAACTACCAGCGTCAGCACGGTCACGACCACGATTGCCGTGCCGCCTCCTGAGACGAGCACGAGCACCGTCACGGTCACCAGCACCACTAGCTCCCCAACCCTCACGTCCACAGCACCGAAGACGGCGACGCCCGCTCCGGGCGGGTGACGCACCACGGCGGACGCCGTCCGGTAACTTCTGACCTGCGGGCGCAGAACTCAGTGAGGAAGGCAATCCAATGCCGAACAATCGCATTCGTGCCGTGGTCGCCATTTTCGTCCTGGCGTTGCCGGCCGCCCTCAACATCGCCTCGGCTCACGCTGACCCGTTGCCCGGATTTTGCGTGCCGTCCAGCGTCGTCGACAACGTGTGCACCGCGCGACTCACGTCGGTGACGGCGGATGCTGTCGACGGGACAATCACCGGGACACCCGTCGGCGGCGGCGCAGCTGTGACCCTTGCGGGGCAAGGCGATGCCTATCGAAAGTCGGTGGGATTCGGCGATTCACCGCCGGACCCGGTTCGACAGTGGGACGCCACTATCGATCAGGTGAGCGGCCTGGGCGTCGACCAGTCCGATCCCAATTGGTACGGCAATGCCAAGTCCAGAGCGTTCTTGCCCAGGACCTTAAATGACCTGGCCAGCCAGTTTCCCCCGAACGCTCTGGTGGTCCGGTTCACCCCTGACGATGAGCAGTCGGGCTCGTTCCGCCTTATTTCGATTCAGCCGACATCCCACTAGGGGGCGCCCGACTTGGCTGGGTCGAGACCGAAAACTTGGGCAGGTGCTGACTTGCCCTTCAGTGCGTGGGCACCCCGGTCGATGAGTCCGGGCAATCGGGAAGCCAGGGCATCGACGGTTTGAGAGGTCAGCAGGATTACGTCGCCAGTGGTCTTGGTGAGTTGCTCGACGCGGGCCGCGACGTTGACGGTGTCACCGATCAGAGTGAACTCCAACTTGCCGCCACCGCCGATGGTCCCGGCGATCACCATCCCCGTGTTGATCCCGATCCCGATGTGAAGCTCTCCGCCGAACCGCTCGGCGACCCGGCGGTGAATCAGCACAGCGGCGCCCACCGCGGCGTCGGCATGATCCGCAAGATCGTTCGGGGCGCCGAAGACGGCCAGTGCGCCGTCGCCGAGGAATTTGTTGACGTGCCCACCGGCGTCGACGACCGAAGGCACCACGACCTCGAACAGGGCGTTGAGGCGGGCGACCGTGTCCTCGGCGCTATTCGCCTCGGCGAATGGCGTGAAATCGCGGACGTCGACAAACATCACCGTCACTTCGCGACGCTCCCCGGTAAAGACGTCGTCGCCCTGCTCGAGCAGTCGGGACGCCAGGACCGGGTCGACGTAGGTGCCGAATGCGGCCTGAAGTCGTTGTCGCTCAGCAAGTCCCGCCTGCATCCGGTTGAACGATCCCGCCAGCGCGCCCAGGTCATCGTCCTGAACCACCGGCAGCCGTTGCGAATAGTCGCCCGCCGCAACGCGTTCCGTTCCTTCGGCCAGGTCGCGAATGGGCCGCAACGACGGTGCGAACCCGGCACCGACACTGACCGGCAACGCCAGGCTGAGCGAGAAACACCCGATCACGACGGCGAGCACGGGCTGTTGACTGACCTGATCGAACCCGGCGCCCAGCAACGCGGCGCCGAGTGAAAAGCCCGACGCGACCGCGATCATGGAAATTTTCGACCACGTCGCGAACGTCGGCCTGGAGCGTGGCGATGAGTCACCGATTCCTGTGTGACCTGAGATCGCAACCCGGGCCGGACGCAGCGCCCCCTCCACGAAACTGTGCGCACCGATCAGCTGGAGAGCGGCTCCGAAACACGCGCCAACAATCCCGTGTTGAACCAGGCGCCACTCGGTCGCCCTCGCGATCGCACTGACAACAATAAACAGCAAAGCCACCCCGACAACGTGGGTCGCCAGCCCTCGGGCTGCCATGCTCCGCGTGGTGTCGTAGGTGGCGTCGAGCGCGGCCGCCCGATCGACATCGTGACCGGCTGCCCACCGCTCCACAATGCGGAGCCGTCCCAGGCCGGGAAGAAAGTACAAGTACACCACCGGCAGCAGAGCGACGACGGTGACGGCAGCGACCTCGACATAGCGATCGGACTTCTCGTAGACGACGACGATGAAAGACAGCGTGAAGTAGGTCGGCAGGAGCACAACGAACCCGACCACGCACAGCGCCCACGAATACCTCGCCGCGTAGCGATCCCACGCCCACTGCCAGATGCGGTCCATCCCGCGAGACTAAACGGCCGGTAGTAGGCGCGAACAGACGCAAAACGCCCCCGCACATGTCGGGGGCGTTTGCGTCTGGTCAGTAGAAATTAGTGAGCGTGACCGTGGTGGCCGTGCCCGTGGTCGTCGGCAGCCTCGGCCGGCTTGTCGACGATCGCCGTCTCAGTGGTGAGCACCATCCGGGCCACCGAAGAGGCGTTGAGCACCGCGGACCGGGTCACCTTGACCGGGTCGACGACACCATCGGCGGCCAGGTCGCCGTACTCCCGGGTGGCGGCGTTGAGGCCGTGTCCGGTCGGCAGCTCCTGGACCTTGTTGACCACCACCGCACCGTCGAGCCCGGCGTTGGTGGCAATCCAGAACAGCGGTGCAGCCAGCGCCTCGGAGAACACGTCGACGCCGAGCTTCTCGTCGCCGCTCAGCTCCTCACGCAACGACTTGAGCACGTGGCGCGCCTGGATCAGCGCGGAGCCACCGCCGGCGACGATGCCCTCTTCGACAGCTGCCTTGGCCGCCGCGACCGCGTCCTCGACGCTTTCCTTGCGCTCCTTGAGGGCGGTCTCGGTGGCGGCGCCGACCTTGATGACGGCTACGCCGCCGGCCAGCTTGGCCAGCCGCTCGCCCAGCTTCTCGCGGTCCCACTCCGAGTCGCTGTTGTCGATCTCGCTGCGCAGCAGGTGAACTCGCGCCGCAACAGCCTCCTTGGTGCCGCCGCCGTCGACGACGATGGTGTCGTCCTTGCTGACCACGACACGACGGGCCGAGCCCAGCACCTCGAGGCCGACCTCGCGCAGCACCAGGCCGGCGTCGGGGTTGACCACCTCGGCACCCGTCACGGCCGCCAGGTCCTGCAGGAATGCCTTGCGCCGGTCACCGAAGTACGGCGACTTGACTGCGACAGCCTTCAACGTCTTGCGGATGGAGTTGACCACCAGGGTGGCCAGCGCCTCCCCGTCGACGTCCTCGGCGATGATCACCAGCGGCTTGCCCGCCTCGGCGACCTTCTCGAGCAACGGCAGCAGGTCCGGCAGCGAGCTGATCTTGTCCTGGTGCAGCAGGATGACCGGGTCGTCGAGCACTGCCTGCTGGGAGTCGAAGTCCGTCACGAAGTAGGCCGACAGGAAGCCCTTGTCGAAGCCGACACCCTCGGTGAACTCCAACTCGGTGTTCAGGGTCGAGGATTCTTCGACACTGACGACACCGTCGTGGCCGACCTTGCTCATTGCCTCGCCGACCAGGTCACCGATCACCTCGTCACGCGAGGACACGGTGGCGACCTGTGCGATGGCCTCCTTGCCGCTCACCGGGATGGCCGAGGCCAGTAGCGCCTCGGATACCGCGTCGGCGGCCTTGCTGATGCCAGAGCCCAACGCAATCGGGTTGGCGCCGGCTGCGACCAGGCGCAGCCCGCCCTTGACCAGCGCTTGGGCCAGCACCGTGGCGGTGGTGGTGCCGTCGCCGGCGACATCGTTGGTCTTGGTTGCCACCGACTTCACCAGTTGGGCACCCAGGTTTTCAAACGGATCTTCCAGGTCGATTTCGCGAGCTACGGTGACGCCGTCGTTGGTGACCTGCGGTCCGCCGAACGCCTTGGCCAGCACCACATGCCGACCGCCGGGTCCCAGCGTGACCTTGACCGCGTTGGCGAGCTTGTTGACGCCCGCCTCCAGGGCGCGGCGCGCGGTCGAATCGAACTCAATAAGTTTGCTCATCAGGATCCTTCCGCCCGGCTCCAGCCCGGCGACTAACGCATGCCGCCCCGGAAATCACCCGCGCGTCAACGCGGGGATCGCCGGGGCGGAACACGGTGTGTTACTTGGAAACGACAGCCAGCACGTCGCGTGCCGACAGAATCAGGTATTCCTCGCCGCCGTACTTGATCTCGGTGCCGCCGTACTTGCTGTAGATGACGGTGTCACCCTCTGCGACATCGAGCGGGATCCTCTTCTCGCCGTCCTCGTCCCAACGGCCGGGGCCGACTGCGACGACGGTGCCCTCTTGGGGCTTCTCCTTGGCGGTGTCAGGAATGACCAGACCGGAAGCGGTCGTGGTCTCGGCCTCGTTGGCCTGTACGAGAATCTTGTCCTCGAGTGGCTTGATGTTCACCTTCGCCACGATTGGGCCCTCCACTTTGTTGAATCGGGTCCGGGACGTCTGTCCCGACCGGAGTTTGGCGGTCGGCCCGGGGAATAACCCCGGAACCGTCCTAATTACCAGGTGATTCGGCAATCGTCCTAGCCCAAGCGCCGTCGTCGCGGGTGCCGACGCAGGGGTTGTGTTGACTGCCATCTAGCACTCTATACATGAGAGTGCTAGCACTCAAGGGCACCCCGGTGCTTCTCTGTCGGCGAACAACTCGACCGGCACTTCACCTAGGCCTTTACCTGGCTCGCCACCACCGGCAGGCCCGGATCAGTCGCCGCATCCAGCGGCGACGGCCGGGCGCCGGCGGCCACCAGATGCGCCGCGAACGCCGCGATCATCGCTCCGTTGTCGGTGCACAGCCGCGGCCTGGGGATTCGCAGCGTCAGACCGGCGTCGGCGCAGCGCTGGGTGGCCAGCTCACGCAACCGTGAGTTGGCCGCCACTCCCCCGGCGATGAGCAGGGTCGACACCCCCAGCTCAGTCGCCGCACGCACGGCCTTCTTGGTCAGTACATCGGCGACGGCTTCCTGGAACCCGGCCGCGATATCGGCGGTCACGGCGTCGGGATGACTCTCCACATAACGTGCGACCGCGGTCTTGAGGCCGGAGAAGCTGAACGCGTACGGGTCGTCCCTGGGACCGGTCATGCCGCGGGGAAACTTGATGGCGTCCCGGTCGCCGGTGTGGGCCAACTCGTCGAGGACCCGGCCGCCCGGGTAGCCGAGCCCAAGCAGCCGCGCCACCTTGTCGTAGGCCTCGCCGGCGGCGTCGTCGACGGTGCTGCCGAGCTCGACCATCGGCTCGGCGAGCGAACGCGCGTGCAGCAAATGGGTGTGCCCACCGGAGACCAGCAGTGCCACGCACTCGGGCAGCGGTCCGTGCTGATAGACATCCGCGGCGAGGTGCCCACCGAGATGATTGACCGCGTAGAACGGCACCCCCCAGGCGGCCGAATATGCCTTGGCGGCAGCAACTCCCACCAGCAGGGCGCCCGCCAGCCCCGGGCCGATGGTCGCGGCGACAACGTCGGGCCGCTGCAGTCCAGCGGCAGACAGGGCCCGGCGCATAGCGGGACCCAGCGCTTCCAGATGCGCGCGGGACGCTATCTCGGGGACCACCCCGCCGAAGCGCACGTGTTCGTCGACGCTGGAGGCAACCTCGTCGGCCAACAGGCTCAGGGTGCCGTCGGCCTCCAGCCGGGCAATACCGACACCTGTTTCGTCGCAGGAGCTTTCGATCGCGAGGATGGTTGTCATGTGGCCTCCCGCCGCATCGTGTAGGCGTCGGCCCCACTGACCCGGTAGTACCTGCGACGCAGACCGATCTGTTCGAATCCCACGCTGCGGTACAACTCTAACGCCACCTCGTTATCCGTGCGGACCTCCAGAAACACCACACCACCGCTGGCGAATTCGAGTAGATCGTTGAGCAACCGGCGGCCGATGCCGCGGCCGTGATATTCGGGATCGACCCCGATGGTGTGCACCTCGTACTCGAACGGCGCACTACGCCCCAACCGGGTGATGCCGGCGTAGCCGACCAGCGTGCTACCACAGCGCGCGCCGACGTAATGGTTACGCGCACTGTCCAACTCGCGCTCGAACGCTACCGCGGGCCACGGATCGTCGCCGTCGAACAACAGGGCTTCCAATTCGGCGCACCGGTCGGCGTCCGCGCGGGTCAACGCACCGATGATGACGGGGTCGACAGGGGTCGTCATGCCTTGGCCGCCAACGGTTTTGCGTCCGGACGACGCAGGTACAGCGCCACCAGCGGCGCGGGACCTTCGTCCCAGTTCACCGCGCGCACCAGGCCGTTCGCCGTCGGATAGACCGGCTCGCACCGGGGCAGATCGAACAGCGCCGCGTGCTCCGGCGACCCGGCGACCGCCCGCGCCGGGCCGGGGTCGACGTCGGCCGGGGCATTGACGTCGGGTCCGCCCGTCCGCACCCCGTCGCGGTAACGCGCCCAATAGATTTCGCGGCGGCGAGCGTCGGTCACGACCAGAGTGTCGCCGGTGGTGAGCACGCCGATGGCGTCCAGACTGCACACGCCGTAAACCGGGATATCCAATGCGTGACCATAAGCGGCGGCGGTGGCCATGCCCGCACGCAGCCCGGTGAACGGGCCCGGCCCGCAGCCCACCACAACGGCGTCCAGGTCGGCCATCGTCAGCCCCGCATCGGTGAGCGCCTCGATCACGTTGGGCGTCAACCGCTCCGCATGTGCCCGCGCGTCGAGGGTGACTCGCTCGGCCAGCACGGCGAGATCCGTGCGCCGGACGATTCCGGCCGTCACCGCCGGGGTCGAGGTATCGAGCGTCAGGATCATGTGCGGACCCACTCCCAAGTCGCGGTCCGCACTTCGGATTCGCTGGCACGCTCGAGCCGGATGTCCAAGTGCCGCTCCGCAAGTCGCTCGACGAGGCCCTCGCCCCACTCCACCACGACGACCGCGTCCTGAAGATCGGTGTCGAGGTCCAGCGAGTCCAGCTCACCCAGCAGATCGGCCGAGCCATGGTCGAGCAGTCGGTAAACGTCGACGTGAATCATCGCGGGCGTGCCCGTCCGTCGTGGCGGATGCACCCGGGCCAGGACGTAGGTCGGCGACGTGACCGGTCCGTCGACATCCATTGCCACAGCAATCCCCTTGGCCAGCACAGTTTTCCCGGCACCTAACGGACCGGAGAGCACCACGACATCACCGGCGCGCAGCTGCCGGCCCAGCTCGGATCCCAGTGCGATGGTGTCCTCGGCAAGCGCCAGGGTGGCCGTTCCTGCGGTATCACCCACGGCGTAACCGCTGCTTGAGTCGGTCCCCGAATCGCTGATAGCGCAGCGCCAGCTTGCCTGGCATGGCCCGCTCGATCAGGCGGACCAGCCCGTCGTTGATGGGCTCGGGCTTGTCCAGCAGCGCCAGGTGGCTGGCCCCGGGAATGATGATCAGCTCGGATTGCGGCAGCGAGGCCGCCATCAACCGGGAGTATTCGTCGGGAGTGAGCAGGTCGTGGTCGCCGCAGGCGATCAGGGTGGGGATCTTGAGCAGGGTCCACAGCCCGGCGGTCTCGTCGTGCACTTCCAGGGCGCGCAGGAAGCCCACCAGGGTGGCGATCGGGGTGCCGTTCATCATCCGCTGCGAGAACGCGTCGAGACTGCGGCTGACTTGCAGATCGCTGTAGGACGCGGCCCGAAGGATCGGGCCGATCAGTGAGCGTGACACGTTGCGGCCGCGGTGCATCAGCTTGGGCGCGGACTTTGCGGTGAACCGAACCGCTTCCAGCGCGGGGTTTTTCAGAAACTCTCCCAACGGAGAGCGCGTCACACCTTCGGCGGCCGAGGAGATCAGCGCGGCACCGACGATGCGGCGCCCGTAGCGCTCGGGAAACTGCCGGGCATGCGACATCACGGTCATGCCGCCCATCGAATGGCCGACCAGCACGATCGGCCCGCGCGGTGCGGTCACCTGCAGCACGGTTTCCAGGTCCTGGCCGAGTTGGGTCAGCGTGTAGGAGTCGGGCTCCCCTTCGCCGGACTGGCCGTGCCCGCGCTGGTCGTAGAAGACCATCCGGACCTGCGGGCCCCAAACCTCGCCGAGTCGCGCCCGCTGAAAGTGGTAGGCGCCCATGCGCAGGCAGAATCCATGGGCGAAGACGACAGTGAGCGGCGCGTCTTCGGGCCCGGCCTCGCGCACCGCCAGCGGAACCCCGTCAGTCGTGGTGACGACCTGGCTGCGATCGCTGTCCATGCGATCGAAATCCTCATCCGACCAAGGATCTTCGAGCCCGGCGGCACGTTCGATCATGGTCTTGCGGGCCGACGCTCCGACCAGGGTGGCGACGGCGGTGATCCCGGCGCCACCCGCGAGCCAGGCCCTACTCTTCGGGCCCACCTTGGGGTGGGTTTCATCAGGACTCAACGGCGTCAGCCTCGCGATACGTTCTGGCGATTCGCCCGCGGACGCCGGTGACCACTTCGTAATGAATGGTGCCGACCAGATCGGCCCAGTCCTGCGCGGTCGGCTCACCTTGGGCGCCGGGTCCGAACAGGATCGCCTCGTCACCTTCGGCCACGTCGGGCTGCTCCGGCCCCAGGTCGACGACAAACTGATCCATACAGACGCGTCCCACCCCGGGCCGCCGCCGGCCGTTGATCAGCACTTCCAGGCGACCGCCGAGGGACCGGATGACGCCGTCGGCATAGCCGATCGGCAGCAGCGCCAGGTTGGTGTCCCGGGGGGCGATCCAGGTGTGGCCGTAGGACACGCCTTCCCCCGCCTTGATCGACTTCACCAGCGCAACAGGACATTTCACGGTCATCGCCGGCACCAGCCCCATGTCACCCAGCTTAGGCACCGGGCTCAGCCCGTACACGGCGATACCGGGGCGCACCAGGTCGAATGTGAGGTCGGGCCGGACCATGGTCGCCGACGAGTTCGACAGGTGCGCCACCTCGAACCGCACCCCTTGGTCGCCGGCGTACGCGAGCATGTCGCGAAAGCGCTGTGCCTGCACGTCGTTGATCGGCTCGTCCGGCGAGTCGGCGTACACCATGTGCGACATCAGGCCCCGCAGCCGGATCTTCTCGTCGGCGACGGCCTGACGCAACGCGGCCAGTAGCGCCGGGTACTCGGCGGGCGCCACGCCGTTGCGGTTCAGCCCGGTGTCGACCTTGACCGTGACGGTGGCCCGCGTGCCCGTTCGGTGCACCGCATCCAGGAGTTCGGAGAGTTGGCGCACCGAGGAGACGGCGATCTCTACATCGCCCTGCAGCGCCGGCCCGAAATCGACGCCGGGCGGATGTAGCCAGGCCAGGATCGGGTCGACGATGCCGTCGGCACGTAGTGCCAGCGCCTCATCCACGGTGGCCACGCCCAGTTCGGCGGCGCCGGCCGCCAATGCTGCGTAGGCGACGCGGGCGGCGCCGTGACCGTAGCCATCTGCCTTGACGACAGCCATGACCTGCGCGTTCCCGGCGTGCTCGCGCAATACCCGGACGTTGTGCGCGATAGCGCCCAGGTCCACCACGGCCTCGGCGAGGACACCTGGGGTCAAGGAGATCGGCGTAACGGACACGATTCCTATTGTCCCAGAACCTCGCGACTGCCTCCCGCGGCACGTCTAGTGCGCGAAGTGCTCCGCGTCGTAGTGCCCGCCCGGCTTGAGCTTGTCCAGCGACGCCAGCGCGGTGCGGGCATCGTCGTGCAATGCCCGGGCCAGGTCGGCGGAGAGCCCTTCGCGTACCACGACGCGCAACACCGACACGTTGGTGGCGTTGTCGGGCATGGTGTAGGCGGGCACCTGCCAGCCGTAGCCCCTCAGTTCGTGGGACAGATCGAACTCGGTGTACCCGCGGTCCTTGGCCAGCCGGAAGGCCACCACCGGGATCGCGCTGCCGTCGGTGATCAGTTCGGCGTGCTCCCCGACGCGCAACTG
This sequence comes from Mycobacterium sp. IDUB_37, assembly GCF_055419245.1. Classification (NCBI taxonomy): domain Bacteria; kingdom Bacillati; phylum Actinomycetota; class Actinomycetes; order Mycobacteriales; family Mycobacteriaceae; genus Mycobacterium; species Mycobacterium sp. IDUB_37. The sequence continues at coordinate 447,833 of NZ_JBVAXG010000001.1, read as the reverse complement.
CTCACCCAACCAGCGTGCGGTCTCCGACAAACACTGCATGACCTTGGTGTATCCGTCCCGGCCCAGCCGCAGGAAGTTGTAGTACTGCCCGACGACCTGGTTGCCGGCACGAGAGAAGTTCAGCGTGAAGGTCGGCATGTCGCCGCCCAGATAGTTGACCCGGAAGACCAGCTCCTCGGGCAGGTGCACGGCACTTCGCCACACGACAAACCCGATGCCGGGGTAGGTCAGGCCGTACTTATGGCCGCTGACGTTGATCGACACCACCCGGGGCAGCCGGAAGTCCCACTTGAGTTCCGGGTGCAGGAAGGGCACCACGAAGCCCCCGCTGGCGGCGTCGACGTGCACCGGGATGTCGACACCCCCGCCAGCCGCCAACTTGTCGAGTGCAGCGCAGATTTCGGCGACCGGTTCCAGCTCACCGGTGTAGGTGGTGCCCAGGATCGCGACCACCCCGATGGTGTCCTCGTCGACGGCGTCGATGACCTGTTCAGGCGTTATGACGTAACGCCCCTCCTCCATCGGCAGGTAGCGCGGTTCGACGTCGAAGTAGCGGCAGAACTTCTCCCACACCACCTGGACGTTGGAACCCAGCACCAGGTTCGGCGTCCGCTTCTCCCAGCCTTTTCCGACCTTCTGCCGCCAACGCCATTTCAGCGCCAGCCCGCCGAGCATGACGGCCTCGCTGGAACCGATGGTGGAGACGCCGACGGCGCTGTTGGGGTCGTCGTCACGCAGGTTCTCGGCGTGGAACAGGTCGGCCACCATGCACACGCAGCGCTGCTCGATGGCCGCGGTCGCCGGGTATTCGTCCTTATCGATCATGTTCTTGTCAAACGTTTCGGCCATCAACCGGCCGGCCTCGGGGTCCATCCAGGTGGTGACGAAGGTGGCCAGGTTCAGTCGCGAGCTGCCATCGAGCATCAGTTCGTCGTGGATGAAGCGGTAAGCGGCCTCGGGATCCATCGATTCCTCCGGCAACCGCAGCGCCGGTATCGGCGAGGTGAACATGCGGCCGGTGTAGGCGGGGGCGATCGAATGCGCGGGCACGGAGGGATGGGACACAGTGAGACCTTTCGTTGTGCGGTTCTAGAGGGCAGCCAGCGCGGCCCGGATGTGCTGCAGAATTCGCGACGCCGACGTGGGCGCATCGCCCGGTCCGGGATCGGCGGCCGACAGCGCCGCCGCCCGCGCGTGCACGTATGCCCCGGTGGCGGCGGCCTCGCCCGGCGGCAATCCGGACGCCAGCAGGGCGCCGATGATGCCGGACAACACATCACCGGACCCGGCGGTCGCGGCCCAGGATTGTCCGGCCGGGTTCAGGTAGACCGGGCCGCCGGGTTCGGCGATGACGGTGACGTTTCCCTTGAGCAGCACGGTCGCTCCGAACGCGTCGGCGAGTTTCCGCGCGGCACCCACCCGGTCGTTGCCAGGGGGTGACCCGGCCAGTCGGGCGAACTCGCCGGCATGCGGCGTCAGGACGGTCGGGGCGCTGCGGTCGACCACCAGTCCGGGATGGGCGGCCAGCATGGTCAGCCCGTCCGCGTCGACCAGTACCGGCAGGTCGCTGTCCAGGGCGAACCACAAGGCCGCGGCGCCTGCCTCGTCGGTGCCCAGTCCTGGTCCCACCACCCAGGCCTGCACGCGTCCGGCGGCCGCCGGGGATGCGGACGCGATGACCTCGGGCCACTGCGCGAGCACCTCGTGATGCGCGCCGCCGGCATAGCGCACCATGCCCGACGTCGCCGCGACGGCGGCACCGGTGCACAGCACGGCAGCACCCGGGTAAATCGAGGATCCGGCCAGGACGCCGGTGACACCCTGGGTGTACTTGTCGTCGCGGCTGCCCGGGATCGGCCACCGCGCCAGCACGTCGGCGGCCTCGAATCCCAGGACGTCGGTGTCGGGCAGGTCGAGGCCGATGTCGATCAACTGGACCCGGCCGCAGTCGGCCAGGGCATGCACTGGTTTGAGCCCGCCAAATGTCACGGTGAGCGCGGCGTGCACCGCCGGTCCGGTGCTGGCTCCGGTGCCGGCATCGATACCGCTGGGGAGGTCGACGGCCACCACCGGGATATGTTTCGCCGCCTCGAACACCTTCGCCGCGTCCGGCCGCAGCGGACCCGAGCCTGAGATACCCACCACCCCGTCGATGACGAGATCTGTTGCAGCCGAGACACTCTCGACGATCTGACCACCGGACTTCCGAAACGCCGCCAGCCCCTTTTCATGAGTGCGTTCCGGTTTGAGCAGTATCGCGTCGGCGGCCGCCCCGCGACGGCGCAGGAAGGTCGCCGCCCAGAGCGCGTCGCCGCCGTTGTCGCCGGACCCGACGACCGCACACACCCGGCGGCCCGCCACCCCGCCCGTTCGGTGGGTCAACTCGCGCAGGATCTCGGTGGCCAGTCCGTAGGCAGCGCGCTTCATCAGGGCGCCATCGGGCAGACTGGCCAGCAGCGGCGCTTCGGCGTCGCGGATTGCGTCTACGGAGTAGTAATGCCGCATCAACGCCAGCATCCCATGCCGGTGGCTCAGACGGTGGCCGGGTCAACATGGGGCACGCCGGATGCGGCCTGAGGCAGGCATGAATTTAAGCGGCCACAGCTATGCTGGGCGCCGCGAACGATTTACCGATTGGTGACGGAGGTCACCGCATTCCAGGACCTAATTAAAAGCGCCTGGTTATCTCGGGAATACCTTTCCATCGGTGACCGAGGTCACCGCAGCGACCGCACCAGGAGTTCCATGTCCGACCAGTTCATGAATCAGACGATCGAGCGGTTCTTCGACGAGCACCAGGTGCAGTACGTCCTGGGCGAGGAGGGGGCCTACTACGCGAGTTTCAGCGGCGGCGAGCTACCCGATCACCGGATTCAATTGTGCGCCCAAGGATCGGAGCGCGACGTGTTGTCGATCCGCATCTACACAGACCACTACTACCCAAATGTGATGCGCCACAACGTCGAAGCCTTCGTTGAGAATTGGAATCAGGAAACGCTGTGGCCGACGGCGTACTGCTACAACGACATGGCACCGGGCTTCGTGGTGGCCGGGGTGAATACCTATCCCCTGCGTGCCGACACCCATTGGGCGGCAATCAGACTCCTCATCGAAAACTCGTTGAGCAGCGGCCATCAGATGCTTGCGGAGATGGTCGGCGTGCTGGGGATGCCCGGAGTCCGCTAAGCGCATTGATGCAGCAAGGAGGCTTTATGATCGAACAATTCAGTCCCAGCATGGTCGAAGAATTCCTGCGCGACGAAAACTATTCCTACACGTCAGACAATAATGGCATTTTCTACTTGGACGGTGCAGCGTTCGACGGCGTCGTCGGCAAAGACTATCCACCATTCCAATTTGAGTTGAAGGCCGACCCGACCAACGCTGACGATCTTCTACTCATGACATTGATGCCGTCGGTCACCTATCCCCGGCATGCGGGTGATGACATCAAGGCGTTCATCGCCGTTTGGAACAAATTTCGTCCCGGGCCCAAGGCTTATGCCATTGCCGACGGCCGGGGCCCAGGGTTCGATGTCGTGGGCAAGGCCGCATTTCCGCTACGCCACGGCGTCTCCCGCGCGCAGTTGGCACTGTTCATCAACATCACCCTGGCCGGGTCGCAAGTCATGCTCGAGGAGTTGACGGCCGCGGTTGGCATCCCCGGTAACCCGCAAGCCGCGGACGCCGCGCAGGCCGAAGACTTCCTCTCGCCGCTGATCGAGACATTTCTGCGCGAGCGGGATCTGGCGTACCTCATCCGTAACGGCGCGTACTTCACCGACTTCGGCAGCATCGATGAGGCGGGCCTGACGGTGCAACTCTTCGCCCGCGGAACCGACCGCAACGTGCTCACCGTCCGCCTCTGGACCGACACCACCTATCCGGAAGCCGCACGCGGTTTCATCGACAAATTTATTGCCGAATGGAATCGCACCCGATTCTGGCCCAAGTTGTTCATCGATGAAGACGAACCCGGCCAGGGTGTCGACGTGGTTGGCGAGTGCTCGTATCCCCTGCTACCCGGCATCCATCGCAAGCTGTTCGATGAATTCATCGACCTCACGGTGGCGCTTGGGGTCAATGTGCTCGGCGAGATCTTCGGCGGTGTGCAGCGCACGGGAGTCCCTGCATGATCGAGAAATTCGAGCCGAAAATGATCGAACGGTTCCTCACCGATCGCGAATATCGCTACCAGATCGACCGACCCGGCACTTACCACGTCGACAGCGCAGATATTCGGCGTGCCGAACAGATGGCTGACGACGGTGAACCGAACTATCTCCTGGAAGTTGCTGTCGAAGGTTCTGACGGTGAGATTGCGTCCATCAGCATTTGGTCGGCAGCCGTATATCCCGAGGAAATGCGCAGTCGCGTCAAGGAATTCGCGGCCAGCTGGAATCGGCGGGCCCCGCTGCCCACTGCCTCGATCGCGGATCGCGCAGACGGGGCGGGAGTGGTGGTGGTCGGCACGACCGCGTTTCCACTCGCCGAAGGTGTTTCGCAAGAACTACTCGACCATTTCATCTTTTTCACCGTGATCGCCGGCGACGCCATGCTTTCCGAACTCGACCGACTGCTCGGCACGCCCAGCCAGATTTAGGAGCTAGGCTGCCTGCGCTTGCGGAAGCTCTCGCGAATCGTTGCCGGACTCCAGCCCGCGGCCCTGCGCTCGCTGGCCAGCGGATAGAACGCAAGTCCGCACGCCGAAGGCCGCTAAGTCGACGGAACCTCAGGCGGACTCGGGGCCGGATTCGACTCCGGCAGCGCAGGCTCCTGGTAGTCCGGGGCCAGGTGCTGCCACCAGCAGGAGATGTAGAGCACCAGCGAGATCGTCAAGACCACGATCACCCAGAGCACGACCGTGACGTCTATCCAACTGCCGAATGGGGGCGCGTCCGGCAACGCATTTCGCAACGGCATCACCGCGAACAGCATCGCCGCGTACCACGTCGTCATCGGCGGCTGGAATTTCCGTTTGTTGCGAACCGTCTTGAGCGCAACGAAAAGGGCCAACCAGGCGAGCGTAATCAGCGCCGCGAGGATGACGACGGCGAACGCCCAGGTGCCCCACGAGCGGTGCAGGCTCAAGCGGTAGGCCGAGTGCGGATCGAAGTTGCTGACCCGACTCACGTCGACTTCCCAGCCGACCTGACGGTCGACCAGTGTCACAGCGGAGGGCTCGGCCACTTGCGCAGGGCCGGAAAGGAGTTGGACGTTGATCGGTCCGGTGTCGTATTCGTCCAACGGCCAATTCGCGATCTCGCCGCTCAAGCCGATCGAGACGCGAAGGACGTCGGGCACCGTGCCCTTGGGCCAGATCCGCTTGCTCGCCTGTACTGCCGAGTTGGCAGTCATGCTGAGGTCCTCTTTGAGGGTGTCGGTCGCCTCGTCGAGCAGTGCGCGCCTGGGCACGACGCTGATATTGACGACCAGCTCGCTGCTGTTCGACTGGATGGCTTCGATGTCGACGGTCACCTTGGTCACGTCGTTGGACTGCACACCAGTGGAAATCTGGTGAGGGTGGTTGATTCCGCTGCTCACATACAGCCAAATCGCCCACGCATACGCGACGACGAAGACCACCGAACCCAGAATGATGCGTGCGGAGGTTGATAGCTTCGCCACGGCACTACTTTGGCACGTGCGGCAGCGACTCAACCTGGTTGGCGGGCGTGTCGAAGTCGGGAGCCAGGTGCCGCCACCAGCACGACACGTAGAGCCCCATCGCGATCACCAGGGCCACGATCACCCAGATGACCACCATGACATCGACCCAGGCCCCGAATGGCGGCGAGTCGGGAAGCGCGTTGCGCAGCGGTATCACCGCGAAAAGCATTGCGGCGAACCACGTGGTCATCGGCGGCTGGAACTTTCGCCGATTGCGTACCGTCTGGGCAGCAACAAATAAGGCAAAGCCGGCCAGCGCGACCAGCACCCCGAGCAGGACCATGGCCATGGCCACCGTGCTCGGCGACCGTTGCACTTCCGCCCGGTAGGGCACTAACGCATCGCCGGCCTTGCCGCCCGGTACCTCGACTTGCCAACCGGGAAGGCGATCGACGAATGTCACAGACGCCCGTTCCGGTTCTTGCACGGCGCCGCGGAACAGATCGACCGAGATCGGCCCCGAGTGGTAGCTGTCGAACGGCCAATCGGACACGTCACCGTTGATGTTCAGCGAGACCGGGAATACGCCCGGCTGCGTGCCCTTCGGCCAGGAATGTCTGGTCGGCGTTGTCGCGGATGTGACTGAGACGCTGAGGTCTTCGGTCAGATTGCCGGTTCGCGGATCCAGCAGGGCGGGCCCGGGCGTGACGGTGACGTCGGCAACGAGCACGCTGCGGTAAGGCTGGATACCCGCGATATCCACGGTCACCGTTGTACCGTCAGCCGCCGGCTGACCCTGAGTGACGGGATGAGGCGGGCCCATACCGGTCACCGCGTACAACACGGCCAAGCCGATGTATGCCGCCAGGAAGACAGCGAGACTGACCGTGACCTGGACGCGACCCGATCTCATCGCTGTGTCCCCCTACTCGACGGTGACCGACTTTGCGAGATTTCGTGGCTTGTCGACGTCGTAGCCACGGGCCCGGGCCACCGACGCGGCGAACACCTGCAGTGGGATGGTCGACAGCAGCGGCTGCAAAAGCGTTGACACCGCCGGTATTTCGATGAGGTGATCGGCGTAGGGGCGTACCGCTTCGTCGCCCTCCTCGGCGATCACGATGGTCACCGCCCCGCGGGTCTGAATCTCGCGGATGTTGGACATCAGCTTGGCGTGCAAGGTGGCCGCACTCTTGGGCGAGGGCATGACGACGATGACCGGCAGGCCATCCTCGATCAGGGCGATCGGGCCGTGCTTGAGCTCGCCGGCCGCGAACCCCTCGGCGTGCATGTAGGCCAGTTCCTTGAGTTTGAGTGCGCCCTCCAGCGCCACCGGGTAGCCGACGTGGCGCCCCAGGAACAGCACCGTTGACGACTGCGCGAATCGGTAGGCAAGGTCGGCCACCGGATCGGCTGCCGCGATCACCCGGGCCACCAGTTCCGGCATCGCTTCCAGTTCGCGATACTCCCGCTCGACCTCGTCGGGATACTTGGTGCCGCGCGCCTGCGCCAGGGCGAGGCCGACCAGGTAGTTGGCGGTCATCTGCGCCAGGAACGTCTTGGTAGACGCCACGCCGATTTCCGGTCCGGCGCGGGTGTAGAGCACCGCGTCGCATTCGCGGGGAATCTGCGAGCCGTTGGTGTTGCAGATGGCCAGCACCTTGGCCTTCTGCTCCTTGGCATGCCGAACGGCTTCGAGTGTGTCGGCGGTTTCCCCGGACTGAGAGATCGCCACGACGAGCGTGCTGCGGTCCAAAACCGGGTCCCGATAACGGAATTCACTGGCCAGCTCCACCTCTACGGGCAGCCGGGTCCAGTGCTCGATGGCGTACTTGGCCAGCAGGCCCGAGTGATAGGCGGTGCCACAGGCGACCACGAACACCTTGTCGACCTCGCGCAATTCCTGGTCGGACAGGCGCTGCTCGTCCAGCACGATCCGGTTGCCCACGAAATGGCCGAGCAGCGTGTCGGCCACCGCGGTGGGCTGCTCGGCGATCTCCTTGAGCATGAAGTACTCGTAGCCGCCCTTTTCCGCGGCTGCGAGGTCCCAGTCGATGTGGAATTCGCGGTACTCGACATCCTCATTGCCGTGAAAGTCGCTGACCCGATAGCCGTCCGCGGTGATCACCACGGCTTGGTCCTGACCGAGTTCGACCGCCTGGCGGGTGTGTTCGATGAATGCGGCGACATCGGACCCGACGAACATCTCGCCGTCGCCGACCCCGAGCACAAGCGGTGTCGAGCGCCGGGCGGCGATGATGGTGCCGGGCTCGTCGGCGTTGGCGAACACCAGGGTGAAGTGGCCCTCGAGTCGGCGTAGCACCGACAGCACGGCGGCGGTGAAATCACCGGCCGTCTCACCGTGGTGATAGGCATGTGCCACCAGGTGCACCGCGACTTCGGTGTCGGTGTCGCTGGCAAACTCCACGCCGTTGGCTTCCAAATCCTGGCGCAAGGAGGTGAAGTTCTCGATGATGCCGTTGTGGACGACGGCGATCTTGCCTGCGGCGTCGCGGTGGGGATGGGCGTTGCGGTCGGTGGGGCGCCCGTGGGTGGCCCATCGGGTGTGGCCCAATCCGGCGGTGCCGGCCAGGTCCGCCGGGCTCATCTCGGTGATCGCCGCTTCCAGATTCACCAGCTGACCTGCGCGGCGACGGACGGTGAGCTTGCCGTTCCCGTCAAGGAGCGCGATACCCGAGGAGTCGTAGCCGCGGTACTCCATGCGGCGGAGTGCATTCATCACGACGTCGCAGGCAGGGCGCTGCCCAACGTAGCCGACAATTCCGCACATTCTGACCAGGGTAGTGCAGACGCGGAATTACCACCGTGACCGCCGGTATCGTTTACCTGTCTACCTGCGTGAAAGGTTTGCTTTGTCTCAACCGCATCAAGCGCCGGGTGCGTATCAAACACCTGGTCCCTATGGCCAACCCGGCCCGTACCAGCCCGGCCCGCCGCAGCCGTCGGGTTATCCGAATTCGGGGCCGCTGTTCCAGATCAGCCTGTGGAAACACACCGGCATGGTGATCATGTGGCAGAACCAGACCGTGCGATGCACCGGGACGCTGCAGCAGTGCGAGCAGGCTTACCGTGACGCGCAGACCCACTGTCTGGCCGCCGGATGGTGGAGCGTGGCGTCGTTCTTCGTGATGAACTGGGTCTCGCTGTTCTACAACATGAATGCCATCCGGAAGGTGCGGAATATCGCCAAGGATCCGCATGCCGTGGCTCAGCAGCAGCAAGCACTAGTCCAGCACCAACAGGCGTTGGCGCAGCAACAACAGGCGTTCGCGCAGCAACAACAGGCGTTCGCGGAGCAACGGCAGGGCGGCGCCGCGCAGCAATCTGGCACGCCGGCAGCCTGGTATCCCGACCCGTCCGGACAACCCGGGCAGCGCTACTGGGACGGCACCAACTGGACCCACTGGACCAATCCCCCGGGACACAGCTAACGTCGACCGGTGGCCCGCATCCGCAAGCTCTTCACCGCCCTCAGCCGCCGTGGTCCGCACCGAGTTTTGCGTGGTGACCTGGCCTTTGCGGGGCTGCCCGGGGTGGTGTACACCCCGGAGTCCGGGTTCAACCTGCCCGGCATCGCCTTTGGCCACGACTGGCTCACCAGTTCTGCCAACTACTCAGGCTTGTTGGAGCACCTGGCGTCGTGGGGCATCGTCGCCGGCGCACCCGACACCCAACGAGGATTCGTGCCATCTGTGATGAATCTCGCGTTCGACATGGGCGTCGCTCTCGACATCTTGGCGGGCGTGCGGTTGGGACCCGGCGAAATCAGCGTCCATCCCACCAAACTCGGCTTGGTGGGCCACGGCTTCGGCGGCTCTGCGGCGGTGTTCGCCGCCGCAGGGATGGCGGGCTCGTCGGGCAGACCACTCAAGGCGGTTGCGGCGCTCTTCCCAACAGTGACCGCTCCCCCGGCCGAGCAACCGGGCGCGGCCCTGAAGGTCCCTGGACTGATCCTCACCGCACCCGGCGACACGAAGGCGCTGAACTCCAACGCACTGTCGTTGTCCCAGGCGTGGCAAACGAGCACCCTGCGTATCGTCGGCAAAGCCGACGGCGGCGGCTTGGTAGAGGGGCGGCGCCTGCCAAAAGCCGTAGGGCTGGCCGGCTCGAATCGTAAGACACAACGTACGGTTCGAACGCTTCTGACCGGCTATCTGCTCTACACCCTCGGCGGAGACAAGACCTATCGCGACTTCGCTGACCCGGACGTGGTGCTGCCCAAGACACAACCGGTGGACCCCGAGGCGCCGCCGGTGACTCCCGAGGAAAAGATCGTCGCGCTGCTGAAGTAGTGCCTGAAGGAGGGGCCTGCGCACCATGTCTGACGTGCACACGTTGTACACGCGCTGGATCAACGAACTCTGGGCCGGCCGGTCGATCGCCGCGGAGATCGTCACCGAGGATTTTGTCGGCCACTGGCCCGATCAGGATGTGCATGGACCGGACAGCCTTGAGCGAATCGTTGAGCAAACCCGAAACATGTTGGCGGACTTGACGTTTACGGTGCAAATCGGCCCGCTGCGCGACGGGCACTTGGTCGCCGGCCGCTGGATTGGCTCCGGGCGCGGACCCGATGGCCCGGTCACGTTTACCGGCAACGACATCCTGCGACTTGCCGACGACGGTAATCGGTTCGTCGAGTACTGGACGGGCACCTCGGCAGGCTGAAGGACAAGTGAGCGTGGTAAGAGTCGTTGATGCGAATCGGCATCGCCCTGGACTACTCGGGCGGTTTTTACGAAGCCGTCGATCGGGTCGTCGAACTCGAAAAATCCGGCATTGACGTTGCGGTGGTGGCTGAAGCGTATGCCTTCGACGCCATCAGCCAGTTGGGATTTCTGGCGGCGCGCACGTCCAGAGTGGAATTGGCCTCGGGTGTGCTTCCGCTGTATATCCGCACGCCGTCGCTGTTGGCGATGACCGCCGCCGGTCTGGACTACGTGTCCGGTGGCCGCTTCCACTTGGGCATCGGCACCTCCGGACCACAGGTGATCGAGGGATTCCACGGCGTGGTATTCGACGCACCGTTGGGCCGCACTCGCGAGGCCGTGGAGATCTGCCGGCAGGTGTGGCGCAGGGAACGGCTCGAATACGCCGGGAAGCACTACCAGGTGCCGCTGCCCGCGGATCGCGGGACGGGCCTGGGCAAAGCGCTCAAACTCATCAATCATCCTGTACGCGAACGCATTCCGATATCGATCGCGTCGCTGGGGCCCAAGAATGTCGCACTCACCGCCGAGATCGCCGAAGGATGGCAGCCGGCGTTCTTCTATCCGGACAAGGCGCGTGAGGTGTGGGGTGAGGCGTTGGCCGCCGGTGCCGCGAAGCGAGATCCCGCGCTGGGTCCGCTCGACGTGATGGTCGGTACGTCGCTGGCGATCGGCGACAACGTCGAGGACCGATTGGCTTGGACCAAGCCGCAATTGGCCCTCTACATCGGCGGTATGGGCGCCAAAGGCCGCAACTTCTACCACGATCTTGCGACCCGATACGGGTTCGGCGAGGTCGCGGATCGAATCCAGGAGCTTTACCTGGCCGGCCGCAAGCGTGAGGCGATCGATGCGTTGCCAGACGAACTGGTCCGGGGTGTGTCGCTGATCGGTCCGCGCGGGTTCATCGCCGAGCGATTGGAAGTCTTCGCCGCTGCCGGAGTGACCACGCTGCTGGTGCGGCCGGTCACCACAGATCCCGCCGAAGCCGTTCGGTATGTCGAGGAACTGTTGCAATTGGCGGCCTCCTGACGCTCGCTGACCCGCTACTGCCCAGCCTGGGGAAGCTCGTTTGCGGCAATCTCGCACGGAGTAGAGCCCCCGACTGGCGGCGTGGCCGGGGGTGCTGAGGGCGGCGAGCCCGCAACAACCGGCGGGCCGGCCGGCGACGCGGGGGGCGGCACCGGTTGAGTACCGGCAGCCGCCTGATCGCCCGGTGGCGTCGCCGCCAAGGCCACGTCATCAATCTTGGCGACGCGCTCGGCCTTCCCCGCAGCTTCGTCGGGATCCTCCGGGTCGTGCTCGGCACTCTCGTCGAAAAGATCGTCGTCGCCAGGCGGATCACCCGCGGAACCCAACAGGCCACCCATCGCCTGAACGATTCGGCCGGCCAGGCCACCGAGCCCACCTAGGTCGCCTCCACCGAGTCCGCCACTGCCACCGGACATTCCGGCAGTGCTGCCCAGTCCCGAACCCCAGTCCGGTTGCGTCAAAGCTGAATTCGGTGTCGGAGGGTTCGTCGGGGCACCCAGCGCAGCAGGCGCCGCTGGGGTCACGGCCGCGGCGGGCGGCTGCGACCCCGAGGACCACGGAATACTTGCCGCACCGATCTGACCAGGCAGCACCGCTGTGACGGTTTGCGGCAACGCTCCGGGCGCCATGCCCGGGGGTCCCAGATCGCCGGGGATCTCAAAGTACGTTCGGGGTGCGGCGGCCAATGCCTGGTTGACCATGTCGTAGGAGGCCGCGATTGCGCTCTTGGTCGAATTGATCGCGTTGAGCCAGTCATTGCGAATGTCGTTGTCCACATAGGGTTTCACCTGCTGATGGACTAATTCCTGTGCGGCGCGGTCGCCAGCCGCCACACCCGCGGCCGCGGCCAACCACACCGATCGCTGCGCCAGCGTGCGGTCATCGATGGCAACGACCGTAGCGACCTTCGCGTCGACCAGGTACCACAGGTTGTCGCGCAGCGACTCGCAACGCTGGGCCGCCGCGCGCACCTCGGCCGCCAATATGTTGGCGGTTTCGCAGTGACGCAGCAGAAAATCGATCGCGGATTGCGCCCCCGGCCCCTCCCATGCCGCAGCCAAAACACCTGCCTGGGCGCGCTGCAGCCGCAGCGCTTCGGAGACCACAGCCGCCGCTGACCGCAACTGTTCGCAGTCAGCGTCAAGGGCGTGCAGGTCGAGCCCGTCCTCGCTGAGATACCGGTCGCGAATCTGCGCGGGGTCGCCGGTCAGGTCTGGGTGCTGGTAGCCAATCTGTTGGCAGGCAAGCACATAGCGCTGAGTGTGATCCACGGCAGACCGGCCTTCGGCGAGGCGACCCGCGACGTCCAACCGCTCGGCCACGGTCACGCTATCCGGGCCGCGGCATTGAAGTCTGCCTCGGCGTATCGATCGACGCCCGCTCGCAGCGCCACCGCGATCTCGGCGGCGGCCCGCGACCACTCCGCCAATTCGACGGTCAACCGGTCCAGCGCTGTCCGTATCGCATCGCCACTGGCTCGATAACCCCGGCCGGCCCGGCCGCCGTCAAAGATCAGCTGCGCGAGATGTTTTCCTAGCGCGCCGTCGATGAGATCCGCCACGTCGGCTATCCGGTTTGCGACCCTGTGTACCTCGGCACTATCAAGTCTCATACCTATTTCGACGCCGCGGAGGGCGTCGAGGTTCCAGCGAGTTTCGAATCAGCTGGCGGCGCTGACCGCGTCGGCCACCCCGGTGGCCAGTCGCTGCGCGATTTCCTCGTCGGCCGCCTCCACCATGACGCGGATCAACGGCTCAGTTCCCGAGGGACGCAACAAGATTCGACCGGTGTCACCAAGCTCGGCCTCGGCCTCGGCCACCGCGGTCTGTACCGACGGCGCCGCGGCGGCCGTGGCCTTGTCGGCAACCCGGACGTTGATCAGCACCTGCGGCAGCGTCTTCATCGCCGAAGCGAGCGTGGCCAATGATGATCCGCTGTGCACAATGCGCGTCATCAGCCGCAGCCCGGTGACGATGCCATCGCCGGTCGAACCCAGCGCCGGCATCACGATGTGGCCGGACTGTTCGCCACCCAGGCTGTAGTCGCCGGCCCGCAACTCTTCCAAGACATAGCGGTCGCCGACACCCGTGGTCCGCACCGTCACGCCGGCCGCGCGCATCGCCAGGTGCAGTCCGAGGTTGCTCATGACGGTCGCCACCAGCGTGTCGGAAGTCAATTCCCCCGCGTCTTTCATGGCGAGTGCGAGCACCACCATGATTGCGTCGCCGTCAACAAAGTCGCCGTTCGCGTCCACCGCAAGGCAACGATCCGCGTCACCGTCGTGCGCGAGGCCGAGGTCGGCCCGGTGGGCGATGACCGCTGCCCGGAGTGACTCCAGGTGGGTCGAACCGCAGCGATCGTTGATGTTGAGGCCGTTGGGGTCGGCGTTGATGGCGATGACCCGCGCACCGGCAGCGCGGTAGGCGCTGGGTGCTGCGGTGGACGCCGCGCCGTGGGCACAGTCAACGACGACGGTCAGGCCGTCGAGGCGATGGGTGCTGGCCTTGCTCACGTGGCGCAGGTAGCGTTCGGCGGCATCTTCGGCATCGACCACGCGGCCGATTCCTGCGCCGACCGGACGCAAACCGGGTCCGGCCGCCACCAGGTTCTCGATCTGATCCTCGGTGTCGTCGTCGAGTTTGCGACCACCGGGACCGAAGATCTTGATGCCGTTATCGGGCATCGGGTTGTGCGACGCCGAGATCATCACGCCGAAATCGGCGTCGTAGGCGCTGGTCAGATAGGCCACAGCGGGTGTCGGAAGAACCCCTACCCGCAGCGCGTCAACGCCCTGGCTGGTGAGGCCGGCGATCACCGCAGCCTCGAGCATTTCGCCGCTGGCCCGCGGGTCGCGACCGATCACGGCGACCCGGCGACCCGGACCGGGCGAACTCGCCAGCTGGCGCGCTGCTGCGGCGCCCAGCGCGAGTGCCAGTTCGGCGGTCAACTCGCGATTGGCGACTCCGCGGACGCCGTCGGTGCCGAAAAGTCGACCCATACGGACAAACCTCTCACAGTAGGCGGTATTGCACATAACCACTGTTGGCTGCGAGCGTGCTTCCTATACCCGCGACACGCCGAAAGATGCGTATCGGTGGCTGGGAATATGCACGCCCGCAGCCAATCAGTGGTCGTCGATCAGCGCTTGCTGTACTGAGGCGCCTTGCGGGCCTTCTTGAGGCCGTACTTCTTACGCTCGGTGGCACGCGGGTCACGCGTGAGGAAACCGGCCTTCTTCAGCGGCGGCCGGTCCTCGGGCGTGGCGATAATGAGCGCCCGAGCGATACCCAGGCGCAGCGCGCCGGCCTGGCCCGACGGGCCACCACCGTGCAGCAGCGCGAAGATGTCGTAGTTTTCCAGCCGCTCGACGGTGACCAGCGGAGCCTTGATCAGCTGCTGGTGCACCTTGTTCGGGAAGTAGTCCTCGAGGGTGCGGCCGTTGAGCTTGAACTTGCCGGTGCCGGGCACCAGGCGCACCCGTACGACGGCCTCTTTACGACGGCCGACGGTCTGGATCGGACGTTCGAACACGAACGGTTCGGCGACCGGGGCGCTCTCGATCTCGGTTTCCACCACTTCGGTGGTTTCCACGCTGGTTTCGGTCACTGGGCCACCTGCTTGATCTCGAATGGAATCGGCTGCTGACCGATGTGCGGGTGCTCCGGACCTGCGTAGACGCGAAGCTTGCTCTGGATCTGACGGCTGAGCTTGTTCTTCGGCAGCATGCCGATGATCGCCTTCTCCACCACGCGGTCGGGGTGCTTCTCCAGCAACTCGCCGATGCTGCGCTTGCGCAGACCGCCGGGATACCCCGAGTGGTTGTAGGCCATCTTGCTCTTCAGTTTGTCGCCACTGATGGCGACCTTCTCGGCGTTGATGACGATGACGAAGTCACCACCATCGACATTGGGCGCGAACGTCGGCTTGTGCTTGCCGCGCAGCAGAACAGCTGCTGCTACGGCGAGGCGGCCAAGCACCACGTCCGTGGCGTCGATGACGTACCACGACCTCGTGGTGTCACCCGCCTTGGGCGCATATGTAGGCACAGCGCTTACCTTCTTCTTCTCGGGTGGATCCCGGTGCGACCCGGGGGCCGGTCAAGGCGTCTTGCGGTTGGGGTGGTCTCGGCGACCGACATTGACCCGAGCCCCGGCGTACCGCACGCCAACGGAGCAGCTTACCGACGCGCATCCCCGCAGGTCAAAATCACTGACGCCCCCAGCTGCCTGCTGCCCGGCGATCGGCGCCCGCCACATCGTCAGCACCGTCACGCACGGCGTTGCCCAGTTCGACGAGAATCCCATTGAGTGCGGTGACCGCCTGGTGCCATTTCAGCTGCTCAACCTGGTAAGCAGCCGCCGCCTCACGGGTCCACAGCTGCTGTAACGGCATGATCTGTGACCCCAATTCCTCGAGCGCCGCGTTGAGGCGGACGGACGTGGTGTGGATCTCCTGCCGGACGGAGTGTTCGATCGCGCCGAAGTCGTAGGACAAAGCGGTGTCCACGGTTACTCCAATCAGAGGTTCGCGCCGGTAGCGGCGATGCGGTGGGCATGGCTTTGACCGGCCTCACGCAGCACCGACTCGTTGTGGCGGATGGTTTCGGCGATGTCGTGCAGGACGTGATAGAGCCGCATCGACTCCGCGTTCCAGCGATCCACCACATCCTTGAACCGTGCGGCCGCCAGCCCACCCCACATCGACGGCGGCACACTGCTCATCCCGCTGATGAAGGCGTGCAGCATCACGCGGATCTCCTCATTGCGGGCATCGGTGGTTGCGGCGACCGAGCGCATCAAGTCGAAGTCGGCGTTGAGCGCACCGGCGCCCGATGGCGTGCTCATCTGGTGCTCCTTCCTTCTCAATCTCTACTAAGTTCGACCGCCGCCGGCCCGTTTTGGTTCCAACCAATTTCCAGGCCGCACCTCAGCCCAGGACGTGCGCGGAGCTCACCGCTTCCGTGCACGCGGCGCTCACGGCTTCCTGGGCTCCCGGCCTGCTCTGGCATCCGACGCTGATTCGGACCGACCCGTCCAGCAACACCGTCCACCGCACATCGTGAGCTGGGCGCACTTCGCGGTAGGTCACTGCGGGCCTTCCAGCGCTCACCCCGGACGGATTGAAGTCGACGAATACCCCGGCGGGTGCCTCATCGATGGCGCGTTTCAACAGATCGGCGGCGCCTGGCAGCGTCTCGCCGGGCGTCGGCGATTGGGTGAGGTGCAACGCGACCTCCGGGTCAGCCGGGGATGTGACCTGGACCCGCGCCGAGCCCGGTCCAACGAGGATCCGTTGGGTGCGCCAACCTGCGGGGACCGTCAGCGCCACCCGACCCTCAACCAGAACAGTCGGAGGTATCGGCTGCGCGGTCGGCGAGCGGCGAGGCTCCACTCCAGTACTTGTCGCGGCCAGCACCGTCAGCACTACACCCGCGGCTGCGGTCCAGACACCGGCTCGAGATCGAGTTCGCCGCGGCCTGATTGCGGCGACCCGCTGCGCCCGGCTTCGCCGCGCTGGCGATCGCCGCGGCCTGATTGCGGCGACCCGCTGCGCTGCGGTCGCGGCCCGGGCCAGTCGCTTGAGCCCGGCGTCGTCGATGACCTTGACGAGACGCCCGCTGGATCCGACCGCGTCGGCAATCAGTGTGGACAGCGACGTCGCCCCTGCGACCGCGTCCGGCGCGTCGATCACCACGACGGTCCCCGCCATCGTCGAGATGACTCGCGTAACTTCCTGCGCCACGTCACACAGGTCCACTCGGCGCGGCAAAGCGACGACGTCGGACTCCGGGCTGGCTCCGGTTACCGCTACCAACCGGTCGGCGATTTCCACCAGCACCACAGACCGGTCCGACCCGGCCCGCGCCAATACCCAAGACCGGGGCCGGATCGAGACGGTCTGTCCTAACGACTTCGCGGCCGCGCTGACTACTGCGACCCGCGACGCCGACCACCACGACGGATGCACGACGACGGCACCAGCCGACGATCCATCTCTGTGCCCGTCGGCCAACTCCGGAAAAACGGCGGCCCACAACGACTCGACAGCGACAGGGACTTCGTCAACCAGCGCCACTGCATCGTCTATCGCCTCCAGCGCGACCGTCACGATCTCGCCGAAATCATCTGTGCCACAACATAATCGATGAACAGAGCCCGGACCCGCCGCAATGACCGCGACATGGTCGGTCATGCGGGCGAACTCCAGGCAACCTGAATTGGCTGTTCGCCAATGCCATTACCGACCAGGACGCCACGGCCCGGCGGCAGCGGTGCCGAAATGATCGAACCGAGCAGCGGGCCTTCGTCCGGCCGCCCACTCATCATCAGCCCCAGGCAGCCGAGGTCACGCAGGCTGGCCAGCATCGGCTCGAACAAGGCACGCGCCGCCCCGCCGCTGCGTCGCGCCACAATGACATGCAGCCCGAGATCCGCTGAGTAAGGCAGGTATTCGAGCAGTGCCAGCAGCGGATTTCCGGCCGAGGTGGCGACCAGGTCATAGTCGTCAACGACAAGATAGAGTTCCGGCCCTTCCCACCACGACCGGGCGCGCAGCTCTATCTCGCTGACATCGGCAGCGGGCATCCGGCGCCGCAACATTTCAGTCAGCCCTGGCAGCAGCGCCCGCAGGGCCGGGAGCGAGAAGGCATAACCGCCGAGATATTCGGGCGCCAGCGTGCCCAGCAGGGTGCGGCGGAAGTCGACGACGAACAGCTGGGCCTTCGCCGCGGTCCCGCTTCGGATGACCTCTCGGCACAAGGTGCGCAATGCGGCCGTCTTCCCGCAGCCGTTGTCGCCGAGCACCAACAGGTGACGATGATTCTCCAGATCGACGGCAACCGGTCCGTGTTCCCCGACCCCGAGCAGCAATTGGGTCCCAGCGCCGGGAACGACCGCGTCATAGGCAACTTCGACGGGCAACAGCGGGATCGGCGGTGCCACCGACGCGCCGCACCGCACCTCGGCAGCGTCCAGCAGCGGCAGCGCGACCATCATGTGCAGACCGTCGGGGGAAACCCCGCGGCCGGGTCGGTCGCCGGGTACCTGGCGAGCCATCTTTCGATCGAGTTCGGAATCCGCGGGATCGCCGAGTCGCAACTCGATCCGGGTGCCGATCTGGTCCTTCAGCGCCGGCCGAATCTCGGCCCAGCGGGTCGCTGACAACACCACATGCAGGCCGTACGAAAGCCCCTCGGCTGCCAGCGCTGTGATGCTCTCCTCGATCCCGTCGAACTCATGGCGCAGCACCGTCCAGCCGTCGACGACCAGGAATACGTCCGCGCAGCACTCGTCGGCAGAGGCGGCGCAACGCTGCCGAAATTGCCTGATCGTGCCGATCCCGCCGTCGCGGAAGAGGACCTCCCGGGTGCGGACCGTCGACTCCAGTTCGGCGACCATCCGCCGCACCAGTTCGGGCTGGGTGCGGTCGGCTACGTCGCCCACGTGTGGCAATCCACGTAACGACGACAGCGCGCCGCCGCCGAAGTCCAGGCAGTAGAACTGCACCCGGGCTGAATCGTGTGTTGCCGCCAACGCGGTGAGCAGCGTGCACAACGCGGTCGACTTGCCCGACTGCGGTGCGCCTACGATCGCGACATTGCCTGCAGCGCCGGATAAATCGACAGTCAGCGCAGTTCGGGCCTGATCGTAAGGTCGGTCGACGACACCGATCGGGACAGCCAATTCGGCCGGTGCCTCAGCTTGCAACAGGGCGCTCAACGTCGGTGCGGTGTCTAGTGGCGGCAACCAAACCCGGTGGGCGGGCGGCCCTTGACCTGCCAGCCGATCCAAGATCGCGCGCATGACCGACGACCCCGGATTCTGCACCACCGAGCCGTTATCTCGCACTGGACCAACGGCTTCGGCGGTGAACCGCCGTGCCAGTTGCGAACCTGAGCTGATGTCGGCCTTGGCGGTAAGCGACCCCGAAACATAGGACACCTGGAACCGGACCAGCTCTCCGTTCCCGGCACGCAGCACACCGGCCCCCGGTGTGCCCGGCAACTCGTAGCCGTCGAGCGTGCCCAGCACAGTGCGCGACTCGTTGGCGGACAACGTTTTCAGACAGATGCGATAGGACAGGTGAGCCTCCAGTCCGCGCAGCCGCCCCTCGTCGATTCGCTGACTGGCCAGCAGCAGGTGCATCCCCAACGACCGGCCCAGGCGTGCGATCGCGACGAATGTCTCGGCGAAGTCAGGATGCCGGCTCAGCAATTCGGAGAATTCGTCGACGATGATGAACAACGTCGGCAGGGCAGGTGATTCGGCGTCACGGGCGTTCTCGTATGCTGCGGCGCTGACGAAATTGCCCGCGGTGCGGAGCAGCTGTTGGCGACGGTTCATCTCGCCCGCCAATGCGTCCTGCATGCGCGCCACCAGCGGCGCTTCCTCAGCGAGATTGGTGATGACCGCCGCGACGTGGGGCGCCGTGGCCAGGTCGAGAAATGTTGCGCCACCTTTGAAGTCAATCAGCAGCAGGTTGAGCACTTCGGGAGAGTTGCGGACCATCATGCCCAGGGCAACCGTACGCAGCAGCTCCGATTTTCCCGATCCCGTGGCACCGATGCACAGACCGTGCGGCCCGATGCCGCGCTCCGCGGCTTCTTTGATATCCAGGCTCACGGCTCGGCCATCGAGGGTGGCGCCGATCGGGACACAGAGGCGGTCCCGACGATCCTGGCTACGCCACCGAGGAACCGGGTCGAAGTCGCTGATCTCACCGATACCGAGCAAGGTGAGCCAGCCGGCATCGACCCGGGGAGCGGAATCGCCGGCGTAGGGGGCCAGTCGTCGTGCGCACACTGCCGCCTCGTCGAGCCCCAGCCAGTCCGGCGACACCAGCTCCTCGCGCCCGCCAGCATGTCGGACCACAACCGAAGCTTCCTCGCGCCCGACCACCAGGACGGTCGCGCCGGGGATCACGCTGCCAACATCTTCAGGCGAATCGGCGACCACCACCAGCTGAGCCGGGGCGATCGCGGCTAGTGCGGCTTGGGCCGACGCCAGGGTGCAGTACACCATCCGCGCCGAGCCCGCGTTGTCGGCGGCACTGCGATGTTGGTTGTGTGGCAACCATTTCAGCCAATCCCAGTCCGCTCGATCGCCCGGGCCGGCGATGCAGGCGATCAGCAAGAGATCGGGCGGGTGCGATACCGCCAACTGGCAGATCACCGCGCGGATCAGACTGCGCACCCGGGTCGGCTCACCGTCGATCACCGTCCGTTCCCGCAGCCGAATCACGATCGGGGCTTCGAAGATCGTCGATTGGGCACGCAGGAAACGACGAAGGGCGGCGACGGTGACCGGATCGCAGCGCTGCGGCGCCGGGATCGGCGCGCTCACCAGGCGGGCGGCCAGCGGTTGGGTTCCGACGCCGACGCGGGCGTGGCAGAAATCGGAATCGGCCGGCTTTCGCGCCCACATGTCCGGGCCGCCGACGATCGCCCACAACGCGGCCGGGTCCGGATTGGCTCTACTCAACGAAAGATGTTGCGCTAGAGCAATTTCAGTGACCTGACCGCGCACGCCGGCCAGATACTCCAGGTAGTCCTCGCGGTCAGCCGCGATCGCAGCGCTCCGGCGGCGACCTCGCCCAGTCAGCGCTGCCGCCACCACAGATCCCACCATCATCGTCGGGAAGACGAGGAAGGTGGGACTGCGCGTCACCGGTGACCCCGCCACGAACGCCGCGCCCGTGACTCCCAGCGTCACGAAAGACATCACCAGCGGCGCCAGCACGACCAGCAGGCTGGACGCCGTCGGTCGCGGCACCTCGGGTGGCGCGGTGATCTCGATGACCGTGGTCATGGTTCGACGACGTTATGCAGCAGCGGAATTCACCGCAAGTCAGCTGTGGATCAACGAAAGCGCTTCGCGGCAGCACCGACTAGCGTGCCGTTGATCCGACTCTTTGGGGGCCCGCATTGCCTGATCCCTTCTTGCGCCGCGTAGCCGTCCACGCCGACGGCACCACCGTCGACCTCGCGCTACCCGCCACCGTCCCGGTAGCCGCTCTGATCCCGTCGATCGTCGACATCCTCGGCAACACCAGACACGCCGCCGGGCGCTATGGGCTGTCCCGCCTGGGCGCATCTCCACTACCGGATTCGACGACGTTGGCGCAAAACGACATTCACGATGGCAGCGTCCTCGTCCTGAGCCAGGAGACGCCGCAGCCCCCCTCGCGGCGCTGCGACGAGGATGCCGTGGCGGTAACAGCGGCGCTCGGCCCCGCGGCCGAACACACATCCCGCCGCGCGATGCACCTCACCGGCGCGGGCGCGGCCATCGGTCTCACCGCACTGGGCGCGCTGCTGCTGGCGCGCACCACAACCGGCGGCAATCAGGCGGCCGCCGCCGTTTCAGCCGCAGCCGCGGTCGCCGCGCTGACTTCTGCGGCCTTCGCAGACCGCCGCTTTCGCGCGACGATCGCCGGGCCGGCGCTCGTAATCGTCGCCACGATCTTCGCCGCGCTCGCCGGTCTGCTCATCGTCCCCGGCACGGAAGGCGCCCCCAATGTGCTGCTCGCCGCGATGGCTACCGCAGTCGCCGCCGTGGTAGGGCTGCGCATAATCCATTGCAGTGCAGTCATATTGATCCCAATTGCGGGTAGCGCCGTACTCATCGCAGCAATGGCGCTGGCCGGCGTGGTCGCCGAGGCGCCACCGCAGGTCATCGGAACGGTCACCGCGCTGGCGTGCCTTGGCCTGCTCGAGATGGCGCCGCGCGTTTCGATTCGGTTAGCGGGGTTGTCGCCAACACTGCCCGTCGCACTGGAAATGGACCACATCGATGCGACTCCGGCCGAAGGCGAAGTGGCCGCCAGAGCCTTTCGCGCCGACAATCTGCTGACCATTCTGAGCGCCGTTCTCGCGGTGGGAGCAGGACTCGGCGCCACACTGGCCGCGTTCACCGCACATCGCGCCATCGCGTTCGCCGCCGTCACTGCGGGGCTACTGCTGCTGCGTGCCCGAGTGGACCCACTCCGAGCGCTGATCCTTTCCATCAGTGGGATGACCGTTACAGCAGCAACATTCGCGATCGCCGCCACCAGTGCGCCGAAGCACGCGGCGTGGATCGCCACGACGACGGCGGTACTGGCCGCCGTGGCTGCGTGCCTGGGTTTTGTCGCACCCGCGATAGCGTTCTCGCCGCTCGCGCGTCGGGGTATCGAGGTGCTGGGGTGCCTCGCGATGATCGCGGTGGTGCCGCTGGGTTGCTGGACATGCGGCGCTTTCGCCGCTGTTCGGGGGACGGTGCTGCTGTGAGGGCGGTTCGCCTCACGCGACTGCTGCTGGCCGCGGCGTGGGCGTGCCAGTGCGGGACGCCTGCGGCGCATGCGGTGTCGCCGCCTCCTGTCGACGAAAAGTGGCTGCCCGCGGCGGCTTTGCCATCACCATCGGGTCCCACGGCACAACGTGAGGTGTGTGCGGTGACAACCGTCGGCAACGTCGCGCCGTCCGCTCAACTGGCAGACCTCGATTTGCCCCAGATTTGGCAGCTAACCCGAGGGGCCGGGCAACGCGTCGCAGTCATCGACACCGGCGTTCATCGGCACTCGCGACTCAAGGACCTGGTGGCCGGCGGCGACTATGTGTCTTCCGGCGACGGCACCCAGGATTGCGACGCGCACGGCACCTTGGTCGCCGGAATCATCGCTGCCACCCAGGATTCGGAGCCGGGCGGATTCAGTGGCATCGCCCCCGATGTGACGCTGATCAGCATTCGTCAATCAAGCTCCCGGTTCGGCCCGGCCGGCAACCGGTCCGGCGCGGGCTCGGGCGTGGGAGACGTCCAAACCATGGCGAAAGCCGTCCGGACTGCCGCCGATCTCGGCGCTTCGGTCATCAACATCTCGTCGGTGGCGTGCGTCCCCGCCACGGAGGCGATCGACGACCGAGCGCTGGGCGCCGCGCTGGCCTATGCCGTCGACGTCAGGAATGCCGTCGTGGTTGCCGCGGCCGGAAATACCGGCCGGGCGATGCAGTGTCCGGCGCAACCGCCGGGCGCCACCCGCGAAACCGCCGCGGTTGTGGTCAGTCCGGCCTGGTACGACGACTACGTGCTCACCGTCGGTTCGGTGAACGCCCAGGGTGCGCCGTCGGCGTTCACGCTGGCCGGGCCCTGGGTGGACGTCGCCGCCACCGGCGAGGGCGTGACCTCACTGAGCCCGCTCGGTGACGGGGTCGCGAACAGCGTCAACGCAGGGAATGGTCCGCAGGCCCTGTCCGGCACCAGCTATGCGGCACCGGTCATCAGCGCGGTGGCAGCCCTGATCCGGGCGCGGTTCCCGACCCTGACGGCGCGCCAGGTCATGCAGCGCATCGAATCGACCGCGCACCATCCACCCGGTGGATGGAATCCCCTCGTGGGCAACGGAACCGTAGACGTCCTGGCCGCGGTCAGTACCGATGCCGCCTCCGAGATCATCGCCTCGCGCCCCAAGCCACTAGATGCACCAACGGCGATCGCGCCTGCCCCTTCGGACCGTCGCTCCCGCGAGATTGCGCTCGGCGGCGCGACGTTCTGCGCGGTTGTGCTGCTGGCAGCGGGTATTCGATGGCGGCCCGGTTAGGGCGCCGCCACGACCGTGTCACGTGCGACGGACGCATTCGCCCGACTGAGTTCGGGGCCGCACGGCAACGCCGCCAGCACCGGCCACGGCGCCGGCACCGCGGCCGGCGGCAATCCCAAGTCGTGTGCCGATTCGTCGTCGCCGATCGCGAATCGCACCCCGGTGTCGGTCACCAGATAGCGCGTTCCCCGCCGGACGTCGCTCCGCGAATGTCCTGCGGACAGACTGCGCGACTCCACATAGGCGCTGCGGCCCGGCGGCAGGTAAACGGCATCCACCGCAGGGCCACGGCCATCCGCCTGCGCAAGCGTCACCGCCCGCTGCCCGCCGGGCAACGACGGGCCGGCCAGGAACGCGATCTCGGCCGGGCCTGATTGCGCAGGGGTCCACGCCACACACACCGTCGACTCCGGCGACGCCTCCGACTGCATAGGAGCCTGCTCGGGAAACCCGGACACCGGCAACGGGCTGACCATCGGGGCTTCGCGCAACGCATCGGGCGCTATAGCGACAACCCCCTTGGCGCCCTGCGAGTCGCGGAACCGCAATAGATCCGCAGCAACCTGGCCGATTCGCTGGACGCCGGTGCTGAGCACAAGGTAGTACTCGTCGCCAGTCGCCCGGGTGATCCGCAACACACTGCCGACAGTGAATCCAGGCAGCCAGGATCCTGCGGGGTCGCCCTTCCCGTCGATCCGGGGCGCCGCGATCGGCGCCGTCTCGGGCACCGCGCTCAGCAAAGACCGCGAGACAATCTGCGGGGCCCGGTTGCCCAGCCGCAGAGCGTGCCGAACCGAGAGATCAGCCAGGTCCACCACCGCCCGATGGCCGCGGTAGAGCAGATACGCCGGCGAACCGGGCCCCGACGCCACCATGATGGCCTGGTCGGCGGCAAGTCGCTGGATGGGCGATCCCACAGCGGGACCGACGAGCACCGTTGTCTGCGCGCCATTCGTGCTGTCGCAGATCGTCCAGACCGCTTCCGTGGTCGGCAGCCGCTCTCCGACCGTCTGTGGGGCGCCCGGGATACCCAGCAACGGGCCACGTTTGACGCGCGCGAGTTCGGACGCCCGCACCGGCCGTGGGTCGGCGGCGGACGCCGCGATCAACCGCGCCGATGCCAGGTTGAGCACCGGATGCCAGGTATCGCCGACCCGCACGTACAGCGCACCGGACGCCTTCTCCATCACGATCTGGCTGTTCCCGAGGTCCGGCTGGGGCCGGACCAAACCCAGGAGTGCACATCCCGCCAGGACGACAAACGCCAGGACAAACCCCACCGCCGGCGCGCCACGGCTAGCGCGCCCGACCGCCGGACCGTCCCGGCGCAGCAACGCATCCTCCATCCGGCGCAGCAGAAATCTGTGGCCGCTGATGTGCAGCCAATCAGTCGCCTGCACCGGCATTGGCGCCCCTCCCGACCTCGACTTCCGCGAATCAAAGTCAACGGTAAAGCCGTCGGGTCGCTCCATTTCGCCCTTCATCCACAGCCCCGACGGGTAAAATTTCGGCGTGTATCAGTACTTCTTCAGCCGCCTTGCCGGCCTGGCCGGCGCGGGCGCTCTCGCGTTGTCGGCCACCGCCGTGATGCTCGCCAATCCCATCAGCGATATTCCGTCCGCACGGGCTGACGACTGCCCCGACGCCGAAGTCATTTTCGCGCGGGGAACAAACGAGCCACCAGGCATGGGACGGGTGGGCGACGCTTTCGCAGACTCATTGCGCCAGCAGACCGGCGGCATGAACATCCGGGACTACGGGGTGAACTACGCCGCCAGCAAGCTGCAGCTGCACGGTGGCGACGGTGCCAACGATGTGATCAACCACGTCAAGTCGACGGTGTCGGCATGCCCTAACACCAAGATCGTGCTGGGTGGCTACTCGCAGGGCGCCTCGGTCATGGACATCGTGGCCGGCGTTCCGATCGGCGGCATCAACTGGGGTAGCTCGCTGCCGCCGGAGTACGTCGAGAACATCGCTGCGGTGGTCACGTTCGGCGATGTCGCCGACCGCGCCGGCGGATCGCTGCCGACCAAGAGTGCCCTGCTCGGTTCCAAGGCCATTGATTTCTGCAATCCCGTCGATCCGATCTGTCACGCGGGCGCCGGCAACGAATGGAGCGGCCACACCGAGGGCTACGTTCCCGTGTACACGACCCAGGGAGCGGCCTTCGCTGCGCCGAAGTTGATGTCCGGCGTTCCCCACATGCCCGGACAGCTGCCAATTCCGCAGGTACCCGGCTCGCAGCCGCAGGTGCCTGGCGCGGTTCCGCAGGTTCCCGGCGCGGCCACCCCGGCACCCATTTCGGCCTCGCCGGTACCCGGCGCGCCCGCTACCGCCGTCCAGCAACCTGTGGTGCAGGTGCACTGACGCGGGTGCGGCTTGCCGGTCAGGTGAGCCGGTCGTTGCGCAATCGCGATCAATCTGACGCGGTTTCGCACTATCTGGAACATCAAGATTGATTCATGGCTCAAAACACGCTAGGCCGAAAACGACGTCGCCGATGCGTTGCCGGACTGACGGCCGCCGCGATCGCGGCGGCCGTGTTGTTGCTGGCGCCTCCACTGGCACCGCCCGCCAAGGCGTCTTGCCCGGACGCTGAAGTGATTTTCGCTCGTGGCACCGGCGAGCCCGCAGGCCTCGGTCGGGTGGGCAATGCCCTAGTCAGCTCACTTCGCCAACAGACACACCAGAACGTCGGCGCCTACGGCGTGAACTATCCGGCCAGCAACGACTTCCTCGCCGCGACCGACGGCGCGAACGACGCCAGCGACCATGTGCAGCAGATGGCGAACAACTGCCCCGACACGAAGTTGGTCCTGGGCGGGTACTCGCAGGGCGCCGCGGTGATGGACATCGTCACCGCCGCCCCGTTGCCCGGTCTCGGTTTCAGTGCGCCGTTGCCGGCCGACGCCGCCGACCACGTGGCGGCGGTAACCCTCTTCGGCAACCCCTCGGGCCGGGCCGGTGGCCTGCTGACAGCGCTGAGCCCTCGGTTCGGCGGCAAGATCCTCAATCTGTGCAACGACGGCGACCCGATCTGCTCGGACGGCAACGTGTGGAAAGCACACATGGGTTACGTGCCCGGCCTGACCAACGACGCAGCGAACTTCGCCGCGGGCAAGCTTTAGCCGGGCCAACTCCCGGCCGAGGCGAACGCCTAGCCGTCAACCGAAATATCCCCTGCAGCAACTAATTTCTCAACACATCATGGGTCACGAGTTCCCCTTATGCTGACCCGGTGAAGTCGCAGCAGGGGGCTGCCGTGTCGTTCAATCCCAACGCCTACGGGGCGCTGCCACCCGAGGTCAACTCCGGCCGCATGTACGCCGGGGTGGGCTCGGGTCCGCTGCTGGCGGCGGCGGCCGAGTGGGATGGGCTGGCGGCCGAACTAGGCTCGGCGGCCAGCGGTTACGACTCCGTGCTCGTGGAGTTGACCAGCCTCACCTGGGTAGGGCCCACGTCGGCCGCGATGATCGGCGCGGTCACCCCGTTTGTCGCCTGGCTGCAGACGACGGCAACCCAGGCCGAACAGGCCGGTATGCAAGCCAGGGCCGCCGCCGCGGCTTACGAGGCGGCTTTCGCGATGACGGTGCCACCACCGGTCATTGCGGCGAACCGCAGCCTGCTGATGGGTCTGATCGCCACGAACCTCCTCGGCCAGAACAGTGCCGCGATCGCCGCCACCGAAGCCGAATACGCCGAATTCTGGGCGCAAGACGCCGCGGCCATGTGCGACTACGCAGATTCCTCGACGGCAGCCTCGACCTTCCCCCGGTTCGGACCGCCGCCGAACACCACCAGCCCCGACGGACTCATCCAGCAGTCCACCGCGGTGGGCCAAGCCGCCGCGTCAGCATCCCGCGAGTTTCCGATACTGCCGACCAACGACTGGAACGTGCTGGTGAACACCTGGGGATTGGCCTATTTCGGCATGGGCATCATCCAGTTGGGCACCCTGTTCGCCCAGCAATTCCTGCCCGACACCGTCGGTGCGTCAGCCGGCGGCGCCGCCACCTCGGCAGCGGGCTTGGTGCGCGTCGCTACCGCACCGGTCTCGGCAGGCTTGGCCCAGGCGGGAAAGATCGGCCTGATGTCCGTGCCATCGAGCTGGTTTTCCTCGCCGTCGGCGTTAACCGCTGGCCCGCAAGGGGTTTCGGCCACAACGACCACCACCGCCGCGGCCCAGGCGCCGGGTTCGCTGGTTCCGGCACCACAGCCGAATGGGGAGCGCCGCAAGGCATTCGGCCGACGCCGGTACGGGCGACGCTTCAAAGTGATTTCGCGCCCGCCGGCTGCGGGCTGAAAGAGGAGGAAAGATGGATTTTGGGGCGCTGCCGCCGGAGGTCAACTCGGCACGTATCTACTCCGGACCGGGGTCGACTCCGCTGTTGGCCGCCGCTTCATCCTGGAGTGCGCTGGCAGCCGAATTGCACTCGACCGCAAACGAATACGAGAGTGTGATCGAAACGCTGCGCTCCGAAGAGTGGGTGGGACCGTCCTCGGCGGCGATGGCCGACTCGGCAGCGCCTTACGTCGACTGGCTGCGTACCACCGCCAGCCAAGCCGAGCAGTCGGCCGCCAATGCGCGCCAGGCCGCGGCCGCCTATGAGTCCGCGCTCGCAGCCTCCGTCCCGCCGCCGCAGATCGCGGCCAACCGCGTCCAGCTGACCGCGCTGGTCAACAGCAATCTGTTGGGGGTCAACACCGCTGCGATCGCCGCCACCGAGGCCCAGTACGGACAAATGTGGACCCAGGACGCCGCGGCCATGTACGGCTATGCCGCCGCGTCGGCATCCGCCGCCACGGTGACTCCCTACGCTGCACCACCGCAGACCACCGCCGCGGGCACGGCGGGCGCGGCGGAGTCCACGCTGGCGGAGCTGATCTCCGGGGTGCCGGGCGCGTTGCAGGCCATGGCGGCGCCACTGACCGCCGCATTCGGACCGATCGAGCAGTTCCTGAATTGGTATGCCCCGTTTGCGAACTTCTTCTACGACACGCTCGGATTGCCGTTCTTCGGGGCCGGCATCGCCAGCTTCTTCGCCGTCACAAGCGCCCATACTGCCGCTGCCCTGCCGGCAGTCGCCGCACCCGAGGCCGCCGCGGCTGCCCTCGGTGCGGCACAAGTCGTCAGCCGCGCCCCCATCACTGCCGCATCCGGTAGCGCGAATTTGGTCGGTAAGTTGTCGGTCCCCGCGACCTGGGCTGGGTCGAGTCCGGCCGCACAGGCCTTGCCCGCCTCCGAATGGGTCAGCGAAGTGGTGGAGCCGGCGGAGTTCGCGCCGTCCGGCAATGTGCTGGGTGGCGTGCCGACGGGCAACTCCGGCCGCAACGCCGCGGGTGCCGGTCCGCGGTACGGAGCGCGTCTCACCGTCATGGGTCGGCCGCCCTCGGCGGGTTAGCGAGTCCGAATATCCCGGGTGATGAGGGTTCTCGACTCGAGCTGGTCGTCCGGCGGATAGTCCACCTGAACCAGCGTCAAACCCTGCGCCGGGGCCGCCGTGAAATCGCTGGATCTGGCTGTGGCGTTGAGCATTTCGCGGCACCAATCGGGAGTGCGCCGGTGCTCTCCCACCGCCAGCAGGGCACCCACCAGCGATCGCACCATCGACCAACAGAACGCGTCGGCAGTGACTTGCGCGGTGATCATGTCGCCGTCATGCGACCAGTCCAGCCGTTGCAGTTCACGAATGGTGGTGGCACCTTCGCGATGCCGGCAGAACGCAGCGAAGTCATGCAGGCCCAACAGATCCCGTGACGCGGCAGCCATCGCATTCACGTCCAGATCGCGCGGCCAGGCGGTGACGAAGCGCGCCTGGTGCGGCCTGACACCATAGGGTGCCGTCGACAAGCGGTAGGTGTAGTGACGCCGCAGCGCCGAGAAGCGGGCGTCGAAACCCGCTGGCGCACGGACGATTCCGACGACCCGCACATCGCCGGGCACGTACTTGGCCAGCCGTCGCACCAACGACAGAAACTCCGGGTCGTCGGGCCGGGGCGACCGAGAATAGGCCTTCGACACCGCATCCGCCGGCACATCCACATGGGCCACTTGCCCCGTGGCGTGCACTCCGGCGTCGGTGCGTCCGGCAGCCCGCAGCCGCACCGGAGTGCGAAACACGGTCGTCAGTGCCTCATCGAGCACACCGGCGACCGTGCGCTGCTCGGCTTGCGCCGCCCAGCCCGCGAAATCAGTTCCGTCGTAGGCGATATCGAGCCGTAGACGGACTACCGCATTAATTCTCGGTGGCCTCTTCGGTGGCCTCTTGCGTGGTCTCCTCGGTGGCCGCCACTTCGGCGGTCTCCGCGACCGGCTCGGCAACTTCCTCAGCCGGCTTGACCTCAGCCTCCTCGGCCTTCTTGGTCTTCGTCTGCTGGGCAGCCACCCGACGAGCCCGGTCGGCCTCCGCAGTCGCGGTCTTCTCCCGCACCAGCTCGATCACGGCCATCGGAGCGTTGTCGCCCTTACGCGGCTCGACCTTGATGATGCGGGTGTAGCCACCCTCGCGGTCGGAGAAGAACGGTCCGATCTCGGCGAACAAGGTGTGCACTACATCCTTGTCGCGGATCTTCTTCATGACCTCACGCCGGTTGTGCAGCGAGCCCTTCTTGGCGTGGGTGATCAGCTTCTCCGCGTACGGCCGCAATGCCCGCGCCTTGGGCTCAGTGGTCTTGATCCGTCCGTGCTCGAACAACGACGTAGCCAGGTTGGCCAGGATCGCCTTCTGGTGCGAGGACGATCCGCCGAGGCGAGGTCCCTTGGTGGGCTTGGGCATTGCGACTGTCTCCTAAGTGGGGCCGGTCCCCGTATCAGGTAGGACCGGGACGAACGTTGCTGCATGTGTCCGGTTCCTCAGCGGCCGCTGCACGGCCGCATCGTCGCCGGACGGTTTTAAAGCTGTTCGGTTTCGGCGTAGTCCTGGTCGTCGTAGGCACCCTCGGTGGACCAGGTGCCCGTGGCGACGTCGTAGCCGGCGACCTCGGACGGGTCGAAGCTCGGCGGGCTGTCCTTGAGCGACAGGCCCAGCTGGTGCAGCTTGACCTTCACCTCGTCGATCGACTTCTGCCCGAAGTTGCGGATGTCGAGCAGGTCGGACTCGGTACGCGAGACCAACTCGCCGACGGTGTGCACACCCTCGCGCTTGAGGCAGTTGTACGAGCGAACCGTCAGGTCGAGATCATCAATGGGCAGTGCGAACGAGGCGATGTGGTCGGCCTCGGCCGGCGAAGGCCCGATCTCGATGCCCTCGGCCTCGACGTTGAGTTCCCGTGCCAGACCGAACAATTCGACCAGCGTCTTACCGGCGGATGCCAGCGCGTCACGCGGGGTGATCGAGCTCTTGGTCTCCACGTCGAGGATCAGCTTGTCGAAGTCGGTGCGCTGCTCGACACGGGTGGCGTCCACCTTGTAAGTGACCTTGAGCACCGGCGAGTAGATGGAATCGACTGGGATACGGCCGATTTCGGCACCCGAAGCCCGGTTCTGCACCGCCGGAACGTAACCGCGGCCACGCTCGACGACCAGCTCGACCTCGAGCTTGCCCTTGTCGTTCAGGGTCGCGATGTGCATGGACGGGTTGTGCACGGTGACGCCGGCCGGCGGCACGATGTCACCCGCGGTGACCTCGCCCGGACCCTGCTTGCGCAGGTACATGGTGACGGGCTCGTCCTCCTCGGAGGACACCACCAGGCTCTTGAGGTTCAGGATGATGTCGGTGACGTCTTCCTTGACCCCGGGCACGGTGGTGAACTCGTGCAGCACACCGTCGATGCGGATGCTGGTGACGGCTGCGCCGGGAATCGACGACAGCAGCGTGCGCCGCAGCGAATTGCCAAGGGTGTAACCGAATCCCGGCTCCAGCGGTTCGATGACGAACTGGGACCGGCTGTCAGTGAGGATGTCCTCGGACAGTGTGGGCCGCTGAGAAATCAGCATGTTTTTCTTTTCTCCTTCTCGGCACCCGCTATTTGATGCCGTTTAGGTACCTGCACCGGGCGGTGCAGGACAACCTGGGTTACTTCGAGTAGTACTCGACGATCAGCTGCTCGGTGAGCGGGACGTCGATCTGTGCGCGGTCAGGCAGCTGGTGGATCAGGATGCGCTGCCGCTCCCCCACCACCTGCAGCCAGCTCGGCGTCGGGCGGTCGCCCTGGGTCTCCCGCGCGATCTGGAACGGCACGGTGTTCAGCGACTGGTCACGCACATCGATGATGTCGTACTGCGACACCCGGTAGCTGGGCACATCGACGCGCACGCCGTTGACCGTGAAGTGACCGTGGGTGACCAGCTGGCGAGCCATCCGCCGGGTCCGGGCCAGGCCGGCACGGTAAACGACGTTGTCGAGCCGGCTTTCGAGGATCTTCAGCAGCTCCTCGCCGGTCTTGCCGGAGTGGCGAGTCGCTTCTTCGTAGTAGCGGCGGAACTGCTTCTCCATCACGCCGTAGGTGAAGCGTGCTTTCTGCTTCTCCTGCAGCTGCTGACGATATTCGCTCTCCTTGACCCGAGCGCGGCCATGCTGGCCGGGCGGGTAGGGACGCTTCTCGTACGACTGGTCGCCACCGACGAGGTCAGTGCCCAAACGACGCGACTTGCGCGTCATGGGTCCGGTATAACGTGCCATGGTTTCCTAGACCCTTCTGCGCTTGGGCGGGCGGCAGCCGTTGTGCGGCTGGGGGGTGACATCGGAGATCGCGCCTACCTCCAGGCCGGCGGCCTGCAGCGACCGGATCGCGGTCTCGCGGCCCGAGCCCGGGCCCTTCACGAACACGTCGACCTTCTTGACGCCGTGCTCCTGTGCCTTGCGGGCGGCGTTCTCGGCGGCCAGCTGGGCAGCGAAGGGAGTCGACTTCCGAGATCCCTTGAAGCCCACGTGACCCGACGATGCCCAGGCGATGACGTTGCCCTGAGGGTCGGTGATGGTCACGATGGTGTTGTTGAACGTGCTCTTGATGTGGGCAGCACCATGCGGGATGTTCTTCTTTTCCCGACGGCGAGTCTTCTGGCCCTTCTTCGCGGAGCTTGCTTGCCCCTTTTTCACTGGTGGCATCTGGACTACCTGGCCTTCTTCTTGCCGGCGATGGTGCGCTTGGGGCCTTTACGGGTCCGCGCGTTGGTCTTGGTGCGCTGGCCACGCACCGGCAGGCCACGGCGGTGCCGCAGGCCCTGGTAGCAGCCGATCTCGATCTTGCGGCGAATGTCGGCCTGCACCTCGCGGCGCAGGTCACCCTCGACCTTCAGATTCGCTTCGATGTAGTCACGCAGATGGGTCAGCTGGTCGTCCGTGAGGTCTTTGGTGCGCAGGTTCTTGTCGATGCCTGTGGCAGCAAGGATCTCGTTGGAGCGGGTACGACCGACGCCGAAAATGTACGTCAGCGCGATCTCCATGCGCTTGTCGCGCGGCAGATCGACGCCTACTAGTCGAGCCATAGGTGGCGTTTCCTCTTTCTAGGCGGAGGTCTTTTCCCAGTCCGTTCCCGCCCCCGATGTGGGTTTACTAGCGGGGCCCGGCCTCCGTCCGGGCGTGGATGAGCTAGCCCATCTCTAAAAGATGCCAGCCGCTCATTGGTGCTGGGAGGTCTGCATTCAGTTGTCGCTGGCCGGCACTGGGCCGGCCGCCGGGGAACTCTACCCCGATTTTGTTCAACTCCTCCTCGGTCTGCTTACGCAGAACGAATCGTCGCCGAACTATCCTTGACGCTGCTTGTGACGCGGGTCGGAGCAGATCACCATGACCCGTCCGTGCCGACGGATCACCCTGCACTTGTCACAGATCGGCTTGACGCTCGGGTTCACCTTCACGGCAGTCTCGGTCCTGTTCTCTGATATCTGGTCTTATCTGGGTGTGCGTGTCGTCGCTGCTACTTGTACCGGTACACAATGCGGCCCCGGGACAGGTCGTAGGGAGACAACTCCACTACCACGCGGTCCTCAGGCAGGATGCGGATGTAGTGCTGCCGCATCTTGCCGCTGATATGGGCGAGAACCTTGTGGCCGTTCTCCAGCTCGATGCGAAACATCGCATTGGGCAGGGGCTCCACCACGCGACCCTCGACCTCGATGGCACCGTCCTTCTTTGCCATTACTTTTCGACGATCCTCTACTTATTGTCCGTGCGCTGGTTTGGCGCAGCATTCGTCCTGACTGCAAAACGTGGGCCAGAGAATGGAAATTCCCGAGGGAAATTCAGACAGGGCACGCAAAGAGTCGGCACGGACGCCGCACCGTTGGTCCACGATACCCGCACCGCGGCTGTCGACGCAAAAACGCTGGAGTTCGCTCTGCGCGGAATGCTGCAACGGACCCCGCGGTTGGACCAGCCATGACGGATTCTCAGGCCAGTTCAGCAGCTGGCAAGCCCGATCTTGGGAGGTTCGGATCGTTCGGGACCGGCGTTACACCCCAACAGGCCAAGGAGATTGAAGCCCTTGGCTATGGGGCGGTCTGGGTGGGCGGCTCGCCGCCCGCGGAACTGGCTTGGGTAGAGCCGATCCTGGCAGCCACCTCCACGTTGCAGGTGGCCACCGGCATCGTCAACATCTGGACCGCGCAGGCCAAACCCGTCGCAGAATCTTTTCACCGCATCGACAAGGCCTACCCGGGCCGATTTTTGCTGGGCATCGGCGTCGGCCATCCCGAAGCGCACGCGGAGTACCGCAGCCCGGTGACTGCCTTGACCGAGTATCTCGACCAACTCGACGAGTACGGCGTTCCCGCCAACCGTCGAGTGGTAGCCGCACTCGGACCCCGGGTGCTCAAGCTTTCCGCCGAGCGAAGCGCGGGCGCACACCCCTACCTGACCACTCCCGAACACACCGCGCGCGCCCGCGAGCTGATCGGCCCGGACGCTTTCCTGGCCCCCGAGCACAAGGTGATCCTGACGACAGACGCCGATAAGGCCCGCGCCGCCGGGCGCAAATCTCTCGGCGTCTACCTCA
Organism: Mycobacterium sp. IDUB_37; assembly: GCF_055419245.1. NCBI lineage: Bacteria > Bacillati > Actinomycetota > Actinomycetes > Mycobacteriales > Mycobacteriaceae > Mycobacterium > Mycobacterium sp. IDUB_37. The sequence continues at coordinate 412,950 of NZ_JBVAXG010000001.1, read as the reverse complement.
ACCTCGCCAACTACCTGAACAACTGGAAGCGGCTCGGCTTCAGCGATGAGGACGTCGCCAAACCGGGCAGTGATCGCCTGGTAGACGCCGTCCTCGCCTATGGAACCATCGACGCGATCGCCGCCCGGCTGCGCGAACATCTCGACGCCGGCGCCGACCACGTTCCCGTTCAGGTACTCACCCGCGGCGAGAATCTGGTCCCGGCTCTGGCCGAATTGGCCGAGGCACTCGAGCTGCAAACGGGTAACAGGAACTCATGACTGACGCAGTTTCTCTCAAACCTGACCTGGGCCGGTTCGGTGTATGGCTGGGTAGCCGTTCCATCTCCCCCGATCTGGCCGCGAACATCGAGTCGCTCGGCTATGGCGCCGTGTGGATCGGCGCTTCTCCCGACGCGGAGTTGGCCTGGGTAGAGCCTGCGCTGGAAGCGACCACCGGGTTGCAGCTGGCCACCGGGATCGTGAACGTCTGGACCGCACCCGCCGCGCAAGTCGCCGCGTCGTACCAGCGCATCGAATCCGCGTATCCGGGCAGATTTCTGCTCGGCGTCGGAGTGGGCCATCCCGAGCACACCCAGCAGTATCAGAAGCCCTACGACGCCCTGGTGTCCTATCTGGACGAGCTGGACGACGCGGTGGTGCCGAACAGCCGCCGGGTGCTTGCCGCCCTCGGGCCCCGGGTGCTGCAACTCGCAGCCGAACGCAGCGCCGGCGCGCACCCCTATCTGACTACGCCCGAGCACACCGGCAAAGCACGCCACCTGGTTGGGAACAGCGTGTTCCTGGCTCCGGAACACAAGGTCGTGTTGACCACCGATGCTGCCGAAGCGCGCGCGGTCGGACGCAAGTTCGCCGACTTCTACCTCGGCCTGAGCAACTACGTGAACAACTGGCTGCGACTCGGCTTCACCGAGGAAGACGTGCGCAAACCAGGCAGCGACCGGCTGATCGACGCCCTGGTCGCCTACGGCACCCCCGACGCGATCGCGCAACGCCTCAACGAGCACCTCGACGCCGGTGCCGACCACGTGGCGATCCAGGTCCTGGGAGTCCAGCGTCCCGAGAAGCTCATACCGGTGCTCGAGGAATTGGCAGGACCGCTGGGCCTAAACCGTTAGGGTGTCCCCATGCGGCTGCTAGTCACCGGGGGGGCGGGTTTTATCGGTGCCAATTTCGTGCACAGCACTGTGCGCGAAAATCCGGAGGACTCGGTAACAGTCATCGATGCACTCACCTACGCCGGCCGGCGCGAGTCGCTGGCCGACGTCGAGGACGCTGTCAGGCTGGTCGAAGGCGATATCTGTGACGCCAAGCTGGTGTCGAAGCTGGTAGCCGAGTCCGATGCCGTGGTGCATTTCGCGGCCGAGTCGCACGTCGACAACGCACTGGACAACCCGGAGCCGTTTCTGCACACCAACGTCGTCGGAACGTTCACCATCCTGGAGGCGGTGCGTCGGCACGGGGTCCGGCTGCACCACATCTCCACCGACGAGGTCTACGGCGACCTGGAACTCGGCGACCCGCAGCGGTTCACCGAATCCACGCCCTACAACCCGTCGAGTCCGTACTCAGCAACCAAGGCCGGCAGCGACATGCTGGTGCGTGCCTGGGTGCGGTCCTACGGTGTGCAGGCAACCTTGTCGAACTGCTCCAACAATTACGGACCGTTCCAGCACATCGAGAAGTTCATTCCGCGCCAGATCACCAACGTGTTGACCGGCCGGCGGTGCAAGCTCTACGGCGCCGGCGCCAACGTCCGCGACTGGATACACGTCGAAGACCACAACAGCGCGGTCCGACGCATCCTGGACAAGGGACAGATCGGCAAGACCTACCTGATCAGTTCCGAAGGCGAGCGCGACAACTTGACCGTGCTGCGCACGATTCTGCAGTTGATGAATCGCGATCCCGACGACTTCGATCAAGTGACCGACCGCGTCGGCCACGACCTGCGGTACGCCATCGACCCGTCCCTGCTCTACAACGAATTGAACTGGGCGCCGAAGCACACCGACTTCGAGGATGGGCTGCGCAGCACGATCGACTGGTACCGAGACAACGAATCCTGGTGGCTGCCAATCAAAGAAGCCGCCGAAGCACGCTACGAAAAGCGCGGTCAGTGAAATGAAGGTACGCGAACTCAAGGTCCCCGGCGCCTGGGAGATCACCCCGACCCTGCATGGCGATTCCCGCGGCATCTTCTTCGAATGGCTGACCCAGACCGGGTTCAGTGGGTTCGCCGGCCACAGCTTCGACGTTCGGCAGGCCAACTGCTCGACCTCATCGGCCGGTGTCCTGCGTGGTCTGCACTTCGCCCAGCTGCCGCCGAGTCAGGCCAAGTATGTGACCTGCGTGCGCGGAGCCATCTTCGATGTAGTGGTCGACATCCGGCTCGGCTCACCGACATTCGGCCAGTGGGACGGCGTGCTACTCGACGATAAGGACCGTCGATCGATGTACGTCTCCGAAGGCCTGGCGCACGGTTTCCTTGCGCTGCAAGATGATTCGACGGTCATGTACCTGTGTTCGGCGCAATACAGTCCGCAGCGCGAGCACACCATCGCCGCAACCGATCCGACGCTAGGGGTCGAGTGGCCACTGGTCGACGGCAAGCCGCCCAGCTTGTCCGACCGCGACGCCGCGGCCCCCAGCTTCGCCGAGGTGCGCGAGTCCGGGATCCTGCCCACCTGGGCGGAAACCCAGAAGTTCATCGGGGACTTGCGCGGCGCTTTCAAAGCCGATTAGTGGTGCCTACTAGGCATCTGTACGACAAGCTCAGCAACGTACATACTGCTTTCACAAGCGACTGAAGGAGACCTTGGTGAAGCGTGAGTTGTTGATCGCCGTCAGTGCGGCAACCCTGGTAACCGGCCTGGCCGGGTGCTCCAAAGACGAGAAGCCCGCCAGTCCGTCATCAAGTCCCGCATCCAGTTCCGCGGCCTCGAGTCCGGCATCGTCCAGCGCAGCCACCAGCGCGCCACCGGCGTCCAGCACCCCGGCCGCGGCCGGAGAGACGAAGGTCATCATCGGCGGCGCGCCGCAGCCGGTCAGCGGGCCGGTGGTTTGCGAAACGAATCAGGGCAAGTTCTCCATCGCCATCGGCGACCCCATTACCGGGGTGATCGTGGGCTTGGAGCAGGACGCCTCGGCTGTCCGCAGCGCAGGACTGGGCACCGTCGACGGCATTGTCCTCAGCTTCACCGACGGCGCGCCAGGCAACAGCGCCAAGGCGACCAAGAACGGCAACACCTACCAGATCACCGGTACCGCAACCGGTACCGATAACTCGGGCGCGAACCAGGTCAGCAAGACCTTCGAGGTCGACGCCACGTGCCCCTGATCATGGACTAGACCGGTCGGTCGGGCGGCGCGAAAACCTCAATCATCCCGTTGTTCTCGCGAACCATGAACTTGGGCAACGGCTTTGGGGCAATAGGCAGCTGATGGGTGAGCACCTGCCCGGCGGGTGAGAACGACGTCGAATGACACGGGCAGCGCAACCGGTCGTCGGGGGCGTCGAACCACAGTCGGCACCCTTGATGAGTGCAGACCCCGGAGACCGCCTCGACCTTGCCGTTGACCCGGCGGATGAATCCGTTGATCACGCCGAGGTCGAATGGCCGCACGGCACCGTCGGGCACGTCGTAACCGGCGCCGACCGCCATCCAGCGTCCGTCGTTGGGTGTGAGCTCATCGGCCGCACCGCCCGCCTCGGTAGCGGCAGGCGGCGCTGCGTCGCGATCACCGACAACCAGACGGTCGACGGAAACCGCGGCAACTGCCGCGGCCGCGGCCGCCGAGGTGCCGACGACAACCTGCCTGCGTGTCGCATTCACCACCGGCCGCTCCGGCGGCGTTGCGCCGGCCTGCTGTTGGGCGAGACGGCGATGCAGGTCGGCGAGGAACTCCGGTCGTGGCGCATCGCCTTCGGGACGCGCCGCGCTCAGCTCGATGGCCGCTCGGATCTCCTCCGCCTCGGACTCGTCAGGCTGGAAGGGCTTGGGGCGCTGCCCACGTGCCAGATCGTCGAGGTATTTGCGCATCCCTCGCCCGTTCATGACTGGCTCCCCACATTCGCCTCTGCCGCTAGTCGCAGCGCGCGATGTTGGAGCACTTTGGCGTTGGCAACGCTGACGCCGAGTTCGGCAGCGGATTCTTTGATCGAGTTACCTCCCAGGAACCTCAGTTCGAGGATCCGACGATATTTTTCCGGCAGTTTGTCCAAAACCTTGGCGACGCGCTGGGGTGCGGTGCTGATCGCCTCCTCGCTCTCGGGCGGCTGCTCGATGTCGTCGATCGAGGTGATCTCCCGGCCCAAGGTCTCGCGCCAGTGCGCAGCCAGCACGGTCCGCGCGGTCGTTCGCAGGTATGCGCGCACCTCACCGATGCTGGCGGTCAAACGCAGCGGCCGCAACGCGGCGAGGAAAACCTCGGTGGTGAGGTCCTCGGCGTCTGCCTGGTTGCCGACCCGTGCGAACAGCGTCCGATACACCCAGGTGACGTTGTCCTGATAGACCGCCTCCCAGGAGTGATAACTGTCGTTCGGCACCGCGCGCAACAGACGCGGATTGACAGGGTCATCGCCGGCCGTCGCACGCCTCCTACTCTGGGCGGATCCACTCATAACTAGTCAATAGCGAGGCGGGTTACAACCACAAGGTCACGAGGTGTTTCGAATCGGCGGAAGTCTGGGAGTGTAGGGAAAATGGTGCATCCTGGCCTGGACGGGGTTGCCGACCCTGACCCGCATAACGTGTTCTTCGCGATGTGGGGCGACTACCTGATCGCCGAATCCGCGCGCATATGTTCAATGTCGTCGACGGTCTGCCGACGGGCGACTGAGGCACTCGCGCAGGCCCAATCCGTCGTCGATGCTGGCTTGACCGCATACATCTCGTGCCAAGAAACGGTGATCACGCGGTCCCGGTGAATTGCTGGGTGTGAGCCAGACCAACTTGCGAACGCCAAACTCGATTTACTAGGATATGCAAGTATTACACTTGCTCTCCCCTCTTGCATCCTTTCCTGACTTGTATGGGACATCATGACCACACAGATTTCGCACTTCATCGATGGGCGCCGTAGCGCGGGCCAGTCCACTCGCACCGCCGACGTTTTCAACCCCAGCACCGGCGAGGTTCAGGCGACGGTACCGCTGGCTTCGCAGGCCGACATCGACGCCGTCGTGGCCTCTGCCGTTGAGGCCCAAAAGGATTGGGCAGCTTGGAATCCGCAGCGCCGCGCGCGGGTGCTGATGCGCTTCATCGACCTGGTCAACAAGAACATCGACGAGCTGGCCGAGTTGCTGTCCATTGAGCACGGCAAAACCGTGCCCGACGCCCGCGGCGACATCCAGCGCGGCATCGAGGTGATCGAGTTCTGCATCGGCATCCCGCATCTGCTCAAGGGCGACTACACCGAGGGCGCCGGACCCGGCATCGACGTCTATTCGCTCCGCCAGCCGCTGGGCGTGGTCGCGGGGATCACCCCGTTCAACTTCCCGGCGATGATCCCGTTGTGGAAGGCCGGCCCCGCCCTGGCATGCGGAAATGCGTTCGTGCTCAAGCCAAGTGAGCGTGACCCGTCGGTACCGGTTCGGCTGGCCGAGTTGTTCATCGAGGCGGGCCTGCCGCCAGGGGTGTTCCAGGTCGTCCACGGCGACAAAGATGCCGTCGACGCGATCCTGCAGCACCCCGACATCAAGGCGGTCGGATTCGTCGGCAGCTCCGACATCGCGCAGTACATCTACACCCAGTCAGCGGCGACCGGCAAGCGTTCGCAATGTTTCGGCGGCGCCAAGAACCACATGGTCGTCATGCCCGACGCCGACCTCGACCAGGCCGTCGACGCGCTGATCGGCGCGGGTTACGGCAGCGCCGGCGAACGCTGCATGGCGATCAGCGTCGCGGTCCCGGTGGGTGAGCAGACCGCAGACCGGCTGCGCGCCAGGTTGATCGAGCGAATCAACAACCTGCGCGTCGGCCATAGCCTGGACCCCAAGGCCGACTATGGCCCGCTGGTCACCGAGGCCGCATTGGCACGCGTGCGCGACTACATCGGTCAAGGCGTGGAGTCCGGCGCGGAGCTGGTCATCGACGGGCGCGAACGGGCCAGCGACGACTTGACATTCGGGGACGCAAGCCTCGAGGGCGGCTTCTTCATCGGACCCACCCTCTTCGACCATGTCACTCCCGAGATGTCGATCTACACCGACGAGATCTTTGGGCCGGTACTGTGCATCGTCCGGGCGCACGACTACGACGAGGCGCTGCGACTGCCGTCCGAGCATGAGTACGGAAATGGGGTGGCGATCTTCACCCGCGATGGCGACGCCGCTCGGGACTTCGTCTCCCGGGTGCAGGTCGGCATGGTCGGTGTCAATGTCCCGATCCCGGTTCCGGTGTCCTACCACACCTTCGGGGGCTGGAAGCGGTCCGGCTTCGGCGACCTCAACCAGCACGGGCCGCATTCGATCCTGTTCTACACCAAGACCAAGACGGTCACCTCGCGTTGGCCATCCGGCATCAAAGATGGTGCCGAATTCGTCATTCCGACCATGGATTAGAGCAAAACATGTTGCCCTTCAACGATGTAGAACGGGTGATCATCGAAACAGCGGCCGCGTTCGCTGAGAAACGGATCGCCCCGTACGCCCTGGAATGGGACGCCACCAACCATTTCCCCACCGATGTGCTGCGCGAAGCCGGCGAGCTCGGCATGGCAGCGATCTACTGCCGCGACGATGTGGGCGGCAGCGGGATGAGCCGCCTCGATGGTGTCCGCATTTTCGAGCAACTGGCCATGGCCGACCCGGTTACCGCGGCCTACCTGTCCATCCACAACATGTGCGCGTGGATGATCGACCGCTTCGGTACCGAAGTGCAGCGCAAGGAATGGATTCCACGGGTCGCATCGATGGAAGCCATCGCCAGCTATTGCCTCACCGAGCCGGGCGCCGGTTCGGATGCGAGCGCACTCAGTACCCGTGCCGTCCGCAACGGCGGTGACTACGTGCTCGACGGCGTCAAGCAATTCATCTCCGGCGCAGGCGCATCCGACGTCTACGTGGTGATGGCCAGAACGGGTGGCACCGAAAAGCCAGGGCCACGGGGCATTTCGGCGTTCCTCGTCGAAAAGGGCACACCCGGACTGAGTTTCGGCGCCCTCGAGCAGAAGATGGGCTGGCATGCCCAACCCACCGCCCAGGTGATTCTGGACGGCGTGCGGGTGCCGGCCGACGCCATGCTGGGCGGCCCCGAGGGCGAAGGCACCGGCTTCGGCATTGCCATGAACGGTCTCAACGGCGGTCGGCTCAACATCGCCGCTTGCTCGTTGGGTGGGGCGCAGTCCGCGTTCGACAAAGCCGGCTCGTACGTGAAGGACCGTCGGGCTTTCGGCTCCGCGTTGCTCGACGAGCCCACCATCAGGTTCACGCTGGCCGATATGGCTACCGGCCTGGAGACCTCGCGAATGATGTTGTGGCGGGGCGCAAGAGCGCTCGACGATGACTTACCCACCAAGGTCGAGTTGTGCGCGATGGCCAAGCGGTACGTCACCGACACCTGCTTCGACGTCGCCGATCAGGCGCTCCAGATGCACGGCGGCTACGGCTACCTGCGCGAGTATGGTCTGGAGAAGATCGTCCGGGACCTGCGGGTGCACCGAATCCTGGAGGGAACCAACGAGATCATGCGGGTCGTCATCGGCCGGGCCGAGGCCGCGCGGTTCCACGCCAACGCGTAGGAAGGGGCTCGATGACCGACCAGCCACTCAAGGTTGCATTCCTTGGGCTCGGCCACATGGGCGCGCCGATGGCAGCGAATCTTCTTGCCGCAGGCCATATTGTGCGCGGGTATGACCCCGTGCCCGCGGCGGTCCAGGCGGCGGCCTCGAGCGGCGCATTGGTGTTCGGCAGCGCGGCCGAAGCGGTGGCCGAGGCTGACGTCGTCATCACCATGTTGCCCAGTGGCAACGTGGTCAAGCGTTGCTACGACGAGATCCTGCCCGCCGCGCAGTCCGGCACACTGTTCATCGACAGCTCTACCATCTCGGTCGACGATGCACGCGAGGTGCACGGACTGGCCGAATCACACGGTATGGCTCAGCTCGATGCGCCGGTGTCCGGCGGGGTCAAGGGCGCCGTAGCCGGGACGCTGGCATTCATGGTCGGCGGGGACGAACCCGCGGTAGAGCGAGCCCGTCCAGTACTGGAGCCCATGGCGGGCAAGGTCATTCACTGTGGTGCGGCCGGGGCGGGCCAGGCGGCCAAGGTTTGCAACAACATGGTGCTGGCCGTGGAGCAGATCGCCATCGGCGAAGCATTCGTGCTGGCCGAGAAGCTGGGGCTGTCCGCGCAGTCACTGTTCGACGTCATCACCGGCGCAACCGGCAACTGCTGGGCGGTGCACACCAATTGTCCGGTGCCCGGACCGGTTCCGACGTCGCCGGCCAACAACGACTTCAAGCCCGGTTTCGCGACGGCATTGATGAATAAGGACCTGGGCTTGGCCATGGATGCGGTGACCTCGACCGGTTCGTCCGCGCCGCTGGGCACCCACGCCGCTGAGATCTACGCCAAGTTCGCTGCTGCCCACGCCGACAAGGACTTCAGTGCGGTGATCGAGACGCTGCGCGGCAGCTGAGTCGGCTCAGAAATCCCCCGCGTTGCGCCGTAATGTCTCGATGGATGACACCAGCGCCTTCGACTCGGCCCCGCCGATACCGATGTCGGCGAACACCTGCTCGTTGAGCGTGACGGTGGCGTCCTCGACCGTCGAGCGACCCAATTTGGTGATCTGAACCAGCGTGGTCCGTCCATCGGTGGGATGCGGCACGCGCCGCACCAGGCCGTCGGCCTCCAGTCGCCGGATCGCGTGGGTGACGCTGGTGACGTGCACCTGCAACCGGTCCGACGCCTTGGTGATGGGCAGCGAACCGGCGCGGCTGAATGCCAGCAACCGCAGCAGTTCGTAGCGGGAGAAACTCAAATCGAAGGGACGCAGCGCCGCCTCTACGCGGCCCAACAGAATCTGATGCGCACGCATCACAGACGTCACAGCCACCATGCCCTGCGATACGTCGCCCCAACCGGACCGTTCCCAGTTGGCCCGCGCCAGGTCGATCGGGTCAGGTTTCTGGGTCATCACAGTATTTTTTACCCTCTGCCGGGACAAACTGAACATCTCATGCCCCGGCCGACCCCTCGACGGCGGGGGCATGAGAAGTCAGAGTGTGCGCTCGAGCAGAACCTGCCCACTTTCCGCCGCCACCACTTGCACTGACGCAATCTGGTCCAAGGGCGTCGAGATGCTGCCGGCCGGACTTGCCGTATGGCCCGGTTCGGCCACCCAGGTGGCCAGCCGCGTCTGACTGCCGTCGCGGCCCACTACCACCATGGCCAGCGTGTCGTGGTGGGCGTCCGGTGGCGCCAGGCAGTAGCACTGCAGGTTGATGAATGTTCCCCAATGCTGACTGCTGACCGAGATCGTCGAAGTCAACAGCTTGGTGCCAACCTGCGACATCGGTTGCGCCGAGGTGATCGTGGGTTGCGGATGAGTCCCGAACATGCCTGAACCGTTGAGGCCGACCAGCACGCCGACCCCCAGCACCACCGCCGCGGCGGCCGAAGCCACCCAGGTCGTAATCCGGGCCCGGCGACGGCGCCAGCGCACCGTCTCCAGCAATGACGGCAACAGCTGGGGTGACAGCTGTGGCCCCTGCGCCCGGAGTTCCTCCGCGCTTGCGATCGCGGCGGGTCCAATGGCCGCGACCCGCTGCGCCCGGAGTTCCTCCGCGCTTGCGATCGCGGCGACATCATCAATGCTCAGCTGCGACAGCAGCGCCGGAACACCGCTGAGCTCAGCGATGGCATCGCGGCAGGCCGGGCAACCGGCCAGGTGCGCTTCGAACTCGCGACGGTCGGCCGCGGACAGAGACCCGAGCACGTAGGCGGCATCCCATGAGGCGTACGGGTCCTCCGCGCCGCCCTCAAAAGGCGGTCCGTGGCCGCGCACCGGCTGCTTCATGTCATCCATCTCCTGTCGCCCTTAAGTATTCGGAGCCGAAACCCGCCCGGATGGCCCTCATCGTGTGACTCCGAGTTCTTGCAAGGTGAGCCGCAAGGCGCGCACCGCGTAGTGCAGTCGCGACTTCACAGTTCCCTCTGCGATTCCCAAATCGTTGGCTATCTGCGCGGTGGTCCAGCCGCGGTAATACGACCGCTCGATCACGGCGCGATGCTCACCAGACAACTGGGCCATCGCGTCGGCGATCAGTAGTCGGTCCAGGGCCGCATTCACTTCGTCCGGCGTGGCCTGCTCCGGCGCCCCCGACTCGTCGGTGGATCCGACGACGTTGCGGAACCGGGCGCTACGTCGATCGTCGATGATCATGTTGCGCGCGACGGTGAACAACCACGCCCGAGCGGGTCGGTTCGGGTCCCCGATGACCTCCGGATGCTGCCAGGCCCGCAGCAGAGTCTCCTGCACGACATCTTCTGCTTGGCTGGCATCGCCCGTCAGCCGCAACGCATAGCGCCATAACACTCCGGCATGCTCGTCGTAGAGCGCCTGCATCAGAGCGGCTTCGGCAGCCCCCCCAGTATTGGCCAGACGAGCCACCTCATCACCTCCCGACTACTGACACGAGTCGAGTAGCTGTTCAGTTCAACGCAGCACGCGGCGAAGCGATACCGCGGCGCAGGGTCGGTTCAGGCCAGCGTGAGAATGCGGGGACCATCTTCGGTGACCGCCACCGTGTGCTCCCAGTGCGCCGCGCGAGATCCGTCGGTCGTGATGACGGTCCATTCATCGTCGAGGACCTTGGTCTTCCCCGTTCCCAGGGTGAGCATCGGCTCGATGGCCAGTACCGAGCCGACCGCCAGCAAGGGACCCCGGCCGGGGCTCCCCTCGTTGGGCAGGAACGGGTCCATGTGCATCTGGCGGCCGATACCGTGCCCGCCGTAGCCGTCGACTATCCCGAACTTGCGGTCGTAGCGAACCTCGGCGGAGTGCGTGCCGGTCTCGATGGCGTGCGACACGTCGGTCAGCCGATTGCCGATCACCATGGCCGCGATTCCGGCGTCCAGGGATGCCTTGGTGGCCATTGATAACGCTTCATCCACGTCAATGAGCTTGCCGACCCCGAAGCTGACAGCCGCGTCGCCGTGCCAGCCGTCGAGTACCGCGCCGCAGTCGATGGACACCAGGTCGCCAGACGCCAGGATCTCGGCCGCAGACGGTATGCCGTGCACAACGCGGTCGTTGACCGAAGCACAGATCGAGGCCGGGTAGCCGTGGTAACCGAGGAACGACGGAACTGCGCCGGCTTCGCGGATGACCGATTCGGCGATCTCGTCGAGACTCAGACTGGATACTCCGGCGACCGCGGCCGTTTGCACCGCGCGCAATGCGGCGGCCACAACAGCGCCCGCGGCGGCCATTGCGTCAAGCTCGCCGGGAGTGCGCTGAGGTACGGTTCTGCGGCCCCGCAGCCGTGCCAGGGCGCCCATGATTACTGCCCTAGTGCCTGCAACGCGCGAGCGAACACCTCATCGAGGGAGCCGACGGCTTCGACGGTCTTCAGCTCATCGCTGTAGTAGTCCAGCAGTGGCGCGGTCTCGTTCTGGTAGACCTTCATCCGGTTGAGGATGACGTCCTCGGTGTCGTCGGCGCGGCCACGGCTCTTCAGCCGGGTTAGCAGTTCGTCTTCGGACACCCGGAAGTTCACCACGGCGTCGATGTCGGTGCCGCGGCGCTCCAGCATCTGGTGCAGCGCCTTGGCCTGCTCCACCGAGCGGGGATACCCGTCCAGGATGAAGCCGTCCGCCGCGTCCGCGTCATTCAACCGGTCGTCGACGAGTTCGTTGGTCAGTTCGGCCGGCACCAGGTCACCGGCGTCGAGGTACCGCTTGGCTTCAAGGCCGAGCTTGGTGCCCTCGGAGATGTTGGATCGGAACAGTTCCCCGGTGGAGATCTGCGGAATCCCGAGCTTTTCGGCGAGCTTGACGGCTTGTGTGCCCTTGCCCGCCCCAGGCGGCCCCAACAAAACGATTCTCACTTGAGGAACCCTTCATAGTTGCGCTGCATGAGCTGACTCTCGATTTGTTTGACCGTATCCAATCCGACGCCAATCATGATCAGAACCGCCGTACCGCCGAAAGGCAAATTCTGGATGCCGCCGCCGTTACCTATCTGCAAGAAGAGATTAGGCAGCACAGAGATCAGACCTAGGTAGATCGAGCCCGGCAGGGTGATTCGGCTCAGCACATAGCGCAGATAATCGGCGGTCGGGCGACCCGGGCGAATACCAGGAATGAAGCCACCGAACTTTTTCATTTCGTCGGCGCGCTCGTCGGGATTGAAAGTGATCGACACGTAGAAGTACGTGAAGAAGATGATCAGCCCGAAATAGATGCCGATGTAGACGGGACTGCTCGGGTCGGTGAGGTAGCTTCCGACGAACTTGTCCCACCAACTGTGGCCACCACCACCGCCGCTGCCGCTGCGGACCAGTTGGGTGATCAGATTCGGGATGTAGATCAGCGACGACGCGAAGATGACGGGGATGACGCCGGCCTGGTTGACCTTGAGCGGCAGATACGTCGAAGTTCCGCCGTACATCCGCCGGCCGACCATGCGCTTGGCGTACTGCACCGGAATACGCCGCTGACCCTGCTCGACGAAGACCACGCCGACGATGATCAGCAGCGCTGCCCCACAGACCGCCGCGAAGATCATGCCGCCACGGCTCTGCAGGATCTGGTTGCCTTCAGCGGGAATGCGGGCGGCGATGCCGACGAAGATCAGCAGCGACATGCCGTTGCCGATACCGCGCTCGGTGACCAGCTCGCCCATCCACATCACCAGGGCGGCGCCGGCGGTCATCACCAGCACGATGACGATCTCGGCGAAGATGCTCTGGTCGGCCAGGATGTCCAGCGAGCAGCCCTGCAGCAGCCCGCCATTGGCCGCCAGCGCCACGATGCTGGTGGCCTGTAGGACGGCCAGCGCGATGGCGAGGTAGCGCGTGTACTGCGTCATCTTGGCCTGGCCGGCTTGACCCTCTTTTCGCAGCTCTTCGAACCGCGGGATGACCACGGTGAGCAACTGCACGATGATGCTTGCGGTGATGTAGGGCATTACGCCTACCGCAAACACCGTGAGTTTCAGCAGCGCGCCACCGGAGAACAGGTTGATCAGCGAATAGATCTGGCCGGCCTGGCCACCGCTGGCCTCTTTGATGCACTGCTGCACGTTGACGAAGTTGACGCCGGGCGACGGCAGTGCCGCACCGAGCCGGTACAGCACGACAATGCCCAGCGTGAAGAGAATCTTCCGTCTCAGGTCGACTGTTCGCAGCGATGAGATGAAAGCCGAAAGCACTCTTCCTCCTGCGCAGCCAAAATCTGGTCGGTTGTGCCAACCGGACTCGGCCGACTGGGTCAATTCTGAGGTTGTCCCGCGTTTTGCGCGCCCAACACCCGCAGGCCAGGGACGTACGGCATCGCGCGTCAAACCGTGTACGAGACTAACAGCTGATCTGGGCTAACCCTTCCAGGGTGGCCCGGAAGACGGAGATGAGGCACTTCGCAGAAACCTCACAGTCAGATTTGAGGCGTACAGTTCTGCCGAGTCATTATATTGGCTAAGTATCGAGCTAGGGGGCGACGGATGACCCAGACGGGGAGTGCACGGTTCGACGGAGACACCTGGGACCTGGCGTCCAGCGTGGGCCTGACGGCCACCATGGTCGCCGCGGCACGCGCGGTGGCGGCCCGGGATACCCAAGGTGCGGGTGCGGTGGCGACGGACAACTTTGCCGAGCCGTTGGTGCGCGCGGTGGGCGTCGACTTCTTCTCCAAGCTGGCGAGCGGCGAGCTGGATCCGGCCGACTTCGATGAGGAAACGGCCGCCGGCACTGCGCACTTCGCCAATGCGATGGCCGTCCGCACCAGGTTCTTCGACGACTTCTTCGCGGCCGCAACCGATGCCGGCATCCGGCAGGCGGTCATCCTGGCTGCCGGCCTGGACTCCCGTGCCTACCGGTTGCCCTGGCCGCCCGGCACGACTGTGTTCGAAGTCGATCAGCCACAAGTCATCGAGTTCAAGACCGCGACGCTGTCGGGCCTGGGCGCCGAACCGACCGCTGAGCGCCGGACGGTCGCGATCGACCTTCGCGAAGACTGGCCGACCGCACTGCGCAACGCCGGATTCGATCCCACCCAGCGCACCGCATGGATCGCCGAAGGGCTGCTGGGTTACCTGCCGGCCGACGCGCAGGACCGACTGCTCGACCAGGTCACCGCGCTGAGTGTGCCGGGTAGCCGCTTCGCCACCGAAGGCCTGCTGGACATCAACAAGCTCAACAGCCAAGAACTCCGCAGCCGCATGCAACGCAACAACGACCGGTGGCGCCAGCACGGGCTGGATTTCGACATGGCCGCGCTGGTGTATTTCGACGACCGCGCCGACGCGGGAACCTATCTCGACGGCCACGGCTGGCAGTCCGCCGGTAGCAAGAACGCGGATCTGTTCGCCCAACACGGACTGACACCGGCGTCCGGCGACGATGCCCCGTTCGGTGAGGTTGTCTACCTGAGCGCAGAGAGGCAGTAGAGATGGCTGAAATCGAATCGCAACGATCAACCGGCGACAGCTGGGATCTGGCATCCAGCGTGGGTGCGACGGCGACGATGGTCGCCGCGGCCCGCGCGGTGGCCAGCGAACACGAGAACCCGATAATTAACGACCCGTTCGCGGCGCCGCTGGTGCGAGCGGTCGGCCTGGATTTCTTCACCCGACTGGTCGACGGTGAGCTCAAGCAGGCGCGGGCGCTGGCCGAGCAGTCCGACGACTCCGGAAGCGACTTGCAGTTAGAGACCGATTCGATCGCGGTCCGCACCCGGTTCTTCGACGACTTCTTCCTCGATGCCGCCGGCGCCGGCGTTCAGCAGGCGGTCATTCTGGCGGCAGGGCTCGACGCACGCAGCTACCGTCTGCCCTGGCCGCACGGCACCGTGGTCTTTGAGGTCGACCAGCCCCGGGTCATCGATTTCAAGAACGCCACCATGTCGGAACTGGGCGCCACCCCGTCGGCGGAGCGCAAAGCGGTCAGCATCGATCTGCGCGAGGACTGGCCGGCTGCATTGCGGCTCAGTGGGTTCGACCCGACCAAGGCCACTGCCTGGAGCGCCGAAGGCCTGCTGATGTATCTGCCGCCTGACGCCCAGGACCGACTCTTCGACAACATCACTGCGCTGAGCGGACCCGGCAGCAGAGTGGCCACCGAGTTCCATCCCGATTCGGGTGTGGCAGTAGCCCAGCGCGCGCAGGAGTTCAACCAGCGCTGGTCCAACCTGGGCTGCGACGTCGACCTGTCGAGCCTGTTCTACGACGGCGAACGCAACAACGTCGTCGACTACCTCACGGGACTGGGCTGGCAGGTGGCCACTCGACCCCGACGGGAGTACTTCGCCGATTACGGGCGGGTATTCCCCGACGGAGACGAGATGGCCAACCTACGCAACATGGTCACCGTTACTGCGACACGCTGAAGCTGTACAAGTCGTAGCCGTGCGGCAGCGACTTACCCGAATTCAGCCGGTTACCTGAAACATTGGTGACCCCGGCGTCGATCAGGTTGGCCAGCACCGCCTGACCCAGGAACACCGACAGACCCGCCCCGGGGCAGACCTGCGGTCCATGGCTGAAGAAGTTGAACGACCAGTCCTTGCCCGCGTCTCCGCTGACCCACTCCCCCGGCGAGAATCGGTCCGCGTAGCTGATGCGCTGCCGGTTGCGGTGGTTGAAGACGTTGTAGATCAGCACCTGCCGACCCTCCGGCAGTACGGCGCCGCTGGGGAACTCGACGTCCCGGGTGGTCACCCGACCGAACAGCTGGGTGGTGGGCCACAGTCGCATCGCCTCGAACAAGCACCCGGCCAGGTACTCCAATTTCGCGACGTCGGTGGCCGACCCGATATCCGCGCCGGCCAGTTCGGCTTTCACTTCGCGCAACTGCTCATCGTGGCTGGACAGCACGGCCAACGCACGAAATGAGTTGGCCGCCAGCGTATCTCCCATCGCAAACATCCAGTGCACCAACTGGCCGGCGACCGAGGAACCCGGATCGGGCGCCTTCGGAATCAGTGCCGCAAGGCTGCCCTCGGGCGCGCCCGCGAGATAGCCCCTGACCTTGTCGATGAACTCGTCGTAACCCGGTGCCGGTGCGTCGGGCATCTTGTTGCCCGCCGACATCAGCTCACCCAGTTGCTCGCTGAGTCCGTCGTCGTCGGCCGCCGGGTCACCGAAGATCACCCGTCGCGTCAACCGCTGAAAGGCCTTATTCGCGGTCGGCCAGTCGATGCTCCCACCCGCCAGGTCTGCAGCGGTGTCGGCGGCAACACCGACGAACGATTGCGCAAGCCGGTGTATCGGCTTGCCGGTGTCGAGTACAGATTCGGCGAACTTGCGACGCTCTTCCCATTCCCGACCCCGCGAGATCGTGAGGGCATCTGGCTGAAATGCCGTCATGCCTTTGCGTTTCGCTTCCGGGTCGGACGCGAATGGGTCCGGCGAGCCGCCCAGCACGAACTGCAGATCGTCGGGATGGTGCAACAGCAGCGCTTCGTCCTTGGCGACGCGGACATAAAACGGCGCCGAACCGTAGCTGCGCACCATCCCTTCCACCAGTCGGTAGCCGAGATAGTCGGCCCCGACGGTGGAAGCGATCCTGCTGGGTAACTCCCGCTTGTTGAACAGGCCCAGGATCACGTTGGGAACGGCTACCTGAGCGGTGAATCTGATCCCTTCGAGCGTGGACGCATGCTTGAAATCGTCAGCCACCGACTCAACCCCACGGAACGTAAGCGCGCACCGTGTCGGCCAGACGCACGATCGTGCGCTTCTTACCCTCTGCGGGCGACCCAAGTGTGGGCCACGGCGCGAAGATCCGCTCCACATCGCCGATTACCGGCTGCAGCTCCGGGTAGTGGCGCAGCAGAACATCTTTCATCGACGTGTGGTTGACCCAGTCGTAGCCGACCTGGGTGTACACCTCGGGCCGGAAGTCCTTGGTGAAGAACCTGTCGCTCTTGAGCCGGCGCGACGCCATCAGGATGAAGATGCGGAATGCGGTGTCGGAGAAGCCGAATCCCTTGGGCGGCTGCTCGGCCTGCATACCGATCTGCAGGTCCACCGCGTCGACGTCGCCGTTGTAGATGTCGTTGATCTCTTTGGCCCATTGCTTATTGGGCGTGATCTCGTCGATGGTCTTGCGCCGCGGCATCCGCAGGGCTTCCCGGAAGTCGTTGTACCGGGGCACACCGCGCTCGCGGTCGCGCACGATGTCCAGGGTGGCCAGGTCGGTGATCTGTCCGTCGATCCGGGTCAACTGGCGCAGCGCGTTCGGATAGTTGTGCAGGCACACCGCGCCCGCGCTGGCCACACCGAACGAGTACCACAGGTCACCCATCTCCATGCGGTCCATGAAGTCGCGGGTGTAGCGGCCCTGCAGTTCGGTGAAGTCGCGCTTCTCGAGGTGCTCACCCGACTCCAGCGAGAAGAAGTTCCAGTCGTCCGGGATCAGCGGGTGCATCCGGTAGACCGATACGAATTCCTCGGTCAGCGAGAACGGCGCCTTGTGGTGGTCCGTCGAAGATCCGATGATGCCCGACAGCACTTCGCTGCTGCCGACGCGACCGACCCGGTCCTTGAAGGTCTCACCCAGAGCCCCGTACCAGTTGGCGTTCATGCCGATCTGCAGCGCGGGATGGCGCAGCACACAGCAGGTCCACTCGACGGTGTGGATCTTGGCGATCAGCGCCGAGATCACCAGCACGCCCAGTTCGTAGAGTCGCTGGTCGTCCAGGCTTGGGTAGGCCTTCTTCAGCGCATCGCACACGGAGTTGTGTTCGCGCGCGAACACGGTGTGCAGGATGCCGACCCCGACCCACCAGTTCTCCCGCATGCCGGTGAGGTCGACACCCGGGATGTCGCTCTTGGGAAGCCTGCCGTCGTCACCGACCTTGATCTTGCCGTCGACGAAGGTGCGGACCTCGGCTTGCCGCTCGTTGCCACTGCCGTAGATCTGCGACCCGTCCCACCAGTGGGTTTCGACGTTGCTGAATACCGGCGCCTCGGTACCGTCAACGATCTCCCCCTCTAGCGGGATGGTGCGACGGATCTTCATCGGGTTCTCCGGGAAGTCGTCGCCCTTGCGCAGCGGAATCTCGATGTTGCGCTCCGCGTTACCGTCGCCGTGGAAGAACCAGTTGTGGTTCTCGAACTGCAGCCACGCCGCGGCCAGCGCGTTGATGATGCCGGCAGGCTTGAACGAGTCGCGGGCCATCAACCGGCGACTGATCACCCGCGGGTCGGGCTCGAGCAGGCGCTTGGTGTCGGTGATGGTCTTGGCAAGCGGCACGTTGCGTCCGAAGCCCGAATTCTTCGAGCCCATGTGCGGGCAGGACAAGTCATTCCATGTCCCGTCCGCCGTGCGGGCCCGCTTGACTGCCTCCGTGGGCTCGCCGAGATCCTCTTTGGGGCGTGTCCCCTCGGCCTCGAACAAATTGTTGTCGCGCAAATCATCGCGCAATCCGGATAAAGCTTTCAGTTGTAGTACTAACGAGGGGTGTTCATACCATTGACGACTCACCTGAACCACCGTTCTTTAATGGCAGTCACGATCAACTCAGGCACGGAGAAAAACCCATGCGCACAACGGCTTTCGAGTCGAACATCCGTTGGCAACATACCCCCCCGACACTGGGCTGTTCGTGACATACGAGGCGCTGACGGGCTTGATCATATGCGTGAGCTACCAGCGTGTAAATGAAGGGTAGATACGAACCCGCAAAATGTGCCGGCCGGCATGGCGGCCGCGATGGGAGTCTTAGCCGGGATTTGCGGCAGGCGCCCGAACAACCATGGGCACGGCCGGGAACGCCCACGCCATTTCCGAGCGCGACTTACGCAGTGCGGCTGTGCCATAGCCTTTCTTGCGGTGATCGGGGTGAATCCAGATTCGGACATTCACCTCGCCCTGATGAAGTTCGCCGAACACCATTCCGACCTTCTCACCGGAATCGACCGCCACGAACCAGACGGCCTCTTCGTCGTGCAGACGCTTCAGTGCCGAGCGGATTTCGTCGTCGATGTCGCCCGCCGGTGCGCCGGATCCGTCACCGGCGGCTTTGATCTCGTCGGTGCGGGTGACGAAGATGTCCCGGTCCGAAGTGGCGGAGAACGAACGCAGCTCCAGCGTCTCGCCTGAACTCGCCGGCCGGTCGAACAGAGTGAAGCTGAGTTGCTTGTTCAGGTCGTCGAGTTCGGCCAGGATCTTGTTGCGCGCGTCCTGGGTGAGTTGCTCGAACGACATGCTCATCACCGCTTCGGCAGCAAGGTGAGATGTGCCGAGCAACTTGACGATCGACTCGACAGCGGCGGACTTGTTCTTCGCGTCGACAATGGCGTCGGCGACCTCATGCCGACGTTCCAACGCGGCAAGCAAGGTATCTGCGATCTCTCGACGAACTGCGGTCTGGTCGTGATCAGTCATTGCACGATCGTAGAACGACACACGTGATCGCGCGCCACCCAACCTGGAGATTCAAACCAGTCGGGATCCGCTGAGCTCCAGGAACTTGCGGTAGCGATCCTTCGTCGGCCCGACCCAGTCCGGCCGCGGGTCCACGACGCGCTCCACGGATGCCCAACGGGCAGCGTCGGTGATCACCGATTCCAGCCCGAGCGCCATGCGGCCCAGGAACGCGGCGCCCAATGCCGCACCCTCGGCCACCGCGGATACCTCGACCGGCCGGCCGGTTGCGTCGGCGATGGCCTGCATCCACGGGTCTACCCGGGTGCCGCCACCCGAAGCGACGATGCGGCGCACCGGCGCACCGCTCAATTCGAGGATCTGCCGAATCACAAAGCCGGACGCCTCGTAGGCCGCTCTTCGCAAGGACGCGGCGTCGTGGGTCAGATCCACGCCGCTGAGCAGGGCACGCCGGTCGGGCTCGTGGAACGGCGTGCGTTCACCGCGGATGTAGGGCAACCACACCGGCACCCGCCGTGGGTCGGCACTCATCGGATCTGCTTGGGCGACAACGCGATCCACCCAGCCGAGGAACATACCGCCGGCGTTGCTGGCACCGCCGATCTGGCTCTTGCCGACGGCCGTGTGAGGAATGGTCCACAACCCGGGTACCTGCCGGGCTTGCGCAACGGTGACCCACACGATCACGGTGGTGCCGCACAACACCAGCACATCACCGTCACGATCGGCACCGGCCACGATCTGCTCGCACAACGCGTCGATGGCACCAACCGCCAGTACCGCCGAAGACCCGTAAAGCTGCCCGACCGGAGCCCCGAAAGTGTCGACCCGCGGCATCTGATCGACGCTGGCGCCGCGTTCGGCGCATGCCGCCGGATTCCAGCCGGCGCCGTCGAACAGCGGCAGAGTGGTGATAGCCGTCGCAAAGTCGATCACCGACTCCCCGGCCAGCGCGTGATTGGCGACCGCAGGCGCGGGCCAGTAGCCGGCGGCATCCGGAGCCTGGGCGGCCGTCCAGCGCAGGAACTCGGCGGCCTCACCGACCGCTGGAACAGGTTGCGGGACGGCATCGGGCACCCGGCCACGGCCGTCGCCGTACAGCAACCCTGGGGTGATGGGCCGGCCATCGGAATCGACCGCCGTCATCGACGGCACCATCGACGAGACGGCCACCGCTTTCGTCTTTATCGCGGAGGCGGTCAGCCTGCCCAGAGCGGTTACCGGCCCTTCGCGCCACGCTTCTCCGGCGTTGTGCTCGAGTCGATCGGGCGCCGGGACCGACACCTGATGCGGAATCCGCACCCGCGCGAGCACCTGGCCATTTTCGTCAGCCGCCACCGCTTTGACCGCCGTCGTGCCGACGTCAATACCGATTGTGACGTCGTCGCGTGACACCGGGGCCACGGTACGCCAGCATTGGCAGACGTGACGTCTCGACTGCGCGCCTTGGTGACGGCCCCGCTGCGGGGGCCGGGGTTCAACCAACTGCGAGCGCTCGCCGATGTGGTCTACGACCCTTGGATAAGTGAGCTCGAGCAAACCACCCTGCGCATCTACAGCCCCGAGCAGTTGGCTGAGCGGATCGCCGCCGAATCCGCTGATGTCATTGTGGTGGAGAGTGATTCCGTCCGGGGGCCGGTGCTGCAGCAGGGCCTGCTCGCGATCGCCGCCACCCGGGGCGACCCCAACAACATCGATGTCGCGGGCGCGACCGCGGCCGGTATCCCGGTGCTGTACACCCCCGGCCGCAACGCCGACGCGGTCGCCGAAATGACGGTGGCCCTGCTGCTCGCGGCCACTCGCCGAATATTGCCCGCAGACGCAGATATGCGTAACGGCAACACTTTTCGCGACGGCACCATCCCCTACCAACGGTTCCGCGGCTGGGAGATCGCCGGTCGCACCGTCGGCCTGATTGGCCTGGGTGCGGTCGGCCGAGCAACTCGGTGGCGGCTGTCGGGCCTGGGTCTGCGGGTCATCGCCTGCGATCCCTACAGCGAGGAAGCCGAGCACACTCTTGACGAGTTGCTGGCCGAATCCGACATCGTCTCGCTGCACGCCCCGGTAACCGACGACACCGTCGGGATGATCGGCGCAGCGCAGTTCGCGGCTATGCGCGACGGCGTCGTCTTCCTCAACACCGCCCGCGCCCAACTGCACGACATCGATGCACTCACCGACGCGCTCGCCGGCGGCAAGGTCGCCGCGGCCGGATTGGACCACTTCGCCGGCGAATGGCTGCCGACCGATCACCCACTGGCTGCGATGCCCAATGTCGTGCTGACACCACATATCGGCGGGGCAACCTGGAACACCGAGGCTCGGCAGGCCCAGATGGTCGCCGACGATCTGGAAAGGCTGCTCACCGGCCGTAGGCCGATCCACATCGTCAACCCGGAGGTACTGCCCTTATGAAGTGTGTAGAAGACGCGGAACACAAGGTACTGGCGGCAGCCAAGGACATGCTGCGGCGAGGCCTGGTGGAGGGTACAGCGGGCAACATCTCGGCCCGGCGCTCGGACGGCAACCTGGTGATCACCCCGTCATCGGTGGACTATGCCGACATGGCGCTGGATGACCTGGTGCTGGTTGACCCGGAAGGCGCTGTGCTGCAAGCCAAAAACGGCCGCATGCCGTCGACCGAGATGCAGCTGCACCTGGCCTGCTTCAGCGCGTTCGACGACATCGGCAGCGTCATCCACAGCCACCCGATCTGGGCCACCATGTTCGCGGTGGCCCACCAGTCGATCCCGGCCTGCATCGACGAGTTCGCGGTGTATTGCGGCGGCGATGTGCGGTGCGCCGAATACGCCGCGTCCGGCTCTCCCGATGTGGGCACCAACGCGGTGAAGGCGCTGGAGGGCCGCGGCGCCGCCCTGGTTGCCAACCACGGACTGGTGGCCGTCGGGCCGCGCCCCGACAAGGCGCTGCACATCACCGCCCTGGTGGAACGCACTGCCCAAATTGCCTGGGGTGCACGTGCTCTCGGTGGCTACGTGCCGGTTCCCGAGGAAGTCAACCGAAACTTTGCCGGCGTCTACAGCTACCTGCGCGCCAACCAGTGACCGGTCGGGTACAGCTTGGCCGCGCCAGCGTGACTCGGGTGCTCGAGCTGAAGTTCGACCTGCCGGCCCGCGCCTTTGCGAACACGCCGCCGGCCGGGTGGGGTGACAATGCCGATCTGCTGACACCGGACTTCTTCGACCCTGCCACCGACAAATGGCACATCGCGATCCAGAGTTGGGTGATCGAGGTCGACGGGCTGACCGTGGTCGTGGACACCGGCGTCGGCAACGACCGCACCCGCCCGCAGACTCCGCCGCTGGACCACCTGAACACCGGCTACCTCAACGCACTGCAATCGGCGGGCATCGACCGCAATGCCGTCGACGTCGTGGTCAACACCCACGTCCACTCCGACCACGTCGGGTGGAACACGCTGCTGGACAACGACTTCTGGGTGCCCACCTTCCCCAACGCCCGCTACCTGGTGCCCGCGCCCGACTACCGGCACTTCGAACCGGACGGGCCGGCCGCGCGGCAATCGCCACGCACCGACGAAGAAGCACTCGCACAGCGCGGCAACCTGCTGGTGTTCGAGGACAGTGTGCTGCCCGTCGACGAACAGGTCGTCCAATGGTCCGACGACTACGAGATCAGTCCGTCTTTGCGATTGCGGCCCGCACCGGGCCACACGCCCGGGTCGTCGGTGTTGTGGCTGGATGCCGGTCAGCCGGCCGTCTTCGTCGGCGACCTCACCCACAGCCCGCTACAGGTGCGCCGGCCCGCCGACCCGTGTGCTTTCGACATCGACGGCGGTGCGGCCACCGTGACCCGGCACCGGATATTCACCGAATCGGTCGCCGCCGGCGCGACCGTGATTCCCGCGCACTATCCCGGCCATGGTGGCGCGATTCTGCGGGCCGTCGAGGACCGATTCGACATCGACGCTTGGCTGGACATCGAAAAGCTTTAGTTGAGGCGAACCGGCAACGACTCGTAAACGGTCATGTTGTTGGACAGGTCTGGCAGTCTCATCTTCGGCGTATCGATGTCAATGTGGTTGGCATTCAACAGGATCTCGTCGAGCGCGGCCCTGACTTCGGCCCGGGCCAGCATCGCGCCCAGGCAGTGGTGGGCCCCCCCGCCGCCGAAGGATTGGTGAGGGTTCGGATCCCGGCGAATGTCGAATCGGTACGGATCGGCGAAGACGTCCTCGTCGCGGTTGGCCGAGCGCAGCATGGTCACCACGCGAGCGCCGGCGGGGACCATCGTGTCACCGAACATCACATCCCTGGTCGCACCGCGTACCCAGAACATGATCGGCGTCGAGTAGCGGATCACCTCCTCGACCGCGGTACGCCGCGCGTCCGGATCCGACCGGTAGATGTCGATCTGGTCGGGGTTGGCGACGAACGCCCGGATCCCGTCGCACAGCGCGTTTCGGGTGGTGTCGGCGCCGGCCAGGCCCAGGATGAAGAAGAAGATCTCCAACTCGTTGGCAGGCAGCAGGAAGCTGTCCCCGGATTCCGCGGTGATCTCGGTCGTGCACAGCGTGCTCCAGATGTCGTCGACCGGATGCGCACGCTTGTCCGCCGTCAACTCGCTGGCGTACTGAAACAACTCCATGAAGGGCATCAGGTCGTCACCATCGGGAACTGACATCTGCCCGCCGGCGGTCTTCAGGACGCGGTCGATGAGGCCGAAAACCCGGGGCCGGTCGGCTTCTGGGATACCGACGATATCGCCGATCACCGAGATCGGTAGTCCCGCAGCCAGATTCACGAACTCGCCGCCACCGTTGTGCAACAACTCCCCCGCCATGGCCTTGGCCCGGTCCCGGATGCCGTCTTCCAACCGGGCCACGGCACGTGGGGTGAAGGCGCGCGTGATGACTCTGCGACGGATCGTGTGGTCCGGCGGATCCAGGCTCACGATCGCCGGATAGGCGTCGAACAGCGGCACGTCCTGAATGAGCGGACCGCGCGTCGCCGTGAAGGATTCGTAATCGCGATGCACCCGCGCCACGTCCGCGTGCTTCGTGCACACCCAGAACTCGCGTCCCACAACCGACTTCACGTCATCGGTGAGTTGCTGGTGGAACACAGGCGCACATCCGCGCAACTCGGCGAACAGATCTTCGGGAAATTGCGACGCCCATAGCGCCGGCGCGGCGAGATCGATCGTCGTATCCGTCATGACGCTCCCCCCTTGTTGCCAACTTCAATACGCAGACCGTCGAGGATCAGTTGCAATCCGTAGGCGAATGCCCAATCGCTCGGCGCGACCGACTTGGCACCCACCGGACGGATGTGCTCGAGCTGCACCGAGCCCAACAGATGGACATAGAGGGCGGCGTGTGCCGCTTCGAATCGCCTTCCGCGCAAGCCGGATTCGCGCAGGATGCCGCGTGAGGCCCGGTTCATCTCCGAGGCCGCGGCAGTATGCGGATGTCCCAGCAGCAACGCGGCGATTCCGGGCACCGCGATCAGGACGTGCCACGCGTTCGTATAGAGCGCGACCAACCGCGCGTCCCAGTTGCCCGCTTCGGGCAGTTCGATCTGGGCGAGCACCGATTCGATCAACAGATCGAGCAGTTCGGACTTGTCGCGGACGTGGTAGTACACCGACGACGGCCTGGTTCCCGCCTCGGCGGCCAGCTCGCGCATGGTCACCCGGCTCACCCCGACCCGGGTCGCCAGCTGCCAGAGGTGCTTGGTCAGATGCTCGCGGTCCAGCGCGCCATACCGCAACACCGGCGCACTTGACTCCATGGTCCCCCCATAGTTTCGAACACTGTTCTGATTAGAACAGTGTTCGACTCGGCCTGTCAACGGTTACCGTTAGCCGATGACGCAGTACCGGGTAGTGCAATGGTCCACCGGCAATATCGGCACGCGGGCGCTCGGCATCCTGCTCGACCGCGACGACTTCGACGTCGTGGGTGTGCATGCCTTCGGCGCGACGAAAGTCGGACAGGATGCGGGCGCGCTTGCCGATCGCGCACCTACCGGGATCGTTGCCACCGACGATGTGGCTGCGCTCCTCGACCTGCAACCGGCTTGCGTGAACTACCAACCTCGCGTCATCGACTTCGACCTGGTGGCCGCAATGCTGCGCCGCGGCATCAATGTGGTCACCACCGGCGATTTCCTGACCGGGAGCCACCGCCCGCCCGAACGCGCGGCGCTCGAGTCTGCCGCCCGCGAAGGGGGTGCGACGTTCTTGGGGACGGGATTCGAACCCGGCTTCATCAACGTCGTCGCCGGCTTCCTCACCGGCGCTTGCCGGGAGGTGCACCGCGTCACGCTCGTGGAAACCCTCGACTGCACCACATATCCAGTCCAGGATGTGTGGAAGGTGCTGGGCTTCGGCAAGATACCCCGGCAACGGGTGGTACCGATTGACCCGGCCACCCAACGGTACGGCCTCGGCTACTTCGAGACACTGGACATGATCGCCGCCATGCTGGGCACCGAACTCGACTCGAAGGAGGCCCTTGTCGAGAATGCAATCCTGACAAAGGATTTGAGTCTCGGCTGGACCGATTATGCGGCCGGAACGGTGGGTGGCCAGCGCCGCACTTACCGAGGCCTACGCAACGGCCGTCCAGTGATCGAGTTGGCCATCTGCTGGACCATGAGTGACGACGCACTCGATCCACAGTGGACCGACACCAAGGGGTTCAGCGTGGTGATCGAAGGGACACCGCACGTGGACGCGACGATTCGGTTCGGCCACCCCGGCCAGGATGTGATGACCGTCTTGATGGACAGCACCGCCGTCGCCGCGGTCAACGCCATACCTTTCATCTGCGACGCGCCACCGGGTGTGGTGACTCCGATAGACCTGCCTATCAACGGATCTCGTGGTGCGCTGACGCCCTGAACTGCCGAGGGGTGCCGCCGTGGGTCCGGCTGAACAGCCTGCTGAAATATCCGGGGTCGGATATCCCGACGCGTCTGGCGACCTCGCCGACGGGAAGATCGGTCTCAGCCAGCAGGTCACGGGCCTGCGCCATGCGGCGCTCGATGATCCATTCCTGCACGGTGCGCCCGGTGCGCCGACGCACAACGGTGGTGAGGTGTCCCGGCGTCATTCCGATCGCGCCCGCGACATCCCGCAACGACAGTTGCTCTCCGTGCCGCTGATCGATCACCGCGAACACTTCGGCCAGTAACGGTTCGCCGCTTCGTCGCAGATCCGCGACGACGTCGCGGGCCAATCGCGCGAGTTCGATCAGCAGCAGCGTCAGGTGCGCCAGTGCCGCCTGCCGGTAGCCCTCCTGACGGCGACTCAGCTCTGTTTCGATCGCCCGAATCGTATTATCCCACAACGACTGCCGGTCCGCGGGTACCTCCAAGCACAACACTCCGCCCGATTGTCCGTGCAGAAAGGGAAACAGCAGAGGGTGCGTCTGCCATGCCGGCCAGGGAGACCGGGCATCCTCACCGAGGGCAGCCGGATCGAAGAACACCGCAAACCCGTCGTCTGCCGGAACAATCTGTTTGGGGTCGAGCACCTTGCCGGGGGCCACCACCCGGACCAGGCCGACCGCGGGTGCGTACCAGAGCGCCGGGAAGTCGTGGATATGCGGATGCGGTTCCACGAGTTGGTCGCGCCGGGCCACCGAGACCGGAGGAGTGTCCGGATCGCTCCGATAGCGATAGACCGGCACACCATCGCGGTGTCGACTGAGCCGAGTTGGTTGAGCCATGTAACCAAAGATAGTCCTGATTTTGACAATGATCACCCAATTATCAAGTCAAATCATGAAGGACTATGGATTCTATGACCAAACATCATCCACATGACTATCTCCCGGCGACCGGTCATCAGGCGCTGCTACCCGCCTACGACCTGATCGCCCGACTCATGGGACTGAGCAGCATCTATCCGAAGCTGATCGCGCAGGCCGAACTCGCGGACGACCAACGTGTCCTGGAAGTCGGCTGCGGCACCGGGAACGTCATCATCAGGGCCAAGCGCTCGCGACCGGGGATAGACGCGGTCGGGTCTGACCCGGACCCACAGATACTCGACCGGGCACGACGAAAGGCGGCCAATCTGACGGGGATCCGGTTCGAACAGGGCTACGCCCAAGAATTGCCCTATGCCGACGGCGAGTTCGACCGGGTGCTGTCATCGATGATGTTGCACCATATCGGCGCCGACGCCAAAGCCGCTGCGGCCGCGGAAATTTTCCGGGTGTTGCGTCCCGGCGGCCGGCTGCATCTGGTGGATATCACCGGCGACAGCCATACCCATGGCGGCCCGTTGGCGCGATTCCTGCGGCGCAACCCCCATGCCGCCGGGAATTTCGGCGACGCGATCCCGCGACTGCTGACCGGGGCCGGATTCGACTGCGAAGAAATCGCCGTCGCACCCCACCGGCTGCTCGGACAGCTCACCTTCTACCGGGCCACCCGCTGACGGCCACCTTGCGCCTCACTGCCCGGCCGCGTCGGCGATGAATGCGTCAAGGTCGGCATTCTTGTAGTCGACCGCAGCTTTCAAGTCGGGCAGGTAGTGCTCGAAGCGGTCACTCTCCATGGCCGCGATGATGCCCTCGGCGACTTCTTCGGCACTGACCTTGGGTCCGCGGTAGAACGGCGCGTCGTTGTCGGGCTGATCCCAGATCTCGGTGTCGACCGGGCCGGGCTCGATCAGCCGCACCGAGACCCCGGTGTCCGCCAAATCGATCGCCAGCGCTTCGCTCCACCCGCACAACGCGAACTTGCTTGCACAGTAAGCGGATTCATGTTTGATGCCGAGCCGCCCGGCCACACTGGACACATTGACGATCAGCCCCGAATTCCGGGTCAGCATCCGCGGCAGGAGCGCCAGCGTCAGCCGCATCGGCGCGAGAAAGTTGACTCGCATGACGCTCTCCACGTCGTCGGGTATCAGCGCCGCCGCGGCACGCCGCTTGGGCACGGCCGCGTTGTTCACCAGTACGTCGATGCCACCCAACGCCACCCAGGCCTGCAGCGCGAGCCGGCTCGCCGCCATCCCGTCGGCCAGGTCGGCGACCCACATCGCCGAATCAGGTGAGCTTTCGTGGCAGGCGGCCAGGACCTCGCGCAGCCGGTCTTCCCGTCGGGCGATCAGCCCGACCACAGCGCCCTGCGCGGCCAACCGCTTCGCCAGTGCTGCACCAATTCCCGACGAAGCCCCCGTGATAAGCACGCGCTTACCCATCATCGTGTTCGGCATGGCTCATCATAAGGTGGCGCACAGCGCGCACCCTGGGCCGGTTTGACCGCCGAATCTTTGTTAGATTAGCGAAGTATCGGCCGGCCACTACCGAATGAGGCATACATGACGTCCAGCGGTTCACGGCATGATGGCGACACCTGGGACCTTGCTTCCAGCGTCGGGGTAACCGCAACCATGGTCGCCGCCGGCCGCGCGATGGCCACCCACGCCGACAACCCGTTGATCGACGATCCGTTCGCCGAACCATTGGTCGCAGCGGTCGGCATCGACCTGCTCACCCGCCTGGCGACCGGCGAGACGACCGTCGCAGATCTCGACAACGATCCGCAACGCCCGTTCAGCGGCGTGGCCAACGTGGCAGGGAACATGGCGGTGCGCACCAAGTTCTTCGACCAGTTCTTCCTGGACGCGACCCGGGCGGGCATCAGGCAGGCGGTGATCCTGGCCTCCGGCCTGGACGCGCGCGCCTACCGGCTGCCGTGGCCGGATGGGACCGTCGTGTACGAGATCGATCAGCCGAAAGTCATCGAGTTCAAGTCACGCACACTCGCCGAACTCGGTGCCCAACCCACCGCGCAGCGGCGGACGGTGGCCGTGGACCTCCGCGACGACTGGCCCGCTGCCTTGCGCGAGGCAGGTTTCGATCCTTCCCAGCCCACCGTTTGGAGCGCCGAGGGCCTGCTGGGTTACCTGCCGCCCGAAGCCCAGGATCGCCTGCTGGACACCGTCACTGAGCTGAGCGCCACCGGCAGCAGGTTCGCCAGCGAAAGCATGAGCAGGAGCGAGTCCGGCACCGAAGAGGTGTTGAAGGAACGGATGCAGGCCAATTCCGATCGCTGGCGAGCGCACGGCTTCGACCTCGACATGTCCAGCCTGTTCTACTTCGGGGACCGCAATGAGGCCGGGCCGTACCTGACCGACCGTGGTTGGCTGACGGACAGCATCCCGCTGACAGAACTTCGCGCGGCAAGCGGGCTGCCACCGATTGACGACGACAACTTGCCCAGAGTGGAAATGCTCTACATCAGCGGCACGTTGCACAACAGACATCAGTAGATAAGGAGCGGGTATGCCACGCACGCATGACGACAACTGGGATCTGGCTTCCAGCGTCGGCGCCACCGCAACACTCGTCGCGGCAGGGCGCGCGATGGTGACGAAGGCATCCGACGGCTTGATCAACGATCCGTTCGCCGAGCCCCTGGTCCGAGCCGTAGGGGTGGACTTCTTCATCAAGATGATGGACGGCGAACTCGACCTCGACGCCATCCAGAATTTCTCGCCCGACCGTCTGCAGGCGTTGATCGGTGGAATGGGAGTGCGCACCAAGTACTTTGACGAGTACTTCCTGAAGGCCGCCGACGGCGGAATTCGGCAGGCGGTCATCCTGGCGTCTGGTTTGGACGCGCGTGCCTACCGGTTGCCGTGGCCGGACGGGACGGTGGTCTACGAGATCGACCAACCCCAGGTGATCGAGTTCAAGACCACCACGCTCGCCGGTATCGGAGCCGAACCTACCGCAACTCGGCGCACCGTCGCGATCGACCTGCGTGGCGACTGGCCCACGGCGCTGAAGCAGGCGGGCCTGGACCCGACGCAACCGACCGCCTGGCTGGCCGAGGGCCTGCTGATCTATCTGCCCCCGGATGCCCAGGACCGGTTGTTCGACAACATCACCGCGCTCAGCGCCCCCGGCAGTACCGTGGCCACCGAATTCGTGCCTGGCATCGTGGATTTCGACGCCGACAAGGTACGCGAGATGTCCGGTTCGTTCCGCGATCACGGGGTGGATATCGACATGGCGTCGTTGGTCTACTCCGGCGAACGCAACCACGTCGTGGACTACCT
Source organism: Mycobacterium sp. IDUB_37 (assembly GCF_055419245.1). Classification (NCBI taxonomy): domain Bacteria; kingdom Bacillati; phylum Actinomycetota; class Actinomycetes; order Mycobacteriales; family Mycobacteriaceae; genus Mycobacterium; species Mycobacterium sp. IDUB_37. The sequence continues at coordinate 382,327 of NZ_JBVAXG010000001.1, read as the reverse complement.
ACGCAACACCGGCTGGGAAGCCGAGGGCGTGACGCGCACCGAGCTGTTCCAGCAAAACGACTTGAAGGTGCCCGACCCGTCGCAGGATGACCCGCTCGGCGAGATCATCTTTATCAGCGGGAAATTGGGTAGCTAGAAGCGCGCCTGCCCCAACCACAACACGCTGGCACCGCTCATCGTCTGCTCGACCTGGTCGATGGCCCCGGCCAACGAGCGGGCCAGCAACACACCGACCGCTTCGGGCAACGAAGCCGCGACCGGCTGCGAGGAGGCCCGCGGCCGCACCATGTCCAGCAGCGACGAACCCGGATAGCTCAACACCCGAACCTCGGTGTCCGGGTCCAGACCGGCGAGCACCTTCGCCCGGCGCACGGCCGCTCGCAGTCCCCCGAGTTCGTCGACCAGGCCGCGCTCAAGCGCGTCGGCGCCCGTCCAAACCCGGCCCCGCGCAACCACATCCACGTCTTCAACGGTGAGATTGCGACCATCGGCGACCCGCTGGACGAAGTCGGCGTAGAACAAATCCGCCTCTGCCTCCCGATGCGCCTGCTGCTGTGGCGTGAATGGCGCGTCGTTCGACCAGGCATCGGCATTGGCGTTGGTGCGCACGGTGTCCGAGCCGACTCCGAGCCGGTCCTTGAGATCCCGGACCACCAGCTTTCCGGTGATGACGCCGATCGAACCGGTGATGGTGCCCGCGTTCGCCACGATCGCGTCGGCACCCATCGAAACGTAGTAGCCGCCGGACGCCGCGACCGAGCCCATCGAAGCCACCACCGGCTTGCCGCGTTCGCGGGCGCGCTTCACCTCACGCCAGATGGTTTCCGACGCCGTCACCGAACCGCCAGGACTGTCCACCCGCAGCACGATCGCCGACACGGAGTCTTCGGCCGCCACCTCGCGAATGGCCGCGGCGATGGTGTCGCCGCCGGCATTCGACGGACCCAACGGCAGACCCTGCGGCCCACCACGTCCGTTGACGATCGCACCTTCGAGGGTGACTACCGCAATCGTTGGCTTGGCCCGCCTACCCGGGATCGACGGAACCGGGGGCGCCAGCCGTGGCCGGGCCGAGCTCGCGTAGCGCGCCAGGTACATCCGCGGGGGCTTCTCGTCCGGATCGGCATCGTCGGTTGAATCACCTTCCGGGTCAACCCATTCCGCCATCCGGGCGTACGCCTCGTCACGGAATCCGATCCGGTCGATCAGTCCGGACGCCACCGCGTCGTCGCGCATCAGCGGCGCACGATCGGCTAACTCATCGAGTGTGGCGGCATCGATATTGCGGGCCTGCGCAACGGCCTGCCAGACCTGGCTCTGCAGACTTTCCAACATCCGGGTGACCGCTTCACGGTGCGCATCGGTGAAGCCATCTTCGGTGAAAAGGTTTGCCGCCGACTTGTATTCGCCCCTGGCGATGAACTGCGCTTCGATGCCGACCTTGTCCAGCGCGTCGCGCAGGAACATCGCGTTGGAGGCGAAGCCGATCAGCCCGACATCACCGGACGGCTGCATCCAAACCTCGCGGAACGCCGAGGCCAGATAGTAGGACAGGGTGCCCGGATAGGTCTCCGCCCAGGCTAGGGAGGGCTTGACCGCGCTGAACGCCGCGATGGCGTCCCGGAGTTCCTGAACCACCCCGATCGGCGAGGCGGGCAACTGCACCTGGGCGATCAGCCCGGCGATGCGGGGGTCGTCGGCGGCGCGGTGGATCGCCGCTACGGCGTCACGCAGCGCGAGCTGGCGGCCACCACCGGTGAGGATGGTGAGAGGGTCGAACCCCGTCGTCTCCGGCGGCGCAGCACGCAGGTTCAGCTCCAGCACACATCCGTTGGGTACGCCGTGGTGGCGGGCCGTGTCGACCCGCTCGAACAGGGAGCGCACATCGTCTAGACCGGGGAGACTCGGTAGGAAGGCGAACATCTCTGCAGCGTACCGATCCCTACCGACCCCTCACCCGTACGGTAGATGCGTGAGGTTCTCGATCTCGATCCCGCAACTCGGCTCGGAAAACTTCGACGCCGCGCAACTGCGCGCGTATTTGCAACGCGCTGAAGCATTCGGATTCGAGGGCGGCTGGACGCTTGAACAGGCCATCGGCGGATCGGCCCTGCTGGCGCCACTGGAACTACTGGCTTACGCGGCGGCCTGTACCGAGCGGATGCGACTTGGGGTCGCCGTGTTGGTGACGTCCCTGCACGATCCTTTGCAGCTGGCCTCGGCGGTGACCGCCGTCGATCGGCTCAGCAACGGCCGACTCGACCTCGGCGTTGTGGCAGGCGGCGGATCCCGCCAATTCAGCGCTTTCGGCATCGAGAAGGCCACCCACGTCCGGTACTTCACCGAAGGCCTGGAATTGATGCGCGCGGCTTGGTCGGACGAGCCTCGGGTGACATTCCACGGACGGTTCCGCGACGTCGACGATCTGCCGATCCAGCCCAAACCGGTGCAGCGGCCCCATCCGCCGATCTGGTTCGGCGGTCGCGCGCCTGCCGCGCTGGCCCGGGCGGTGCGGTTGGGCGACGCCTTCATCGGCGCGGGCTCGTCCACCACGGAGGCATTCGCCGACGCGGTGGGCATCGTGCGCGGGGAACTCGCGGAGCAGCAGAAGGATCCCAAGAGTTTCACCATCGCCAAGCGGGTGTACCTGATGATCGACGACGACTCCGATCGCGCCCGCGAACGGGCACTGGCCGGGTTGGCGCGTATCTACGGAGACCGACCAGGACTCGATTCGGTGGCGGTTGCCGGCACTCCGGCTGAGGTGGTCCGTGGCCTGGCTCAGGTGATGTACGCGGGTGCGCAGATGCTGCTGCTCAACCCCGTCGGCGCTGACATCGCCGAGGACCGCGAGCAACTGGAACGGCTTGCAGTGGAAGTGATTTCGCGGCTCGGCTGATAGGTGGGCGGCCTACGGCTCGCCCGCAAAAGTCATGCGGGGCGACGACCGATTCAGCGAGCACGCGAGGATGGCGGCCAGCGACTTGGCCAGTGCACGGATCCGCGGCGCGCTCTCCACGTGCCAATAACGCAGGTTGGCGGTGAAGTTGCCACCGATCAGCGGCCCGATGACGTAGAAGCCGGGACTGGCTTCGAAGTCGTCATTCACCAGCAGTCCGCGGTTGGTGCGATTCGGGCGGGCCAGTCCGTTCTCGACGATGCTGACCAGGAACGGCGACGAGCATGCGTCCAACTCTTCGAAGCCACCGCAATTCACCACCACCGCAAAAGGTTCCGGGTGAATGTGCTCGGAGCCCCCGACACGGTAGCTCAAGGTGGCAAACCGCTCGCCGGAGTCGCCCGCGCGCACGCCGAGCACTTCGCCTGCAAGCAGGGTGAGCGCACCGACGGTGGTCAATTCCTCCGATGCCTGCCGGCAATCGCGTCCGGCGCGCCGCACCAACTTGGTGAAAGTCATGCCGTGGACGCAGTGGAACTCCTCTTGTTGCAGAAGGTCCATCGTTCCCAGCACCTGCCAAACCAGCGCGCAGATCGCGGCGTAGAGATCGGCCAGGTTCAACGACCGCGCTTCGGCCACCTCGAGGTCGGTGCGGATCGCCGCGATCAGATCCTCCGCGCTGGCCGTACCCGCCGCGAGCAGCGTTGTCAGACAATGGAATTCAAATTCCGGCGGCTGCTCGCAGATCTTGTAGGGCAGCGCTCCGGAGCGCGAGATGACCGTGATGGACCGCACCAGCTCGCGAATCGCCGCGTCATGACGGATCAGATAGAGAGCCTCGATCGAACTGGCGTTGGAGCCCACCACCAATACGTTGCGCGCCTCGTGCGAATCGATACCCTCGAGCGCCTCCCGCAGCCGCTCCAGGTTGGCTTCTTCACCGGGTGAATAGATGTCGTTGATATAGGCGAACGACGGCTCGGTCGCGCCGACCAGAATGGTTTTGGGTGGTGGGCTTCCGGTGGCGACGATCACTTTGTCCGCCACGATCGAGGCCGGACCGTCGCCGGCCGGTTCGAGACCGATCAGGTGGCGACCGTCTTCGCGGTCCGCGCTGATCGCCTCGGCGTGGATCGTCACGACTTCGGCCAGGTCGCGCTCATCGAGATCGGCGACCGCGTCAGCTACCTGCTCGGCAATGAACGCGCCGAAAAGGTAACGGGGCAAGTAAATTTCGCCCCAGTCGTTGGCTTCCAACGCGGCGCGGTTGTCATCGATCCAGCGCGTCGCGGCGGCACCGCCGTGGGCGACGAACGACGCCAGCCACTGCGGCTTGTTCTGCTCCAGCCAGGACCTGTACGACGCCTTCTCGGGCTCGTTGACGAACTCGTCGAACTTCTGAATGGCCAGCGACCGCATGCTGGTGCGGGGACCATACGGGATGCCGCTCCAGAACTGCTCGTGCCGTTCCACCACCGCAATGCGCAGCTTGGCCGGCGGATGCGGCGAGCTCAACAGTGTCTGCGACAGCTCCAGCAGCGTCATGGAGGACGCGATACCGCTCCCGATGAACGCAATATCAAAGGCGTCCGGAGCGGTCGCGTGCAGCATGCACCCTTTGGTTAACTCAGAGTTCGGTGGCTGAGCCGCCGGCCGCGGTGATCTTCTCGCGAGCGCTACCGCTGAACTTGTGCGCCGTCAGGTCGACCTTGACCGACAGCTTGCCGTCACCGAGGACCTTGATGAGGCTGTTCTTGCGGACGGCACCCTTGGCCACCAAATCGTCGACACCGACGGAGCCACCCTCCGGGAACAACCGGTCGATGTCGCCCACGTTGACAACCTGGTACTCGGTGCGGAACCGGTTGCGGAAGCCCTTGAGCTTCGGCAGACGCATGTGGATGGGCATCTGCCCACCTTCGAAAGTCGCCGGAACGTTCTTGCGTGCCTTGGTGCCCTTGGTGCCGCGACCCGCGGTCTTGCCCTTGGAACCCTCACCACGACCGACTCGCGTCTTAGCCTTCTTCGACCCGCGCGCAGGCTTCAGGTCGTGCAGCTTGATCGTCACTTCTACTTACCTCCGCCTGCCTGCTCTGATGCCGGCTCAACCACGACGAGGTGGTTCACTACCGCGATCAGCCCGCGGGTCTGTGCGTTGTCGTCGCGGATCACCGAGTGGCGAATCTTGCGCAGACCCAGCGTGCGCAGGCTCTCGCGCTGCTTCCAGCGCGCACCGATGGTGCCACGCACCTGGGTGATCTTCAGTTGGCTCATGATTGTGAAGCCTCTCTTGCCGCCGCGGCGCTGGCCAGCGCTTCGCTTTCGCGACGCGCCTTCAGCATTCCGGCCGGGGCGACATCCTCGATCGGGAGACCGCGTCGAGCGGCCACCTCCTCGGGACGCTGCAACATCTTGAGGGCGGCGACAGTGGCGTGAACCACGTTGATCGCGTTGTCACTGCCCAGCGACTTGGCCAGGATGTCGTGCACGCCAGCGCATTCCAGCACCGCGCGCGCCGCACCGCCGGCGATCACACCGGTACCCGGGCTGGCCGGACGCAGCATGACCACGCCGGCGGCCGCCTCACCCTGCACGGGGTGCGTGATGGTGCTGCCGATCAGCGGCACCCGGAAGAAGCCCTTGCGAGCCTCCTCGACGCCCTTGGCGATCGCGGCCGGCACCTCTTTGGCCTTGCCATAGCCGACACCGACCATGCCATGGCCGTCGCCCACGATGACCAGGGCGGTGAAGCTGAAGCGTCGACCACCCTTGACCACCTTGGAGACACGGTTGATCGCTACGACGCGCTCGATGTGGTTGCTCTTGTCGCCGTCACGGTCACGGTCACGGCCACCTCGGCCACCACCATCGCGTCGGCCACGGCCACCACCATCGCGGTTGTCACGGTTGTCTGGGGCGCCATGCCCCCCAGTCGGCTGATCCGCCATTACGCGGTCCTTCCGTTCATCAGAAACTCAATCCGTTCTCGCGGGCGGCATCCGCCAACGCCGCAATCCGTCCACCGTAGGTATAACCGCCGCGGTCGAATACCACGGTGTCAACGCCGGCAGCCTTGGCACGCTCGGCGATCAATTGCCCGACCCGCACGCTACGGGATTTCTTGTCCCCATCCAGGCCACGGACGTCAGCCTCGATCGACGAAGCAGCGGCCACCGTAGTGCCGTTGAGGTCGTTCACCAGCTGCACGTGAATGTGCCGTGATGACCGGTTCACCACCAGGCGCGGACGCTCGGCGGTGCCGGATACCTTCTTACGAAGACGTGCGTGCCTACGCAGCCGCGAAACCCGTCGGGCCGCGGATACGCTCTGCCCCACTGGCTTTCGCACACCGGATTCAGCTGTTTGCGCCATGACTACTTACCTGTCTTTCCGACCTTGCGGCGGATCTGCTCGCCTTCGTAGCGCACGCCCTTGCCCTTGTACGGGTCGGGACGACGCAGACGACGGATATTCGCCGAGATTTGGCCGACCTTCTGCTTGTCGATGCCTGAGACGGTGAACTTCGTGGGCGTCTGTACCGCGAAGGTGATGCCTTCGGGTGCCTCGATCAAGACCGGGTGGCTGTAACCGAGCGCAAACTCCAGGTTGGCGCCCTTGAGCACCACACGATAGCCGACGCCGTAGATCTCCAACTTGGTCGTGTAGCCCTCCGTGACGCCGGTGACCAGGTTGGCCACCAGAGTCCGGGAAAGCCCGTGCAACGAGCGGTTCAGCCGCTCGTCGTTCGGACGGGTGACCACAATGGCGCCATCGTCGTTGCGGGAGACCGTGATCGGCTCGGCGATTGTCAGGTCCAGGGTCCCCTTGGGCCCCTTGACCGAGACGCTCTGCCCCTCGATCGATACATCGACTCCGGCGGGAACCGGAACCGGCTGCTTACCAATACGCGACATAGTTAACCCCTCACCACACGTACGCGAGGACTTCGCCGCCCACGCCTTGTCTGGCTGCCTGTCGGTCGGTGAGCAGACCCGACGACGTCGAGATGATCGCGACGCCAAGGCCGCCGAGCACCCGGGGCAGGTTGGTGGACTTTGCATACACCCGCAGACCGGGCTTGGAAACCCGCTTCAAACCGGCGATGCTGCGCTCCCGACTGGGACCGTACTTGAGCTGGACGATCAACGACTTCCCCACCCGAGCATCCTCGGTGTGGAAATCGGTGATGTACCCCTCACTCTTGAGGATCTCGGCGATGTTCGCCTTGATCTTCGAGTGGGGCAAGCTCACTTCGTCGTGGTACGCCGAGTTGGCGTTGCGCAGACGAGTCAAGAAGTCTGCGATCGGATCCGTCATGGTCATGACAGCGTCTGTAACCTTCCTCGCGGCGGTTCCCGTCCGGGCCTACCGCAACTATTTTTGGGCAGCGATTTCCGAGTAGCGGAGATCGTGGCGTGGTTCCTGGTCCGAGTTACCAGCTGCTCTTCTGCACGCCGGGCAGTTCGCCCGCGTGCGCCATCTCGCGCAGGCAGATCCTGCACAGCCCGAACTTGCGGAACACCGCACGCGGACGGCCGCATTTGTTGCAGCGTGTGTAGCCACGCACGCCGAACTTCGGCTTGCTTGCGGCCTTGTTGACCAGTGCCTTCTTCGCCATCTGCTCAGTTCTCCTTGAAGGGAAAGCCGAGGGCCCGCAGCAGCGCTCGTCCCTCGTCGTCGTTAGTCGCCGAGGTGACGACGTTGATGTCGAGACCGCGGACCCGATCGATCCTGTCCACGTCGATCTCGTGGAACACGGACTGCTCGGCAAGCCCGAAGGTGTAGTTTCCGACGCCGTCGAACTGCTTGGGCGACAAGCCGCGGAAGTCACGGATACGGGGCAGCGCGATCGACGTGAGCCGGTCGAGGAACTCCCACATCCGGTCGCCGCGCAGCGTGACCCGGGCGCCGATCGGCATGCCCTCACGCAACTTGAACTGCGCGATGGACTTGCGCGCCTTGCGGATCTCCGGCTTCTGCCCGGTGATCAGCGCAAGATCGTTGACCGCGCCGTTAATCAATTTGGCATCCCGCGCAGCCTCGCCGACGCCCATGTTGACCACGACCTTGGTGACGGTCGGGATCTGCATGACGTTGGCGTAGCCGAACTGCTTGTGCAGCCCGTCGCGAATCTCGGCCCGGTAGCGCGCCTTGAGGCGCGGCTGAACCTTCTCAGCTGTCGTCATCAGATGTCCTTGCCATTGCGCTTCGAGATACGGACCCGCTTGCCGGACTCCTCGTCGACGCGGTAGCCGATGCGGGTGGGCTTGCCGTCCGAGTCGACCACCATCACGTTGGAGACGTGGATGGGTGCCTCCTGGGTGACGATGCCACCCGAACGGGCGCCACGCTGGTTGGTCGAAACCGCGGTGTGCTTCTTGATGCGGTTGACACCTTCGACCAGCACGCGGTTGCGCTCCGGAAAGGCCTGAATGACCTTGCCTTTAGCGCCTTTGTCCTTGCCGGCGATGACCAGCACGGTGTCGCCTTTGTGGACCTTCACTTACAACACCTCCGGGGCGAGCGAGATGATCTTCATGAACTTCTTCTCCCGGAGTTCACGGCCGACCGGCCCGAAGATACGGGTACCGCGCGGGTCGTTGTCGGGCTTGATGATCACCGCGGCGTTCTCATCGAACTTGATGTAGCTGCCGTCTGGACGGCGGCGTTCCTTGACCGTGCGCACCACGACCGCCTTGACCACGTCACCCCGTTTGACGTTGCCGCCGGGGATAGCGTCCTTGACAGTGGCGACAATGATGTCGCCGATGCCGGCATAGCGTCGCGACGAGCCGCCGAGCACCCGGATGCACAAGATCTCCTTGGCGCCGGTGTTGTCGGCGACCTTCAGCCGCGATTCCTGCTGAATCACTCGATCTCCTGACCTGGTTGACGTGTGCGCGGCGAGAAAAGGCCGATGAAACCCAGGCGGGCAGCACCGACGGCAGCTCTGGCCGTGCGCGGTCTTGGAAAAGCACTGTCACCCAAGGGCACGCGGGGCTGGTATCGCTTGCACGCACCAGCCGAGGTCTGCTCAAGGCAACCCCTAGAGTCTAGGGGACAGGTAGCCCAGCGCCAAATTGCGCGGGCTTGGCGATTAATCCACCTAGAAAGGTGGGGGTTCGCAGTCGGTTGGCGGTGGTGGTGGGGTGTGTGCCATCCGGGCGGCGCGATTGTGGCGGCGTTCGGTGGCGATGCGGTGGGCGCGGTCTTGGGCGCGGGTGCGGTGGCGTCGGGGCATCATCGCGGTGCGTTCGGCGCAGTAGTCCTGGGGTGGGGTGGTGTCGGGGGTGGGCATGCCGGCGACCGGGGTGCACAGGGAGGGGAACAGCAGGGCGCTGCCCGGGGTGGTGACGTAGGTGTCGCCGTCGGGTGAGGTGAGGATGAGGGTGCCGTCGGCCAATTGTTGTTCGGTCCAGCCCCAGAAGGTTTTGAAGAGGTGATGGGTTTTGCATTTGCAGTTGAGGTTCCCGGCGTGGGTGGGGCCACCGTGGGACCAGGGGATGGAGTGGTCGAGTTCGCAGCTGGTGGCGGGGACATCGCAGCCCGGCCACCGGCAGGTCAGATCCCGGGACCGCACGAAGTCGGCCAATGCTTTCGAGGGCCGGTAGTGGGGTTCCGGTGCCGCGTAGCCAGGATGGGTGAGCGGTACCCGCCTTGAGGACAAGGCGAGCTCACGAAGCCGTTCGGCGGTGATCAGCCCGTCGGCATTCCATTGCCAGGCAGGGGTGTCGCTGGTGCCGTCGAGGGTGGCCTGCTCGGCGATCACATGAATCACCACCGCTGAGGCCGCAGGCTTGCCGCCGGCGGTGCAGTCGGGGCGCCCGCACAGGCATCCCAATCGCTTGGAGTAGACGGCCAGCGGCCCGAACGCATCGGCGCGGCGCTGGGCTTTGGTCCGCGGATCGTGTGGGCAGACGGTGGCGGCGAGGTTGTCCAGGGCCTGGTCGACCGCGATCGCGTCCAGGGTGTGCACGGTGGCGTGGATCTCGGTGGTGCCCTCACAGTCGCCGCCGACCCACACGTCACGGCTTGTGGCTTGTTCTTGGCGGCGGTGCACGGCGTCGAGGTCTTCGCGGGCCACGATCGCATCGACTTTGCCGGCCAGGCGGCCGCGGGTCAGCGACGGCCACCGCAGCACCTGGGTCGCTACTTTCTCATCGACCCGCGCCAACACCGCAGAGTCGGTGATCAGATCGGTGCGCCCGGCGATGGTGCGAAACGCCTGCAGATCGATGTCACCGTTGCAGAACACCGCCGCGACCTTGGGGAGTCGTTCGCGCATCGCCCGGGCGGTATGTACCCGGCCCTCGGCGCGGCCTTTGCTGATCCGCAACAGCGTCCCGACCTCGATCGCGACGGCGTCCATGGTGTCCATCGCCCAGTCCTCGGTCTCGGCGTAATCGGCCAACGAGTTAGCGAACCAGTCCCCGATCATCACCAACTGCGCCGCGGTGGCCTGATTCTCCCACCGCGCCGCCGCACGAATCCGCGCCTTCCGATCCGTGGGAAACGATCCTTCGAACATACATTCGATTCTAAACGGACCCACCGACACGGATTCAGCTCCGAGCGCGGCTCAGTCCCCTTGCCGGTGCCAGGCGATCACATACAGCACCAACGCGGTGGCCAGCCCGATCAGCACCCAGATCACGACTGCCTGGTCGACCCAGGACCCGGCCGGTGGTGAACCGGGGAGGATGTTGCGCAACGGCACCACGGCAAACAGCATCGCGGCGTACCAGGTAGAGAACGGCGGCAGAAACTTCCTTCGCCCGGTGAACATCTGGACGGCCACGAACAGCGCCAGCGTGGGAAGCGCTACAAGGACCAGACAGATTCCCAGGTCGAAGACAAGCGGCCCCTTCGCCCGCTGCAGGGTGATGATCACGTTGTCGGGCCGGTTCGGGTCTTGGCTGTCCCGCCCGACGCGGTTGACCGACACGTCCCAGCCTTCGAGCAATCCGGTCACTTCCACCCGGGCATGTCTGGGTTGGCGATTGTCACCGGACCCGAACAGCACGTCGGCCTGGATGGTGTCGGTGCGGTACGTGTCGAATGGCCAGTCACCGGGGTTGCCGTTGGCCGCAACGGTGGTGGCGACCTGCGCCGGCGCCTTGCCCTTCGGATACTGCAGGTCCCCCAGGTCGTTGTCCGGGTCGAAGCGCACCGACGCTTCGGTGGTCAGTACGTCGAGTCGCTTGTCGATCACCGACTGGTCAGGCATCACCAGCACCTTCACGTCGAGTCGATGCTCGACGGGGTGCATCTGCTCGATGCGCACCAAGACCACACTGTTATCCGTTGTGCTCAAATCCGGGCTGGGCAGAGCGCCCGGCGCGGTCGCCAGCCAGTGGTAACCGAAGAGCGAAAGCAGGTAGACGACAGCGACGCCCAGCACGACAGAGAAATCGAGCACAAGGTTGCGGCGCTTGCGGGGCGGTTCCGGGGCGGTCGTCGGCGGCGCTGACTCGGCCTCTACCAACCGGATCTCGTGGCTGTGTGCCGGCAGCGTGAGGGTCGTGGCCAGGTCCAGCCCGCTCAGGTTTCTTTGCACGGTCACGGAGCCAGATATTAGCAATGTATGTGTTTGCTAGCACTTTTTGATGCGACGCGCTACGAGCACGTAACAATCCATGTCATCAGCGTTAACAATGCAGCGCGAACCCGCGTCGCGATAAGGGAGTTTCGTTGCCGGGCGCCGCTACGCCCGGTCGCGATACCACGCCACGATGTAGGTCACCATGGCCGTGGCGAGGCCGAGCAGCACCCAGATCACCAAGCCCTGGTCGACCCACGCCCCCATCGGCGGGTTGCCGGGCAGGAAGTTGCGCAGCGGCACTACGGCGAACAACATCGCGGCGTACCAGGTGCCGAACGGCGGCAGGAATGGCCGTCTGCGGGTGACCATCTGGATGGCGACGAACAGCGCCAGCGCCGGCAGCGTGATGAGGACCAGGCAGATTCCGAGGTCGAAAAGGAGCGGACCACTGGCCCGCTTCAGCTTGATGATGACGGCGTCGGGATTCGGATCGTTATCCCGCACCCGCTCGAGGGTGATGTCGAAACCGTCGACCATCCCGTCCACCTCAAGGCGGGCGGTCTCGAAATGAGCAGTCTCACCTGCGCCGACCAACCACTCGGCCTGGATGGGGTCGGTGACGTATACGTCGAACGGCCAGTGCAGCGCGTCACCGCGCGCATCGATATTGGCATCGAACGGTTGCGGCGCCATTCCACTCGGATACTGCAGCTCGCCCAGATCGTCTTGGGACGAGAACCGCACTGCCGTGTCGGCGGTCAAGCGATGCAGGCGCTTGTCCAAGATCGATTCGTTGGGCTTCAACAACACCTTCACCACGAGGCGCTGATCTTTGGTGTCCAACTTCTCGACGTGCAGCACGACCACGGTCTCATTGATTTTGCCCGCGTCGACCTTCTGCAGCGGAGGCTCGGTGAGCCACTGGTAACCGAATATGACGATCAGCCAGGCCACGGCAACGCCGATGATGATGGACGTATCGAGCATGAGGTGCTTACGCACCGACATGTGCTTGTGCTCGGGCGGCCCCGGCGGGGGGTTCTCGTCGTTAGCTGTCACCTGGGCCGACACGGTGTCAGATGGTAGCAATCAGCCGCTTTGCCGGCACCGCTGCGAGATCAGTCCCCTTGCCGGACCCAGGCGTAGATATACAGGCTCATCGCAGTCACCAGAGCGATCAGCACCCATTGGACGATGGCTTGGTCAATCCAGGAACCGGGCGGCGGCGAACCCGGAAGGATATTGCGCAGGGGGACAATGGCGAACAAGTTCGCGGCGTACCAGGTTGCGAACGGCGGCAGAAACTTTCGTCGACCCAATGCCATCGGAACGGCGACCAACAGCGCCAAGGTGGGCAGGGCGATGAGCACCAGGCAGATGCCCAGATCGAAAATCAGCGGCCCCTTCGCCCTCTTGAAGGTGATGACTACATTCCCGTTGTCCAAAGTGCGTGACGTAGGCAACGCGGCCGTGTCGTGAACGCGATTGACGCTGATGTCCCAACCGTCCAGCGATCCGGTTACTTCGACACGCGCCGGCACCTTCCGGAGCGCATCGCCGGGCCCGACGAACGCGTCGGCCGAGATCGGCTCGGTGCTGTAGGTGTCGAAAGGCCAGTTACCGGGGTCTCCGTGCGCCTCGACCGTGCTGGTCAGCTGGGCCGGCGCCCTTCCTTTCGGATAGTGGAGGTCTCCTAGATCGCTCGGCGGATACAACCGCACGGCGACGTCGGTGCCCAACACGTCGAAGCGATTGTCGTATGCGGAAATCGCAGGGTAGACAAGCACATTCACCGTCAGGCGGTTAGCTACCGGCTTCAGCTCCTCCAGGCGCAGCTGCACGATAGTGGCGTCGCCCCCGCCCTGGCTCAAGTCCAACGGCGGCAGCGGGCCTTCTGACCTCTGCAGAAAGTGAACGCCGACCAGCGACAGGGCATAGGCGATGATGACCATCGCCATAATTCCGACGCCGATCAAGATGCGCGGTTTACTTGACTTCTTTGTGAATTTCTTTTTCTTTTTCTGTGGCTTTTCCGCCGCCTGCGGTTTATCCGCCGGCGGGCTTGGCGGCGCCTCGGTGGTCATTGACCGCCTCCATTTAGGGCCCGCGAATTCGATTCAGCTCGTCGGGACAGCACGGGGTCCGATGCTAGCGAACTGACGCCGCCCTCGCGTCCCCACGAAAATAGCTTCACCCGCACGCCATCTTGCGGTAAACCACAGGTCGTTTTGGGCCCGTTCCGCAATTCGACGACACGGCGACCTTTGCCATACAGCAAATTAGCCGACCGCAACATTTGACGTGGAGAGGGACGCGTCCGGCAAACGAGAGCCGACTGCAACTACCGCGCCTACCTGCAAGGATTCTGCGGCGATGGCGCAGGCGCGAGACATTCACCTAGCGACGCCTGCTGGTTCATCTGTTGTTTGCTTGCGAGCCGATTTCGACAGTTGTAAATGTCAACATGTGCCGATAGCGGCCTCGCCATTGCTGCTGGGCGCCGCCGTGCGAGGGAGCCAGAAAAAATGAAGCGCAAACAACCGATTGCCGCAACGATCCTGCTGGCCGCGAGTGCGGCACTACTGTCAGCCTGCGACACCGAGGCCCACGCGACCCTGCCCTACGTGAACGGGGCCAAGGTGGACTGCGGCGGCAAGCAGACCTTGGTCGCCAGCGGTTCGACCGCACAATCGCACGCGATGTCACACTTCCTCGACGCGTACCACAAGGCCTGCTCCGGACAGAACCTCAAGTACGACGCCAACGGGTCGGGCGCCGGAATCAGCGATTTCCTCTCCGGTAAGACCGATTTCGCCGGATCGGACACACCGCTGTCCGGCGATCAATACGCTGCCGCCAAAGCGCGATGCGGCGGGGCCGACGCGTGGAACCTTCCCGTGGTGTTCGGTCCGATGGCCATCACCTACAACCTCGCCAACGTCGACTCTCTGGTGCTTGACGGGCCCACCCTGGCCAAGATCTTCAACGGCACCATCACCCGCTGGGACGACCCGGCCCTGACGGCGCTGAACGCGTCAATGCCGGCAGAGGACATCCGCGTCATCTACCGCAGCGACGCGTCCGGCACCACCTACAACTTCCAGTCCTATTTGCACGCCGCTTCCGGGGGGGCCTGGAACAAAGACGCCGCCAAGACGTTTTCCGGAGGCGTCGGCATCGGCGCCGCGGGCAACGACGGTACGGCGGCGCTGGTGAAATCCACCGAGGGTGCGATCAGCTACAACGAATTGTCCTTCGCGCTCAAGCAAGGGCTGTTCGCTGCCGAGATCAAGACCCCGGCAAGCCGCAGGTCGCTGCGCCCGGTGCGGATCGGCACCGACACGGTCGGCAAGACAATCAGGGGCGCCAAGATCGTCGGCCAGGGCAACGACATCGTGCTCGACATTTCGTCGTTCTACAATCCCGCCCAGCCAGACGTCTACCCGATCGTCATGGCCACCTACGAGATCGTCTGCTCCAAGTACCCCACCCAAGACGTCGCCCAGGCGGTAAAGGCGTTCTTGCAGGCGGCGATTGGCCCCGGTCAGGCTGACCTGAACAAGATCGGTTACATCCCGCTGTCGCCTCAGTTCCAGTCACGGGTCTCCGACGCCGTCGATGCGATCAGCGCCGTCGGAGGTTCCGCGCAGGCCGAGGAATGAACCTGAAGATCAGTCCGACTGTTTTCGATAGGCCAAAATAAACAGGGTCATCGCGACGACCAGTGCCAGCAGCACCCAGAGCGTGATGGCCTGGTCGACCCAGGACCCTTCGGGCGGCTTTCCGGGGAAGATATTTCGCAGCGGGACAACCGCGAACAACATCGCGGCGAACCACGATACGAACGGCGGCAGGAACTTCTTCTTGCCCAACGCCATCGGGATAGACACCCACAGCGCCAGAGCGGGCAGCGCAAGCAGGACCAGCACGATGCCCAGGTCGAAGATCAGCGTGCTCTTGGACCGGTGCAAGGTGATGATCACGTTGTCCGGCCGTGGCGAACTCTGAGTGGATTCACCGACGCGCCGGACGCTGACGTCCCAGCCACCCACCGATCCGGTGACCTCGATGCGGGCGTCTTCGACGGAACGGTTCTCACCGGTCCCGCCGAACACCTGGGCGGAGATGGTTCCGGTGCTGTAGGAGTCGAACGGCCAGTTGGCGGGGTCGCCCTCCGCATCAACGAAGGTGCTCTGCTGCGCCGGCGACTTTCCGACCGGGTACTGCAGATCACCCAGGTCGTTTTCGGGATACATGCGAACCGCAAGGTCTTGGGTCAGTACATGAAATTTCTTATCGAACTTCGAATCCTCTGGAACGACAAGCACACTCACCTTGAGACGGTTATTGACCGTGTCAAGCTCCTCCACCTTCACCTGCACCACGGTGTCGTCGGTGGTGCCGAAGTCGGGTTCGGGTAACCCCTCGGCTGAGGTAGCCAGCAAGTGGACGCCCACCAGGGAAAGCACGTACACGGCCACCACGGCCGCGATGACCCCGATATCGAGCAGGATGCGCTTTCCCCGCGAGGACCCCGCGGGTTTCGTCGCCGGTGGCGGCGCGGGCGCTGGGGCCGGCGCTGCGGGCGGCGGGCCGGGCGGCGGGACGTGATGGCTCATCGGTCGCTCGTTTCTTTGGAAGCAACGTTCGATTTGCTGCAGGAAGGCTATTGAAACTCATAGATATTCCAGCCGCAATGCGCCGCGACGATCTCCTGCCAAATTATTCGACGTGAGTTGAATCAGCCACGCACCGGAAGCCGATGTGGGTGGTCGCGGTGTCCTGCGATTGTGGCGAACGGGCCGCCGGACGGTAGCGGTGGCAGTATTCCGGCGCACACAGGTGCGACCCCCCCTTCAGGGCCTGACTGATCCCCGGGTCGGCGGGGCCGACGGGCGTGCAGCACGACTTCGGCGGGTGATCGAGCCGGTGATGAGCGCTGAATTCGGTTGCGGTCCACTCCCATACGTTGCCGATCATGTCGAGAAGACCGAACCCGTTGGCCGGAAAGCTGCCCACCGGCGATGTGCCGATCCAGCCCAGCGCGCCGTCGTTGCGATACGGGAACCGACCCTGCCAGGTGTTGGCCATCAATTTGCCGCCGGGCTTCTCTTCCTCCCCCCACGAGTAGGTCCCGGTCGCACCGGCCCGGGCCGCGAACTCCCACTCCGCCTCGGTGGGCAGGCGCCGCCCGGCCCACCGCGCATAGGCCGCCGCGTCCGGATAGGCCACCTGCACAACGGGATGATCGGCCCGGTCGCCGGCGTCGCTGTTCGGACCGAACGGGTGCTGCCAGTTCGCTGCGGGCACCCAGTCCCACCACTGCCGCCAGTCACGCAGGTCGACAGGTCCTGCCGTCGGCCGGAAAACCATGGCCCCCGAAACCAAGTCAGCGGGATCGGCGCCCGGATAAAGCGCGGGGTCAATGGGTTGTTCGGCAACCGTCACATAGCCTGTCGCCGCGACGAATTCGGCGAACTGTGCAGTGGTGACCGGATGCCGCTCCACCGCGAACGCGGCGACCGTCACGGTGTGGACCGGCACCTCTTCGGGGTAGAAGCTGGTCGAACCCATCCGAAAGGATCCGCCGGGCAACTCAACCAGCTCTGTCAGCACTGCTTCAGGGTATGACGATGGAGAAGTCCTGCGTCAACGTGCCTTTCGCGCTTGTGAAGTCGGCCGCACCCGAATGTGCCTGCAGATGGATGGCGACCAGGTATTGCTTGGTGTCGGTCCAGACGTGGGTAATTCGGTCGGCGAAGTCGATGCCGCCGTCCGCACCTTGCAGGGTGCCGGTGAGTTGCTGACTACTGAAGCCGCAGAACGGCGCACCCGTCACCGAGAATTTCCGACGCTGCATGGTGCCGCCGACAGCGGCGGTGTACTGCAAGAACGCACTTTCCGGAGTCAGGCCGGTCTCGGTGATACGCACGGTCGCCGCCAACGTATCGGGGCCACTCATCGTCAACGCGATGTCGCCGCTACCGGGCGCCGACTGCCACCCCTTGGGCACGCTGATCGTGATCCGCGGAGCAGCGGGGTCGGCCACCACGGCCTGGGTCGCATTGCCCTCGCCCATAGATGTGACGGCGCAGACGATCGCATCGGCCGGGATATGCACCTGTCGGGTGGCGACAATTCCGGGCACCGACTCGGCGGGGTCCGAATGCCGACTCGGCACAGCCGTGCCCCCGCTGTTCTGCTGACAGCCGACCAGCGCGGCTGCCAGACAGACCAGAACCAGCGCGGACCAGTCAGTCGCGCGAAAAGGCAAGCGCGAGGTCCTTTTCCACGTCTTCATAGGGTCGACCCGACAGGTCCACAGTGACCTGCGCGATGGTGCCGCCGGTGAACTTGAACGGCGCCTTGTACTTGCTGGACACCCCCGAACCACCGTTGCGCCCCACCGTGATTCCGGCGCCCGCGAGGCCGAAGGTGCCGGGGTGGGTGATGACGTCCGGAAGTGTGCCAACCGGGTGGTCGTCGAAGTACAACGTCGCGCTGCCGATCGGAGTGTGACTGTTCGGGACGGTGCCTGCGCGTTCGTAGCGAACACCCAACAGGTGCCGACCCAGCGGAATCGGACCGTTCGACTGAATCACCTGTTGACGTTCACCGAGGAAGTTGTAGACGTACTGCAGGCGGCCGTCCTGGATGAACAACACATGCCCGCCGTGGGCTCCCCCCTGCTTGAACAGCACCCCTTCGGCACCCGTGGTCTCCACGGTCACCTCGGCCACCACGTTGAACGATCGGCCGCGGATCTCGACCGCTGCGCCGATACCGACGTCAGCGCAATCGGGGTAGTACACGTAGCTGTCGCGATCAGCCGCCAGGTAGGGCCGGAACCTCGTCATCGTCTCGAAGATGTTCAGATCCGCCAGCGGCAGCCCGTTGTACTTGGCCGCCTCCGAGAACCACAGCGCCTTGAGTTCTTCCAGCTTGTCGGGTTGCTCAGTAGCGAGATCGTGGCACTGGCTACGGTCGGCCTCGATGTGGAAGAGCTCCCAGCGGTCCTTGTCGAAGTTCCCCCAACCTGCGGGTGAGGCGGCGTGGATGGTGTTGGCGAACCAGCCCTTGTGCCAGATCCCACGGGTGCCCAGCATGGTGTAGAACTGCGTTTCCTTGTCGGTTTCGGCCCCCGGAGCATCCAGGGCCGCTTTGAAACTGACGCCATCGAGCGGCTTCTGCGCAATGCCTTTCACGGTGTCCGGCGCAGTGATGCCGAGCAATTCGTAAACGGTCGGAGTGATGTCGCAGACATTGATGTAGTTGTCGACAACCGCACCATGCGCGGCAATTCCGTTGGGCCAGGAGATGATTGCCGTATCCGCGATACCACCTTCGTGAGAGGAGTACCGCTTGAACAGCTTGTAGGGCGTGTTGAATGCCATCGCCCAGCCGATCGGATAGTGGTTGTAAGTCTCCGTCCCGCCGAGGTGGTCGAACAGCCTCATGCTCTCTTCGACGGTGTCGATGTAGCCGTTGAAGAACTTGCCCTCGTTGACCGATCCGTTCGGCCCGCCCTCACCGCTGGCACCGTTGTCGGAGATCACCACGATGATCGTGTTGTCCAGCTGACCGGACTCCTCCAGGTAGTCCAGGATGCGACCGATCTGCGCGTCGGTGTAGCTGAGGAAACCGGCGAACACTTCGGCCAACCGACTGAAAAGTTTCTTCTCCTCGTCGTTGAGGCCGTCCCAGGGCCGGACCGTGTCCTGCAGCGGCCACGGCTCGCCGTTGGGCCCCTTCACGTCGATGTAGGGATTCATCGGCGACAACTCGGTGTCCGAGGGCACGATCCCCATCGCCTTCATCTTTTCGAGAACGATCTCCCGGTACTTCTCGTAGCCCATGTCGAACACGCCGTCGTACTTGTCGGCCCACTCTTTGAAAACGTGGTGCGGCGCGTGGCCCGCACCGGGGCAGACATAGCTGAACCACGGCTTGTCCGGCGCGATCACCTTGGCGTCACGGATGAACTCAATCGTCTTGTCCGCGATGTCTTTTGAAAGGTGATAGCCCTCTTCGGGGGTGCCGGGCGGGTTCACCGGGTGGTTGTCGTACATCAGGTCGGGGTACCACTGGTCGGTCTCCCCGCCCATGAATCCGTAGAAGCGCTCGAAGCCACGAGATGTCGGCCAGTGTCGTTTGGTCGCCGCCATGCTGGACTCCTCCAGCGGCGTCAGGTGCCACTTACCCACGCAGTAGGTGTTGTAGCCGCGTTCATTGAGAACCTCGGAGAGCAGCGCGGTGTCAGCCGGGATGCGGCCGTTGCAATTGGGGAACCCGTCGGTGAACTCTTCGATGGTGGCCATGCCAACGGTGGTCGCATTGCGGCCCGTCAACATCGAAGCCCGGGTCGGCGAGCACAACGCGGTGGTGTGAAACTGCGAGAGCCGCACTCCGCGCTCGGCGATCCGCGACATCGCCGGCATGTCGACCAGACCGCCGAAGCAGTCCCAGGTTGCGATGCCGATGTCGTCCCACACCATGTACAGGACGTTCGGCGAGTTCTCCGGTGCGGTCGGCGCAGCGTACGGGCCCCAATCGGGCTCCGAATCGCGGATATCAAGCTCGATCTTGCCCTTAAACTCCGTCGACCCAGTCATACAGCCTCACTTGTTATGAACCACCCCGAACGTCCGTGGACATTACACGCGGCAGGTTGAAAAAGGCTGAGGATTTCCGACCTTTGACGACGAGAGATCTGCGGTTATTGCGGTATCGGGGTGTAATGCGCAGAGTCGCTGGTGAATTCGGGCTTGCCGTAGGTAGCCAGCCTGAGCTTGAGAAGCCTGATGACATAGCGGTCCACGACGTGACGAAGCCACGGGATATTGCTGGCGCGGCTGACGGCGACGAAGCGTCCCGCGATGAACGGCCCGGTCACAGCGATGCGAATGCGGTCGGCCAGTCCGATCGAGACACCCATGGCCGTGGCGGCACTGCGGTCGCCGTTGCAGAACGCGCGGACGAAGGTTTCCTTGCTGTAGCTCTTCTCGACCGCTTCTGCGGCGCGGTCGAACCACGTAGTCGCGGGTCGCAGGTAGGCATCCATCGTGGAGTCGACGAGTTCGCGACAAACGGAGTCAAACCCGTCCCGCAGCAGTGCCGCGCGTGCGTGCATCACATGCACGGTGCCTGCCGGGGTCGTGGGTAGCAATTCCTGGGGCAAGCCGAGCAGGAAGCAACGGTAACGTCCGAATTCCACCAGGGCGCGTTCGGAGTCGTTGAACTCATCCCGTTCCTGTCGCAGCACTTGCTGAGAGGTCAGATACTGACCGATCATTCCGGCCGGCATCTGGTCAACCTGCGGCACCGGCACGCCATAGACGTCGACGTCCCACTTGGTGGACCTCTTCAGCGCGTTGTAGCGAACCATCGAATGCATCAATCGGACCATTGCGGCCGCTTCAAAGCCCGGGCCATAACGCCCTAGCGCACCCGGCAAAGTGGTGACGGCGAAGAAGCTCGCGGTCTCATTGACGCGCCTCGCGGCACGGCGGCCCGAGAGCGCACCGGTCAGTCCCATCGGCAGGGCCGCGTACATGTTGGTGAAGGTGGCGATGAAAGCGCCGCGCGTGATGAAATGGGCCAGCAACGCCGCCGCGGTGCGCGCCTGCCGCGCGCCGTCTTCGATCAGATCGAAGTCGATCCAATCCGGCTTGATTTCCATGGCGGCGATGAACGCCACCAGTTCGTCGGGCGCGTCGGGCACCGCCTCGATACCCTCGCGGCAGGCCGTCTTCAGCATGTCGATCAGATGCGGGACGCTGTGGCTGCTCATCAGAGCCGCGTAGGGATCCGCCACCACGTCGCCGAGCATGGTCGCCGTTTCCAGCAGCTCCAGGACGCGGTCGTCTTCGAGGATCAGTGCACGGTCGCCGGCCCAGGGCGGCAGCGATGACTTGTCCCCGAGCTTTTTGGTCAGCCGGTACGGCCGCTCGTCAAAGTTGATCTCGCCGTACAGATCCGGCTGCAGTCGCCGTTGACTTGCGACCCGATGCGCGAGTTCCGGGTAGTACGTGACCATGTGAACCTCTCCATAACTAACAACTTGTGAGTAATACTCACAAAGTGTTAGTTATGCTGTCAAGTGTGACCCCCGCGACCAAGGACGTCCCAAAACGGCGGATGACCGCAGAAGGGCGGCGCGAACAGATTCTGGATATCACCCACGCCATCGTCGATACCGAGGGGTTTCACGCGGCCACGCCGAACCGCATCGCACGCGAAGCCGGCATCAATCGATCGTTGATTTATCAGCAATTCGGCGATCCCGCAAAGCTTTTCGTCGCGTTGATCGACCGGGAAGCCACCCGCGCCGGCATACAGTTCCTCGAGGCGATCAGCGGATTGGGCGAGCCGAGCGAGGACAACCAGACCCTGGTGCGCGCGTTCGACGGGGTACTGACCGCGGTCGACGCCAATACCGCGACGTGGCGGTTGTTCCTCATTCCGCCGCAGGGCGCGCCGCCGGAATTGCATGAGCGGCTTGCTCAATCGCAGACGCTGGTGCGGAACTTCCTGCAGGGCGCGGTGCTCCGCCTCAATCCCGAACTACAAGATCCCGAATACACCGCAAGAATCCTCTACGCCGCCGGTCGGGAACTCCTGCAACTGCGCCTTAGTGACCCCGACGCCGCGACGCCGGAGCGACTGCGCACGTTTGTGCAGGGACTGCGATCGGATCTGATCGGCCCGACCCGATAGCCGCAAAAAGCCCCAATTCCCGTCGGGGAATGGGGCTTTCGCGTGTAATCGGTAGAACTACTTTGCCTTCTCGAGAATCTCGACGAGCCGCCAGCGCTTGGTCGCCGACGTCGGTCGCGTCTCCATCAGCGAAACGCGGTCGCCGATACCGGCAGTGCTGTTCTCGTCGTGCGCCTTGACCTTCGTGGTGGTACGAATGATCTTGCCGTACAACGGGTGCCGAACGCGGTCTTCCAGCTCGACCACGATGGTCTTCTGCATCTTGTCGCTCACCACGTAACCGATGCGGGTCTTACGACGGCCGCGCAGCTTCGGGTTGGCCGGAGTGTTCTTCGGACCCTTTTCCTTGGTGCCGTCGGCGGCTTCCGCCTTCTTCGCCTCTGCCATCAGGATTCCTTCCCGTCACTCTCGTCAGAACCATCGGGACCGGAGGCCAGACCCAGTTCTCGTTCACGCAGCACCGTGTAGACGCGCGCGATTTCATGACGCACAACACGCAGCCGGCGGTTGTTGCTGAGCTGGCCGGTAGCCATCTGGAAGCGCAGATTGAACAGCTCTTCCTTCGACTCGCGGACCCGCTCGTTCAACTCTTCGTCGGTAAGCTCACGCAGTTCGCCAGAGGAAACTCCCACTGCCATCAGAACTGCTCCTCTCGGGTAATGATGCGTGCCTTGATCGGCAGCTTGTGGATCGCCCGGGTGAGCGCCGCGCGAGCGGTCTGCTCGTTGGGGAAGCTCAGCTCGAACAGCACCCGGCCCGGCTTCACGTTGACGATCCACCACTCCGGCGAGCCCTTACCTGAACCCATCCGGGTCTCGGCGGGCTTCTTGGTCAGTGGGCGGTCCGGGAAGACGTTGATCCAGACCTTGCCGCCACGCTTGATGTGCCGGTTGATGGCGATACGAGCGGACTCGATCTGCCGGTTGGTGACGTAGGCGTGCCCAAGGGCCTGGATGCCGTAGTCACCGAAGCTCAGCGTCGTTCCGCCACTGGCAATACCCCGTTGACGGGGGTGGTGCTGCTTGCGGTGCTTGACCTTGCGGGGAATCAACATGATTTAGCTCTCCGTGCTCGGCGCTTCAACTGCTGGCGCGCTTTCGGCGGCAGGCGCTGCGGCCGCACTCTCTTCGCTACCCGCGGCACGACCGGCGTCAGTGCCGGTCGCCGTGGTGCCCGAAGCACCGCTGCGGCGCGGACGGGTGCCCGACGGACGCTCGCGGCGCGGACGGTCGGCGCCTGCCGGGGCGGCAGCGGCCAGTTCGCGCTTGCCGCCGACGATGTCGCCCTTGTAGATCCATACCTTCACGCCGATCCGGCCGAAGGTGGTCTTGGCCTCGTACAGGCCGTAGTCGATGTCCGCACGCAGTGTGTGCAGCGGAACCCGGCCTTCGCGGTAGAACTCCGAACGGCTCATCTCAGCACCGCCGAGACGTCCCGAGCACTGCACCCGGATGCCTTTGACGTTGGGCTGACGCATGGCCGACTGGATGGCCTTACGCATCGCGCGACGGAATGCCACCCGGTTGCTCAGCTGCTCGGCGACCCCCTGGGCCACCAACTGCGCTACCGACTCAGGGTTTTTCACCTCGAGGATGTTGAGCTGGACCTGCTTTGCGGTCAGCTTCTCCAGGTCGGCGCGGATGCGGTCGGCTTCGGTGCCACGGCGGCCGATGACGATGCCCGGACGCGCGGTGTGGATGTCGACCCGGACCCGGTCGCGGGTCCGCTCGATCTCCACGTCGGCGATACCGGCGCGCTCCAGGCCGCTGGACAGCAGCCGTCGGATCGCGACGTCTTCCTTGACGTAATCGGCGTACTGCTTGTCGGCGTACCAGCGCGACTTCCAGTCGGTGGTGATGCCCAACCGGAAGCCATGCGGATTGATCTTCTGGCCCACTAGTCTGAGCCTCCCTTCGCGTCGGAAGTCTCAGACGTCTTGGCTTCGGATTTGGTTTCAGCCTTCTTGGCCGGAGCCTTCTTGGCCGGAGCCTTCTTGGCGGGTGCCTTCTTGGCCGGTGCCGTCGCGGCAGCCTTGCTGCCCTCGGCGCGACGCGTCCGCGACGACTTCGCCGACCGCTCGTCCTTGCTGGGCCGGCTCTCGACGATCACGGTGATGTGGCTGGTGCGCCGGCGAATCCGGAACGCACGCCCCTGGGCACGCGGACGGATGCGTTTGGCGGTCGGGCCGCCGTCGGCGTAGACCGTGGCCACCACGAGGGTGGCCGGGTCCAGTCCGTCGTTGTTCTGGGCGTTGGCCGCGGCACTGGCAATCACCTTGGCCACCGGCTCGCTGGCGGCCTGCGGCGCCCAGCGCAGGATGTCGAGCGCGTCAGCCACCGACTTGCCACGCACCAGGTCGATGACCCGGCGCGCCTTTGTTGGCGACACCCGGACGAACCGCGCAACGGCGGTCGCCGACGGATATTCGGTAGTGGTGGTACTCATCGCCTCTTGCTCTTTCGGTCGTCCTTGATGTGCCCCTTGAAGGTGCGCGTAGGCGCGAATTCGCCGAGCTTGTGGCCCACCATCGATTCCGAGACAAACACCGGGACGTGCTTGCGGCCGTCGTGCACCGCAAACGTGTGCCCGATGAAGTCGGGAATGATGGTCGAGCGTCGCGACCAGGTCTTGATGACCTGCTTGCTGTTCTTCTCGTTCTGCACGTCGACCTTCTTGAGCAGATGGTCGTCGACGAACGGGCCCTTCTTAAGGCT
This sequence comes from Mycobacterium sp. IDUB_37, assembly GCF_055419245.1. NCBI lineage: Bacteria > Bacillati > Actinomycetota > Actinomycetes > Mycobacteriales > Mycobacteriaceae > Mycobacterium > Mycobacterium sp. IDUB_37. Next base: position 357,456 of record NZ_JBVAXG010000001.1, on the reverse strand, counting down.
GCGTGGCATGGCTGGCTACTCCCTGACTTCCTAGCGACCGTGCTTTTTGCCGGTGCGCCGGCGTCGGACAATGAGCTTGTTACTGGCTTTGTTCGGGTTACGGGTACGACCCTCGGGCTTGCCCCACGGGCTGACCGGGTGCCGGCCACCGGAGGTCTTGCCTTCACCACCACCGTGCGGGTGGTCGACCGGGTTCATCACGACACCACGGACGGACGGGCGCTTGCCCTTCCACCGCATACGACCGGCCTTGCCCCAGTTGATGTTCGACTGCTCGGCGTTGCCGACCTCGCCGACCGTCGCGCGGCAGCGGACGTCGACGCGGCGGATCTCACCACTCGGCATACGCAGCGATGCGTAGGTAGCTTCCTTGCCGAGTAACTGAATGCTGGAGCCGGCCGAACGGGCAAGCTTGGCGCCGCCCCCGGGCCGCAACTCCACGGCATGCACCAGGGTGCCGGCCGGGATGTTGCGCAACGGGAGGTTGTTGCCGGGCTTGATGTCGGCGTTGGCGCCGGTCTCGACGATATCGCCCTGCGAAAGACCCTGCGGCGCAATGATGTACCGCTTCTCCCCGTCGAGGAAGTGCAGCAGCGCAATCCTTGCGGTGCGGTTCGGGTCGTATTCGATGTGTGCGACCTTCGCGTTGACGCCGTCCTTATCGTTGCGACGGAAGTCGATCACCCGGTAGGCGCGCTTGTGCCCGCCACCCTGGTGCCGGGTCGTGATGCGGCCGTGGGCGTTACGCCCACCCTTGCTGTGCAGAGGGCGCACCAACGACTTCTCCGGCGTCGTCCGAGTGAGCTCGGCGAAGTCGGACACGCTGGCGCCGCGGCGACCGGGGGTCGTCGGCTTGTATTTGCGAATTGCCATGTCTAATCAGGTCTTTCTCTCGCCCGCGGCCCTAGGCCGGCGCTCCGAACAGGTCAATTTGCTTGCTGCCCGGGGCCAGGGTGACGATCGCGCGCTTGGTGCTCTTGCGCGTGCCGTAACCGGACCGGGTCCGCTTGCGCTTGCCCTGCCGGTTCGCGGTGTTCACCGAGGCAACCTTGACGGCGAAGATCTTCTCGATAGCGATCTTGATCTGCGTCTTGTTCGAGTCGGGGTGCACCACGAAGGTGTACACGTTGTCGTCCAGTAGCGCGTAGGACTTCTCGGAGATCACCGGTGCCAGGATGATGTCGCGGGGGTCAGCGATGGTCGCCATCAGGCCGAAACCTCCTCGGTCGCCTCGGAACTAGCCTTGCCGGCTGCACTGTGGCTCGCGATGTAAGCGTTCAGCGCCTCGACGCTGAACACCACGTCGTCTGCAAGCAGCACGTCATAGGTGTTGAGTTGGTCCGGCGGCAGGATGTGCACACCCGGGAGGTTGCGCACGCTCTTGGTTCCGGCCTCGTCACTGCGCCCGATGACCACCAGTACCCGCTTGCGCTCGGTCAGCGTGGCCAGAAACGCCTTGGCGCTCTTGGTCGAAGGGGTCTGCCCCTCCAACAATTCGGTGACCGCGTGGATGCGTCCGTTGCGCGCCCGGTCCGAGAGCGCCCCGCGTAACGCGGCGGCGATCATCTTCTTGGGCGTGCGCTGGCTGTAGTCGCGCGGCTTGGGGCCGTGCACCACGCCACCACCGGTGAACTGGGGAGCCCGCGTCGAACCCTGACGGGCCCGACCAGTCCCCTTCTGCCGGTAAGGCTTACGGCCACCACCGCTGACGTCACCGCGAGTCTTCGTCGAGTGCGTGCCCTGACGTGCCGCCGCGCGCTGCGCGGTGACCACCTGGTGCATCAGTGCGATGTTGGCCGGTGCGTCGAACAGCTCGGCCGGCAGCTCGATGGAGCCGTCGGTCTTGCCGGCCGGCGTCTTCACGTCGATCTTGAGTGTGTTGTCAGCCATTACTTTTCACCTCGCTTGATCGCGCTGCGGACCACTACGAGCCCACCGGTGCGGCCGGGGACCGCACCCTTGATCAACAGGACGCCGTTCTCGGCGTCGACCTTGTGTACAACCAGGTTCTGGACGGTCACCCGGTCGCTGCCCATGCGGCCCGACATCCGGGTGCCCTTGAACACCCGGCCCGGAGTGGAACATCCGCCGATGGAACCGGGACGACGGTGCACCGCCTGGGCACCGTGGCTGGCGCCCTGGCCCTTGAAGCCGTGCCGCTTCATGGTGCCGGCGAAGCCCTTGCCCTTGGAGGTACCGGTCACGTCGACGTAGGCGCCGTCGGCGAAGATCTCCGCCGTCAGCTCCTGGCCGACCTCGTACTCGGCCGCCGCAGTCGTGTCGTCGAGCCGCAGCTCGGCGAGGTGCCGCCGCGGGTTCACGCCCGCCGCGGTGTACTGACCGGTCACCGGCTTGGTGACCTTGCGGGGACTGATTTCGCCGTATGCCAACTGCACGGCGCTGTAACCGTCGAGTTCCGGGGTACGGATCCGGGTGACCACATTCGGCCCAGCCTTGACGACGGTCACCGGCACGACTCTGTTGTTCTCGTCGAATACCTGCGTCATGCCCAGCTTGGTACCCAGAATGCCTTTTCTTGCCATTGCTCTGGATCTCCTACTGAATATTGACGTCGACACTGGCCGGAAGATCGATGCGCATCAAAGCGTCAACGGTCTTCGGCGTCGGGTCGAGGATGTCGATCAACCGCTTGTGCGTCCGCATTTCGAAGTGCTCTCGCGAGTCCTTGTACTTGTGCGGCGAACGGATGACGCAATAGATGTTCTTCTCGGTCGGCAGTGGCACCGGACCCACGACGCTGGCACCCGTACGGACGACGGTCTCGACGATCTTGCGTGCCGACGCGTCAATTGCCTCATGGTCGTAGGCCTTGAGCCTGATGCGGATCTTCTGTCCCGCCACGCTTCTCCTACCTCTTCTCCCGCTGGTGGGGCCCGTAAACGGACCTGGTGCCCCCGGCGCGCAGATCGACCGCCCTCGTGAGGGCCGATCTAGCGTTGCGCCGGATACTGCGCCGCTGTTTACCTGTCGTGGTTCAACCGTTCCCCCCGCGGTCGGGTGTGTCACCCGCACGCAGCCTTCTAGGCGACCGAAATAGTCGCGCTCCAAGGTTGGGACCGGACGCGCCCTGGTGGGCGCTGGTCGTATGCCCGTCCAGGCGCAAACCTGGCGCAGGGCAACCTGAACAGTATGCCCCAGATCACCGCGCGAGCCAAATCCCAGGTGATCGGCGTCCGCACCGAGCCTAGCTGGGTTTATAGGCCGCGACGCGTACGCTCCTAACCGTGTTCGGGCCAAATTCGGGAGAATCTGACGTCGCGCAGCCGATGATCGACTGGATCAACGACGCACCACCGGCCGAGTTGGCCGTCGAACTCATGGCGGCCTTCGACCCGCAGGTGCCCAGGCGCGTTGCTTGGGTCGCGTTGTCCGAGCTCACCGACTGGATGTTCCGGGGATATCCGGAGCGGACCGGCCTGATCCTGCGCGCCAGGCCGGTACAGGAGTCGATATTGGAAGCCGTTCAGCTGCTGGAACATTCTGAACTGGTTTTCGTGCGTTTCATCGTCGACAGCGACAGCAGATGGAGCCCCACCCGGCTGGGCTTGGCGACCTTGGCGCAGGGCAAGGACGCCGTCCGGCAGCGGATCAAGGATCGAACGGGTCTCTAGAGCTAGGCTGGCGGGCAGCCACTTCTGAGGAGCCCGATGAGCACACCGATCATCGATGAAGCCGCGAAGGTCTTCGCAATCCCTGCCTCCTATACAGATGAGACGCGACTACACGCGGCACTGACGCACCTGCGGGCACATGCCCCGGTGTCGTGGGTGGACCGTCCGCCCTTCCGCCCGTTCTGGGCGATCACCAAACATGCCGACGTGGTGGAGATCGAGCGGGCCAACAACCTGTTCGTGAGCGCACCCCGCCCGCTGCTGGCGCCGGCCGAGGCCGATGACCTCGCGCAGTCCTTACTGGACGCTGGGATGGGACTACGCACGCTGATCCACATGGACGACCCGCAGCACCGGGTGGTGCGGGCCATCGGCGCCGACTGGTTTCGCCCGAAGGCGATGCGCGCACTACAGGTGCGCATCGGCGAACTGGCCAAGGTTCACGTCGACCGGATGCTCGAGGCCGGCACCGAGTGCGACTTCGTGACCGAGGTCGCCAAAAAATTCCCGCTGTTCGTCATCATGTCGCTGCTGGGCCTGCCCGAATCGGACTTCCCGCGGATGCTCAGCCTCACCCAGGAGATGTTCGGCGGGGACGACACCGAGTTCCAACGCGGCACCACTGCCGAAGAGCAGCTCCAGGTGCTGCTCGAATTCTTCGGCTATTTCAACGAACTCACCGCGGCCCGCCGGGCGAACCCGACCGACGACCTGGCTTCGGCTATCGCCAACGCCCGGGTGGACGGCGAGCCGTTGTCCGATATCGACACCGCGTCCTACTACGTCATCATCGCCACCGCAGGTCACGACACCACCAGTGCAACCATCGCCGGCGGCCTGCAGGCCTTAATCGAAAACCCCGACCAGTTGCACAGATTGACCGACGACCCCGGCCTGATGCCGTTGGCTACCGACGAGATGATCCGATGGGTGACTCCGGTAAAGGAATTCATGCGCACCGCCACCCAGGACACCACAGTGCGCGGGGTGCCGATCGCCGAAGGCGAGTCGGTGTACCTGTCCTACGTGTCGGCCAACCGTGACGAGGATGTATTCGACGACCCATTCCGCTTCGACGTCGGCCGAAACCCCAACAAGCACTTGGCATTCGGATTCGGCGTACATTTCTGTCTGGGGGCGGCACTTGCCCGGATGGAAGTCAGCAGCTTCTTCAACGAGTTGATCCCGCGGCTGAAATCCATTGAGCTGAACGGTAACCCAGAACTCATTGCCACCACCTTCGTCGGTGGCCTCAAGCACCTGCCGATTCGGTACTCCCTGCGCTAGAACCGTTCGCCCTTGCGGCTTCGGTCTTCTGCACATACAGGAAGCCGTCGACGGCGGCGCGCGCCGCTGCCTGATAGTCGAAATCCGGCAACGTGCTGAAGCGGCCGAGCACCAACGGGCCGATCAACAACGCGATCACCCGGGACCGGTCCACCTGACCCAACTCGGCGGCTTCCGGGCTGTCCAGCAGGGCGTCGAACGGCGCAGCGTACTGCTGGGCGATGCGCTCCCGCAGCGAACTGATCGCGCTCTCGCCGCCGCGGGAACGTGGCAACTCCTGCAGGTCGGGGCCCAGCGCCAGCCAGGACATGGCGGTCAGCAGTGCGGGGGCATCGGCGATCGCGTCAGCCTCCGCCAGCACCAGTGCCAGCAGTCGATCGCGCAACGAGCCTGTCGCCGGTGGCATCGGCGGCGCGGGTATGAGGCTGTTGAATGTTGCTGCCAGCAAATCATTTCCGCTCGGAAAGTGGCGATAGAGAGTGGCTCGGGCAACGTTGGCCGCCCTGGTGACCGCATCCACGGTCACCGCACTGGGCCCCCCGGCACGCAGCAGTGCCGCGGCCGCCTCGAGCAGACGAGCACGCGAGCGCGCCGGACGGGGATCTGGGTTACTCCCGTCGCTCACCGTGATGCACCTCCATGTCTTATGCCAAGACTACTGATTGTGCGTGATGCGGTCAGCGCACCGAGGAACTGGCGGCCGGGAAGTTAACCGGCGAGGCCCGGTCCTGTTTTGCTACTTCGCTTTTCGCATTGCCGCCCAACGCTTTCGCCGCACTCGACATACCGCAGTCGAGACAGCCGGCGACGAATTGGTACGCATTACGCGAAAACACCTCGGACGGCGGCGAGTCGGTCTACCATTCGATTCAGGGGAAGGTCCAAGCGGGTAGTGGACACGAGCCAGACAAACGCTGGGGGGCGGAATGTCGTATGTAATCGCTGCGCCCGAATATGTTGCTACCGCGGCAACAGATTTGGCCAGTATCGGTTCGGCGGTCAGCGACGCGAGCGCGTTCGCGTTGGGGCCGACGACGGGGGTTGCGATCCCGGCGGGTGCCGATACGGTGTCGGCGGAGATCTCCGCCCTGTTCGCGGCGCACGCGGAGGCATTCCAGGCTCTCAGCGCCCAGGCCGCCGCTTTCCACGACCAGTTCGTGCAGCTGATGAGTCTCGGCGGCCAGCAGTACGCCGTCAGCGAAGCCGCGAACCTGGCAAGCTTCCAGACTGGATCGGCCAACCTGCCCCAGCAAACGTTGGCCGGGCATTTGGCGGACCAGACTACGCAATTCGTGCCTACCACCGGAGCAGTCGCGCAAACGGTGGCGATTGCTTCGACAGCGGCGGCACCGGCGCTCGCGGCAGCGCCGACGGGATCGGTGGGGTCACTCGGGGGGTTGGGGTCGGTCGGGGGTGTGGGGTCCGCAGTAGCGGCGGGATCGGCAGGGTCGGTGGGGCGTCAACCGATTCCGTCGCTACAAGCGGGCCCTACCACCGAGACCGAGACAACGGTCGCGTCCCCAGTGACCGCGTTGCCGGCCGCCTTGGCAACACGCGCAGCACCGGCGGCGGCGCTGGCCCCGGAACCTGCCGCACCCCGTCAGGTGACCTCTCAAGAAGCAGGCTACTGACGCGACTCGCGGCTCATCTGACGAACTCAGCCGCTCGATGCGCCAGCATCACGATCGTCGCATGCGGACCCCGGCTGGGGACCACCGGCAGAACCGACCCGTCGATAACCCATAGCTGTTCGAAACCTTTTACCCGACAACGATGGTCGACGACAGCCTGCGGATCGCGCTCGAAACCCATTGGGGCGCTGCCACAAAGGTGCTGCGACGTCGACCACACCGCAGGGCCGATATCGGTTACCGCACCACAGATTTCACGTGCGAGTTCACTTCCTGCCCGCAGCGCCGCGACATCGGCGGACTCGCTGTCGTAGCGATGTTCGATCCGCAAGGGCACTTCAGGATTTGACGAGACCAACGAAATGCGCCCGCGGGCATGGGGTTGCATGAGGGCCACTCCGATGTGCGGCCAATCTCTATGTCCCGCAGAGCCATCCCCGGTCATTGCCACGAAACCGCCGGTATAAGGCCGGATCTCGACACCTTCGCTGGTACCGAGCACCACTTCCAGCACCGGACGGTCAACTGCCACATCCCAATTGGTGGGCATGACCCATTCCGGGTGATCACTGCAACGGGCCCCGACCGGCAGTGTTGCCCGCACTTTCACCCCGGCGTCCCGCAGCATCGCTTCCTCCCCCACGCCGGAGAGCATCAGCAGATGCGCGGACTGAATTGCGCCTGAACAAAGAACAACCTTGTCCGCCTCGAGAGTGATCGGGCCTTCGGAACCGACCGCGTCGACGCCCACCGCGGTAGTCCCGGAGAAACGCACCCGCAGCGCCCGGGTCTGCGCCAGCAGCGTCAGGTTGGGCCTACGCAACGCGGGCAGCAAGAATGCCGCGCCGGGACCGGTGCGCACGCCGTCGATGATGTTCAGCGGCACCGCACCGGCCCCGGCGGGCAACACGGGTCCAACGTCGGCGAGATCGTCGATCCAGGGAAAGCCGGCCCGCAAAGCCTCGGCAACGAAGATTTCGGAGGCCCCGGTCAAGTCGCTGGTGCGTCGGACCGGGATGGGCCCGTCGGCACCGTGGGCGGGTGTCTGGAAGTCCAGATCCGTTTCGATGGCCCGGAAGTGTTCGCAGACTTCGGCCCACGTCCACCCGGGGACCGGGTCGCGGTCGAAGTCGCTGGGCAGTCCGCGACAGAAGTAGCCGCCGTTGACGGCGCCGGAGCCACCCACTGTCGCGCCCCGCACGATCGGCAGTCGCCGTGCGGGGTGATCGGTCAGCGTCGTCAGGTAGCGCTCGACCAGCGGGCTGCCCGCACCGATCGGCAGTTGCAGCCCGTTGGCGGTACTTGCCAGCAGGGCCGCATCGGCGAGTCCGGGGCCCGCTTCCAGCACTGTCACCGCACAGCTGGGATCGGCAGAAAGGCGTTCAGCCACAACCGAACCGGCGCTCCCAGCACCAACAATCAGCACGTCGCTGTGCCGGGTGGACAAGGTGGCCGTTACGTCCGAATCTGCGGCTTGAGCGCACCGACATTGCGTTCGCGCAGCACCCCGTACCAGAGGCCGATCCCGTAGGCCAGGTCGTCGACGCGCTTGAGCACCAGGAAGGTCAGCAGTCCGATCGGTTCGGCTTCGTCGTCGACGGCGTCGCGGCGGCGAAGCCAGTCCGCTACGCCATCCACGATCGCCGCGATCAGCACTACCCGTCGACAGTGCCGCGACAGGATCGCCGCGATCAGTGCCACCGGCCAGTAATGCCGGCAGATCGCCGACGCCAGTTGCAGAGCCGCCGACCACAACCCGCGGGTGGCCACGACGACCACGTCCCACAGTGATGTCTGGAACGAGGATTCCGAACTGCGCATGGCTTTCGCGATCCGCCGACCTGTCATCACCGCGATGACGACCGACGCCAACTGAGCGACGCCCGTGCCGAGCGCCATCAGGAACCAGGCCATCAGTGCCCAGCCGGAAATCACCACCGGGGCAGTCTTGTCGGGGTGCCGAACCGAAAGTGGAGCCGCCGAACCTCCGTAGAACGCCTTTCGGCTGATCCAGCCGCGCAGTTCGGTTCGATGATCGTGGGCGACCCGGGCAATGGGCTCGTACCGCAGCCGTGCGCCAGTTTCAACGAGCCGCCAGCACAAGTCGACATCTTCTCCAGAGCGCAAGGTCTCGTCGAAGCCGCCGACCTCACGGATGGCCGAGGCGCGACAGACGATCGCGGCGCTGGGCACATACGACACCGTGCTGTGCGGCAGTACCGGTGCTTCTCGCTGGCCGAGGTCCAGGGACGAATGCACCGCCTCATAGCGGGCGATCACATTTTCACTCTGCGACAGGCCGACGATGCGAGGCGCAGCCAGCGCGACAGTGGGATCGCAGAAGTGGCCGAGCAAGGCTTCCAGCCAGCCCCGGCGCGGCGCCACGTCGGAATCCAGGAACGCGACAAAATCGGTGTTGCACGCGGCCAGGCCGGTGTTGCGAGCCGCCGCCGGGCCCCAGCTACGCCCGTGGTGCAGCACCTCGATGTCGCAGTGCGCGCCGGCGAAGTCTTCCAGCTCGATCGGGCATTTGGAGCCGTCGTCGACCACGATCACCCGCAGTCCGCGCAGTGAACTCACCAGTCGGCGAACGCCGGTTGCGTTGTCTCGCACCGGAATAACGATGGTGACATCGCGGTAGGACGGACCCGTAGCCGGGCGCGGGTGGGCGACCGTGGCGTCCAGCAAGGTGCGCGCCAGTTGGGCGCTGACTTCGTCTCTGACCTTCAGGCGGCCGTCGGAGAGCATGTTCTGGGCGACGGGCGCCAGGTGCAGCAACCGGGTCGGCGAACCGCCGAGCAGTGCCTTGCCATCGCCGAGCACGCGAACTCGACGATCGACCTGCACCGCGAACCCGTCAGGCAGCCGGGTCTGGGTCATGTGCGCCGCCCCTGCGCGCCGCTGCGGCTCTGCATCGCCGCGGGCGCGCCGGTCAACATTCCGTCGGGCCCGGGCAGCCATCGGGCAATTCGACGCACACCGTCATCGACCATCTCGCCAAAGATCCGCCTCCCCTCGACTGCGGTGGCCGTGGTCGGATCCCCCAGCACCCCGATCTGGCTCACTGCGGCAACCCCGCCCTGGCGCATCCAAGGTAGCAACTCGCGCAATGGCGCCTCGTTGCCGGCGCGGATCTGGTCCGCGCGCACGTCACCCGGCGAAATATGCAGCAAGACCGATGTTTCGGTGTGGCCGGCATGAGCGTCGCCGCCGGGACTCACGCAGGGAACCCAGACAACATCACGGCCTTCGGATCGCAGCAGGCTGACCGCGCGGACCAGGGCGCCGATGTTGCCGCCGTGGCCGTTGACGAAGACTAGGCGCGCGGCCCAACAAGTGGCCGACCGGCCGTACTCCACCAGCAGCGTCGTCAAGGCCTCGGTTCCGATTGAGATGGTTCCGGCAAAACTCTGGTGCTCGCCGCTGGCACCGTAGGCAATGGCGGGCGCCACCTGCCAGGCCGGGTGCTCCTCGCCGAGACACCCAGCAATGCCCCGGGCGACCGCGGTCGCGATCCGGGTATCGGTGTCGAGCGGCAAGTGGGGTCCGTGCTGTTCGGTGGACCCCAGCGGGATGAGTATCGAGGACGAGGCAGTTATTTCGAGTTGCCTCGACGTCGCACTCCCCAGTTCGCCGAGTACGGGCATTCGGTGATGGTAAGACGAATTCATCTGGCGTGCACCAATTGTTGCCTTAACTATCGAAATTTTTTTTCGTCCTGTTGACCGACAGACTAAATTGCGGCTCGTATGCCACGTATGCCACGTATGTATCAGCCTTCAGGCGTATACCCAATCGAATGGCACTTCACCAGAAACCATGCTGTGGTACTGAGGCAGTCCGCCCGTCAGGAAACACCCAACTCGCGGGTGAAGCCGGCGGGGATGAGAAGGTCGCCGGGGCTCAGGTCATGGATCGAGGAATGCCCGAGACCCATCAACGCCGAGTCGATGCCGCCGCGCAGAATGTCGAGGACGTTCTCGACGCCGGCCTGGCCGGCCGCGGCCAGACCCCACAAGTAGGCGCGGCCGATCATCACCGCGCGAGCTCCCAGTGCCACCGCTTTGACGACGTCGCTCCCGCGCCGGATGCCGCCGTCGAGCAGCACCTCGACCTGGTCACCAACGGCCTCGGCGACTGCGGGCAGAGCGCGGATCGAGGCGGGCGTACCGTCCAGGTTGTTACCGCCGTGGTTGGACACCGAGATCGCCGAAACACCTGCGTCCACAGCCCTTTTGGCGTCGTCCACCCGCATTACGCCCTTGAGCATGAAGGGCCCGCCCCACAGTTCCCGCAGCCAGGCGATGTCTTCCCAGGTCGGTGGGGGTGTCCCCATCCATTCCCCATAGGCCGAGAAGAACGGCGGGCCGGGCTCACCGCGACGGCCCTGGTTGGGTACCCGCAGGTCCGGCGGTCGCATCGTCTTGCCGAAATTCCACAGCCAACGGGGTTTGGTGATCGCCTCCGGCGAGAGCTTGAGAATGGTCTTGAGATTCATCTCTTCGGGGATCTTGGGGCTGCCCCAGTCGCGCCCGTGCGAGAAGGTCCAGTCGGTGGTGACGATCAGTCCGACCGCGCCGGCCTGCCGCGCCCGCTCGGCACGCCCGGCGATCGCTTCCCGGCCGCCGAGCCAGTAAATCTGAAAGAAGATCGCGGGATTGACGGCGATCACGTCCTCGATCGGCTTGCTGGCAAACGAGGACAGTCCCATTGCCGTGCCCCGCGCCGCCGCGGCCCGGGCGACCGCCACCTCGCCATCCGGATCGACCGCCTGAACACCGGTCGGCGAGATGAGCACCGGCATCGAAATGTCTTGCCCCATCACGGTGGTCGACAGGTCCCGTTTCGCGCTCGCCCCGATGACATGCGGCGCGAAACCGAGCTCACTGAAGGCCGCCACATTGTCGGCGACCGTCAATCCCTTTTCACTCGCGGAGATTAAAGACGAATAGACCGATTTCGGCAGGCGGCGCTTGGCGCGCTGCTGGGCAATGGCAACAGTTTCAAACCATTGGTCCGCCATGCTTATACGGGACTTTCATTGCAGGGCTTGCTTGGCGGGCGAGACGGCGTATGCGCAGGCGGCCTCATCGACAGGGTGAGCGGCACCGGTGTCGAGATGCGCTTTCCCCGGGAGTGGTCGACACGCGGCCGCGGCGTCTGCCGTTCCTGCTCCAGTGCGGGCGAACCATAACCCTGGACACACTCGGGATCCGGACCGTCGAGCGGCAGGCCGGTGAAGAACTTGGCCGCCATGCAACCGCCCCGGCAGCTGTCGTAGTGCCCGCAACTGCCGCACGCCCCCGCGGACTGCGGCTCACGCAGCTCACGGAACAGAGGTGCGTTCTTCCAGACATTGTCGAAGCCGGCGTCGTCCAAGACGTTTCCGGCCAGAAAGCGGTCGTGGATGGCGAACGGGCACGCGTAGACGTCGCCCACCGGGTCGATCAGGCAGACCACCCGGCCGGCGCCGCACATGTTCAGACCGGCCAGCGCGCCGGCAGAACCGAGCGGGGCCAGATGGAAAAAGGAGTCGCCGGTGAGCACCCCTTCGCCCTTGGCGACCAGCCAGTTGTACAGGTCCACCTGCTGAGCGGCGGTGGGGTGCAAGTCTTCCCAGACGTCGGCCCCACGTCCCGACGGGCGCAACCGGGTGATCCGAAGCGTGGCATCGTACCGGTTTGCCAGAGCCGCGAACTCGTCGAGTTGCCCGACGTTATGCCGGGTGACGACGACGGAAATCTTGGCGTCCTTGAAACCGGCCTCGGCCAGGTTCTGCAGGGCACGCACCGCCATGTCGAACGACCCGGGTCCGCGCACGGCGTCGTTGACCTCAGCCGTCGCGCCGTCGAGGGAGATCTGGACGTCGACGTAGTCGCTGGCGGCAAGACGCGCGGCCACCTCGGCGTTGATGCGGACGCCGTTAGTGGAGAACTTCACTCCAACATGGTGTTCGGTCGCGTAGTCGACCAACTCCCAAAAGTCCGGTCGCACAGTCGGTTCGCCGCCGCCGATGTTCACGTAGAACACCTGCATGCGTTCCAGTTCGTCGATGATGTTTTTGCACTGCCGCGTGGAGAGCTCGCGCGGGTCGCGTTTGCCCGACGACGACAGGCAGTGCACGCACGCCAGGTTGCAGGCGTAGGTGAGCTCCCAGGTCAGGCAGATCGGCGCGTCGAGTCCATGCTCGAACTGCTCGATCAGCCTGGGCACTTTGGCGGGGGCGGTCATTTGTCCTCCTGCGGCAACAGCATCTTGGAATCGGCAAGCACACCCAATGCGTGCAAGTAAGGCCGCTGATCGGCATCGTCAACGCCCGCGGCGATCAGGGCGGACCTGACTGTGGAGTGCTCGGACAGCGACTGCACGACGGTCAGGATCGTCCGGTTCTTCAGGAAGGACAGCTTGCGGGTGCCGAAGTGATAGAGCAGCGCACCAAAGGGTTCCGGCCGAACCGCAACCTGAGGATGCAGTCGCCAGCCGCTGTCCGGGTCGAACACGATCGTGTCGCCTGCCGGCGCGCTCGCGGGCGCGGGCACTGTCAGTAGACCCCGCACATGCCGTCGATGGAAACCTCTTCCACCAGCGTCTCGTTGACGAGTTCGGTGCCGGCCTGGTTCTCGTTCTCGTTGTCCGTCTGGTTTTCGTTGTCCATCGTGGTGACCTTTCTAGATGCAACATCGAGGTATAGACATTGATGGGTGGTACGGATCACAATCGTGATCAGAATATGGCATCGAGTGCCGTAATGGAAGGTCCGGGTCTGATGCTGCAGGAGTCGCGGGTTGGCCGGCGCCGTTTGACGACACCGCTGCACATCTCCGACGTCGCCATCGATTTGTTTGCTGCACGCGGCTTCGCCGACGTCAGCGTCGACGACGTCGCCCAAGCTGCCGGCATCGCTCGGCGCACTCTGTTCCGCTACTACGCCTCCAAGAACGCCATCCCCTGGGGTGACTTCGACACGCAGCTGCAGCAGTTGCGAGAACTGCTCGACGGCATTGATGCGCAGGTACCACTATGTGAGGCGCTGCGCGGGTCGCTATTGGCATTCAATACGTTCGACGAATGCGAATCGGCGCGGCATCGGCAGCGCATGCGGGTGATCTTGGAAACCACTGAACTGCAGGCTTATTCGATGACGATGTATGCGGGCTGGCGCGAGGTGATCGCCGGCTTTGTGGCGCAACGCGCCGGGGCGAAGGTCACCGACCTGCTGCCTCAGACAGTCGCCTGGACGATGCTCGGGGTGGCACTGAGCGCCTACGAGCACTGGCTCGGCGACGAATCGGTGTCGCTGCCCGAAGCGCTCGGAAATGCGTTCGACGTTGTTGGTGCGGGACTGAATGGCCTGGACCCGTGACCACCCCACATTTGCTGCATACGCTGCGGGCGCAGGGGCGGTTCTGCGCCCAATCCGGGTCGACGATGTACGGCGAGTTGTGCGAACTGGTTGCCGGCGACGTTGAAACCGGCGGCATCTTCGCGACGATTCTGGACGGCCACCAGGATGCCCCCTCGGGCCAGGCGGTACCACTGCGGTTGCTGGGCGGACTGCATCGAGTGGTGCTCGATGGACGCACACCGCAGTTGCGCGGTTGGTATCCCAGCACGGGCGGCGACTGGGACGCCGCCAGCGCGTGGCCTGAGATCCTGCTGGTCGCGACGGAGCACGCGGAGGTGTTGCGCGCGGCCCTGGGCCAGCCGCCGCAGACCAACGAGGTGGGCCGGGCGGCCGCGTTGATCGGCGGGCTATTGTGCATCAACGCTGAATTAGACTTTCCGATTAGGCTTTTCGAGATCGGTTCGAGCGCGGGACTCAACCTGCGGGCCGACCGCTATCACTACCGCTACGCCGGCGGATGGTGGGGACCGGCGGACTCGCCGGTGACCATCGACGACGCGTGGCGGGGTCCCCTGCCGCCCGACGGCCAACTGCACATCGTGGCACGACACGGCTATGACATCGCTCCGCTAGACGTCACCGGCAGCAACGGTGCCGACATGGAACTGAGTTTGCTGAGCTACGTCTGGCCGGATCAGCAGGCCCGGATGCAGCGGCTGCGGGGCGCCATCGCGGTCGCCCGCGAGGAGCCCGCCGACCTACAGCGCCAGACCGCATCAGACGCTGTCAGAGGCCTCACCCTGGCCGACGGCACGCTGACCGTGCTCTGGCATTCGATCACCTGGCAGTACCTGTCCGCCGAGGAACGCACCGGGGTACGGGCCGGGATCGACCTGCTGGCCGCCCAGGCCGGCGCTCGGTCCCCGTTCGCGCATCTGACGCTCGAACCCGTGCGGGACGGTCCGGACAACACACTCAAGTTTCTGGTGCGCCTGGCCATGTGGCCGGGCGGCCGGCAGCAGGTGCTGGCCGAGTGCCATGCGCATGGTCCGCCGGTAATTTTTTCGTGAGACCCGTTGGATTTTCGGCCGCCGACGCGACGATAAGGGTGTGAGCGCCCAACCGGATCGTCATCGCGACCCTCAGCGCGCACTGTTGGCGCTGTACGACGACGCGTTGCCGGTCGTGTACGGGTACTTCGTCCGCCGCTGCCCGGATCGCGGAACAGCGGAGGACCTGACCTCGGAGACCTTTCTGGCGGCCGCCGAACGGGCCTGCGAGAGCAGCGGCGACCCGCCGCCGATCGGGATTGCCTGGTTGCTCGGGGTGGCGCGGCACAAGCTGGCCGACCACTACCGGCGGCGGCGTGATCCGGTGCCGGTGGCCGAGCCGCCGGAGCCGGTCGAACCGGCCGACGACTGGGATGCCGCGCTGGACCGAATGGTCGCCGAAAGCGTGCTGACGCGCCTGAGCGAGCCGCATCGCGCGGTGCTGGTCTTGCGCTACATGGACGACTGCAGCGTCGGGCAATGCGCCGAATTGCTCGGGCGGACAGTGCACGCCACCGAGGCACTGCTGATCCGCGCGAAACGGGCGTTCAGAAAAGAGTATCCGGAAGGAGGCACGCTATGAGTCAGCTAGACCCGTTCGACGTGCTGCACTCCGATCACCCTCCGGTGCAACCAGATCCGGCGTTCGCCGCACGACTGCGCAGACGTCTGGAAGCCGCACTGGCCATGCCGAGCGGCCCATCGAAAGGAATAGTCATGACTACAACATCTGCGGTTGCGCCGCGGCCGGCGGCGTTGCCTTACCTGTGTGTGTCCGATGCGCGAGCCGCAATCTCCTGGTACACCGACGCTTTCGGTGGGACGGTGGTCGGTGAGCCGATCGTGATGGACGACGGGCGAATTGGCCACGCCGAGATTGAAATCAACGGCGGCATAATCTACCTGGCCGACGAGTACCCAGAACTCGGGTTGCGCGCACCCGCACCGGGGGCGGTGTCGGTCAGCCTGATGTTGCATGTCGCCAGCACGGATGTGGCGCTGCAACGGGCCCGCGAGCAAGGTGCCACGGTCGCGCGGGAGATCTATGAGGGCCACGGCGCACGCCACGCGACCATCGTCGACCCGTTCGGCCACCGCTGGATGCTCAGTGGGCCGGTAGGCGCACCCGTCGACGGCATCCGACAAGGCGACATCGGCTACATCTCCGTGTGGTCCCCCGACGCCGATCGCGCCGCCGAGTTCTACGGTCACGTGCTGGGCTGGACTTTTGAAAAGGGTTCAGCTGCCGTGTCCCATCAGGTGACGAACACCGAACTGCCGACGGGCATTCACGCCAGCCCGGGTGGCTCGACGCTGTTCTGCTGCTACTCGGTCACCGACCTCGAGGCCGCTCGCGCGGCCATCACCGAAGCGGGCGGGACCACCGGTGAGATCCGGGAAACCGAGCACGGCGCGATCCTGGATGCTACCGACCCGCAGGGCGCGGCCTTTGCGGTATTCGAGGCATCCGCGAGCCGGAAGCGCCCGGAGCTCAACGGGTCTGGGCCCGGCGAGCTGTCGTACGTCACGTACGAGGTGGCCGACTCCCCCGCGTTCCGCGACTTCTACGGCCGCGTGCTCGGTTGGACGTTTGAGCCAGGCCGAGTCGCCGATGGCTGGCAGGTGTCCGAGGCACACCCGATGTCGGGAGCGGCCGGCGGCAGCCAGAATCCGAGCACGGTGCCGATGTGGACCGTCGCCGATATCAACGCCGCCGTCGCGCGGGTCCGCGAGGCCGGCGGCACGGTCCTGGCCGAACCGTCCCGGCGGCCCTACGGCCTGTCCGCCGAATGCACCGACGACCAAGGCGGTCGGTTCTACCTTGGTGAGTTCTGACTAGCCGGAGGCTTCCAACATCTCGGCGATGGGCGTGGCCGCGGCGATCTTGGCCCGCACCTTCATGACCTTGCCGGGCAGACCCCCACCGACCACGCCGACCAGCACGCCATCGCGCTCGTAGTACGCGAGGAACTTGCGGCCGTCGTCCTCGACGAGGTGAACGATGTCGTTGGCTTCGGGTTCCCCGAGGCACTGGATCTTGACGTCGTACTGGTCGCTCCAGAAGTACGGCACGACGACGTTGGACGGCACATCACGACCGAGCAGGGCCGGCACCACAACCCGGGCCTGGTCGGCGACGTTGCTCCAATGCTCAACGCGCGCTTGGTGTCCGGTCGCGTCGCGCCAGGACGCGACGTCGCCGAGCGCCCAGACGTTCGGTGCACTGGTGCGGCCGGCCTCGTCGCAGACGATCCCGTTGTCGACCTCGATGCCGGTGCCTTCCAGCCAGTCGGTCGCCGGGTGCGATCCGATGCCGACCACCACGAGGTCGGCAGGAACTTCCGCGCCATCACTGAGGACCACCGAGTCGACGTGCCCCGTGCCTCGGACCTCGGCGACCCCGATTCCGGTGCGCACGTCCACACCTTCGTCGCGATGCAGCCGCGTCACCAGTTCGCCGATCTGCTCACCGAGCACTGACGCCAGCGGCGTCGGCTGGGGTTCGACCAGCACCACGTCGACGCCGAGTCCGCGCAGGCTGGCCGCCACCTCACAGCCGATGAACCCGGCCCCGATCACTACGGCCTTCTTCGCCGACGAGGCGTGCGTGCGCAGCGCCATGCACTCGTCGAACGACCGCAGCACCCGGATGCCGTCCAGATCGGGGAAGCTCGGAATGCGCCGCGGCACCAGGCCGGTCGCGATGACCAGTTCGTCGTAGCCGAGCGACGTTCCATCGGCCAGGGTCAGCGTCTGGGCCGCGGTGTCGATGCCGGTAGCCGCCGCGCCAAGGCACAGGGTGATGTCCTTCTCGTCGTACCACTCGCGCGGCTTGAGGGCCGTGTCGTCGACTTCGGCGCGCAGCACCTCTTTGGACAGCGGCGGCCGGTCATACGGCAGGTGCACCTCGTCGCTGACGATGGTCACCGGGCCGGTGTACTCCGCGCGACGCAGTTGCTCTGCGGTCCGGGCGGCGGCCAGACCGCCGCCGACGATAACGATTCCGTTGGTCACGTGGTGTTCATACCACGCTTGACGTTCAGTACTTTAGGGCACCCTTATCCACCGGGATCTGGGTGCCCGACTGGGTCCCCGAGCCGTCACCGGCCAACCAGACGACGACGTCGGAAACCTCGTCGGGCGTCATAAAACCCTTGTATTGCATCGGCATTGGCGGGAAGGCGTGCACGAAGCGCGGATGCTTGCCGAACACCTTCATCATCCCTTCCGGATCGATCATCGGGGTGTCGACCGAATAGGGGTGAATGGAGTTGACCCGAATGCCGAACTCTCCGAGTTCCATCGCCAACGTGTTCGTCAGCGCGGTCAGGCCGTGCTTGCTGGCCGCGTAGTGACCGTTGCCCGGAGTTGCCCGCAGTCCCGCGGCAGAGCTGACCACCACAATGGAGCCGCCATTGCCGGCTTCGATCATCGCCGGGATGGTGGCCCGCAAGGTTCGCCAGGTTCCGGTCAGGTTGATCCCGATGACGGTGTCCCACTGCTCGTCGGTGAGTTCCCAGACTCTGCCCCAATGCAGGACGCCCGCGTTGGCGACCACGATGTCGAGGCGACCGAACTGCTCGACACCGTCGGCCACCAACTGGCGCAACGCCGCGTCGTCACGCACATCCACCTGGCGGGCCAGCACCTTGCGACCTTCAGCCTCCACGGCACTGACCGTCTCGGCGAGGTCTTCGGGTGTGGCCGGTGCATAGGTCAGGCTGTCCGACACGGGTGCGCAGATATCTGAGGCGATGATGTCGGCACCTTCGCGGGCCAGCCGAATCGCGTGCGCCCTGCCCTGGGCCCGTGCGGCGCCGGTGATGAAAGCCACCCGCCCTTGCAGTGATTCAGCCATGTGTCCCCTTTCGCTGAAAGTCAGGCTAGCAGCGAAACTGAAACGTGTTCTAGTTGGCCTGGCGGGCGTCAGATCTCGGAGATGATCTGGGCGCGACGGCTGGCGTATTCCTGGTCGTTGAGGACACCGCGGGCGCGCAGCGCCTCCAACTCCCCCAGTCGGTCGCCGATCGATGCCTGCGGGGCTGCATCCGGGGCGACCGCCGCCGCCTGCTGTTGACCGGCCCGGCGCACCACCGCCAGGACCTGCTGGCGCAGCGGCGGATTCGAGCGGATGTCGATCATGTTGTTGAGCGGGACGCCGTTGGCCTTCAGGATCTGCAGGATCTCCATCAGCGGACCGGTCTGGCCCCGCAGGTCGTAGGTGCGATTGTCCTCTTCGATGGTGAACTGAGCCGGAACCAGACCATTGACCAGGGCGCTTCGCTCCCAATCGATGCGGAACTGGTTGGTGGCCGGATCGACCAGCACGACGACCTTGCGGGCGTTGAGGTTACCCATCCGCGACATGTTGGCGATGACGCGGTCTTCGGCGTCGAAGGTGGCGATCCCCGGCCCAGAGACGTGCAGATGCACCCTGATAACCGGTTGCTCGTTGATCCGGGTTCCGGTCTCGCTGATCCCGTTGATGTCCGCGAGCGCCAGCACCCCAGTCTGCTCGAGTGCCTGGTTCTTGGCGGACGTGTTGACGCTCCAGAAGGTCAACGCCAGCGCCGCCAGCACATCGAGGACGGTGACGAGCAGGCCCGCGTAGAACATCCAGGACAGCAGCTCGCCGAACCCGGTGGTGAAGTAGACGACCAGAAAGATCGGCCCGACCAGACCGCCGCACAGCAGCACGAGCAATTGCATCTTGATGTAGCGCGCCAGCATGTGTTCGCTCCTTGTTTGCGCAGGTAGATATACCAGAAAGACGATGTCACAGTAACGCCGTCTGCGCTGCTACCGATCACAAGATATTCAGACCGGCGTCGCCGCCGTCGCCACCGTCGCCGGAAGCCAGGGGGGCGGCTCCGCCTGCGCCGCCATCGCCATAGATGCGTCCGCCCAGACCGCCGTCGCCGCCCAAGCCGTTGACTACGGGAGCCGCGCCGCCTGCGCCATCGGTACCGAACAACCCGGCGTTGCCGCCGTTGCCGGCGAGTGTCGCGTTGATGGCGCCCGGCAATGCCCCGCCGCCCTTCGCTCCAGCACCGCCGGTCCCGATCATTCCGGCGCTACCACCCGCGCCGCCCCGGGCACCCAGGGAGGGATCTCCCAGATTCTCCCCGGGCGCCCCGCCCATGCCGCCGGCCCCGCCGATGCCGAACAACCCCGCGGAACCACCCGCACCGCCGGGCCGACCGGTCGAGCCTGCGCCGCCGTCGCCGCCGTTGCCGAACAGCAGGCCGCCCACCCCGCCCGCCTGGCCGGGACCGCCCGGCGCGCCATCGCCGATCAGCATGCGGCCGAACAGCAGCTGGGTCGGCGCGTAAGTGGAGCAAACGCATCAGGCCCGGATCGCCGCTATGGGCGATCCGGGCCTGATGACCGAAAAGAACTACTACTTGATGATCTTGACAACCCGGCCGGCGCCGACGGTACGGCCACCTTCACGGATTGCGAAGCGCAGACCCTCGTCCATGGCGACGGGCTGGATCAGCTTCACAGTGATGTTGGTGTTGTCACCGGGCATCACCATCTCGGTGCCCTCCGGCAGCGTCACCACACCGGTTACGTCCGTGGTGCGGAAGTAGAACTGCGGGCGGTAGTTGTTGAAGAACGGCGTGTGACGGCCGCCCTCGTCCTTGGACAGGATGTAGACCTGGCCCTCGAACTCGGTGTGCGGCGTGGTGGTGCCGGGCTTAATGACAACCTGGCCACGCTCGACGTCTTCACGCTTGATACCACGCAGCAGCAGACCGACGTTGTCACCGGCCTGACCCTGGTCGAGCAGCTTGCGGAACATCTCAACACCGGTGACCGTGGTCTTCGTGGTCGTCAGCTTGATACCGACGATCTCGACTTCCTCGTTCACGTTGACCACGCCGCGCTCCACACGACCGGTGACAACGGTGCCACGGCCAGTGATGGTGAAGACGTCCTCAACGGGCATCAGGAACGGCTTTTCGGTCTCACGGACCGGGTCCGGGATCGACTCGTCGACCGCGTCCATCAACTGCTCGACGGACTCGACCCACTTGGCGTCGCCCTCGAGCGCCTTGAGCGCCGAGACCCGAACAACCGGGGCCTCCTCGTCGAACTCCTGGGCGGCCAGCAACTCGCGGACCTCCATCTCGACGAGCTCGAGCAGCTCCTCGTCGTCCACGGCGTCAGACTTGTTCAGCGCGACCAGGATGTAAGGCACACCAACCTGACGAGCGAGCAGCACGTGCTCACGCGTCTGAGGCATCGGGCCGTCGGTAGCCGCGACCACCAGGATTGCGCCGTCCATCTGGGCGGCACCGGTGATCATGTTCTTGATGTAGTCGGCGTGGCCAGGAGCATCGACGTGCGCGTAGTGGCGCTTCTCGGTCTGGTACTCGACGTGCGCGATGTTGATCGTGATACCACGCTGACGCTCTTCAGGCGCGTTGTCGATCTGGTCGAACGCCTTCTTCTCGTTCAGGTCCGGGTACTTGTCGTGCAGGACCTTGGTGATAGCCGCGGTCAGTGTGGTCTTGCCGTGGTCAACGTGACCGATGGTCCCGATGTTGACGTGCGGCTTGGTCCGCTGGAACTTCGCCTTCGCCACTTCTGTGTCCTCCTGGACTGTTGGTGCTTAAAAAAGCAGTGTTGATTTTTCTTGGATTTGCCGCGGTCGTAACCGGGCCAGGTTACTCCCTGTTGAAATTCACTCGCCCGTCGCCTGGCGACTCACTCGCCAGTAGCTTTCGCGATGATCTCCTTCGACACGTTCGCCGGAACTTCGGCGTAGTTGTCGAACACCATGGAGTAGTTCGCCCGGCCTTGTGTCTTGGACCGCAGGTCGCCGACGTAGCCGAACATCTCTGACAGCGGGACGTGCGCCCTGACGACGCGCGCACCTGCCCGCTCCTCCATGGCCTGGATCTGGCCACGGCGGGAGTTCAGGTCGCCGATCACATCACCCATGTAGTCCTCGGGCGTGGTGACCTCGACGGCCATGATCGGTTCCAGGATCACCGGCTGTGCTTGCGCCGCAGCCTTCTTCAGCACCTGCGAACCGGCGATCTTGAATGCCATTTCCGACGAGTCGACGTCGTGGTACTGACCGTCGAGCAGAGTGACCTTCAGGTTCACCAGCGGGTAGCCGGCCAGCACGCCGTACTGCATGGCGTCCTGCGCACCGGCATCCACCGACGGGATGTACTCGCGTGGGATGCGGCCACCGCTGACCTTGTTCTCGAACTCATAGGTGGCACCGTCTTCGCCGTGGAACGGCTCGATGGAGATGAGCACCTTCGCGAACTGGCCGGAACCGCCGGTCTGCTTCTTGTGGGTGAACTCGACCTTGTCGACCTTGCGCTTGATGGTCTCTTTGTAGGCCACCTGCGGCTTGCCGACATTGGCCTCGACCTTGAACTCACGACGCATGCGGTCCACCAGGATGTCCAGGTGCAACTCGCCCATGCCGCCGATCACGGTCTGGCCGGTCTCGACGTCCTGGTGAACCTTGAACGTCGGGTCCTCTTCGGCGAGCTTCTGGATCGAGAGGCTCAGCTTCTCCTGGTCGCTCTTGGTCTTCGGCTCGATCGCCACCTCGATGACCGGATCCGGGAAGGTCATCGACTCCAGTACGACCTGGTTCTGCGGGTCGCTCAGGGTGTCGCCGGTGGTGGTGTCCTTCAGCCCGATCACCGCGTAGATGTGACCGGCCGAAGCCGTCTCCACCGGGTTCTCCTTGTTGGAGTGCATCTGGAACAGCTTGCCCAGCCGCTCCTTCTTGCCCTTGGTCGCGTTGATGACCTGCGAACCGGAGTCGACCTTGCCGGAGTACACCCGGACGTAGGTCAGCTTGCCGAAGAACGGGTGCGTGGCGACCTTGAAGGCCAGCGCCGAGAACGGCTCATCGGTCGACGGCTTGCGCACGACCTCCTCGTCCTCCTTGTTCGGTGCGTGACCGACCGCTGCCGCCACATCGAGTGGGGTGGGCAGATAGTCGATCACCGCGTCGAGCATGGGCTGGACGCCCTTGTTCTTGAACGCGCTGCCGCACAGCACCGGGTACGCCTCGGAAGTGATCGTCAGTTTGCGGATTGCGCCCTTGATCTCCGCGACGGTGAGTTCTTCACCGCCGAAGTACTTCTCCAGCAGCGCCTCGTCAGTCTCGGCGACCGCCTCGAGCAGCTTGGTGCGGTACTCGTCGGCCTTTTCCTGCAGGTCGGCCGGGATGTCGATGGTCTCGTAGGTCTCGCCCAGCTTGGTCTCGCCGCGCCACACCTTGGCCTTCATCTCGACCAGGTCGACGATGCCCTCGAAGTCGCCCTCGGAACCGACGGGCAGCTGGATCGGGATCACGTTGGCGCCGAGGCGCTCCTCCATGGTCCGCACCGAGAAATAGAAGTCCGCGCCGATCTTGTCCATCTTGTTGACGAAGCAGATGCGCGGCACGTCGTACTTGTCGGCCTGACGCCAGACCTGCTCGGACTGGGGCTCGACGCCCTCCTTGCCGTCGAAAACGGCAACGGCGCCATCGAGAACACGCAGCGACCGTTCGACCTCAACTGTGAAGTCGACGTGTCCTGGGGTGTCGATGATGTTGATCTGGTTGCCGTCCCAGAAGCAGGTGGTAGCGGCCGAGGTGATGGTGATACCCCGCTCCTGCTCCTGCTCCATCCAGTCCATGGTGGCGGCACCGTCGTGCACCTCACCGATCTTGTAGCTGATGCCGGTGTAGTAGAGGATGCGCTCGGTTGTCGTCGTCTTACCGGCATCGATGTGCGCCATGATGCCGATATTGCGGACCTTGCTCAGGTCGGTCAGAACGTCCTTCTGTGCCACAGAAGTCTTCCCACTCTTTCGATTGCTTAGTTAGTTCGCTGACAATTGCGCCCAGCGTGACCGCTGGGAACTGTCACCAGCGGTAGTGCGCGAAGGCGCGGTTGGCCTCGGCCATCTTGTGCGTGTCCTCACGCCGCTTGACGGCGGCCCCGAGGCCGTTACTGGCATCCAGGATCTCGTTAGCCAGGCGCTCGATCATCGTCTTCTCCCGACGTGCCCGCGAGAAGCTGACCAGCCAGCGAAGCGCCAGCGTGGTCGAGCGGTCCGGGCGCACCTCGACGGGCACCTGATAGGTCGCACCGCCGACGCGGCGGCTGCGGACCTCAAGAGCCGGCTTGACGTTGTCCAGAGCACGCTTGAGCGTGATCACGGGGTCGGTGCCGGTTTTGTCGCGGGCTTGTTCGAGCGCAGCATAAACAATGCGCTCGGCCAGCGATTTCTTCCCTTCCATCAGAACTTTGTTCACCAGCTGGGTAACCAACTGCGACCCGTAGACGGGATCGTTAACCAGCGGACGCTTGGGCGCGGGTCCCTTGCGTGGCATTAGCTCTTCTCCTTCTTGGCGCCGTAGCGGCTGCGAGCTTGCTTGCGGTTCTTGACACCCTGGGTGTCGAGCGAGCCGCGGATGATCTTGTAGCGCACACCGGGCAGGTCCTTCACCCGGCCGCCACGCACCAGCACCATCGAGTGCTCCTGCAGATTGTGGCCCTCACCGGGGATGTACGCCGTGACCTCAACCTGACTCGTCAGCTTCACGCGGGCGACCTTACGAAGCGCCGAGTTCGGCTTCTTCGGTGTGGTGGTGTACACGCGAGTGCACACGCCGCGGCGCTGCGGGCTGGCCTTCAGGGCCGCGGTCTTCACCTTGGCGACCTTGTCGCGGCGACCCTTGCGGACCAGCTGGTTAATGGTTGGCATGTACCGGCTTTCTGTGTTGCTGTTCGAAATGTGTTGTAAAAAAGTCTCTGTACTGCAGTTATGCCTATCCGCGGAGTAACTACTTCACCCCGTGGTCGGGCGTGTCGCATGCGCATGCCCGGCACACATCCGTGTTATCCGTCGCACTGTGGACACGCGAATTGGCCCAGCATTTACGCCCCAGAACTACAGGCGCAGCAAGCCGCCAGGCACGAGCAACCACAATACCTCTCGGCGGTCTAACAGGTCAAAAGCGGTCGCCTTGGTGGTAGTTAATGAGGTCTTTCGGCCGCCTGAGCGGTGCGCATGTTCATCCCGGCCGCCAGCCGCAGCACCATGTCGGTGAATACGGCGTCGGTATCGATGCCGTCCATGACGCCGGTCATCTCCAGCAGCACAAACCCGTGCATCGCCGACCAGAACTCGAGCGCCGCATAGAACGCTTCCTCGCCCTCGAGCCCGTAGGAGGACAGCACCGAGATCACGGGTGCGGCGGCACCCTTGGTCACCGCGGAGTACTCGGGGTCGTCGCCACCAAGGGGCATCCGGGTGAATGCCGAATACCGGCCGGGGTGGTGGTGTGCGTAGCTGCGGTAGGCGCCGGCCATGACCAGCACGGCGTCGTCGCGGGCGCGGCCCTCTCCCACCCTGTTCAGCATCGTGATGATGTCGTCGATGACCCGAATGCGGACCGCACGGCGCAGGTCCTCGAGGCTGTCCACGTGGTTGTACAGCGACGGGCCCTTGGTGCCGAGCTGGGTGGCCAGGGCATTGATGGTCAACGAATCCCAGCCCTCCCGGTCCAGGAACGTCAGGGCGCCGTCAACGATGCCGTCGCGGCTCAGCTTGCCCTGCCGCGCGCCGGTTCTCCCAACGCGTGGCCGAGCGCCGGCTGACGGTGATTCCGGCCGAGCTGCCATGGCGATTGCCCTTCGGTTAAGTGACCGGCTTCGAAACCAGGCGAGTCAAGAGGAGCTCGGTTCAACTAATGACTCTAGTTGACCCAGTCACCATCAGCCGATGCCTGGCGACACGTCGCTCTAAAGCGCGGTGCGGTTGGCCGCTCTGGTATATGCGTTTAAGGCTGTTTTCCTAGCCGCCACTAGCCGTAGGCTCAGACGCAGATCACCCGCCCAACGAAGGGGGGCCCGCAGTGAAATGGACGACTGCCGTCGGGACATTGGCTGTCTGTGTCGCAGCCATCGTCGCCCCGACGCCGCCGGCGCAGGCCAAAAATGGCGATACGCACATCACCGGGCAGGGCATTGAGCAGACGATCGACTGCAACGACTCCACGCTCATCGTGAACGGCACCGCCAACGTCATCACCGCGAAGGGCACGTGCTGGGCAGTGACCATCATGGGGTCGTCGAACATGGTCGTCGCCGACACCGTGATCAACGACATCACCGTGTACGGCTACGACGGGACGGTGTTCTACCACAACGGCGATCCGGTCATCTGGGACCGCGGCCGCGAACTGGGTATGACAAACCGGATCGCCCGCGTCGGCCCCTGAGTCACCAACTGCCGATTCCCAACCACCGCAAGCTAATACCGGGAGGAACCCAGACTATGCGCGCCAACCTTGCAGTAATCCGTGTGGCTGCCGCTGCCGTCGCCATAGGAACACTCGGGCTGGCGGGGTGCAGTTCAACTGCCAGCCCGCCGGGAGGCACCGCGTCATCCTCGACCAAGGCGTCGAGCACCGCGACGAGCAGTGGCACCGCCGAACCCAGCTCGTCGGGCAGCGCGACCACCACCGCGTCCATCGAGATCGGTGACACGCTGACCTACGGTTCGATGAACACCACCGCCACCCTCGACTGCGCCCAGGGCAAATCGCTGAACGTTGCCGGCGGGGACAACACGCTGACCGTGACCGGCACGTGCGAATCGGTGCGCGTGCTGGGCGCCGGCAACAAGATCACCATCGACAACGTCACCAGCAAGATCACCGTGGTGGGTCGCGAGAACACCATCACCTATAAAGACGGCGACCCGAAGGTGGACAACATCGGCGGCTCGAGCAACAAGATCACGAAGGGCGGCTAGCCGGCGCGCCGTGCCGTCCGGCACCGCCCGCGAACCGCGCCGCTCCCGCCAGCGACTCCCCCGCCACCCGGGCGATGCTGGCGAATTCGGAGTCCATTGCCGCAGACTCGGGCAAGCCCCACTGGTGCAGCGCCGACAGCCGGTCCGACCGCATGCACTGTTGCGGTAGCTCGGCCAGTTCGGCCGCCAACTGCTGAGCCGCTTGTTGCGCTTGACCTTTGGGCACCACGCGATTGGCCAGGCCGATCGACAGCGCCTCGTCGGCCTTGACCGCACGACCGGTGAGAATCATGTCCATCGCCCGGCTTTGGCCGATCAGCCGCGGCAGTCGCACGGTTCCACCATCGATGAGCGGCACTCCCCAGCGGCGGCAGAACACGCCGAACACCGCGTCCTCCTCCGCAACTCGCAGATCGCACCACAACGCCAGCTCGAGACCCCCGGCCACCGCGTAACCATCGACGGCGGCGATCACGGGTTTGGACAACGTCATTCGCGACGGGCCCATCGGTCCGGGACCGGTGCGGTGCACGGCGTTGGACTCCGATGTGCCCATGGCCTTCAAATCTGCTCCCGCACAGAATGTTCCGCCTTCGCCGCGCAACACGGCCACGGCAGCGGTGTCGTCGCGATCGAATTGCTCGAACGCGGCGTAAAGCGCGGCGGCCGTCGGGCCGTTGACCGCGTTGCGCGCCTCCGGCCGGTTGATGGTCACTGTGGTCACCGGGCCGTGGTGCTCGACACGCACCAGATCGCTCACGTCGCCTCCTGGAGTTGGGTCCTGCCTTCTTGCGCACCGTCCCGCAGTTGTGCGAGTTCGGTGGCGAAGTCGTGATAGGCCGCGCGCAACTGGGCGCCCGGCCACTCGGCGGGCAGCAGTTCGGCGGGCAGCATCGGGTCGGACAGCAGGTGACGAACCATCGCCGCGGCCACCACAAACCGTCCGGGAATATCAGAGGCCGTGGCCATCTCGTCAAGCAATCGGTGACCGTTGGCGGCCCACTCAGACAGGTCCCACAGTTGGCCGGCCAGTGCGGCAGGCGCGTCGTCGCGCGCCGTGAGCACCTGCACCCGACCCGCGATGTCGTCATCGAGATTGAAGTCGAGGTTATCGGGGCGCATCCACACGCCCTCGCGCAACTCTGCGAATCGCTTGTCGTACATGCCGTTTCGCAATGCAGCCCGGGTGCGTGGATCGGTGCCGACACTGGTGACGATGACGAGATGCCAGCTCCCCTGCCAGGCCCGGGTGGGTGGGCGCATGGCCTCGTCCTGCCGGCGCTGACGGGCCAGCAAGCGGTCCGAGAGACGGTAACCGTCGGCGGATCGGATCAGGTCGCCGGCACTGACCATGCGGGTCAACGCCACCCTCAGCGTCGTCTCCTTGATATCGAAATCGGCTGTCAGCGAGATCAATTCGCCGGCGCTGGCCCACGCGGGATGAGCACCGAGCAGCACGCTGAGCACCACCGACCGAGCGGTCATGCGCGCCAACGATTTCGGCATAGTCCCAGCCTTACACAGAGGAGGCCCGCCGACCGTGATCCCCGAACGGCTCGTCCCGGTGCTTGACGGCATCACGGAAACCGTGCTCGACCGCGTCGGCGACAAATGCATGCCCCTCCGGGGTGTGCCGCGCAACTCCGTCGAACACGGTGCTGACCATTCGACTGGTCGTCACACCCTGTTGCAGTAACGGGGCGTTCAGAGCGAGCTTGATCATGATCAGCTGATTCACCGGCAACGCGGCGATGCGGGCCACCAGACGCTCGGTGCGCTCGTCGAGATCCTCGGGGTCGGGTGCTTCCACCGCCAACCCCCACTCCGCGGCCTGCGCGCCGGTGATGCAATCGCCGGTGAACAGCAGTCGCTTGGCGCGTTGGTCGCCGAGTCGGTGAGCCCACAGACCGGCCGCCGGAACACCCCACACCCGCGTCGGCGGGTAGCCGATCTTGGCATCAGAGGCGGCGATCACCTGGTCCGCGTGCAAGGCGATGTCGGTGCCGCCGGCCACGCAGTAACCGTGGATCTTGACCACCGTCGGTTTGTCCGCGTGCATCAGGCTGGAGAAGCCGCGGACGAACCGACTCATCATCTGGTAGTCGATCATCGGATCCCAGGGCTGGTTGGGCAGGTGGTTGATCCCTTGGGTCTTACCGTCGAGCACGGTGCCGTTGTAAGCGCCGGTCCCGCCCGCCGAACCTGTTCCGTCGGCGTACGCGGACAGGTCGAAGCCGGCACAGAAGCCCTCACCACGTCCCGATACCAGGATGACGTGCACGTTCGGGTCCAGATCGGCGCGTTCAACCAGGGCCGACAACTCCAGCGGTGTGTCGGCGACAATCGCGTTGCCCTTTTCGGGCCGGTTGAAGGTGATGCGGGCGACGCGATCGGTGACCTCGTAGGTCATCGTTTTCAGGTTGTCGAAATCCACCGGCCGGACAGCGTGAGTCATCGCGGCCGCTCAGCCTTTGACCAGGGCGCGCTCGATGATGGGCGCCAGGTCCAGACCGGTCGGCATGGTGCCGAACGCGCCGCCCCACTGCCCGTCCAGGCGGGTGGCCAGGAACGCCTCGGCGACCGCGGGATGACCGTGGCGCACCATTAGCGACCCCTGCAACGCCAGGCAGATGTCCTCGGCAACCTTGCGGGCCCGGTACTGGATGGTTTCGAGATCGGCCAGTTGCTGACGCAACTTCTCGACGTGCGCGTCCTGACGGGCATCCTGACCCGCGGTCTGGGCCAGTTCGTCGAACAGCACCTCGATGGACTCCGGCCGGGTCGCCATGGCTCGCAACGTGTCCAGCGCGCTGACGTTGCCCGAGCCCTCCCAGATGCCCATCAGCGGGGCTTCGCGGTATAGCCGCGGCATGCCGGAGTCTTCGACGTAGCCGTTGCCGCCCAGGCATTCCAGCGCTTCGGCGGCGTGTGGGGTGGCACGCTTGCACACCCAGTACTTGCTGGCCGCCAGCCCGATGCGGCGCAACAGCGATTCCCGCTGATCCCCGCGGACCGCCTTGTCGGTGGCCCCGGCCATCCGCATCGCCACCATGGTGGCCGCCTCGGCCTCCACCGCCAGGTCGGCCAGCACGTTACGCATCAGCGGCTGGTCGATCAGGTAAGCGCCGAAAGCCTTGCGATGTTGCGCGTGGTAGATGGCGCGGGTCAGACCGGTCCGCATGCTGGTCGCGCTGCCCAGCGTGCAGTCCAGACGGGTCAGGTTGACCATCTCGATGATCGTCGGGACGCCACGGCCTTCTTCGCCGACCAGCCATGCGGTCGCTCCGTCGTACTCGACCTCGCTGGAGGCGTTGGCGTGGTTGCCGAGCTTGTCCTTGAGGCGTTGCAGGAACATCCGGTTGCGGGTGCCGTCGGGCAGGATGCGCGGCAGCATGAAGCAGGACAGGCCACCCGGCGCCTGCGCGAGGACCAGAAAGATGTCGCACATCGGCGCCGAGGTGAACCACTTGTGGCCGCGCAGCCGGTAGGTTCCGTCGCTGTTGGGCGTCGCCTCGGTGGTGCCGGCCCGCACGTCGGAACCGCCCTGCTTCTCGGTCATCGACATGCCCGCGGTGATGCCGGGTTTCGAGGCGGCCAGCGTCAGCTCCGGGTCGTACTCACGACTGGTCAGCAGCGGCTCGTAGACGGCCGCCAACTCGGGGTTGAACCGGAGCGCCGGGACCACGGCGTAGGTCATCGAGATCGGACAGATGTGCCCCGCCTCGACCGTCCACACCGACGTCTTCGCGGCGCGCACCACATGTGACCCGAGCCGGTCGTCGGCCCACGGAGCACCGTGCAGGCCGTGCGTGACCGCGACGCGCATCAACTCGTGATAGGCCGGGTCGTACTCCACTTCGTCGACTCGGTTACCGACCCGGTCGTGGGTGTGCAGGACGGGCCGGTTGCGGTCGGCCAATTCTCCCCAGCGCTGCGCCTGCGGGCTGCCCGAGATCGCTCCGAGCTCATTTACCTCGTCCAAGCCCCACTGGCCGCCCTCCCGGATCAGGGCCTCGATGAGGACCGGCGAGGAGGCCGGATTGTGGTTTTCCAGCGGCGGGACCTGGTTGGTGACGACATGCGTGTCCGACATGGTGTCGATATTACTTTTTTTCAACAACCGCACAAGAGGTGTAATGCTCAGCGCGGATGGTCGGCGAAGAACTGCCACAGCGACTTCTCCGCAAACCCGGGCCAGTCGTGGCCGCCGCCTGCGACCGAGACGAGCACGACGCCACGTTTGTCGGCGCATTCCGCGGTCGAGGTGGCGAGCGTGCCCTCGGTCGTGACGGCGGGTTCACCGCATTGATCCACATTGCGCCAGAAGGCAACAGACTGCTGCACCGGTGGAAAGTCCATCCCTTTGAAGCCCGGGCCGCCGTTGTAGGGCACGACCGGATCGGCGGTTCCGTGTATGTGCATGACCGATGTCGGGTGCGGAGATCGGCAGTCGTTCAGTTGTGCGGCGGCAACCGGGCCGATCGCCGCGAAGGTGTCGGTCACGCACGCCAGCGTGTAGGACATCAGGCCGCCGTTACTCATCCCCGCGGCATAGACCCGCCGGGGGTCGATGCCGACGTTCTTCGCGATCTCGGCGACGGTCGCACTGATGAAGCCGACGTCGTCGATTCCGTCACTTGCGGGAGTGCCGCAGCACCCTCCCCCATTGACGTTCCAGGCCCGGTCGAGCCCGTCCGGGTAGGCCACGACGAACTTGCCCGAGTCGGCGGTCGCGTCCCACCTGGACCCCTTTTCCGCTTGCCTCGCGGTCGCTGAGTAGCCGTGCATCATGACCACCAGCGGGGCAGCGGAGGGCAGTCCGGCCGGCAGGTAGAGCCGGTAGCTGCGATCGTGTCCGCCGCTGTTGATGTGGTGGAGGCTGGTGCCGGTGACGAAGCCCGTCGGCAGCATCCAGTCCTCGATTACCGAGCAACCCGCGGCCAACAGGACTACCCCGAGCAATGTTGCGAAGCGGCGCAGCACAGTGGGTCAGTCGCCGGTGTGTTCGCGCAGGAACGCGATGTCGTCCTTGCGCCCCTCCTCTGCGGTTTCGCAGATGACGGGCGCATCAGCGGCTTGCACGACGGCAACGAGTAGGTCGGGGTCGATTTGACCGGTCCCGAAGTTCGCGTGCCGGTCGGCTCCGGAACCCGCGGCGTCCCGGGAGTCGTTGCAGTGCACCAGGTCGATGCGGCCGGTGAGCGCCTTGATCCGGTCGACCGCGTCGATGAGGCCTTCGCCGGCAGCCCACGCGTGGCAGGTGTCCAGGCAGAAGCCGATACCGCTGTCGCCGATGTGGTCCCACAACCGGCCGATGGTGTCGAAATGGCGGGCCATCGCATGGTCACCGCCCGCGGTGTTCTCCAGATAGACCGCGACATCGGTTTCGAGGTAGTCCAGCGCCTTAACCCACCGTTCGAAGCCGGCCTCCATGTCGTTGTCGTCGGCGTGACCGCCGTGCACGATCACCGCGGTCGCGTTGATCTGCGCTGCAGCGTCGCAGGTGTCCTGCAGGATCTTGCGTGACGGGATCCGGATGCGGTTGTTCGCCGATGCCACGTTGATCAGATACGGCGCATGGACATACAGCGGCACGCTGGAGGCCTTCAGCGTCTCGGCGTCGTCACGCGGCTTGGGCTTCTTCCAGCTCTGCGGGTTGCCGAGGAAAAACTGGACCACGTCGGCGCCGTCTGTCGCAGCCGCTGCCAGTGGGTCGTCTTGGGAGACATGTGAACCGATGAGCACTCCACCACTTTAATGAGGCGAACCGACGCCTCGCCGCGAAGCGTTGCGAATAAGGTGGCTCCGGGGCAACGACGTCGGGCGACAGGGACGGTGAAGATGCAGGCAGTGCTGTCGGTAGGACGAGGCATCTCTGATATCACGGGCGAGGCCGCCGAGTGCGGAATGCTCGGCTACGGCAAGGTCGAGCAGCGCACCGCCGGCATTCATCTTCGGCTGCGGGCCCGGGCTTTCGTCTTTGCCAATGACTCCGCGCGGGTGTTGATCGTCGTCGCCGAACTGCCGTTACCCGCGCAGAACGTGACCAACGCGGTGCTGGACCGGTTGGCGCAGTCCTACGGCGACACTTATTCCGCGCAGAACACCCTGATCACGACGACACATACGCACGCAGGCCCCGGCGGTTACTGCGGGCACCTGCTCTACAACTTGTCGACGAGCGGGTTCCGGCCCGCGACCTTCACGGCGATCGTGGACGGAATCGTCGAATCGGTTCGACACGCCCACGACGATCTCGCACCGGCCGAGGTGTCGTTGTCGCACCGCGAGCTACACGGCGCAAGCATCAACCGATCACCCGCATCCTTCGACCGCAACCCGGCGTGCGATCGCAAGTTCTTCCCCAGCGCTATCGACCCGCACGCCACGTTGGTGCGCATCGACCGTGGGGATGCCACCGTCGGCGCGATCCATTTCTTCGCCACCCACGGCACCAGCATGACCAATCGGAACCTCCTCATCTCCAGCGACAACAAGGGTTACGCGGCATACCACTGGGAGCGCACCGTCGGCGGTGCGGATTATCTCGCCGGCCAACCCGACTTCATCGCAGCGTTCGCCCAGACGAACGCGGGTGACATGAGCCCGCATGTAGACGGGCCGGTCGCTTACGGGCCATCGACCTCCGACGACGAGTTGGAGAACACCCGGACCATCGGGCTTTCCCAGTTCGAGGACGCCTTCACGCAGTTGGACACCGGGACCCCGATCGGCTCAGATATCGATTCCCGCTTCACCTACGTTGATCTCAGCTCCGTGGTGGTCCGCGGCGAGTACACCCCCGACGGTCGCGAACGCCGCACCGGGAGGCCGATGATTGCCGCCGCCATGTTCGCCGGGACCGACGAGGGCGAAGGCTTCCCCGGCTTCCGCCAAGGACGAAATCCGTTCTGGGACAGGATATCTCGCGGCATCTACCGACTCGGCCAACAAGTGCGGGCGATCCAGGAGCCCAAAGGCATGGTGTTGCCCGCCCACGCGCTGAGCCGCCTGCAGCCCTTCATCCAAGAGATAGTGCCCGTCCATCTGTTGCGAATCGGGCGGCTCTATCTGATCGGCATCCCGGGCGAACCGACCATCGTCAGCGGCCTTCGGCTGCGTCGCACGGTGGCTGCGATCGTTGGCGCCGAACTCGACGATGTGCTCTGCGTGGGTTATTCCAACGCCTACATCCACTACGTGACGACGCCCGAGGAGTATCTCGAACAGCGCTACGAGGGCGGCAGCACCTTGTTCGGCCGATGGGAGTTGCCGGCCCTGATGCAGACCGTCGCCGGACTGGCCGAGGCGATGCGCGACGGTCGATCGGTTACGCCCGGCCCCGGCCCACGTCCGAACAAGCCTCCCAGCTGGTTGCGCAGCGCCCGGGCCGACACCGGTTCGTTCGGCGCGATCGTCGCCGAGCCCGCTGCGACATACCGCCCCGGTGACTCGGTGGAGACCATTTTCGTCAGCGCACTCCCTAACAACGACCTGCACCGCAACCGGACGTTTCTCGAAGTGGTCCGCCTCGATGGTGATGACTGGATACGGGTGGCCGATGACTGCGACTGGTCGACCACCTTCAGATGGCAGCGCGAAGGGCGCAGCGGCTCACGCGCCAGCATCGGCTGGGACATTCCCGCCGATGCCGCGCCGGGTATCTACCGCATCGTCCATCACGGAGTAGCTCGGGACAGCCACGGCAGGCTTGCGCCGTTCACATCGACCACCCGTGAGTTCGCTGTTCACTGACCCTCGCGAGCAGACGCATAAGCCCCCAAATCTGGGGTGATTTGGGGGCTTATGCGTCTGCTCGCCAAGTGGTGCTTGATGCGGTCTGAAAGGCCAACCGGGTCACTGCGGACGTCGTCGACGGTGATGGGCACAGTCAGCAAGCCGCACTGTTGCAGCCGAGCGGATTTCAGCCGATCGTGCAGAAACGCCTCGCGTCCCAGATGCCACTGCACGCTGTCATATTCGGCGACGACTTTGGCGTTTGGCCAGGCGAAGTCGACGCGCCACACTTTCCCGTACAAGTCCACGATCTCGTATTGCAGCTCTGGCGTCGGAACCTGATTGTCAATGAAGACAAGTCGCACTTCGC
Organism: Mycobacterium sp. IDUB_37; assembly: GCF_055419245.1. NCBI lineage: Bacteria > Bacillati > Actinomycetota > Actinomycetes > Mycobacteriales > Mycobacteriaceae > Mycobacterium > Mycobacterium sp. IDUB_37. The sequence continues at coordinate 322,612 of NZ_JBVAXG010000001.1, read as the reverse complement.
TTTCCATCGGCGACTCCGCCCGCCCGTCGGCGTAGCCGATCAGTTCTCGCACCTTGACGACGCCGCGACGACCCTTGTGCTCACGAATGGTCGAGTCGAGTTCCCCCTTGGTACAAGCCTGGATGTGCAGCGCGGCGTCCAGAATTGCGAGAGCACGCGGACGCCTGAGAGTTCGCGCGACCTCGATCGCGGTCCAGGCCGGCGCTGTGGCCAGGCGACCATCCACCCGTCTCAGCGGAGCACCAACCCGTTGATGCACCATGAGGCCGGCCGACGGCCGCATACGCACACCCGGATCAAGGATGTGCAGGCGTGACACGTTCTCTGTATCGAAGCCGTACATTGCAGCAGCGGTGCCCATGCAGGCGACGATCGGCGCGCGCGTCATGAGATCCAGAGCGGCCAATTGCCCGAACACATCCGGCTGACTGCACCCGTATACGCCGTGGCAGATCCGAATTAGCTTGCCCGCTTTGACAAGTCCCGCCAGACGCTTACGGCTCATTATCGTCAGAAGTTCTGCAGTGGTCGCCAATCCGTTGGCACCTAGCGCGCTTTGGATGTCCATGCTCGGCATGATGCTGCCGGGCCGGCGACCGTACTAGGCAGAGAACGCCGATATGTGGAAACACACGCCGGTGTGGATGGGTGAGCAGACGCAAAAACCCCCTATTTCCAACGGAAATAGGGGGTTTTGCGTCTGCTCGCGCTACTTGACTAGCGGTAGTCGCTGTACCCGTAGTCGTCCAACGGAACGGCAGCACCGGTGGCCTGACCGAAGTCGGGGCTGTAGTACTGGTCCTCGTAGGACGGGATCGTGTACGCGGCGGCCCGAGCCTCCTCGGTCGGCTGAACCTGGATGTTGCGGTACCGGTTGATGCCGGTACCGGCCGGGATCAGCTTTCCGATGATCACGTTCTCCTTCAGACCCTGCAGCTTGTCGCTGCGGCAGTTGATCGCCGCATCGGTAAGCACACGCGTGGTCTCCTGGAACGACGCCGCACTCAGCCACGAGTCGGTGGCCAGCGACGCCTTCGTGATACCCATCAGCACCGGACGGCCGGCAGCGGGCTCGCCGCCTTCGGCCACCACCCGGCGGTTCGACGCCTCGAACTCCGCACGGTCGATCAGCGAGCCGGGCAGGAACTCCGTCGAGCCCGAGTCGATGATGGTGACGCGGCGCAGCATCTGGCGCACGATCACCTCGATGTGCTTGTCGTGGATCGACACACCCTGCGCCCGGTAGACCTCCTGGGTCTCGCGGACCAAGTGGATCTGCACCTCACGCGGGCCCTGCACACGCAGCACCTCGTGCGGGTCGGCCGAGCCTTCCATCAGCTGCTGGCCCACCTCGACGTGGTCGCCGTCGGACAGCACCCGCTCGGAGCCGTCCTCGTGCTTGAACACCCGCAGACGCTGACGCTTGGACAGCTTGTCGTAGACCACTTCCTCGCCGCCGTCGTCGGGAACGACGGTGATCTTGTAGAAGCGCTCCCCGTCCTCGAGCCGCACCCGGCCGGTGACGTCGGCGATCGGCGCCTTACCGCGGGGGATGCGGGCCTCGAACAGCTCCTGGACACGCGGCAGACCGCCGGTGATGTCCTCACCCACGCCACCCTGGTGGAAGGTACGCATGGTCAGCTGCGTGCCGGGCTCACCGATGGACTGGGCCGCGACGATGCCGACCGCTTCACCGATGTCGACCAGCTTGCCGGTCGCCATCGACCGCCCGTAGCAGGTCGCGCAGACGCCGGTGCCGGTGGTGCAGGTAAGCACCGAGCGCACCTTGATCTGCGTGACACCCGCTGCGAGCAGGGCCTCGATCGACGGGTCACCCAGGTCTTCACCACGCGCGACGACGACGTTGCCGGCCTCGTCGATTGCGTCGGCGCCCAGGGTCCGTGCGTACGCCGAGGTCTCGATGTACGGGTCACGGATCAGGGTGCCGTCGGGCTGACGCTCGGCCAGCTCGACCAGGATGCCGCGCTCGGTCTGGCAGTCGTGCTCGCGCACGATGACGTCCTGCGAGACGTCCACCAGACGACGGGTCAGGTAGCCGGAGTCAGCCGTACGCAGCGCTGTGTCCGCCAGACCCTTTCGGGCGCCGTGGGTGTTGATGAAGTACTCCAACACGGTCAGGCCCTCACGGAACGAGGACTTGATCGGGCGAGGGATGAACTCACCCTTCGGGTTGGTCACCAGACCCTTCATGCCGGCCAGTGTTCGCGTCTGGGTGAAGTTACCGGTCGCACCCGACTCCACGATCGTGATGATCGGGTTGTCGCTGGGGTAGTGCTCCTTCAGAGCCTGCCCCACCTCGTCGGTGGCTTCCTTCCAGATCTCGACCAGAGCCTCGTTGCGCTCGTCATGGTTCAACGCGCCACGTTGGAACTGCTTCTCGACCTTCTCCGCCCGCTCTTCGTAGGCGTCGAGGATCTCCTTCTTCCGCGGCGGCACGAGCACGTCGGCCATCGACACCGTCACACCGCTTCGGGTCGCCCAGTAGAAGCCGGCGTCCTTGAGCTTGTCGACGGTCTGCGCGACCACGATCATCGGGTAGCGCTCGGCCAGGTCGTTGATGATGGCCGCCTGGACCTTCTTGTGCATCTGCTTGTTCACGAACGGGTAGCCCAGCGGCAGCAGTTCGTTGAACAGCACCCGGCCCAGCGTGGTCTCCGCCACCCAGGAATCACCCGGGTGCCAGCCGATCGCGCCGAACCGCTCCGCTTCGACCTCGGCCGGCGGACGCAGTTGCGTCAGCCGCACCTTGATCTTGGCGCGCACCGACAGCACACCGCGGTCGGCCGCCATGATGGCCTCGGCCGGTGACGAGTAGACACCCACCTCGGGGCTGTCTTTCCCGGCCGGCTGGTACTCGCCGATGTCGCCGTCGATCTCGGTGGTCAGGAAGAACAGCCCGGTCACCATGTCCAGTCGGGGCATGGCCAGCGGGCGGCCAGATGCCGGCGACAGGATGTTGTTCGACGACAGCATCAGGATGCGGGCCTCGGCCTGCGCCTCGGCGCTCAGCGGCAGGTGCACTGCCATCTGGTCACCGTCGAAGTCGGCGTTGAACGCCTCACAGACCAACGGGTGCAGCTGGATGGCCTTGCCCTCGACCAGCATCGGCTCGAAGGCCTGAATGCCCAACCGGTGCAGGGTCGGTGCACGGTTCAGCAGCACCGGGTGCTCGGCAATGACCTCTTCGAGCACGTCCCACACCTGCGGACGCTGGCGCTCGACCATTCGCTTCGCGCTCTTGATGTTCTGCGCATGGTTGAGGTCGACCAGCCGCTTCATGACGAACGGCTTGAACAGCTCCAGGGCCATCAGCTTGGGCAGACCGCACTGGTGCAGCTTGAGCTGCGGACCGACCACGATGACCGAACGGCCCGAGTAGTCGACACGCTTACCGAGCAGGTTCTGCCGGAATCGGCCCTGCTTGCCCTTGAGCAGATCGGACAGCGACTTGAGCGGACGGTTGCCCGGCCCCGTGACGGGCCGGCCACGACGGCCGTTGTCGAACAGCGCGTCCACGGACTCCTGCAACATCCGCTTCTCGTTGTTGACGATGATCTCGGGTGCGCCGAGGTCGATCAGCCTCTTGAGGCGGTTGTTGCGGTTGATCACGCGGCGGTACAGGTCGTTCAGGTCGGACGTGGCGAACCGGCCACCGTCGAGCTGGACCATGGGACGCAGCTCCGGCGGGATCACCGGGACGGCGTCGAGCACCATGCCCATCGGCGAGTTGCCGGACTGCTGGAACGCCGCGACGACCTTCAGCCGCTTGAGCGCACGAAGCTTCTTCTGCCCCTTGCCGCTCCGGATGACCTCACGCAGAATCTCGGCCTCGGCGTCGATGTCGAAGCTCTGCATGAGCTTCTGGATCGACTCCGCGCCCATGGCACCGGTGAAGTACTCGCCGTAGCGGTCCTGCAACTCGCGGTAGAGGTTCTCGTCCACGATCAGCTGCTTGGGAGCCAGCTTCGTGAAGTTGGTCCAGATCTCCTCGAGCCGGTCCAGCTCGCGCTGGGCCCGGTCGCGCAGCTGACGCATCTCGCGCTCGCCGCCGTCGCGGACCTTGCGCTTGGCGTCCGCCTTGGCACCCTCGGCTTCCAGCTCGGCCAGGTCGGCCTCGAGCTTCTGCGCGCGGGCTTCCAGGTCTGCGTCGCGCTGGTCCTCGACACCCTTACGCTCCACCACCATCTCGGCTTCGAGGGTGGACAGCTCGTTGTGGCGCATCTCGTCGTCGACCGCGGTGATCACATACGCGGCGAAGTAGATGATCTTCTCGAGGTCCTTGGGAGCCAGGTCCAGCAGGTATCCCAAGCGCGAGGGAACGCCCTTGAAGTACCAGATGTGGGTGACCGGCGCGGCCAGCTCGATGTGGCCCATCCGCTCACGACGCACCTTGGCGCGAGTTACCTCGACGCCACAGCGCTCACAGATGATGCCCTTGAAGCGCACCCGCTTGTACTTGCCGCAGTAGCACTCCCAGTCGCGAGTCGGTCCGAAGATCTTCTCGCAGAACAGACCGTCCTTCTCCGGCTTGAGCGTGCGGTAGTTGATGGTCTCCGGCTTTTTGACCTCACCGTAAGACCACTGACGGATGTCGTCCGCGGTGGCCAGGCCGATGCGGAGTTCATCGAAGAAGTTGACGTCTAGCACGTAACTCCCTTTCCCCTTGCGGGATTATTTCCAGAAGGACACACAGATTTACGCAAGATCCTCTACAGACGCGGATTCGTTGCGCGACAAGTTGATTCCAAGGTTGGCCGCGGCGCGTTCGAGGTCCTCGTCCTCGCCTTCCCGCAGCTCGATCGCGGCACCATCGGACGACAGCACCTCAACGTTGAGGCACAGCGACTGCAGCTCTTTGAGCAGCACCTTGAACGACTCCGGAATACCAGGTTCCGGAATGTTCTCGCCCTTGACGATCGCCTCGTACACCTTGACCCGGCCGACGGTGTCGTCGGACTTGATGGTCAACAGCTCCTGCAGCGTGTATGCGGCGCCGTAGGCCTGCATGGCCCAGCACTCCATCTCGCCGAACCGCTGGCCACCGAACTGCGCCTTACCGCCCAGCGGCTGCTGGGTGATCATCGAGTACGGGCCGGTGGAGCGGGCGTGGATCTTGTCGTCCACCAAGTGGTGCAGCTTCATGATGTACATGTAGCCAACCGTCACCGGGTACGGGAACGGCTCACCGCTGCGCCCGTCGAACAACCGGGCCTTGCCGTCGCCGTTGACCATGACCTCGCCGTCACGGTTGGGCAGCGTCGCCGACAACAGGCCCGTCAGCTCATCTTCCTTGGCGCCGTCGAACACCGGAGTCGACACGATCTGGTTCGGCTGTGCGTGGCGCAGCCCCTCAGGGAGGTTGACCGCCCATTCCGGATCGCCTTCGATGTTCCACCCAGCCTTGGCAACCCAACCGAGGTGGGTCTCCAGGATCTGGCCGATGTTCATCCGTCGCGGCACACCGTGCGTGTTCAGGATGATGTCGACCGGAGTGCCGTCCGGCATGAACGGCATGTCCTCGGCCGGGAGGATCTTGCCGATGACGCCCTTGTTGCCGTGCCGGCCGGCGAGCTTGTCGCCGTCGGAGATCTTGCGCTTCTGTGCCACGTAAACGCGGACCAGTTCGTTGACGCCGGCGGGCAGTTCGTCGTCATCCTCGCGAGAGAACACCCGAATGCCGATCACCTTGCCGGATTCACCGTGCGGCACCTTCAGGGAGGTGTCGCGGACTTCGCGGGCCTTCTCACCGAAGATCGCCCGCAGCAGCCGCTCTTCCGGAGTCAGCTCGGTTTCACCCTTCGGGGTGACCTTGCCGACCAGGATGTCGCCGTCACGAACCTCGGCCCCGATGCGGACGATGCCCCGCTCGTCGAGGTCCGCCAGGACCTCGTCGGAGACGTTCGGGATGTCCCGGGTGATCTCCTCGGCGCCCAGCTTGGTGTCGCGGGCGTCGATCTCGTGCTCCTCGATGTGGATCGAGGTCAGCACGTCCTCTTCAACCAGACGGTTGGACAGGATGATGGCGTCTTCGTAGTTGTGGCCTTCCCACGGCATGATCGCAACCAGCAGGTTCTTGCCCAGAGCCATCTCACCGTTCTCGGTGCAGGGGCCGTCGGCGATTACCTGGCCGGCTTCCACCCGGTCCCCCGCATCCACGATCGGGGACTGGTTGGCGCAGGTGCCGTGGTTGGAGCGGGCGAACTTACGCATCCGGTAGGTGCGCCGGGTACCGACGTCGTGCATCACGGTGATGTAGTCGGCCGACACCTCCTCGATCACGCCGGCTTCCTCTGCGACGACGACGTCGCCGGCGTCGATCGCGGCACGCAACTCCATGCCGGTGCCCACCAGCGGTGCCTCGCTGCGGACCAGCGGAACCGCCTGGCGCTGCATGTTGGCACCCATCAGGGCACGGTTGGCGTCGTCGTGCTCGAGGAACGGAATCATGGCCGTGGCCACCGACACCATCTGGCGCGGCGAGACGTCCATGTAGTCCACCTCGGACGAAGTCACGTTGTCGACCTCGCCTGCCTTCCGACGAACCAGAATGCGCGGCTCGGCGAAGTGGGAAGCACCGGCCTCATCGATCGTTAGCGGCGAGTTGGCCTGCGCCACGACGTGGCGGTCCTCCTCGTCGGCGGTCAGGTAGTTGATCTCGTCGGTGACGACACCATCGACCACCTTGCGGTAAGGCGTCTCGATGAACCCGAACGGGTTGACCCGGGCGTACACCGACAGCGAACCGATCAGGCCGATGTTCGGGCCTTCCGGGGTCTCGATCGGGCACATCCGGCCGTAGTGGGACGGGTGTACGTCACGAACTTCCAGGCCGGCACGCTCACGCGACAGACCACCAGGACCCAACGCCGACAGGCGGCGCTTGTGGGTCAGACCCGACAGCGGGTTGTTCTGGTCCATGAACTGCGAGAGCTGGCTGGTGCCGAAGAACTCCTTGATCGCCGCCACCACGGGACGGATGTTGATCAGGGTCTGCGGCGTGATCGCCTCGACGTCCTGAGTGGTCATCCGCTCACGGACGACACGCTCCATCCGGGACATGCCGACCCGGATCTGGTTCTGGATCAGCTCGCCCACCGTGCGCAACCGACGGTTGCCGAAGTGGTCGATGTCGTCGGTCTCCACCGGGACCTCGGAGCCGCCGGGCACAGTCATCTCGTGCTGGCCCTCGTGCAGCCGGACCAGGTACTCGATGGTCGCGACGACGTCTTCTTCGGTCAGCGTGGAGCTGGTGATCGGCTTACCGGCGTTGAGCCCCAGCTTCTTGTTGACCTTGTAACGGCCGACACGAGCCAGGTCGTAGCGCTTCTCCTTGAAGAACAGGTTCTCCAGCAGGGTCTGCGCGGACTCCTTGGTCGGCGGCTCGCCCGGGCGCAGCTTGCGGTAGATGTCCAGCAGCGCCTCGTCAGTACCGGCGGTGTTGTCCTTCTCCAGCGTCCCCATCATGATCTCGGAGAAGCCGAACCGCTCGTGGATCTGCTCGTTGGTCCAGCCGAGTGCCTTGAGCAGCACGGTGACGGGCTGGCGACGCTTGCGGTCGATGCGCACACCCACGGTGTCGCGCTTGTCGACGTCGAACTCGAGCCAGGCGCCGCGGCTGGGGATCACCTTGACGCTGTGCAGCATCTTCTCGGTGGACTTGTCGATGGTCTCGTCGAAGTACACACCAGGCGAGCGAACCAGCTGGCTCACCACGACACGCTCGGTGCCGTTGATGATGAAGGTGCCCTTCTCGGTCATCATCGGGAAGTCGCCCATGAACACCGTCTGGCTCTTGATCTCGCCAGTGTTGTTGTTGATGAACTCGGCCGTGACGAACAGCGGGGCCGCGTACGTCATGTCCTTGTCTTTGCACTCGTCGACAGGCGCCTTGACCTCGTCAAAGCGCGGGTCGGAGAACGACAGCGACATCGATCCCGAGAAGTCCTCGATCGGCGAAAGCTCGTCGAGTACCTCTTCAAGACCGCCTTTGGGGCTGACCTCGCCCCGGTCCAGCGCGCGGTCACGCCAGTCCGGCGAGCCGATCAGCCACTCGAACGAATCGGTCTGAACGTCAAGAAGCCCCGGAACCTCAAGCGGTTCACGGAGTTTGGCGAAGGAAACTCGGTTTGGCGCGCCAGGGACCGAGTTGTTCGACGAACTTTGCGGGCGACTTTGATCGGGACTAGCGTCTGTCTCGCTGAAATCAGCCAAGATGCGTCCTTCCAGCACCTCGTGCGACTAACGAAAGCCTCGAAGAACCGTTCAAGCCGGTGCCAACCAGGCCGTTCGCCGCATCTTTTTTGTGGTTCGGCTGGCGGACGAACTGTCCGGATCTCACGCGCGCAACTAAATAGCTGAGCCTCAGTAGAGGGCTCAGGCTAAGACCACGGTGTCATGTGGCGGGTGAGGTGGGCAGGAGGTAGCCAGCGCAACGTCCAACAATAGCGCAGGACGGCGCATTCCTCAAATACCCAAAACAGGTCACACCCATCACAGGCCCACGGAGGCTAGGGCGCTGGCTGGCACCTCGAAATTCCCGCGAACACATGCTGCCCAACAGATTGACCCGTTTAGGCCCCGTCGTCAAGACCTACGTTCGGCAAGTTGCGACGAATTAACGCGAAATCGCGAGGTACAGGTGCCGCTACGAGCACCCCAGGAAACGAAACGCCGCCAGAATTGTGATGATTGCAACTCACCCGCGCGCGCCCACGAACTACTGCTGAGAGCCCAGTTCGGGCACCCTTCGGCGCGCGGGCCGCGCTACTGGCCGGACGTACTACCCGTGGGTGGTCGCCAGGTCCTCACGGATGACTTCCTGCGCGGCCGGGGGCAGCGTGTGCAGGATGGCACGGACTCGTGCCTGACGCCGTCCGACGGCCTTGCGCTCAGGCATGCCGGGCGTGGCGCTGATCTGCGGCGGCACACCTTCGACCTCGTCGACACCGCCGTCGCTCTGACCGGCGTCGAGGGCGGCCTGCTCGGCGGCCGCGGTCGCCTGGTCCTTCTCCTCCGACATACCGATCGGGCCGATACGCCGGCCGTTGAGGAACTGCTTGACGGCGGGCTCCTCGCTGGTCAGCAGCACCTCACGCGGCCCGAACATCACCAGATGCTTGCGGTAGAGCATGCCGATGTTGTCCGGCACGGTCCGGACGATGTTGATGTTGTGCGTAACGATCAGGATGGTCGCGTCGATCTGCGCGTTGATGTCGATGAGCAGCTGGCTCAAGTAGGCGGTACGCACCGGGTCCAGGCCCGAGTCGGGCTCGTCCACCAGGATGATCTGCGGGTCGAGCACCAGGGCGCGGGCCAACCCGGCACGCTTGCGCATACCGCCGGAGATCTCACCGGGGAACTTGTGACCGTCGTTGGGCATACCCACCATGTGGAGCTTCTCCATGACGATGTCACGGATCTCGCTCTCCTTCTTCTTGGTGTGCTCGCGCAGCGGGAAGGCGGTGTTGTCGTAGATGTTCATCGAGCCGAACAGCGCACCGTCCTGGAACAACACGCCGAACAGGGTCCGGATCTCGTAGAGCTCCTTGGCCGAGCACTCGGTGATGTCGGTGCCGTCGATGACGATGGAGCCGCGCTCCGGGCGCAGCAGCCCGATCAGCGACTTCAGGAAGACCGACTTACCGGTACCCGACGGGCCCAGCATGACGCTGACCTCACCGGAGGGGATCGTCAGCGTGACGTCTTCCCAGATCTTCGCGGATCCGAAAGACTTCGTGAGTCCGGTAACCTCGATGCTGACGCCCATGGAAAGTCCTTCCGTCAACGCGCGAATTCGCCACCACGCCCCGTGTGGCTTGAGTCACTGTAGCGCACGCCTATGGCGCGGCATCAGGGTTGGCAAGATAACAATCCCGGCGACCTCGGACAAGTAGATCAGACGCTCTCTCAACTAACCCAACGGTTGCGATCCGCTGCACTCGGCTAGTCGCCGCGCTTGCGATCTCAACTAGTTCGCAGCCCAGTTGCCATGGAAGCCCATCGGCACCCGCTGCGGTAGATGAACGGTTGCCATCGTCTCCAGCGTCTGGGCATCCAGGATCAGCAATAGACCCTCGTCGCGGCCCCGGTGGCTGCCCATGCCCATCAGAACGCCGTCGTCCTCGGCCTGGCCGGCCGGACCCGCAGAAGCCGGGTTGGGCACGAACGACATCTCACCGATCAAGATGTCTGGATCGAGCCGGGCAACCGAACTGGAGCCGGTCGCGTAGTCGTGCTTGTACAACGTCGTGGTCATGTCGTTGGCACCTGCCGAGAGGTAGCCGCCGTCGACGCCGAGGGTGTAGCCGAACCGGTGCCGGCTGCCGAGCAGCGTCTCGTTGATGCGGGGGAATTCCTGCGGCCGGTCGTCGCGACGTTCGGTGGTGACAGCTCCGGTGACCAGGTTGATGGTCCAGCGGTCCAGAGTCGGCCTGCTGTCGCCCGGACCGCGCAGGTCGCGGTCGAACATCCGCGCGTACCGCACCACATCGAGCACCAGGATCTCGGCGCCGTCCCGCTTCTCGGTGTAGGCGTTGAGCGGGTGGAAGACGTAGCAGGGCTCCACCTCGAACCACCGGACGTCCTTGTTGTCACCTTCACGGGGCAGCACACCGATGCGCGCCGGGTAGTCGGAGTTCCAGCGGTACGGCATCCGATGCATGGGTTGCGGATTGCGGTTGATCATCGCCGTGATGGGGTTGGGGATCCGGACGCGTCCCAGAATCGACTGCAACACCAGCCGGGCCGGCGTGCGTAGTGCGCGTGGTACCTCCGCCGGCACGATCTGCACCGGATCGAACGTGACGGGGAGGTCGTAGATCACCACGTAGTCGTCGGTCAGGGAGAAGTCGTGCATCATCGGCGACCCGCTCACCTCGATGTCGACCGTCCGGCGGGCCCGTCCCTGGTTGTCGATCACGGAGTACTGGACGGTCCGCCCGCGGGTGAACGAGTAGGACAGGGCGTGCAGTTCGCCGGTTGCCGGATCGCGGTGGGGGTGTGCGGTGTAGCCGCCGAACAAGGTTCCGTCGAAGTCGCAGGGCGCCACGGTGTCCAGCTCATCGGTGAGTTGATAGTTGGCGCCGCCGCCCTCCACGAGCGCCAGTGTGCGTCCGGCGTGGCTGAGCGAGTTGGTGTTGGGTCCGACGGACAGCAGGCCGGCACGCGGGTCCAGCCCCGTGGGCCGTGGTTCGCCCAGGGCGGCGCAGACCGCCGGGGTTCGCACCCAGCGATTGCGGTACCAGACGGCCTGCCCGTCGTGCAGGGCCAAGCCGTGCACCATGGCGTCGCCACTGAACCAGTGGTAGATGGCGGGGTCGACTTCGGCGACCGGGTTGGGACCGTTGCGCAGATAACGGCCGCTCAGGTGCTCCGGGATCTTCCCCGTCACCTTCAGGTCGGTCGCGGTCACTTCGGCGCGCACCGGCGCCAGAAAGTCCTCGAGGTAGGGGTTCCGGGATTCGACGGTCTGCACGGAAGTCATCCTGAGCTCCTATAACATTGTTATTACGTCGTTATTGGAACCGTACGCCGCCGATGAGAAGATGGCAAGGATGACTGAGGAAGCGACAGTGCAGACGCAACGCAGCGTTCGGGACGAAATGCTGCACGCCGCCGTGGAACTACTCAACGAGCACGGGCCCGAAGCGCTACAGACCCGCAAGGTCGCCAACGCCGCCGGAACCTCGACGATGGCTGTGTACACCCACTTCGGCGGGATGCGCGACCTAATCGCCGAGGTCGCCCTGGAGGGATTGCGCCAGTTCGGCGCGGCGCTGACGGTAGCGCCGAGCGACGATCCGGTGGCAGATCTGATGGCCGTCGGTGCAGCCTATCGGCGCTATGCGACCGAGCGGCCACACATGTATCGGCTGATGTTCGGCAGTACCAGCGCACACGGCATCAATGCGCCGACCGGCAACGTCCTGACGCTCACACTTGCCGAGATCGAGCAGCATCAGCCCAGCTTCGCCCGCCTGGTAGGCCCGGTGCGCCGGTCGATGCAGGCGGGCCGGATCACGGCGTGTTCCGCGGACGACGACACTGCTGTGGTGGCGACAGCAGCCCAATTCTGGGCGCTCATCCACGGCTTCGTGATGCTCGAGCTGGCTGGTTTCTACGGCGACTCGAGTGTCAGTGACTCGGCCTTCCTCCCGGTGCTGGCGGCGATGACCGCAAATCTTCTTATCGCTCTGGGCGATTCGCCCGAGCTGGTGCATCGGTCCCAGCTGGCGTCGGTCGCCTCGGGCTGAGCACGCTGGAAGAGCGAAAAGCCCCCGGATCCCGAAGGATCCGAGGGCTTTGCGCAAAACGAACTACTTGACGGAAACCTTGGCGCCGGCGGTCTCCAGCTTGGCGCGGGCCTCGTCAGCGGCCTCCTTGGTGACCTTCTCGAGCAGCGGCTTGGGCGCGCTGTCGACCAGGTCCTTGGCCTCCTTGAGGCCCAGGCCGGAAACGATCTCGCGAACCACCTTGATGACGCCGATCTTCTTCTCACCGGCGGCCTCGAGGATCACGTCGAACTCGGTCTGCTCCTCGGCGGCCTCAACGGCAGCCGGGCCTGCACCTGCAGCGGCGACGGCGACCGGAGCGGCCGCGGTGACCTCGAAGGTCTCCTCGAACTTCTTGACGAAGTCGGAGAGCTCCAGCAGGGTCATTTCCTTGAAGGCGTCGAGCAGGTCGTCGCCAGAAAGCTTTGCCATGGGGTGGGTCCTTCCTAATTCTTTCGGTTTCTTTGGGTTTGTGTGTTGGGGTGGTTATTCGGCCGTAGCTGGTTCTGCGGCCGGCGTCTCGGTGCTTTCGGTGCTTTCGGGGGAAGCCTCCACCGCGGCGGCTGCCGGAGCCTCTGCTTCCTTCTTTTCCTGAAGAGCAGCCAACAGGCGAGCCATCTGTGAGACGGGTGCGTTGAAGAGGCCGGCAGCCTTGGAAAGGTTGCCCTTCATCGCGCCGGCCAGCTTGGCCAGCAGCACCTCGCGGGATTCCAGGTCAGCGATGCGCTCGACCTCGGAGACGGACAGCGCGTGACCGTCCATGTAGCCACCCTTGATGACCAGCGCCTTGTGTTCCTTGGCGAAGGTCTTCAGGGCCTTGGCAGCATCGACCGGCTCGCCGGTGACGAATGCGATCGCCGTCGGGCCGGCGAACAACTCGTCGAGTCCTTCAACCCCGGCCTCGGACGCTGCCCGCTTGATGAGGGTGTTCTTCGCCACCGCATAGGTGGTCGACGCCCCAAGCGAACGACGCAGCTCAGCAAGGTTGGCAACCGACAGACCGCGGTACTCGGTGATGACCGTCGCCGTCGAGGCCTTGAAGTGCTCTGCGATGTCTGCAACGGCGGTGGCCTTGTCAGACCGGGCCATGCATACCTCCTGAAAGTTTGTGGACTTGGCGTCTCTATCCACTGTCGGAACCGTTAAGAACGCCAAACGCCCCGGCGCAGGATGCGGCCGGGGCGTTGAGATACGCCGGCACAACGGCCGGCAGAACTGCCTCGTCCTCCTGCGTGGGCCGCCGGGATGTTCCCGGACCTTCAACCGATTGCTCGGTGACCGACGGTCTTCGGTGGATCAGCGACAACAATAGCGTGGTCGCCTCGATCAGCCAAAACGGTGCCGCGCTAAGCCATCGCCTGGGCCCACTGCATGTGACCTTCGTAGCCCGACGACGTCGCGATCTCGAGACAACGGTCCCGGTAGTCGCGATGGCCCACCTCGTCGCCCTCCGCACGCGCGAGCAGCGCCCGCAGTCGCAACACCCAGGTTTCGTGGAGGGCATATCCCGCCTCCACCCGTGTGGCCGCCAAGCGGTCTACGACGGCCCGTGCCTCGCGGCGGTCGGCGTCCGAGCCCCTGCGCAGCAGGACGTCGACCAGCGCGGCGGTCATCGACGCGCGATGAAGTTTGTCGCCAGATGCGATCACCTGCTCCAGGGCAGCCCGCGCCGGTGGGATCGCTTCGTCGAGATCGCAGTCTCGGGCCTGATGTTGCGCGTGCATAAGCTCGACAGCCGCGGAAACGATAAAGGAGAAACGATCCTGCAAAGCGGCTTCCTTCGCCGCGGCGAGCAGTACGAAACCCTCACCGACGTCGAACTGCGACAGAACGAGCCCATGCGCGTAGCGGGCACTGGCCAGCGTGAATGCGTCGCCGGATCGCTCGGCGAGGTGTAGCAGCTCGGCCGTTTCGTGCAGATCGATCGGATCAGGCAGCAGAACCAGATTGACCACGGCCAGAGTGCAGGTGAAGACCGTGCTCATGCCGCGCAACCGCGGAACATTTGTGGGCTCTATTTCGCGCAACGTCGCGTGTGCGTCGTCCGCGATGCTTTTCCAACCCCGCTCGCCACGGCAACACCGGACACAAGCGCTCACCACGAGGGCGGCCGTCAGTGGCGAAGAAATAACCAGGTCACCCTTGCGCGGATCACCATCGGCGATCGCGATCATGCGGTCCGCCAAACGCATTACCTCGGCGAACTCGCCAACCTGATACTTCGCGACAACGGCTGCATACAGCAGCGACAACGTCAGCAACGGATCGTCGATCGAGCCGAGCAGCACCACAAGTTCCGACGCAAGGTCCGAGGCGCTGTCGAAGCGGGCGTGCACGATCAGCGACGACAGGCGCCCTGCCATCGCAATGGCGAGTGACACCTTGTCGCCATTGGCGTCAGCCAGGCCGCGCAACTCATCGAAGCCGGTGTCGTCCAAGCTGCCACCGACCATCCAGGAGCTGACGCAGAGCATGGTGCGGGGCGAGATCTGCTTCGCGGCGCGTTCATGGACGCCGTCGGGCAGCCGATCGGCGGCTTGGGCCGCACGCTGCCAGCTGGCGCGCGCTGCCCCGGGGTCCCGGTGAACAAACCAGGCACCCGCCCTCATGTGCCAGCCGAAAGCAGGCTCGAGGTCCCCGGCCGCTTCAAAATGTTCAGCGATCAGTGCGGCATGCTCCTCGGCGGCTTCGGGCTCACCGTCTTCAATCGCAGCCGCCACCTGCCGGTGCAATGTCGCACGATCCGACTTGAGCTGAGCCTCGTATGCGACGGCGCGAATCAACGGATGACAGAACACAAACTCGGGTTCCCGGGTGAACCCCACCTGTTCGATGAACTCGCCCGACAACAGGTCGGCCACGTTCGGCTCGACCCCAAGCGCGGTCAGCAACTCAAGGCCGAAGCGGGAGCCCAGCACCGCTGCCGCGCCGAGTGTCCGTTTCGCGTCCGGGTCGAGGCGGTCGATGCGCGCGGCAATAGCGGCCTGCAAGGAGGCAGGCACCGTTATCTCAGCTCCCTGGGTGACCGCGACGTAGGCACCCCGGGAGCCGCGGAGGACATCGCGCTCGGCCAGTTCGCGGGCAATCTCCTCGGCAAAGAACGGGTTGCCGGCAGCTCTGGCGGTGATGGTGTCGGCTAGTACCTTGACGGACGGATCCGACCCGAGAAGTTCCGAGACGAGCAACGCAGTCTCGGTATCACTCAGCGGCGCAAGGGATATCGTCTGCGCACCCGGCCCTCGCATGAGCACCCCCCGATACTCCGGCCGATAAGTGAGCAGCACCACCGAAGGCGTCTGGGGTGTCACGGTCAGGAAGTCGGCCAGCATCGACTCGCTGACCTCGTCGATCCAGTGCGCATCCTCGACGACATACAGCACAGGGGTTTCGCGGGCCAACGACGCCGCGTTGACCAACGAGGTCAACCGCCTTCGCCGCGCATCGGAGTCGATTGCCGGCAGCGCAACGGCCGGATCGGCGATGCCTAACAGGTCATCGAGCAGCAACAGATCCTCGGGATCCGCGTCGGCAATCCGCTCGCGCACCCGATCGCGCGCGTCCTGGCCGTGTATTTCGTCGACGCCGAGGGCGGCACGCAACAGACGGGAGATCGCGTGAAACGGAATCTGGCTGGCGTGCGACTCACAAAAAGTGCTGAAGACCTCCATGCCCCGTCGGCGCGCCTTGGTAGCCAACTCCCGGCCCAGCCGACTTTTGCCGATTCCTGGTGGCCCGACCACGCCGACCACGCTGCCGTGGCCGTCGACCGCACGCTCCATCAAGCCCTCGACTGTCGACAACTCCCACCGGCGCCCGACGAGGTTCGTGTCGGTTCGAGACGGGTCTCGGCGCGGTTCCCCCGGCCCGAGTAGTTGACGAGCGGGCACTGGTTCGTCGGCACCCTTGATCGCGACGAGTTCAGTGGGACCGAGGTGCACCGCGTCCTCGACCAGGCGCGCCGTCGACGCGCTGAGCATGATCCCGTCAGGCGGAGCTACCGATTCCATCCGCTGGGCGATTCCGACCTGCTCGCCCACCGTCGTGTAACCCAAAGTGCCGGAGCCGATTTTGCCGGCGATTACCTGGCCTGAGTTCAACCCCACCCGCAACCGCAACGCCACGCCGTCGCGGCGCTGCACCTCAGCCGCCAACGGCTTGGCCTGCTGCTGAATCTCCAGCGCGGCTAAACATGCGCGAAGCGCGTGATCCTCCAATGACACGGGCGCACCGAATACGGCCATGATGCCGTCGCCAGTGAATTTGTCGACCGTGCCGTCGAACTGCTGCACCACGGACGCGCATCGGCCGGCAACGTCAGCCATCACCTCGCGCAGCCGCTCCGCACCGACGGCCGCGGCGATGTGCATTGACCCGACCACGTCGGCGAATAGAACCGTGACCTGCTTGTATTCCGCCGATCGGGCCGCACTCGCCACCGGTGCGCCGCATTCGCTGCAGAACTTGGCCGTTGCGCTCAGCGCGGTGCCGCACGACCCACACGTCAGGTCCACGAAAGTATGGTGTCACCGCTAGTCGACACGTGTCTATTTATAAACCGCCAAGCCGTGCCGCACCTACCAGGCCGGCATCTCCCCCGAGTTCGGCGGGCACCACGCGGAGACCTTGGAGAAAGGCCAGCCGGGCGTAGTCGGCCAGTGCCGCGCGCAGCGGATCAAAGAGCAGTGCGCCGGATTTGGCCACTCCCCCGCCGATGACCACCAGATCCAGGTCGCACACCGCCGCCACCGACGCGATCATCCGGGCCAGCGCATCGGCGCCGCGATCAAAAGCCTGCAATGCCAACGCATCCCCCGCCGCCGCGGCGTCGGCCAACTCCTTGGCCCCAGCGGCAGGCGGCGCCGACCAACCGTTAGCGCGCGCCCAGCGCGTCATCGATGGGCCGGATGCAATGGTCTCGACGCAGCCGCAGCCACCGCATGCGCACGGTAGGCCGTTTGGTTCGACCACCACGTGACCGACGTGACCGGCATTGCCGGTGCGGCCGTCGTAGGGAGATCCGTCAAGCACCAATCCGCCGCCCACGCCGGTGGAGACCACCATCCCGAGCAAGAAGTTCGCGCCACGTCCGGCACCGCGCCAGTGCTCGCCGAGTGCCATGCACACGCCATCGCCGCCCAGCCGTACCGGCAGGCCAGGCACCAAAGCCGCGACTCGGTCGCGCAGCGGAAACCCGCGCCACGAAGGAATATTGATCGGGCTGACGGTCCCGGCAGCCACATCGACCGGCCCGGCCGAAGCGATGCCCACCCCCACAACCGACCCCCCGGCCGCGCCCAACGCGTCGGCGATCAACGCGGCGACCGAGGCCCACACCTGCTCGGCGCCCGCGCCAGACGGGGTGGGACCGGTCACGGTGTGCACCAGGGCACCGGCGGCGTCCGCGAGGCCGACGGCGATCTTGGTGCCGCCGATATCGAGGCAAAGATTGAGCATCAGTGTCGGTGGGTGTTGTCGGGCTGGCGGGGATCGCCGGGATGCTCGTATCCGGGCGCGAGTTCGACCAGCGCGGCACGGCGAGCGTCCAACCAGACCCGGAACGCGCGTCGGCGGGCGGTGCCCAACAGGTGCTCCGCGACGGCGGTCCGCACCTGTTCGAGAGGCGGAGCCGAGACGGCGGGAGCACGCCAGCCGTCGCCGCTGGCGCGCGGCGCCGCGAACCGCAGCGGATTGCGCGCGTGGTAATCGGCCACCTCGTCGTCGCTGATCTCGACCTCGGCAGTGACGGCGGCGAACAGAGCACGCGCCCGCGGGTCGGCCAGCACCGCGGCGGCGATGCTGCCGATCTCCAGCCGGGCAGTCACGTCGGGCAGCAGGTCGTCCTCGGTCGGGGCGTCGACGCGGTCAACCGGGCGGACCCGTACCTCGGCGTCGATCACTCGCTCGGTCACGATCAGTTGGGTAAGCCAGCGCCGCAGTTGCCGGCCCTCGCTGGTGCCACTGGCCGGCAGTGCGGCGGCGCGCGGACCGCTACGCAGCCTGGCTTCGCGCGCGTCCACCTCGTCAGCGGCTACCGGTCCCCCGCCGACGGTCGCGACCGGATGCTCATTCACGTCACTGTCACCTTCACCGCCGGCGAATAGACCAGCCGACCGGCGCAGCCGACTCGGACCAGCGCCCACCACTGCCCGGGTGCCAACCATGCCGGTGGCCTCACATCGAAGACGAGGTCGACGGTGCCCTGCGCGGGTAGATCAGCGCCCAGCGCGGCCGGGCCGATCCACTCCCATGTTCCCCAGGGGCTGATCAGGTGTGCTTCCAGCGCCAGATCGGCATGCGCGCGACTACCGATCGTGACGGAAAGGCGCGTGGCCTCCCCGGCGGCCAGCTCGATCGAGGCGGGGCCGTCGACGAGGTAGACCAGCTCGTCGACTTCGGACCCGATGGCCACGATCGCGACATCCTCGACCACCTGACGCCATGCGGCCGGCACCTGACCGTCGGAGGAGGTGACTTGCAACTGTGCCCGGATCGGATACAACCCCGGCGGCGCATCCGCCGGGATCGTCACAACGACGTCGGTTTCCAGATGCGCACCGGCGCCCAGGGTGAACGGCAGCTCGACCGGAGCGACCGACCAACCGCCGGGGTGTATCACTTCGACCTTGCCGCTCAATTCCGAATCGGTGCAGTCGCTGGCCGCGGTCAGGCGCAACGACACCTCGGCACCGGAGTCGGCGTTCAACTGCGCAGGATGCAGATGCGCGACTACCGGCAACCCACCCAATGGGGCGGGACCGCGATTGTGCAACCAATACCGTGCGTAGAGCGGTTGGGCCGGCTCGGCCTCCGGCGCCAATTCGGCCACGGGGTTGGCAACCAGTTCGGGCACGTCGAGTCGTGCGAGCACGGTAGCGACCTGAAAGCCGTGCAGATCGATGACTCGTTTGCGACGTTCCGGCGTTTCCAGCAGGTTCGCCTGCTCGAGCGCGCGGAGCTTGCCGAGTTCCGAGCCGACCACCACCAGGGTCGCAGCGCCGGTCGACTCCACCAATCGGAGCGCGACTACACCCGGCACTACCGGCTCGGCGCTGCCGGCCGTCAGCGGGTTGCCTGCCGCCTTCAGAGCACCCAACTGCACCGCGCCGGCGGGCTCAACATGCAGCAACGACCCACAGTCCGGTAGCGCGCCGTGCCGCTGTTGCGGGGTGACCGCCAGCAGCGGGTTGGAAAACTGTGCGCTGCGAGCCGGTAGGCCGGCGCGTCGCCAGTCGCCACTACCGCCGACCAGCGCGTAGTCGAAATCGTGCGTCCAGTGCTGTAGTTGGAAGTTGGAGCCGTCCGGCGCGGTGCGACGGGGTTCGTCGATCCAGATCCCAGAGGGCCAGCCCGTGCAAGATCGCATCAGGGCGGTGTGGAGGGTGCCCTCGATATCGACAGCGAAACTGGGCACCCCGCGGTTGAGCAGCGCGACCGTGTAGTCCTCGAAGGGGTCTGATCCCGATGGGGCGCGTTGTTTCACCGGTATCTCGGCGTCACCGAGGTCTTTGACCACGGACGCGATCGCGGCGTATAGCCTCTTGTCGTCGCGGCCGTCGATGACCAACACCGGCAACGCGCGTGCAGCCCGCAGGTCGGCGTCGGGCACCCAGACCGCCGCCAAGGGTTCGGCCGCCGGCACCCATATCCGCGCCTGACCGTTTTTGGTGAGCTGCCGCGCCAATTCGGCGGTGTAAGCCGGGTCCGCCTCGGCCAGCAGTGCTTTGGTGAACGGGTTGCGGGCGGGCCCACCCAGCGCAATTCGAGCGTCCGGCAAGTTGGAGTCGACATCGAGATGGCCATAGCGCGGCTTGTCGGCGCCGCTGCAGGTGGCCGTGACGCCGGCGCGCACCAGCGCCACCATCAATTCCCGGGCCAGCGGTCCGGACTCCGACTCCGAAGGCGCGACCACCTCGGCCACCGATACCGCGCGCACCGCGGTCCCGATCCGGATGCGAGCCGCCGATGACAATCCGAACCAGCCGTAGGCGGGGTTGTCCAGCGTCCACAGATGTTCCGCGGTGTCCACCGAGCGGTTCCCGTCGTGCAACAGCGCGAACCCGCGCCCGACGACGGCGTCGCCAACCTCACTGACCGGCATGGCGCCCGGCACCGGACACGGCCAGCGCAGCCGTAACAGCCGGTCCTCGCCGATGAAGTCATCGATGGTGGTGCGGCAGTCCACCCGCGCGATGCCGTGCCACAGCGTCAGGGTTTGGGTGTAGCGCAGCAGGTCGCCGATGCGTCCCTGAACGACCAGCCGCTCACCGAGCGGACCGTGATACGCCTGCGCCGTCGCTCCCGCTTCCGAGCTGCACACCACTGGCCCCTTGGGCAGCAGGTGCCATGGCCCCTCACCTTGGGAGGGATGCGACGGGTATTCCTCGTAGACGGCGAGTTCGTTTCCGACCCGGCCGTCGGCGATCAGCTCGCGGCCGTCCTGAACCAGCGATTGCACCCCTCCGCCGCGCTGCGGATCGGCGGTCAGCCGGTAGTGCTCGTTGGCGATCGTCAAACCCGCAGCCGGCTGCCAACCAGCGGCTTTCGTGGCGCCGACACATCGATACGTCCGCCAACCCAGCGACGGCACATCGCGGGCCAGCCAGGTCACCGACCGCCCATCGTGTTCAACCTGCGCGGGTACCTCGCTGCCGTCGGAGTCCAGCACCCGGGCTCCGGCGGCCAAGGGTGGGTCGAACCGGGCTGTGACGATATCGCTGCGCTGCTGGGTCAGTGGGTTCCACACAACGACCGTGTCCTGCGCACTCGCAACAGCGCTGGACAGCACCTGCAGTGAGTTGTCGCGGGCGGTACGCCCGAGCTCCCACGCGTCGCGCCATCCGGTCAGCAGATCGAGGTAGACCTGGTCGGATTCCGACCCGGTGATCGCGTCGTGGTGGGCGCCGTAGGCGAGCTGCACCCAGGCCTTGGCGAACGCCGCCTGCGGGTAATCGGCGCCGGTCAACACCCCGGCGAACACGGCGAACCGCTCGGCGTCCAGCACCGCGTTCTCCGCGGCCCGGTTGGCCTGCTTGGTGTCGATGAACGACACGTCCTTGCCGGTGTAGATCGGGTTCATATCGCGGGTCTGCGGCGACGCCACCGTTCCCCGCTCCACCAGTTCGGCGCGCACTGCCGCGAAAAACTCCCGGGGCAATCCACAGACGAACCGCGGCCAGGTGTAGCGGTCGGCCCAGTCGCGGTGGATCTCGGTGACCCACTTGTTCGGCGGGGTGTAGTCGGTGCCGACCGGCAGCAGCAAATTGCGGGTCAGCGCAACCTTTTTCAGCTGGTCGAACAACGCATAAGTGGCTTCCTCTGCCTCGGCAAGGGTGGTCGAGGAATCCATCCACCAGCCGGCCGAATAATGCGCCGGCATGTAGTGGGTGAGCAGACCGCGCCCGGACGGCGAGATCCATTCGAACTCGCTGGAGAACTGCATCCGGTCCATGCCGTCCTGCCCGGGTCCCCACTGGTGGTGCGGCCCACGCGCCCACGAACTGGAGGTCAGCCCCGCATCCGCGGCCATCCCGGGGAACTGCGGATCGTGGCCGAACACGTCCAACTGCCATGCGGTGGCCGGATCGGCACCCAGTACGTCGCGCTGAAAACCGATGCCATGCACCAGGTTTCGGATCGTGGTCTCTGGGCTGGTCAGGTTGGTGTTGGGCTCGTTGTAAGTGCCGCCCATCACCTCGACGCGGCCCTGCGCCAAGAATCGACGCAGGTCGGCGCGGTCCTCCGGACGGGTGTCCCAGTACGGCTTGAGGTAGTCGACTTCGGCCAACACGAACTTGTACTCGGGCTCGCGGCGGGCCATCTCCAGGTGGGCGTGGACCAGTTCGAACCCGTTGGTCTGACGGGCGCGGCCGGGCGGGTCTTCGTGCCACTCGCTGGTGTAGGCGCCCTGGGTGTTCCACCAGACCGGGTCGTAGTGGAAGTGACTGACCATGAACATCGTCCAGCCAGGCTCGGCGACCACGAATTCGAACGCGAACTCCGCGGCGCTGGCATTGCGTCGCTCACCGACGACCGGCTTACTCACCAGCACCGGAATTTCGATGACTTCGGCACCGGGTTCGGCTACCGCTTCGCCGCTGAGGCCGTCACCCCCGACCCGGACGACCGTCGGCTGCGTGCACCCGGTCACGGTCAGGCGAGCCAGCTGAAGCGGTGCGTCCGGCGGCCCGACGAATAGTTCGGTCGACTCTGCAGCGATCACCTGCATGTCCGCACCTTACGGGCCGGGCGCCGCGCGCTGCAGGCGTTGCCCCATCAGGCGCGCCGCGGCCTGCACCTCGGGCGGCTCGAGCACCTCGAAATCGGCGTCCACCATCGCGAAATGCAGCACCATCCCAGCCGGGTGGTCACCACCGGCAATCACCACGCAGGCGTCCTCGCCGTCGGGTTCGACGCGCGCTGACTGCGGCGAGAAGTGCCGCGCGATCTCGGACACCGGCGCCCGGTAGCGAACTCGGGCAACGTAGCGGTACGGCGCCGCGCTGATTGCGTGCCGCACATATTCGCGTGCATCGGGTGCGGGCCGCGGCGCGAAAGTGCTGCCCGCCGCTAGCACCTCACCCATCCGATCCAGGCGCAGGCTGCGCCAGTCGTCCCGGTCACGGTCGTGCGCGAGGAGATACCAGCGGCGGCCGGTGGTCACCAGCTGATAGGGCTCCAGCCGTCGCCGGCTCGGGTTGCCGTCGCGGTCGGTGTAGTCGGCCGTCACGTGCTCGTGATCGCGGCACGCACGCGCCAGGGTCATCAATGTGTCGGGCTCGACCAGGTTGGCTTCAGACGTCTCGGGCGTCAGCGTCACCGTCGCGTCGTGGACCGCGGCCACCTGCGCCCGCAGCCGCGCCGGCATCACCTGGTCCAACTTGGACAGCGCCCGCAACGCCGAGTCACCCACACCGGCGACGCTGCCACCGGCGGCCAGGCGCAAACACACCGCCATGGCAACCGCCTCGTCGGGGTCGAGCAACAGTGGCGGCAACGCGGCACCGGCGCCAAGTCGATATCCGCCGCCCTGCCCCTTGCTA
Organism: Mycobacterium sp. IDUB_37; assembly: GCF_055419245.1. NCBI lineage: Bacteria > Bacillati > Actinomycetota > Actinomycetes > Mycobacteriales > Mycobacteriaceae > Mycobacterium > Mycobacterium sp. IDUB_37. The sequence goes on along the minus strand of NZ_JBVAXG010000001.1, from coordinate 299,283 downwards.
GCACCCACCGGGTAGCCCAGTTCGCGCAACCGTTCGACGTCGCGGCGGACGCTGCGGGTGGTCACCGACAGCCGCTCGGCCAGCTCCTCCCCTGTCCACACCCGGCGTGACTGCAGCAACCCCAGCAGCTCGAGCACCCGGCTTGTAGTGGACGTCCCCGCTGACACATCATTCAGTCTGCCCCAGATTTAGGACCGTTTCTGTCCGCTATTGCTGGAAAGCTGAGCGATATGACAGACCTGATCACACAACTCGCAGATCAGCTCGACTGGCACTGGTCCGGGCAGTTGCGCGCACGCTTGGACGGCTTGACCGACGACGAATACTTCTGGCAACCGGTGCCCGACTGCTGGACCATCCATCCCGACGGCGCCATCGACTTCGCCTATCCGCCGCCCGAGCCGGCACCGTTCACCACCATCGCCTGGCGGATGGCCCACGTCATCGTCGGCGTATTCGCCATGCGTAACCACAGCCACTTCGACGGGCCGCCCGCCGACTACCAGAATTGGCGCTACGCAACCGACGCCGCCACGGCTCTGCAGCAGTTGGACGAGACCTACGCGACGTGGATCGCCGGCGTCCGGTCGCTGTCCATCGACGATCTGAAGCGCCCGTGCGGCCCGGCCGAGGGGCCCTACGCCGACTACGCGCTGTCCGAGTTGGTGCTGCACATCAACCGGGAAGCGATCCATCATGGCGCCGAAATCGCCTGCGTGCGCGACCTTTACGCCCACCAGCCGAACAATCAGGAGGACTGAGCATGCCCGCCCTAGCCCCACCAGTGACCGACGACCGCAATGCCCTGCGCGAATTCTTGGCCTACCACCAGAGTGCTTACTTCGCGGTCTCCTACGGCCTCACCGATGAGCAGGCCCGTGCCACTCCATCGGCCAGCGCGCTGTCGATCGGTGGCCTGATCAAACACGTCACCGGCATGCAACGCATCTGGATGACACGGGTCGCCGCGGCACCCGGCGAGCCCGAGAAGGACAACCGGCCTTTTGAAGTGCGGGCCGCGGAATTCCAGGACGAGTACGTGATGGGATCCGACGAGACGCTGGACGGGCTGCTGCGCGCCCTGGAAGAGCAGAACGCGAAAACACTGCGACTGGTGGAGACCGCTGATTTCGACGTCCCCGTCCCGGTGCCGCAGGATGCGCCCTGGTTTCCCAAGGATTTTCCCGCGTGGTCGGTGCGCTGGGTGATCCTGCACGTGATCAACGAATTGGCCCGGCACGCGGGGCACGCAGACATCATCCGGGAGACGATCGACGGCGCCACCATGTACGAACTGATCGCCGGACTCGAAGGCTGGGAACCGCAACCGTGGCTCACTCCCTGGCGCAAGCCTGAGTAGAAAGAGAAGGTGCTCAACCGCAGCGGGACCACCAGCGGCTCCATCGAGCTCTACTACGAAGACCTCGGCGATCCGGCCGACCCGGCGGTGCTGCTCATCATGGGCCTGGGCGCTCAGTTGCCAATGTGGCCAGACGGCTTCTGCGCACGGCTGGTCAACACCGGTCACCGGGTGATCCGTTTCGATCACCGCGACACCGGCCTGTCGGCCAAGATGCACGGGATGCAGGCCCCGGGCTCGGTCTACCGGCGCATCGGCCGGTACTTCATGGGCAGGACGAGTCCGGTGCCCTACACGCTGATCGACATGACCGAAGACGTGGTCGCGCTGCTGGACCATCTGGGCCTTTCCCGGGCCCACGTCGTCGGCGCCTCACTGGGCGGCATGATCGCGCAGATTCTTGCCGCTACCCATCCGAACCGGGTCGCCTCGCTGGGGATCATCATGTCGACGACTGGCAAGCCGCTGTCGCCGCCGCCGGCGTGGCGAGTAATCAAGCTGGCATTCGACCCACCTGCCAAAGACGCCACCGCTGAGGAAAAGTTGGCCTTTGAGGTGCGCAACGTAGCGGTATTCAATGGCCCCAATTTCCTGCCGCCCGACGAAGAGTTGCGAGCGCGAGTTCAGCAGCTTGCGGAACGCAGCACCTATCCGCCCGGAATGCTGCGCCAATTCGACGCCGTATTGGGCACCGGCAGCTTGCTTTCGTACAGCAAGGCGATCACCGTGCCGACGGTGGTGTTGCATGGATCGGCGGACCCCATGCTGCGGCCCCGCAACGGCCGCTCGGTTGCCGCGGCCATCGATGGCGCACGCTTCGTGGTCATCGATGGCATGGGCCACGACCTGCCCGAACCGGTGTGGCGGCCGATCGTGGAGACGCTGACCGAGAACTTCGCCCGCGCGACCTGATTTCAGCTTGGACGGGGATTTCCCCGCAGGTGAGCGGGGTCACGTGGATTGGTTGTTTGGTACTTCGATTTGGCACACTGCAGTAATGAGTTCCACTAAGCACCGCGACGTGGCCAGATTGGACCGGGTGCCGTTGCCGGTCGAAGCGGCCCGGGTAGCTGTCACTGGCTGGCAGGTCACCCGAACCGCGGCACGGGTGGTCGCCGCACTACCCGGCAAGGGTCCTTGGCAGCAGAAAATCATCAAGCAAATTCCGCAGACCTTCGCCGATCTCGGTCCGACATACGTGAAATTCGGACAGATCATTGCGTCAAGCCCGGGAGCATTCGGCGAATCGCTGTCCCGTGAATTCCGTAGCCTGCTGGACCGGGTTCCTCCGGCCGATACCGAGGCCGTACACAAACTGCTGATCGAGGACCTCGGCGACGAGCCCGCCAATTTGTTCGCCAGCTTCGAGGAAGAGCCGTTCGCATCTGCGTCGATCGCCCAGGTGCATTACGCGACCCTGAAGACCGGCGAGGACGTGGTGGTCAAAATCCAGCGGCCGGGAATCCGTCGCAGGGTCGCCGCAGACCTGCAGATCTTGCAGCGCTTCGCTCAGGCCGTCGAATTGGCCAAGCTGGGGCGCCGGCTGTCGCCGCAGGACGTCGTCGCCGACTTCTCCGACAACCTGGCCGAGGAATTGGACTTCCGTCTGGAAGCTCAGTCGATGGATGCGTGGGTATCCCACTTGCATGCTTCGCCGCTCGGCAAGAACATCCGGGTGCCCCAGGTGCACTGGAACTTCACCAGCGAGCGGGTGCTGACGATGGAACGGGTGCAGGGCATCCGCATCGACAACGTCGCTGCCATCCGGCAGGCGGGCTTCGATGGGACCGAACTGGTGAAGGCCCTGCTGTTCAGCCTGTTCGAAGGCGGGCTGCGACACGGGCTGTTCCACGGCGACCTACATGCGGGCAATCTCTACGTCGACGACGAGGGCCGCATCGTGTTCTTCGACTTCGGGATCATGGGCCGCATCGATCCGCGCACCCGCTGGCTGCTGCGCGAGCTGGTGTACGCGCTGCTGGTCAAAAAGGACCACGCCGCGGCCGGCAAGATCGTCGTGCTGATGGGCGCGGTCGGGAACGTGAAGCCCGAGGCGCAGGCAGCCAAAGACCTGGAGAAGTTCGCCACCCCGTTGACCATGCAGTCCCTCGGCGACATGTCGTATGCCGACATCGGCCGCCAACTGTCGACGCTGGCCGACGCGTACGACGTCAAGCTGCCCCGGGAATTGGTGCTGATCGGGAAGCAGTTCCTCTATGTCGAGCGTTACATGAAGCTGCTGGCTCCGAAGTGGCAGATGATGACGGACCCGCAGCTGACCGGATACTTCGCCAATTTCATGGTCGAGGTTAGCCGCGAGTACAACTCGGATATAGAGGTCTAGATGGAAGTTCGCAGCGGCACCGCGCTGTCCGGTGATGTGAAGCTGTACTACGAGGACATGGGCAACCTCGACGACCCGCCTGTACTCCTCATCATGGGCTTGGGCGCCCAGATGCTGCTGTGGCGGACCGGGTTCTGCGAGCGACTCGTCGGTCATGGCCTGCGGGTGATCCGTTACGACAACCGCGATGTCGGCCTGTCCACCAAGACCGAGCGTTATCGGGCCCCCCAGCCGCTGCTGACGCGGATGGCCCGCTCCTTCCTCGGGCTACCCAGCCAGGCGGCCTACACCTTGGACGACATGTCCGATGACGCGGCGGCCCTGCTCGATCACCTCGACATCACCCGCGCGCACATCGTCGGTGCGTCCATGGGCGGCATGATCGCGCAGGTTTTCGCGGCGCGGTTCGCCGAGCGGACCCAGACCCTGGGCATCATCTTTTCCAGCAATAACCACAGGTTCCTGCCGCCGCCGGCGCCGCGCCAACTGTTGGCACTACTCAAGGGCCCGGCACCGAGTTCACCCCGAGACGTCATCATCGACAACTCGGTCAGGGTCGGCAAAATCATCGGCAGCCCGCTCTACCCCACGCCCGACGATGAGGCGCACGCGGACGCCGCCGAGAGCTACGACCGGAACTTCTACCCGTGGGGCATATCCCAACAGTTCAGCGCCATTTTGGGCAGCGGCAGCCTGATGCACTACGATCGCCGCATTACTGCGCCGACCGTGGTCATCCACGGACGGGCAGACAAACTAATGCGGCCATTCGGGGGCCGCGCGATTGCCAGGGCGATCAAGGGTGCCCGCCTGGTGCTGATCGACGGCATGGGACACGACCTGCCCGAAGCTTTGTGGGATAGGGTACTCAGCGAGCTGAGGAGCAACTTCGCTGCGTCTAGCAAGGGCTCAGGGCTAGGTGTATGAAGACCCTCCACTTTCGCTCCAGCCCTCTGCCGTTGTTGCGCAGCGCGCGAAATTGCCACCTTCGAAGGGGAGGATGTTCGACATGGCCGAGTTGAGGCCGTATTACGAAGAGTCGCAAGCGACATACGACATTTCCGACGACTTCTTCAGGTTGTTTCTGGACCCCAACATGGTCTACACGTGCGCCTACTTCGAGCGCGATGACATGACCCTCGCCGAGGCCCAGATCGCGAAGCTGGACTTGGCGCTGGACAAGCTGGAGCTCAAGCCCGGCATGACGCTGCTCGATGTCGGCTGCGGATGGGGCGGTGCCGTCGTCCGAGCGGTTGAGAAGTATGACGTCAACGTCATCGGCGTCACCCTGAGTCGGCACCATTACGAGCTCAGCAAAACACGACTGGCCAACATCGACACCAAGCGCCATACCGAGGCTCGGCTACAAGGCTGGGAAGAGTTCAACGAGCCGGTCGATCGCATCGTCAGCTTCGAAGCCTTCGACGCCTTCAAAAAGGAACGCTGGCCGGCATTCTTCGATCGCTCCTACGAGATCCTGCCCGAGGGCGGCCGGATGCTGTTGCACAGCATTTTCACCCATGAGCAGACGTACTGGCGTGACAACGGCATCACCGTGACCATGAGTGATCTGCGGTTCTTCCGCTTCCTGGCAACCGAGATCTTCCCGGGTGGCGGAATGTGCGGCGAGGTCGACATCATCGACAACGCCCTGAACAGCGGATTCGCGGTCGACGAGATTCAATACCTACAGCCGCACTACGCACGGACGCTGGACATGTGGGCGGAAAACCTGCAGTCGAACCGCGAACAGGCGATCGCCATCCAGTCCGAAGAGGTCTACAACCGCTTCATGCGCTATCTGCACGGCTGCGCGAACCTGTTCCGCAAGGGCCTCTCCAATGTCGCCCAGTACACGCTGACGAAATAGCCGTCTGGCCCGGAAAGGCAACTACGACACTATGGCCGACAAGCTGAAGCCGCACTTCGACGACGTGCAGGCGCATTACGACCTGTCCGACGACTTCTTCCGACTGTTCTTGGACCCGACTCAGACCTACAGCTGCGCGTACTTCGAGCGCGACGATCTGACGTTGGAGGAAGCTCAGATCGCCAAGATCGACCTGGCACTGGGCAAGCTGGGCCTAGAACCCGGCATGACGCTGCTCGATGTGGGATGCGGATGGGGCGCCACCATGCGCCGCGCAATAGAGAAGTACGACGTCAACGTCATCGGCCTGACGCTGTCGAAGAACCAGGCCGCTCACGTGCAGCAGACCTTCGACGAGCTGGACACCTCGCGCAGCAGGCGGGTAGAGCTCAAAGGCTGGGAAGAATTCGACGAGCCCGTTGACCGCATTGTGTCGATCGGCGCGTTCGAGCACTTCGGATTCGACCGCTACGACGACTTCTTCGCGATGGCCAACAAGCTGCTTCCCGATGACGGCGTGATGCTGCTGCACACGATCACCGCGTTGATCCCGTCCCAGATGACCGAGCGCGGCATGCCGCTGACCTTCGAGATGGCCCGCTTCATCAAGTTCATCCTGACCGAGATCTTCCCCGGCGGCCGGTTGCCGTCGATCGAAAAGGTCGGCGAACACTCTGCCAAGGCCGGCTTCGAGCTGACCCGCCGCCAGTCGCTGCAACCGCACTACGCCAAGACCCTCGACATATGGGCGGCGGCGCTGGAATCGCGCAAGGATGACGCCATCCGGATCCAGTCTGAAGAGGTCTACGAGCGTTATATGAGGTACCTGACCGGTTGCGCGGATGCGTTCCGGGTCGGCTATATCGACGTCAACCAATTCACTTTGGTCAAGTAGCGCGTATTTCCAAGAAAAGCAAGCGTTGCCGCCGCCAAATGCCGAAGATGCGCCTGGTCGCGTGTAGGGTGCCGGTGGTAGTCACCTCGAGGGGTGTGGTCTTGTCCCATGGGGAGGATGTATGGCAGACAATTTGACTCGAGCCCGGAGTAGGGCCGAGAACTACGACGACATCCAGGCGCACTACGACATTTCCAACGAGTTCTTCGAGCTGTTCACGGATCCGACCCGGACCTACAGCTGCGCCTACTTCAAGCGCGACGACATGACGCTGGAGGAAGCCCAGGTCGCCAAGCTCGATCTGGCGCTGAGCAAGCTGGGGCTGCAGCCGGGGATGACCCTGCTCGACGTCGGATGCGGCTGGGGTTCGACCATGAAGCGCGCCCTGGAGAAGTACGACGTCAACGTCATCGGGCTCACCTTGTCCAAGAACCAGCACGCCTACTGCGAGCGGCTTCTCGGCCAGGTCGACACGAACCGCTCGTACCGCGTGCTGCTGAGCGACTGGGCCGAGTTCGACGGGCAGGTGGACCGCATCATCACCATCGAAGCGTTGGAGCACTTCGGCTTCCAGCGCTACGACGACTTCTTCAAGTTCGTCTACAACGCACTGCCCGAAGATGGCGTGATGCTGCTGCACTCGATCACCGGTTTGACCGGGGGGCAGATCGTCGAGCGGGGCATGCCGGTGACTTTCGAGATGGCCCGCTTCATCAAGTTCATCGTGACCGAGATCTTCCCCGGCGGTCGGCTGCCATCGGTCGAGAAGGTCGAGGAGCATGCGACGAAGGTCGGGTTCAAGGTGAGCAATGTCGAATCGTTGCAGCTGCACTTCGCCAAGACCCTCGATCTGTGGGCCGACGCTCTCGTGACCCACAAGGACGAGGCCATCGAAATCCAGTCCCAAGAGGTCTACGACCGTTATATGAAGTACCTGACCGGCACCGCCGAGTGCTTTCGGATCGGCTACGTCGACTGCCACCACTTCACACTGACCAAGTAGACTTTGCTGCCGCAGAGGGATGATCGGGGCGCTCCGCACCAGTTGTGAAAATCGTCAATCCGTAAGCTGAACAACCCAGTCGAGCGAGCGTGCGCGCGTACGAGCAGTGAACATCATTCAGGAGATCAGGACGACAATGGCTGAGAACCCGCCTAGCCCGACGAAGATTCGGACCAGCTTCGAAGACATCCAGGCGCATTACGACGTCTCGGACGAATTCTTCGCGTTATTCCAGGACCCGACTCGGATCTACAGCTGCGCCTACTTCGAGCCCTCGGATCTCACGCTGGAAGAAGCCCAGATCGCCAAGATCGATCTGAACCTGGACAAGCTGGACCTCAAGCCGGGCATGACGCTGCTGGACATCGGTTGCGGCTGGGGCACCACGATGAAGCGTGCGGTCGAGAAGTACGACGTCAACGTCATCGGCCTGACCCTGTCCAAGAACCAGCACGCCCGATCGCAATCGGTGCTGAATGCGATCGAGACCGACCGCTCACGCCGCGTTCTCCTGCACGGCTGGGAGGATTTCAATGAGCCGGTCGACCGGATCGTGTCCATCGAAGCGTTCGAGCACTTCGGGCACGAGAACTACGACGACTTCTTCAAGCGCACTTTCGACATCATGCCCGACGACGGCCGGATGGCAGTGCAGAGCAGCGTCAGCTACCACCCCTACGACATCAATGCTCGCGGCAAGAAGCTGACCTTCGAGACGGTCCGTTTCATCAAATTCATCATCACCGAGATCTTCCCGGGCGGTCGCCTTCCCACCACCGGCATGATGGTCGAGCACGGCGAGAAGGCCGGTTTCACCGTCCCCGAACCGCTTTCGCTGCGACCGCACTACATCAAGACGCTGCACATGTGGGGCGATACGCTGGAGTCCAACAGGGACAAGGCCATCGAAATCACCTCCGAAGAGGTCTACAACCGCTACATCAAGTACCTGCGCGGCTGCGAGTTTTACTTCACAGACGAGATTCTCGACGTCAGCCTGGTCACCTACCTCAAGCCGGGTGCGGTCGCCTGATTTCTTTTCCGGCTGGCTGTCGGATTGCTCGCGCGTCGTTCGTCTAACCGGTAGAGAGTGAAGCAGACGGCTTCGCTCACAACCCGGAGGTGACCGAACATGCAGTACCTCGCTTTGTTGATCAACCAGGAGCGCGACCTCACACCCGACGAGGGTGCTGCCGAGATGGCCGCCTATCAGGCCTTCCACGCGAAGGTCGCGTCCGCGATCCGTGGCGGTGATGCGCTGGTCCCCGCGGCCACCGCGGTCCACATCACCGGGACCCCCGACGCGCCCGTCGTAACTGACGGCCCATTCGCCGAGAGCGCGGAAATCGCCGGGGGCTTCTACGTGTTCGAAGCCGAGAATCTCGACGAGGCGCTGGCTTTCGCCCGTGATATCCCCGCGGCCAAGCACGGCGCCATCGAAGTGTGGCCCGTGTACGGGGAGTTCCAGCCCACCCAACGAGACGGCACCCAATGGCTGGCACTGCTGCTTGAGCCGCCCGCCAACGCCGAACCGCCCGGCAGCGCCGAATGGGAGGTCATGGCCGCTCAGCACGGGCAGTTCGCGGCCGCCGCCGGCGAGCACATCATCGGTGGAGCCGCTTTGCACCAGCCGTCCACCGCGACCACTGTCCGGGTTCGCAACAGTGAAACGCTGATTACTGACGGGCCGTACGCGGAAGGTGCGGAGGTCGCGAACGGCTTCTATGTGCTCGGCGCACGCGACCGCGACGAAGCCGTCAAGCTCGCGTCGATGATCCCTGCCTCGACTATCGAGGTGCGGCAGCTCGCCGGAATCTCGGGGTTGTAGATAGCCGAATGTCCAGCCTGGACGGCGTCTTCCGCCGGGAATGGGGAACCGCCGTCGCCGCGCTCGCGCGGTGGTCTGGCGATCTGTCCATCGCGGAAGACGCCGTCCAGGAAGCCTGTGCCGAGGCGTTGCGCACTTGGCCGCGCGACGGCATGCCCGACAAGCCCGGCGGATGGTTGGTCACGGTTGCCCGCAACCGCGCCCGGGATCGGCTGCGCCGCGAATCGGTCCGGCCGGGAAGGGAATCGGCCGCAGTGATCGAATCCATTCGGGCCCGCACCGACTACACCGATCCGCAACCGGTGCCCGACGACGAGTTGCGAATGATGTTCACCTGCGCACATCCGGCGTTGGATCGGCAGTCGCAACTGGCATTGACACTGCGGCTGGTTTCAGGCCTGACCGTAGCCGAGATCGCTCGGGCACTGCTGCAGACCGAGACAGCGGTCGGCCAGCGAATCACGAGAGCCAAGAACAAGATTCGGCACGCCAACATCCCGTTGCGGGTGCCGCCGGCCGAATTGTTGGCCGAACGCACACCGCACGTTCTCAGCTGCATTTATTCGGTCTTCACCGAGGGGTACTGGTCAACCGCGGGGCCGTCGGCAATTCGCGACGAACTGTGCAGCGAGGGGGTTCGGTTGGCTGCGGAGTTGTGCGCACTGATGCCGCATGAGCCGCAGGCACAAGCCCTGGCAGCCCTTGTGCTGCTCCATGATTCACGCCGCGAGACTCGGGTGGACGACGCCGGCGCGTTGGTGCCGCTCGAGGAGCAAGACCGTCGACGGTGGGACCGTGGCCGGATCGGTCGCGGCCTGGATCGGCTGCGGCAGGCCGAGGGATCGGGTGGGCCTTATTTGCCGCAGGCCGTGATCGCCGCGGTACATGCCACGGCACCGACCTGGGAACAGACCGACTGGACAACGATCTGCGCGGCCTACGACCGACTGGTGCAGACGACCGATTCGCCGGTAGTGCTGGCCAATCGTGCGCTCGCGGTCGGTTTTCGGGACGGCCCTGATGCCGGCCTGGCCGCGCTGGACGAAGTCGCTCACGATCCTCGACTGGCCAGGTCCAATCTGGTCGCCCCGATTCGCGCCGACCTACTGCGCCGCGCGGGACGTCCCGCCGATGCGGTTACCTGGTATCGAATCGCGCTGGAATCCAACGGATCTGAGCCGGGCCGCGATTTCCTGCGGCGCCGTATCACCGAATGCAGCGGCTAACCCCCGAACGCCGAACAGACGCAAACTCGCATCGCCGAAGCGATTTCTGTGCGATTTTGCGTCTGCTCGCGCTGAGAGCCTAGGCCTCGGTAACGAAGTTCCGCGTGATCGACGGGTCAACCGGGATACCCGGGCCCGTGGTCGTCGACACGGTGACCTTCTTCAGGTAGCGGCCCTTCGACGACGAAGGCTTGTGCCGCAGCACCTCTTCGAGCGCCGCGCCGTAGTTCTCGGCGAGCTTGGTCTCGTCGAACGACGCCTTGCCGATCACGAAGTGCAGGTTGGCCTGCTTGTCGACGCGGAAGTTGATCTTGCCGCCCTTGATCTCGGTGACGGCCTTCGCGACGTCTGGGGTGACAGTGCCGGTCTTAGGGTTCGGCATCAGGCCGCGCGGCCCGAGGACTCGCGCGATGCGACCCACCTTGGCCATCTGGTCGGGGGTGGCGATCGCGGCGTCGAAGTCGAGGAAACCGCCCTGGATCTTCTCGATCAGGTCGTCGCTACCCACGATGTCAGCTCCGGCAGCGATGGCGGCTTCTGCCTTCTCGCCCACCGCGAACACCGCGACGCGAGCGGTCTTACCCGTGCCATGAGGCAGGTTGACCGTGCCGCGGACCATCTGGTCAGCCTTACGCGGGTCGACACCGAGCCGAATCGCGACCTCGACGGTCGAATCCTGCTTGGTCGACGAGGTCTCCTTGGCGAGCTTGGCGGCCTGCAGCGGGCTGTAGAGGTTGTTGCGGTCAACCTTCTCGGCCGCGGCGCGGTATGCCTTGCTGGTCTTGCTCATCTTCATATCCAATCTGTGTTGGGTTCGTGGTTCGACGGGCCGCAGCTGGCCCTCCCACGCTTTCGGGGTGTGACTTGTTCTACTACTCGACCGTGATGCCCATCGACCGGGCGGTCCCGGCGATGATCTTGGCGGCCGCGTCGATGTCGTTGGCGTTGAGGTCCGCCTTCTTGGTCTCGGCGATCTCGCGAACCTGATCCCAGGTGACCTTGGCGACCTTGGTCTTGTGCGGTTCCGCCGAGCCCTTGGGCACACCGGCAGCCTTGAGCAGCAGCTTGGCGGCCGGCGGCGTCTTCAGGACGAACGTGAACGTCCGGTCCTCATAGACCGTGATCTCGACCGGGATGACGGTGCCGCGCTGGCTTTCCGTCGCGGCGTTGTAGGCCTTGCAGAACTCCATGATGTTGACGCCGTGCTGACCCAGCGCGGGACCAACGGGGGGCGCGGGGTTAGCCTGCCCCGCCGTGATCTGGAGCTTGATTAGCCCGGTGACCTTTTTCTTCTTCTTCGGTGGCATGAGATGTCGATATTCCTTCCTGGATTTTCAAAGTTGTTGCTGGCGTGCCCAGCGGGCTAGATCTTGGAGACCTGGCTGAAGGTCAGTTCCACCGGTGTTTCACGGCCGAAGATGGAGACCAGCACCTTGAGCTTCTGCTGCTCGGCGTTGACCTCGTTGATCGTGGCCGGCAACGTGGCGAACGGTCCGTCCATCACCGTCACCGATTCGCCGACCTCGTACTCGACGTCGATGATCGGACGTTCCAGCCCACCCGTCTCGGCCGCGGCAGCGGTGCTTGCCGCACCCTTGGCGGCCTTCTTCGCCGCTCCCGGCGGCAGCAGAAACTTCACCACGTCGTCGAGCTTGAGCGCTGAGGGGCGCGACGTAGCACCGACGAATCCGGTCACTCCCGGCGTGTTACGCACCGCAGCCCACGAGTCGTCGGTCAGATCCATGCGCACCAGGATGTAGCCGGGCAGCACCTTGCGGTTGACCAGCTTGCGCTGGCCGTTCTTGATCTCGGTGACCTCCTCGGTGGGAACCTCCACCTGGAAGATGTAGTCGCCGACGTCAAGATTCTGCACCCGGGTTTCGAGGTTGGCTTTCACCTTGTTCTCGTAGCCGGCATAGGAATGGATGACGTACCAGTCGCCGGGTTTGCGGCGAAGCTCAGCCTTGAGCGCGGTAGCGGGGTCGACGTCTTCAGCCGGGGCCTCGGCACCCTCTGGGGTGCTGACCTCTTGCAAGTCGACCGCTTCACCCGCGGACGTGTCACCGTCGAAGGTAGTCACGGTATTCAGTCCCTCTCTATCACTGTCAGGTCTCAGCCGAACACCAGCAGGACGAGCTTGCTCAGACCCAGATCAGCGCCGCCGACCAGCGCCACCATAAAGGCGAGGAAAACCAGCACCACCGAGGTGTAAGAGATCATCTGCTTGCGGTTAGGCCAGATCACCTTCCGCATCTCGGCTACAACCTGCTTGAGGTAGTTGTAAACGAAAATGAACGGGTTGATCGAGCCGGACTTCGCCGACTTCTTCGCCTTGTCCTGCTTGCCCGACTTGGCTTTGGAAGCTTTAGACGCGTCCTTCTTGTCCTTCTTGGCCGAGTCTTTCTTGGGGTCCTTCTTCGGATCCTTCTTCAAGACCACAGCTTCGGCCGTCTCATCGTCGGCCGACGACTCCTCGGGTTCCAATGCACGCTGCCGGGACCGCTTGCCGGTGGGGCGCTGTGGCCGCGACACCGCCTTGGTCACTACGGCCGTCCGACCACCGTTGGTGTCGTCGTCGCCGTCGCTTGTGGCGTCGTCGGCAATGTCGCCTTCGTCGCTCACCGCATGCTCCTTTGTTCGCTAACTGTCCCGCGAGCCGTTGTGTGGTTGGACACTCTCCCAGTGTCCACCATTGCACAGCCCGCCTCTGGTCCGGCTCCTCCGCAGGCCATGCTGGCCTGCATCGCCGCCGGACGGCCTTCTGCAGGGGCGACAGGACTTGAACCTGCAACCTGCGGTTTTGGAGACCGCTGCTCTGCCAGTTGAGCTACGCCCCTTCGCGGTTGGCAGGCCATGCCCAGACCAACCCAGCTGACTTGGGGCTTACATGACTCGCGCGCTCCCCGTTCGGCAATCGCGAACCGACCGGACAGCGCGCTTGTAATGGGAAAACCCCGAGGTCCGAGTGTACATGGAGGCAGGACTCAGTTACTAATCACGCCGTCCGGACGACCTGGCCGGTTTCCTTGTCCCATTTCAGCTGGATGGAGTTGTCACCCTCGTGGCCCATCAGGGTGGTGAAAGCCTCCAAAACCAGGTCGCCATGCTGATTGTGGCAATGGTTCTTGGTGACGACGATGTCGGCGCCGAATCGCTCGACGACAGATTCGATGCGCATGCTGCCGTAAAGCTTGTCGCCGACCTGCGCCTGCTTGTGATAGACGAACTTCTGGTCGACCTGAACGATCTGCATGGTCTCCATGCCCACGTCGACATTGCGGAAGAAGTCGTCCTGGATGAGTTTGGCCAGAATCGACACGAAAGTCAGCGGGGCGATGATGGCCTCGTAACCCAGTTCCGCCGCCGCGGCTTCTTCGAAACAGGCCCGGTCGTCACTCTTGATCGACCGGGAGAATGCTCGGACCTGTTCGCGACCGACCTCGAAGTAGTCCGGGTACTCCCAGGTCATCCCGACAATGTTGGTCTTGAGCGCCATCGACTACGCCAGCTTCGCCGAGGCGATGGCCCGGCCGAAAATCTTCTTGCCACCGGTTGTCGCGGTCAGGGCGATCGTCACAGATTTGCTCTCCGGGTCGACAGACTTCACCCGGCCGCTGAAGATCAGCTCCGCGCCCTTGCCGTCGTTGGGCACCGGGACCACCGCGGTGAAACGCACGTTGTACTCGGTGACCGCACCCGGGTCGCCGACCCAAGACGTCACATAGCCACCACCGATACCCATGGTCAGCATGCCGTGCGCGATCGCGGTGTCCAGCCCGACCACCTTGGCAATCTCGTCGTCCCAGTGGATCGGGTTCAGATCACCCGACACACCGGCGTAGTTGACCAGGTCCTGGCGGGTGAGCGGGTAGGTCCGCTCTGGGAGCTGGTCGCCCACCTGCACCGAACTGAACTCACGCAGAGGCATCAGAAAATCCTTCTTCTCCGTCTTCGCCGGCACGACCTGCCAGGGTCGTGTAGTTCTCCTGCACAGTGTCACCAGCTTCATTGGTGATGATGTTCTTGGTCACGATGATCTGGGTGCCGTGCGCCTCGCGTATCGAATCCACGTAGACATCGCAATAAAGCTTGTCCCCAGCAACAATGGGCTGCTGAAATCTCAGCACCTGGTCGATCTGCACGATTTTCTCGTCCGAAATCGCGATGTTCGCGTGCTTGAAGAACGCCGACTGTGCCTTGTAGCCGAATACGCAGATGAACGTCAGCGGTGCGGTCAGCCCGTCGTAGCCCAACTCCGACGAAGCGTCTTCGCCGAAGAAGGCGGCATCGTCGTTTTGCACCGCAATCGCGTACTCGCGGATCTTTTCCCGTTCCACCACGTAATGGTCGGGGTAGCGATAATGCATCCCGACGATGTCTGCGGACAGCGCCACGGCTCTGAAACCTACCTAATGTTCGGGGTCGGTCTGCGACCAACGGCGTGCGCAATCACCGCGTTTCGCGGTGCCCCTGGTGCTTTCCGCAGTTCGGGCAGAACTTCTTCAGCTCCAGCCGGTCGGGGTCGTTGCGGCGGTTTTTCTTGGTGATGTAGTTGCGGTGTTTGCACACCTCGCATGCCAAAGTCACTTTCGGCCGCACATCGGTGCTGGAAGCCATAACGGTTCCCTCTCAAATCTCTCTTCACGAGCCACGTTGTATGTCGTAGCGATGGCCGGACTCGAACCGGCGACCTAACGATTATGAGTCGTTCGCTCTAACCAACTGAGCTACACCGCCCTGGACGCGCCGTCCACGTGCTCGGCGTCCGCCGAGCCCCCTAACGGAATCGAACCGTTGACCTTTTCCTTACCATGGAAACGCTCTACCGACTGAGCTAAGGGGGCCGTTCACCCGGAGCGACCAGTCGTGCAGGTTACGCTTCAAGGCCTAGAAGAGGTTACAGCGTGGCGCGCGACGTCGCCAAACCGCCGTGTGAAACCGCATCGATCACTGCCCGAAGAGAGTCATCCCGTCCCGCTGGTTGGATGCAGTCGCCAGGCGTTCAGATCGGTGAACTCGTCGTAATCATCGTCCTGCGGCTCTGCCTCGTTCTCGGCCTGATCAAGAAGCGCCATAAGCGCCACATGAATGGCTTCGCGGGCATCGGCCAGGTGGTACCGGTGTATGACCTCTTGGAGGAGGTCGTCAGCAACTAAGATCTCGACCCTCTTCAGCATGGACCAACTTTACCGACGAGTCTGTGCAGGTGGAAGGCCGAATTGGGTTAATTTTGGACGCCTCATACTCTGGTGGGGTGTCAGATTCGGATCGGCTCTATTTCCGCCAACTGCTTTCCGGTCGCGATTTCGCCGTCGGCGACCCGATAGCTGCGCAGATGCGCAACTTCGCCTACCTGATCGGTGACCGCCAGACCGGGGATTGTGTGGTGGTCGACCCGGCATACGCGGCCGGGGACCTGGTCGACGCCCTGGAGGCCGACGACATGCACCTGTCCGGGGTGCTGGTGACCCATCACCACCCGGACCATATCGGTGGCTCGATGATGGGCTTCGAACTCAAGGGGCTGGCCGAGCTGCTGGAGCGAACCTCGGTTCCAGTGCACGTCAATACCCACGAGGCGCTGTGGGTTTCCCGGATCACCGGGATCCCGGTGAGCGATCTCACCACCCACGACCACCGCGACAAGGTCAGCATCGGCGACATCGAGATCGAGTTGCTGCACACTCCCGGGCACACGCCGGGCAGTCAGTGCTTCCTGCTCGACGGTCGCTTGGTCGCCGGCGACACATTGTTCCTGGAAGGCTGCGGCCGCACCGATTTTCCCGGCGGCGACTCCGACGAGATATATCGCAGTCTGCAGCAACTCGCCGCGCTGCAAGGCGACCCGACGGTGTATCCCGGGCATTGGTATTCCGCCGAACCGAGCGCGGCACTGTCGGAGGTGAAGCGTTCCAACTACGTATACCGGGCACGCAGTCTCGACCAATGGCGAATGCTGATGGGCGGCTGACCGCTCGGCGAACTCAGGCGACTCTTCCAGGCACGGTCGATAACCCTCTCAGCAATATGCAGCACGCCCCTCTACGATCAGGGCAGCTACATTCCCGGTCCGAGGTCGGTTTCGGGCGTCGGTAGCGGTACGAGCGGAGGTGGGGTGCCAATGGGGTGGGTCCAAGGCTGGCACGGAATCACAGATGTCGAGTCCAACACCTGGCTGGCGTGGGCCGCCTGGGGGGCGCTCGCACTCGGCGTCGTCGCGCTGATCTTCACGCATAGACAACTGCAGCGCAGCCGTTCACTGGCTGCCGAAAGCACGCGGCCGCACGTCGCCATGCTGATGGAGCCGCATGTTGCGGACTGGCATGTCATCGAGCTCGTGGTCAGGAATTTCGGCCGCACCGCGGCCTACGACATCCACTTCAACTTCCCCAATCCCCCGACCGTGGCCGAGTACGAGAACGCATCCGACGGCTACGCCGATGTGGTCGAACTGCAGCTGCCCAAGGAGCTCCCCACCTTGGCGCCCGGCCAGGAGTGGCGGATGGTGTGGGATTCAGCGCTCGACCGCGCCGAGATCGGGCATGGCGTCGAGTCCCGTTTCGAAGGGACGGTCACCTACTACGACCGCCGCGAGCAGCCACGAGGATGGAAATTCTGGCAGCGCGCCCGTAGCCCGCTGGAGACGAAGGTAGTGCTGGACTGGGACGCCCTGCCGCCCGTGCAGCGCATCGAGCTGATGACCACACACGACCTGGCCAAGCGGGAGAAGCAGAAGCTGGAGTTGTTGCGCAGCCTGCTGACCTACTTCCACTACGCAAGCAAGGAAACGCGTCCCGACGTGTTTCGCGGCGAGATCGATCGCATCAACCGCGCCGTGACCGAAACGCAGGACAGGTGGCGCACCCGGCAACTCGACGAGCCCACCGACGTCAGCCTGCGTTGGGGCGACGCCGAGAACGAACTGGGCAAGCACCGCAGCCAACGGGTGTAGCCGCGCGACCGGAACGGCATCTGATTCAATCGACTCCGTTGCCCGCAGCGAAGGAGTCACCCATGAGCGACCCGGTCGTTTACACCCACGACGAAACCATCGGGGTCATCCGGATGGACGACGGCAAAGTGAATGCGTTGGGCCCGGCCATGCAGCAGGCCCTCAACGACGCGCTCGACCAAGCTGACAGCGACAACGTGAAGGCGCTGGTGATCACCGGCAATCAGCGCGTGTTCAGCGGCGGATTCGACTTGAAGATCCTGACGTCCGGCGAGATGCAGCCCGCGATCGACATGCTTAGGGGCGGATTCGAACTGTCCTACCGGCTGCTGTCTTATCCCAAGCCGGTGGTGATCGCCTGCACCGGGCCCGCGATCGCGATGGGCTCGTTCCTGTTGTGTTCCGGCGATCATCGAATCGCCGCCCACGCGTACAACATTCAGGCCAACGAGGTCGCGATCGGCATGGTCATCCCCTGGGCCGCACTCGAAGTGTTGAAGCTTCGGCTGACGCGGTCGGCGTACCAACAAGCCACCGGACTGGCCAAGACGTTCTTCGGCGAAACGGCCCTGGCCGCCGGCTTCATCGACGAGATGGTGCTGCCCGAGGTGGTCGTCAGCCGCGCCGAGGAAGCAGCGCATGAATTCGCCAACCTGAGTCAGTCGGCGCACGCTGCCACCAAGTTGCGGGCCCGCGCCGACTCATTGAAGGCGATCCGGGCTGGGATCGATGGGATCGAGAAGGAATTCGGCGCCTAGATGGACAGGTGATGCGGTTGCCCGAAACAACCGCGCCACACCGCGCCTCCTCCAAATCGGAGTCTGGCACTTTCCGCGGCGCTTTCAGGGCAATTTTGCCGTTTTTAACTGAAGGTCTTTTTTCAGGCTCAGATGATGCCTACTGGTATTGGCGGAACCGCTCCAAATATTCGACCCAGTTCCAGGTCGACAAAAAGGTCGCGGCGGCGTCGTAACCCTTTTGGTAGAGCGCTTCGGCATCCCTTCGCGAGATGCCGAAATCGAGGAAATTGACCGCTGTGGAGTCCACGCGGATCGCACGTGCGCTGACCCACGGCTGGTTGAGGTAAGTCTGATCGCGCCCGACGAACATCGTGGTGATCAGTTGCTCGAGGAGCACCGACGGCGGGCCCAGCAAACGCAGTGCCGACACACCGGGGATCACCTGATCGTTGCCTTCGGGCAGATTCGGCATCACCGTGATGCCGAAAGTGGGCCAGCGCGGGGGTTTTCCGTCCGGCCGGTCAAAGGAGTCGATCGGGAAGTTGGACAGCACACCGCCGTCGACCAACGTCGAGGTGAGCCCGGCGGAACTGGTCAGGGTGACCGGACGGAAATAGAACGGGATCGACATCGACGCCCGGACGGCGTCGGCAACCAATTGCTCGTCAGGATCGAGTCCATACAGGCGGCGGTAGTCCCAGGGCAGCCGCACCAGTTGCCCGGTCGTGATGTCGGTGACGGTGACCGCCAACCGGTAGCGGCGCTCGGCATGGATCTGTTTGTCGGGCAGCGCCAGATCGCCAAAGGTCGTGACGCCCAGGTTCTTCAGTTCGCTGCGGATCCAGTCCCGGGCGAAGTCGCCGCGGTAGATGCCGTTCTCGCGCAGCAGCCCCCACGCCTGGCCGACGACCGGTAGGTGGCCGACGGGACCGGAGTCACGGAACTTGTCGTAGGGCAGGGTGAGGGCAAGTTCTTTGATCTGGGCGCTGGTCAGCTTGTCGCCGTTGGACGCGGCAGCCAGGATCGAGCCGACCAGGGAACCGGCGGAGACCCCGGATACGCGTTTGAGCGAGTAACCGGCGTCCATGATGGCGACCACGCCGCCCACCAGGCCTACGCCCTTGACCCCGCCGCCGGACAGAACCAGATCAACCGATTTAGACCGTTGCGCTGCCATGACTCACCCTTCAGTCTTGCGCCGAAGTCCATTGGTAGGGAAGGAATTTCCCGTCAAACGTCACCACCACCCGATCGCCTGACGGGTGCTCTTTCTTCTGCAGGTCGAGACTGAAATTGATCGCGCTCATGATGCCGTCGCCGAACTGTTCGTGGATCACTTCCTTGATGGCACCGCCGTAGACCTGAAGCGCCTCGTAGAAGCGGTAGATGGTGGGGTCGGTGGGCACGCCACCGGACTGGCTGCCGCGCAGTGGCGGGGCTGCCAGAACCGGCACCGCCGAGTCATCCAGACCGAGCATCTCGACCAGGATCTTGCCCAGCTCGGCGGGTACCGGGTGCTGCCCCAGCAGGGCCGAGGTCGTCCATAGCAGTGGTCGGTCGACGGCATCGGCCAGTTGCTGCCAGCTCAGCCCCTTGGACAACCGAGCAACCACGATCTGTTCGGTGATCTCGTTTCGGTTCATCGCCCTAGCATGCCAAGCATCGTCACCAGCGGCCGTGATGGACCACCTCGTCGAACGGCCGTCGACTGGGTTTGCGGATCGGAGCCAACGGGCGGTCGGCCGGATATCCGACCCCGAGCAGGTAAGCGACCAGATAGCCGTCGGGCACGCCCAGGATGGCCCGCGCTTTGTCCTGATCCCCCACCGACGAGTGACCGGTACCAATCCCTCGATCGGTGGCCGCGATCATCATCGCCATGGTCGCCTGCCCGACGTCGTACTGGTCGGTCACTTTGCGGCGCTCATCCGGCGGCACCGGAATCACGAAAGCGATCGCGGCCGCGGCTCCCGCAATATGACCCGCGCCCATCCAGACGGTCGAAAGTTCTTGCAGCTGAGCAGAATCGGTGACGACGACGAAATCCCACGGCTGGCGGTTCTTCGCCGACGGCGCCCGCCAGCCGGCCTCGACGATTCGGTTCAAGTCATCCGCTGAAACCGGCTGCTGTGTGTACTGCCGCACGTTGCGCCGGGCACGGATCGCATCCCAGGTCTCCAATTTCACGCCTCCCTATCGCTTCCCCGCCATCCATGCTGCCATCAGCCTGTCGTAGCAAAGAGCTATCGTGGCGCCCGATGCCGCTTCACCTCCACCGTGCCGAACGGACCGATCTACTTGCCGACGGACTCGGCACATTGCTGGCCACTGCGCTGTCCGACCCGTTCGGCGAGGAGTTGGTACTCGTTCCGGCGCGCGGCGTGGAGCGCTGGCTGAGCCAGCGACTGTCACACCGCTTGGGCTCCGGCCATGCCGGTGGTGACGGCATCTGCGCCGGGGTCACGTTCCGCAACCCCGCGTCGTTGATCGCCGAGATCACCGGAACCGTCGACGAAGATCCGTGGTCAGCAGATGCGATGACGTGGCCACTACTCGAGGTGATCGACTGCTCGTTGCAGCAGTCTTGGTGTCAGACACTGGCAAAACATCTGGGCCACTTCGACATCGGAGCCGAGGCAGACCTGCGCCGGGGCCGGCGGTACTCGGTGGCCCGCCGACTGGCGGGGCTGTTCGCCTCATACGCGCGGCAGCGTCCCCAACTGCTCATCGACTGGCTCGACGGCAATCCCGGCGAGCTCGATACCGACCTGGCCTGGCAGCCCGAATTGTGGCGGGCACTGGTCGCCGCCGTGGCCGCCGATCCGCCGCACGTCCGCCACGAGAAGACGATCGTCCGACTGCAGGAAGGTCCGGCCGAACTGCCGTCGCGGCTGTCACTGTTCGGCCACACCCGTCTGGCGTCCACCGATGTGCAACTGCTCGGCGCGCTGGCCACCCACCACGACCTGCACCTGTGGCTGCCGCACCCCAGCGATACCTTGTGGCGGGCGCTCGCCGACGGCGACACCAGCAGGGGGCCGGTGCCGCGGCACGAAGACACCAGCCACCGCCTGGTCGGCCATCCCCTGCTGGCGACTCTGGGCAGGGACCTGCGCGAACTGCAACGGAGCCTGCCGTCCGCGGTCGCGACCGACGAGAGTCTCAGCAGCCCGGATCGTCCCGAAAACCTTTTGGGCTGGCTGCAATCCGACCTGGCAGCCAACACCGTCCGCCAATCCGGCCGCACGTTGGCGGCCGATGACCGGTCGATTCAGGTGCACAGCTGCCACGGGCCTGCCCGGCAGATCGACGTGCTGCGGGAGGTGCTGCTCGGGCTGCTCGCCGACGACCCGACGCTGGAGCCGCGCGACATCCTGGTGATGTGTCCCGACATCGAGACCTACGCGCCGCTGATCGTCGCGGACTTCGGTCTCGGCGATGTGGTCAGCGGCTCGCATCCCGCCCACAAGCTGCGGGTGCGCCTGGCCGACCGCTCGTTGGTGCAGACCAATCCACTGCTGGGCGTTGCCTCGCAGCTGCTGGCGCTGGCCGGCAGCCGGGTCACCGCGAGTGAAGTACTCAACCTCGCCCAGGCCGACCCGGTACGCGCCCGGTTCAGCTTCAGCGATGACGATCTGGAGAACATCACCCGGTGGGTCCGACAGTCCAACATCCGGTGGGGCTTCGATCAGGAGCACCGCAAGCCGTTCGGCGTCGACTTCGTCCACAACACATGGCGATTCGGCATCGATCGCGTCCTGGCCGGCGTCGCGATGTCCGACGCATCGCACGCCTGGATCGACTCGACGCTGCCCCTCGACGACGTCGGCAGCAACCGGGTCGAATTGGCCGGCCGACTCGCCGAATACATCGACCGACTACAGCGGGTGGTCGACTCGCTCACCGGCACCAGGCCGCTGCGGGAATGGCTGAGCGCGCTGTCCGACGGCATCAGCCTGCTGACCCGCACCGACGATGACGATGTGTGGCAGACCAACCAGATGCAACGTGAGTTCGCCGGCATCGTGCGCACCGCGGGATCCCGGGCCGACACCGCGCTGCGGTTACCTGACATCTGTGCACTCCTGCAACGACACCTGGCCGGACGGCCCACCCGTGCCAACTTCCGCACCGGGACACTGACCGTGTGCACGATGATTCCGATGCGCTCGGTGCCACATCGGGTGGTCTGCCTGGTCGGTCTCGACGACGGCGTGTTCCCGCGTCTCGGTGTCGTCGACGGCGACGACGCCCTGGCCCGCCACTCGTTGACCGGTGAGCGCGACATCCGCTCAGAGGACCGGCAGTTGCTGCTTGACGCCATCGGCGCGGCCACTAGCAATCTGGTAATCACCTACACCGGCGCCAATGAGTACTCAGGCCAACGCAGACCACCCGCCGTGCCGCTGGCCGAACTCTTGGACGCAGTGGACATGACCACCGGCACGAAGGTTCGTGACCAAGTCCTCGTCGAACATCCGTTGCAGCCGTTCGACATTCGCAACGTGGAACGCGGAAAGCTGGTGCCGGGCGTCCCTTTCAGCTTCGACCCGACCGTGTTGCGGGCAGCCAGAGCAGCAAACGGGGAACGCGCCGAACAGCCGAGTTTCATCGGTGCACCGCTGCCAGCACCGCCACCGGACGATGTGGCACTCGCCGATCTGATCGCCTTCTTCAAGGACCCGGTGAAAGGCTTCTTCCGGGCACTCGAATTCACGCTGCCCTGGGATGTGGACGGTGTCGCGGACGCCATGCCGGTCGACATCAATGCGCTCGAGGAATGGTCGGTCGGCGACCGGATGCTGCACGACATTCTCGGTGGCATGGCACCCGACGAGGCGCGACAAGCGGAGTGGCGGCGCGGAACCTTGCCGCCCGGCCAACTCGGCTGGCGCAAGGTGACCGAGATCCGCGATCAGGCCGCCCTGCTGGCTAGCGCAGCACTCCGACACCGACGCGCCGCACCCGTGGCATATGACGTCGACGTTGATCTCCCCTCGGACCTCGGCTCGCGGCGGTTGACCGGCACCGTGCCACAAGTGTTCGGCGAATGTCTGGCGTCGGTCACGTACTCGAAACTCGACGGCAAGCACCTGCTTGAATCCTGGATTTCGTTGCTGGCGTTGTGCGCTCACGCCCCGGACCGCGACTGGTCCGCCGTCTGCATCGGCCGGCCGAAACGTGGCACCGCGCCTCGGGGGCAGGCGCTGGGACGGCCACGCGAGAATGCCGTCGATGTACTCCGCGAGCTGGTAACGATCTACGACGCGGGTCGCCGCGAGCCAATTCCGTTGCCCATCAAGACATCTTATGCGTGGGCGGTGGCCCGGTCCGGCGGTGACGATCCGGTGCGGCAAGCGGGTTACCGGTGGAAAACCGATCTCTATCCCGGCGAGGATGAATCTCCGGCGCACGTGCGGGCCTGGGGCAGGCACGCGCGGCTGACCGAACTGATGCAACCAGTCCGGCCCGGCGAGGAGTATGCCGGCGAAGACAACCGATTGGGGGCCTTCGCCGCACGGCTCTGGCTGCCCCTGTTGCGTGCCGAGAAGGATCCCGGCTGATGAAACCTTTCGATCTGCTCGGCCCGCTGCCCGCGGCGCGTTCCACGACAGTGCTCGAGGCCAGCGCGGGAACCGGCAAGACATTCGCGCTGGCCGGCCTGGTCACCCGCTACCTTGCCGAGGGCCACGCCACGCTGGACGAGATGCTGCTCATCACATTCGGGCGGGCCGCCAGCCAGGAGCTGCGCGAACGGGTTCGTTGTCAGATCGTCGACACAGTGCGCGCTTTCGACGACCCATCGGTCGTCGGGGACAACCAGTTGGTGGCACACCTGATCGACGGCACTGACGAGGAGCGCCTGGAGCGCAAGCAACGACTACGCGACGCATTGGCGGGCTTCGACGCGGCGACCATCGCCACCACCCACCAGTTCTGCCAGCTCGTGCTGAAATCCCTTGGTGTGGCTGGTGATAGCGACGCGGGCGTCACGCTGGTGGAGGATCTCGGTGACCTGGTCGCCGAAATCGTCGACGATCTCTATCTCGCCCATTTCGGGCGGGAGCGTGACGATCCCGCGCTGACTTACCGCGACGCACTGCGCATCGCCAGGACGGTCGTCAACAACCCCTCGACGCAGCTGAGGCCCAGCGACCCGCCTGCAGGCACCGCGGCCGCGGTCCGCGTCAACTTCGCGAAAAGCGTTCTCGTCGAGCTGGAAGCGCGTAAGCGGCGGCGCGGCATCCTGCACTACGACGACCTGCTCAGCCGATTGGCCGACGCGCTGGCCACGAACGACTCCCCCGCTCGCGTCCGGATGCGGCAACGCTGGCCGATCGTCATGGTCGACGAATTTCAGGACACCGATCCGGTGCAATGGCAGGTGCTCGACCGGGCGTTCACCGGACAATCCACGCTTATCCTGATCGGCGACCCGAAGCAGGCGATCTACGCGTTTCGCGGCGGCGACATCGTCACCTACCTGGAAGCGGCCAAAACGGCCGGCGAGAAGCAGACCTTGGCGACGAATTGGCGCAGCGACAGCGTGCTCGTCGACCGGTTGCAGTCCCTGCTGCTCGGAGCCGAACTCGGCGACCCCGCTATCGTCGTCCGCGAGGTCGGCGCGTACCACCAGGGACATCGCCTGATCGGTGCGCCGCACAGTGACCCGTTCAGGCTGCGCGTGGTTCGTCGTGCGACTCTGGGCCGCAGAGCAACTCAGAACTTGCCGATCGACGAGGTGCGGGAACACATCGGCCGTGATCTGGCCGCCGACATCGCAGGTCTGTTGGCATCGGGGGCGACATTCGGCGGCAAGGCACTTGTCGCTCGCGACATCGCGGTGATCGTCGAGACACACAAGGACGCCCGCGCCTGCCACCAAGCTCTGACTCAAGCCGCCATTCCCGCGGTGTACACCGGCGACTCGGACGTGTTCAATTCGGAGGCCGCCGACGATTGGCTGTCGTTGCTGGAGGCCTTCGACCAGCCGCATCGGCCCGGACTGGTGCGTGCTGCCGCAGCGACGATGTTCTTCGGCGAGACCGCGGAAGGTCTTGCGGCCAAAGGTGATGCGCTGACCGACCGCGTCGCCGAAACTCTGCGGGAGTGGGCCGATCACGCGCGTGAACGCGGGGTAGCCGCCATCTACGAGGCCGCTCAATTGAACGGGATGAGCGACCGCGTGCTGTCGTGGCAGGGCGGCGAACGGCACATGACCGATCTGGCCCACCTCACCCAGCTATTGCAGGAGACCGCGCACCGTGAGGGCTTTGCGCTACCGGCGCTGCGGGATTGGCTGCGCGGCCAGCGTGAGGAGCGCGGCGGCGCCACCGAACGCAATCGGCGGATCGACAGTGACGCGGCCGCAGTGCAGATCATGACGGTCTGGGTGAGTAAGGGACTGCAGTACCCCGTGGTGTATCTGCCGTTCGCGTTCAACCGCAATACCCAGGAACGCGACTTGCTGCTGTTCCACGATGACGGAGTGCGCTGCCTGCACATCGGCGGAAAGGACAGCCCCGATTTCGCAGCTGTGGAGCGACTGGGGAGCAAGGAAGCTGCCAGCGACGACAGTCGGCTGACCTATGTCGCGATGACGCGGGCCCAGTCGCAGGTGGTGGCCTGGTGGTCGCCGGCCTACTACGAACCCAACGGCGGGCTGTCACGACTGATCCGGGGTCGCCGACCCGGGGCTACGGCGGTGCCGGATCGCTGCACACCTGCCAAGATCACCGACGAAGCCGCGTGGGATCTGTTCACGGAGTGGCAACGCGCCGGTGGACCAGTGTTGGAAGAGTCTGTGATCGCCGCGGCGCCAAGAATTTCCGGTCAATCAACGGTGACCGATCTAGACATTCGCGATTTCCATCGCAGCATCGACACCCGGTGGCGGCGCACTTCCTATTCCGGGCTGATTCGGGTCCTCGAAGGGGCGGCCACGACAGGCGTCAGCAGTGAGCCGGAGGTCACCGAACTCGACGATGAGGTCGGCGACATACCGCTGACGCAGGCGCCGTCCGGGGCTGAGGTGCCGTCGCCGATGGCCGACCTGCCGATGGGCGCACGGTTCGGCACGCTGGTGCACGCGGTACTGGAGACGGCCGATCCGTTCGCCACCGACCTCGGCGCCGAACTAGAAGCGCAGATAGACACACATTCCGTCTGGCATCCGGTCGACGTGCCGGCCGCCGACCTGGCAGCGGCGATGATCCCGATGCACGACACTCCGCTGGGCCCGTTGGCCGGCGATTTGACCCTGCGGCAGATCGGTTTGCGAGACAGGTTGCGAGAACTGGACTTTGAGTTCCCACTGGCGGGTGGCGATCGTCGCGAGAAGGCACCGGACATCCGCCTGGCCGACGTCGGCAGGTTACTGCGGTCCCACCTCCCAGCCGAGGATCCGCTGGCGTCCTACGCAGACCGACTGGTCGGCGAGACGCTCGGCGGCCAGTCGTTGCGCGGTTATCTCAGCGGTTCGGTCGACGCGGTACTCAGGATTCCCGACGGGTCAGGCCATCGCTACCTGGTCGTTGACTACAAGACCAACTGGCTGGGTGATCCCGATCGGTCGCTGACCGCCGCGGATTACGACCGGCCACGGTTGGCCGAAGCGATGTTGCACTCGGACTATCCGCTGCAGGCTTTGCTCTACAGCGTTGTGCTGCATCGGTTTCTACGCTGGCGGCAGCCCGGCTACGACCCGTCACGACATCTCGGTGGCGTGCTGTATCTGTTCCTGCGCGGAATGTGCGGACCTGACACTCCGGTGATCGACGGCCATCCGACCGGAGTCTTCAGTTGGGCGCCGCCGCCGGTGTTGGTGACGGCGTTGTCGGATCTGCTCGATGCAGGGCGGGTGGTGGCATGACGATCGCAAGCCCGGCGGAGCCGGGCGCAGCGGGTCGGCATCAAACAGCCATGACGATCGCAAGCGAAGGTGCCACTGAGGTCCTCGACCCGGCGGACCGGCGCCAAGCGGTCAGCGCCTCCGGGCTCCTGCGGACCTTCAGCGAGGCCGGCGTATTCGAGCCCGCCGATGTTCATGTCGCGCAACGACTTACCGCCATGGCCGGCGATTCGGATCCCGCCGTGTCGCTCGCGGTCGCGTTGGCGGTGCGCGCGCTGCGGGCCGGCTCGGTGTGTGTTGACTTGAGGTCGGTCGAGGACCAAGTCGGCATTGCCGACCTCCCGTGGCCGCGGCCAGACGAGTGGCTCGCGGCGGTGCTGGCCAGCCCGCTGGCCGGCTCACCGCCGGTGCTGCGGGTGTATGAGAACAATCTGCTCTACCTGGACCGGTATTGGCGCGAGGAACAGCAGGTGGCAGATGACTTCCTGGCTTTGCTGTCCACCCGCACCCCGGGCCAGGCCCTCGACGCCCATCGACTGTTTCCGGAAGGCTATGACGAACAGCGGGCGGCCGCGAGCATCGCGCTGACGCAAGGCTTGACGGTGCTCACCGGTGGCCCCGGAACGGGCAAGACCACCACGGTGGCACGACTGCTTGCCCTATTCGCCGAGCAGGCCGAGCAAGCCGGTAACGCCCGGCTGCGTATCGCCCTGGCGGCGCCGACCGGGAAGGCGTCGGCACGGCTGCAGGAGGCGGTCCAGTTGGAGATCGAGAAGCTGGATCCGGTTGACCGGCAACGAGTCCCGGCTTTGCAGGCCACCACGTTGCACCGGCTGTTGGGAAGCCGACCGGATACCTCGTCACGCTTCCGTCACCATCGCGGTAACCGGCTGCCGCACGACGTGATCGTCGTCGATGAGACCTCGATGGTGTCGCTGACCATGATGGCCCGGCTGCTTGAATCGGTGCGCCCCCAAACGCGCCTGCTCCTCGTCGGCGACCCGGACCAGTTGGCCTCAGTGGAGGCCGGCGCGGTACTGGCCGATCTGGTCGACGGGCTTGGCGCCCGCAAGGATGCTCGAGTTGCGGCCCTGAAGACCTCGCATCGGTTCGGCAGTTCCATCGGCGAGTTGGCGGCGTCGATCCGGGACGGAGACGCCGACCTCGCCATCGACAAACTGCGCGCAGCGGGCGAGCACATCGAGTGGATCGACACCGAAATTCCGACTGAGCATCTGCGCAATGTGCTGGTGCCGCACGCTCTTCGGCTTCGGCATGCCGCCGCGCTTGGCGATAGGGCGACCGCGCTCGCGATACTCGACGAGCATCGACTGCTGTGTGCGCACCGCCGGGGGCGATTCGGCGTCGAGCACTGGAACCGGCAGGTTGAGCGATGGCTCGTCGAGGAGACGGGCGAGCCCATCTGGTCTTCGTGGTACGCCGGACGGCCGTTGCTCGTCACAACCAACGACTACGGGCTTGGCGTCTACAACGGCGACGCGGGAGTCACGGTTCTTGCTGACGACGCACTCCGCGCCGTCATCGCCGGCGCCGAGGAGTCGCACGAGTTCGCCACCAGCCGATTGTCCGACGTCGAAACGATGCACGCCATGACAATCCACAAAAGCCAGGGCAGCCAGGCCGACGAGGTGACCGTGTTGTTGCCGTCGGCGGATTCGCGGTTACTCACGCGAGAGTTGTTCTACACCGCGGTAACTCGCGCCAAGACAAAGGTGCGTGTGGTCGGCACCGAGGCCGGGGTGCGCGCCGCGATTGAGCGGCGCGCCGTGCGTGCCAGCGGCCTGGCTCGTCGGCTTCAGGCCAAATCACCTGTTAGCTGACAGGAACGAGCACCGCGATATCGCTGTGCAGGTGCGCTAGCCCACTATCGAGAGTGGCCAACTGCCCGTTACGATTTCGGGCAAGTTGCGCGAGGTAGGCGTCTGTCACCTGCCGGTGACCCACTACGCCACCGACTCCCACGTCGGCGAAAGAGATACTGGCGGGCCAGAATTCATGGCGGTCCACATTCTCGATTGCACTCACGACGTCGCGTGCAGCGGCTGCGGACTGGCCCGTTCGAACGAGAAATCGGACAAGACTTCCCTGGGTGATCGGGCAAGTGGCGAACATCGCCTCGGATGCCGCCAGCCACTCTGCCGCCGCATCATGATGCACGTGCTCCGCAACGGCGAGCGCGATGAGCACATTGGCGTCGAGCAGTGCCGTCACTCATCCTCCAGCGAGCGCACGTCTTCTGAAGTCACGACCCTCCCGACACTCACCACCGGAAACCCGGTCCGCGGATCTGCCGATATCGCAGCAACTTTGCCGGGTCCCAGGCCGCGCCGCATCAGATCGGCGACCGTGGCACTCAATGTTTGGTTGGTATCGCGCGCAATTGCCATCGCCTGTTTGTGCAGGTCATCCGGTAAATCGATGGTCGTGCGCACACCAAATAGTAGCATCAATGCATCATGATGCAATGATGGCTTGTCGCCAACTCACGATGCTGACGCGACAGGAGCGGTCTGGAGCGCACTGCACGCAGCTCCGAAGCGGGCCCACTCAGACGCGTAGGGTCGCACGCCGCGGTCCGAGAAAGCATCGTCGCTAACCACCAGACCCGGCCCGATCGACGTGAGCGAAGTTGCCAGCTTGCCGATCTGCCTCGCCGGGCTGGCGGAAACGACTACCAGTCAAGTGCTGGGCGGGCCTAGGTCCGCTGTGCAGCCACGAACAAGTTCCCCGGCACCCGGTCCGCTACCTCGGCGGCAGCGGCTCGCCCGTAACCGGCCATCAGCTCATCGGATGGCGTCACCCGCACATCCCAGCCGTGGCGCCGAAACCAGTCACCCACGTCTTCGCGCTCTTCGAAATACCAAAGCTCGTCGGTCCGCGGGACTTGACGCGTGGGATCCACTCGCGCCAGGACCTCCTGGACCCGATCCATCCGAGCGCGACGCTTGGCACGGACTTCGGGGTCCGAAAACGTCGGCCCCAGCGCCTCCACTGCGACCCGACTGCCGCCGGCGGTGAGTCCCTGAACACGATCGAACAGCAAATCCTGGGCCGCGGCAGGCAGGTAGGGCATCAGCCCCTCCGCTGACCACGCGCTGGGTGCGGAAACGTCAAAACCCGCCTGCGTTAATGCCGCCGGCCAGTCCTGGCGCAGATCCACCGCAACAGGGATCCGGTTACACGCGGGCTCTGCGCCGTTCTCGGCCAACGTCGACGCCTTGAAGTCCAACACCTTGGTCTGGTCGAGTTCGTAGACCGTCGTCCCGTCCGGCCAGGGCAGCCGCCAGGACCGCGAGTCCAGGCCGGCCGCCAGAATCACCACCTGGGTGATGCCCGCCCCAGTCGCGTCGAGGAAGTACTGGTCGAAAAAGGCTGTCCTGCAAGCCATATACCCGACCATCGCTTGCATCTGGTGCGCCAGGTCCGGCTCGGTTTCGAGCACCTCAGGCGGCAGCTGAGGCGCCGAATGCCAGTTCCAAACACCGTCGCCGACAGCATCGATGAACACCTGCGCAAGCTGATCGATGATCAACGGATTCTCACTTCGCGTCTCCGCTGCACGTGCCGCAGCCACGCCCAACGCAGTCGCTCCCACGCTTTCGGTGATCTCCCAGCTGTCGTTATCGGTCCGCACCATGCCCTCGTCCTCCCATCGGTCACAACCCCAGTGGCGAACGTACGTCAGTTGGATGTGAACCAGCTGTACGCCGTCAGACAGCGCGGTCGTAGCGACCGTTCAGCAGAGCGGACACCGTCGCCGGCTGCCACGGCCGTCCCTTCGGAGTGCGCTGGCCCACCGAGTTCAATACCCGCGCAGTCGCCGCTTGGGTCACACCGCACTCTCGTACGAGCCATCGGACGTAGCCCTTCAGCGCCGGTCGGCGCTGCCGCCAGGGCGCATTCGGCACCGGGAGCATTGGCGTCACAGACGCGCCGTCCACGCGCGCATCGGCGCCGCCTCCGCCGCCCGCGACGATTCGCCGCCCGCCGGGGGGCACGCAAGACGCATCCGCCGCAACCAGCTCTAATTCGATTGCACGCGAGAGACTTTCGGCGCCGAGGGCCGCCATCACCGCGCTGTCGAGATCATCGACCGCGTGTACCTCACGCCTCAGCGCGTAGTCGATTTCGTTGAAGCCGCCGGTGATCGAACACGGGTCGAGGTCCCAACCGAACCGAAGATTGAGGCCGTGGCGCTGCAGAACCAGGCTGAGGCGCCGCCAGTGCTGCTCCCGACCCAGATCCGGACCCGGAAAAGGCACCCAGAGGTGTACGCGGTTCGCGATGGCGTGGCCCAGCGCCGAGACCACCGCGTCGATCTCGGTCAGATCGTCGGCCGATGCCACCTCACCAGGCGCAAATGAGAAGGCTTCGACGATGACGCATCGCTGCACCCTCGCTTGTTCGCACAACCTGTCGCGGTCCCGCCGCGCCGTGTCGTGGTCGCCGAGCAGGACGACCTGAAATTCGACCTGTGAGTGGTCCGAAGAATGCGCCATGGATACCTCCCAATGTCCGACGCCAGTCGATTTATCGTCCGAGCCGCCGAGGCATTTCATGAGGCTGGCATCTCGCGAAGTTGAAATCAGGCTATCGGCGGCCACCGACAAGTTTGCTTGCTCAGAACCTGCCGGCACCCGATGCGGCGTGGGTCTGACTGATCACCGGCTCGTCGTACCCCGCATCGACCGCAGCCCGTTGCACCGCTTCGGTGACGCCCTGCGTCCGGTCGCCCGGCACCAGCGCGATGACGACGCCTCCGAAGCCGCCACCGGTCATCCGGGCACCCAGCGCACCGGCGCCCACCGCGGTGTCCGCGAGCAGATCGATGTGCCCGGTCGTGATGCCGAAGTCGTCACGCATGGATTCGTGAGACGCCGTCATGATCCCACCGGCAGCGTTGAGGTCCAAATCAGCCAGTGCAGCAACGAAATCCAGCACCCGCTGATTCTCGGTCAGGACGTGACGGGCCCGGCGGGCGTCGATCGGATCGTTGACGACACTCAGTGCAGCCACCCCACGATCCTGCACATCGCGCAACGACGACGCTCCCATATCGGCGGCCGCCCGTTCGCACGCAGCCCGCCGCGCCGCGTACTCGCCACCGGCGTGTCGGTGCCGGGCCAGGGAGTCGATCAACAGCAATGTGGCATCGGAGGTATCCGGGTCGAATGAAACCGGACGCACGGTGATGTCGCGGAAGTCGATCAGCAGCGCGACCTTCGGCTGTGCGAACAGCGCTGCAAGGTGGTCAAGCAAACCGGTTGGGGCACCGACGTAGTCGTTCTCGGCACACTGGGCGACCCGGGCCCACTCGACCCGGTCCATTTCGATCCCGGCCGCAGCGCCAATCGCGCCGAGGGCAGCGCCCACCAACGCCGCCGATGACGACAGTCCAGAACCGATTTGAACGTCGCTGGTGATCGACATCGTCCCGCCCGGCACCCGATAACCGGCCTCGCGAAGCGCCCAGATCCCCCCGGCCACGTAGGCAGCCCAACCCACGACCTCTCCCGGCGCGGTGTCGAGCGGGATCCGCACCGAGCCGTCTGCACGGTCGCTGCAAACTGTGATCGCGTCGGTGCCGTCCGGCGAGAGCGTGACGACGGTGCGCTGCGGCAACCCGATCGGCAGTGCGAAGCCCAGGTTGTAGTCGGTGTGCTCGCCGATCAGGTTTACCCGCCCAGGTGCGGCGAAGCGGATGCTCATGACCCCAGCTCGCGCAGTCGTGCGGCTACCGTCTCCGGGCTGACGTCACTGATGAAGGCATCCATCGCGGACTCGGCGGCCGCCAAATATTTCAACTTGGTGGCGCTGCGCCGAACAGACATCAGCTCGACGTGAAAGTAGCCATCGCGCTGGGCATTGGTGTCGGCGTACTGGTGCAGCGCCGACATGTACGGCAGCACAGAGAAATACATTTGATCGAACCTGCTCAGCACGTCGCTGTACATCGTTGTGAATGCTTCCAATTCTGCGCTGGAAAGGTCAGTAACATTGCGCCTGAATTGATTTGGATAGATGTGTACCTCCACCGGCCAGCGGGCCGCGAACGGCACGAACGCCGTGAATACCTCGTTGCGCGCGACGATGCGGCTGCCATCGGCGACCTCGCGCGCCAGTAGATCAGCAAAAAGGTTGGTGCCGTGCTTTTTACGGTGCTTCCGCGCCTGACGCAGCATGGTTGCCGTGCGCGGAGTCAGGTAGGGGTAGGCGTAGATCTGGCCGTGCGGGTGAGCCAGGGTCACTCCGATCTCCTCGCCGCGGTTCTCGAAGCAGAACACCTGCTCAACCCCGGGCAGCGCCATCAGCTCCGCCGTACGGTGCTGCCACGCCTCGACGACCAACTGCGCGTGCGCCGGCGGTAGATCGGCGAACGACCCGGTGTGGTCGGACGAGAAACAGATCACCTCGCAGCGGCCGTACCCAGCGTTTTCCACCAATCCGTCGAGCGGAGTAGCCGAAATTAGGCCCTGGCCAGCCAGACTGGGGAAGCGATTCTCGAAGACGACGACGTCGTAATCGGCAGCAGGCACCTCGCTGGTCAGGCCGGTCGGTCCGGGACACAGCGGGCACTGGTCGGGCGGCGGTTTGTACGTGCGGTCCTGGCGGTGTTCGGCGATGATCACCCACTGCCCGGTGGTCCGGTCGTACCGCAAATACGAAGGGCCGGAGTCGCGTTGGGGCAACGGCCGTCGATCCGGCACCGGCACCGGGACGTGTCCGGGCAGCACGAAGAACAGCAGATCACGGCCATCGGCCAGCGTCCACCGCGTCGGTGCCGTCACGTTGTCGAACCTTACTGGGCCAGCCTCCTCACTCAGCCACTACACTTCCCGAGGATGGAATCCGGAGAGTTGCGGATCAGTGTCCATCAGCTAGAAGCCACGGCCAGGCGATGGAGTGCGCTCAGCACCGAACTCAGCGTCCTCGCACCACCTCCGCCGGGGCAGCCATTTCAACCCACGACGGCGGCGCTGGGCAGCGCCCACGTGGCGGTTGGCCTTGCTGCAGCCGCGTTGACAGCCCGCGCACAAGCCACAGCCGCGGCCGTAGAGGCGAGCATTGCGGGGTACGTCAACAACGAGGCAAACGCAGCAATCGACATGGCGGCCGTGCCACCGAGGTCGGTGTAAATGGTGCCGACGGTGTCCCAAGTCCAGGCATGGAGCACCGACCATTTGATTGAGGCGGCCACATACTGGACCAAGACCGCCGATCAGTGGGAAGACGTATTTCTGCAGATGCGCAACCAATCCCACACTCTGACTTGGGGAGGCACGGCCGCCGATGCAATGCGCACCCGAACCGGTGCGGACCTGGCGATGGTCAGCGCCCAGGCCGACAAACTACGCCAAGCCAGCAGGATTGCCCGTGACGGCGCCGGAAGCATAGGCGCCACCCAGCGCAGGGTCATCTATGCCGTCGAGGACGCCCACAATGCGGGTTTCACTGTCGGAGAAGACCACTCGGTCACAGACATCCGAACCAGTCGCACCGCCGCCGAACAAGCGGCTCGCCAGGCCGAAGCCCAAGCCTTCGCCACCGAAATCCACCGACGCGCAGCCCAACTCATCGGGATCGAACATGAAGTAGCAGCCAAAATCACCGCCGTGACTGCCGGAATTGCCATCAACGACTTCCCGGAAACACCCCACGAACACACACCTCACATACGGACCGTCGATCACTCCTTCAAACAAGACCCACCACCAGGGTTAGGGCCTAACAACGGCCCAAACGCCGACGATATCCGCCGGGTGCTCGACAGACTGCCCGCCGGGGAGCGACCGTCCATCAGGGAGGTCCGTTCGCCCGAAGATCTTCAGAATCTATGGAAGTGGGCCCAGCAGAACGGGGTGGAAATCCCGAACGGGTACGGCGACCCCGGTAAGGGCACCCGATACCAACTACCTGACGGCACCATAATCGGGCAACGCTGGTCCGCTGGGTCCACGAGCAGGCCGGTCCTTGACTTCGATATCCCAAGCAACGGTGGCTACACCAAAATTCACATCAACCCGCGAGGGGGCGTACCGGACATTCCCGCCTCCGTCAGGCCAGTGCTACCCGAACCGGTACGAGTGCCCGTCGAGCCGCCACCCGTAGCGCGTCCACCCGTAGAGCCAATGCCCGGGCGCTGCGGGCCAGCACCACCGGGCGCCGGCCTCGGCCCAGTGCCGCCAGAATCCATCCCACACCCTGTTCACCCGCCGCACAGCCACCACGGGCTACCTGTGCTCGGCAAAGACGAGCTACCTGACCTAGATGAGTTCGGCCATTGATGACGCCCCCGACGTTGGGCTCCTACTGGTCGCCGGAAAATTACGGCCCCAAACACTGCCGAAAAATGGAGAACGATGACCCAGCCTGAGGACGGCCGCGCCGATCACCAGCCCGACATGACGCCACAAGAGCGGCTGCGCGCCGAGCTACTCACCAGTGGGCTCTACGACTGGGTGCCTCTGGCGGAGGTCGAAACCGCGATCGTCCGCTTGAGCCTCGCCATACCCCGTGCGGCTCAACAGGACCTGGCGCTGCGAACTATTCGATCGCTGGTGGAAGAGGGGCTGATGCAAATTGGGGACCTCCCTTACCCAGGCGAGAAATTCTCAGGATGGGATCTCTCGATCGACGCTGCCATGGAACGCGTCTACGACCTCTACGTACGACGCCACGAAGAGCGCCCGTTGTGGGATCTCACGATCTGGCTGGGGCTCACGCCCAACGGGGAACAGTTCGCCCGCGCGCTCAGGGATCAGAAAACGAACTGAACCGCACATTCGACGAGATCTGTCACCGCGAGCGTTATGAGCGGCGGACGCCGGCGACGAACAACGTCCGCGGAGTCGTGTCCTCAATCTCGTCAGGAATCCCACGACCGTAGCCGGCCATCAGGTCCTTCGACGGTGTCACGGTCGCGTCCCAGCCGTGCCGACGCAACCAGTCGCCGACGTCCTCGCGCTCCTCGAAGTAGAACAGTTCGTCGGTTCGCGGGATCTCGCGCTGCGGATCGGCGCCGGCCATGAAACCACGCAATCGATCCATCCGCTCGCGCCGTTGTGCGCGAATATCGGGATCCATCCAGCCCGGTCCGGGCCCCTCCACCGCGATGCGGCTACCCGCCGCGCTCAGCGCATCAATCCGTTCGAACAGCAGCTCGTGGGCAGCCGCCGGCAGATATGGCAGCAGTCCCTCGACCGACCAGGCACTCGGTCTCGAAGCGTCAAAACCGTTCTGCTGCAACACCGACGGCCAATCCTGGCGCAGATCCACGGCGACGGCGACCCGATCGCACGTCGGCTCGGCACCATGCTTGTTCAGAGTCGCGACCTTGAAATCCAACACCTTCGGCTGGTCGAGCTCATAGACCGTCGGGCCGCCGGACCACGACAACCGCCAGGCCCGGGAGTCCAACCCGGCCGCCAAGATTACCGCCTGGCTGATGCCTGCCGCGGTCGCGTCGACGAAGAAGGCGTCGAAAAATGCTGTGCGCGAGGCCATGTAGCCCATCATCGACTGCATCTGCAGCGGCAGGTTCGGTTCAGCTTCGAGGAGTTCGTCAGGCAACTTCGGGGTGGCGAACCAATTCCACACCCCATCGCCGGCAGCGTCGAGGAAGACCCGCGCAAACGGATCACTGATCAGTGGGTTGTCACTTTCGGTTTCGGCCGCCCGCGCCGCTGCAACGCCCAGTGCCGTGGCACCTACGCTTTCGGTGATCTCCCAGCTGTCGTCATCGGTCCTCGCCACGCCCAAGTGTCCTCTCGTTCAGCCCTTCGGCGCCAACATCTTCCGCCACCCGTCTTCTCCGATGTCGCTGGAATTCTCGACGGAGTACACGGCGCCGTCGGGTCCGACGACGACGCCACTCTGCACATCGTAGATCGCGGTGGGAACAGCGCTCGGGACGTAGATGCAGGGATTCGGTTGCTGCCCATTGCATCGGACCGTGCCCGACCCCGGTCGCTGCAGTGGATCACTGACGGGTGGCGGTGTGCCCGGCAGCCGATCCGCGGGTAGCGGATTGAGGCCGTTGTTGACCGAGGGCGCCGGGATCACCTGACCCGGCTTCACCGGCTGGTCACAGCGCGCAGCGGGCGCGGGACAGGTCAGGATCTGGTTCGGGTCCCCGTACCAAGGGTTGGTACCCAGCGGCACATAGGGCTCGTTGCTGCGGCACTCCCTCGGGGTCGCCGCCCGCTTACCGGGCACGTCCACACACGGATAGTTGCGTGCGCCGCGCACCACATTCGGCGCGTCCATGGGGATCTTGCAATAGGTGCCGCTCGGTAGCGGCGCGATGCTGGTGTCGGCGGGCGCCCGCCATTCGGATGCCGACATGAAACCGGTCAGGCACGGCGGGGGTTGGTTGAAAGCCAGGGCGCCGACGCCCAGAGACGCCTGGCCGGGAAACTCCGAGGTGACTGACTGGGCAATCGCACCGGACTGCGGCAGGAACACCAATGCCTGCTCAACGCCGTTGTGATACCGCTTGAGCATGTCGATCACGACCTCGAGATTGGCCAGCGTCTGCGGCAACGACTGCCCTACTTCACCGAACGTCGCATTGACCTGTTCGGCCGTCGGCGCCGCGTTGGCCAGAATGCGACGGACCGCTTGATCCTGCAGTGCGGTCTGCGCGGCCAAGGTGTTGAGGTTGGCGGCCCAGCGACCGATATCGTCACCGGAATTGACCTGACTATCGATGATGGGCGCCGAATGCTCGATGATGTCGTCGATATCGTCCATGCTTCCCCGGACATCGTGGGCAATCGCCTGGGTGCCGTCAACGAGACGCCGGAGCGCCGGACCAAGCCCGCCTACTGCCACCGAAGTTTCGTGTAGCAGCGATCCGATCTTGTCCTTCGGCAGCACCGCCAATCCCCGGTTGGCGGCATCCAGCGCCGGGCCGATCTGGCTCGGGACCGTGCTCTTGCTGATCGTCTGCCCGTCATGCAGATAAGGACCGTTCTTGTGCGTCGATACCAGGTCCACGAACTGCTCACCGACCGCCGATACCGAATGCACATTCGCCGACGCGTCGATCGGGATCTGGTAGCCGGTGTCGATGCTCATCGTCGCTCGGACGCCGCGCTCGTGTGGTTCGACGTCGGTGACCGTCCCGATGGTGATGCCCCGGTAAGTCACGTTGGCGGTTCGATACAGGCCACCAGACTGCGACAATTCCACGTACAGCGTGTATCGGCCGATGCCGACAAGACTCGGCACCCGCAGGAAGTACCAGCACAGAACCACAACAGCCGCGACCGCCAGCACCACAAACAACACAAGTTGGGTTCTGATCAGGCGGGTCAGCACTTCTCATTCGCCCCTTTCCACCAGCGGTCCCCCGGGAGCGTCATTCGGGTTTGGTGTGTAGCGCACGTCCGGAACCATGGTTTCGGGATCCCGTCCCCACGATTGCTCAAGTGCCCGAAGCATTCCCGACAATCCCGTTCCACTCAGCAGCGCGTTGTCGAGACTGGACAGCGTCAGGTCGAACGCCCCCGACATGTTGACGTAGTCGCCGCGGATCACCTGGTTCACACCGTCGATGTTGAAAGGGGCTGTAAGGCCCAACCTCAACGCGTCGACCACATACGGCGCAGCGCGGCCGAGTTGCTTGAGTGGTCGTTGAAGTGCCAAGAGATTCCGGTACAAGTCGCGACGGGCATTCGACAATGTCTGATTCGCGACGTCGCTGAACCGACCCAGAGACTCGGTGGCGTCGGCGAAAAGGTCTCGGGTGTCGGAGAAATGCCCGATCAGCGGCGGCAAATCAGTGAGCACCCGATCCAACGTGGCG
Source organism: Mycobacterium sp. IDUB_37 (assembly GCF_055419245.1). Classification (NCBI taxonomy): domain Bacteria; kingdom Bacillati; phylum Actinomycetota; class Actinomycetes; order Mycobacteriales; family Mycobacteriaceae; genus Mycobacterium; species Mycobacterium sp. IDUB_37. Next base: position 260,384 of record NZ_JBVAXG010000001.1, on the reverse strand, counting down.
TTTCGGCTCGCGATGCTGGCCAGTAGTTGGTTTGTCGAATCGATTGCGCGAGTCAGGTTGCCACTCTGGCGATTCAGCTCGCGGGCGAATGTATCGATCCGCGTAAGGAATTCATGGATCTGGTCGACGTGTCCGTCCAGGACGGCAAGGATTTCGGTCTGAATGAGCTCGAGATTCGGTATCCCGCCGCCGTTGAGGATCACCGCGACGCTGGCCAACGTCCGTTCGACCGTTGGGTAGGCCGACGAGTGCTTCAGTGGGATGGTGTCCCCGCTCCGCAACGTCTGCGGTGAAGCGTCAGGCGGTGCCGAGAGTTCGACGTGTTGGGTTCCGAGCAAGCTGGTCTGACCAATCTTCGCGATCGCGTTCTGCGGAAGCTTCACCGTCGGCTCGAGATCCAATGTCAGGATCGCGGTCCAGTTGTTCAGCTGGATGTCGCGCACCGTGCCGACCCATACGTCGGCGACCCGCACCCGACTGTTGGTATTGAGCGCCAGCGAATCCGCCATCTGCACGTACACCGTCATACGATTCGAGCCGGTGCCACGGCCGACCGGCAGCGGAACGTTGGCGATGCCGCGCCAATCGCACGAAGTCAACAGCCCTGATGTCAGCAAGGCCGCCATCAACAGCGCCAGTCCACGCCTCAGGCCGCGCCTCACCGTTCTCCCCCTGTCTGCGGGAAGCCCTGCGGCGCAGGTGGATTGAACTCGTCATAGGAGTTCGGCGACCCGGGCAGATTGGTTCCCGGCGGCGGGGGCGGGATATCCGGACCGCCCATCAGTTCAGCCAGCGAATCCGGGGTCAGCATGCCCGCGGTGAGCGCCTGAACCTGCGCCCCCTGCATCCCCGGTGCGACCACCCAGCCCGGATCGTGGTTGCCGTGCGAGAACAATGTGTCCCGCGAGAAGATCCCGGGAACGGTGGTGTCCTTATATCCGGGCGGCGGGCGCAGTCGATCCTCGGAGTAGGCCACCTCCTTGGGCAACGTGGCCGCGTTGCCGAACATGTTCAATCCGAACGGCACGTAGTTGAACTTGATAGCGTCGAGCACGGGCGCCAGATACTGCGCGCACAACTCGGCGGAGTCCTGATATCCAAGGCGGCTGCCGGCCTGGACTGCGCTGCACAAGAACTGGATCGGGTTCGCAAAATTGGGGAACTCGAACAGGCCCACCAACGAGCTGTGTACCGGGTAGTAGAGGTTGTTGAAGTTGGCCGCGAAGGTGGGCAGCACGTGCAACGCGGTTTCCAGACCATCCCGCGGTTCGGGTTGCAGGATCGCGTTCGTCACCTCTGCGAGGTTGTTCACGTCGTGAACCAGCACGGACTTGTTGTCGCCGATGAACTTTCGCGCGGTGCCGAGTACATCGTCGACCCGCCTGACCAGAACGGACAGGTCTTCGTCGGATTTCGCGTACCAGCCGGTGAATTCGGCCAGGTCGTCGTTGAGTTCGACGAATTGCTGATCGTTCTGATAGAGCGCCCTGACGAACTGCGCGAGGCTGTGGGTGATCCCTACGAAGTCCCCTCTGCCCTCGTTCAAGGCACTCAACGCATCCGACAGGCCGTTCAATGTGTCATGGATCTGTTTGCCCTTGCGGGCCAAATTGTCTCCGGCGGCGTCGATGACGTCACCGAACGGCCCCTTCGGTTGCTGCTCAGTCGGCCCAAGATCCCGCAGCAGGCCGTTGATCGACTCGCGCAACTGATCCCACTCGACGGGGACCCGGGTGCGCTCGATCGGGATCACTGCGCCGTCCTTCAACACTGCCCCACCGGTGTAGGGCGGGGAGAGCTGTATGGTGCGCGAGGCCACCAGACTCGGGTTCAGAATCGTTGCGGTGGCGTTGGCGGGCACCTGGTAGTCGGTGCTGTAGTGCAGCGTGACGCGCATCTGGTCGCCGTCCGGCTCGATCTTATCGATCGCACCGACCCGCACACCCATGATCTGAACCTTGTCGCCCGGATACAGCGCCAAGGTCTCCGGAAAATACGCGATCACGGTGGTATTGCTCAGTTTGCGGTAAAGCTGCACCCCGAAGAACACTGCGGTCACGACCAGAGTTGCTGCCAAAGCTCCGCCGACGATCACCCTGGCGGACAGCTTCGGCAGGCGGACGCTGCGAATGTCGAAGATGGTGCTCATCAGTTGCCACCTCCGGTCCGCGCCCCCGGCGGCGCGGACGTCGGCAGTGGCACCGGCACGCCCGGAACATCCGGCGGCCTTTCGCCCGGCCTACCTGCGCTCGGCACACCCGGCCCGGGCAACGGTCCGGTTGGGTTCGGCGGCAACGTCCCGACGTCGAGCGGCGCCGGGAAGCCACCAAGGATGGGGCCGAACGGCCCCTGATCGACCATCGTGCAGGGCAACGGATTTCCCGGTCGCGGCAGGCCGCCTGCCGGTGGCGTGTACGAACAGGGTGATCCCGGCGGCACTGCCGGTAGGGGATGATCCGGCGTGCCTTCCAGCACCCGGGGTGCTGGCGGCGGCGCACCGTTGGGGAACCGCCTGCCGTTCGGGTCGGGGAACCGGAATTCCGGCAAGCCGGCATCACGCCAAAACTCTTCCGGGTCGATGCCCCGTTTCTTGAACGCCGCGTCAACCCATGGCTGGATTATCTGGGGCGGCAGCAGATTGACAACCATCGCCTTGAAATAGGGCCCCGAACCAACGGCCTCGGTCAGCGACGCGGTGTACCTACTGACCAACACCAGCACATCACCCAGCTCCTTCTTACGCTTCACCAACTCGTCGCTGACGGTGCTCAGTTCCTTGAGCAGCTGGCCGAGATTGGGGTTCTCGTTGAGCAAGCCGGAGACCTGGGCCGACACCGCGGATACGTTGGTCAGCAACACTTTCAGCGCCTGGCTGCGTTGCTTGAACGCGGCCAGCAGAGTCTTGGCGTTGACCAGCAGACCGTTGACTTGTCCGCTTCGGTCACCGAGGACGCGCGCAACCTTGTTGGCGTTAGCCACCAGTTGTTTGATCTGCTCGCCGCGCGTTCCGATGGTGTCGGAGAACGCTTTGATGCCGTCGAGAGCCGCACTCAGATGTGGCGCAGTCTGGTCGAAGGTTTCCGACAGTACGTTCAGCGAACGTTTGACGGTGTCGATGTCCCAACCCTTCGCTGCGTCAGTGACATCGACGAAGGCGTCGTAGATCTGATACGGGGTAGTGGTCTGCGCCGACGGGAGAAAGCCATTGGGCCGCAACCGCTCTGAACCACGGGGTTCGATCTCCATGTTCTTGCGGCCGAGAATCGTGTCGGTGCGAATCGCCGCGCGACTCTGCGTCCCGATGGTCCGATCGGCCAACGTGAATCCGATCATGACCCGGTCGCCACGGATCACCAGCGATCGCACCAGACCGACGTTCACCCCGGCAATCTCCACCTTGTCGCCCACGCTGATGCCCCCGGTGTCGGCGAACTGCGCGTAGTAGACCGGAGTCGCATACAGCATCGGCGTGCTGGTAAAGCTCTGTCCCACGCCAATTACCAGCATTGTGATGATCACACCCATCAACCCCACGCGGCCCCGGTTGAACTCCGTCAACGTTCTCATTGCGGTGTGCACCTCCCCGTCGGCTGCCCGAAGAGCTTGATGGTGCGTACCGGACCGCCGGGCTGTAATCCGTTCACTTTCAATGAGATTTCGCACAGGTAGAAGTTGAAGAAGTCGCCGTAGGTCCCGCCGACTCGGCCGATGACGCGATATGCCCCAGGCAGTTTGGCCAGCACATCGTCGAACGTCGAGAGATCATGGATGAATGACTGCTCGATGCTGTCGACATAGCCGAACGTGCTGTTCAGCAGCGGCCGATCATCGGCCAGCAGATCGGCCAAAGTGCCTGCGGCATCACTGATGTGAGCAACCGCCGCGGCCAGCGGGTCGGCCCTATTCTTCAGCCCGCTGATCAGCACATCCAACTTGTCCACCGTTCGGTCAAAATCCTTCTGATGCTGGACCGTGGTCGCCAGCACCGTGTTCAGGTTGGTGATGACCTCGCCTATTGCCTGGTCTCGGTTGGCCAGTGTTGCGGTGAGCGAGGCGGTTTGATCGAGGATGTCGTTGATCGTGGCGCCCTGGCCCTGGAACACCGTGATGATCGACTGAGCAATGCGGTTGACCTTGTCCGGCTGCAAAGTCCGGAAGAGTGGCCGGAACCCGCCCAGCAGAGCGTCGAGGTCCAGGGCCGGCTGCGTGTGCTCGAGCGGAATCGTGGCGCCCGCGGCCAGGCGTCGTCCGCTGTCGCCGCGTCTGAGCTCGAGATAGCGGTCACCGATCAGATTGAGGTAACGGATCGACGCGGTCGCCGCCTCGTCGATGGCCAGTGAGCTTTGGACGGTGAAATCCACCAATACCCGCTTGTCGCCGTCGATCAGGGTCACCTTGGCGACCTTGCCGACCTCCACCCCGGCCGCACGGACGAACTGGCCTTCCCGTAACTGGCTGACATTGCTGAACACGGCGGAATACCTGGTGGTGCGATCGAACCGCAGCTGACCGAACACCACGACGATGACGGCGGTGAACGCCAGCAAGACCAGCCAGAAGATGCTGAGTTTGATTGCGGTGCCGGTGATCTTCATGGATTGATCGTGTTCTCCCCGTACTGGCGTCCCCAGACGTATTCGGTGAGCATGGGCTGGCCGAGCTCGAAGTGGTTGTAGGGCGCGAGGCTGGCGCCGGTGTCCATCACGAGATAGGGCGCCGGCCACAAATCCCGGGTGATCGTCTGCCAGCACCCCGGCCGTCCACCGGGTCCGCCATGTGCGTTTATCCGCGGCAGATTGTCGGGATAGACGTACGGGTTGGGCGCACCCAAGATGGTTCCGGCCGCGGACAACGAATAGCCGTTGCCACCAACCGCATTCGCGACTTTAGGTGCGGCGTCGTGAAAGTTGCGCACCATACAGAACAGTTCGGGGCTATAGGCGTCGAGTAGATCTGCGGTGGGTACCAGGTCGCTGGCGCCACGAACCAGGTACGGTCCGGCCCGATCGAAGATGTCCGCACCGGTCCTGCCCGCACCCACCGCCGCCAGCAATGCGGCGTCCAGATCGTTCTGTTGTCTGGTCAGTGTGCGGGCTGTGATGACCGCGTTGTCCAAGAAGGCCCAGAGATCCGGTGACGCACGGGTATAGATATCACCGAGGTCCGCCAACTTCCGCACGTCGTAGCCGAGCTGCGGAATTCGCGGGTTCAGTTGCGCAAGAATCTGATTCCCGTCGACGATCGACGCGCCGAACTTGCCCCCCAGCCCGTCCAGTGCTTGCGCCAGCGCGGACAACGTGGCATTCAGCTCGATCGGATCTACCTTCTCGGCGAGCGAGGTGACGGTCTCGAACAAGGTGTTGAACTCCGTGGTCACCGACTCCACGTTAATCACGTCACTAGGCGAGATCGACTGTTTTTGTGGGTTTTTCGGCGATACCAGCGAAACATATTTGTTTCCGAACAGAGTGGCCGCCTCGACATTGGCGACGACATTCACCGGAATGTGCCGGACGTACTTGGGATCGACATCCAACATCAGCTTCGCCGCCGGCTTGCCATCGCGAGTTATCTCCGAGATGCTGGCCACCCGTCCGATCGCCACCCCGTTGTAGGTGACTTTCGCTCCCGGCTCCATCACCAGCCCGGCACGCGAAGCCACCAGCGTCAGCTCGGTCTTCGGTGTGAAGTCGCCGCGAAACTGCCAGTACACCAACGCCAGAACCAACGCACCGATTGCCAACAGCACGATGCCCTCCACGTACAACCACACCCGTCGGCCCTTGCTCGTCAGAACCGTCGTCATGGCGGTTACACCGTGAGATTGAAGTTCGGGTCGACGCCGTAGAGCGCCAACTCGGCCAGCAACACGACAACCACGACGGAGACCAGGGATAGGCGCATCGACCGTCCGACCGCCAGTCCGACGCCGACCGGGCCGCCGCTGGCCGTGTACCCGTAGTAGCAATGGTTGACCATCACCACCACCGCGATGATCACTACCTCGACGACCGACCAAGCCACGTCCTCCGGGCGCAGGAAGGTGCGGAAATAGTGCTCGTAGGTGCCGTTCGACTGTCCGTAGAGCACCGTCGTGACGACCTGACCCGAAGTGAAGGCCATATCGAGGGCCAGCGCATACAGCGGCCCGATGACCACCAGCCCGCCCAGGATCCGGGTGGAGACCAGGTACGAAATCGACTTGATGCCCATCACTTCCAGCGCATCAATCTCCTCACTGATCCGCATGGCACCCAACTGTGCTGTGGCACCCGCTCCGACCGTTGCGGCCAACGCGACACCGGAGACGATGGGTGCGGCGACTCGCGTGTTGGCAAGTGCGGCAAAGAATCCGGTGAACGCCTCGACACCGATGTTGCCCAGCGACGCGAATCCCTGGATGGCAATCAGCGAGCTACCCGACAGCGTGACGAAACCGATGATCGCTACCGTGCCGCCGATGACGGCCATCGCGCCGGTGCCCATACCGATCTCGGCGATGAGACGCAGCGTCTCTCTGCGGTAGCGATACAGCGCCCAGCCGATTTCCACCACGCTGATCCGGACGAATCTTGCGAAGATACCCAAACTTTCCAATCGCCGGACCGGGCCGCCGCCGTAGCGGCCAACATTGGCCACGGTCCGCGGGTAGCGGGCGCGAAAAACCACAAAGGTAGCCAATTCAGCGCCCCGTGCCGAACCGGACGCCGATCGTGGTCAGCACCACGTTGACCGCGAACAGAGCGATAACGCACAACACCAACGTCTCGTTGACAGCCGTGCCGACGCCCTTGGGTCCGCCCTTGGTGGTGAGCCCCCGGTAACAGCCGACCAACCCGGCGATTAGTCCGAATGTGGCCGACTTGATCACGGAGATGATGACCTCTGGCAGGCCGGTGACCAGAGTGAGGGTGCTGACATACGCGCCGGCCGAAATGTGTTGGATGAACACGCCGAAGAGGAATCCGCCGACCAGTCCGATGGTGATGACGGCGCCGTTCAGCAACGTGGCGACGATCGTGGCGGCGACGACGCGGGGCACCACCAAACGGTGAATCGGGTCGATGCCGAGCACCTCCAGCGCATCGATCTCTTCCCGGATGGTGCGCGCGCCCAGGTCAGCGCAAATGGCGGTCGCCCCGGCTCCGGCGATCACCAGCACAGTGGTCAGCGGGCCAAGCTGGGTGACCGCGCCCAGCGCCGCTCCTGCGCCGGAGATGTCGGCAGCCCCGAACTCGGCGAGCAGGATATTCAGCGTGAAGATGATGAGCACCGTCAGCGGAATGGCGACCGCGAGTGTCGGCAGCAACGACACGCTCGTAATGAAGTAGCCCTGCTCGATGGTTTCGCGCCAATAGAAGGGCCGCCGAAAGAGCGCCTTGCCGGTCAGCACGCACGTGCGATAGAACCCACCGACCGCGTCCACCGCGGGCTGAATCTGGCCGCGTAGAAATGTGGTGATGTCGGCGGGGGTCGTCATAGGCCGTTATTCCCTGTCTCCCGGCGATTCGAGGTCGGCCAGCAATGTCGTGTTCGCGCGCTCGAGGACGTCTCGGGCGGCCTTTTTGGCCCCCGCTGGATCACCCGAGCAGATCGCATCGGCCAACTTCCGATACGCATCCGGACGCTTGGGTTCGGCGGTGATCGCGGTGCCCATTGCCAACAGGGCCGGCTCGTAAGCGGCGCGAAACGCGTTGAACATCAATCGAAATACGATCGAACCGGCGTTGTCGACCGCGTGGTCCCAGAACTTGAGCGCGTGCAGCTGCCATTCGACCGGATCGTCTTCAGCCCCCAGCCTGCGCAATGAATCCTCAAGCAATTCAGCCAATTCGGGTCCGTGATGTTCGGCCGCCAACTCGGCGACCTTGGGCCCGTTGCGCAGTCGGGCCTCGAGCATGCTGCGGAATACGGAGACGTCGACTTCGCCGTTGCGAACCAGCAATCGCGGTAGCAGGTCCAGGCTCGCGTGCCGCCGAAAATCACGCACCGTGGTGACATCACCGTGCCGCACCTCGACCAGCCCCGCCGCGGATAGCCGCTTGAGCGCCTCACGGACGGCCGGCCTGGATACCCCGAGCAACTCTGCCAATTTCCGCTCGCTCGGCAATGCCTCGCCAGGCTGCAACTCCCCGCTGAGCACGTCGGTCGCGATCTGCTCGAAGACCTCCTCGGGCACCGACCGGCGGACCACGGGCTGTAGCGCCATGGGCACGATATTAGTGGTATGAGGTCGGAGGTCAAGTGGTCAGACCAATATCGGTGTGTCGGTCGCCGCATCCGCCCGGCGCGTCCGCGCATCGGCGACAATCGACTGCGCAACGCAAGTGTCCGGTTAAGTTGTCTGCGGGCCGCTTTTACCCAGGGTGCAGACCTGATCCGAAGGACCTTTGGACATGCGAGTTGACGGTCGCGACATCCTCGTCGCCGGCAGTCTGCTGCAACCACTGACCCGGCGGACCAACGACATCATTCGGCTGGGACTCTCCGCCGCGGCCCTGGTCGCCGTGATCACCAGTTCACTGATCACCCGCCCGCGATGGGTGCGGTTGGAAAAGTCGATTTCGGAGATCGTCGGAGTCCTGACCCCGACCCAATCCGATCTGGTCTATCTGGCATACGGCATAGCGATTCTGGCGTTGCCGTTCGTAATCCTGATCGGCTTGATCCTGTCGCGGCAATGGAAGCTGCTCGGCGCCTACGGGGCCGCCGCGCTGATGGCCGTGCTTCCGTTGTCGATCAGCAGCAATCGGATCGCCGCGCCGCGGTGGCACTTCGACCTCTCGGACAAACTCACCACGCTGCCGGCGCAGTTCCTCGATGACCCGCGCTGGATCGCGATGCTCGCAGCGGTGCTCACCGTGTCCGGCCCGTGGTTGCCCGCTCGATGGCGGCGCTGGTGGTGGGCGCTGCTCCTGGCTTTCGTGCCGATCCACCTGATCATCAGCGCCATCGTTCCGGCCCGCGCCGTGGTGGGGCTGTCGGTGGGGTGGTTCGTCGGTGCCTTCGTGGTGTTGGTGGTCGGCACTCCCGCACTCGAGGTGCCACTCGACGGCGCGGTCCGCGCGATGGCCAAACGCGGGTTCGCGGCGTCCAGACTCTTGGTGGTCCGGCCTGCCGGTCCCGGACCGCTCGTCATATCGGCTGAATCGACCGATCCGCTGTCCAGGGCAGCCGTCGAGTTGTACGGCCCCCATCAGCGCAGCGGCGGCGCGCTGCGCCAACTCTGGCGGAAGCTGCGGCTACGCGGCACCGAAACCGCCCCCCTGCAACCCTCCATGCAGCGCGCCGTCGAGCACCGTGCGCTGATGGCCATCGCGATCGGTGAGGCCGGGGTGGCCAACACCGCGACGATCGCGGTCGCCGCGCTCGACCGCGGGTGGACGCTTTACGCACACAAGCCCATTCGGGGAACCCCGCTGGACGAGTGCGCAGGCGAGACGCCGGTCGCCCGAGTTTGGGAATCCCTGCGGGTATTGAACGACCAGCAGATCTCGCACGGCGACCTGCGCTGCAATGAGATCACCGTCGCCGATGGCACGGTGCTTTTCGGTGGCTTCGGCGCTGCCGAATACGGCGCTACCGAAGCGCAGCTCCAATCCGACATCGCCCACCTGTTGATCACCACGTCGGCCCTCTATGACGCGCAGTCTGCGGTGGCCGCCGCGATCGATGCGTTCGGCAAGGACACCATCCTCACCGCATCGCGTCGACTCACCAAATCTGCTGTGCCGAAACGAATCCGTCAATCGGTGGCCAACGCGAAGACCGTCATCTCCGGCGCCCGTGCGGAGGTGATGCGCCAGACGGGTGCCGATGACATCAAAACCGAGACGGTCACCCGGTTCAGTCGCAGCCAGTTCATTCAATTGGTGCTGATCGGCGCCCTGGTCTACGTCGCGTACCCGTTCATCACCACGGTGCCGATATTCTTCTCCGAACTCAGGTCCGCGAACTACTGGTGGGCGCTGCTGGGCCTGACGGTGTCGGCGCTGACTTACGTCGGCGCGGCGGGGTCCTTGTGGTCCTGCGCCGATGGCCAGGTGGATTTCTGGAAGCTATCAATCATGCAGGTAGCCAATACTTTTGCCGCAACAACCACGCCGGCCGGCGTCGGCGGGCTGGCGCTCAGCACGCGGTTCCTGACCAAGGGCGGCCTGACCGCGTTGCGGGCCACCGCCGCGGTGGCACTGCAGCAAACCGTGCAGGTGATCGTCCACGTCGCGTTGCTGATCTTCTTCAGCGCCTTCGCGGGAACGTCAACCGACCTTTCGCACTTCGTCCCGACCACCACCGTGCTCTACCTGATCGGGGGCGTGGCGCTGGGAATTGTCGGAACCTTCCTACTGGTGCCCAATCTGCGGCGGTGGCTGGCTACGGAGTTGCGCCCGAAGCTCAAGGAGGTCATCGGCGACCTCGCCGAACTCGCCCGCGAACCAAAGCGATTGATACTCATCGTAATCGGCAGTGCCGGAACAACTCTCGGTGCCGCACTGGCGTTGTGGGCCAGCATTGAAGCCTTCGGCGGTGACACCACGTTCGTGACCGTCACCGTAGTGACGATGGTCGGCGGCACGCTGGCCTCGGCCGCCCCAACGCCCGGTGGCGTCGGTGCCGTCGAGGCCGCCCTCATCGGCGGACTCGCCGCCTTCGGCCTGCCCGCGGCCATCGCGGTGCCATCGGTGCTGCTGTACCGGGTATTGACGTGCTGGCTGCCGGTGTTCGTCGGTTGGCCGGTGATGCGCTGGCTGACCAAGAACGACATGGTCTAGGCCTCGGGGAAGGGGCTCGTTTGATGCACGCACCCGTCTTCGACGAAGTAGTCCCAGCGCACTCATCGGGCGCGCCCGCGTTTGGATATGTCATCGCGCGGGGCGCCATGTTGCCGCTCGAAGAGGTACGACTGCACGCCGACGTGGCAGGTTTGGCGGCCCTAGTCGATCTTCGAGCGACATTCCTCAACAACACATCCAGCCCGGTCGAAGCGACTTACGTTTTCCCGCTCCCCGAGTTGGGCGCAGTCAGCTCGCTGCAGATCCGGACGCCCACCGCAGTGATCGATGGCTGGTTGCTGGAGCGAGGCGAAGCGCGCGGCCGCTACGCCGCCAGCCTGCGGCACAGCGATAAGGTAGCGATCCTCGAGCAGGAACGTGACGACGTCGTCACCCTCCGGGTGGGAAGTATCGCCCCCGGCGAGCGGGTGACGGTCAGGTTGGTGCTGAGTACGCGATTGTCCTACTACGACGGCCAGATCTATTTCCGCTTTCCCCTTGTCGTCGCGCCACGACACTTTCCCGGTGCGACGTTGGCCGGCGCACAGGTCGGAGCCGGCACCGCCGCCGATACCAAGGTGGTGCCGGACGCATCCCGGATCTCACCGCCGCTGCAATCTGGAATCGCTGTGCGACTTAGGGTTTCGATCAATGTGACGCTCAGCGCATACAACATTGACGAGATCGGGTGCACACTTCGAACTACGATCGGCGACACCCAATCCGATGATTCGTTGCGCGTCGAGGCAATTGCCGGCCAGCCGTTGGACCGTGACCTTGTTTTGCGATTACGCGTCGCCGCCCATGGCCAGCCATCGTTGTCCCTGCTCACCACCATGGACGGCGACGGGCAGGAAGGTACGTTCGCGCTGACCGTGCTGCCGCCAAACCTTGACCAGGAATCGCGCAGCGCCCGCGACGTTGTCGTGCTGGTCGACGCTTCGGGACCGATGTCGGGTTGGCGCCGCAGCGCCGCGCGCCGCACTGCGGCACAGATCGTCGACACACTGACTCCAACAGACAGATTCACCGTTCTGCTGTTTGCCGAAACCGTGAGTGGCCCGGGCTGGGGCGGACTGACCGAGGCGACGGATCGCAACCGATTTCGGGCGATCGAGCACCTGATAGCGACACCCGCACATGGCAACCCGGAACTATTGTCCGCACTCCAGATCGCCTCCGAACTGCTGAACGACCCCGGTCGAACGTCGATCCTCGTTGTGATCACCGGCGGACACGTCGGCAACGAGGACCAGATCGCCGCGCAGTTCACCCTGCGCACCGGTGTCGTCCGCGTTCACACCGTCGGCGTCGGAGCCGTGGTCAATGCCGGCCTGTTGCAACGGCTTGCCGCCACCGGCCGCGGCGAGATGTTGCTCGTCGAGAACGAGGACGTGCTCGACGACGTGATACCAAACCTGTTGCGGTTGTTGGGTTCAGCGTTCCTGACCGACCTCAACCTCGCCGGCGAGGAGATCCAGTTGCTCAACAACACGATCTCCCCGGGCCGCCCGCCCGACATCTTCGCCGGCGTGGCGACGGTGATCACCGGCCGATTCCGCGGTAGCCAAACCGGGAGTCTCACCGTCTCAGGAACCGGTGCCGACGGACAAGCCTGGGCGTCACGTGCCACTGCGGTGCCGGTCGAGGGGCGCGCCATGACGCAGCTTTGGGCGCGGGCTTTCCTGACCGACCTGCACTACCGGTATTTGCGCTGCCGCATGGAGGATGCTCCCGGTCTGGAACGGCTCATCATCACGACTTCGCTGCGGTTCGCTGTGCTGACCAGGCTTACGGCATTCGTTGCCGTCAGCAACGCGCCCACCCGCGCGCCCGGCGCTCCCGTCCAGGTGATCCAGTCCGTCGAAATGCCATCCGACTGGGCCGAGCTCGGACCCAGCCTGTCGCCGTACGAGGTTGAGTACGCCCGGATCCTGGCTGCCACTCGCAACTCCGTGCCCGATCTGGGCTCGTCGCAGCCCATCCGGGAAGAATTCTCAGTGCCGACCGCGGATCGCACCGCCGACTACCCGGCACCGCCCAGACCAGCGCCGCCCGCCGCACCCTTCCCCGCCCAGAGCTCGGCGCCGGGCGCCATGCCAGGCCGGTCGCCAGTCCCTTCGCCAGGCCCGCCGGCAAGGCAATCGGGGTCACGAATGGGGCGCTACATCGGCGCGGGCGCGGGGGTCGTCGTAGTCGCTGCGGGCATTTCGGTGGCAGGTATCACGATGACGCAGACAGACAGACCGCCGGTGGCGTCGGCGCCGACGGTCCACTCAACTACCCAAGCAACGACGTCGCCCCGCTCGGCGACCAATGTCGATCCGCGCACCGGCGCGCGTTTGGACGTCACGGTATCCCCGCGGGGTTCCAGCAGTCGGATCACCGCGCACCTATCGGGAGTTCCCAAGGGCAGCAAAGCCCGCCTGATCGTGATCGGTCGCGACGGGACCCGACAACCAGTCGCTCAGTGGGTTGTCGAAGACAGCTCTTCGAGCCAAATCGCGACCACCAGTTTTCGAATCGATGAAATCGCTTCCATCGCAGTGGAAGACCCGTCCGGACAGAGCTACGTCTCTGCCTCCTTCAAGTGAGTCCGAGCGAGCCACGCCGTGAAACCACTTTCAGCACACGATCCGCGATTGATCGGCCCGTTCACCTTGCTGGGCCGGTTGGGCCACGGCGCCATGGGCACCGTGTTTCTCGGCAGACTCCCCAGCGGCCGACTCGCAGCAATCAAGCTGGTGAATCCAGATTTGGCCGGCGACGTCAAGTTCCGGGAGCGCTTCGCTCGCGAAGTCGAAGCCGCCAAGTCGGTCGGCGGCTTCTTCAACGCCTCGATTGTCGACGCCGATGCTCTTGCGCCCACCCCATGGTTGGCGACCGCCTACATCGAGGGCCCCACGCTGCAAGAGGCGGTCAGGCAAAATGGGCCGCTGCAGACTGAGGCGGCCACCACGGTCATGCTCGGTCTCTGCGAGGCGCTGATCGCGATTCATCACGCCCGTCTGGTCCACCGGGATCTCAAACCGTCAAACATCATCCTTGCCGCGGACGGCCCACGCGTGATCGATTTCGGCATCGCCCACGCCATCGACAACCTACGAATCACCGATTACGGCACCCTGATCGGAACTCCGGAGTACATGTCGCCAGAACAGGCAAGCGGTGTAATCGACCTCGCAGCGCCCTCGGACGTATTTGCCCTCGGCGCCGTCATGGTTTTCGCGTCAGCCGGGCATCCGCCGTTTTACGGCGGCCATCACCTGGCCTTACTCAACAGCATCAGGAGCGTGGCTCCCGACCTGAACGGGGTTCCCCGCACGCTGGCTCCGATCGTTGCCGCCTGCCTGGAAAAAGAGCCCGCCCGCAGGCCGCGCCTGGCGGCGGTTCTGAATGCCGCCGCGGGCCCTGGTCAAATGCCCCCGTGGTCAGCCCCGAACGTCGACCGCCAGCGTTGGTGGCTTCGAAACTCCTGATAGCTGACGGATTGGCGCTTCGTTAGCTGGCCCTTTTCCGGCGACGTGCTGGCCGTTAATTGACCAGTTTGAAAGGGATCGTGCAGCGCTTCTTATGAGTTCAGCTAGTGTCAGTCGGAATGTCACCGGCGCTGGTACCGGGGGCCCAAGTTCTGGAGATGCAATAGATGAAGGTTCTCACCGCGGTAGTGGCAACGGTGGCACTCAGCGTGACCCTTGTTGGCTGCAACAAGGAAACCAAGACCGAGGTCAAGACTTCGACGTCAACAAGCACCTCGACCTCGACGTCAACGGCGACCTCTTCGGCCACGACGACAAGCGCCACGCCAGGCGCGGGGGCCCACAAGACCATCGCCGACTACATCAAGGACGCGAACCTCAAGGAAGTCCCCGTCCACCACGGCGACCCAGGCTCCCCGACCATCGACCTGCCGACGCCCGACGGATGGCACCAGGTACAAGAAGGAGCCGACGCTCCATATGGCGGCATTGTTTACGATCAGCCCGCAGACCCCAACGACGCGCCCAAAATTGTGGCCATCGTCTCGAAGTTAGAAGGAAACGTCGACCAGAACAAGCTGTTCGAATACGCCCCAGGCGAACTGAAGAATCTGCCAGGATTTGAGGGCGGGAGCCCCAACGGAAGCTCATCTAAACTGGGCGTGCCGCCGGGGGAGAGCTTCCCGGGGTGGGTGTTTAGCGGCTCCTACACCAAGAACGGCAAGAATCGGACCGTCGCGCAGAAGACCGTGGTGATCACCGGCCCTAGTGGGCTCTACGTGTTGCAACTCGACGCCGATGCACCCGACGCTGAAGCAAGCCCGTTGATGGACGCCACGGGCGTCATCGATGAACGGACCGTCATCACTCCATAGCCATCGAGGAATAAATGCGCCGCGAAGCAGAACAAGCTCCGCGGCGCATTTTCTTGCGGCGCCACAGTGCTCGATTGGTAATCCACCGACCGGTGCCGTTTTTCATAGACCTTTCGCAGGATGCAGCGTCGCAATAATGAACGTCGACAGCATCGCGCGAACGGCATTAGATGCACGGTCCGCCAGATCGCCGCAGGCCTAGGTTCCACGCCTGCGGGTCGGCATTAATCATGCCGATGTGCTCGGCAGACCCGATCCCAGTGCTGGGTAATTCGGTCGGTAGATGCAGCACATACGGCGTGGTAACCCAAGCGTTAGCACGCGATGAGCAGGGTCGGGCCGCGCACGGAGACCGTCTGAACGTGCAAGTTTCAACTGACGAGCCGTATGAGCGACTATCGTGCAGACAACTATTTGCTGCGCGGGAGGTTGCTGGAAGTGGATGGGACGCCGTTCGGTCGCTACCAGTTGATCGAGAAGCTGGGTGAAGGTGGCATGGGTGAGGTGTGGCGTGCCTTCGACTCGCAGATGAATCGCACTGTGGCGTTGAAGGTGTTACCAGCTCAATTCGCCAACGATCGAACATTTCAGCAGCGGTTTCGGCGTGAAGCGCAATCTGCTGCCGGGCTTGACGAGCCGCACGTAGTCCCAATCTACGATTTCGGCGAGATCGAGGGCCGACTGTATATCACTATGAGGTTGATCAAGGGCCACGACCTGCTGACTCTATTGAGAAGCGGCCCTCTGCAACCGAGCCGAGCAGTCAGGATCGTCGAACAAATCGCCTCCGCCCTACAAGCAGCACATGACATCGGGCTTGTGCACCGCGACGTCAAACCGTCTAACATCCTGGTCTCGCAAGAGGATTTCGCCTACCTTATTGATTTCGGTATCGCGCGAACTGCCGGGCAAACCGGATTGACAAATACCGGCACGGCAATCGGGACGTGGGCTTACATGGCTCCGGAACGGCTTAACACTGGAACTGCCGAAGCCAGCGCCGATATCTACGCACTGACGTGTGTCCTGCACGAGGCACTGACCGGATACCGACCATTTCCCGGAGACAGCCTCGAGCAGCAAATCGTTGGACATCTGACGACTCCCCCGCCCCAACCGTCGAAGTTGGAAACCTCAGTGTCCCAAGCAATGGACAAAGTGATTGCGAAGGGGATGGCCAAGAATCCAGATGATCGGTATACCACCACTCGCGAGCTGGCGAATAGCGCCAGGGCAGCGCTCGAAAAGCCGACGAAACGCCCTGATTTTCAATCACGCGACTCCGTGTCCTCTAGGCGAGAATCTGAAGCGGCCGCGTCCACGATGGCTGCTCCATCCGATGCAGCGTCTCCCCAGCAACAGCCCCCAACAATGGCGGCCTCCTTCGCCGCCGCAACCACCCCGCATCAACCGAAGTCCCCATCCTCAATAACGCATACACCTCTTCACGCACCGGTCATGCCCCCGCGCAAAAGCCGCGCCCTAGCTTTCGCGCTCGTAGCTCTTGTGTCATTCGTTGGTGTGATGGTTGTCCTTTTTGTGAACAAGTCCACAACCACGACTCCGGCCTCAACTACCGCTACCACCTCTCCTTGGCCGATCCCGACTTCAGCGTCGGCGACTTCGCCAAAGTCGTCTTCAGCGTCGCCAACTTCGCGCACAACCAGTGCTGCCCCGGGCGCATCTGCGAACTACACGATCGCCGACTACATCCGGGAAGCGAATATCAGGGAAGTCCCCGTCCACCACGGTGACCCCGGTTCGCCGACGATCGACCTGCCGGTGCCCAACGGCTGGCACGTGTTGGCAGAAGGCTCAGGCGCACCCTACGGCGGCATCGTCTACGACGCAGCCGCGGACCCTAACGACCCGCCCACCATCGTGGCGATCGTCTCCAAGCTTGAAGGCAACGTCGACCCGGCCAAGGTCCTCCAGTACGCACCCGGCGAGCTGGAGAATCTGCCAGGCTACGAGGGCGGAAGCGCCAATGGAACCGCATCCACGCTCAGTGGTTTCAAAGCTTGGCAGCTCGGTGGTTCTTACATCAAGAACGGTAAGAAGCGAACCGTCGCGCAGAAGACGGTGGTGATCAACGGCCGGAAGGGGCTTTACGTGATGCAACTCGACGCCGACGCGCTGGACGCCGAGGGCGGCCCGTTGATGGACGCCACCAACATCATCGACGACCAGACCACGATCACCCCATGACACAAGCCCGGCAGCTCGGCACCGATCCCGCGCCGTCTTTCCGAACTCCCACACCCGACCACGATTGTCTACGGTGAGTACATGGCAGAACAGTCTTATGCGGTCGACATCGGGCACCCGCCGGAGCCTTTGCTTCGCGCCGTCAACCCCCTGTTGAAGTTTTTGTTGGGTACTCCGCTGGCCGGTCCGCTGCGCAAGCAGCTGATGGTGCTGAACTTCACCGGGCGCAAGTCCGGCAATCAGTTCTCAATTCCGGTGAGCGCGCACGTGATCGACAAAGAGCTCTACGCGCTGGCCGGCGCCAATTGGAAGTACAACTTCAAGGGCGGCGCTCCCGCGCGCGTCGTCTATGCCGGCAAGAAGACCCAAATGCAGGGCGAACTGATCGCCGACCAAGCGACCGTTCACGATCTCTACCATCGCTGCGCTCTGTCCTACGACGTCAAGCGCGCCCAGCGCATGATGGGACTCACGTTCCGCGACAACCGCATCCCGAGTCTGCCGGAGTTTGCCGAGGCCGTCGACCGGCTGAAGCTGGCGGCCATCAGGTTCACTCCGGTGGCGTAGCGGTCGAAACTCCTTGCCCACAACAATTTTCGGCGAGCGCCGCCGCCGAGTGACCCTCGCCTGCGCGCTGTCCGCGGTGACGGCGGCCGGGCTGCTCGTAGCGTGTTCTCACGAGGAGCCCAGCCGAGTCGCCTATGCCTCAGCACCCTGTCCAAAGCCCAATTTTCCGGGCGTGCCACAGGCCGACCTGGGTGCGAACTACAGCTGCGGCTACCTCACGGTTCCGGAGAACCGCGACGATCCGAAGAGTCGGACGATCCGGATCCTGGTAGCGCGGGTGAAGGCGGCCAGCAGTACGCCGAAGCCCGACCCCATCGTGTTTCTGGCCGGCGGTCCCGGCGGCGCCGGAACCCTCAATGCCACCGGGGCGGTGGCCGCCGGCATGAATGCCAACCGGGACGTCATCTTCGTCAACCAGCGCGGCACGCTGCACAGCGACCCACACCTGAGCTGCCCGGAGATGGACGACTTCACCACTCACGCAGTGCAATTGGCACTTCAGGCACCAGCCACCGCCGACCAGGATGCCGCGGCGGTGGCGGCGTGCCACAAGCGCCTGTCGGCGTCGGGGGTCAATTTCGCGGCCTACTCCACCCGGGAGAACGCTGCCGATATCGCTGATCTGCGGGAGAAGCTGGGCATCGACGAGTGGAACGTCTACGGCGTCTCGTACGGCACCGATCTGGCTCAGCAGCTCCTGCGCGACCATCCCAAGGGCATTAGGTCGCTGGTCCTGGATTCGGTGGTGCCACCGCATTTGAACCTCATCGACAACTGGTGGCAGGCGCCCGCCAGCGGAGTGGCCTCGATATTCCAGGCCTGCGCTGATCAACCGACGTGTGCCGCCGCCTATCCTGACCTGCCGGCGGTGTTCCTGAACACCGTCAACAAATTGAGTCAGACGCCGCTCAACGTCACGACGTCGACGCCTACCGGCGAGGCGGCGCAAGTCACCATCGACGGAGCCAAGGTGGTGCCACTGGTGTTGGAGTGGAGTGCCGACCCCACCAAAGCGGTTGACATTCCACGCATGATCTTCGCCCTTGCCAAGGGCGATGGTTCCCTGGCCGCCAGCGGTATCGCCGCGTCCACCCCGTCCGGATCGCAACGTGGGCTCCTGGGCACCGGACTGGCGCTGGGCGCGTACTGCCAGGAGATGGCGAACTGGACCACACCGGACCAGGCCCTGGACCGGGCACGGATGGCGATGCCAGGATTGCCCGATTCGGTGCTGCGGGTCACCCCGTCCGGCAGTTGGATTTTCCGCGAGTGCGAAGCCTGGGGGCTGGGCCGGTCGGACACCGCCGATACCCTTCCGGTGCTGAGCAAGATTCCCACCCTGATCATGTCGGGCTCGTTCGACTCCAGCACCGCACCACAGTGGGTCAGGGAGGTCACACCCGGACTGAGCAACGCCGTCGCCCTGCGCTTTCCCTGGGTCGGGCACGGGGTGCTACCGAATTCCGCCTGCGGCCAGAAGATCATGACGGCGTTCCTGGACAACCCTCGCCCCGACGTCGACCAGTCCTGCATCGCGTACACAACTGCCCCGACGTTCAGTCTTCCCGAGGGATGAACCCGGCCATCAGCACCGCATCGCTGACGGCGCGCTATCAGCGCGCGCAAACCTGGACCCTGGGCTCGGATCCCGGCAGGCTGCGACTGCGCCTGGCTATCCGGACCACCATCGCGCTCGGTTGTTCGCTGCTGGTGATGTTCGTGCTGACGAGAGCGAGCGGGCAACCGCTGACCGTCGCGCTACTGGGTGCGGTGATCACGATGATCGCGGCGCGATCGGTCAACGAGCCAGACCCGCGTGAGCAACGGATCACCATGGCGCTGCTGCCATTTCCGGCCGCGTTGTCCATTACCGCCGCCGCACTGCTCTCACCGCACCCGTTGATCAGCGACATCGTTTTCGTCTTCGTGGTGTTCATCGCGGTGTACGTCCGTCGCTACGGCGCCCGCGGGCGGGCATTCGGCATGGTCGCGTTCATGGCCTACTTCTTCAACCTTTTTCTGCGGGCCGGTGTCCACGAGTTGCCGTGGATGATCGGCGCGGTCGTGGTGGGCACGTTGTGCACGTTCGTGATGACCGCTTATGTGTTGCCGGATCGCCCAGAACGAGTGCTGCGAGCCACGATTCGCTCGCTGCGGGCTCGGATGGCGATCGTCGTCGACACCACCGCCGACGTGTTGCGCCTGGGGCGGCTCGATGAGCGCCGGCGCCGCCGCATCCGGGCCCGGATCGCGCGACTCAACGAGACCGCACTGATGGTGCAAGACCAGATCGAAGACATGACCAATTCGGCCGTCACGCTGCCGGGAGGTGGCGCCGAACACCTGGCCCCGTGGCTGTTCGATGCCGAACTCGCCGTCGAATGGGTCGCGATCGCCGGGCAGCGCGCGATGCTGGCAACGCCGGAGATGCCGGCCGCCGTCCGCGCGGAGCTGACGGCCGCACTCACCGAACTCGCCTGGGCCATCAGTGTTCCCAGCCCTGGCCGGTTGCGCAACGTTGCGAGTCAGGCACAACGGATCCTCGACGAACAGCCGACCGGTCCGGGCTGCACGCCTGGCGAAGCTGCCGTCCGGCGCCTGGTGCTGGCGATAATCGCGGCTGCGAAAGCGACTTCGGAAGCACGCGAGATGGTCGAACACGCCGCGGCCGGCGACACCCTAGCTCCGCAGCCGGACGACGAGCCCACCATCATCGACGCGGACGTCGATACCGGGCAGTCACCTACCGGCCTGCTGCCCACCACCCGGCAGGCCATCCAGGCTTCCGTCGCGGCCTCACTGGCGATTGTGCTGGGCGACTTGGTTTCTCCGGCCCGCTGGTACTGGGCGGTGATCGCGGCGTTCGTCATTTTCGCGGGCACCAACACCTGGGGCGAAACCCTCACCAAGGGCTGGCAACGACTTCTGGGCACC
Organism: Mycobacterium sp. IDUB_37; assembly: GCF_055419245.1. Classification (NCBI taxonomy): domain Bacteria; kingdom Bacillati; phylum Actinomycetota; class Actinomycetes; order Mycobacteriales; family Mycobacteriaceae; genus Mycobacterium; species Mycobacterium sp. IDUB_37. The sequence goes on along the minus strand of NZ_JBVAXG010000001.1, from coordinate 239,549 downwards.
GTATTGGGCGTGCCGTCCGGCATTTTGGTTGCGACGCTGGTCGCCGGCAACAGCACCGTTTCGCTCGTGATGATCTTCGTCTGCCTGTTCTGCACGTTCTACTTCATGCAGATAACTCAGAGCCTGATGGCTTTCTGGATCACCACCATGCTGGCGTTGCTGTACGGCTTGCTCGGCCAGTTCAGCTTCGACGTGCTGCTGGTGCGGATCGAGGAGACCGCGGTGGGTGCGGTCGTAGGGGTTGCCGTCGCAATCCTGGTGCTGCCCACTCATATCGGCGCGACGGTCCGTAGCGACACCCGCGAGTTCCTGGCCGCGCTGTCCGCATTGATCGAGACATCCATCGCGACCATGTTCGATGCCGAGCCGGTGGACAGTCTTGCCGAACAGGCTCCCACCGAGCAGGCCCGGCAACTCGACCGCAAGCTGCAACAGTTCCGAGTTACGGCGAAGCCACTACAGGTCGGCGTCGCCGGCCTGGCCGGCCGCCGCAGTATTCAGCGCAGCGTGCGACTGCTCGCCGCCTGCGACCGCTACGCCCGGATTCTGGCCCGCCGCAGCGAGCAGTACCGCAACCCGGACTGCCCGCACGATCTGGTCGATGCCATCACGACCGCGTCAAGCCAGATCCGGGACAACATCGACGCGCTGATGGCCACGCTCGAGGGCGAGCACGCTGACACCATCGTGTCCGCAGCCGATGCCCTCGACGTTGCCGAAGCACTGGCCACCGAACATGACGAGTCCTTCCAGCCGGCGGATCCGGGGCCTCAGCCGGTACGGCACCCCTCGGTACTGCACCCCCTGCGCCAGATCGATCGCATCGTCGTGGCAACCGCTTCTCATCTGGACGCGCATACCGGCCTCAAACCCACTGGGCCACAGCTGGATTGAGCCGGCTTACGGCACGGGCCAGACTTTCCGGAGTAAGTCGGCCAGTTGAAGGGTCACCTGGCCAAGCATCAACTGCACCTCCGGTCGCTGATCCGGCGGCAAGGCATCGATGTCCCGCTGCACGATCGTCGACTGCTGGCTCAGCTGGTTCAGCTGCTGCTGCCGCTGCGCCGGGCTGAGGCTGTCCCAGTTGGCATGCAAGTCGGATGTTTGCTGCTGCAGCTGTTGAACTTCCGCCCTGGGGTCCGCATAAGCGGGACTCGCCGTCACCAAGGCGGTAGCGACAAGGGCAGCGATGGCTATCGATTTGAACCTCATGAAAATGTCTTCCCTCCGCCGGTGAGCCTCCAGGCTGCCGCGTCCCACTCATCCGATGTTTGCGAGTTTCTTGCGAAACTCTTGCGCCGGCTCACCAAGGCGTAGTTACCATCGGCCATGGCCGCTCCGAATTTGCCGCCGGGCTTCGATTTCACTGATCCCGACATCTACGCCCATCGACTGCCAGTGCAGGAGTTGGCCGAGCTGCGAGCCTCGGCCCCGGTCTGGTGGAATGCGCAGCCACTCGATCAAGGCGGGTTCGGTGACGGCGGCTATTGGGTGGTGAGCAAACACCGCGACGTCCGGGAGGTCTCGCTGCGCAGCGACGTGTTCTCGTCGTCCGCGAAATCAGTGGTGCCGCGCTACCGGGAAGACCAGGCGCAAGGCCAGATCGAGGCTGGACGGGCGTCGATGATCATGATGGACGATCCCGAGCACAGCAGGCTGCGCAAGATCGTCGCACGTGGATTCACCCCACGCGCCATCGAACGGCTGCGCGCCGACCTCGCCGAACGCGCGCGAATCATCGCCGCCCGGGCGGCCGCGCAGGGGTCCGGCGACTTCGTCCGACAGGTGGCCTGTGAGTTGCCGCTGCAGGCGATCGCCAGCCTGCTCGGGGTGCCCGAAGAAGACCGCGACAAGCTGTTCGACTGGTCGAACCAGATGATCGGCAGCGACGATCCAGAGTTCGCTGAGCACGACTCGCTGACCTCAGCGGGCGAAATGATGTGGTATGCAATGCAATTGGCGGCCCGGAAGGCTAAGGATCCTGGCCTGGATATTGTGACGACGTTGATCGAGGCCGACGCGGACGGTGCCCTCTCCGAAGCCGAGTTCGGCATGTTCGTGGTCACCCTGGCGATCGCCGGCAACGAGACGACCCGCAACTCGATCACGCACGGGATGATGGCCTTCACCGAGTTCTCCGACCAGTGGGAACTGTTCAAGGCGCAGCGCCCCAAAACGGCCGCCGACGAGATCATCCGCTGGGCCACGCCGATCACCTCGTTTCAGCGAACCGCCGTCACCGACACCGAACTCGGTGGAGTCGCGATCAAGGAGGGCCAGCGACTGGTGATGTTCTACCGATCGGCCAACTTCGACGAAGACGTCTTCGACGATCCGTTCGCCTTCAACATCCTGCGCAGCCCCAATCCGCACGTCGGGTTCGGCGGTACCGGAGCGCATTACTGCATCGGCGCCAACCTCGCACGCATGACGATCGACCTGATGTTCAATGCGATCGCCGACACCACGCCGGACCTGACCGCCTTGGGAGAGCCCGAGCGGTTGAGGTCGTCGTTCATTACCGGAATCAAGCACTGGCAGGTTGATTACGGGAGCAAGTGACGGCGTCATTCGGGTTCGTCGTCATCTTCGAGTGCCAGCAGTTTCTCCGGGTGGTGGAACGTGTTGATGCGTGGTTGTCCGTGATCGAGGTGGGCTGGGGGTAGCCATTCGGTCTCGCCGCCGGCGTTGGTGCGGGTGGTCCAGCCGTTTTCGGCTAGTTGGTTGTGGATTCCGCAGGCCAGGGTGAGGTCGGTGATGTCGGTGCGGTGGGTGTTGGTCCATCCGGAGACGTGGTGGACTTGAGTGTGGTAGGCGGGGGCGTCGCAGCCGGGCATGGAGCAGCCAAGGTCTTTGGCGTAGAGCATGATTCGTTGTGCCGGTGAGGCGAACCGTTTGGTGTGATACAGCGCCAGCGGCTTGCATCCATCGAAGAGTGCCAAGTAATGATGTGCGTGGCCGGCCCAGCGGATCACATCCGACATGGGCACCACGGTGCCGCCTGCGGTGACCGCTCGGCCGGTGGCTTTCTCGAGTTCTTTGAGGGTGGTGGTGACCACGATGCTCACCGGCAAGCCGTTGTGCTGACCCAGGCTCCCCGAGGCGAGTAACCCCCGTAGCCCGGCCAGCAATCCGTCGTGCTGGCGCTGGGCCTGGCTGCGGGTATCGCGGCGCACCGCCGCCTGATCCGGGGCGCCATCCACAACCGGGGTCTCATCCTCGGGGTTGCACGCTCCGGGCGCCGCCAGCTTGGCCCACGCCGCCTCAATCGCGGCACGCAACTCCGGTGTGATCAGGCCGCTGATGCGCGACATGCCGTCGAATTCCTGCTTACCGAGAATGATTCCGCGTTTACGGGCACGTTCCTCATCGCTGTAGTCGCCATCGGGGTGCAACAGATTCATGAGCTGTTGGGCGTATGTGGCTACCTGTTCGGGGCGGTAGTCGCGGGCTTTGCCGGCCAGGTCGGCTTCGGCGGCTTCGCGGGTGCCGGGGTCGACCGTGGCGGGTAGGTGGGCGAAGAAGCCGCGGATGACTTTGATGTGGGCGTCGCCGATCAGGCCGGCGGCTTGGGCGGCGGCGGTCGCGGTGAGCAGCGGCGCCAGGATTTCCCCGGTCAGGGCGCGGCGCGGGCCGAGATCGTGGGCTTCGGCGACGCGGCGGCCGGCGTCGGCCTTCGTGATCCGCAGCCGATCAGCCAGCGCGGCGGGCAGGGTGCCGCCGAGTTCTTCCTTGGTGGCCTGGGCGGCGAGCTGGTTGAGCAACGCGTGCTGGGGTGTGCGCAGTCGGCGGGCCACTCGTTCGAGGCGTTCCATCGCCCGCATCCGTTCCGGAGTGGTGAACGCATCAAAACCCAACGCGCACAGCGAATCCACGTCGGCATCGAGTGCGTCGAAGACCTCCACGATCTCCTCACGCGTGCTGCACGACATACCTGAATTCTATGAGAGGGCACTGACAACAATTCTCGGTCGATTGAGCTAGAAGCACAGCAGCACAACATATTTCGCTCACAGCGAAACGCAGTCTTTCGGTCGGTCGTCAGGGCACGCTCTTGTACACATCTCACCGCGTGTCGCATACCGACACGCGCCCTCGACGTTCATGACGCGCGGTACACCCGCCCACGCGCTTCCCGCACCCACAGCACACCATCCCCCGCCGTCGACCCTTCCTTGATCAGGTCGCGCTTGAGGATCTTGTTGGTCGCGGTTCGCGGCAAGGCGGCGTTGATCCGAACGTATCGAGGCCAGGCCTTCGGCGACAAGTCCGGCTGAGCTGTAAGGAACTCGCCAAACCGACTGGGCGGCAACACTGCTCCTGGATTGAGGACGATCGCCGCCATCACCTGATCACCGACCTGTTCGTCCGGAACGGCATACACGGCAACATGGTTGATCTCCGACAAACGCTGCAGAACACGCTCGATCGGACCGGCGGCCAGGTTCTCCCCATCCACCCGCATCCAGTCCGCGGTGCGCCCGGCGAGATAGATCCAGCCGTCAGCGTCCCGGTAGGCCAGGTCCCCCGACCAGTACATGCCGTGCCGCATCCGCTCGTCGGTGGCGGCGGAGTCGTTGTAATAGCCGGTAAATCCGCCGGCACCGTAGGTGTTGACCAGTTCGCCCACGGCATCGTCGAAATTGGCCAGCGCGCCGTGTTCATCGAAAACCGCTGTGGCGCATTCGGTAACAGTCTCCGACTTATAAACGCTGACGCCCGGGTAGCCTCGGCCGATCGAGCCCGGCGGCGTGCCGTCTTCGCGCATCACTACTACGGCGAACTCGCTGGATCCGAAGCTGTCCACCACCCGGCATTCGAAACGTCTTGCGAATTCTTCGATATCGCGCTCGGTGGCCTCGTTGCCGAAGGCCGCCCGTAGTGAATTGTCCGCGTCGTCGGGTAGCTCCGGGGTAGCCAGCACCAGCGCCAGCGGCTTGCCGACGTAGTTCAGATACGTGACGCCATAGTGCCGAATGTCGGCGAGGAACCGCGACGGTGAGAACTTGGCCGGCACCATCGCGGCACCGGCGGCGATCGCCACTGACCAACCAGCGGCCACTCCATTGGAGTGGAACAGTGGCATGGCCAGATAGCAGACGTCATCGGACGTCAGCGCGAACCGCTCGACCAGGCTGGCCCCGCACATGACCCCCATCGCGTGCGCGAAGCGAACCGCCTTCGGGTCACCACTGGTGCCGGAGGTGAAGATCATCACCACCGGATCAGCACCGCCGACCTCCCGCGGCACAAGCGGTTTCGCACTGGCGACGCCGTCGCGATACCCGTCGCCGTCTACATTCAGGACTGTCGCGTCGTCGAGATCGAGGCCGTCCAGCAGCGGCAGGTGTTCGCTGTCAACCAAGACCAATTGGCAATCGGCCCTGTGAATGTCGGCCGCCAGACCTCGACCGCGGCGGGTGGTGTTGATGCCGCAAAGCACGTACCCGCCGAGCGCGGCCGCGGCCATCGAACGCAGCATTGCCGGAGAATTGCCGAGTAGCGCGCCGACGTGCAATGGGGCGGTCGGACCCGCCAAGGTCAAGAGATAAGCCGCCTCGGCAGACGCCTCACGGAGATGCTCCCGCCAGGTCCAACTTCGATCGCCGTGCAGCACCGCGACGGTGTCGTCTTCCATGCGCGAACGCAGCAGTTGCTGAATGGTTTCGAACACAATCAGTCACCCTCAGCGGGCCGGTAGCGCAACAGTGTGATCGGCTGATCGTCAACGTCATAGAACACCGGGGAAACCCGCATGCCGATTCGGATGTCTTCCGGTTCGACATCGACCAGTTCGGTGCTGATCCTCGGGCCGACATCCCACTGCACGACAGCGAGAAGTTGTGGCACGTGCTCCGACCATGGCGGTCCGGTCGGGCGGCGCGCGACGGTATAGGTGTACAGCGTTCCGGCACCGTCGATTTCGCGCCATTGGAGATCATCGGCGAATGTCCCGGGGGCCAAGGTGCGCGGATAGAACACGTACTGACCTGACGACGGCGAGTACTGGATCACGATCCGGTGCTCGCGCAGCGCATCCCAGAACGGTCGGGACACCGGCGTCGACTCGGGCATAGGACGGGGTTGGCTCATGTCAGTCGCCCCCCAATATCAGCGCGACCTGCTCACTCATGATGCCGCCATTGCCCGTCACGAACGCTGAATTGCATTCACCCACTTGCGCTTCGCCGGCGCGGCCCATGATCTGCCGGGTCCCGTCGACGACATGATGCATGCCACCGGCCATTCCCGCCTGGCCGTAGGAAAGTTGGCCGCCCGCAGTGTTCACCGGGAAGTCGCCGCGAAACGTGAGGTCGTGCTCGGTCAACCAGTGCATGCCCTCGCCCTTTCCGCAGAATCCGGCATCCTCCAAAGTCATCAGCACCGTGATGGTGTAGCAGTCGTAGATCGACGCGACGTCGATGTCAGAGCGCTCTCGCCCCGCCATGGCGAACGCCTTCTCGGCTGCCCGGGCGATCGGTGTGTGCGTGAGATCGTCTGCGTAGGTTGGGGTTTTGAATCGAATGTGTTCACCGAATCCTTGGATCCAGACGGGTCGGTGGCGGCTTTGCCGCGCTATGTCGGCATTGGCGATCAGGACACCGGCACCGCCCTGGACCCGCATCACCGTCTCGAGCATGTGAATCGGGTCGGCGATCACCGGACTGGCCAGCACGTCCTCCACGGTGAGCGGCTTTCCGTGGAACACCGCACCCGGATGCGCGCACGCGTTGGTCCGCTGGTGCACCGCTATCCGCGCCAATGCCGCTGCGTCGTAGTTATATTCAGCTGCATACCGCTGCGCGATCTGGGCATACGGTGCGTTCTGGCCGACGTTGCCATACGGAATCTCAAATTCGGCCTGCGGCGATCCGTAGTTGTTGCTCGATGCCCCGTACCAGCCGAGACTGCGGCCGGGCCGTTGCTCGGAGCGCGGAATTTCCAGTGAACCCGGAACCACCGCCAGCACCGCATCGCAAACGCCCAATTCGACCGCCGCCGCAGCACGCCATACCATTCCGGCGGCGGTCGCACCGCCGAGGTCCACCCGGTCGCCGAAGTCCAATGGCAAGCCGAGGTACTCCGACAGGGTGGCCGGCGCGAACATGTCCGACTCCGCGATGCCGTGGCACGACAATCCGTTCACCACAGCGGGATTCACCCCGGCATCCTCGATCACCAGCTTTGCCAACAACGCATACTGGTCCAGAGTGAAAGACGGCGGTCGGGTCTGGCGCCGCTCGGCTGGCAGTTCCGCGATGCCGATGATCGCCGCGTCGCCCCGCAGCCCGCTCACGAGTTGATCCTGCGGGGCAACGCAACGGTCGCCGTTCCCGGCATCAATACGTCGTCGCCGCGCCGGCACGCGATCTCCAGATCCACCAGCGCCTCGGTATCTGTGAGTCGCTTGCCGGTGACGACACCGCCGAAAACGAGCCCCTCACCTGGGTAGGCGATCGCCCGGTTCTGCGCCGAAAAGGCCACCAATCGGCCGGCGCCACCGATCCAGTCGGTGAGCGAACGCGACAACAACGCCGCTTGCAAGGGCCCGTGGACGAGCACATTGTCGTAGCCCTCGACGTCGCGTGCCCACTCCTTGTCGTAGTGAATGCGATGTCCGTTGTAGGTGGCGGCACTGAAGAAGAACATCTGAGTCTCGGTCACCGCTATCGTCAAAGCTGGTATTTCATCGCCGATTTTGACATCGTCGAAGTACACCTGCCCGGTCATGCGGGTCTGGCGATCATGGATGTGGTTGCCTCGGACACCAGCTCCCGGTGCTGATTGCGGTATGCGCTGCGCCACGTCACCAACACGAATCGCCCTGAGCGACCTTGCTTTTCCACGATCGACTCGATGGTACGCACCATCTCTATCTCGTCGCGATGGTAGGCAGGCTGGTGAAAGATGGTGTTCTCACCGCCGGCCATCCGCCGCGGCGCTCGCGGAAACGCCAGGCTGCCGGTCACCGCGCCAGACGAGCCGTCGGGTCGCAGGTCGCCAAGCGTCATGACGCCGAGGATTGCGTATTGCAGGTAGAGCGGCGGGCAGATGACATCACGGTAGCCCTGTGCCCGCGCGTAATCGGCGTCGAACCACAGTGGGTTGCGGTCGTCGATCGCCGCGGCCCAGCGCTGCCAGTCACGCTTGTTCACCTCACCGATTGCGGTGGCGACGACCGTACCGACCCGCGCCGCGGATTCAGCGTCAATCAAGCTGTCGTCAGCTGCCACTATCTACCTCCCAATTGATCTCGCCCTCGAGCCATCCCGCAGCGATATCGGCGCCGCCGTCCAATGTCGAAAACACCCGGGCCCGTTCGGAATAGAGGTGCAGGTCGGTGTCGAGGACATACCCCATCCCTCCGTGCAGTTGATGGGCGTCCAGGGTGATCTGTTTGACCGCGGCCGCGTGGATTCGCGCGATCGCCGTTTCGCGGGTGGCAACCCGACCACGACCGATCCAGAACACCGCCGACCGAGCGGCGAGTCTGGCCGCCGACAGCGCGATATGCATGTTCGCGACCAGATGCTGAGCGGCCTGGAAGGACGCGATCGGCCGCCCGAACTGTTCGCGCATCTTGGTGTAGTCCACCGTGCGCTGCAGCACGGCCTCGGCCACCCCGACCAGATCCAGGCACGACAATGCCACCGCCGCGTTGGCCACCCGCCGCAACTCGCGGTCGCCCAACCCCTCGTCGGCCAGAATGCGGCGCGGATCATCGACGACGACATCGTCGAAAGTGACGCGGAATGCGCGGTGGCCGCCCATCATCGGCAGGGGTACAGCAAAGATCCCAGGTGATCTGGCATCCAGCACAAACCCCATTGTGGCGCTTTTACTTTCGGCGGCAATGACGATGAGGTCAGCCAGATCGGCGTCCGCCACGAAATATGCGGTTCCATGCAGCCGCCATCGGCCTTCGGCGTCTGCATCGGCGCGTACCCCGGGGGTCAACTCCGCCGCATTGCGCGGGTTCCACAACGCGGTCGTTGCACGGGTGGCTCCGGAGGCCAGTCCGGGCAGCCAGGCCGCCCGGGATTCCGGTCCGCCCAGCCAGTCGACGGCAAGCGTTGCTAGCAAGGTGTTGTGAACGACCATGGGACACAACGCACGTCCCGCCTCCACCCAGAAGACACCGAGGTCCGTCAGCGCACCGCCAGAGCCGCCGAACTCTTCTCCGACCGCCAACCCGAGCACACCCGCTTCGGCGAGCGCCTTCCACAACGCCGGCGTGATGCGCTCGCCGTTGGGTTTGTGCAAGGCGCGCGCGAGGGTGGTCGGACACTGGGCGGCGAGCAGGCTACGACACATGGCGGCGAGGTCCCGTTCGTCCTGATCGGGTATCAGTCGCATGCGGTCACCGCCCGTAAGACGGCATGCCATAGCCACGCTGGGCAATCACATCCCGCAGCACCTCATTGGTGCCGCCGCCGAAACGCATCAGCGGCGACACCCGGTAGAGGCGCTCGAAATGGCCGTCCAGCGGAGCGTCGGGGTTTCGGTGCGCCAACAGCCCCTCCGGGCCCAGCAGGTCGATCGCCAAATCCGCTATCCGCTGGCGTAATTCACTGGTGAAGATCTTCTCGGAGCTGACTTCGACGCTGGGAATGCGTCCGCTGTCGAGCATCGATGCCGCTTCGTAGCCCATGAGTTTCGCGACTTCGACGTCGGCCTCGGCTTGTGCGAGGCGGCGACGGAACGCCGGTTCGTGCGCCGGCACCGACCCATCGCGTCTCGGCCCAGCAGCCAATGCCAACAGGTCATCCAGTGCCCGTCGCAGGTCGCCGGCGTTGGTCAGGGCACCGCGTTCCAGATCGAGGGCACCGGTGATGTAGGTCCAGCCATGGTTGACCTCGCCGATCAGATTGCCGACGGGTACCCGCACGTCGCGGAAGAACGTTTCGTTGGTGCGGTATCCCGACCACGCGTACAGCGGTCGGACTTCGACGCCGGGAAGGTCGATAGGCACCATGATGACCGAGATCCCGCGATGGCGCGGCGCATCGGGTTCGGTGCGCACGCACAGCCATTCGTGCGTGCTGCGCTGGGCGCCGCTGTTCCAGATCTTGGCTCCGGAGATCACCCATTCGTCACCGTCGCGCACCGCCCGGGTGCGCAGGGCGGCCAGGTCGGTCCCGGCATTGGGCTCGGAATAGCCGACGGCACAGGTGATCTCGCCCCTCGCGATCGGTGGCAAGAATTCGCTCTTGTTCTGCTCGGTGCCGTGTCGCATGATCATCGGCGCCACCGACGTGACCGTCAGGTCCGGTCCAGGCACACCCCAGTACTCGAATTCACTCATCAGCAGATGCTGGTGGGTGGCGGTCAATCCGAGGCCGCCGTACTCGCGCGGCCAGTTCAGCCCGAACCAGCCTCGTTCACCGATCTTGCGACGGAATGCCGCAAGCTCACCGTCACGGAACTCGAGGTCATGCGCAGCCATCTCGGCACGCAGCGCTGCGGTGACGTTGTCCCGGAGGAACTGTCGGACCTCCGTCAGCCAGGCTCGCTGCTCATCGTTGAGCTCGAAATCCACAACCTCGACCGTAGTACTAGCTTGTGGCTCGCGCCGGGCAGTCGACGGACTGCGGCACTGACGCGGCATCGTGGATGCCGCGAACGCTGACCCGGGCGCCGCGGTGCGGAATGAAGATGACGTGCTTGAGCTTGCGCCGTTCGCCGGCAGCGGTAGTGGTGTTCAATTCGGCGCGGCGCAGAATCTCGCGAAGCACCACCCGCATCTCAACCATGGCGAAGGTGGCGCCGAGACAGCGGCGGTTGCCGCCCCCGAACGGCAACCACGTCGTCGGGCTCAAGGTTGCCCCGAGCATCCGATCCGGATCGAATCGGTCCGGGTCCGGGTACACATCGGCGCTCGAATGCACCAGGCCCATTCCCGGCACCACCATGGTTCCCGCAGCTAGCCGGTATCCGGCCAGGTCAACTGGCTTGGTCAGCACCCGGCCGACGTCGAAAACCACCGGGCGAATCCGCAATGTCTCCTTGATGACGGCGTCCAGATACTCGTCTCCCGCCGAGTCGCCCGCCGCGCTGGCTTCAGCTGCGCTTACGGCTTTGGTCAAGGCGGCCGGGTGACGGGTCAGTCGCTCCAGCGCCCAAGACAGCGCGGTCGCTGTCGTGTCGTGCCCGGCTACCAGGAGGGTTATCAGCTGGTCACGCAGTTCACGGTCGGTCATGCCGGTCTCGGCATCGCCGGCCCGCACCAGCATGGCCAGCGTGTCCGTCCGCTCCGCCAGATCGGGGTCTGCGCGGCGGTCGGCGATCTCGGCGTACAACAACCGGTCCGCTTCGGCGATGCAGCGCCGCAGCGCGCGCCACGGGCGGCGGCGAAGCAGGTTCGGGTTGGTGATCGCCAGGCTCTCCCAGGGGCCCACATCGAGCAATTGCGGCATGATCGTCCGCAAAGCGGCCAGCCGGGCCTGGTCGCTGGCGCCGACGACGGTGCGCAGGATCACCTCGAGCGTGATCTCAGACATTCTGGGCGCCAACGCAAACGGCTTTCCGATCGGCCAATCGGCGATGTTGGCCGCAGCAATTCCTGCCATCAGTTCAGCTTGTCGGGCGACAGCCTCTCGATGAAACGGCGGCAGCATCATCCGGCGCCGGTCGCGGTGCGCGTCTTCGTCGATCACCAACAGCGAACTATCACCCAACAGGCCGCGCAACATCCGGTTGGCTTCCCCGGCATGAAAAACACTCGGATCGCCGGCGAACACGGTCTTGATGTCTGCCGGGTCAGACACGTACACCATTGTGCCCAGGAACGCGATACGCAGCGCGAATACGCTGCCGTAACGACGGCGACAAGCCGCGACAGTCGCCGCACCGCGGCCCATCATCAATGCGGCTAATATCCACCCGGGCAGCCGCGGTCCCGGTGGCCCGCCCGCAGATTTCCCCGTCGGCATTCCTCGATACTCAACGCGCGGCGAGTTACCGGAAGTCATAAGTCTCAGGCGAATTCGCATCCAATTCACCGGGGTTTACGCAGCATTGGCCACAGCGGCGCCGATTTGCCGGCCTGGATGGCGCCGAGCTCCTCGAACCCGTGGGCGGCATAGAGCCGCCGGTTGCGGGGGTTGGTTGCTTCAAGGTACGCAGGCAAGCCGTCGCGGTCGCAGCGCTCCGCCCCGTGGCGGAGCAGTGCTGAGCCGAGCCCACCGCCAATCTTGGTCGAATCGACACCGATAAGTGGGAGGTACCAATGGCGTTCAGTCGGGTGGTATTCGCCCATCTGCCCCAGGACGTCGAATACGTCTTCCTGTTCCGGCTCGGGTACGGCTTCGGCCAGGATGGCCGCCGTTGCCTCGTCGTCGGACCCGACGCCGGGCGGCAGCCACATGGCGACACCTCCACAGTCGTCGATCGAGTCTGCTGTGCCCGCCGCGACCGCATTCCCGGCGAGTGCCCGTACAAACCAGGGCCAGTACGTCAAATAGCGACCGGCGTCGGGAAAGACCCAGCGGGCTACCGGATCGCTGCTGAACGCGATGGTGAGCGTCGCGATCGCCTTCCCCTCGTCGGTCGCAGGGGTTGCGCCGTTTCCGTCAGGAGTCGTCATGTAATGACGATAGACAATGCGGCCCGGCCCGCCTCGCTAACTTTTTTCGAATTGAGTCGCCCAGCCTTTGGATAACTGCGGTTCATGTCTTGTGCGCAGCGGCAGAATCGCCCATTTCGGCATTGAAATGGGCGATTCCGCGTCCGCGGGGCGGGTTAGTCACCCCCAAGAGCTCAGTAGTAGTGACGGCGGCCGCCGACAGCGCGGCCCGCGGATCCCAGGAACGCCAAAATCGCTCCGACGACAAGCAAGATGACGCCCAGAATTACGAGAATGTGGCCGAAAGCGAAAGCCGGGATTACTGCGGGCAGCACAAGCCCCAGGACGATGAGAACAATTCCGAAGATGATCATGGTGAGCCTTTCTAGGTCTGGCGGTTTGCTTTGACGTGACTTCAGTTCACACCCCTAAGGGGGGATCCAATACACCCCTAGGTAGGTAATATCTGCTCCATGCCTTCTCCCACGAGCAACGCGATCACCGTGGCGCTCGTCGACGACTACGACGTAGTTGTCATGGGTGTCGCCAAAATGCTCGACCGGTACCGCGACCGGGTGATCGTCGCCGAACTCGACTCGACCATGCCCGTCTCCGACTCCGTCGACATCGTCTTGTACGACTCGTTCGCGCAACCGGAATCCGACCACGACGAAATCGCGGTTCTCGTCGCGAATCCGCATGCGCATCGAGTTGTGGTCTATACGTGGAACTTTCACCCGGACCTCATCGCCAGCGCGCGGCAGCACGGAGCCCACGGCTACCTGTCCAAGACGTTGCCGGCGCGGGATCTGGTGTCCGCGTTAGAGGCAGTGCATGCCGGCGAGACGGTCATCAGCGATGTGCCACCGCGCACACGTAGCGCCGTCGGGCTCGACTGGCCCGGCCGCGGCGAAGGACTCAGCGACCGCGAGGCCGAGATCCTGGCCCTCATCACCCAGGGCATGAGCAATGCTGACGTGGCCAGGCTGACCTACCTCAGCCCCAACACCGTCAAGTCCTACATCCGCACGATCTACCGAAAGATCGACGTCGGCAGCCGGACCCAGGCGGTCCTTTGGGGTGTGGAACACGGTTTTACTCCAGACCATCACCGCATCGAACACTGGCGCGGCGGCCCTTAGCGGTCAGCCAAGAGACCGCGGGCAGACGCGGAGTCGTATTGCTTTGGTCCGCAACGCTTTCAGTTAGGGATTCGACCTCAGCACCTTTGAAACACTGCAAGCGATGCGGCCCATGGGCAGTGGGTAAATCTCATCACAATCCGCGACCACCGGATAGAGCTAGCTCGTGACCATACACTTTCGATACCGCGTATGCCGTTGACAGCGCCCGGCCGGCGACCATACATTATCTAAGAGTTGTCCTGGCAGACCCGTTGCACGATGGCGCCAGAGCAGAGGAGTCCGTGATGACTGTCGGCACCGCCCCCGCAAGCGTTTTCGATGCCGATCTACCGACGCTGGCCTACGACCCGGACGAGACGCCGGCGGCTGTCTATCCGCGCATCCAGGCCGCGCAACGGCAAGCTCCGATCGCACTGGGCCCCTTCGGACCCGAGGTGCTTTCGTACCACCTCGTTCGTTCCGTGCTGCGCGACACCCGGTTCCAGATTCCGCCCGGCCTGAACCTCTTGGTGCAAGGCATCACGTCTGGACCGTTGTGGGACAAAGTGATGGACAGCCTGCTGTGCCTGGAAGGAGATGCCCACCACCGACTGCGCAGCCTGACCTCCAAGGCGTTCACGCCCCGAGCGACCCTGCGACTGCACGACACCATGGTCGAGATGATGAACGGACTCGTCGACGAGGTCAGCGAGACTGGACACTGCGACGTGGTCGCCGATCTGGCGCGCCCCTACCCCGTCCCGATCATTTGCGCCTTACTGGGTGCACCGCGCGAGGACTGGCAACAGTTTTCGCTCTGGGCCGACGAAATATTCAAAGCCTTCAGCTTCCTCGCCGGCGTCAAAGAAATAGAGCCGGCGGTCATGCGCGCCTGGGGCGAGCTCGACGACTACGTCGACGAGATGGTGGCACGGCGGCGACACAGCCTGACCGACGACCTGCTCTCCGACCTCATACGCGCCGAGGACGACGGTGACCGCCTCAATGCCGCAGAGTTGCGCATGCTCGCTGGAGGCCTCCTGTTGGCCGGTACGGATACCACCCGTAACCAGCTGGCCGCCTCAGCGCACGTCCTCTGTGAGCATCCGGAGCAGTGGGAGCTACTCGCGGCGAGGCCAGAACTCGCGATGCGCGCGGTCGAAGAAACAATGCGGCACTCCCCGATCGCCTGCGGAACCCTTCGGTTGGTCACCGAGGATGCCGAGATCGAGGGCTACCTGTTTCCCGCGGGCACCATGATCCTGGTGAATACCGCTGCGGCCAACCGGGATTCGTCGGTCTACGACGACCCGGACCGTGTCGATATCACCCGCGAGGGGGCCCCGGCGATACTGACATTCGGCGGCGGAATCCACTACTGCCTCGGCGCCAACCTGGCCCGACGCGAACTGGCAGAAGCGCTGACCGTGCTCACAAGTCGGCTGCGGAATCCACGCATTGCGGGCCCGGCACCGTGGAAGCCGATGGTGAGCCTGAGCGGGCCGATCAGCCTGCCGATCGAGTTCGACTAGCTCGTGCGCTCGAGCTACCGCCCCGGTTCTGGCCAAAAGTCGAGTGCAAGACGTTGACTAGCGGGACTACACGACCTTTCGCGCTCGGGCCTCGGCAACGGGCACGGCGCGTGCTAACCTTTCGCAGGATGTTTTCCTACATCCAATCTAGATGAAAGAAGTTGAAGAAGTATGACACAGGGAACTGTGAAGTGGTTCAACAGCGAGAAGGGCTTCGGCTTTATCGCTCCCGACGGTGGTGCAGCGGACGTTTTCGTTCACTACTCAGAAATCACGGGCAGCGGCTACCGCTCCCTTGAGGAAAACCAGCGGGTTGAATTCACCATCGGCCAGGGAGCCAAGGGCCCCCAAGCGACAGGCGTCAGAGCCGTCTAACGGTTCGTATCGACACGAGTGGGCTGGCAGGTACTACCTGCCAGTCCATTTTCGCTTCTACATAGTCGCCCAGTAGGCGCACCAGCCGCGAGGCTTCCCAAGACGCGCACCAAGAAGGCGTCAAAGGAATCATCAAGCGCTGCAATGGATTCTGTCGTTGTCAGAACAAGGCGCAACACCTGCTCCTACTGATGCGCCATCCAGCGGGGACGGTCACGGGATCGTAGGCCGGTGACCGGCCCACGGATGGGCCGATTCCAGTTGCGCGGCAACACGAATCAAGATGTCCTCCCGTCCGTAGGCAGCGGCGAGCTGGACACCGACGGGCAATCCGTCGGCGTTTCGGTGCAGCGGGAGGCTGATCGCCGGCTGGCCGCTCATGTTGAAAGGCGGCGTGAAGGCGGCGAATTCGCCCCCGCGGCGCATCGGGGCGGTCGGGTGCTCCGGATTATTCTCGAACTCGCTCAACGGAATTGGCGGCTCCGACACCGTCGGGGTGAGCAGCAGATCCCAGCCCTCGGCCCACCACTGCTGCAACGCACGACGGAACGCGTACACCCCGTTCTCCGCGGCGGCATAGTCAACGGCCTTCAGGTGTTGCGCCCGCTCGATGAGCACCCAGTTCACCGGCTCGATGTCGGCGGCGGTCATTTCACGGCCGAGCGTCGCGCCGAATCCGCGCGCACCCATCGCCAGCTGCGTCGCCCACAGCGCCATGAATTTCTGCTGCAACGTGTTATCCGCGAGAACCGACGGCCAGGCCGGCTCCACGGTGTGCCCGAGACCCTCCAGCATCGTCGCCGCCGAACGCACGGCCGAAACGCAATCCTCGTGCAGGAACTCGCCGCGCGGATGAAAGTCCAGCAATCCGATGCGTAATCGGCCCGGCTCGGCGCCAACCTCCTCGATGTAAGGGCGCTGCGGTGCCGGGGCGATAACGCTGTCGCCGATACCTGGTCCGCGTACTGTATCGAGCAGGCCGGCGGTGTCACGCACCGTGCGACTGACGCAAAGTTCCACGCCCAGTCCTACCTCGGCGCGGACCGGCCCGACCGTGATGCGGCCCTGACTGGGCTTGAGCCCGACCAAACCGCAACACGACGCCGGGATGCGGATGCTGCCGCCCCCATCCGAGGCATTGGCGAACGGAACCATCCCGACTGCCACGGCGGCCGCGGCACCTCCGCTCGACCCTCCCGAGGTGCGGTCCAATGCCCACGGATTGCGGGTGGGCCCCCACGCCAATGGCTGAGTAGTAGGCAGGCTGCCCATCTCGGGGCTGTTCGTCCGACCTGCGATGACCAACCCGGCCGACTTGAATCGGGACACCAGAGTGGTATCGACGGTATCGACGATGGCCGCCTCTTTGAGTGCCGCATTCCCGTTGGACATCGTCTGGCCGGCGAAGCTGGTGTAGAGGTCTTTGAGCAGAAACGGCACCCCACGAAACGGACCGGAGGGCAGGCTCGGGTCGGCCGCCACCGACCGGGCGTGCTCGAACCACTCGATAACCACGGCATTCAATGCCGCGTTGGACTGTTCGATCCGCTCGATCGCCGCGTCCAGCAACTCGCTCGGCGTCACCTCGCCTTTGGCGACCAACTCCGCCTGATCGGTGGCATCCATCCACCGCGTTTCCTCGACAAGTTCAGTCACGGCTCTCGGTCTACCACGTCCCGGGGCTTATCAGGGCCACAGCCGGGTGCGCTCCCAGCGGTCATCGATCCGTTCGTAACTCAACCGCCAGTGCCGTCGATCGGCGGAGCCTTGCCAGAATTCGACCTGGTTCGGGCGCACTGCGTAGGACGCCCACTCCTGCGGCACCAACCCGGGGTTCTCGTTGAGCTTGTGGTGGGCCTTCGCGATCTCTGTGTCGAGTTCTGCGACGTCATCAAACGGTTGACTTTGCCGCAGCGTCAACGCCATTGCGCGTGAACCCATCGGGCGGGCGAGAAAGTCCTCGGCGCTGGCTTGGGTTCCGTCATGAGTGACGACGCCGATGACGCGAATCTGGCGGACCAGCGCAGGCCAGTAGAAGGTCAGTGCTGCTGCAGGATTGGCGGCCAGGTCTCGGCCCTTCTGACTCACTGAGCTGACCGCGAAATGCCAACCGCGCTCGTCGACGCTCTTCACGATCAGTACCCGCGCCCGCGGCAGGCCCTGACTGTCGACCGTCGACAAGGTCATGGCGTGCGGCTCGGGCGTACCCGCGTCGAAAGCCTGCTGCAGCCACCTGACGAACAACGAGATCGGCTCGTCGGGAATCACGTCGAGGTCGAGATCCGGTCCCTGGCCGGTCAGCACCGGTAATGAGCGCAGGTAGGAGCGGCCACCGTCGTCATCGGACCAGCGCGATTCAATGCCGTCTATCGTCACCCAGTCGACGGTAGACCGGCGATGGCGCAGCATCCGTTGGCCACCCATTGCAGCAAAACATCCGGGCAAACTCGGAGATGCTTTTGACGCCGCCGCAAATCGCTCGATTCGCGGTGCGTGGCCATCGGCTCTAGGCTCGAAAGAACGCAAGACTTAGCGGGGGGAAATCGCTAATGAGGGTGCTTAATAGGCTGTTCGCGTCCAGATGCCGACAGGTGCTGGTCGTGGCAGTCGCCTGCCTGTCTGTAGCGTCCTGTGCCACGTCAGCGACCGCGCGGCCGCCTGCGGCTCAGACCAGCGTCACCACGTTCAAGCCCCCCACTAATACGGTTGCGCCGCCGCCACCGCAGATCAGCGCCCTAGCAAAAGATTGGAAAACCTACGGCGGCACGGTCTACTTCGGCTGCCCCAATGAGTTTTCCGTCAGCAAAACCGCGCTCGAGGACATCCGGCCCAAAGTCCTCGATATCAAATCCGCAGATTTGATAATGCCAGCGGTGCCCGTCGTCGCCGACGACGAGATCATCACCGGCGCCATGTGCGCACTGTCGAACGATGTGAGCGACATGAAGGTCGTCTATGTCATCACGACTCTCAAATCCGGGCACGGGTCAGCACCGGACGTCACCAAGACCGTCGCTTACGTCTTCGATCTGAAGTCAAGTCGGCCGCTGGTAGCCAAGGAACTGAAGTCGCCGACCCCGGAGGTCCGTCTGGCCCCAGCCAAGGAATGGCGACTTGCCGCGACCGCAACCGGAGTGGCGTGGATCAACGCCTTCACTGACGCGCGTGCGGCGGCATCAGCACCGAAGACCGTCATCCTGTCCAATACGGATCTGGCGACGCTGTGGGACGACCCCCAGCAGGGCCGGGTGTGGCAAGACGTTCTTTCATTCCGGCGCAGCACAGTGCCAGGCAGCGCGATCGGTGCGGAGTTGCGGCTACCGACGGGCGAACCGGTATTGCAGGACAATGACATTGCCACCGTCGATGGCGAATTATCGGACGGGCCAGACAAACTCGTGCAGATCACCCACTGGGATTCGCAGTCTCCCCCCGTGATGTCGACAATCTTCTTCGACCTGAACACCCGCGCTCTGATCAAAATCGTTGACAACGAACGGATTTCCGGCGGCGGGCTGGCCGCCACGTTGTCGGATGGCAAGCTGTTCATCGACGGCCGCGGTTCGGACACATCGCAATTCGGGTATGGCGTCTGGAATCTGCGCACCCAGCACTGGGACCTGCTGAGGAATCGAGATGACGCCAAGAAGCAGCCGATTTCCAAGTTGGCGTATTACGGCGACCATCTATACGTCACCAATTCTGGTAGTACGTACTCGGTAATCGCACTGCCCGGAACCGATTCCGTCGCATCCAATTGGTCCGGACGGCCGTTCGGCCGAATCACCGGTTGGACGCTGGTGTGCCGTGGCGAGACCGCGACGCCACCGACCGGCGAGTGCCGAGAGATCGTGCTGGTGCAAGACGCCGACGGCCACTATCCCGGCCCCTGGTTCTAACCGCCGGCGACGAGAGCCTCGACGGTCTGCAGGTTGTAGGCCCCAGCGTCGGTTCCGAGACCGCCCGCTACCTGTGCCGCGGCGGCGCAACCCAAGCGAGCGGATTGTGCCAGGTCGCGCCCGAGCGCTCGGCCGAGGATAAATCCAGCGGAAAACGCGTCGCCGCATCCCGTGGTGTCGACGACGTCTACGGCGAAGGCGGGTACCGCAATAACGTCTTCCGCGGTGACGATGAGCGCACCGTCGGCGCCGCGGGTGACCGCAACGCAGCCCGCTCCCGCGTCTACGAGAGCCCGGGCACCCGCCTCCAAGTCAGCGGCGCCGGTGAAGCCGAGCACCTGTTCGTCATTGGGCAGCAGGTAGTCGGTGTGCGGAAGGGCGTCAACAATCCAGGCCAGCAGGCCGGGGTCACCGGCGGCGAGTATGTCAACAGAGGTGCTGAGCCCCTTGTCTCTGGCGTGCTTGAGCAGCGTCGCGGCAGCGGTTCCGCCGAGGAATTCGGGCCCGCCGAGGTGAACGTGGGACCCGCGCACCACCTCGTCGAGGTCGAGCGCGTCCAGGGTGAAGCCTGCGTTGGCACCCACGCAGTGCCAGGCAGGCCGGTCGCCGTTGGGGCGCACCGGGATTACCGAGGCCGAGGTCTGGGTGTCCGCGGTGCGCACCAGGCCGGCGACGTCGACGCCGTTGGCAGACAGCAGGGTGATCAGGGTGTCGCCGAGCGCATCAGTGCCCACGGCCCCGTAGGAACGCACCCGGGCTCCGAGCCTGCTGAGGACCACCGCGGTGCCACCCGCCGTGCCGGCCGGAGAGACCCGGATCGACTCAACCAACTGCCCGTCGGACCCTTCGGGAATCGACTCGATGCCGATGACGTGAGTATCGAGGACGTGGACGCCGACGGCGGCGATGTCGACTTGGGTCACCAGGTGATTCTGGCGAGTCCCGGTTGCGGAGTCCAAACGCGCCCGCCACCAACACCGTCATCGGATCACCGATCAGCGCCGGCGCAACCCGCGTCAGGTGGCGGTGAACCCGACCAGTGGCTGCGTCTTCGTCACCAATGAGGTCAGTAGCACGGTGTCTGTGATCAGCGGATAGAAGAATGCGCCAGGTCTCTTACACCTAGTGCCGAGGGTCACTCGGAGCGCCGGAATTCGCCGGGGCCTGACGACTGTTGACGAGTGCATCGCAGCACAGGAAGGTTTCCGTATGACTCAACGCGTCGCCATCATCACCGGCGCTTCGCAAGGGATCGGCGACGCCCTTGTCACCGGCTATCGCGAGCGCGGTTACGCCGTTGTCGCCAACTCGCGCCGCATCAGCGAAAGCACCGATCCATTGGTGCTCGCCGTAGCGGGCGACATTGCCCAGCCCGGGGTCGGCGGGCGGATCGTCAACGCGGCGCTGGAGCGCTTCGGACGGGTCGACAGTGTCGTCAACAATGCTGGGATCTTCGTCTCCAAACCGTTCACCGAGTACACCGACGAGGACTACGACGCGATCACCGGCGTCAATCTGCGTGGCTTCTTTGAACTTTCGCGCGCCGCCATCGGCGCGATGCTGTCCCGCGAAGGAGGTGGTCATATCGTGAACATCTCCACGGCCCTGGTCGAGCATCCCAATTCGCAGGTGCCGTCCGTGTTGGCATCCCTGACCAAGGGAGGGCTCAACGCGGCCACCAAGTCGCTCGCAATCGAGTACGCGAGCCGGGGCATCCGGGTCAACGCGATCGCGCTGGGAAACATCAACACGCCAATGCATGACCCGTCAACGCACGATTTTCTGGCGAAGATGCATCCGCTCGGACGCCTCGGCGAGATCGGCGAAGTCGTGGACGCGGTGCTTTTCCTGGAAGGCAACTCATTTGTGACCGGCGAGATTCTTAGTCTCGATGGAGGTCAAAGTGCCGGGCACTGACAGCGATCACGTTGTCCGCGAGGTCATGGATCGCTGGAAGGCCGGCATCGACGCTCACGAACCCGACGTGGTGGCCGAACAGTTCACCGAAGATGCGATCTTCCAGGGATTGCGGCCGTATAGCGTTGGGTCACAAGGTGTTTTCGCCTACTATGACTCGCAACCAGTCGGCATGACGGTCGCTTACCGCGTCCTGGAATCCCGCCAGGTCGGCGCCGACGCGCTACTCAGCTATCTGCACGCAGACTTCTCGCTGCCCGATCAGTCGACGATCAGCGTCCGTATCGGCGTACTGATCCGGCGGGGAGATAGTGGTTGGCGGATCGGCTACTACCAGGCTTCCTTGTTCACGGGCCCATAACGGGGTTTCCCGCTCCGCCCCCGAGGACTACTCTGTTACAGGGATGTTAAATCGCAGTTAAGGCGGAGGCGATTCGGGTGGTCGCAGTCAGGGTGCTGCTGGCAAGCGCACTGGCGGTTGGCGCGATATCTCTGGTCGGCGCGCCGCTGGCTCAGGCGGACCCACTGATGCCGGATCAGGAGCAGTTGCTCAGCAGCGATCCTATAGATGCGACGTGTCGAGACGCCGCCTGCCAGGCACCGCCCCAATCAGCCCCGCCTCCGGTTCGGGGCGTCCTCGGCTGCAGGCGAGGTGTGTGCATTCCCAAGCCTATTCGTCCCGGCGCCCCGCATTAGCTCTCATCCTGCTGCGCACGCCGCGCCCGCGCGCGCCGCTTGCCTTCGTGCATGGCGGCCACTCGGGCGACGGGTATTGCGCGGCCCTGTTCGATGAGGTCACTCGGCAGCCGTTGCGGCTCTGACATCGATGTCGTCCACGGGTCGCGCCCGCCGAGCGCGTCGATCGCCGTATGCACTGTGAAATCAACCGGATTCGCTCGATCCAGGTCCGACCACTCCAACGGGAATGACACCGGGGTACCTGGGCGCAGGCGCGGACTGTAGGCGGCCGCCACCGTGGCGCCTCCCGCGCGGGTCGCGTCGACGAACACCTTGCCTGCTCGGTCCTCCACGATGAAAGCCGTTGTGGCAGCGTCAGGATCGAGCGCCTCGGCGCGGGCAGCCAACGCGCGGGTGGCCGCAGCGACATCGTCGACGGGCGCATGGTCGTCGATGGGCACAAACACATGCAGGCCTTTGGCGCCGCTGGTCTTGACCGCGCCGGTCAGACCGCTATCGGAGAGGGCCTGGCGGACGAGGTAGGCCACCTTCACCACCGCCGCAAAGTCGCTGTCGGTGGGCGGATCCAGATCCAGCACCAGATGCGTGGGTCGATAAATGTCCTCGGCCAGCCCCAACGCGGGGTGGTACTCGACGGCCCGTTGATTAGCGAGCCACACCAGCGTGCGCCTGTCGTCACACACCGGGTAGTGCACCTCGCGGTGAGAAGCCTCCGCCCAGATCGAGACCGTTCGCACCCAGTCCGGGGTGTACTTGGGCACATTTTTCTGCATGAACGGAGCGCGACCGCGCAGCACTCGCAGAACGGTGAGTGGCCGATCGGCCAGTCCGGGCAATATCCGATCCGCCACCGCGTCCAGGTAATCCACCAGGTCACGCTTGGTCGCGCCGGATTCGGGACCCAGCGGTTGGTCCAGGTTCGTCAGATCGATTCCCGCGCGCTGCTCACCGGCGCTCATTTGACTAGCCTATGCGCCGACTTTCGTTCCGGGCCAAACCTCGAGATGTCGCGTATCGTCGGGTTTAGATTCAAATTTGAGGACCAATCCCATGACGGCATTCAAGATGCTTGTGGCAGGCATTCTCGCGGTCGGCGCTGTATCCCTGGCGAGTTCGCCGGTAGCTCAACTCGGCCCGGGCGCGTCGGGACAACCGCAGCACCTCACCTACCTGGCTGACGATCCGCCGTGCGATGGCGACGAATGTCAGCAACCGCCGCGGAACAAGCCGAAGTACCCGAAGCATGTTTACGCTTGCGTGCGAGGTGCCTGCGTTCCATTGCCGGCTCCCCGGTCTTGGCAATAACAAGCTAAAAGACTGTATCGCAACCTGTTTCGCGGCTGATAGCGTGGCCGGTTATGGGTGCCTTGGATGGACGAGTCGCACTGATCACCGGAGCGGCCCGAGGGCAGGGACGCGCGCACGCGGTGGCGCTGGCTGCCGAGGGGGCCGACATCGTGGCCATCGATGCGCCCGGTCCGATGGCAGACCTCAGTTATCCACTCGGCACCGAGGACGACCTGCGCGAGACCGCGAAGCTGGTTGACGAGCTCGGGCAACGTTGCTTGCCGCTGGCCGTCGACGTCCGTAGTTCGGCACAGGTGGGCGCGGCGATCGAACAGACCGTCAATGACTTCGGCAGCGTCGACATCGTCGTGGCCAACGCCGGCATCGTCAGCACCGGGCCGTTGGACGAGGTCAGCGACCAGGTGTGGCAGCAACTGCTCGACACCAACTTGACCGGGGTATTTCACACCCTGCGAGCGGTAATTCCGGTGATGCGGCGACAGCGCTTCGGCAGGATCGTCGTGACCTCCTCGATGGGCGGCCGGATGGGTATCCCGGATCTGGCCGCGTACAACGCCACCAAATGGGGCATCATCGGCCTCGCCAAGTCTGTCGCACTCGAGGTCGCCAAAGAGGGCATCACCGTCAATGTGATCTGCCCGACCACCACGCAGACACCGATGGTCCAGCCCACCGGCGCCGACGACATTCCTGACGAATTGGTGCGTCGCATGATGAGGGCAAACCCGATTCCGCAGCCGTGGCTACAACCCGAGGACGTCAGCCGCGGAGTCGTGTACCTAGTCAACGATCCGGGAGTCATCACGGGCAGCGTTCTGGAAGTCGGCCTGGGCGGCAGCGCCCGCATTCATTAGCGTGGCGATCGCAAGCGCGGCGGAGCCGGGCGCAGCGGGTCGCCACCATCAGGACCCGTGGCGATCGCAAGCGCGGCGGAGCCGGGCGCAGCGGGTCGCCACCATCAGGACCGGCACCTACCCACTCGACCCCCGGACATGGAAGGCTCATCTCATGCCTGATCTAGCTGACCCACGTTTTCTCGACGAACGCCTGGCTCACTGGGCCGAAGCCAAGCCCGACGAAGAGGCGATCGACTTCATAAACCGGAACTGGACCTGGGCCCAGTGGAACGACAGGGTCCGCCGTTTGGCCGGTGCCCTAACCGAACTCGGCGTCAAGCGTGGCGACGCGGTGGCCTTTCTGGACAAGAACCATCCGGCCTGCGTCGAACTGACGTTCGCCGCCGCATCCCTGGGTGCGGCCAACGCGATCATCAACTTCCGTCTTGCGGCTGACGAGCTCGACTACGTGCTCAACGACTCGGGCGCAAAGGTGTTGGTCGTCGGTTCGGAGCTGACGAAGAACATCGAAAAGATTCGCGGGGATCTCACCGAGGTCACCCACGTCTTCGAGGTGACCCCCGACGGCGGCGACGGCGACGAGTACGAAGCTCTGCTGGCCGGGGCGACGCCGGTCGGCAGATCGGACGACGTGGATCCCGACGACGTGTGCATCATCATGTACTCGTCGGGAACCACCGGCCGCCCTAAGGGCGTGGAACTGACTCAGTCGAATCTGATCGCGCACACGCTCAACGCGCATGAGGGCTTCGATTTCGACCCGGGTGACAAGAGCATGGTGTCGATGCCGCTGTTCCACGTCGGCGGGTCGTCCTACGCGCAGTTCGGTGTTCACGACGGGGTCCCGAGTGTGATGACTCGCGACGCCGACGGCAAGACGCTGGCCGGCGCAATTCTGAAGGGCGCCAACAGGACTTTCCTGGTGCCGGCGGTGCTGGCGAAGGTACTCGAGTCCGGCGAGGACGCCGTGAAGCTGTTCGGCGCACTGAAGACGTATTCGTATGGCGCGTCACCGATGCCACTTCCGCTGCTGCGCGCGGCTTTGGAGGCGTGGCCGAATACCGACTTCATTCAGGCCTACGGCCTGACCGAACTATGTGGCGTGATCAGCCACCTGCTTCCCGAAGCCCATCGCGCCGAGGACCACCCGGAGCGGCTCAGCAGCGCGGGAACACTGGTGCCCAATGCGGAGGTCCGCGTTGTCGATCCGTACACACTCGAGGACGCGGCAGACGGCGAACAGGGCGAACTATGGTTCCGCTCACCGCAATTGATGAAGGGCTATCACAACAAGCCGGAAGCAACGGCCGAGGCGATCACCGAAGACGGCTGGTTCCGCACCGGCGACATCGGCCGGGTCGACGAGGGCGGCTACATCTTCGTCGAGGACCGACTCAAGGACATGATCATCTCGGGTGGGGAGAACATCTACTCGATCGAGGTGGAGCGGGTACTGGCCGAACATCCGGCAGTCGTGGAGGTCGCGGTGATCGGGGTGCCCGACGACAGGTGGGGTGAAGTTGTGAAAGCCGTTGTCTCACTTGAGGGTGAGGCCACCGCGGAGGAGATCATCGCGTTCTCCCGCGAACGACTGGCCGCCTACAAGTGCCCGAAAACCGTTGATATCGCAGACGAACTGCCACGCAACCCGACCGGCAAGATCCTCAAGAAGGAGCTGCGCAAGCCGTACTGGGAGGGCCGCGACCGCGCGACTGTGTAGTCGCGATCGCAAGCCGGGCGCAGCGGGCCGCGATCATCGGACCTAATCAGTCGCGGGGATCCATGCCGCAGGGCAGGCCACGGCCGCGTAGCCAGTCGTGATGCTGCCTACCCAGCGGCGTGGCCGGTGCTGCGACGCCATCCATGTCGTCGTTGATCGCGCGAGCCGGCAGGGTCGCTTGTAACGTCGCGAACAGGGTGTACATCCCGATGTATAAGCGCGGGAAGAAGGCGGTCTCCTCTGGCAGCAGCATCTGCCGAGCAGGATGGTCGGCGGCACGCAGATCGATGAAGCCCCGGACCGCGCGCATCGGGTCGTCGCGGCTGTAGGTGAACGGCTGGGGTGCGATCATCTCGTGCAGAGTTCCCGCCCACCACTCGTACGCTTGATCAACTGTCATTGCGGAGTCGCTCGTCAGAAATCCGGATTCGACCATCAGATCGCGCAGATACTGTTTGCGCCCGTCGATGGTCGCACGGGCCATGCCGACGAGCCCCCGGCGTTGCCTTTCAGACAGGACTTTGACACAACCGAAATCGACGAACCCGACTCGCCCGTCGGTGCCGAAGCGATAGTTGCCCGGATGCGGATCGCAGTGAAATAGATTGGCGTGTCGGATCGATCCCGCCAAGAAACGCGTAATCGCCTCTGCCCAAAAATTTTTCAAATCCTGATCGGCTCTTTGCGCGGCCGCCCAGTCCATCCCGTCGAGATAGGTCATGGTCAGTACCCGGTCACCGGACGCTTCGGCGACGACGTCGGGGACCACGATGAAGGGGTGGCCGCGGTAAAGCTCGCTGAAGGCAGTGATATTCGCGGCTTCGTTGCGGTAGTCGATCTCTTCGGCGATGCGCGCGACCATCTCCCGGGTGGAAGCTCGCAAGTCGGGCATCGCCGCCCCAGACGCCGACGACATGAGCCGCAGGACCTTCGTCACCATTTCGTGGTTGGCAAGGTCGGCGCGAATCGCTTCTGCCGCACCGGGATACTGGATCTTGACCGCGACTTCGCGGCCATCGTGCGTGACCGCGCGATGTACTTGACCTATCGATGCGGCCGCCATCGGTTCGTCGCTGAACCAAGCGAAGACCGCATCGATCGATCTGCCGAGATCCGCTTGTAGGGTTTGTTTGGCGAGTTCCGGGTGCATCGGCGGCGCGTCAGCTTGCAGCCTGGAAAGTGTTGTCCGATAAGGCATGAAACCACCACCCAGCATGTCCGCGTCGAACTGGGAGACAATCTGGCCGATCTTCATCAGCACGCCTTTGGAGTTGCCCAACAGCTCCGAATAGCGTTCGGCGTTGCGCTCATGAAAGCGGGCCACCGCGCCGGTGTCACCCGCCTTCTCCCGCAGGGCCGTCACGATCCGGTCGCCCGCGGCACGCGCGGCGAAGCCGGCCAAAGGTATCGTTCGGCGGATCCTCCCCCGCGGTATCCCGTCACCCGCGACCCGCACAGCAGACTTTCCCGACGGCGTCGGTGTAGTCATCGCTTCGGCCATCGCCATGTGCCATTCGAAGCCCAGCGAGACCGCCAAGGCGCGGTACCGCTGCGCCAGCGCCCAATAGCGCATCTCATCGCCGCGGGCCCGCGAAACCACGGCTTGCATCCGCAGTAGCCAGACCTCTCGGTACAACGGAGCTTCATCGGGACCACCCGCCAAACGCTGGATTACGTGATCGGCTTCATCGATGTCACCTTCTGCACCGCGGGCAAGCAGCACGTCCACCAGAACACCCGCGGTGGCGCTCAGATATCCCCACTGCCCGGTGGCCAACAAGGTGTCCACAGATTTCCGGATCATCGAGAGCGCACCTACGTGATCTCCGGCCGCGAACATCTCCCGCGCTATCCATGCTTCGACGATCGGCAGTTCGCTCCCGTAAAACCGTTTGGCCAGGATCATTTCGCGTACCCGCGCCAGTATCGCGGCACCGCGTTCGTGTTCGGCGGCAGAGTCTCGGTACAGCAGCGCGAACCCCATGCTCATCCGGGTAAGGCCCAGCGCGATGTCGTCACTGGATCGCTCGGCACTGTGCAACGCCTCGTCGACGTTGGCCAGGACCTCGTCACTGGGCAGCAGTACTCCAGCGGCGATAGCGGAATACGTCACGCTCACCACCAGTCCGTGCACCATGGGGTCGGTTCCGCGCGCCATGCCGATCGCCCTATCCAGGTCCTCCCGCCACCCCGGAGTCCCGAGCGCCCAACGGGCTGAACCGCGACTCGCGAAGGCAGCCGCCATCATCGGTTCGAGCATCGGGTTGCCTTCGGACAACTCGATGGAATCCTGCGCCCAACGCAATGCGTCGGCGATCGGACCGGTCTCCATCTTGATCGGCAGCGCGACGAAGGCGAGTAGGACGGTGAGTGTCGGATCGCCGATCGACTCGACCAGCGTCATGTATTCGGACGCCAGTTCCGAGGCCTCCCGGACGCGGCCATACAGTGCGTGCACCGGGAGCATTCCCGCCATACCGAACGCGAGTGACGCCTTGTCGTCAGCCGCCTCACACAGCCGTTGAAGTTCTGAAAACCGGGCGTCGGTGGTCGCCGCATTTGTACGAATACCGTTGAAACACAACATTACTCGCGGAGCAATCCGCATTGCGGTGCGCTGCCTATCGTTTCGGGGCAACGCGTCGGCACATTCACGTGCCCGCTCCCAACTCTGGCCCGCGCCAATGAGATCCCGGTGGGCCAGCCATGCTGCGGCACGCATGTGCCAGGCGTATGCCGCAGCGACGTCACCCGCAGCCTGCACGTGCCCGGCAATCAGCGCCGCGTTCTCGTCGATCAAGGCGGGGTCACGCCTCTGGATCACCCGGGCAAGCCGCCGGTGCAGTTCCGCGCGATCCGACTTCAGCTGCGATTCGTAAGCGACCGCACGGATCAACGGGTGACGGAATACATACTCCGCCGGCGGCCCCACGCTGACGGCATCGATCAGCTCGGCTTTGACGGGTTGGTCGAGGACAGGCTCTACGTCCAATGCGGTGAGCAGGTCAGCCTCGAAATGCGATCCGATCACCGCTGCGGCACCGAGGCTTCGTTTGGCTTTCGGTTCGAGGCGGTCGATGCGGGCGGCGATGATCGCCTGCAATGTGGCAGGCACGCTGAACTCCGAAACGTCGGTTCGACAGACGTAGGCGCCACGGCCACCGACGAGCACATTGCGCTCAGCCAGGTCGTGCACGATTTCCTCGGCGAAAAACGGATTTCCGGAGGCTCGATCGGCGACGGTGGTGGTCAGCTCACCGACCGACGCATCACCACCTAGCAGCTCGGCGAGCAGCGAAGAAATCTCTGAATTATCCAGTGGTGCAAGGGATACGGTCCGATAGTCGACCGACTGCGTGAGTAGGCCCCGGTATTCCGGCCGGTAGGTGATCACCACCAGCGTGGCGGTTTTGGGTACCACCGTGAGGAAATCCGCCAACATCGACTCGCTGGCGTCGTCGATCCATTGTGCGTCTTCGATGACGAACGCAGCCGGTGTGGTCCGAGCGAGCGCGGACTCATTCACCAGCGCCGTCAGCCGCCTCCGGCGCGCATCCGGGTCGATATGCGGTAGCACAACACCGGGGTCGGCGATGCCGAGCAGGTCGTCGAGCAACAGCAGGTCTTCGGGGTCGGCACCCGGAAATCGATCGCGCACCTGCCCCCGCGCAACGTCTCCGTCCAGATCACCGACCCCCACGGCAGCTCGCAACAGGCGCGAGACGGCCTGCAACGGAGTGCCGCTGGCCAGGGATTCGCAGTAGGTCCAATAGACCTCGACACCGCGCGCGGCCGCGATCGCGGCGGCCTCACGGACCACACGACTCTTGCCGATACCCGCGGCACCGACCACTCCGACGACTGCGCCCTGTCCACCGATCGAACTGTCGAGCAGTTCGGTGAGGACGCTGACCTGCTGTTCGCGCCCGACCAATGTCGCTTCGGAACGTCCGGCGGTCCCGCGGCGTGGCGCCATCGCCAAGAGGCGACGGGCCGGCACCGCAGCGTGAGCGCCCTTGACATTGACCATCTGCGTCTCGCTGAGCACCGCAACGTCTTTGACCAGGCGGGCGGTGGATTCGCTGATCATGACGCCACCAGGCGGGGCGACCGATTCCATCCGCTGCGCCATCCCGACCTGCTCGCCGACGGAGGTGTAACCGAACGACGTGGTGCCGAATCCTCCCGAGATCACCTGACCCGAGTTGAGTCCCACCCGCAGTTGCAGATCCACCCGATCGCGACGCCTGACCTCAACGGCCAGCCGGACTGTCTCATCCTGAATTGCCAGCGCTGCCCGGCACGCGCGAACGGCGTGATCTTCCAACGACATTGGCGCGCCGAAGACCGCCATGATGCCGTCTCCGGTGAACTTGTCCACGGTGCCGCCGAAGCGCTGCACCACTATTGCCGCGCGATCGACCAGGTCGCCCATGATTGTGCGCAACCGTTCGGCACCGACTGCCGCCGCGATGTCCATCGAGTGCACGACGTCAGCGAACAGCACGGTGACCTGTTTGTACTCGGCCGATTGAGTCGCGGTTCCCTGGATTGGCTTACCGCATTGGCTGCAGAATTTGGCGCTCGGAGGCGATGGCGCACCGCACGAAACACAGGCAACGCCGGGTTTCCCCGACTGATTGCTGTCACCCACGTTTGGGTCCACGTCGATATCGTTGCACTTTGCCCACCCGATCGCCTCGCCTTGGCGCGCCGGTTCGCTGCCAAGGATTCCGGGTATCAACCAAGCATCCCTTTCGGCGGGGTGATGGGTTTTCGTGTGGATGAAGCGAGTGGCGATGGTCGGCTGGCTGGACAGGCTGCAGCGACGCAATCGCGGCGTGGGCTTAGCTGTCGCTGTCATCTACAAGTACGTCGACGACCAGGGCGGTTACCTTGCTGCCCTAATCACCTACTACGCCTTCGTGTCACTGTTTCCACTGCTGTTGCTGCTGACCACCGGTCTCGGAGTGTTGCTCGCCGGCCGCCCCGACCTGAAGGCCCAGGTCCTGCAGAGCACGTTGAGCCAGTTCCCTGTCATCGGCAGCCAGTTGCAACAACCCGAAGGGCTCAGCGGGGGGACGGTCGCCGTGGTCATCGGCATCCTGGGTGCGTTGTACGGGGGGTTAGGCGTCGGACTGGCTGTGCAGAATGCCATGGACTCGGTGTGGGCCGTGCCACGGAACGTGCGTCCAGATCCCATCCAATCACGCAGGCGCAGTTTGCTCTTGCTGTTGGTGCTCGGGTCGGCGGCCATCGCGACCACCCTGCTCTCCGGGGTCGGGCACGCGACCGACTCGCTGGGAGTGGTCGGAAAAATCGGCATCGTCCTCGCCGCGGTGGGGATCAACGCATTCATCTGTCTGGTGGCTTTTCGCGTCACCACCGCACGAGAACTCAGCTACCGGCAGGTGTTGCCGGGCGCACTTGCGGCGGCCGTCGTCTGGCAGGTCCTGCAGTGGTTCGGCGCCGGGTATGTCGGACACGTCGTGAAGTCGGCCAGCGCAACCAACAGCATCTTCGCGCTGGTCCTCGGAATGTTGGCGTTTCTGTTTCTCATTTCGTCGACCCTGGTGTTGTGCGCGGAGATCAACGTCGTCCTGGTGGAAGACCTGCATCCGCGCGCATTGCTGACTCCCTTCACCGACAACGTGGACCTCACACCGGCTGATCGCAAGACCTATGCCAGGAAAGCCAAAGCCGAGCGCGTCAAAGGTTTTCAGCACGTCAGCGTCAAATTCAACGATGTCGATCATGAGGACACCCACAGCGAGTGATCCCGGCCGGCCCGGCCGGCCCGGCCTACGAAGTTGGTTACTGCACTCTTGTGGAATTGGGTTCAAATTTCTGTAATGCGCGTAGCGTTACCGCCACTAACGGTGGCACTAGAGTTCGCTGAGGCGGGTCACCTATGAGTGATCGGAGCCGCACTTGTCGTCTTTCGTGTTCGCATCGCCTGAGGCTTTGAATTCAGCGTCGGCGACTTTGACCGGGATCGGGTCGTCGGTTCAGCAAGCCAACGCGGCGGCGGCGCGTTCAACGGCGCAGGTGGTGACTGCGGCCCAGGACGAAGTGTCGACGGCGATCTCGGCGTTGTTCGGCGGCCATGCCCAGGAGTACCAGCTGGTTAGCGCGCGGGCGGCCGCTTTCCATCAGCAGTTTGTCTCAACATTGAGCTCAGGCGGGGGCATGTATGCGGCGGCTGAGGCCGCCAACGCGGGTCCTTTGGAGGCGCTGGGGCGAGGTTTCTTCGATGTCATCAATGCGCCGACTAACGCGTTGTTCGGCCGCGCCCTCATCGGTAACGGTGCCGCCGGTGCGGCGGGGACCGGCCAGGCCGGTGGGGCTGGGGGGTTCCTGCTCGGCAGCGGCGGCAACGGTGGGTCTGGGACGCCCGGCGGTACTGGCGGGGCCGGCGGTTCGGCTGGCTTGCTGGGTAATGGCGGGGCTGGTGGGGCCGGCGGTGTCGGTGGCGCGCCGGGTGTGGCGGGCGGACTCGGCGGCGCGGGTGGTGCCGGCGGGTGGCTGGGCGGTTTCGGTGGAGCTGGCGGGTTGGGCGGTGCCGGCGGGGCCGGCGCGGCCGGTGTGGTTGGCGGGGTTGGCGGCGCGGGTGGGGTCGGCGGGGCGAACCGGGCGCTGTTCCTGTGGGGAGCCGGCGCCGGTGGCGCTGGCGGGGTCGGCGGGGCAGGTGCTGCCGGCACGACGGCGGGCATCCCGGGCGGGACTGGCACTGACGGCTTTACCGGTGGTGTTGGCGGAGTCGGCGGTGCCGGCGGCAGCAGCTACGGCTTGTTCGGCTCGGCCGGGGCCGGGGGTCTGGGCGGGGCCGGGGGCACTGGCGGCTTGGGCGGTGGCGGTGGTATCGGCATTCAGAGCAACGGTGGCACTGGTGGTATCGGTGGGAACGGCGGCGATGCGGGGGCCGGTGGTGCCGGCGGGTCGGGCGGATTCTTCGGGTTTGCCGGCGCGGCGGGTCACGCGGGTACTGGTGGCACCGGGGGCACTGGTGGCGCCGGCGGAGCTGGTGACGTGGCGGCTATCGCCGGCGGGACCGGGTTCAACGGCGGTGCTGGTGGGGCTGCTGGTAATGGCGGCAGCGCGGGTGCGGGTGGCACCAACGGCGCAGGCGGTGTGGGCGGCTCCGGTGGTGGCGGCGGTAATGGCGGTAACGGTGCGCCCGGTGTGGCGGGCGACGGCCTAGCCGGCGGCACCGGCGGTAACGGCGGTGACGCGGGTGCCGGCGGACTGGCGGGCGCTGGGGCGGGCGCGGGCGGTAGCGCGGGAATTGCAGGCACCGCCGGTAACGGTGGTCAGGGCGGCCAGGGCGGGGCCGGAGTGCTGGGTGCCGACGCTACGGGCACGACTGGCGCCAGCGGCGGCGCCGGCACTGCGGGCGGTCAAGGCGGTAATGGCGGGGTAGGCGGTAGCGCCGGCTTTGGCGGCACCAACGGCAACGGCGGGGCCGGCGGCCTCGGAGGCGGCGGCGGGCAGGGTGGTCACGGCGCCACCGGGTTCAGCGACAGCGGCGCCGGTGCAGGCGCCGGCGGCAACGGCGGGGCGGGCGGCAACGCCGGAGCGGGCGGCACAGGCGGGCTGGCTGGAACCGGGATCGGCAAAGCAGGCGTCAACGGCGGCGTCGGCAATGCGGGCGCCGCCGGTAATGGCGGGATCGGTGGCAACGGCGGGGCAGGTTTGGTTGGCAGCAACGCAGTTGGCACCACGGGTGCCGCTGGTGGTGCGGGCACTGCGGGCGGTCAGGGCGGCAATGGCGGAGCGGGCGGTAGCGCCGGCTTTGGTGGCACCAATGGCAACGGCGGAGCCGCAGGCAACGGCGGGAACGGCGGGCAGGGCGGTTACGGTGCAACAGGATTCGCCGATACCGGAGCTGGGGCAGGAGCCGGCGGCAACGGTGGCGCCGGCGGCAACGCCGGCGCGGGTGGCAGCGCCGGGCTGAAAGGCACGGGCAGCGGCACCGCAGGCAGCGACGGCACTGCAGGCGGCGCAGGCACCGCCGGCAACGGCGGGGCCGGCGGCCAGGGCGGCGCCGGGTTGGCTGGCACCAATGCCACCAGCGGCAATGGCGGCGCAGGCACCGCGGGCGGTCAGGGCGGCAACGGCGGGGCCGGCGGCAGCGCCGGTGCAGGCGGCACCAACGGCAACGGCGGAGCCGCCGGCAACGGTGGCACCGGCGGGCAGGGCGGCAACGGCGCCACCGGCATCAGCGACACCGGCGGCGGTGCGGGTGCCGGCGGCAACGGCGGAGCCGGAGGCAACGCCGGAGCGGGCGGCACCGCCGGGCTGAAAGGCACAGGCAGCGGCACCGCAGGTATCGACGGCACTGCAGGCGTCGCAGGCACCGCCGGAAACGGCGGCAACGGCGGCAACGGCGGCACCGGGCTAGCGGGCACCGACGCCACCAGCGGCAACGGCGGCGCAGGTACCGCCGGCGGCCAGGGTGGCAACGGCGGAGCCGGCGGCAGCGCCGGGGCAGGCGGCACCAACGGCAACGGCGGCAACGCCGGTATCGGCGGCGGAGGAGGCCGGGGTGGCAACGGCGCGACCGGGGCTGCCGACATCGGTGGCGGCGCAGGCGCCGGCGGCAACGGTGGCGCCGGCGGCAACGCCGGAGCGGGCGGCACCGGCGGGAAAGCCGGCACCGGCGCGGGCACGGCAGGTACCGACGCCATCGACGGCGCTGCGGGCATCGCCGGCAACGGCGGCAACGGCGGCCAGGGCGGCGCCGGGTTGGCTGGCACCAATGCCACCAGCGGCAATGGCGGCGCAGGCACCGCGGGCGGTCAGGGCGGCAACGGCGGGGCCGGCGGCAACGCAGGCGCAGGCGGCACCAACGGCAACGGCGGAGCCGCCGGCAACGGTGGCACCGGCGGGCAGGGCGGCAACGGCGCCACCGGCATCAGCGACACCGGCGGCGGTGCGGGTGCCGGCGGCAACGGCGGAGCAGGAGGCAACGCCGGAGCAGGCGGCACCGCCGGGCTGAAAGGCACAGGCAGCGGCACCGCAGGCACTGACGGCACTGCAGGCGTCGCGGGCACCGCCGGCAACGGCGGCAACGGCGGCAACGGCGGCGCCGGATTGGCGGGCGCCAACGCCACCGGCGGCAATGGCGGCGCAGGCACCGCCGGCGGCCAGGGCGGCAACGGCGGAGCCGGCGGCAGCGCCGGCGCAGGCGGCGCCAACGGCAACGGCGGGACCGCCGGTATCGGTGGCACCGGTGGAAAAGGCGGCAACGGCGCCACCGGAGCCACCGACACAGGCACCGGCGCAGGCGCCGGCGGCAACGGCGGAGCGGGCGGTGATGCCGGGGCCGGCGGCACCGGCGGCAAGGCCGGAACCGGCGCCGGCACAGCAGGTACCGACGCCATCGACGGCGCCGCGGGCACCGCCGGCAACGGCGGCAACGGCGGCAACGGCGGCACCGGGCTGGCGGGCACCGACGCCACCAGCGGCAATGGCGGCGCAGGCACCGCGGGCGGTCAGGGCGGCAACGGCGGGGCCGGCGGCAGCGCCGGCGCCGGCGGCACCAACGGCAACGGCGGGACCGCCGGTACCGGTGGCGGCGGCGGCCAGGGCGGTAACGGCGCCACCGGAGCCACCGACACCGGTACCGGCGCTGGCGCCGGCGGCAACGGCGGGGCCGGTGGCAACGCCGGAGCGGGCGGCACCGGCGGGAAAGCCGGCACCGGCGCCGGCACAGCAGGTACCGACGGCACCAGCGCCA
Source organism: Mycobacterium sp. IDUB_37 (assembly GCF_055419245.1). Taxonomy (NCBI): domain Bacteria; kingdom Bacillati; phylum Actinomycetota; class Actinomycetes; order Mycobacteriales; family Mycobacteriaceae; genus Mycobacterium; species Mycobacterium sp. IDUB_37. Next base: position 203,814 of record NZ_JBVAXG010000001.1, on the reverse strand, counting down.
TCGCGGGCGTCGCCGGTAATGGCGGCAACGGCGGCAACGGCGGCACCGGGCTGGCGGGCACCAACGCCACCAGCGGCAATGGCGGCGCAGGCACCGCCGGCGGCCAGGGCGGCAACGGCGGGGCCGGCGGCAGCGCCGGCGCCGGCGGCACCAACGGCAACGGCGGGACCGCCGGTACCGGTGGCACCGGCGGAAAAGGCGGCAACGGCGCCACCGGAGCCACCGACACAGGCACCGGCGCAGGCGCAGGCGGCAACGGCGGAGCGGGCGGTGATGCCGGGGCCGGCGGGACCGGCGGCAAGGCCGGAACCGGCGCGGGCGCAAAGGGCACTGACGGCACCGGTGGCGTTGCAGGCACCGGCGGCAACGGCGGGATCGGCGGCCAGGGCGGCGCCGGGGCAGTCGGAACCGCTGGTGTTGCGGGCACGGCGGGTGGCCTGGGCGGTACAGGCGGAGTGGGCGGTAACTCCGGCGTGGGTGGCACCAACGGCAGCGGCGGCACCGGCGGCACCGGCGGCACTGGCGGCAAAGGTGGTTCGGGTGCACCAGATTTGGGCGCCGGCGCCGGTGCCGCCGGTGCTGGCGGTAATGGCGGTAATGGCGGGACCGGCGGACTCGCAGGCACTGGCGGCAACGGCGGGACGGTGGGCGGCGGCGGCCATGCCGGCGACGGCGGGGACGGTGGCATCGGCGCTGCGGGTGCCGCCAACAGCGGTAACACCGGCGGCGCCGGTGGTGCCGGCGGCAACGGTGGCACCGGCGGCAACGCCGGGGATGCCACCGGTACCAACGGCACCGGTGGCCAGGGCGGCATCGGCGGCGCCGGCGGCGCCGGTGGCAGCAGCGACTCGCAAGCCGGCGACGGCGGCGCGGGCGGTAACGGCGGCAACGGCGGGGTCGCCGGAACCATCGGCAAGGGCGGACTCGACGCCGGTGGCGGCTACGCCGGCAACGGCGGGGCCGGCGGCAACGGCACCGATGCTCTCGTGGGCAATGGCGGCAATGCCGGCAACGGCGGCACCGGCGGCGTCGGTGGCAACGCTGGCGGCGCGACCGCAGCTAACGGAAGTGGCGGCACCGGCGGCCAGGGCGGCAACGGCGGCGCCGGTTATGACGCCTCCGCCGATCCCTTCGGCGCAGGCAACGGTGGCAGCGGCGGCAGCGGCGGCAACGGCGGCAACGGCGGGGCAGCCGGCGCCGGTGGCAACGGGGTGGGCGAAGCGGGCAGCGGCGGCAACGCCGGCGCCGGCGGTAATGGCGGCCGCGGTGCCGTCGGCCTCAGCTTCATGGGTATTGGTGGCGAAGGCTTTGCCGGCGGGACCGGCGGCAGCGGCGGCACCGGCGGGAACGCCAGCACTATCGGCGTCGGTGGAATTGCCGGCAATGGCGGCAATGGCGGCGACGGCGGGACCGGCGGCGGCGGCGGCCATTCCGCCAACATCTACCCCGGTGGCGACGGCGGGGTCGGCGGCGCTGGCGGGAATGCCGGCGCCGGCGGCACTGGTCCGACCGGCGGCACCGGCGGCACCGGCGGCAGTGGCGGCACCGGCGGCACGGCCTACAGCACCGGCGAAGCCCGCGGCAGCGGGCAAGGCGGGGCGGGCGGCGCTGCAGGCGTGGGTGGCGACGGCGGTACCGGCACCACGGGGGCCGGCGGCAACGCCGGGGCCGGCGGGGCGGGCGGCAACGGCGGCAGCGCCGGTAGTGGCGGCACCGACAGCCAACTCGAACAATTCGGTGGCGCCGGTGGTAGCGGCGGCAACGGCGGCAGCGGCGGTACCGGAGCCACCGACGGCGGCAGCGGCGGCGCGGGCGGGGCCTCCGGAGCCGGCGGCACGGGCAGCAACCAGGTTGGCAACGCCACCTATGCCGGTTCCGGCGGCAGCGCCGGTACTGGCGGCGATGGCGGCAACGGCGGCACAGGCGGCACAGGCGCCGGCGGCACCGGCGGCGACGGCGGCAACGGCGCCAACGGCGGCGCCACCGGCACTGGCTTTGAAGGTCGGGGCGGGGCTGGGGGCAACGCCGGCCAGGGCGGCAACGGCGGTAGCAGCTCCACCGGGGTCGGCGGCAACGCCGGGGCCGGCGGAGTGGGCGGCAACGGCGCCAACGCGAGTAGCGGCGGCACCAACACCCAAGGCGAACAACTCGGAGGGGTCGGCGGTAACGGAGGCAGCGGCGGCATCGGTGGTACCGGAGTTACCGACGGCGGCAACGGAGGAAAGGGCGGGGCCTCCGGCACCGGTGGTGCTGGCAGCAACCAAAGTGGCACCGCCACTTATGCCGGTTCCGGCGGCAACGGCGGTACTGCAGGCGCTGGCGGCGCTGGCGGCACCGGCACCACGGGCGTTGGCGGCACCGGCGGCGACGGCGGCAACGGTGCCAGCGGCGGCACTGCCGGCACCGGCTTCGCCGGTCAGGGTGGCACCGGAGGCAATGCCGGCGCCGGCGGCACCGGAGGCGACGGCGCCACCGGCGGCGGTGAGGGCGGTACCGGGGGCAAAGCCGGCACTGGCGGCAATGGTGGTAAGGGCGACTTGAACTACGGCGGCGTCGGCGGTAGCGGTGGCGCGGGCGGGAACGGCGGCGACGGCACCGGCACCAACGCCTATGGCGGCAACGCCGGCGCCGGCGGCCAGGGCGGCACCGGCGGTAACGGCGGGCTTGACGAAGCCGGTGGGCCGCAGAACTTTGCTGGCGGCGGCGGCCACGCCGGTGCCGGCGGCAACGGCGGAGTCGGCGGCAAGGCCACCGGCACTGGCACCAACGGCAATGGCGGGGCTGGCGGCGAGGGCGGCCAGGGCGGCACCGGCGGCGACATCTACGTCTCGGGCGACGCCGGTGCTGCCGGCACCGGTGGCCATGGCGGCAACGGCGGCAACGCCGGCACGGGCGGTGTCGGCGGCGACGGCGGCAACGCCGGTGATGGCGGCAACGCCGGCGACGGCGGCAACGGCGGATTCGGCAGCGGCGCCAATGGCGGTATCGGCATCATCTTGAGCGGCACCGGCGGCACCGGCGGCACCGGCGGTAACGCCGGCAGCCTGACCGGCACCAATGGCAACGGCGGCGACGGCGGCACCGGGGCAAACGGCGGCGACGGCGGCGACGGCAACCTGAGCGGCGGCCCCGGCGGCGACGGCGGCTGGGCCGGTACCGGCGGGAACGGTGGGGCGGCCGGCACTGGCGGCACCGGCGGCATCGCGGGTAACGGCGGCAACGGCGGCAACGGCGGCAACGGTGGCGCCACCATCGGCAACACGGCCGGCAAGGGCGGCAATGGCGGCCAGGGCGGCCAGGGCGGTGCCGACACCGGCACCGGCGCCGGCCAGGGCGGTGACGGCGGCCACGGCGGCAACGGCGGCGACGACGACAGCAACACCGGCGTCATCGCGGGCACCGGCGGAAAGGGCGGTACCGGTGGCCAGGGCGGCACCGGAATGACCAGCACCACACCCGGCGGCGACGGCTCCACCGGCGGGCTCGGTGGCCAAGGCGGCGGCGGCGGCACCGGCGGCAACAGCGTCGCCGGAACCAACGGCACCGGTGGCGCCGGCGGCCAAGGCGGGCAGGGCGGCACCGGCGGCACCGGCTATGCCGACGACGGCAGCGACAACGCGGGCAATGGCGGCAAGGGTGGCACCGGCGGCGGTGCCGGCGAAGGCGGCCAAGCCGGCACCGGCGCCGGCGCGCCCGGCAAGGCAGGTGTTGCGGGTGCCGCGGGTACCGGCGGCACCGGCGGCACCGGCGGCGCCACCGCAACCCTCAATCACACGGCGGGCGACGGCGGCAGCGGTGGCACCGGCGGCCAAGGCGCTGCCGACACCGGAGACGGCGCCGGCCAGGGTGGCCGGGGCGGCCAGGGTGGCGCCGGCGGCGCTGACACCAGCGCCACCACCAGCAACGCGGCCGCGGGCAAAGGCGGCGCGGGCGGCGATGGCGGCGCTGGCGGCACCGGGATGACCAGTTCGAAGCTCGACGGCGCCGGCTCCACCGGCGGCCAGGGTGGCGACGCCGGGAATGGCGGCGCCGGCGGCAACAGCGCGCACGCATACGGCGGCAACGGCGGGGCCGGCGGCCAGGGCGGCCAGGGTGGCACCGGCGGTAACGGCGGAGACGACTCCGGTCAGGGCGGTCTGGGCGGCAACGCCGGCGCCGGCGGTGCCGGTGGCGCGGCCGGCACAGGTGCCGCCAACGGCAAAGCGGGTCTGGCGGGCAACGGCGGCATCGGTGGCACCGGCGGTGACGGCGGTGCCGGCCACGTCGACGACGGCACCAACAACGCCGGTAACGGCGGCCAAGGTGGCAACGGCGGCAAAGGCGGCAAAGGCGGCGCCGGTGGCGTCTTCGACGACACCACCCACGGTATCGGCGGCGACGGCGGCAAAGCCGGCAACGGTGGCGCCGGCGGCGCCGCCGCCTCGAGCACCAACACCGCAGGCTCCGGCGGCGCCGGCGGCAACGGCGGCCAGGCCGGCTTCGGCGATCTCTACGGCGGGCAGGGCGGGCATGGCGGCCAGGGCGGTGCTGGCGGCCACGGCGGCGGCCAGGGCGGGTCCGGTGGCGAAGGCGGCACCGGAGGAAACTCCTACATCACCGCCCCTCCGGGCGGTGGCTTTATCAGCACCTTCGGCGGCAACGGCGGCCACGGCGGCCAGGGCGGCCAAGGCGGCCAGGGCTTTGACGACAACGGCAGCAACAACGCCACCACTGGCGGCAACGGCGGCAACGGCGGCACCGGCGGCGCCCCCGGTCCCGCCGGTCCCGACGCGACACCATCATCGGGTCGCGCCGGCGCCGGCGGGCAGGGCGGCGCCGGCGGCAACGCCATGGCCGGCACCAACAACAGCGGCGCTGCCGGTGGCCAGGGCGGCAACGGCGGCCAGGGCCAGGACGTCAACGGCGGCGCCGCTGGAGCCGGCGGCGCCGGCGGCGCCGGCGGTATCGGCGCCGGCACCGGCACCGGCGGCAACGGGGGGGCCGGCGGCACCGGCGGCAACGGGGGGGCCGGCAGTTACGGTGGCCTGGGAGGCAACGGTGGGGCCGGCGGCGTCGGGGGTGCCAGCACCGGTACCGGCACCGGCGGCGACGGCGGGACTGGCGGGGCCGCCGGCAACGGCGGCACCGACACCGCCTTCATCGACGGCCCTCCGGGCGGTTTCGCCGGCGGCGGGGGCGGTGGGGGCGGCGGCGTCGGCGGCAAAGGCGGCGTGAGCGCCAGCGGCATCGGTGGCAACGGCGGGGCCGGCGGCGACGGCGGCACCGGCGGCAACGGCATCGTTGTAACTACCAGCATCGGCACCGGAACCGGCTTCGGAGGCGCAGGCGGCGGCGGCGCCGCCGGCGGCGCCCCCAGCGGCGGTACCGGCGGTGCCGGTGGTGCCGGCGGCGGCGGCGGCGGGGGTGGCTTAGCAGGCGCGGCACATAACGATCCCGGGGACTTCGTGATCGCCGCGGTCGGCGGTGGCGGCGGGGCAGGCGGCGGCGGTGCGGCCAGCTCCGGCGACGGCGGTGTCGGTGGCGCGGCCGTCACACCCACCGGTACCGGCAAAGGCGGGGCCGGCGGCGTCGGTGGCGGCGGCACCGGCGGTGGGGGCGGCGGCGGCGGCTTCAGTCAACCCGATAAGGGAAGTTTCAACGGTGGTGACGGCGGCTCAGGTGCCACCGGCGGCAAAGCCGGCGCCGGCTCTGGTGGTATCGGCATCGACATGCACGACCCGGACAACACCGGCGGCGCCGGTGGGCCCACCGGCTTCGGCGGCGGGGGCGGCGGCAGCGACGGGAACCAAGAAAACGGCAGCATCGGCGGCAGCGACCGCATCTCCACCATCTCCGTCGGCAGCCATCCGAATGCGGTGGCGGTCAGTCCCGCTGGCCCCGACCTTGGCAACATCTACGTCGCCAACGAGAGCGGCAACACGGTGTCGGTGATCGACCCCGCCACCAACACTGTCATCGACACCATCACCGTCGGCCAGAATCCGGCCGGGGTGGCGGTCAGCCCCACAGGAGCCCAGGCCGGCCACGTCTACGTCACCAATGTGAACGGCAGCACGGTGTCGGTGATTGATCCCGCCACCGACACGGTCATCGCCACCGTCCACGTCGGTCAGAATCCGACTGGGGTGGCGGTCAGCCCGACCGGCCCCGAGGCGGGCCGCGTCTACGTCGCCAACTTCGGCGGCAACACGGTGTCGGTGATCGACCCTGCTACCAACACCGTCGCCGGCAGCATCACCGTCGGCGCCCACCCGCAGGGGGTGGCCATCAGCCCGCAGACCGGCACCGTCTACGTCGCCAACCAGGGCGCCGCCACCCCCGGCAACACGGTGTCGGTGATCAACCCCGCCGACCACACCGTCACCACCGTCACCGTTGGCTCAGCGCCGTACGGGCTGGCGGTCAGCCCCACCGGCCCCGAGGCCGGCTTCGTCTACGTCGCCAACTCTGCCGACGGCACGGTGTCGGTGATCAACACCGCCAATACGGTCGTCGCCACCATTCCGGTCGGCGCAGATCCGCTCAATGTGGCGGTCAGCTCCAGCGGCCCCGACGCCGGCAAGGTCTACGTGACCCACAGTGACCACAACACGGTATCGGTGATCGACCCCACCGACCACTCCGTCGTCACCATCACCCTCGGCGCGGACACGGGCGCGTTGGCGGTCAGCCCCACCGGCCCCACCGCAGGCGACGTCTACGTCACCAACTTCGACACCAATGCAGTGACGGTCATCAGCTAGAACCCGGTGCCGGAGCAGCAGATTACAGTGTCAGCCATGGAGTTTCGCGTATTCGTCGAACCACAACAGGGTGCCAGCTACGGCGAGCAACTCGCCGTAGCCCAAGCGGCCGAGCAACTCGACTTCGCCGCCTTCTTTCGCTCCGATCACTACCAGGCGATGAGCGGCGACGGCCTGCCCGGGCCGACGGATTCCTGGGTGACGCTCGGCGCGATCGCCCGCGAAACGTCACGGATCCGGTTGGGCACCCTGGTGACGTCAGCAACGTTCCGCTACCCGGGCCCGCTAGCGATCGCGGTCGCGCAGGTGGACGAAATGAGCGGCGGGCGAGTCGAATTCGGCCTCGGCAGCGGCTGGTTCGAAGACGAGCACCGGGCTTACGGGATTCCGTTTCCCTCGGTTCGGGAGCGCTTCGACCGGCTCACCGAGCAGCTGGCCATCATCACAGGACTGTGGACCACACCGCCGGGTGAGACGTTCGACTATGCCGGCGAGCACTACAGCATCGTCGACTCGCCGGCCTTGCCCAAACCGGCGCAAAGCCCGCATCCGCCGATCGTGATCGGCGGCATGGGCCCTAAGCGCACTCCCGCGCTGGCTGCCGAGTACGCGGCCGAATTCAACGTTGCGTTCACCACGATCGATGCCGCCAAAAAGCAGATCCGACGGGTAGCCGACGCGGTAGCTGCGGCGAATCGGCCGGCCGACTCGATGACCTATTCGTCAGCATTCGTCCTCTGCGCCGGCCGCGATGATGCAGAGGTGGCCCGCCGCGCCGCGGTGATCGGTCGGGAAGTCGATGAGATGCGGTCGAACAGTCCGCTGGTCGGCACGCCAGCTGAAATTGTCGACAAGCTTGGCCCGTGGGCCGAGTTGGGCGTGCAGCGGGTCTACGCCCAGACTCTCGACCTGTCCGATCTGGAGCACCTGGAGCTGCTGGCAGGCGAAGTGATGTCGCAGCTGAGTTGATCGCCGTCGTCAAAAAGGCTTGGTAGGCAAGTACTTTCCATTGAGGGTGATGATTGCCCGCTCACCGCCGTCGGGGTCGGGCACCTTGTCGATGTCCAGCTTGAAATTGATGGCGCTGATGATGCCGTCGCCGAACTGCTCATGAACAAGCGCTTTAAGCGTGGAGCCATACACCTGCACCATCTCGTAGAACCGGTAAATGGTCGGGTCGGTCGGCACCCCGCCGGGGATCGAGCCCCGGACGGGGATGGTTTGCAATAGCCGCGCGGCGTCCTCATTCAGTTCAAGCAACTCGGCGACAGCCTTGGCAGCGGACTCCGGCAGGGCGTGCTGCCCGAGGATCGCCGCTGTCGCAAACACCACCGAAAGACCGGCGGCATCGGCGATCTGCTGCCAGGACAGGTCCTTGCGGATCTTGGCTGTCACGGCCTGCTCGGCCAAATTCAGGCGTGCGGACGGATCGACTTGTGCGTGCAACATGGGATGGCCTTTCGGTGGCACTGCCGGCTACGGATTCCGACGGAACTTGGATTCCCCTACCTTCCCCCAGCTGCAACTATTGTGTCCAAGACGGATTCCCGATCTCGGCCATTGTTCTCATCTATAGTTTGCTCATGCCGCCGGAACTGCGTCACCTGCGATATCTGCAGGCGGTCGCAGATCAGGGCAACTTCACCCGCGCGGCCCAGGATCTACACATCTCCCAACCGACGCTGTCCCAGCAGATTCAGCAACTCGAACGCAGTGTGGGCGCACAACTGCTCGACCGCACCGGCCGTTCGGTTCGACTCACCGACGCCGGCGACGCCTACCTACTACACGCCCGTCGGGCATTGCGTGAGATCGCCGCCGGCGAGCGTGCCGTCCACGACGTCACCGACCTGTCCCGAGGACATCTCCGCTTAGCGGTCACACCCACGTTCACCGCGTACCTCGTCGGCCCACTGGTCGCCGGACTGCGCACCCGCCACCCCGGCGTCACCGCCACGGTGCAGTCGCTGAGTCAAGACAGCATCGAAACCCGTTTGCTGGCAGACGAACTCGATCTCGGCATCGCATTCGACCAGTCCAATGCGGTTGGCGTCGCCGCCGCGCCGCTGTTCGCCGAAACGCTCATCCTCGTCGCCGGCACCGCGACCGGCCCGCTGACCGCTGACACGCTCGGCCGCCAGCCACTGGCTCTGCTCACTTCGGATTTCGCCACCCGCGGCCACGTTGACGACTACTTCGCCGAACACCACGTCACACCCCGAATTGCCATGGAAACCAACTCCATTCAGGCACTCACCGAAATCGTTCGCCACACGAAGCTGGCCACCGTACTTCCCGACGCGATCGCCCGCCAACAGCCACACCTGTCCCCCGTCGCTCTCGACCCGCCATTTCCCACCCGGACCGTCACCCTCTTGTCCCGCGAAGGCGGTTATCAGAGCGCCGCCGCCCGGGCCTTCACCGAACTGGTTCGGGACTACGTGCGCACTCATCTGTGACGATGGGTACCTGGTAGTCGGCGCAAAGGAGCGATCGTGAGAGCTTGGCAGGTCCAAGGAGTCGGTGAACCGGCCGACGTCTTACATCAGGTGGACCGGACGCTGCCCGAACCGGCGGCCGACCAAGTGCGGATCAAGGTCGCCGCGGCGGGAATCGGACTGCCCGATGTCCTCATGTGCCGGGGCACCTATCCGCTGACGCCAACCCTGCCGTTCACCCCGGGGCAGGAACTCGTCGGCACCGTCAGCGCCATTGGACCGGGCGTCGACCTGGCGCTCGGTACCCGGGTGATGGGCGTCAGCGATTTCATGGCCGGCAACGGCGCCTTCGCCACCGAGGCGCTTGCCTCGGCAAGCACGGTTTTCCCGGCCCCGCCCGGCATGGACGACGCCGCAGCGGCCGGATTCTGGATTCCCAACATGACCGCGTGGATCGGACTGGTCGATCGCGGCAGCCTCGAAGCGGGTCAACGCCTGGCCGTGCTGGGCGCCGCCGGAGGCAGCGGGTCTGCAGCGGTCCAACTCGGAAAAGCGTTGGGCGCGGAGGTAATCGCGGTCGTCAGCGACGAACGCAAGGCGGAGTTCTGCCAGTCTTTCGGCGCCGACCACGTGCTGGTCGCCAAGGGCGATAGCACTGCCGACGGAAAACCACTCGCACACGCGTTGCGGGAAGTGACGAACTGGGCCGGCGTCGACGTGGTGTTCGATCCGGTCGGCGGCGATCAAGGCACCGCCGCCATGAGTGCCCTGGCGCGCGACGGCCGGCACCTGGCGATCGGTTTCGCCAGTGGCGCTTGGCCGACCCCGAACGTGCCCATGATGGTGATGACCAACACCACGCTGGTCGGCGTGCTGGCGGCGGGCTACATCCGAGCGCACATCGAAGGAATCCTGCACAGCCTCACCGAATTGATCGACGCCGGTGCCCTGCGGCGCACGGTCGCCGAAAAGCTGCCGTTCGAGGCCATTCCGGAGGCGCTCACCCGGCTTGCCGAACGGAAGGTGCTCGGCAAGTTGATCGCGGAGATCGGAGACAAAACGCCGCCCTTGACGCCCGGCCCACAATTGGGATAACTATTATCAAAATTGATGCGGTAATTGGCCAAGCTAGGCGGTTGCGGGATGAGCGTCGCGAAGGTCACCTGCCCACTGTGCGAGGCAATGTGCGGGCTGAGCGTGGAGGTCCGCGACGGTGCCGTCGTGGGCGTGCGGGCCAACGCTGATGACGCCTGGTCGCGAGGACACATCTGCCCAAAAGGCGCCTCCATCGGCCACATTCACTCCGATCCCGACCGGTTGCGGCGACCGCTGATCCGCCGTCCGGACGGCAGCCACGCCGAGGCGTCCTGGGACGACGCACTAGCCGAGGCGGAGCGGGTATTGCGTCCCGTGCTCGACACGGACGGCGCCCGCGCCCTGGCGGTTTATGTCGGAAACCCGGTGGCGCACAACAGCGATCTGGCGACCTATATCGGCGCCCTGCTGGGGTTCGCTCAGGCAGCCGGAATGGGTGCGTACTACTCGCCGGGCACCGTCGACCAGTGGCCATTGAACGTAGTGAGTTGCTTGCTGTTCGGCGGAATGTGGAACGGCCCGATCCCGGATCTCGAACGCACCGATCATCTGCTGGTTTTGGGCGCGAATCCGGCTGCATCGCAAGGATCAATGCTGTCCGTACCCGACATCATGGGCCAGCTGGCAGCAATCGCGAAGCGGGGACGGGTGGTGGTGGTCGATCCACGACGAACCCTGACTGCGCAGCGCGCCAGCGAGTGGGTGTCGATCCAACCAGGTACCGATGCCCTGCTGCTCTTCGCGATATTGCGCACGCTCAACGAACACGGTTGGGTCCGGCGCCCAGATCACCTACGCGACAGAATTATCGGGCTGGATGAAGTTCTGGCGTTGGCCGATCCGTTCACCCCCGAACGCGTCGGCCCGGTAACCGGGGTCGATGCCGCGACCATCCGCCGTCTCGCGCAGGATCTGGCCGAGGCGCGAAATCCTGTGTTGTACAGCCGCATTGGCGGGTGCACTCAGGAGTTCGGCACCCTGACCACCTGGCTCGTGTTCGTCATCAACACCGCACTGGGCGTCTTGGACCGCGAAGGCGGGGCGATGTTCGCCAAACCTGCGGTCTGGGCGCCGATGTTCGCCAAGCCGCCCGACCAGGACGGCGAGGGGTGGCGATTCGGCCGCTACCGCAGCCGCGTTCGCGGCGCCCCCGAGATCCTGGGTAGTTTTCCGGTGGGCTGCCTGGCCGAAGAGATCGACACCCCCGGAGACGGACGAATCCGCGCACTGATCACCGTCGCCGGCAACCCGGCGATCTCCGCACCCGGCGCCGGCCGACTCGGTGCAGCGCTGGGCAAACTCGACGCGATGATCGCCGTCGACAACTGGCTCAACGAAACCAGCCGGCACGCGCACGTGATCCTGCCCGGATTGTCGCCACTGGAGCACGCCCACTTCGACGACCTCTACTGGATGTATGCCACCGCCTCGTGCGTGAAATATTCCGAGCCGGTCTTCGATCCCGCCCCGGCCCGACCGCACGAGTGGGAATTGCTGTTGCGGTTGGGCGGCGCAATGTTCGGCACACCGATCCCTGAGGTCGACGTGCCCGCCCTGGACGATCTGTACGTGGCCGGCACGATCGCCACGTTCGCCGGTCTACCCAACAACCCGTTGACCGGCGTGGACGCGGCATCTGTGCTGGGCGCCCTCGACGGCCGAGGCCCAGATCGTCTCGCGGACTTGGGCATTCGGGTCGGCCCGTGGGGAGACCGCTTCGGCGCGCGTCCCGGCGGCCTCACCCTCGCGGATGTACGCCGCCATCCCGACGGGTTGCGATTGTGTGGCTTGGAGGGCGGACGTCTCGCAGAGGCCGTCACCACTGCATCCGGCAAAGTCGAGCTGTTGCACTCGCACATCACCGACGACATACCGCGCCTGCTGGCCCGCATGGACCGCGCTAACCCCGACCTCGCGATGACCAGTCGGCGGCATTTGCGGTCCAACAACTCCTGGCTGCACAACGTGCCCACCCTGATGCGCGGCCGCGACCGATGCACGCTGCTGATCCATCCCGACGATGCCGCCCGCACCGGTGTGGCCGACGGCGCTCTGGCCGAAGTCAGCACCGTCGAAGGCGCGCTGACTGTGCTAGTCGAAGTCAGCGATGAAGTCAGATGCGGAGTCGTGTCGCTACCGCACGGTTGGGGACACGGCCTCGAAGGCACCCGACTCGGGATTGCGAACGACCATCCTGGCGTCAACAACAATCTGCTCAATCCCGTCGACGTCATCGATGTGCCAAGTAACACGCACGCACTCAACGGGTTGCCCTGCCGCGTCCGACCGGTTGATGTGACTGCGCCGCATGGCAATTGAACAACCCACCCCGCGCCGCGGAAGGCCGCGCCGCATCGACCAAGGCAGCATCATCGCCGCGGTTGCGGAGATCGGCGCCGAGAACGTCACCATGCGACGCGTCGCCGAGCATCTCGGCGTCAGCCTCCCCGGGCTCTACCATCACGTCAAGAACCGCGACGAATTGCTGGAACTCGCCGCCCATCATGCGCTCGCCCGAACGCCACCGCCGCGCTACCAAGGGCAGCATTGGGCGGAATGGCTGCGTATCTACGCGACCTACATCAGGTCAGCGCTGGCGGCCGAGCCGGCCTATTTGAACAAGTTTCTCAACGGAGCACTCGGCGATGCAGGAGAGATGGAGTACATCGGCGAATCCTTGGAAGGTTTGCATGCGCACGGGTTCAGGCCCGACCAAGCTATGGCCGCGTGGGCGGCAGTCACCGCGCTGGCCATCGGCAGTGTGGCCGAAGCCAACCGGGAGCGGATCCACGCCGAACAGGGTCGCCCCTGGCTGGCCCGCATCTTTGCCTTCGCCGGCCGCCAGCAGCCGAGTGCTTATCCCGTATTGCGCGCCATCGCTACCACCGAGTGCGACCCTTTCGACGACGAGGCATTCCAGCTGCGGATCGCGCTGCTGCTCCGCGGGATCGCAGGCGAATACGGCGTCAGCCTCGACCCTGCCGGCTGAGTCACATTCCGTGGCAACGGTCACACCACGGTTGCCTGGCGCGCTCCCCGGGTACTTCTCCAAGCTGGTTAATCAATCCGGTGGTTCGGGGCAAGGCTGGTGATGCGCGTGACGATCGACGATGGCGCGCGCAATCAATCTCCCGAAGATGTCGACGTCATCGTGATCGGGGCCGGCATCGCCGGAATCGGCGCCGCCTACCGAATCAACCGGCGAAACCCGAAGCTGACATACGCAGTGCTAGAGCGGCGGGCGCGGATCGGCGGCACCTGGGATTTGTTCCGCTATCCCGGGGTACGATCCGACAGCAGCATCTTCACGCTGGCGTTTCCGTTCGAACCGTGGACTCGCGACGAAGCCGTGGCCGACGGCGCAGACATCCTCGACTACGTGACCGCCACCGCGCGCAAACACGGCATTGATCGCCACATCCGGTTCAATACCCACGTCCGTTCGGCGAATTGGGACTCGGCCACCGACAAGTGGACGGTCACCGTGGACGAGAACGGCGCCCAGCGGCAGTACCGCGGCCGGTTCGTCTTCTTCGGCTCCGGCTACTTCGACTATGACGCGGGCTACACACCCGACTTCCCAGGCATCGAGCGGTTTGGCGGCTCCGTCGTCCACCCGCAACGCTGGCCCGAGGACCTCGACTACAACGGCAAGAACATCGTGGTGATCGGCAGCGGCGCCACCGCGGTCTCGTTGATACCGGCGCTGGCCGAACGCGCCGCCAAGGTGACCATGTTGCAACGCTCACCGACCTACCTGATAACGGGATCCAGGTACAACCCCAACGTTGCCCGCGCCCGTAAGAGGTTGTCCCCCAGAGCTTCTCACCATGTCATTCGATCGCTCGCGGCGTTCGGCGAGACGTTCGGCTGGGTGTGGTGCCGCACGCTGCCAGAGCGGGTGCAGGAGAGTATCCGAGAAGAGGCGATCGCCAACCTGCCCGACGGATACGACGTCGACACCCACTTCAAACCGAACTACAAACCTTGGGACCAGCGAATGTGCCTGATCCCCGACGCCGACCTCTACACCACGATCGCCGAGGGGCGCGCGGAGATGGTCACCGACCACATCGACCACTTCGACGAAACCGGAATCGTGCTCAGATCCGGTGGCCGCGTGGACGCCGACATCATCGTCACCGCTACCGGCCTACGACTACAGGCGTTGGGTGGGGCGAGTATCAGCGTGGACGGTGTCCCGGTCGCACCCCGCGACCGGTTCTTCTACAAGACACACATGCTCGAAGACGTGCCCAACCTTTTCTGGTGCGTCGGCCACACAAACGGCTCCTGGACCCTGCGCGCTGACATGACCGCCCGCGCTGCGGCAAAGCTGCTGGCATACATGACTTCCCACGGCTTCACCCATGCGTATCCGCACCTCGGTGCGCGGCCGATGACCGAGAAGCTCCCGTGGAACGTCGACGCCGGATACGTGGCCAGGGCGCTGCACGCGCAGCCCAAGTCGGGGACCCGGCGGCCGTGGATAGTGCGGCGCAGCTACCTCGCCGACGTGATCGACTACCGGTTCGGCCGCATCGGCGAGGCGATGAAATTCGGACGCGCGGTCGACGGTGCGCGTCGCACCGGATAGGTCGATAGCGCCCGATATTCCGAAAACCCAATTGCCACACTCGCCACTTGTGCACCTGGAAAGTTGGGCACGATAGGTTCTGAAATGCGATAGCGCGGGCGATATCAACCCCGACAGTGACTGGTGTGGCCAGTTTTCATCTCGCCTGCGAAAGCCTGGCCGGATTTCGTAATCGTCTTACTGGCACGCCGTATCAATGAGCAGCTCAGCGACATCGCGAGCCTCTTGCAGCGGCGCCATGTCGTTGAGCGAAGTGGCCATCGCCGTGGCTCCCTCGAGCAGTATGGCCAGTTGACGCCCCAGCTTGACGGGGTCGCGGGCGCCCGCCTCGGCCGCGGTGCGAGCGAGCCGGTCGGCGAAGGCCCGCTTGTGGCGCTGCACGATCTGCAGGGCATCGGGCATGTCGTCGGCGGCCTCGACCGCCGCGTTGTGAAATGGACAGCCTCGGTAACGACCTTGGGCAGTGATGTCGAAGACCGAGAGCAATCGGTCTCGAGGGGATCCGGCGCGAGCCAGGTTCTTCTCCGGTCGTGCCCCGCCGCTGTCGACGATGTCACGCAGATAGGCCGCGACGAGCTCGTCCTTGCTGGGAAAGTGCTGATAAAGCGTGCGCTTGGACGCGTGCGCATGCTCGGCCAGTAACTCGACGCCGGTGTTGCGAATACCGTTGCGGTAGAACAATTCCCGTGCCGATGCCAGGATCCTGCCGCGAGCGCCACGACCCCCGCGACCGGGGGCGGCGACGGTGGATTCGACGGTGTCCATGCGTTGAACTATACCGATCGGTTTACATTTCAGCCAGAGCGTTCTATGGTGGGCTGAGTAAAGCGTTCTATACCTAGCCGGCGGCGAAAGAGGGACGAGCATGACCACCGAGATCCGCAGCGACGCCCGGGCCCACCGCCTGGCGCAGCTCTACGCAACCGACACCGACCTGCAGGCGGCCAGGCCTTCGCCCGAAGTCCTCGAGGCTGCGCGCCGGCCGGGCACCCGGCTCGCCGAACTACTCCGCACCTACATGGATGGCTACGCCGACCGGCCGGCCCTGGGCACCCGGTCGGCCTCGGTGGTTCACGATCCAGTGACAGGGCGAGCCGAACGACGGCTCCTGCCCTCGTTCGACACCATCACCTACCGCGAGTTATGGGCCAATGTGACCGCGGTCGCGGCCGCCTGGTCCGGCGACGAAAATCCTGTGCAACCTGGCGACTTCGTCGCCGCCATCGGCTTCGCCAGCGCCGAATACCTGACCGTCGACCTGGTCAGCAACTACCTGGGACTGGTAGCCGTTCCGCTGCAACATAATTCGCCGGCATCCCGACTTCGGCCGATCTTCGCCGAGACCGAGCCCCGCGTGCTGGCTGTCAGCGCTGGCTACCTGGACCTGGCGGTCGAGTGCGCGTTGAGTAGCCCCTCGGTGCGGCGACTGACCGTCTTCGACTACGACCCCCAGATCGACTCTCAACGAGAAGCCCTGCAGCAGGCTCGCATTCGGCTCGCCGAAACGCCGGTCGTGATCGAAACACTGGCGGACGTTATCGAGCGCGGACGCTCGCTGCCGGTGCCGCCCGGCTTCGACGGCGCCGACGACCAGCGACTCGCGATGATCCTCTACACCTCGGGCAGTACAGGTTTGCCCAAAGGCGCGATGTGGACCGAACGGATGCTGACCATGATGTGGACCAGCGGCTTCGTCGCCGACGGCGACGTACCGGTGCGCAATGTCAACTTCATGCCACTGAATCACCTGGGCGGCCGTATCGCCTTAGTCGCGTCGTTCCAGACCGGCGGCACCAGCTATTTCGTGCCGGAAAGCGATCTGTCCACGCTGTTCGAAGACTGGCAACTGGTGCGACCCACTCAACTGGCGGTGGTTCCGCGGGTGGTCGACATGTTGTTCCAGCGCTACCAGACCCGGGTCGACCGGCTCCGGGCTGAGGGCGAAGGGCCGATCGCCGCTGACACCGTCGCGAAGGCCGAACTGCGAGACGATCTGCTCGGTGGGCGAGTCCTGAACGGGTTTGTCGGCACCGCTCCGCTGGCAATGGAGATGCGGCAGTTCATCGAAACGACTGTCGAGTCGCCGCTGTTCGATGTCTACGGACTCACCGAGGTGGGTGGGGTGACCCGCGACGGTGTCATCACGCGCCCGCCGGTCCTCGACTACAAGCTGGTCGACGTACCCGAACTCGGCTACTTCAGTACCGACCTGCCGCACCCTCGCGGGGAACTCCTGGTCAAGACAGCAACGGCGACACCGGGCTACTACAAGCGGCCCGACGTCACCGCCGAAGTGTTCGACGCCGAGGGCTACTACCGCACCGGCGACGTGATGGCCGAGGTCGCCGCCGACACGCTGGTCTACGTCGATCGCCGCAACAACGTGCTGAAACTGGCCCAGGGCGAGTTCGTCGCGGTATCCAACCTGGAAGCGATCTACGCCGGCGCGCCGCTGGTGCGCCAGATCTACGTCTACGGCAACAGCGAGCGCTCGTCCCTGCTGGCCGTGATCGTGCCAACCGAGGAGGCGACCTCACGCCACCTCTCCGGTGACGAGTTGAAGGGCGCGTTACGCGATTCGCTGCGGGCTACCGCGCGTGCCGCCGAGCTGCAATCCTATGAGCTCCCTGGCGACTTCCTCATCGAGGACGAACCGTTCAGCACCGACAACGGGCTCCTCTCCGGAGTAGGAAAACTGTTGCGGCCCAAACTCAAAGAACGCTACGGCGAGCGGCTGGAGCAGCTTTACGTCGCGTTGTCGCAGGCGCGGTCCGACGAGTTGCGCGTGTTGCGCGACGCAGCACAGACCCAACCCGTCGTTGAGACGGTGGTCAGGGCGGCGCAAGTGCTTCTCGGATTACCCGGCGCCGCGCCGTCGGCCGACGAGCACTTCACCGATCTCGGCGGCGACTCACTGTCAGCCCTGAGCTTCTCCAATCTGCTCGGCGAAGTGTTCGGCGTGGAGGTGCCCGTCGGCGTCATCATCGGTCCGTCAGCAGACCTCGCCGCGCTGGCTTCGTACGTCGAATCCGAACGCGCGGCCGGCGGTCGGCGACCCACCGCCACCAGCGTGCACGGCGCGGGGGCCACGTCGATCGACGCCGCGGACCTGACCTTGGACAAGTTCATCGACGAGGCCACCCTTCGTGCGGCCACATCGCTGCCGTCGCCGACTGACCAGGTCGACACCGTGCTATTGACCGGAGCCAACGGGTATCTCGGTCGCTTCCTGACTCTCGAATGGCTGCAACGCCTTTCGACGACTGGTGGTCGTTTGATCACGCTGGTACGCGGCGATGATGCCGAATCCGCGCGACAACGTCTAGAACGAGTCTTCGACTCGGACCCGGCGATGTCGGAAGAGTTCCGCACCCTGGCCGCACATCATCTAGAAGTGATTCCAGGCGACATCGGCGAGCCGAATCTCGGGCTGGACGACACAACTTGGCAGCGGCTGGCACGGGAAGTAGACCTCGTCGTACATCCCGCCGCACTGGTCAACCATGTGCTGCCCTACGGACAGTTGTTCGGCCCCAACGTCGTTGGCACCGCTGAGGTGATCCGACTCGCGATCAGCGAACGGATCAAGCCGGTCACCTACCTGTCCACGGTCGCTGTCGCCTTCGGCGTGGCCGACTTCGTCGAAGACGCCGATATCCGCACGATCAGCGCACATCGCCCGCTCGACGACGGCTACGCGAACGGCTACGCCAACAGCAAATGGGCGGGCGAAGTGCTGCTGCGTGCGGCGCACGATCTGTGCGGATTGCCGGTGAGCGTCTTCCGGTCCGACTTGATCCTTGCCCACAGTCGGTTCGCCGGCCAGCTCAACGTGCCGGACTCGTTCACTCGGCTTTTGGTCAGCCTGCTGTCGACCGGGCTGGCACCGCGCACCTTCTATGCAGAGGACGGTTCGGGCCAGCGTCCGCGAGCGCACTATGACGGTCTGCCAGCAGATTTCGTCGCCGAAGCGATCACCACCATCGGTGGCAACAACCTCGATGCGTTCCGCTCGTACGACGTGATGAACCCGCACGACGACGGGGTTTCCCTGGACGTGATCGTGGACTGGCTCATCGACGAAGGGGTCCCGATCGCCCGCGTTGACGACCACGCGGAGTGGATCGTGCGATTCGAGGGCGCCCTGCGCAGCCTGCCCGAGCAGCAACGGCAGCGTTCGGCGCTGGCCCTACTCGACGCCTACCGGGTACCCGAGCAGCCACTTCTTGGAGCGATCGCCCCGACCGATGTGTTCCGCGCAGCTGTACAGGACGCGAAAGTCGGCTCGGAGCAGGATATTCCGCACATCACTATCGAGCTCATCCGCAAGTACCTGACCGATCTCGAAGAACTCGGTCTGGTCAAGCGTCGCTAGTCAACCAAGAAGGAGAGACACAATGTCGACCTACAGCGCATGGCAAGTCACTGGTCAACGCCAATTCGAGTGGGTAGAGCGCGAACTCGTTGACCCCGCCGCCGGCCAGGTACGGATCCGGGTCCAGGCCTGCGGGGTGTGCCACAGCGACATGGTTGCCGCAGAGGCACTGATGCGGGATCCGAGTCTGCCGCTGGTGCCCGGCCACGAAATCGTCGGGGTCATCGACGCCGTCGGCGACGGCGTGCGCCGGTTCCAGATCGGCGACCGGGTGGGCGTGGGCTATCTCGGCGGACAGTGCCACGAATGTGAACCATGTCGCCGTGGGGACTTCGTGAACTGCGAGGACCAGCCCCAGTACGGCACCACGGCCGACGGCGGTTACGCCGAGTACGTCTACACCCGGGCCAGCGGAGTGGTCGTCATCCCTGAGGGGCTCGACAATATCGAGGCAGCGCCGCTGTTGTGCGCCGGACTGACCGTCTATAAGGCGTTACTGGGTGTACAGGCGCCACCCCGGTCTCTGGTGGGCATCCAAGGCCTGGGCGGACTCGGCCATCTGGCCGTGCAGTACGCCAAGGGCCTGGGCTATCGGACCGCGGTTATTGCCCGCGGCGCCGAAAAGGCCGCTTTGGCAAGCAAGTTCGGTGCTGACCACTACATCGACAGCAACGTCGAGGATCCCGGTGAGGCCTTGACACAACTCGGCGGTGCCGCCGCAATCGTGGCAACGGCCGCCAGCGGGGCATCGATGTCATCCTTGCCGGCCGGGCTGGCCCCCCGCGGACGCCTCGTGGTGGTCGGCATCGGGCTTGATCCGATCAGTGTGTCGACGGTCGACCTCGTCTTCGGCACCCGAACCATCACGGGATCGCTGACCGGATCGTCCATCGAGAATGAAGACAATCTCAAGTTCAGCCTGGCCGCGGGCGTCGAGCCGATGGTCGAGGTGATGTCGCTCGATCAAGCGCCGGCCGCCTACGAACGAATGATGTCCGGTGCGGCCAGGCTACGCATCGTGCTCACCGCCAACTAGAAGGAACGACCGTCATGTCCAACGACAACCTGATACTCGTCACCGGAGCGACCGGCAAGACTGGCGTTCCCGCAGTGGCGGCATTACGCGAGCGCGGTATCCCAGTAAGGGCTTTGGTACATCGAGCCGACGAGCGATCCGATCAGCTCGCGGCACTGGGGGCGGAGATTGTTCAGGGTGATCTGCTCGACTTCGACGCCGTGAGCTCAGCGGTGGCCGGTGTTTCCGGCGCGTACTTCTGCTACCCAATAGATCCGGGAAAACTGCTTGAAGCGACGGCGATCTTCGCCCAAGCGGCCAGCGAGGCCGGCGTCGGCGCGGTCGTCAACATGTCGCAGATCTCCGCCCGCCGCGAAGCCAAGAGCCATGCGGCGCATCAGCATTGGATAGCCGAGCGGCTGCTGGACCGCACCGCCATGGTCACCACCCACATCCGGCCAACCTTCTTCAGCTCCTGGCTGTCGCACGAATGGTCAAGGGACACAGCCGGATGGACGCGGCACCAAGATGAGGCAGTGTTGCGACTGCCCTTCGGCGACGGGCGCCACGCACCGATCTCCGGGTATGACCAGGGCCGCTTCGTCGCCACCGTCCTAGCCAACCCAGCCCCGCACGACCGGCAGATCTATCCGCTGACCGGACCCGTCGAATACAACCACTACGAGATCGCCGATGTTCTGGCGCAGACGCTGGACATTCCGGTTCGCTATGAGCCCATAGACATTCCGGCCTTCGCCGCGGCACTGAACTCCGAGGGCTACAGCCCGTTTCTGGTACAGCACCTGAGCAGCGTCGCCCAGGACTACCGCGATGGGATCTTCTCCGGCGCAAACAATCTGGTGGAGGTTGTCACCGGCTCGCCGGCGATGACGCTGCAGGAGATCGTCGCGGCCAACCCGTCACGGTTCGCCGAACGGGACCTGACAGCGGCGGGCGTGGACCGGCACGTCCGCCGCTGATCAGCCGCCGACGATCTGGTGCTCGATCTCGCCGATCCCGTCCAGAGTCAGAGTCAGTCGATCACCCGGCTTGAGCCAGCGGCCGATCTCCATCCCACTTCCGCCGGGCAGGGTGCCCGTCGCGAGGAGTTCGCCCGCGCGCAGGGTCTGCGATCTGGACACATGGGCCAGCGCCTCACCTAGGGAGTACCTCATACCCGCACTGGCGACGGTGCTGATGGTCTTGCCATTGATGGCAACAGATCCGTTGAGCGCATTGATCTTTGGTAGCACCTCGTCGGCGGTCACCGCGGTCTCGGACAGCGAACTCGCGAAGTGCTTGGACGCCTGAGGGCCGAACCCACTGCTCATCTCGGGCCGTTGGACGTCACGTGCACTGAAGTCGTTGACCAACACGAATGCGCCGATGGCTGCGGTCGCCGCCGCGGGTGTCGCGTCGCGCAACCGGTGCTTGAGCACGAATCCAAGCTCGAGTTCGAAATCCAGCGCCTTCGAGTAGTGCGGAAACGCCATCGGTGTACCACTGGGCAGGAAGGTCACGTGATTCGACATGTAATAGACCGGCTCGCGATACCAGAGCGGCTTGGGTCGGAACAACGGGAAGGTGCGTTTGGTGACGCCCTCGAACACCCTGGTCACCTTGTGCAGCCCCGGATGGAATCGCCTGACTAAACCGCGCGAGGCGTTGACCACGTGGTCCTCATAAAGCATGAAGTCCCTAAAAGACAAGGGCTGGAACGGAAGACAGTGACCCGAGGCGGTCAGATGCTCGCCGGCGATCGCCAATTCGAAAGCAGGCGCGAAGGGCGAGGGTCCCAGCGGCTCCCAACCAGGTCGCTGTTGCCACTGCCCGTCTGGGCCTTCTGCTTCGTAGCTGAGCTCCGCGTCGTGACGGACTCTCCGGAAGCGCATGTCGACTCCTTCGCGAGATCAGTGCCCTGCACCGCGTTTAGCGACCATAGCTAGCAGCCGGTCGTGCAGACCGGTGAACCGACTCTGGAAAACTGCCGCAGCCAATCGCCCCTCGATCGCCCGACGCCGCGACGTGGGGAAGATGTCACTGGCCGACCTATAGCTGGCGTCGCGATCCATCTTGCCGGCGCGAGCGATGACTCGTTCGGTCGATTCGAGGAGTTCACGAGTCATCGCGTCGAGATCATGACCGACGAGAGTTCCACCGCGCTTGCGGACCACGCCGCCCGCGATCACCGTGTCGATGTTACTGACGTTCGCGTAATGCACTGCGGCCGCGGTGGCGTCGTTTACCGGCGCCATGTTGATGTCGTTCTTTCGGATGAGGATCATGTCCGCACGCTTACCCTCGGTCAAGCTACCCACTTCAGCCTCCAAGCCCAGCGCGTGAGCACCGTCAATTGTGGCTGCGCGCAGGATATCCGCTGCGGTGAACTCCAACTTACTGGGGAATAGGCCTCGCTTGGCCAGTTCTTCGTTGCGCAGGGCGCGAACCGACTGCGCACCCAATCTCATCTGGGTGAACATGTCGGCGCTGTGGTTGGAGGCGATGTCGATGCCCAGCCCCGGCCTGCCGCCGGCACGCCGGAAACGCTGCAGCGCAGGGAAACCCATCGCCATCTGCAGCTCCGTCTCGGGCGTCACGGACAACGTGACACCGTGTTGCACCATCAAGGCCATCTCGGCGTCCGTCAGTGCCCAGCCGTGCACCAGCAATAGATCGTCCGCCAGCTCGCCCGCGGTGGCTAATTGCTTCACATAGTTGGTCGACTTGCTGAGGACGCCGAGGCCAGCATGTGCTGAGATCTTATGCGCTCCAAGTTCTCTCGCTAACTCGAGTTCACGCAGTGAATATTGCAGCGGGAAGAACTCCAATTCGGTGAGTGCCATCCCCCAGCGGATTCTGTCGGCGTTGGCCGCGCTGAAGAAGTCGGCCCGGACGTCGCGAGCGTCCTGCCACAGCCGTGCCGGTGGAGTCAGCACTCGCATCACGGTCGATTGCGTGACAGCATCCGGGTTGGTGAAAAGGCCGTAGCAGAACACGCCCCCGGCACCGGAGTCGCGGAAGGCGCGAATCGCCGCCTCGGCGTGCGCGGGCGAGTTCATGATGTGACAGTGGTCGATCAGCGAGGTCGTTCCCGCGTTGAGAGCTTCGAGATAGCCCATCAGGATGCCGATGTAGACGTCGTCGGGTTCGTAGCAGGCGCTGTAGGTCTCGCGGATCATCGCGACGTAGTCCAACAGCGTGGCGTCGACCATCGTGCCGCGCAGCTGGGTCTGCCACATGTGGCGGTGAGTATCGACGAACCCCGGTAGTACCAGATGGTCCGTCGCATCGATGACGTCGTGAGCGCCCGCTTCCAGCCCCTTGCCGATCCGGGTGATCCAACCGTCCTCAATCAGGATGTCGGTCTGCGGCCGCTCGCCGCAGCGGCGATCCATGGTCAGCAGATGTCCGTTGCGAATGAGCAAGGTCGCAGACATCGCAGATCCTTCCGAGCGGCGCGTCACGCAGAGGCGATTAGACAAAAGTCCAGTGCACCGAGGCTAGTCCCTACGGTGCGCCAACCTTTCGGAAGTGGAAATCGCTGTCGCCGAACATCGCATCGATGGCCAGGATCCGCTTCAGGTAGTGCCCGATAGCCACCTCGTCGGTCATCCCGACGCCGCCATGGATCTGGACTGCGCTTTCGGCGATCGTGCGGCCCAAGCGGCCGGCTTGCGCCTTCAACAACGAGATGTCACGTGGCTGTGCATGGCCCGCCTCCACAAGCGCAGCGGTGTACAGCAATGTCGAGCGGGCCTTCAGCAGGGCGATCTTCATGTCGGCGAGGCGGTGAGCGACCGCCTGGAAGGTGGCGATCGGTACCCCGAACTGCTGCCGGGTGACCGCGTAGGAGACGGTCGATTCCACCAGCGCCGTCATCGCACCGACAGCCTCTGCCGACAGCGCCAGAATTGCCCCTTCGATGATCACCGTGATCGCCGCCGCGGCATCAGCCTTCAGCAGAACTCCTGGCGCCTGGTCGAACACGCAGTTTGCGGCTTTGCGCCCGTCGACGGTGCGATAGGTCGTCAGCGATACCTCAGGAGCGTCTGGACTCACCAGCACCATCCCCAGTTCGCCCTCGACGTGGCCGGCGCCGGCCAGGCGCGCGGTGACCACCAGCACCTGCGCATCGCCGCCACCCAGCACGAGTCGCTTCTCGCCGCTGACCGCGTAGCCCTGCGGGCCGAGGGTAGCGGTGGTGGTGATCCGCGCAAGGTCGGCGGTTCCGCGTCCCTCTTCATGACCGAATGCACCAAAAGCGTTGCCATCGAGGATCTTTGCCAGCCAAGCGCGCGCGGTATCGGTCTCCTGCGCTGACGCGAGCGCGCGACCGGCCAAAATTACCGAGGACAGATACGGCTCACTCATCAGGTGCTGACCGAACGTTTCGGCAATGGCGACGATGTCGGTGATCGACCCACCCAGCCCACTGACTTCCTCGGGGAAGGGCAGCGCCAGCAGACCGAATTCTCGTAGCTGCTGCCAGATCTCGGTCGAGGTTCCACTCTCGGAATCGATTATCGCTTGCCGCTTTTCGAAAGAATACGACCGACCGAGATACTGAGACACGCTTTCGCGAAGCATGGTCTGCTCAGCGGAGAAGGTGAAATCCATCGGTCAGTTCTTCCCCGCGAAGGGCAGGCTGCGCGCGATCAGGTCCCGCTGCACCTCGTTGGTGCCTGCGTAAATCGTTGTGGCACGGGAGTTCAGGTAGAAGGGCATGGCAATGAGGTCGAACTCGTCACTCAAGGCCGGTTGCTGATGGCCGATGGCAAGTGCGTCCTGCTGCAGGGGTAACGCCTCGAGACCGGCAATGCGCGTCATCATCACCGAAAGTTTCTGAGTCAACTCCGTACCCAGCGTCTTTTTCACCGACGGAAACGCCGGGTCATTCGCAACCGGGTGTCCGCTGATCGCCAGCTTCTCGAAGTACTCGTAGGAGGCGACGTCGGCGTCCAGCTCGCCGAGGTCGCGTTGGAAGACCGAATCGTCGGCGAAGACACCACCATTCGGCGACTCGGCGGTGGCACTGGCCTCGCGGATCAGCCGCAAGCGGCGACGCAGGAACGGACCCTGCGCCGATCCGCCCCGTTCGTGTTTGAGCAACTGCTTGGCGACGGTCCAGCCGTCGTTCTCGGCGCCCACACGTCCGGATTGCGGAACCCGAACGTCGTCGAAGAACACCTCACACTGCTCGGGCTCGCCGTCCAGGCCGATGATCGGCCGGATGGTCATCCCCGGATAATCGGTACGGTCGAGCAGCAGAAAGGTGATGCCCCGCTGCTTCTTTCCTTCCCTGCTGGTGCGCACCAGCATGAACATCCGGTTGGAACGGTGGGCCAGCGTCGTCCAGATCTTGCTGCCGTTGATGACGTAGTCGTCGCCGTCGGCGACCGCGGAGCACGTGAGCGAGGCGAGATCCGATCCGGAGTTGGGTTCCGAATACCCTTGCGTCCAATAGTCTTCGGCCGCAAGGATTCTCGGCAGATATTTCGCCTGCTGTTCCGGAGTGCCCAGCTCCATCAGCAGCGGACCCACCATCTGCAGGCAGTTCGGCAGTAGCGGTGGCAGGTCACGCGCGCAGTATTCCTCGGCGAATATGAATCGCTGTTCGACCGACCAACCGGTTCCGCCGAACTCGACCGGCCAGGCCGGGGCGGCCCAGCCCTGACGATGCAGGATGCGCTGCCACTCCATGACCTCGTCGAACGAGGCGAAGACACTGGTGAGCTTGCGACCGGCCTCGCGGATCGCCGGGGTCGGCGCGGCGTCCAGAAAGGCCGCTACTTCCTGGCGGAAGGCGTCGAGTTCGGGGGCGAAGTCGATGTGCATGGCGCTCAGGCCTGCTGTCCGGCGAACGCGTCGATTCGGTCAGCCGTCTCCACCGACAAAGCAGTCACCTTTGCAGCCATGTATAGAGTTCTTGACGCCTGTCTATTTTGATCGACTGAACTACAGGCACCATGCCGTGTCAAGGGTGCGTGGCCGAAGATTCGGCACCCGCGCTCAGCTGCCGACGTCGTTCTCGCGCACGGCCAGTACGGGCCAACGATCGGGTACGCCCCTGAGTTGGTGGCTGCCGCGGTCCGCGAACGCGGTCAGGACGAAAAGGAGGTCGGGCCCATTCCCGACGACCTGGTAGGCAATGTGATTTTCACCGTCAAGCGCATACCGCGTTCTGGGGGCCGCCGACATGTCATGAGTTTTTCATGGTGGGCACAACCGGTCACTGTCTTGCCACGGGCGATAATCCGGCAGTGAATCCGCAACAACAGCTCACCGCGCAATCGCTGGGCGACCTCATCCGCTTCGGCGACATCGCCGCTGTCTTCCGTGCCGGTTCCTCATCCAATGAACATCGGTGGGAGCTGCGCTCGGCGTCCGATGAGTTGCTCGCAGTCACCAGAAGAGTGCACACCGGCGGTCGGGTGCGGCAGGCGTTCTGGAAGCTGTTGTCGGCCACCGGAATGGACGCCGGCAACGACATGCACTTGGAACTACTCGGCGCGCAAGATCGCGTCCTGGCAAGGATCAGCTCCACCAACGACGCGCCTGCGGTTGTGACGGTCACTGACGAAGCCGGACGACAGGTGGCCCGGAGCTCGCGTGAAAAAACCATGTTGTTGAAGATCAAGCATCCGGACAGATTGAGGGTGCACGACGCGGAAGATCGCGTTTGCGCGCTAATCGAGTGTGAGGAGGACAGCCCGTGGCAGCTGAAAAACGATGCCGGGCAGGATCTTGGCGAGCTACTGGCAGGCAAACCTGGCCCTTCCCTTTCGCCTCGTTGGTACACCTGGGTCGATCCCAAGTGGGCGCTTTCCGACGCCACCTACAGCCGCAGTCAGCACTTAGGTTTGCGACGGGTGACGCAGTACCACGCCGCTCTTGACAGCGACGCTCAGCGGCCTCTGGCACTGACGCTGCTGCCGTTGCTCGCCGGGCTCACGTACTGAACCCCCGTCAGCCGCAGCGCAATTACGCGCCTAGCGGTTGACGGGGATTCAGCATCGCTGGGCTAGCGCGCCGCGCCCGTGTTCGGCTACGCCTTCCCGTTGTTTCCGTTGCTACCGATCAGCACGCCACCGACGCCACCGGTGCCGGGCGTGCCGTTTGCTGCGCCGGTGCCGCCATTACCGCCGTTCCCACCGTTACCGATGAGGATGGCTCCGCCGCCGGTGCCACCGTTGCCGCCGTTTGTTATGCCGTTGCCGCCGTTACCGCCGTTCCCGCCGCCACCGATCCCACCGGCCTTGCCGCCGGCGCCGCCCGCTCCGCCGGTGG
Source organism: Mycobacterium sp. IDUB_37 (assembly GCF_055419245.1). Lineage (NCBI taxonomy): Bacteria > Bacillati > Actinomycetota > Actinomycetes > Mycobacteriales > Mycobacteriaceae > Mycobacterium > Mycobacterium sp. IDUB_37. The sequence goes on along the minus strand of NZ_JBVAXG010000001.1, from coordinate 176,264 downwards.
TGGTACCACTTGCGCCACCGCCGCCGCCCGCGCCACCGGAGCCGTTGATCACGCCGGCGTTGCCGCCGGTCCCGCCGGCTCCACCTGTGCCCGTTTGGCTGTATCCGCCGTAACCGCCGCCGCCGCCAGAGCCGAAGAGAAGGCCGCCGGTTCCACCGCTACCGCCGGTCCCGCCGGGATTGGCAGTGCCGCTGTCGCCGCCGTTGCCACCGAAACCGCCGGACCCGAAGGACAGTGCGCCGGCGTTGCCACCCGCTCCACCGGCCCCCGCGGTTCCGGGGAAGCCGTATCCGCCGCTACCGCCGGTCCCGCCGGAACCGAAGATTCCGCCGTTGCCGCCGGAACCACCGGCCCCGCCGGCCGTGACGCCCCACCCGCCGCCACCGCCGGTCCCACCGTTGGCGAACACGCCTCCCTGTCCGCCGGCCCCGCCTGCCCCGGCTTTGCCGCCGAACCCGCCAGCCCCACCGGCCCCGCCGTTGGCGAACAAACTGCCGGTTCCACCGGCGCCACCGGAGCCGGCGTTGGCCGTCGAGGTGCCGTACCCACCGGTGCCGGCAGCGCCGAAGAGGGCTCCGGCGTTGCCGCCGATCCCGCCGTTGCCGCCCGCGGTGGCTCCTCGTCCACCGGCGCCGCCGGTACCGCCGCTACCGATCAGGAAGCCTGATCCGCCCGCGCCGCCCGCTCCGCCGGTCGTCGCTGTTCCGGTGCCACCGGTGCCACCGGTGCCACCGTTGCCGAACAGGATGCCACCGGCGCCACCGGCGCCACCCGCTCCACCGGCGGCGCCGGACGCCCCCGACGCGCCGTTTCCGCCGTTGCCGAAGAGCCACCCACCATCGCCGCCGGCAGCCCCGGTGCCCGGTGTCCCGTTGAGCCCGTTACCGATCAGCGGGCGTCCGGTGATTGCCTGGATGGGCTGGTTGATCGCCGAGAGCGCGGTTTGCTGCAGGGTGTGCAGTGGGTTGGTGCTGATGGGTGCGTTGGTGCCGTCAAGGCCCAACAGCAGTCCGCTGATTCCGCCGGTACCCAATTTGCCTGCGGTCGCACCAGTGCCGCCGCTACCGGCATTGCCACCGTTGCCGATCAGGACGCCGTTGCCACCGGTGCCACCGGCGCCGCCGGTCCCGGCAGCTCCGGCGTTGGCACCGCCGTTGCCGCCGTTGGCCCCGTTGCCGAAGACCCCGCCGTTGCCGCCGGCGCCGCCTGCTCCACCTTTGCCGGTGGCAGAAAGCGACGCGCCGCCGACGCCACCGGTACCGCCGGAACCGATCAGACTCCCGGCGGTACCGCCCGCCCCGCCCTGACCGCCGGTGGCCTCGCCGTACGCGCCCGCGCCGCCCGCCCCGCCGGTGCCGAAGACCAGACCGGCATTACCGCCGGCCCCGCCGACTCCACCAACGCCGCCTATAGCTGGGGCTTCTCCTCCGGATCCGCCGGCGCCACCGGCTCCGAAGGAGAGCACCCCGGCGTTGCCGCCCGCGCCGCCCGCCCCACCATTGGTGCCCAAAGTCGAACCACCGCTGCCGCCTTCGCCGCCGGCGCCGAATGTCCCGCCGTTGCCACCCGCGCCACCCGCGCCACCGGTGCCCGCCGTGCCGTCCCCGACTCCACCCGCCCCGCCGGTTCCGCCTGCGCCAAAGAGGCCACCTTGTCCACCGGCGCCACCGGCGCCGCCTGAATTGCCGACTCCGCCGGCCCCGCCGACCCCTCCGTCAGTGAACAGTCCGCCCGCTCCGCCGACACCGCCAGCCCCACCCTTGGCACCGGCCGCACCGTCGGTATAGCCGCCGGCACCACCTACGCCGGCGGCACCGTGGAGAGCGCCTGCGGCGCCGCCGGCCCCACCTGCGCCACCGGGGCCGGCGGCTGCGTTGGCGGAGGCACCGCCGACGCCACCGGCTCCACCGGCACCCCAGAGCATCGCGTTGCCGCCGGCGCCACCGATACCACCGGCCTTGCCGGCTGCAGTCGTAGTGCCGCCGGCCCCACCGGCACCTCCGGCGCCGAACAGCCCGCCCGCACCGCCGGCACCGCCGTTGCCGCCGTCATTGGTGGCCGACGTCGCTCCGGATCCGCCGTTACCGCCGTTGCCGATCAGCCACCCGCCGGCGCCACCGTTCTGCCCGGTCCCCGCGGCGCCGTTGGCGCCGTTGCCGATCAGCGGGCGGCCGGTCTGCTGCACGAACGGCTGGTTGATCAAGTCGAGCAGGCTCTGCAAGGGCTGCGCGGCGGCGGATTCGGCCGTCGCGTAGGAGTTGGCACCTCCGGTCAACGACTGCACGAACTGCTGATGAAATGACGCCGCCTGTGCGCTCAAGGTCTGGTATGCCTGGCCGTGCGCTCCGAACAGTTGGGCAATCGCGATCGAAATCTCATCTTCGGCGGCTGCCAACAGACCCGTGGTGGGGGTCGCCGCGGCCGCGTTGGCCGACTCAAGCACGTCGCCAATTCCAACCAAATCCGTTGCGGCCGAACTCATGAACTCTGGCAATACGTTTACAAAGGACATGTCGATACCTCCTGACGAGTCACGACCAGAAGGCCGTGACGATTGACTCCTGCGGGATTTTGAATTCAGATTAAAAAGAGTCGGTCAAATAAGCCCTACCGACAATGGGCTGTCTCGAACTTGCTAGCCGCCGTCGATCGGGCGGTTAGGACGCCGGTCGAATGTTCTGGTTGATGCGGAACACGTTGCGCGGATCGTATTCCGCTTTGATCTCGCTAAGCCGGCCGTAGTTCGGGCCGTAGCTGGCGCGGACTCGGTCCTGTCCCTCGTCCATCATGAAGTTCACGTAAGCGGCGCCCGCCGAATACGGGTGGGTCGCGTCCCAGTAGTCGGCCGACCAACGCTTCAACTCTCCCGCTCTGGCCGGGTCCGGATCGACCCCTGCGATGACCTGAGAGAAGTTGACGTCCCGGTGGGCGAACGCGGTGTCGGTTTGCCCGACCCGATGGACTGCGCCATCGATCGGATACAGATGCATCGTCGAATGCATCGTCGGCAGCTCTTCGCTGAAGCGGGCGTGGGCTTCGACGGCGCCGTCGGCAATGGTCCGGAAGAAGTCACCACGCCAATACCATTGCAGCCCTTTGGGATACAGTCCGTCGAAGCTGGTCTGCAGCGCGGGATAAGGTGCCTCACCGATACCGTTCCAAGCCGGCTGCATCTGCCGCACCGGCGCGAACGCTTCATCGGCGCGTGCGGGATCACCCGTGTAGCACCAGACCACCGCGCACGCCTTGTGTAGATGGAAGGCCTCGGGGAATGGCGGCGCCGGCGAGACGGTCATGGTGGCGAAGAACCCATAGAGGTCTTCGTCCTGGGCCGGGATGAAATCCCGGAACCAGCCGAGGACGTCGGCGGTGGCCGAGATCGGCCATGCGGTGGGACCACAGATCACACTCTGCACGGGGTGCAGGCGGAACGTGAACGAGGTGACCACACCGAAGTTGCCGCCGCCGCCGCGCAGCGCCCAAAACAGGTCGGGACGCTCCGACTCGGACGCCGTCACCTCCCGGCCGTCGGCCAACACGACCTCCGCCTCCAGCAGGTTGTCGATGGTCAGGCCGTGTTTGCGGGACAGGTACCCGTGGCCACCACCGAGGGTGAGGCCGCCGACACCGGTGCTCGAGATGATGCCGCTCGGTGTCGCCAGGCCGTGTGCGTGGGTCGCGGCGTCGACCTGAGCCCATGTCGCACCACCTTGAACGCGGACGGTGCGCCGGTCGGGGTCCACGTCGATGCGGTTCATCGGCGCTAGATCGATCACCAGGCCGCCCTCGACGGTTCCGAAACCCGGGCCGTTGTGGCCGCCACCGCGCACGGCGACCTCAAGGTTCGAGGTCCGCGCGAATTCCAAAGCACCCGCGACGTCAGCGGCGGATCCGCAACGCACGATCACCGCCGGCCGCTTGTCGATCATCGCGTTGTGCAGCGCTCGGGCATCGTCGTATCCAGTGTCATCCGGCAGGATTACCGCTCCGCCCAACCGGCCTCGCAACTCATCTGTCGCCACGTCTGTCATCATGCCTCGACGTTATGGCGCGAGGTAGTTGCTAGTCATGACCACAACTAGGCATCTTGGCAGGTACCCGGCGATAGTCAGATCTGACTATCGACCAGCCGGCGACGCCGCTACTAGGTTGAGGGCATGGTGCAGTGGGTGCCCCCGCCCCTTCCAGCGGAGCTGGCCGCCCGCCGTGGCGGTCCGCTCGTTGGTCGTGCCGCCGAGCTCGCGGCGTTCGAGCAGGCCTGGGATCGGGTCGACGGCGGAATGCGCCAGGCGGTGTTCATCGGAGGTGAGCCCGGAGCCGGTAAGACACGACTGGTCGCCGAGGTGGCCACGAAGCTGTTCGATCACGGTGTCACAGTGCTCGTCGGGAGCTCAACATCCGACGCGGACGTTTCGTACGCGCCGTTTGCCGAGGCGTTGGACCGTCTGCTCGTCGCAGCTCCGCCGGGTTCGCTGGTGGACGCGCTGGCGGACGCGGGAACTCAGCTTCGGCGGCTGACCACCCAGTTGGATCGACATGTGACCGAAACCGGCGAGGGTGACGACGTCGACGCGCCGCGGCGTGCACTCTTCAACGCGTTGACCGGCTTCCTGCGCCGACTGGCGGTCGATCGCCCGATCGCATTGATCCTCGAGGACATGCACTGGGCGCAGGTGCCGACCCTGGCGATGCTCGAACACGTGCTGATCGGCTGCGCGGATGTGCGCATGCTGGTGGTGGCTACGTTCCGCAATACCGCACCTGATCGCTCCGAAGAGCTCGCCACCAGGCTGGCTGAACTGCACCGATTCGACGGTGTCAGGCGGCTCGACCTCGGCGGCCTGGACACCGAGGCGATCGCGGAGTTCGTCGGCCAAACCCAGCACCTGCGTCCGCCGTCAGCCCGAACAGCCGCGGCGTTGCTGCGGGACAAGACTGGCGGAAATCCGTTCTTCCTGACCGAACTGTGCAATCACCTGGAGATGAGGGGCGGAATCGCCAGCCTGAGTTCACACCAGACGGTTCCGGCGTCGATCGGGGATGTGATCGCGCGCAGGCTCGGCGGGCTCGGGGCCGGTATCCGCAGCATCATCGAACAAGCGGCGGTTTTGGGCGAAGTCTTTGATCTGCCCGCGCTGATTGCCACCAGTGAGGCCGATCTCACGGCGACGCTGGCGGCGGTCGATTCGGCCGAAGCCGTCGGGCTGATTCGGGCAGTTCCAGGCTCTGACGGCGAGTTTGCATTCGTGCATGCGCTGACCCGTGAGGCCGCGCTCCACGGGATGGCGGCGTCGCGGCAGCGGATCATGCACGCTCGGGCGGCCGAAGCACTGGAAGGGCGCGCTGATCCCTCAGTCATTCCCCGCGTAGCCAATCATTACCTACTTGCGCACGTACTGGGCTACCACGATAAGGCCTTGCACTATTCGCGGAAGTCGGCGCAAGTGGCCGAGCGGAGCCTGGCTTATGAGGACGCGGCGAAATGGTTCGAGCGCGCGGCGTCGCTTCCCGAACTGAGTCCTGAGGATCGGGCCCGATTGAATTTCGGCGCGGCCGCGAACCTTGTTCGCTCCGGTGATTTCACGCACGCCCGGGCCATCTACGAACGCGTCAGCGCTACGGACGATCCGCTCATGCGTCTGGAGGCGGCCGTTGGCTACGAGGATGCGAGTTGGCGTCCGGGGCTGGCCGATTCGAAAGCCGCCGATCTGCTCGCTTCGGCGCTGGAAGGGTGCGGCCTGGGCACCGATGACCCCCGCTACGTGCAGGCGCTCGGCAGCTTCGGACGAGCGCTGACTTTTGCCGGCGAGGCGGCACGTGCTCGAGAAATCGGTAACCGCGCGGTCGATTGCGCGCGAGTCATCGGAGATCCTGCGGTAACGCAGCACGCGATGCACGCCAGCCTGTGGCACAGCATCTCCCCGGAAATGTCTGACCCCCAGCTGGAGCGGTCGGCAGAGGTGCTCCGCGTGGCCCAATCATCCCGCGACTACGACGCCCTCAGCTCCGTGTCGCACTTTCGCGCACTAGTCAGCTACGTCGTCGGCCTGCCCGACGACCTGGCCGCATCGGCTGCCGAACTGCAGCGAGCGGTCCACGCCTGCGGACAGCCCTTCTTCGGCTTCATCAGCGCTTGCGTCAATCAAGCGCTGACCTATCTGCGCGGTGACTTCGCCGGGGCCGAGCGGTGGGCGGATATCGCGCTGCGCACCGGCAACCTCTTCACCGTGAACGAGACAGAGGGCTCGTACGGAGTGCAGATGTTCATGATGCGCCGCGAAACCGGAGACCTGAAAAAATTCGCCGGGTTCGTGGACGGCAGCGAGACGTTCGCCGGCCGCTGGGTGCCTGGCTTGCTTGCGCTGTATACCGCGCTGGACTGCGAGCGTGGTATGACCCGCGCCCTCAATCACCTGCTCAACCGCAATCTCGGCGACCATACCGAGGGTGCGCAGTGGCCGATGGAGCTGGTGTTCATGCTGGAGGCGGCCTTGGAGCTCGGAAATCGCGAGGCAGTGCACGCGTTGCGCCCGTTCGTCGCCCGGTACGCCGGCAAGAACCTGGCGGCCGGACAATTCGTCGCACTATTCGGAAGCGCCGACCGATTTCTCGCCCGGATCTCGGCACTTGCCGGTAACACCGACGCCGCCGAGCGTCACTTCGCGGCGGCACTTCAGATGGACCGGCAGATGGGCGCCACGGTTCACGTCGCGGAGACACTGGCCCGGCACGCGCTTTTTGCCGCGTCGGTCGGTCGCGCCGATGAGGCGCGCCGCTTTGCCAACCAAGCACGCGAAATTGCCGCGCCGATCGGGCAATCCCGGGTCCTTGACTTGGTGGCCGCACTGCTGGCACCGAGTCCGCAAGGCCCTGACAATTTGAGCGACCGAGAGATCGAAGTGCTGCGACTACTGGCCGAGGGCCTGAGCAATCGCGCCATCGGCGAGCGCCTCTACATCAGCACCAACACCGCCGCCAACCATGTTCGCAACATCCTCATCAAGACCGGTGCCGCGAATCGCACCCAAGCGGCGATGTACGCCACCGAGCGCGAGTTGCGCGGGTGACGCTTAGATGTTGGAGAATGCGCCGTCGGGCATCAAGCGGTCGGTGACCTGGACGACGACATCGACAGGAAGACCGGCACGCGCGGCGGCGGTTCTGATGGCCTCCGGCGAGGGGGCCTCGTAGAGGCAGTACGTTTTTCGCTTGTCCGCAGACAGAAACGAATACAGCCAGCTAACGCCCTCCTCCGAATTGATGCGATTGATCCCATCCACAGTCTCGAGGCTGGGGTCCAGTACCTCCGCGAAGTTGCGCTCGATCATGAATATCGGCACGGTGAACTCCTACTGATCGGCCGTTCTTTGCTACATCTAAACCCAGCGAACGCGCAGAGGGTAGAGAACTGCCCGGGTTAGACCCAGACCGTGTGGAGTTTGCCGCGGGGGCGACGCACGGGGGTCGAGGTTCCGATCCGGCCCCCTCAGACAAGACGTCACGGCGCGGTGCTTGCCCCAGCCCGCGAAAATCGCCGAAGTGATCAACTCCGAGGTTCATTCGATCCAATATGGCCGCTGCCGCCGCGGCTACGACTGCTCCCCAGTGTAATTGTGAGACGGCAAGATCGAGCGGTTTGGTTTCATTGCGACTCGCAAGCGGACGCCGCAGCCGAACTCTTTAAGCATGTCGACTGCCGAAGTGCTACCAACGCGCGGGCGCCACCGTATCCATCGTTAACGGCCGTGCGTAGGAAAGATCACTACGATCGCGTGTGCCAACGAGGTACCCCTTGTCGGTGAAAAAGGGCGACTGCAGGACGCGGGCGTCAGCCAAAAACATCCCCTCGACTGTCGATCTACGAACGGCGATGCGCCAGCTGCCTTCTCGTCGTTCCAGGCGGTCGATGTAGCGGCCGGCAATAAATTGGGCGCTCTTTCCGTCTGGTCCGATCAACACGACGACTACGTAGCTGTCGGCGTGTGCGGTGTCGCCGTCGATTTCGCATGTGTGGGTGGTGATGTTGTGGGTATGTACCCGCGAAGTTTCAGCATGGGCCTTGTTCGCCCATTCGCCGTAGTCGGATCCTGAATTGACAGCGTGGCCGTGCTCGTCGATGCCATCACTTTGGTATGCCGACGCGATGAGGTCGATGTCATGACGGTCGCAACCCCGGGCGTGGCGCGAGATGCAATCAAGGATTTGCGTGCGATCCATCAGGTAGCGAACGTCTTGCCGGAGGGTGTCACTCTGGACATACATCGTCATTGTCCCGCCTCTCGCTTCGGTGGGCGTCGACGCGTCGACATCCCGTGACACTATACGACTGTACAGCACAAGTCGGGGTGTGAGAATACGAGTAATCGACTGATCGGGAGCCCATGACGACATCTTCGCGGCGGGTTGGCGCCGAAACCTCCAAAACGCGAGACACGCTTCTTGATTGCGTTGAGAAGATGATGTTGGAGGACGGCTATGCCAGCGTCACTTATCGGGCGCTCGCGTCGAAGGCGGGTGTCACACCGAGCCTGGTTCAGTATTACTTTCCAAGCCTCGACGACATCTTCGTTGCCGCTATCAAGCGCTACTCGGAACGCAATCTCCGGTCCCTTGCTGAGGCGCTGGAGCGTCGCGCCGAGGACCCGCTGCGTGCAGTATGGGAGTTCTCTTGGGAGGAAGCTACGGGCGCGCTGATCACCGAGTTCATGGCACTTGGCAATCACCGCAAATCGGTTCGCGTTGAGATAGCCACAGTTACAGAGACCGTGCGCACGATGCAACTGAACGCAATGGTTGCCAAGTTCGGCAAGAACGCTAGACCGATCGGCGACTTGTCGCTGCCGGCGCTGCAGCTGTTGATGTCGGGCCTGCCGAAGTTCCTCAACCTTGAGAAGGGCATTGGGGTTAAGTCGGCACACGACGAAGTTACGAAGGCGTTGGAGCGCTACATCGACGCTGTGGAACCGCGAACCGATTCCGCCAAGCGCAAGACCACCTCGCGGCGACGCGGGCCGACGCGCACGAGCTAGGGCCGTAGTCGTCCGCGGCGTCCCAGGTGACACTCCCCAACCGCGAGTTGCACTGTCAATCAGCCTTTTTGGCAATCAGCGCATCACATGCGCGCACTGCTGTTGGGGGTGAACGTCGAAAAGTTCGCGATAGGATGGTGGTTGACGATCGCCTTCGTCGGCGATGCCGTATTTCACCGCCAGTTCGGCGCCGATCAGTGTCTGGCCGCTTAGAGCCATCATTTCTGGGTCGTTGAACAGCGCCCAGATGACGTGGCCGGTCAGTTCGGGCGTCTCCGCAGTGTCGAGGATGTGACCGAAATTTTCGGGGTTGCCTGCAATGATTTTTCGAACCCGCTCGGTGAGAAGCGATCCCATCCAGATCGAGACGGCTGCGATGCCGAACTCCTGGAAGTCGAAGGCCATATCGGCGGCCATCTTGTCGGTGCCCGCTTTCGGCACCCCGTATGCAGGGCCGAACGCGTAGTGCACCGCTCCTGAGGACGAGGAGAAAGCCACCAGCCCCTTGCGCCGCGGGAGCATCAAAGGTGCGGCAAGTGCGGTGGCGACATAACTGCTGCGGAGCCCGACATCAAGGGTGTCGAGTACGTCGAGGGGCTCTTCCCAGAACTTGGTTCGGCCCATCATCTCGTCGCGGATAATCGCTGCGTTGTTAACCAGGATGTCCAGATGGCCCTCCTCCGTGCGGATCTGGTCGAACAGCGCCTGCACCTGGTCATCGTCACGGTGGTCGACTTGCACCGCAACACCGCGACCACCGGCAGCGCTCACCTGCCGCGCTGTCTCATCGATGGTGCCCTTCGGCGAGTGGTCCGTGTCGGATCGTGTTCGGCCGGTGACGTAGACGGTACAGCCGTGGCTGCCCAGAGCGCGGGCGATCCCGGCACCGGCACCGCGACTGGCGCCGGTCACCAGGGTTACGGGCGCGCTAAAGGCCATTGATGTGCTCCTCTACGAAGTTCAGTTGGTTCACGTTCTGTTCAGTCCGCGGGATCTTGGCGGAATCTTTTAGTTCGGTGATGGGTCGTGCCCGGCCCTGTTGGTCGCGACCCGGAGTGAACGTGGCAGGTAGACCGGGATGAGTCGACGCGGACTCGCACGTTACCTGCTGAGTTTATCTGTGCGGCAGCGACTTTGCTCGATTGCGGTCACCGGACGGCGCCACCGTTGACACCAATCACCTGTCCGTTGACGTATCCCGCTGTCTCAGAGCACAGGAAGGAACACACCGCTGCTACTTCTTCGCCCACGCCGAGGCGGCCGGCGGGGATGGCTTGGACAAGCATCTCGGTGGCGGGAAGCTTGCCCTCCTGCTGTTGCTGACGAAGCATCGGTGAGTCGATGACGAACGGCGGCACCGTGTTGGCGGTGATGCCCTTGCGGGCGTAGTCCAGCGCGATGGTCTTCGTCATGGCGATGACGCCGCCCTTGGTGGCCGAGTAGTGCCCTTGCCGGGGCGCGCCCTGCTGTCCTGCGGCCGAGGAGATGGTCACGATGCGCCCCCACTTCGCGGTTACCATGTCCGCTAGTGCCGCGCGAGCGCACAGGAACGTGCCTGTGAGATTGACTGCCAGGTAACGATTCCACTCGTCAAGGGTGATCCTGTCGAACCGCGTGAAACCCGCGATCGCGGCGCTGGTGACGAGGATCTCGACCGGCCCGAGAGCGTTACGGACGGCGGCGAACGCAGACTCCACCGCAGCTTCGTCCGATACGTCAGCGTTTACCGGAAGGGCCTCGCCTCCTGCGGCGTGGATCTCGGCGGCGACCTTCTCGGCGTTTTCAAGACTGATGTCCAGCAGAGCAACACGATGACCGTCGGCGGCCAGTTTCACGCTGATCGACCGACCTAGGCCGGACCCCGCACCGGTCACTAGGGCTGTTCGACTCATTGCATCACTTTCCTCACCCGCATACCGTCATCGCTTCTGCTGTACGACTGTATAGCGGGACTGCGGGTGGGCACAAGTGGGCACCCGCGAGTCAGCTTCTCACTGGTTACACGCCTGCGGGGCCGGGCGCCCCGTGCATGTAGAGCGTTTGTCCCGAGCAGAAGCTGGACGCGTCTGACGCGAAAAACAGCACTCCATAGCCGATCTCGTCGGGTTCGCCGAGGCGGCCGAGGCCGTTGGTCATCGCAATCGCCTCCGGGTCGAGGCCGTAACGTGCCGCGTCGTCGGTCAAGGTTGCGGCCCGCACCGCGCCGACCGCAATGGCGTTGACCTTGATGCCCTTCTTGGCCCAAGCAGCTGCCATGGACCCGGTCAGGTTATTAACCGCAGCCTTCGCCGCCCCGTATGGCGCTGCCTGCGGCATCGCGAGAAGGCTTGCGCCGGAGGAGATGTTGACGATAGCCCCCTTGCCCTGGGTCATCATCTGTTTGGCCGCCGCTTTGGAAAGGTGCCAGACCGCCTTGAGGTTGAGGTTCAGTACGTTCTCGAAATCGTCGTCGGGCCATTTCAATATCGACTTGGTCTCCGCCCCGCCGGCACAGTTGACCAGGACATCGAGCCTGCCGAACTCCGACACTGTCGTCTCCACCAATCGGCGACACGCCTCGGCGGTAGTGACATCGGTAGGCACCGCAAGCGCGCGTCGTCCCAGCGCAATCACTTCTTTGACCGTCGACTCGAGAGGGTCGGTGCGGCGACCCGCCAGGACCAAATCGGCGCCATACTCGGCCAAGACGAGGGCGGCGCCTCGTCCGATGCCAGTACCTCCGCCAGTGATGACAGCGACGCGGCCATCGAGTGAAAACCGACTGCTCATTTGGGCTCCCTTGCATCGCCTCGGCGGGCAGTCCGTGCACGAACCCACCGCTCTTGTACGATCGTATAGCAAGACGCACAATTCCGACCGTGAAATTTGATCGGTTGCCCGTCGATTATGCGTCCTGTACGTTCGTACAGCAGCGCACGATGCGTGTCTGGGGACCGCCGCCGAGGAGTCGACGATGAGCGATTTGTACTACGACCCATGGGACTTCGACATCGACATCGATCCCTACCCCACGTACCGACGCCTGCGCGATGAGTGCCCTGTCTACTACAACGAACGGCATGGCTTCTGGGTCGTGAGCCGCTATACGGATGTCGATGCGGCGCTGCGGGATACGGCGCGGCTCAGCTCGGCCAAAGGCGACATCCTCGAAGTCGTCATGACAGACCCGGTGATGCCGCCCGGCATTTTCATCAACGAGGACCCACCGCTACACACCATCCATCGTGCGATCGTCTCCACGGCCTTCACGCCGAAGAAGATGCGGGCGATCGAGGACAAGATCCGCGCCTTCTGTGTCGCCTGCCTCGACCCACTGGTCGGCGGTGACCGGTTCGACTTCGTGCGGGACCTGGGTGCCGAACTGCCGATGCGTACGATCGGGATGCTCGCCGGCATCCCCGACGCTGAACAGCCCGCGGTACGTCAGCACGCCAATCAGGTGCTACGCAATGAACCCGGAAAACCGATGGCAATCAAGAAGGATCGTTACTTCACCGGTGAGATGTTCGGCGAGTACGTCGAGTGGCGAGAGAAGAATCCGTCAGACGATCTGATCACCGAACTGCTCAACGTGGAGTTCGAGGACGAAACCGGCACCATGCGGAAGTTGACCAGGCAGGAACTCACCGTGTTCCTGGCAGTAGTCGCCGGGGCCGGTGTCGAGACGACTGGCCGTCTATTCGGTTGGATGGGCAAGGTCCTCGCCGAACATCCCGATCAGCGCAAGGAACTGGCGCAAGATTGTCGGTTGATCCCAACTGCGATAGAGGAGCTTCTCCGCTTCGAACCGCCCGGTCCGCACGTGGCGCGCTTCGTTGTCTCCGACGATGTGGCATTCCAAGGACAGGTCGTCCCTGCGGGTAGCGCACTGCTGGTTATGCTGGCGTCAGCCAACCGCGATGAACGACATTTCGATGATCCTGACAGGTTCGATATTCACCGAAAGCCTAGTGGGCATTTGACTTTCGGCCGCGGAGCGCACTTTTGTGTCGGTTCCCCATTGGCCCGCTTGGAGGGTCGCGTGGCGCTGGAAGAAGTGCTCAAGCGGTGGCCGGAGTGGGAAGTCGACATGACCGAAGCGCGACGATCTCGCACATCTACGGTGCGCGGGTGGGACAGCATGCCAGCAGTCGTAGCGTGACATGCGGGCCTTTGTGAAAACCGCGTCGCGGTTGTCACCGGCGCCCGCCCGACGGGCCTTCGTCGTCGCGCGAAGTGAAATAAACGGTGTCGGCACCGGACCTCGAAAGCTGAAGCGCCACGCAAAGTTCTGGCGTCTTTTCCGGCGTGATGGACACCGAGGACGACGCCGCGTCCGCCAGGCGTGCTGTGCGGGCACCGGGTCATGGCGTCCACGACGACGCCACAGTCTTTCGCCGAGTTTTCCTCGCCGCCGACCATGCAACGAGACAGAGTGTCCAAGATGACGAAGCTGTATCCACCGCTGTTCCTGTCCCGGCTCCTCAAAACAGAGATCGGGTACCGCAACGGCGAAGCGTTGGTGTTCACCTCAGCGCGCGGTGGCGGGCACCTCACGCTCGGGCAGGCGCGGTACACGTTCATCAAGGACGCGGGACCGCTACGGCCATCTGTTCCCTGACGACCTGGACGTCGTAGCGACCGCTTTCGACGCCGCCGCGCAGACTGCTGCGGACTGGCTGCGGACTGGGGAAACCGATAGCCCCGCCTAGCAGCTCGCGGTGGTCAGAGAATCGCTCTGACCAGCCGCTGACCTGGTGGTGGCAGGTACTGGATTCGAACCAGTGTAGCTTGCGCGACGGATTTACAGTCCGCTCCCATTGGCCGCTCGGGCAACCTGCCGCTAAGCAGGGTACAACGACCGGGTAGACAGTTCACAAACGGCCAGCACTCTTGAGGCACCAACGAGAAAGGGTTCTTCGCATGGCGGACTCATCGTTCGACATCGTCAGCAAGTTCGACCGGCAAGAGGTCGACAACGCGCTGAACCAAGCTGCCAAGGAGCTGTCCACCCGATTCGACTTCCGCGGCACCGACACCACGATCGCCTGGAAGGGCGAAGAGGGCGTCGAACTGGTTTCCTCCACCGAGGAGCGCGTCAAGGCCGCCGTCGACGTCTTCAAGGAAAAGCTCATCCGCCGCGACATCTCGATGAAGGCGTTCGAAGCCGGCGAGCCGCAAGCGTCCGGGAAGACCTACCGAGTGAGCGGCACTCTCAAGCAGGGCATCAGCAGCGAGAACGCCAAGAAGATCACCAAGCTCATCCGCGACGAGGGCCCCAAGACCGTCAAGACCCAGATTCAGGGCGACGAGGTCCGCGTCTCCAGCAAGAAGCGCGACGACCTGCAGGCCGTCCAGGCGTTGCTGAAGCAATCCGACCTCGACGTCGCGCTGCAGTTCGTCAACTACCGGTAGTCGGTCTGCGACCGTGGCTTCCCAGGACATCGAGACCGTCGACGTTGTCATTGTCGGTGCTGGAATCTCCGGCCTCGGCGCGGCATATCGAATCAAGCAGCGCAACCCCTGGCTCACCTACACCATCCTGGAGCGCCGGGAGCGGATCGGCGGCACTTGGGATCTGTTCCGCTATCCGGGCGTGCGCTCCGACAGCAGCATGTACACGCTGAGCTTTCCGTTCGAGCCGTGGACACGGGAAGAGGGCGTTGCCGACGGCAATCACATCCGTGAGTACCTGGCCGACACCGCCCGCAAGTACGGGATCGACGAACACATTCGGTTCCGCAGCTACGTGCGTAGCGCTGACTGGGATTCCTCGACCGACACCTGGACCGTCAGCTTCGAGAACGAGGGCGTCGAAAGAAAAGTCCGCGGCCGATTCCTGTTCTTCGGCAGCGGTTACTACGACTACGACGAGGGCTACACACCTGATTTCGCCGGCATCGAGAACTTCGGCGGCACCCTCGTGCACCCTCAGCACTGGCCGGAGGACCTGGACTACACCGGCAAGAAAGTGGTGGTGATCGGGAGCGGCGCCACGGCGGTGACGCTGATTCCCGCGATGGCCGAGCGCGCCGCGAAGGTGACTATGCTGCAGCGGTCGCCGACCTACATGGTCGCGGCATCCAAGTACAGCAAGTTGGCATGGGCCAGCCGTAAAGCCCTGCCCCGCAAGGCATCCCATCTGATCGTCCGGTTCTACAACGCGCTGACCGAAGCGGTGTTCTTTTTCCTGTCGCAGAAGACGCCGGCGGTGATCAAGTGGGCGCTGCGCCGCAAAGCCGTCCAAAAGCTGCCCGACGGATACGCCGTCGACATCCATTTCAAGCCGCGGTACAACCCATGGGACCAGCGACTATGCCTGATCCCCGACGGGGATCTGTACACCGCCATCAATGACGGCGATGCCGAGGTGGTGACCGACCACATCGACCATTTCGACGCGACCGGTATTGCCCTCAAGTCCGGCAAGCACCTGGACGCCGACATCGTCGTCACCGCTACTGGCCTGCAACTGCAGGCGCTCGGCGGTGCCACCCTGCGCATCGACGGCGAAGAGATCAACCCCCGGGACCGCTTCGTCTACAAGGCGCACATGCTTGAAGACGTTCCCAACCTGTTCTGGTGCGTGGGCTACACCAACGCGTCCTGGACGCTGCGGGCCGACATCACCGCGCGCGCGACGGCGAAATTGCTGGCCTACATGTCCGCTCACGGCTACACGCACGCCAGCCCCCACCTCGGCCACCAACCGATGGCGGAGAAGTCGTCCTGGGACATTCAGGCCGGCTACGTGAGCCGGGCGCTGCACGCGTTACCCAAGTCGGGCACCAAGCGGCCATGGAACGTCCGGCAGAACTATTTCGCCGACGCGATCGACTACCGGTTCGACCGGATCGAGGAGGCGATGGTGTTCGGACGCGCCGCCGACCGCGCACCTGTTGCCGGATAATCCCAGGACTAGGCTGTTTCCCATGGCAGCTGAGAAGCGCGAACCCAAAGTCGTTGTCCTCGGTGGCGGTTCCTGGGGCACCACCGTGGCCTCCATCTGCGCGCGCCGCGGGCCGACGCTGCAATGGGTGCGCTCCGAAGAGACCGCCAAGGACATCAACGAGAACAACCGCAACAGCCGCTATCTCGGCGAAGACGTTGTGCTGAGCGAATCGCTGCGCGCGACCACCGACTTTGCCGAGGCCGCCCACTGCGCCGACGTTGTCGTGATGGGGGTGCCCTCGCACGGGTTCCGGGGAGTACTCACCGAACTGGGCAAGGAACTGCGGCCATGGGTACCGGTGGTGTCTCTGGTCAAGGGACTCGAGCAGGGCACCAACATGCGGATGTCGCAGATCATCGAGGAGATCCTGCCCGGCCACCCGGCAGGCATCCTGGCCGGACCGAACATCGCCCGCGAGGTGGCCGAGGGCTACGCCGCAGCGGCAGTGCTGGCCATGCCCGACCAGCACCTGTCCACCCGACTGTCGGGGTTGTTCAGCACTCGCCGCTTCCGGGTCTACACCACCGACGACGTGATCGGCGTCGAGATCGCTGGCGCACTCAAGAACGTCTTTGCCATCGCGGTCGGGATGGGCTATTCGCTGGGAATCGGAGAGAACACCCGCGCGCTGGTAATCGCTCGGGCTTTGCGGGAGATGACGAAGCTGGGCGTGGCCGTGGGCGGCAAGGCCGAGACGTTCCCCGGTTTAGCCGGCCTCGGCGACCTGATCGTCACCTGCACCAGCCAGCGCAGCCGTAACCGCCATGTCGGCGAACAGTTGGGCGCCGGCAAATCCATCGACGAGATCATCGCCTCGATGAATCAGGTCGCCGAGGGCGTCAAGGCCGCCAGCGTGATCATGGAGTTCGCCGATGAATTCGGCCTGAATATGCCGATCGCCCGCGAGGTCGATGCCGTTGTCAACCACGGCTCTTCGGTGGAACAGGCTTATGAAGGCCTGGTCGCGGAGACCCCGGGACATGAAGTGCACGGGGCGGGGTTCTAGCCAGCGGTGTAACCTGCATCACGCCGCATTTGAATTTGCTGGCGGGGTCACACTTAAAGATTTGCGTTCGCTATGCACCTGGCGCGCCATGTTGCCCGGACCCGCCGTGGCCCATACCGTCGATCAGTGGCCGCATGGCGGTCCAGCCCAGAAACATCGCCGTTTTTGAGTCAACCGTATTCGTCTGTGCGTCAAGACGTTACGACTACGTTATGGCACGTGCCACGGGCGGGATGTCGGAATGTCCCCCTAAGTCCAACGAGGGAGCCTCCGATGCGACACATCGACGAGATCGGCGGGCCGGACCTCGACGCGGGCGAACAGGTCCGCCCAGTTAGCCAGGACACCGGAACACACCGGGACACCGAGGAGATCAACGGCGAGTCGCGCACCGAACGGTTGCGATCGGCGATGCGGCACGACCTGCCTTCGTCTCTGGTGGTTTTCCTTGTGGCGCTGCCGTTGTCGTTGGGCATCGCGATCGCCTCGGACGCGCCGGTGCTTGCGGGATTGATCGCCGCGGTCGTGGGCGGCGTCGTCGGCGGCGCTCTCGGCGGATCACCGTTGCAGGTCAGCGGCCCGGCGGCGGGGCTTACCGTCATCGTTGCCGATCTCATCGCTGAATTCGGTTGGGGGATAACCTGCTTCATCACCGCGGTCGCCGGCCTGATGCAGGTGCTGCTCGGACTCAGCCGTGTTGCCCGTGCAGCACTGGCGATTTCGCCCGTTGTCGTGCACGCGATGCTCGCCGGTATCGGCATCACCATCGCGCTGCAGCAGACGCATGTGTTGCTAGGCGGCGAATCGCATAGTTCGGCCTGGGTCAACGTAGTTGAGTTGCCTGCCCAGATCATGGGTGCGCACCGGCCCGGACTTTTCCTGGGGCTGATGGTGATTGCCATCATGGTGGCATGGCGCTGGGTGCCGGCCAAGCTGGCCGCCGTTCCCGGGCCGCTGATCGCCATTGTGACGGTAACCGTTGCCTCAGTGGTGTTTCCGTTCCGCGTCTCCCGAATCTCCCTTGAGGGTTCGGTGATCGACGCGCTGCAGTTGCCGACGCTGCCACATGGCAATTGGAGCGCCGTCGTGATCGGGATCATCACCGTCACCCTCATCACCAGCGTGCAGAGTCTGCTCACCGCGGTGGCAACGGACCGGATGCACAGCGGGCCGCGCACCAACCTCGACCGCGAGTTGATCGGGCAGGGCGCATCCAACATCGTGTCGGGCGCGATCGGCGGGCTGCCCATCGCCGGCGTAATCGTGCGCAGCGCAGCCAATATCAAGGCGGGCGCGAAATCGAGTGCCTCGACGATCCTGCACGGTTTCTGGATCCTGCTGTTCGCACTGCCGTTCGCCGGGCTGATCGAGGAGATCCCCAGCGCCGCATTGGCCGGTCTGCTGATCGTCATCGGAATCCAGCTGCTGCAACCGGCGCACATCGAAACTGCCGTCCAGACTGGGGATTTCGCCATTTACCTGGTGACCATCGTCGCAGTGGTCTTCCTCAACCTGTTGCACGGCGTGGTGATCGGGCTGGCACTGGCCATCGCCATGACGGGCTGGCGGGTGCTCCGTACCAAGGTGGAGGCCATCCCCGAGGGCGACGATTGGCGCGTGATCATCGAGGGCGCATGCACTTTCCTGAGCCTGCCGCGCCTGACCCGGGTGCTGGGCACCGTGCCCGCGCGGGCCAACGTCACGCTGCACATCGCGGTCAGCTATCTCGATCATGCTGCGCAGCAAGCGATTACCGATTGGCAGAAGCAGCACAACGCGACCGGCGGAACGGTTCGAATCGACGGTGTGCTCGAGCGGGGTCATTCGCCGCGTCAGCCCATCGTGGCGCTGATCGACAGCGAAGCGCCCGAGGCCGCCTAACCCGCCAGGTTTGCTTTCAGCGAAGCCAGTGCGCCAGCACTCAATCGCGCGAATTCGGCGGCCTCGTCGGCGTCGAAAGCGTTGGCGAATATCTCGCTCATGCGGCGGTTGGTCGCCTGTTCAACCTCGGCGTAGCGGTCCTTCTTGTCCGCACCGTCGGCGTAGGGCTCACTCCAGCCGAACATCTTGACGTACTCGGGGCCGGCTTTAGGACCCTTGTTGAGCATGTGCGCCTCGACCGGACTGACACCGGAGATGGTCAGAGCGTTGAAATGCACGCTCGCCCGTAGTTCGCGCAGGATGAACATCACCTGCAGCGCCCGCGCCGGGCCGTCCTCGGCAAGCGGCATGGTGCGCCAGCCCGCGTAGAGCGGCAGGCCGGCACCCGGCGTCGCAGCGATGACCTTCTCCCCCAGTTCGGCGACACGGTCCAGCCCCTGCGCTCCGGCCAGGTACTTGCGGGCGAAGCCGGCGGTTTGCTCCCAGTACAGGTTGGCCGCGCCCGCCGCGCCATGCACAGCGACGCCTTCCTCCCAGAGGGCGCCAACTGCGGCAGGTTCGAAGACCGCGAATGCGGCACTCACCGCTGCGCTGCTGGCCTCGCCCAGCACCCCGGCCCGGCCGGCTACGTATCCCGCGAGTGGGTTCTGGTAACCGGCGGCGACGCTTTCCGCAAACGTCTCCGGATGCACCATGAACACGGCCACCGCGTACTGCACCGAATCGCCAGCACCGCGAACGGCGTCCATCAATTGGCTCTCACTCATAGCGGCTCCTAGGCGTCGGTCTTCCGCTTCGAACTTAGCCGTCCAAGATGAAAGGCCCTAGCCCCGCGCCATCGCCTCGAGCCGGCGGATGCGCTCCTCCATCGGCGGGTGCGTCGAGAACAGCGCGCCCATGCGCTCGCCCGCGCGGAACGGGTTGGCGATCATCAGGTGTGCCTGGCTGGCAAGTTGCGGCTCGGGCGGTAACGGAGCCATCTGCACTCCGCCGGAGATCTTGCGCAGCGCAGCCGCCAAGGCCAGCGGGTCGCCTGTCAGCACCGCACCGGATTCGTCGGCCTGATATTCGCGCGAGCGCGACACCGCCAGCCGAACCACCGTCGCAGCGATCGGGCCCAGCAACGAAACAAGCAGCAGCGCAAAAGGATTGGTCCCCTGCTCGCGGTTACCCCCGAACATGCCGAAAAGCATGGCCATATTGGCCAGCGCGGTGATCACCGACGCCAGCGCGCCGGCCACACAGGAGATCAGGATGTCGCGGTTGTAGACATGGGACAGCTCGTGCCCCAGGACCGCGCGCAGCTCGCGCTCGTCCAGGATCTGCAGGATGCCTGTGGTGCAACACACCGCGGCATTGCGCGGATTACGGCCGGTGGCGAAGGCGTTGGGTGCGCTGGTGTCGCTGACATACAGCCGCGGCATTGGTTGGCGGGCCGCGGTGGCCAGCTCCCGCACGATCCGGTACATCGCCGGTTCCTGCAGTTCGGAAACAGGTTGGGCGTGCATGGCGCGCAGCGCCAGTTTGTCGCTGTTGTAGTAGGTCCACACGTTGATGCCGACCGCGAAGACGGTCGCCACAATCAGCGCCGTTCGGCCGAACAGCGCCCCAACGAACACGATCATCGCGGACATACCGACCAACAGCAGGAATGTCTTCAGCCTGTTGGCATGCGTATGCCAGGTCATTGGCGTGGTCCTCCCACGAGCACCTCAGCTTTAGTTGATTACAGACGACCAACGCTCGGGAGGACAGACAAGGTTCCCTCGAACGCGACTCAGCCGTGTCGGCTGACCGTGTAGTCGACCAGCGATTGCAGTGCGGTCCGGCCAGGGCTCTTCGGCAGCAGGTCCAACTCGTGATGAGCCCGAACCGCGTACTGCGCAAGCGTCTCCTTGGCCTTGGCCATGCCCGAGGAAGCCCGCAGCAGGGTGAGCGCCTCCAGCACCTCGTCGTCGTCGTGGATTGGCCCGGCCAGCAACTTACGCAGTCGCGCGCCGTCGGGGTCGGTCTCCTGCAGCACATAGAGCATCGGCAGGGTGTGCACGCCCTCGCGCAGATCGGTGCCCGGCAGCTTGCCGGATTCGTCGGATTCGCTGTCGATGTCGATGATGTCGTCGGCGATCTGAAATGCGGTGCCGACCAGGGCGCCGAGTCGGCTCAGCCGCTCGACCTGCTCGTCGTCGGCGCCGGAGAACATGCCCCCGAACCGGCCCGCGGCCCCGATCAGGCTGCCGGTCTTCTCGTGGACCACCTTGAGGTACTGCTCGATGCGGTCGACGCCCTCGGGGGTCCCGCGGGTCTCCCGCATCTGGCCGGTGACGAGCTCGGCGAATGTGTCGGCGACGATCCGCACGGCGTCGGGGCCCAGCCGCGAGACCAACCGCGACGCCGTCGCCAGCAGATAGTCACCGGCAAGGATCGCGACGTTGTTGCCCCAGCGCGCGTTGGCGCTGGGGGCGCCGCGACGCACCTCCGCCTCGTCCATCACGTCGTCGTGGTACAGCGTCGCCAAGTGGATGAGCTCGACGACCGCGCCGGCCAAGGTGACCTCGGCGTTGACCGGGTCGGGCCCGGTCTGCGCGGCCAGCACGGTGAACAGTGGCCGAAACCGCTTGCCGCCGGCCTTGAACAGGTGCAGCAGGGATTCCGTCATCACCGCGTCGGAACCGCGTAGCTCGCCGTCCATCAACTCCTCGACGCGCGCCACACCGTCACGCACAGTCGTGGCGAATTCGGCATCGCCGAAGTCAACGCCCGCCACCACCGTCGCCGGAGTTTTCATGCGACCAACATACTGGTGAGCATGGACACCGGAGCGACCAGAGCCACGAGCGCTGACGTCGTTGTCGTCGGCGCCGGACCGTCCGGGTCCGCGGCGGCCGCCTGGGCAGCCCGAGCGGGCCGCGATGTGCTCGTCATCGACTCGGTCGGCTTCCCCCGTGACAAGGCATGCGGTGACGGCCTGACACCGCGCGCCATCGACGAGATGCAACGACTGGGGTTGGGCGACTGGCTTGCCGGCCGTATCCAACATCGGGGCCTGCGAATGAGCGGGTTCGGCGGCGAGGTGGAGATCGAGTGGCCCGGGCGGTCGTTCCCGTCCTACAGCAGCGCGGTGGCCCGCCTCGAGCTGGACGACCGGATTCGCAAAGTCGCCGAGGAGTCCGGCGCGCGGATGCTGCTGGGAACCAAAGTGGTTGAGGTGCATCATGATTCGTCGAGGCGGGTGACATCGCTGACGTTGGCCGACCGCACCGAGGTGCAGTGCCGTCAGTTGATCGTTGCCGACGGCGCGCGTTCGTCGCTGGGCCGCAAGTTGGGCCGGCGGTGGCATCAGGAAACGGTGTACGGCACCGCCGCCCGCGCGTATCTGACCACCGCGCGCAGTGCGGATCCGTGGCTTACCTCACATCTTGAGTTGCGCTCCCCCGATGGCGCCGTGTTGCCGGGCTACGGCTGGATCTTCCCGCTGGGCAACGGCGAGGTGAACATCGGCGTTGGGGCATTGTCGACCACCAAACGACCGGCTGATCTGGCGCTGCGGCCGTTGATCTCCTATTACACGGACCTGCGCCGGAAAGAGTGGGGCTTCGAAGGACCGCCGCGGGCGGTGTCGTCCGCGCTGCTGCCGATGGGCGGTGCGGTCTCGGGTGTGGCCGGGCGGAACTGGATGCTGATCGGCGACGCCGCCGCGTGCGTCAACCCGCTCAACGGCGAGGGCATCGACTACGGGCTGGAGACGGGCCGACTGGCTGCCGAGGTATTGGACGCGAAGGATCTGTCGCAGTTGTGGCCGGCGCTACTGACCGACCACTACGCCCGCGGATTCTCGGTGGCGCGCAGGCTCGCGTTGCTGCTCACCTTCCAGCGATTCCTGCCGGCAACCGGACCGATCGCGATGCGCTCGACCACGCTGATGCGTGTCGCGGTGCGGGTGATGGCCAATCTGGTCACCGACGAGGACGCCGACTGGGTGGCACGCGCATGGCGCGGCGGCGGGCGAGCGTCCCGACTGATCGATCGGCGCCCGCCTTTCAGCTGATCGGCGTCGTCCCAACGCTGCGCGAGCAGACGCAAAATCGCCCGAATCGGGTTGATTTTGTGCGACTTTACGTCTGCTCAGGCATATCAAGTTGGTTGACATATATCAGGCTGGTTGATATACCGGATGGTATGACTGCACCTACAGAATTCAAATTTGAACAGGTATACCGGGGAGAGGCGACCCATCTCGGCGAAGGCATCCGGCCGCCTTGGAGCCTGGGCGAACCGCAACCTGAGCTGGCCCGGCTGATCGACGAGGGCAAGTTCGGCGCCAACGTTCTGGACGCGGGCTGTGGCGAGGGCGCCATCTCACTGGCCCTGGCCGAGCGCGGGCACACCACGGTGGGCCTGGACGCCTCCCCCACCGCCATCAAACTGGCCCAACGTGAGGCCCAGAAGCGGGGCGTGGCCAACGCCAGCTTCGCGGAGGCCGACATCACCGACTTCAGCGCCTACCCAGCGGGCTCGGAAGGCCGGTTCAACACCATCGTGGACAGCACCCTGTTCCACTCCATGCCGGTCGAGCTGCGCGAGGGATACCAGCAGGCGATCGTGCGTGCCGCCGCACCGGGCGCCCGCTACTTCGTGCTGGTCTTCGACAAGGCCTCGATACCCGAGGGCCCACCCTTCGCTGTTACCGAGCAGGAACTGCGTGACGCCGTCGCCAAGTACTGGGTCATCGACGAAATCCGCCCGGCCCGCATTCATGCGAATTTTTCAGGAGATGCGTCCGGGACGCCCTTCGAAACACGGGACGAAGGCAACGGCCGCAAGTCGGTAGGTGCGTGGTTGCTCACAGCCCATCTGGGCCAGTAGCGAGCACAAACCGAGTGTATAGTTCGGCTAATGAAGTCACTTAGGCTGGCTGCTTTCGCCGCCATGGGGGTCGCCGCTATCGGGTTGGCGGCGCCCGCCCAGGCGGACGACTACGACCAGGTTTTCAACAACACGCTGCACGGCTTCGGCATCTACGGCCCGCAGGACTACAACGCCTGGTTGGCCAAGATCAGCTGTCAGCGGATGGAACGGGGCGTGGACACCGACGCACACAAGTCGGCGGTGTTCCTGCAGCGCAACCTGCCACTGGGCACTTCCCAGGGTCAGGCGTTGCAGTTCCTCGGTGCAGGGATCGACCACTACTGCCCCGAGAACGTCGGCGTCCTGCAGCGCGCAGGAGTCTAGGCTTTCCGCTTCGGGGCTTCCCCGGAGCGGTTGCCTGCGTTTCAGCGCGGCTTGTATCCGGCGTGCAGCGCCACAATGCCGCCGCTGAGATTGCGCCACCGCACCGCTGACCATCCCGCTCGTGAAATCTCGTGCGCGAGCGCCGCCTGTTCGGGCCATGCCCTGATCGACTCCGCGAGGTACACGTACGCGTCCGGGTTACTCGATACCGCACGCGCCACTCGCGGCAGCGCCTGCATCAGATATTCTTTGTACGCCGTGGCGAACAAATCGCTTGTTGGCGTTGAGAATTCACACACCACCAGCCGACCGCCGGGTCGAGTGACGCGAGCCATCTCGCGCAGCCCAGCGGGGAAGTCGGCCACGTTCCGCAGCCCGAAGCTGATAGTCACGGCGTCGAAGACATCGTCGGCGAACGGCAACCGGGTGGCGTCGCCGGCCACCTTGGGCACATCGCGGGCGCTGCCCGCACCCAGCATGCCGACCGAGAAATCGGCCGCCACACACCATGCCCCCGACTTCGCCAGCTCGACCGTGGACACCGCCGTGCCCGCGGCCAGATCCAGCACCTTCTGGCCCGGTTCGAGGTGCAATGCCGACCGGGTGGCGCGACGCCAGTACCGATCTTGACCAAGCGACAGCACAGTGTTGGTGATGTCGTATCGGCGGGCGACGCCGTCGAACATCGACGCGACGTCCCTGGGATCCTTGTCGAGGTCCGCGCGGCTCACCCCAGAGACGCTACCCGGCAGCCAGATCCGGGAATGCGCCGCCGGTCCATGCGTTGCATGAGTGCGTGAGCGAAAAAGTTTGGTTTATCACCGGTACATCGCGCGGCTTCGGACGGGAATGGGCCATAGCCGCCCTGGAACGTGGCGACAAAGTGGCCGCCACCGCCCGCAACACCGCATCACTGGATGACCTGGTTCAGCGCTTCGGTGCCGCAATACTGCCCATCCAACTGGACGTCACCGATCGCGACGCGGACTTCGCGGCCGTCAAACAGGCGCACGAGCACTTCGGACGCCTCGACATCGTCGTCAACAACGCCGGCTACGGACAGTTCGGGTTCATCGAGGAGGTCTCCGAGCAGGACGCGCGCGACCAGCTCGAGACGAACGTGTTCGGCGCGCTCTGGGTCACCCAGGCCGCACTTCCCTACCTGCGTGCGCAGCGCAGTGGGCACATCATTCAGGTGTCCTCGATCGGCGGCATCACGGCATTTCCCGACGTCGGCATCTACCACGCGTCCAAGTGGGCGTTGGAGGGATTTTCCCAGTCGCTTGCGCAGGAAGTCGCGTCCTTCGGTGTGCACGTCACGCTGATCGAGCCAGGCGGTTTTGACACGGACTGGGCGGGCTCATCCTCCCGGCGCGCGGAGCGACTGCCCGAGTACGCAGAGATTCACGCCAAGCAAGACGAATGGCGCAGCCAGCGGTGGGCCAGCCCGGGCAACCCGTCGGCATCGGCGGCCGCGGTTCTGAAGGTGGTCGACGCCGAAGAGCCGCCGCTGCGGGTGTTCTTCGGTGCTTCGCCGCTAGCAGCTGCCAAGGCCGACTACGAGAGTCGGCTGGCGAACTGGGAGAAGTGGCAGTCCGTGGCCGAGTTGGCGCAGGGCTAGGGGTTAGGCGTGGCTAGCGGTCAGGCATACCGACGCGGGCGGGCCCGTTCGGGCCGGGCCAGCACCGCTTCGTAGTGCCCGATCAGCTCCTCACAGATGACCGGCCAGCTCTTGCCCAGGACGCTGCGGCGAGCGGCAAGCGAGTAGCGCTGTCGCTGGTGGACCAGGTGGTCGACCGACGCGGGCAGCAGCGCCTCGAACTGATCGACGGGCAGCAGCAGCCCGGTCCGTTGCGGGGTCACCAGGTCGCGCGGGCCGCCGGCGTCGGGGGCGATTACCGGTAACCCCGACGCCAGCGCTTCCTGCACGACCTGGCAGAACGTCTCGTGCTCACCCGGATGGACGAAAACGTCCATGCTGGCGTATGCCGTGGCGAGTTGGTCGCCGTACATAGCGCCGGTGAAAACGGCTGTGGGCATTGCAGATTGCAGCTTTGCCTGATCAACTCCGTCACCGACGATGACCAGCTGCACTGCGCCGGCTGCCCCCAGCACCGCGAGCCGCTCGACGTGCTTCTCCGGCGCGAGCCGGCCGACGAAACCAACGATCGGCTTGCCGTCCGGCGACCATCGCCGCCGCAGCGCCTCATCTCGCGCCGACGGCACGAACCTGATCAGGTCGACTCCGCGTGCCCACCTATGCACCCTCGGAAACCCCTGAGCGGCAAGGGTTTCCATGGTCGGCGTGGAGGGCGCGAGGGTGCGGTCGGCGAGGCTGTGCAGGTGCCGGAACCAGGCCCACGCGGCGCGGGTGGCCGTCGGAATACCGTAGCTCGCCGCGAAACCCGGGACGTCTGTTTGGTATACCGCCACCACCGGTACGCCTAGGCGGCGCGCGGCCAGCATCCCGCCGTAGCCGAGCAGGGCCGGCGAGGCCAGATGGACGATATCGGGATCAAACCCGCGTAGCACCCGCAGGAGCCGCAGCGTCGGCACTCCCAGCGGAAGCGTCGTCACCTTCGGGAACATGCGCGATGGCGTTCGGTGCACCCGGACCCCGTCGTACAGACGGTCGGCACGTGGTTCCCCCGGCGGATTGTCCGGAGCGATGACCAGGGCCTCGTGGCCGGTACGGCGCAGATGCTCGATGACCCTGATAACCGAGTTGCTGACACCGTTGACCTGCGGCAGGAACGATTCGGCGACGATTGCAACGCGCACAACTACACAGTGGCAGTGTCGATTGTCGGAAAGGTTGCCGACGGGCATACGGGGCGCGAAATCTGACGGGAGGGTCATCCATCCCGTCCGCTCGGCGCGCTAAGTCGTGGTGCGCTTGTCCAGCCGCTTATCGAGCACTGCCAGCAGGATCAATGCGATCGCGGCGGTCAACCAGGCCACCACAGCGATCGACCCGGCCGGGATGATCGCCAGCCCGGCGTTGCGGTGCTGCACCCGAACCAGATTCGGGTCGTTCTTGTTGTACTCGACGTAGATCCGCATGCCCTGGGCCAACTCGGATGGGTACAACACGCCGAGTTCCGGCCGGTAGGTGACCCGATCGGGCGTGACGAACTCTATGGTGGAGCGCCGCGACCCGGCACTGAGCACCTCGGCCTGAGCGACCCCCATGTTGCTTTTGATCGCGAGGTCGTTACGCCATGCCCCGGCCACCAGCAACAACGACTGCAGCGTGACCAGCACGGTCACGATCAGCACCGCAATGCGCACCCACCGCACCAGTATCCGTGACCGCGTGTCCGGGAGCTCTTCGCTGGTGCCATGAATCAGCATGCGCAGCAACAACTTCGGTGACTTCAACGGGAAATGATCCTCACAGGGCCGCTTTGATTGCGGCGTGCAGTTGACGCAGCGAGGAACGGTCCGCCTTGACCTCCAACACCCGCATGCCGGCACCGGGTTCGTCGATGGCATCCGGTAGTTCGCCGACCTCGATCTGCCGGCTCTCCACGTGGTACGCGCGACACAAGGCACCAACGTCGACGTCATGCGGGGTACCGAAGATTCGTTGCGATACGTCGGAGAATCGCGGGTCACCCTGCTCGAGCAACTCGAAGATGCCGCCGCCGTTGTCGTTGGAGACCACGATCGTCAGTTGCCGCGGCGTCGGCTCGGTGGGGCCGATCAGCAGTCCCGAACTGTCGTGCACGAAGGTGAGATCGCCGATGAGTGCCAGGGTGCGACTGCCCGGGCTCCCGGTGCGCTCGTGCGCGAGAGCGGCCCCGATTGCGGTGGAAACGGTTCCATCGATACCGGCGACGCCGCGATTGGACCGAACCCGGATGTCGTCGGCTTTGAGCCCGACGAGAGCCGCGTCGCGGACCGGGTTCGATGCGCCCAGCACCAACTGGTCGCCCGGCCGCAACACATCCGCCACGGCAGCGGCGACGTGCAGGCCGGTGGTCAGCGGGTGCTCTGCCAGCTGGCTGCGCACCGCAGCGACGGCATGCTCGTTCATCTCCGCGCACCGCCGCAGCCATGCCGCGTCGGGCTGCCCGGAGACGACCGCGCGGGTTCCGGTGGCTTGCGAGTTGCCCGAGACGTCCGGCCAGCGTGGCCCGGTGGTCAGCGCGTACACCGGCACGGCGGCGTCGGCCAGCAGCGACGACACCGGTCGGTGCAGCGTCGGGCGGCCCAGCATGATCACCTGCTTGGGACGCAACAGCGGCAGTGCTAGCGGATGCAGATAGTTGCGCCCCGCTGTTCCGGCTGCCGCCGTCGGCTCGGCGACAGTCGGGAGGCCTGCCAGATTCGGGTGCACACCCGCGCCGTGCCCGGCGATCACGACCGTGTCCGGCGTCAGGTCGATCGCCAGCGGTTGGTCAAAGCTGACGGGAGGTGTGTAAGTCCACGGCATTCCGTCCGGCCGGCCCTCGGGGGTTGGCGTGCTGTCGGCTTGCGGGCCGGGAATCAACGGTTCCCGCAGCGGAATGTCGAAGTGCACCGGACCTGCATTGGCGGTACGAGAACCGGTGGCAGCGGCCAAGACTCGGCAGGTGACCGATCGCCATGTCGCGTTGAAGCTGGCGATCTTGTCAGACCCGTCCTCCGCCAACCCGAGGCTGACGGTGGCCCGGACTTGCGAACCGAAATAGCCCAGCTGCTCCATCGTCTGGTTGGCGCCGGTGCCCAGCAGTTCGTAGGGACGGTTGGCCGACAGCACGACCAGCGGCACCCGCGCGTAGTTGGCCTCAACCACCGCCGGGCCGAGGTTGGCCACCGCGGTGCCCGACGTCATCGCGATGCACACCGGCGCGTCCCCCCCGACCGCCAGGCCGATGGCCAGGTAGCCGGCGGTGCGTTCGTCAATGCGAACGTGCAGCCGAAGCCGGCCCGCCAGGTCGGCGTCCTGCAGGGCGAACGCCAGAGGCGCGTTGCGCGAACCGGGGCACAGCACCACGTCGCGCACGCCGCCGCGGATCAATTCGTCGACGACGACGCGGGCCTGTGTCGTCGACGGGTTCATTACTACAGAGTGTCACAACCCCTGGTGCCGCGTAGATCACACCGATTTGGAGCTGACGGCGTTCCGAGGGGCGGATCGGGCTGCGCTCGGTCAGGCCTTGACCCCGGCAAAGAACTTCAGCATCGCTGTGTTGACGGCCTCCGGCCGTTCGAGGAATCCGAGGTGGCCGGTATCGGGGATCTGCAGGTAGCGGCCGTTGGGCAGCGCGTCGGCGACCTCGCGTCCTAGGTAAGCCGGCGTGACCACGTCGTCGGAGAAGCCGATCACCAGCACCGGAGCGGCGATGTTGCGATAGGCGGGCAATCGGTTGGTGTTCGGCGCGACGTCCAACTGGCAGCGATAGCCCGGGGTGAGCTTGGTCGGCCACATGCTGAACATCGCGATCCAGTCCGCGATGGCCGCGTCGTCGTTGAGAGTTTTGCGGGAAAAGTTTTCCAGCAGACGGTTTTTGGCGTCGTAGGTGGCAGGCAGGGCGACACCGGACGCGTCGAGGTCGGCCTCGGCCTGATGGAAGAATTGGCGGGAGCGGTCCAGCCGGCCACGGGTGGCCATCAGGACTGCCGAGCTGACCAGCTCGGATCGGACCACCATGAGTTCCGCGGCAACGAACGAGCCCATCGACACCGCGACGAGCCGCACCGGGCCGACGTCCAGCGATTCGATCAGTGCCGCGGTGTCGGCGACCATGGTCGCGGTGTTGAAACCGCTGGCGTTCTCGGTGGCGCCGATCCCGCGATTGTCGAAGGTGATGCAGCGATACCCGGCCGCCAAGAACGCCGGCACTTGATGCAGGTGCCAGGTTCGCCCGGCGCCGCCGCGGCCGGAAATGAAGACAACCGGCTCACCGGTTCCCTTGACGTCATAAGCCAGGTTGATCACTCAAACGACGGTACAAGCAGCGGGTGGCACGCAATGACCCGGTCGATCCACCACTGTCTGCGCCCCGCGGGCACCTGCAGGGCCCGTAACCTCGCCGGATCCGGTGTCACCGACTCGACCGAAAGGAATCCGTCGACAGGGGCGGCGGGCTCGGCGACATCCTCGACGAACAGCCGACCGGTGCCCAGCCCACAGGCGTGATGCAGTTCCGGCAGGGCCGCAGCGGCGACGAGTCCGCGGCTGATGCCGACCGCGGAGTCAAGCGCACTCGAGATCACGATTGGGATGTCGATCTGCCCGGCGACTTCGAGCAGCGCCGAAACCCCGCCCAGCGGAGCGACCTTGAGCACCGCGATATCGGCCGCGCCGGCGCGCACCACGGCCAGCGGGTCGTCCGCCTTGCGGATACTTTCGTCGGCCGCGATCGGCACGTCGACGCGCCGGCGCAACTCCGCTAGCTCGGCGACCGTCGCGCAGGGTTGTTCCAGATACTCCAGCGGACCATCCGCCGTCAGCGCCGCCGCGGCGGCGACCGCCTCCTCGACGCTCCAGCCTCCGTTGGCGTCCACCCGCACCGTCGGGATCAGTTCCCGCACGGCGTTCACCCGGTCGACGTCGTCGGCCAGAGTTTGTCCCGGCTCGGCGACCTTGACCTTGGCGGTGCGGGCGCCGGGAAACCGGGCGAGCACCGCTGGAACCTGTGCGGCGACGACCGCGGGCACCGTGGCGTTGATCGCGATGCGATCCCGTCGTGCCGGTGGCGGCGCGTGATAGGCGGCTTCGATCCCGGACGCCAGCCAGTGCGCGGCTTCGGGCGGGCCGTACTCGACGAACGCACCGAACTCGCCCCACCCGGCAGGACCCTCGATCAACGCCAGTTCCCGCGTCGTGATCCCGCGGAACCGCACCCGCATGGGTAGCGCGACGACGTGCAAGCGCTCCAGCAACTCCGCCAGAGCAGGCACGGTCGGCGTCACTGCTGATAGACCTGCCGACCTGCTAGGTAGGTGGCCCGCACCTCCAGGTCGGCGATCTGCTCGGGTGGCACGGTCCGTGGGTCGGCCGACAGCACCACCAGGTCCGCGTACTTGCCGACCTCAATCGAGCCGATCACGTCGTCGGCGAACAGCTGGTAAGCGGCGTCGATGGTCTGTGCCCGAATAGCCTGGTCGACGGTCAGCCGCTCCTCCGGGCCGAGCACCCGTCCGCTGGGCGCAATCCGGGTCACGGCGACGCTGATGTTGCGCAACGGCTCCTCGGGCGTGACCGGTGGGTCGTTGTGCAGTGAGATGCGCATCCCGGTGGCCACTGCCGACCCGGCCGGCATCCAGCGCGAGCCCTTTTCCTCCCCGAACAACCCGTCGACGATGACGTCGCCCCAGTAATGGATCTGGTCGACGAAGATGCTGCACGTGACTCCGAG
This sequence comes from Mycobacterium sp. IDUB_37, assembly GCF_055419245.1. Taxonomy (NCBI): domain Bacteria; kingdom Bacillati; phylum Actinomycetota; class Actinomycetes; order Mycobacteriales; family Mycobacteriaceae; genus Mycobacterium; species Mycobacterium sp. IDUB_37. The sequence continues at coordinate 144,839 of NZ_JBVAXG010000001.1, read as the reverse complement.
GTCGGCTGCCCGCTGGAGTTGCTCGGGCCGGATCGCGCCGACGTGCTCTAGACGAAGGCGGTGGTCGTCGCGCGGATGCTGGCGCAGCGCTTCTTCGTAGACATCCAGGATGGTGTCCGCACCGGCGTCGCCCTGTACGTGACAGGCCATCTGCCAACCCAACGGGAGGTAGGCGCCGACGATCTCGGTCAGCTGCTCCTTCGTGTAGTTGGCGCAGCCGCAGGAACCGGGTGTGATGCCCGCGATGCGGGTGGCCGGAGTGTCCAGATAGGGGAACGACAGTGCGATGTTCCCGATCCAGGGCGAGCCATCCACCCAGATCTTGATACCCACCTGGCGCAGGATGTCGTCACCCTCGAACGGAGTAGCCGCGGTCGCCATCTGCTCATTGGAGACCTCGTAGGTGCGCAGCCGGACCGTCAGGTCGCTGCGCACCGCCTCGACCAGTGGTTTGAACTTGGGGTCGAATGCCATCTCCGAACAGGTCGTCAGCCCCGCACGGTTGAGCCGGGCGCACTCGGCGCGCAGCATGTCCGGGTAGTCGGCGAGTGAGATCGCTCCGACGAGCAGCGGCATCACGGCTGCGATCTCCTCGGCGGTGCCGTCCAGTTCGCCGTCAGCGTCGTGGCCGTACTTGGCGCCCTTGGGGTCGGGGGTGTCGCGGGTCAAGCCGTAGAGGTTGGCCGTAAACGAGTTGAAGTAGGCCTTGTGTCCGGAGTTGTGAATGATCACCAGCGGGGTCTCGGGCGCTAGGCCGTCGAGCCAGCTCAGCGTCGGCTCGGGAAGCCCGTCCTGCAGCAGGGCGTCCCAGCCGATGAGATAGGCCCCGCCGGCGCCGCGGCGCTCCACCTCACTACGGATGGCATCGACGACTTCGTCCGCGTTGCGGATGGTCACCGGACGGATGTCGACGAGGCGGTCCGAGAGCGCGATTGCTTCCATCAGCGGGTGACCGTGCGCCTCGATGAAACCCGGCATGACGCACCCGTCACCGATGTCGACGGACTGGGTGTCCGGGCCGATGTACTGCTCGATATCGGATCGGTCGCCGACGGCGACGATCCGGCCGCCGGCAATGGCGATCGCCTCGGCCGTGGGCCGCGAATCATCGACGGTGAGGACGTTTCCGGTGATGACGACATCTGCGGCGGCCATGGGCTGTGATCCTAGTGGCGACCGCAAGCGCGGCGGCGCCGGGCGCGGCGGGTCGCCACCGAGGGGTTTCCGTGCGACCGGGCGCGGGGCGGCGCGAGGCGCAGCGGGTTTTCGCGAACGGTCCTTCTCGAGCTGGATCACAACAGTTAGTCGTGGCGATTCGCGCTGTAGCAGAGGGTGCAGCTGACTTGAACTGCAACACGTTCTAGTCTGACCTTATGAGTGACGATCTGTTGCGCAATCCCACCCACAACGGCCACTTGTTAGCGGGCGCGCTCAAGCGCCACAAGAACAGACCCGTGCTGTTTCTCGGCGATACGACGCTGACCGGTGGTCAGCTCGCCGAGCGGATCAGCCAGTACGTCCAGGCTTTCGAGGCACTCGGCGCCGGCACCGGCGTCACAGTCGGACTGCTCGCGTTGAACCGGCCCGAGGTGCTGATGATTCTGGGCGCGAGCCAGACCCAGGGTTACCGGCGCACGGCGCTGCATCCGCTGGGATCACTGGACGATCACGCGTATGTGCTGTCCGACGCCGGCGCGAGTTCGCTGATCATCGACCCCAACCCGATGTTCGTCGAGCGCGCACTGGGCCTGCTGGAGAAGGTGGACTCGCTCAAGCAGATATTGACCATCGGCCCGGTGCCGGAACAGCTCAAGGACGTGGCTGTCGATCTATCCGCCGAGGCGGCCAAGTTCGAGCCCAAGCCACTGGTGATCGCAGACCTGCCGCCTGACCACATCGGCGGCATGGCCTACACCGGCGGCACCACCGGCAAGCCCAAGGGCGTGCTGGGGACCACCGGAAACATCGCCACTATGACGCAGATCCAGCTCTCCGAGTGGGAGTGGCCGGAGAACCCGCGCTTCCTGATGTGTACACCGCTGTCGCACGCCGGCGCCGCGTTCTTCACACCGACGGTGGTCAAGGGCGGCGAGATGGTGGTGCTGGCCAAGTTCGACCCGGGCGAAGTATTGAGAGTGATTGAAGAGCAACGCATTACGGCGACCATGCTGGTGCCGTCGATGCTGTACGCGCTGATGGATCACCCGGACTCGAAGACTCGAGACCTCTCGTCGCTGGAGACGGTCTACTACGGCGCATCGGCGATCAACCCGGTACGGCTGGCCGAGGCGATCTCGCGGTTCGGGCCGATCTTCGCCCAGTACTACGGGCAGTCCGAGGCCCCGATGGTGATCACCTACCTGGCCAAGGCCGACCACGACGAGAAGCGACTCACCTCGTGCGGGCGGCCGACACTGTTCGCCCGGGTGGCGCTACTGGGCGAGGACGGCCAGCCGGTGCCGCAGGGTGAGCCGGGCGAAATCTGTGTCAGTGGACCACTTTTGGCCGGCGGCTACTGGAACCTGCCGGAGGCAACCGCCGAGGCCTTCAAGGACGGCTGGCTGCATACCGGCGACATGGCGCGCGAGGACGAGGACGGCTTCTACTTCATTGTCGACCGGGTCAAGGACATGATCGTGACCGGCGGCTTCAACGTGTTCCCCCGCGAAGTCGAGGACGTCATCGCCGAGCACCCGTCCGTCGCGCAGGTTTGTGTCGTCGGCACCCCGGATGAGAAGTGGGGTGAAGCGGTGACCGCGGTCGTGGTGTTGCGTGCCGACGCCGCCCGAGACGACGCCGCGGTCGAGGCGATGATCGGCGAGGTCCAGGCCGCAGTGAAGGACCGCAAGGGGTCGGTGCAATCGCCCAAGCGGATCGAGATTGTCGACGCCCTGCCGCTGACCGGACTGGGCAAGCCGGACAAGAAGGCGGTGCGGGCGCGGTTCTGGGAGGGCGCCGGCCGCGCAGTGGGCTGACCTTTCGCCGAGTGTGAAGCTGGCTTCACGCTGGGCAGCGGACGGCAACACCGGCCACCAGTAGATCGAGCATGCGGCCCGTCTGCTCGGATGAAGCGCTGGCAAGGAGGATGCCGAGCAGGCTCGACACCACGTCGTCGGCCAGCACGTCGGAGCGAAGACTGCCAGCCTCGGCACCGGCCCGCAACAGCATCTCGACAGCACCGACGATGCTCATGCGAGTCTGGGTCGGCTCCACCGCGCCGGACTCGAACATCACGCGCAGCGAGTCCGCCATCCCGCGCTTGGCCGCGACGAAGCTCGCGTAGCGATCCATCCAGCGCCGCAGTGCGACTTCGGGCGGATGCTGCTGCGACAACTGTTCCGCCGCGGCCGCCACCTCGGCGAGTTCGGTCCGGTAGACGGCCTCGATAAGCGACTCCCGGCTCGGGAAGTGCCGGTAGAGCGTGCCGATCCCGACGCCGGCGTCGCGAGCGACCGACTCGAGCGACACCGGCCGCCCGTCGGCGGCACTGAACGCGGCGGCCGCTACCTCGAGCAGTCTGTCGCGGTTACGCCGCGCGTCGGACCGCGTTTTGTCTACCAAAGCGGAGGGCCCTCCGTTTCTGCTACGTTGGTAACCGGAGGGTCCTCCGTATCCATCCAGTCTGACACGCAGTTTCAGGGGGCACCATGACTGACCAGACCCACCCCGGCAACATCGGCACGACGAAGGTCGCCCGCATCGGCTACGGGGCCATGCAACTGGGCGACGCATCGTCGCCGCAGGATGCCGTCGCAGTGCTGCGTCGCGCCGTCGAACTCGGCGTCAACCACATCGACACCGCGTCCTTTTACGCCGGCGGCGAGGTCAACCGCCTGATCCGCACCGCCCTGTCGCCCTACCGTGACGACCTCGTCCTCGTCAGCAAGGTCGGTGCCGCGCACGCCGTCGGCGGGCCGGTCGGCCTGGTCGCGGCGCAAAAGCCGGCCGAGTTGCGCGCCGCAGTGGAGGAGGACCTGCGTCAGCTGGGTATCGACCGCGTTCCGGTGGTGAACCTGCGCCGCCTCGACCTCGGACCCGGCCTGGCCGCCGAGGGCGATCAAGCGGTCGATCTGGATGACCAACTGGCCGAGATGATCGCGCTGCGCGACGAAGGCAAGATCGGCGCGATCGGCATCAGCAGCGTGCCGATGGAAATCCTGCAACGAGCACTACCGGCCGGCATCGTCTGCGTGCAGAACGCCTACAGCGTGCTGGACCGTTCGCACGAAGACATGCTCGAGGTCTCCGTGACCGAGGGCATCGCCTGGGTACCGTTCTTTCCCCTCGGGTCGGCATTCGCCGGATTCCCCAGCGTTGCCGACAACGCGGTGGTGGCCGAGGTCGCTACACAACTCGGTGCGACAGCCGCACAAGTCGGGCTGGCCTGGCTGTTGGCGCATGCACCAAATACGTTGCTGATTCCCGGCACCCGGTCAATCGCCCACCTCGAAGAGAACCTCGCGTTGGCGGACATCAACCTGGATGCCGATGTGCTCGCGCGACTCGACGCCGTCAGCCCGCCCGAACACAGCTCACGCCACCAGCACGGTGCCGGGCCTTTCCAGCACGCAAGGAACTGATCCCCCGCAACAGCCGGCGGGTACCGTCGCTGCCATGAGCGAACGGATCAAGCCGCCGTGGTGGCTCAAGCCGGCGAACAAGGTCTTCATCCAGATGTCGAAGCTCGGGCTGAACTTCGGCGGCGAAAGTCCGGTGGTGCTGACCGTGCCGGGGCGCAAGTCCGGAGTGCCGCGGTCGACGCCGATCACCCCGATGACAGTGGACGGCAAACGCTACGTGGTCGGCGGCTTCCCGGGTGCCGACTGGGTGCAAAACGCCCGTGCCGCAAGCGAAGTCACGCTGCAGCGCGGACGGGCCACCGAGCGCGTCCGCTTCGTCGAACTGCCCGCCGAGGAGGCCAGGCCGCTGCTGCGGGCCTTCCCCACCCTGGTCCCGACCGGCGTCGGCTTCATGAAGCGCTCCGGACTGGTCACCGAGGGAACCCCCGACGAATTCGAAGCGCTGGCCGGACGCTGCGCGGTCTTTCGGTTCGATCCGATCTGATGCTGCGCCCAATTCGGGGCCTGGCCCCGGCGGTGCCGTTGGTGGCGGCCACTGCCACGCTCTTGGCACCACAATCGGTCGCCGCTACAGGAGTCGGCTGCAGCGACCTCGGCGACGGACGCCACCTGGTGGGATTGCAGGCGCTGCAACAGGGCAACCAATCGATCGTGCGCCGCACCGAGATCGACCTCGACGGCACGCTGGCCACCACCGGGTCGTCCGATACCCTGACGGCCACATCCGCGCAGGATCCCGTGGTGACAACCGCAGAAACGATCAGCTGCGGCGACTTCACCATCAACCAGGATGGAGTTCAACAGCTTTGAGTGACAACCCATTTGACGCAGCGATCTGGAGAGTTGTCGACGGTTTCGACGACCTGACCGACATCACCTATCACCGCCATGTCGAGGACGCGACGGTACGGGTGGCGTTCGACCGTCCCGAGGTGCGCAACGCGTTCCGGCCACACACCGTCGACGAGTTGTACCGGGTACTCGACCACGCGCGGATGTCGCCCGACGTGGGCGTGGTGCTGTTGACCGGAAACGGACCGTCGCCGAAGGATGGCGGCTGGGCGTTCTGCTCGGGCGGCGATCAGCGCATCCGCGGGCGCTCGGGCTATCAGTACGCCAGCGGTGACACCGCGGACACGGTCGACGCCGCACGCGCCGGGCGGTTGCACATCCTCGAGGTGCAGCGGTTGATCCGTTTCATGCCCAAGGTGGTCATCTGCCTGGTCAACGGCTGGGCGGCCGGCGGCGGCCACAGCCTGCACGTGGTCTGCGACCTCACCCTGGCCAGCCGGGAGCACGCCCGGTTCAAACAGACCGACGCCGACGTAGGCAGCTTCGACGGCGGCTACGGCAGCGCGTATCTGGCCCGTCAGGTCGGCCAGAAGTTCGCCCGCGAGGTCTTCTTCCTCGGCCGGCCGTACACCGCTGAACAGATGCACCACATGGGAGCGGTCAACGAGGTCGTCAACCACGCCGAACTCGAGGCGACCGGGGTGCAGTGGGCGGCGGAGATCAACGCCAAATCGCCTCAGGCGCAACGCATGCTGAAGTTCGCATTCAACCTGCTCGACGACGGCCTGGTGGGTCAGCAGCTGTTCGCCGGGGAAGCCACCCGGCTGGCCTACATGACCGACGAGGCCGTCGAGGGCCGCGATGCGTTCCTGGAGAAGCGACCGCCGGACTGGAGCCCGTACCCCAGGTACTACTAGCCACCCGGTCAAGCTGCGCACTTAGACTCGCCGAGTGAGTAAGAGTCCGCTGCGCCGGTTGGCCGACCAGGTGGTGCTGGCCAGCATGCGCCCGCCCGTCTCGCCTCAGGTGCTGCTCAACCGACCAAACATCAAGCCCATCGAACTCGCCGGCAAGCGGGTCCTGCTCACCGGCGCTTCGTCGGGCATCGGAGCGGCGGCGGCCGAACAATTCGCCGAGCGCGGCGCTACGGTCGTCGTCGTCGCCCGCCGCGAAGATCTGCTGGACGCGCTGGCAGACCAGCTCACCACCTCGGGCGGGACGGTGATGTCGGTCCCCTGCGACATCTCGGACCTGGACGCGGTCGACCAACTGGTCGCCGATGTCGAGAAGCGCATCGGCGGGGTCGACATCCTGATCAACAACGCAGGCAGGTCCATCCGCCGCCCGCTGGCCGAATCGCTGGAACGCTGGCACGACGTCGAGCGAACCATGGTGCTCAACTACTACGCACCGCTACGGCTGATGCGCGGGCTGGCACCCGGAATGATCGAGCGCGCCGACGGCCACATCATCAACGTCTCCACCTGGGGTGTGTTCAACGAGGCGTCACCACTGTTCTCGGTCTACAACGCTTCCAAAGCGGCGTTGACCGCGGTTACCCGGATCGCCGAGACCGAGTGGGGCCCCAAAGGCGTGCATTCGACGGCCCTGTACTACCCGCTGGTGGCCACCCCGATGATCGCGCCGACCAAGGCTTACGAGGGGCTGCCCGCGCTGACGTCGGCCGAGGCCGCCGAATGGATGGTCACCGCCGCCCGCACCAGGCCGGTGCAGATCGCGCCCCGGATGGCGATCGCCGCCAAAGCGCTGAACACCGTCGGCCCCCGCTGGGTCAACAGCCTGATGCAGCGACGTAGCGACCAGCACAACTAATAGGAGATTGCCGTGTCGGACATCTGGGCCACCATCGCCGAGGAACGCGGCGCCCTCGCCGACGACCTCTCCGGACTGACACCCTCGCAGTGGGACACCCGGTCACTGTGCTCCGCCTGGACGGTCCGCGATGTGGTCGCCCACCTATCGGCCACCGCATCGCTGACGCCGCCGCGGTTCTTCCTCAATATGGCCAAGGCCGGATTCAACTTCAACAAGTTCGCCGACGGCCAGATCGCCGAGCATCGCGGACCCGACCCGGCCGCCACCCTGGCCGACTTTCGCAGCGTGCAGGACTCAACCTCGGCGCCACCGGGACCCAAAGTCTCCTGGCTCGGCGAGATCGTCATCCACGGCGCGGACGTACGCCGCCAATTGGGCATTCCGCACTCCTACGCCCCGGGCACCGTTCGTCAGGTCACCGACTTCTACAAGGGGTCCAATCTGCTCATCGGCGCCAAGAAGCGCATTTCCGGCCTGGCGCTGCAGGCGTCCGACGAGGACTGGCAACACGGACAAGGCGAGCCGGTCGAAGGCCCGCTGCTTTCGTTGCTGCTGGCCATGACCGGGCGGGCCGAGGCTTGCGGCGATCTGGCCGGCCCGGGCGCATCGACCCTGCGGGGCCGATGCACAACGTGATAGACACGACACATGGAGATTCTGGCGAGCAGGATGCTCCTGCGGCCGGCGGATTATCAACGCTCACTGAGCTTTTACCGTGACGAGATCGGGCTCGCGATCGCCCGTGACTATGGCGCAGGAACAGTCTTTTTCGCTGGTCAGTCGCTTCTTGAACTGGCCGGCTACGGCGAACCTGACCACTCCCGAGGCCCCTTCCCCGGTGCCCTCTGGCTGCAGGTGCGCGATCTCGAGGCGACCCAGGCCGAACTCCGGAGTCGAGGAGTGCAAATCACCCGTGAAGCACGCCGCGAATCGTGGGGCTTGCACGAGATGCACGTGACCGACCCGGACGGTGTCAGCCTCATCTTTATCGAGGTGCCGAAGGGGCATCCGCTGCGGACAGACACCCGTCAATGAAGACGTACGAACCGAAGGTGAACTCATAGGTAACATCTGGCGACGAGTCGCGATATTCCTGCATTTCCCCTAATCATTCGTTCGACAAGCCATCACTCCGACCACAAGAATCGGGCCTGTGAACATCGAGCTGTTCCTTCTGATCATCGTCGTGATTACGGCGCTGGCATTCGACTTCACCAACGGGTTTCACGACACCGGCAATGCCATGGCGACATCCATCGCCAGCGGCGCCCTAAAGCCGAAAGTCGCGGTAGCGCTTTCGGCGGTGCTGAACCTGGTTGGTGCGTTCCTGTCCACCGCAGTGGCCGCAACGATCGCCAAGGGTCTGATCGACTCGCACGTCGTGACCCTGGAACTGGTATTCGCGGGTCTCGTCGGCGGTGTCGTCTGGAATCTGCTGACCTGGCTACTGGGCATCCCTTCCAGCTCCTCGCACGCGCTGATCGGCGGCATCGTCGGCGCGACGATCGCCGCCGTCGGCGGTCACGGGGTGATCTGGAAGGGGGTCATGTCCAAGGCGATCATCCCGGCAGTGGTCTCGGCCGTACTGGCGATCGCGGTCGGCGCTCTGGCGACCTGGCTGGTCTACCGCATCACCCGCGGCGTGCCGACCGAACGCACCGAGGCCGGGTTCCGGCGCGGTCAGATCGGATCGGCGTCGTTGGTCTCACTGGCACACGGCACCAACGATGCGCAGAAGACCATGGGCATCATCTTCCTGGCACTGATGTCCTACGGCGCCATCCCGAAGACCGCTTCGGTGCCGCCGCTGTGGGTCATCATCGCCTGCGCCATCGCGATGGCCACCGGGACCTACCTGGGCGGCTGGCGGATCATCCGCACCCTCGGCAAGGGTCTGGTCGAGATCAAGTCGCCACAGGGCATGGCCGCGGAGTCGTCCTCGGCTGCGGTGATTCTGCTGTCCGCACACTTCGGCTACGCACTGTCCACCACGCAGGTCTGCACCGGTTCGGTGATGGGCAGCGGGTTGGGCAAGCCGGGTGGCGAGGTGCGCTGGGGCGTGGCGGGCCGGATGGCGACCGCGTGGTTGGTCACGCTTCCGCTGGCCGGGTTTGTCGGGGCGGTGACCTACTGGATCGTGCACCTGATCGGCGGCTACCCCGGCGCCATCGTCGGCTTCAGCCTGCTGGTCGCGGTCTCCGGTGCCATTTACCGCCAGTCGCGCAAGGTGAAGGTCGACCACAGCAACGTCAACGACGAATGGGAAGGCAGTGTCACTGCCGGCCTCGACGATACGAACCAACAACCGCCGCCTGACGGTTCGGACCCTGGGTCGGGTACCCAGGCACCGAAATCCGGTACCGACGGCCAGATCCCGGCAAGGAACCTCTCATGAGCGGCTGGTTCAACTACGAAGCCACCCTGAAGATCCTGCTGTTCAGCCTGCTCGCGGGCGCGGCGCTGCCGGGACTGTTCGCAGTGGGGATACGGCTGCAAGCCGTCGGCACCGGAAACATCAGCCGTGCGGACGGTGCGGGTAAGCAGAACCCGCTGTTGGTGACCATCGCGTGGGCAATCTTCGCGCTGGTCTTCGTGGTCGTCGTCTTCGGCGTCCTCTATATCGCCCGGGACTTCATCGCAGCACACACCCACTATCCGTTCCTCGGCGCGAAGCTGGGGTAATGACGCCCCGCCCTGCTGGCGTTAACGTTGGGTTTTGTTGGGTTTTGTCGCTGTTTGGGCGGGTAAGTTGATCGCACAATGAACCGATTTCTGAGTTCCATCGTCACGTGGCTGCGCGCCGGGTACCCCGACGGCATTCCGCCGACGGACTCCTTCGCCGTGCTGGCGCTGCTAGCGCGGCGCCTGACCAACGACGAGATCATGGCCATCGCCAACGAGTTGCGGCGGCGCGGTGAATTGAACATCGACAACATCGACATCGGTGTCGCAATCACGCAACTGACCGACGAACTGCCGACTCCAGCCGACGTCGAGCGCGTCCGAAGTCGTCTCGCCGCCCAGGGGTGGCCGCTCGATGACGCGCGTGACAACGGAGACCGCCCATAGCTGTGCTCCGGGCGCTGCGCGTTTCCCCGGGTGCGGCAACCAGCCTGCTGCCTACGCTGCAAACCTTGCTCGACGGACGCGCTTCCGCGATGGTTGCCGTACCCGCGCAACACGATTCCGAAGCCACACTGCGCGCGCTGCGAGTCGGAGCGGAGATCGACGACGACGTGGCCCTGGTGGCGACGACGTCGGGAACCACCGGAGCGCCCAAAGGCGCAATGTTGACCGCCGCGGCGCTGACCGCGAGCGCGTCGGCCACCTACCGGCGACTCGGCGGACCGGGACGCTGGCTCCTGGCCGTACCGGCCTATCACATCGCCGGGCTGCAAGTGTTGGTTCGCAGCGTGATCGCCGGGACGGCGCCGGTCGAACTGGATGTGTCGGGCGGATTCGACATCAGCGAATTACCTGGTGCGGTAAGCAAATTGGGTTCGGGACGGCGATACACGTCGCTGGTTGCCGCGCAGCTGGCCAAGGCGTTGGCCGACCCTGCGGCGACGGCAGCGCTCGCCGAACTCGATGCCATCCTGCTCGGCGGTGGGCCGGCCCCGCGACCGGTGCTCGACGCCGCCGCCGCGGCCGGGCTACGCGTGGTCCGGACCTACGGGATGAGCGAGACTGCGGGCGGCTGTGTCTACGACGGTGTCCCCCTCGAGGGGGTGCGGCTGCGCATCGGCGATGACGGCCGCATCGCACTGGGCGGCGCGACGCTGGCCAAGGGCTACCGCAATCCCGTCGATCCGGACCCCTTCTCCGAGCCGGGCTGGTTCGTCACCGACGACCTCGGCGCCATAGCTGACTCCGGCGAGCTGACGGTGCTGGGCCGCGTGGACGACGCCATCAGCACCGGTGGGCTGACCATCATGCCGGGGCCGGTCGAGGCCGCCCTGTGCACGCATCCAGCGGTGAGCGAGTGCGCAGTGTTCGGCGTCGCCGATGCCCGGCTCGGTCAGCGAGTGGTTGCCGCGGTAGTGGTCGGCCCCGGATCCGCGGCACCGGTGCTGGACGTGCTGCGGGCGCACGTCGCACGCACCTTGGACGTCACCGCCGCGCCCCGGGAACTGCACGTCGTCGAGGAGCTGCCACGGCGCGGCATCGGCAAGCTCGACCGCGCGGCCTTGGTGCGCAGGTTCACCAACACGGATCAATAGCGAGGCGGATCAATAGGCTGGGCTTCATGAGGATCGTGCGCCGGGAATCCTTCGCCGTCGCGGCAGCGGCAGCCCTGTTAGCGGCCGCGTTTGTGCTGCCGCGGCTGCACTTGGGGATCAACCCGCGCAGCGATACCGGCCAGGAGCAGTTCGCGCGGCATGCCGGAGCGGCACCGATCTTCGGCTACTGGGACGCACACGTCAGCTGGGGCACGGTGGCGGCGATCGTGATCGCCGTCGGCGCCGTGCTGTGGGGCACGGTACTGGCGCGACGGCTTCCCTGGCGGCTGTTGGCCGTGGTCAGCTGGGCCACCTCGTGCGCGTGGGCGTTTTCACTGGCGATGATCGACGGCTGGCAACGCGGGTTCGCGGGCCGGCTCACCACCAGGGACGAGTACCTGCGGGAAGTGCCTGGCATCGCCGACATCCCGGCGACGCTGCGGACCTTCGCCAGCCGGATCGTCGATTTCCAGCCGCACTCCTGGACCACCCACGTCTCCGGCCACCCGCCGGGGGCGCTGCTGACATTCGTTTGGCTGGATCGGATCGGTCTGCACGGTGGCGCCTGGGCCGGATTGCTGTGCCTGCTGGTGGGTTCCAGCGCGACCGCTGCCGTGCTGGTTGCCGTCCGCGCGCTGGCTGACGAGCAGACCGCCCGGCGGGCCGCGCCCTTCGTCGCCGTGGCGCCCACGGCGATCTGGGTCGCGGTGTCGGCCGACGGGTACTTCGCCGGGACCGCGGCGTGGGGAATCGCCTTGCTGGCGGTGGCGGTGCACGGGACCACCCGGTTCCCCACGCTGTGGTCCGTGGGCGCGGGGCTGTTGCTCGGCTGGGTGATCTTTCTCAGCTACGGCCTGGTCCTGATGGGCTTACCGGCGTTGGCGGTGCTGCTCTCGGCGCCGAGCTGGCGCGCGGCGCTGCGAGTCTTGGGACCGGCAGTCCTGGCCGCATTCGCTGTGGCGGTGACGTTCGCGGTGTCGGGGTTCTATTGGTTCGAGGGGTACGACCTGGTTCAGCAACGCTATTGGCAGGGCATCGCGAAGGACCGCCCGTTTCAGTACTGGAGCTGGGCCAATCTGGCGTGCGTGGTGTGCGCTGTCGGGTTGGGCGGCGTCGCAGGACTCAGCCAAGTTTTCGACCGGGCAGCGCTGCGCCGCCGCGCCGGGTTCTACCTGTTGTTGCTGGCCGCCATGGCCGCGATCGCCTGCGCCGACCTGAGCATGCTGAGCAAAGCCGAGACCGAGCGTATCTGGCTACCGTTCACCATCTGGCTGACCGGGGCCCCCGCGCTGCTCCCGGTCCGGTCACACCGGGCGTGGTTGGCGATCAATGCCGCCGGAGCGCTGCTGGTGAACAGCTTCATCTTCACGAACTGGTAGGGCGCCGCTCAGAGTCCGGCCGCCTCGGTGGCCCGGGCGAAGCGGCTTTGCGGGCCGCACGCCGACCGCACCTCAGCAACGTCATCAACGGTGTCGAAGTCGGCCAGCGGCGCCACCAGAGCCACGTCAATGCCCTCTCCCTGCAGCGCTTTGAGCGTTAACTCGCCGGTGTCGGGGTGTGACATCGGCACGCCCCTCAGGCACTGAGCCGCGGTCGGGTCCTGCACACCGAGCACCCACCAACCGCCGTCCAGCGCCATGCCGAGCACGGCGGTCGTCTCCAGCAATCGCCGCGCTGTTTCGGCCAGTAGTTCGGGTGTGACCTGCGGGGTGTCCATGCCGATCTGCAGCACCGGATGACCGCCTTGCACGCCCGCGTCAGCGTGCGCGTTGGCGAGTCTGTCGGCGAAGTCGTCGCCGCGCTGCTCGATGACCGTGAAGGACCCGAGTCGTCGCCTGATCTCGTCGGCACGGGCTGCGGCGTTCAAATCGCCGGTGAGCGCCACCGCGCGCGCCGCGACGGGAGCGGCGGCAACCGCGTCCAGGGTGTCGATCAGCGCTGCTGCGGCGATGTCGGCGGCGAGTTGATCGCCGACCGTCGCCGCCAACCGGGTCTTGGCACGCCCGGGTTCCGGTGCCTTGGCGACCACCAGCAGGGTCACCGGCAGGGTCGCCGGCAGGCTCACGAAATCACTTTCCAGAAGTCCACGATCGCAGTGACACTGCCCCGCAGCGACCCGCTCACCTTTGATTTGCCACCCGTCCGCGGACCGTAACTGATGTCGAGTTCGACCACTCGCCAGCCCGCAGCGGCGGCGCGGACCAGCAGCTCCAGCGGATATCCCGACCGGCGGTCAGCGACACCCAGATTCAGCAGCGCCTCGCGCCGGGCCACCCGCATCGGGGCGATGTCATGTACCGGTAGCGCGTGGCGGGTACGCAACCGCCAACTCATCACCACCGTGCCCACCCGGGCTACCCACGGCCAGTGCAATCCGGGCACCGGACGCCGTCGGCCGGTCACCATGTCGGCACCCCGGTCGAGTTCGGCAACGAGCCTGGGCAGGTCCGCGGCATCCATCGAGCCGTCAGCGTCGATGACCGCCACGATAGGAGTCGTCGCGGCGACCACTCCCGCGTGCACCGCAGCGCCGTACCCGGGCCGCTTTTCGGCCACCACCCGGGCGCCGTGCCGGACGGCCACTGCGGCGGTGTCGTCGGTGCTGTCGTTGTCCACCACCAACGCCAGATAGCCGTCTGGAATGGCGGCCAGCACCGCCGGTAGTGACTCTTCCTCGTTGAGGCAGGGCAGAACCACCGTTACCGCATCTCCGGGCATGCCCGACCCTAACGGGTTATCAGTTGACCCCGCCGCCGGATCGCGGCGCCTTCGGGACCGGCGCCGGTGCCGGCGCTGGAGCGGGTTTCGGAACGGGCGCTGGGGCGGGGGCCGGAGCCGGAGCTGGCTTCGGGACCGGCGCTGGTGCCGGGGCAGGCGCCGGGGCAGGCACCGGCGCCGGAGCCGGAGCAGGGGCGTACGTGGGGACCGGAGCCGGCTTCGGGGCCGGAGCCTGCGTGGGCACCGGCGCTGGGGCCTGGGTCGGCACCGGCGCAGGAGCCTGGGTGGGCACCGGCGCTTGGGTCGGGACCGGAGCCTGCGTCGGGACCGGAGCCTGCGTCGGCACCGGAGCCACCGTCGTCGGCTTCGGGGCCACGGTCGTCGGGACCGGAGCGGCAGTGGTCGGTACCGGCGCCGCCGTCGTCGTCGGAACCGGAACCGTCGTGGTGACCTTCGGGACCGTCGTCGTCGGCTGCGGGGGCGGCGACGTCGTGGTGACCGACGGCGGCGTGGTCGTGACCGGCGGCGACGGCGGCGTGGTCGTGACCGGCGGCGACGGCGGCGTGGTCGTGACCGACGGCGGAGTGGTCGTGACCGACGGCGGCGTGTACGTCGTCGTCGGCGTCGGGTAGTTCGGGTAGTACGGGTAGTTCGGGTAGTAGGGCGGCGTGTACCACGGCGGATACGGCAGACCCGGCCGCCAGCCCGGATACGGCGGAACGATAGCCGGTACCGGGGCGGCGGGTACGGGCACCGGAGCTTCCGGCACAGGTACGGGGGCTGCCGGCACCGGCGCCGGGTTCACCGGCAACTGCTGCGGGATGTTCTGAACGATGGGAATACTGCCGCCCTGGAACCCGGCGGAGGGCAGGTCTGCGGGCGGCGCCGGCACCGGCGCCTGCTGTTCGGTCGGCAACAGCGGCATGAACTTGCCCGGCTGAGCGTTCTGATGTCCTTCGACCGGCGCCTGGGACGCGGTCGGCCGGACGGTGACCGCGACCGCGACAGCCAGCGACGCGAATCCGAGGACAGCGAACGCCATCACCGCGTTGCTGATCAGCAGCCGCTTGAGATTGTGCGGCTGCTCATCGTCCGCTTCGGGGTCGTCCTCGTCGAATTCCTCGAACTCGTCGCTGTGCGAGTCATATTCGCCGAGGCCGTCGGTGTCGACCGGCAGGATGTCATATTCGCTGGCCTGCGAGTATGCGAGCTGGTCCTCCCCGGTGCCCGGGTCGCCCGCGTCTGGCGAAGAGTGGTGGTGCAAGGAGTGGTAGTTCGCGCCACCGGGCGCGTCGGGCGACGACGTGTAGTTCGCCGCCATCGTCGCGTCTGGGGAAGAGGTCGGCGACGCCATCGTCGCGTCCGGAGACGACGCGAAGGGCGACCCGTCGGGTGACGCGGCGGGCGCTGCCATCGTCGCGTCCGGAGAAGACGTCGGGAACCCACCACCGCCCGGCCCTCCCGGCGAGGACGCCGGGAACCCAGCTGCCATCGTCGCGTCCGGAGAAGACGTCGGGAACCCACCACCGCCCGGCACGCCCGGCGAGGACGCCGGGAACCCAGCTGCCATCGTCGCGGGCCCGCCTGGCCCGTCTGGCGAGGACGAAGGGAATCCACCTGCCATCGTCGCGTCAGGCGAGGACGTCGGGAACCCACCACCGCCCGGCCCGCCCGGCGATGCCGAGGGAAACCCACTACCCACCGGGGCGCCGGGAACCGCAAAAGGAGACGCCGCATCAGGTGGAATAGCCGGAGCTGCCGTGGTCGCGTCCGCCGCCGCGCCACGCGCCAACGCGAAGTCGGAGTCCGGAGGTATCTGCACAGACATCGTCGAGGCGGACTGCAGATGGTCGGCGTACGTCGCGGTCTGCTCCGCGGAGGTGCCCACCACCAGCACGTCGTCGGAAGTGCGGGCTTGACCTGGAATCTGGGACATCAAGGTGTCGAAGGTTGCGTTCGGATCGCCTTCTAATGGCGCGGACGCCATGATCGTCGGCGGCGCGTCCGGGTCACCCGATACCGCGAAGCTCGCCGTCTCGTTGCCGACCAGCAGCACCGCTGCGGCACCGCGTCCCGGCACCAGCAGCCCTCTGGCCGCCTGCGAATCCGAGATGACCTGGACGTTCGGTATGCCCGCGTATTCCAACGCTTGGCGCAGCTGATCGGCTCGGTACCGGTCCGACCAAACCAGTCGGGTGGCAACCAGACGGTGGCCTTCTTCGGCCAACAACCGATAGGTGCCGACGACCGTCTCGGCCAACTCACCCACCGGTTCACCCGCCAGGTCGACCGAAGATTGGTCGATCACCGAGTCACCGCGGGCGGCTGCCTCGACTAGGGCCAGGCGCGCGACCCGGCCGGTGACCGCCACCCCCAATACGACGTCCATCTACCGCTCTCCTTCGGCCGGCTACCCCACAACCAGCAATGTCCCGGGATCACTACAATTCAGTACCGTCGACCATATTCGTCTATCGGGCCACAAGGTTTCCCCTATGAGCGCAGCGTAACCGGATTCCCAACAAGCGGGGACGGTCAAAGCGGATCCCGTCCACCTTCATAACCTGCTCACAGCCACGCCGCGTCATTCGAATGGAGAATATGTTCGCAACCGAACAACGCAGCTGCTCCAGCAGGGGGTTCCCTCGCCATGAAAACTGAAGCTGCGCCTGCAGCACCCGACCTCGATCCCTGGGGGGCATCGTGAGCCTGAGCAGCGACGACACGCCGACCGGCCCCATCGTGGGCGCGCGAGGAGAACCGGCGAGCGGCGGCGGGAAGCCTGGGCCGCACTCGTTCCCCGGCCCGCAGACGCCCGGACATCTGACCCGGCGCCGGAACAATATTCGCGACCTGACCGCCGCGGTACTGCTGATCCTTGCGCCGCTGCTCCCGTGGAATCTGTACTTCGGTTTGCTGATCCCGGACAGCAGTGCGCTGCTGTGGGGGGCACTGCTGGTGGTGACGCTGCTGTCGCTGGCCTCGCTGGCGGTGTCGCGGGCAAAACTCGACCCCGCGACGGCAGGTCGGGTCCGACTGGGTCTCAACGTTCCCTATCTGCTGCTGGTGGCGGGCTTCGTCGGCTACGACATCATCCAGTCGATCCGCTCGGGTGGCACCGTCCACATTCCCGGTGGTGTCGGCCCGGGAGCCTGGCTGGGAATCGCCGGTTCGCTGCTGAGCGCGCAACCGTTGCTGACCAGTCCCACCACCGACGAAGAGGGCCATCACCGGTGGGTCCGGGGCGCCCGGATCATCGGCTACGCCTCGATGTTCGGAGCATCGCTCACCGCCGGTTTCAACCTGTGCTGGCGGGTTCGCTACGCACTGCAGGGCCCTGGTGGCACGGAGGCATTCGGCACCCGCAACATCGCGGTCATTCTGACGGCGGTGGTGTACGGCGTGGTGGCGCTGACCGCCGTTGTGGTCGCGTCGCGATGGATATTGCGCAACAACAGCGCTTCCCGGTTTCTGACGCTGGCCCTGGGCGCTTCGTCGATGCTCGCCGGAATCCTGGTGTGGGTTCTCCCCGTCGGCCGTGAAATCGACGCCTTCCACGGCATCGCGCAGAACACGTCGACGGCGGGAGTCGGGTACGAGGGCTATGTGGCCTGGGCAGCGGCCGCAGCGTTGTTCGCACCGCTGACCCTGTTCAGCTCCCCGGAGACCCGCGCCGATCGGGAGGTCTGGCGGGAGGCGATCCGCAAAGCGTTGACGCTGATCACCGTCTGGTCCGCCGGCTCGGTACTGATGCGGATCACCGACCTTGTCGTCGCGGTGATGTTGAACTACCCGTACTCGCGTTACGACACCATGACCCTGGCGGCCTTCGACGCGACGACGGCGGCACTGGCGTGGTGGCTACGCCATAAGTTGGTCCACAGCTTGCGCTCGCGGGCGGTCCTCGGGCTCAGCGGGTTCCTGGTCACCCTGACGGTTTCCCGGGTCATCCTGGGCGTCGTGCTGGCCCCCCGTTTCCAGACGACGCCGGGCGCTCCGGTCAACCCGGTGTATGGGAACAACCTCGCCCAACAGATCACCAGCACGTTCGACGTGACGTTGTGCGGGCTTGCGCTGTTCACCTTCGCCGCGGTGATCATCGCGGCGCGCATCCGCAAACCGCGACGACCTGGACCAAGAAGGCGGCCAGCGGCGCAGCGGCCGGTGCAGGGACGGCCGGCACAGGGTCCGAACGCGGCGCCCGGTACCGGACCGGGTGCCGCACCAGGCGCCGGGCACCCTGCCGGCCCCCCTACGGGTCCGAGACCGCAGGTTCCGATCCCGACTCGTCCCGGTGCTCCGCAGCCTCCGTCGCAGGCCAGGACGGCGCAGTTCAAGTTGCCGCCTACCGGCAACGATGCGCAGACCAGCGTGCTGCCGGGACCGCGCCCCCGGATTTTCCGGTCCGGCGAGACCACCGGACCGCTTCGTCCGAGAATCTTCCGCCCGCCGAACAATCCGTCGTAGCCCGATGGTCGCGACGCGCTGCTACCTAATGGTCGCGACCCGCTGCGCGCGGCGTACCACCGCGCTTGCGATCGCTCCTACCTAATGGTCGCGACCCGCTGCGCGCGGCGTACCACCGCGCTTGCGATCGCTCCTACCTAATGGTCGCGACCCGCTGCACGCGGCGTACCACCGCGCTTGCGATCGCTCCTACCTAATGGTCGCGACCCGCTGCGCGCGGCGTACCACCGCGCTTGCGATCGCTCCTACCTAATGGTCGCGACCCGCTGCGCGCGGCGTACCACCGCGCTTGC
>NZ_JBVAXG010000001.1:52915-125834 GCF_055419245.1 Mycobacterium sp. IDUB_37 | reverse complement strand
CGCGGCGTACCACCGCGCTTGCGATCGCTCCTACCTAATGGTCGCGACCCGCTGCGCGCGGCGTACCACCGCGCTTGCGATCGCTCCTAGAGCGCGTTACCGCAGGGCCGCGAACGCGAATTCACGCAACCCGTCCCACGGTGCGACGGCCGCCCGGAAACCCAGCACGTCGGCGGCTCGGGCGGGGTCGGCCACGATGTGGCGCACGTCGCCGCTGCGGTACTGGCCGGTGACCACCGGTGCCAGGCCGGAATCACGTGCCTCGCACAACGCGTTGGCCACGTCGAGGATCGAAATCGGTTGACCTGAGCAGACATTGGCTGCGGTGAAGCCGACCTGGTCGGCGTCGAGCCGATGTGCCGCGGCCAAGTTCGCCGCGGCGATGTCGTCGACGTGAATGAAGTCACGCATCTGCCCGCCGTCCTCGAAAACCTTGGGCGGCTCGCCCCTTTCGAGCCACGAGCGAAAGATGGCCGCCACCCCCGAATACGGAGTGTCACGCGGCATGCCGGGGCCGTAGACGTTGTGGTAACGCAAGGCGACCACCGAACCGCCGGTGGCCTCCGCCCACGCCAGCGCATAGTGCTCCTGCGCGGTCTTGCTGGCCGCGTATAGGCTCCGAGGCCGCAGCGCCGCGTCCTCGTCGACGAGTTGCCAGGAGACCGATTCTGCACAGACCGGACAGCGGTGTTCGAAGTTTCCCGCGTCCAGGTCGCTGCGCCGCCGCGGCAACGGCTCGACCGGTCCATGTTCCGGGCACCGGTAGCGCCCCTGTCCATAGACCACCATCGACGATGCCAACACCAGCCGCGACACCCCCGCGGCGAACATCTGAGCCAGCAATACCGTGGTGCCAAAGTCGTTGTGGCCGCCGTACTCTGGCGCGTCAGCGGCATTCACGCCGGCTCCCACCATCGCGGCCTGATGGCACACCAGGTCGACACCGGCCAACAGCGGTGCCAGCGCGTCGGCGTCGCGAACGTCGACACGGTGGCAGCCGTCCGGCAGCTGCGGATCAGGTCCGTGCGCGGCGGGCAGCAGGACGTCGACTCCGACAACTTCGTGGCCCGCCGCCCGCAGCGCCACGTCCACCCGCGACCCGATGAAACCGGCCGCACCCGTCAGCAGCACCCTCATGGCAACTCGAACGGCAGCTCGACGCCGATATGTGGCAAGCAGTGCGTACACGTTCGTTCCTCGGCGACCCTGACGATCGCGGCCTGCACCAGGGCCTTGAGCGCCTCGATGTTCTTGCCGAAACTCGCGAACACCTCAGAGGCCTTCACGCCTTCGCCGACCGCAACTCCGGCATCCACATCCGTCACCAAAGCTATTGCCGCATAGCATATTTCAAGTTCACGGGCGAGTATCGCCTCTGGATATCCGGTCATGTTGACCAGACTGAACCCGGCGGAAGCGAACCACTGACTTTCAGCACGGGTGGAGAACCGGGGGCCCTGGACCACCACCATGGTGCCGCCATCGACAACTTCGGGCAGCTCGGTGACGGCGGCGCGCAGCGTCGGGCAGTACGGATCGGCGAACGAGGCGTGCACGCCCCCGGAGTCGAAAAAGGTGTCGGTACGACCGCGGGTCCGATCCACCAGCTGGTCGGGCACCACCACCGTGCCCGGGCCAAGAGCGGGGTTCAGGCTGCCGACCGCACACGGCGCCAGCACCCGTCGCACGCCCAGAGCGCGCAGTGCCCACATGTTGGCCCGATAGGGCACGGTGTGCGCCGAGTACTGGTGCTGTGCGCCATGGCGTGGCAGGAACGCGACTTCGTGCTCCCCGAGGTAACCGATCGTGATCGGGCCACTGGGCTGACCGTACGGGGTGTCCGGAATGACGACGCGCTCATCGGACCCCAGAAAGGTGTAGAAGCCGCTGCCGCCGATGACTCCGAGCATTCGCCCATTGTGGTGCATAGGGCAGGATGCCTTCGTGGCCAGTTTCGCGCAGTGGGTGTCCGGGGCACGTCCACGTACCCTGCCGAACGGGGTGGCGCCCGTCATCGCCGGCACCGGCGCCGCCGCATGGCTGCACTCTGCCGTCTGGTGGAAGGCGCTGTTGGCGCTGGCCGTGGCGATCCCGTTCGTGATCGGCGTGAACTACGCCAACGACTACTCCGACGGCATCCGCGGCACCGATGACGAGCGGGCCGGACCGATGCGGTTGGTGGGTTCGCGGCTGGCATCGCCGCGAGCGGTGCTGACTGCGGCACTGGTGAGCCTCTTCCTGGGCTCGCTGGCCGGTCTGATCCTGTCGCTGTTCAGCGCACCGTGGCTGGTCGGGGTCGGCATCCTCTGCGTCATCGGCGCCTGGCTGTACACCGGCGGGGCAAAGCCCTACGGCTACTCGGGCCTGGGCGAGGCCGCGGTCTTCGTGTTCTTCGGCCTGACGGCGGTTCTGGGCACCCAGTTCACCCAAGCGTTGCGGATCGACTGGGTCGGCTTCGCACTGGCGGTGGCCGTCGGTGCGCTGTCATCGTCGGTGCTGGTCGCCAATAACCTGCGGGACATACCCACTGACACAGAGTCCGGAAAGATCACCCTCGCGGTGCGCCTGGGCGACGCGCGCACCAGAGTGCTCTACCACGCGCTGCTGGGCTTGGTGGCCGTCCTGACGCTGGTGTTGATGATCGCGACCCCGTGGTGCGCCGTCGGACTGGTGGCCACCCCACTGGCGTTGCGCGCCGACCGTCCCATTCGTTCCGGCCGCGGCGGCACGGAGTTGATCCCGGTGCTGCGTGACACCGGACTGGCCATGGTGGTCTGGTCGATCGCCGTAGCGGCGGCTTTGGCGCTGGCCAGCTGAGCTGCCTACGGTGCATCGAGGGTGCGCCGTCGGCGCTTCGTCGCCCTGAGCGCACACTCAACGTGAGGTTCGAGAACACATCAACCTAGGACGGGTATGACCGAGATCGGCACGATCAGTGGGCCCCAGAGCATCGGCATGCTCAGCGTCGGGGCGTACCGCCCTGAGCGCGTCGTCACCAACGCGGAGATCTGCGAAAAGATCGACTCGTCCGACGAATGGATCTACTCCCGCACCGGCATTAAGACCCGCCGCTTCGCCGCCGCAGACGAGTCGGCGGCATCGATGGCCGCCGAGGCCTGCCGACGCGCGCTGTCGAACGCCGCGCTGAGCGCGGCCGACATCGATGGCGTGATCGTCACCACGAACACGCACTTTCTGCAGACGCCGCCGGCCGCCCCGATGGTCGCCGCTTCACTCGGCGCCAAAGACGTTCTCGGGTTCGACATCTCAGCGGGCTGCGCCGGCTTCGGGTACGCGCTGAGCACCGCGGCCAACATGATCCGGGGCGGCGGCGCCGCGAAGATGCTGGTGGTCGGCACGGAAAAACTGTCGCCCACGATCGATATGTACGACCGCGGGAACTGCTTCATCTTCGCCGACGGCGCTGCGGCGGTGGTCGTCGGCGAAACGCCGTTTCAGGGCATTGGCCCGACCATCGCGGGCAGCGACGGCGAGCAGGCCAACGCCATCCGGCAGGACATCGACTGGATCACCTTCGCGGAGAATCCGAGTGGTCCGCGCCCGTTCGTGCGGCTCGAAGGGCCGGCCGTCTTCCGGTGGGCGGCGTTCAAGATGGGCGATGTCGGTCGGCGCGCGCTCGAAGCGGCCGGCGTCGGACCCGATCAAATCGACGTGTTCGTCCCGCACCAGGCGAACACCCGAATAAATGACCTGCTGGTCAAGAACCTGAAGTTGCGACCGGACACCGTCGTCGCCAACGACATCGAGCACGCGGGCAACACATCGGCGGCGTCCATTCCGCTGGCCATCGCGGAACTGATGGAAACGGGTGCCGCCCAACCCGGCGATCTGGCGCTACTGATCGGCTACGGCGCGGGTCTCACCTACGCCGCGCAGGTGGTGCGGATGCCACTGCACAGCGACGCAGTTAGTTAGTCCTCGTTCGGCTTCTCTTCGCCCGCGGGCACCTCGACGGCCACCGCTTCACCGCGCAACCGGGCCCGTAACTGGTCGCGCTCACGACGTCGCTGTTCCCCCATCGCCGAGAGTGCGGCGGTGGCACGCCGGCGTAGCGGGCCGAACACCCATATCCCCAGCGGCATGGCAATGATCAGACCGCCCAGTGCGGCCACCAGCAGCGGGAAATCGCTGACCCCGATCAGCCGGGCGAGGCCGTAGATCGCAGCGGTGACCACCACCACCAACAGCAGGCGGGCTGCTGAGTACGCGATTACGTCGACGACCGCTCGCGCACCCGTCGAGCCACCAGTCGTCTTGTCGCGAGGCGCTTCTGACACAGCCTGAGCCTACGGCGCGGGTATATTTGCAAACAGGAGGTGTCGAGTGCTTTACCTGTTCGTCGTTGTAGTCCTTGGGACGATGATCTACGTCGGCTGGCGTGCCGCGCGATCGCAGACCAGTCCACCCAAGTCTCGCGTTGTCGGGCCCGACGACGATCCGGAGTTCCTCCGCCGGTTAGGCGACAACAAACCTCGCTGACGGCCTCGGTGATAAAGGGCCCTAAACGAAGTTGGGGTTCGACCGCCGCTGATCGCCCGGGAAGCCATCGGCAACTACTGCCGCCAACTCGATGAGGGCCTCGCGGGTTTCCCTCGTCAACCGCTCCAGGCTGATCTCGGCGCCTTCCTCGAGATGCGGGTCGAACGGCACCACCCGCACCGCGCGGCAACGCCGGGCGAAGTGATCGATCACCTTCTGCATGTCGACCTTGCCGGCGCGTGGCCGTACACCATTGATGACGGTGATCGAGTTGCGTACCAGGTCGTCGTGGCCGTGCGCGTCCAACCAGTCCAGGGTGGCCGAGGCGCTGCGAGCGCCGTCGATGGAGCCCGAGGCGACCACGATCAGCACGTCGGACTTGGCCAGGATCGCCGTCATCGCCGAATGCAGTAGCCCGGTGCCGCAGTCGGTGAGCACCAGGCCGTAGAACCGGTCCAGAAGGTCCTGGGTGCGCGTGTAGTCGTCGCCACTGAATGCCTCGGATACGGCCGGGTCGCTCTCGGAGGCCAGCACTTCCAGACCGTCGGGGTTCTGCGACGTGTAGCTGCGTACATCGCTGTAGCGGTCGATGCTTTCGGCGTCCCGCAGGAAGTGACGCACCGTGGCGGGCGTCTCCAGCGGAACCTTCTGGCTCAGTGTGCCGCGATCCGGGTTCGCGTCCACCGCGATCACGCGGTCACCGCGGACCGAGGCGAACGTCGATCCCAGCGTCGCGGTGATGGTGGTCTTGCCGACGCCGCCCTTCAAGGACAGCACCGCTATCCGGTAGCAGCCGCGCAACGGCCGATTGACCTGGGCAACGCGGTTGTTGTGTCGAGTCGCACGAGGGCTCTCACCCAGGTTGATCAGTTGGCCCGACAGCGTATAGAGCGCACGGCGCCATCCTTCCGATGGCGGCGGCTTGACCGGCCGCAGCAGCACGGATGTGGACAGCTCCGGGTAGGGCGTCTGCGGCAGCGGCTCCGGGCGGAACTGAGGACGGTCCTGGTTCTTGGGGCCTTCCGGCGGACCCGGGTAATAGGCGCCGTACGCGGTCGGGTCGACTCGCGAGATTCCTGTCACCGGTCCAGTGGTGGGTCCGGCATCCCACTGGGGCCGCTCGGCGGACCCGATGGGCTGGGGCGGCGGAGCCATACTGGCCGTGCCTGCGGTGGGGTCGGCGGGCGGCGAGATCCGCCGCTCGGTGCGGAAACCGGAAAACGCCCGGGTTGGCGCCTCAGCCGCGGCTTCCGCGGGTGGTTCACCCGTACGAGGCGCCACCTGCCGCTCCACTGTCGGCTTGTTCGGACTCACGTTGGCGTCGCCACTTTCGGCAAAGACCCGCGCCCCGACGCCCGGCGTTGGATGCTCCGACACTCGCAGTCCCCCTTTGGCCCTTTGCGGCCCCTCTTGCCCAGCTTGCCCGGGTTGATTAACGATCAGCCGACGCCCGCATAGGAGTGCAGGCCGACCGTAACCAGGTTAACGAAGAACAGATTGAAGACCATCGCGACGAAGCCCGCCACGTTGATCCAGGCGGCCTTGCGATCCCGCCAACCTGCCGTTGACCTGGCATGGAGGTATGCCGCGTACACAACCCATGCGATGAAGGACACTGTTTCCTTCGGGTCCCAGCCCCAGTAACGACCCCAGGCTTCTTCCGCCCAGATCGCCCCGAAAATCACGCCGAATCCGAATACCGGGAACGCGAAGATCGTCGTCCGGTAGGCGATGCGGTCCAGCGTCTGAGCATCAGGGAAGCGCTGCACCAATTGCGCGAGCTTGCCTTCGGTCTCCGGGTCACCGAAGCGCGAGGTGCGCAGCAGAAACAGGATGCTGGAGATGCCGGCAACCAGGAAAACCCCCGAGCCGAGGCTGACCACCGAGACATGGATGGGCAGCCAGTAGGACTGCAGGGCCGGCATCACCGGTGCGGCGTTGGCGTAGAGCCAGCGACCGGAGACGGTCAGCAGGATCAGGATCGGGAGCAGCAGGAAGACCCACAGTGGGCGGTATTGCGGGCGGCGTAGCACGACGGCACCGGCGATCAGCCCGGACATGCAGGTCAGGTTGATGAACTCGTACATGTTGCCCCACGGCACCCGCGTGGTGGCCAGGCCGCGCAGCACGATGCAGGCGAACAACAGCCCGATGCCGAGGTAGAGCACGGCCAGACCGGCCCGGCCGACGCGCTCGTCCATCGGTCGCCGTGGCGCGTCCGCCACGATCCCGGGGGTGGTGCTGTCCTTGGAGACGGAGCCGGCAACCGACCCGGCCATCGACAGTTCACGCTGCTCAACCTTACGGCCGCGGACGTAGGCCAACTCGTAAGCCAGCAACAGCAGCGCTACTACCAGCGCCACCACTGCCGAGGTGAACGCCCAGTCGGAGTAGCGGGCCAGGCCGATATTGATGTGCTGGGTGTTCATAGGGCGTCCACTTTCATTTGGCATCCACCTTGGTGCTTGTCTTGGCGGTGCTCGCTTCGGCGAGGTCGCCGTCGGGGGCTGCGCCGAGCCCGGCGAGCAGTCGCTCGGAGAGTCGCTCGAACTCGTCGCCCCATCCCGAGTTGTCCGTTCGTGCCAGGCCGCCCAATTCGACTTGGACGGTACCGGGAATGTCGGTTTGATTGCCGGGCGTGAGCCGAACCCATACCCGCCGACGGCGCACCAGCAGCGACACCAGCAGCCCGGCCATCATGCTGATCGCGAAGGTCAGCACGAAGATCTGACTCGGGTCGTGGGACACCTGCAGGTTGACGAAGGGCACAGCGCCGTCGAACCGGACGACGGTGCCGGCGCCCGGGCCTTGGTCGATGCGCACCTGCTCCCCGACCCGCAGGTTCACCCGCTTCTCTTTGGTCAGGCGGCCCTGTTCGATCAGCCGATGGTCCAGGTTGAACAGGGATTGTGGCCGCCCCGTGTCCAGGCCGGTGTCGCCGCGGTAGATGTCGATGGCCACCGCCGGGTCGTTGAGTGCCGGAAAGCGCGACGACAGCAGGGCGCCGTCCAGTTGCTGGGTCGGCGCCAGCAGGCCCTGGATGGCGATCTGGTGTTTGCGGCGCTCCTCGGCGGTGGGATAGCTGCCGGCCGGCGGATCGATGCGGGCCACGCCCGAGGACAGCAGGGTCTGCGGGTTGTCGGGTCGCCACTGCACGGTCGAGGTGCGGGTCTGCCCGTTCGGGAAGGTCACCGTAAAGGTGGGCGCATAGCCGTGACCCTGCAGGTAGACCCGGTCACCGCCGATGCGCAGCGGGTGATTGACCTCAAGCCGGTAGGGCCGCCAGTTATTGGCGGTCAGGTCGTCGCCGGCCTGGTAGGCGATATTCGCGGCGAACGAGGTGGCCTGCCCGGACGGCAGGTAGTGTGCCTGAAAGTCGTTGACCCGCAAGCAAATCGGATGTAGCGATGTCCCGTCAACGGTGTTGCCGGCCCGGAATGAGTCGAAGACGGCGGGTGACGCGGAGCAGAACCCCGGCCCCCCGTCGGCAATGACGATCACATTGCCCTCGTAACCGAACAACTTGCCTGCGGCGACGGCGACCAGTAATCCCAGCAGTGAGAAGTGGAACACCAGGTTGCCGAACTCGCGCAGATAGCCCTTCTCCGCGGAAATCTCCACCGACTCCGGGACCGCGTCGCTGCGGTGTCGGATCGCAGTACGCCAGCCACGTAGCCTGCCGACGATGGCGTTTGCCAGTGCGTTGAGATCCTCGGGCTCGCCGGCGAGCTCGGACGACGCGTGCTTGGGCAACCGGGACAGGTTGCGCGGCGCGGCCACCGGCGTGGCCCGCAGGCTGCGGGCGTGCTCCACGATGCGCGGGGTCAGGCAGCCGACCAGGGACACGAACAGCAGCACGTAGATGGAGGTGAACCAGAAGCTGGAGAACACGTCGAAGGCCTGCAGTTCGTTGAGCCAGGGGCCGATCATCGGGTGCGCGCTCAGGTATTCGTCAACCTTGCCTGCGTTGAGGCTGCGCTGCGGCAACAACGCCCCGGGAATCGCCCCGAGCGCAAGCAGAAACAGCAGTACCAGCGCGGTGCCCATCGACGTCAGCGACCGCCACGTGTTGCGGGCCCGGGACAGCACGGCCGTGAGCACTTGTGGCGCCATCAGATCGGCAACCTGACGTCGGAGACGAAGGCGTCGCGCAGCCAGGACACCACGTCGTTCCACACCCCGGTGACCAGCGCGAAGCCGACCGCGATCAGCAGCGCACCACCGAAAATCTGTATTGCTCTGGTGTGCCGGCGCAGCCAGCCCAACCCGGCAACCGCCTTGGCCGAACCGAAAGCCAGCAGCACGAACGGGATCCCCAGCCCCAGGCAGTACGCGATCACCAGCGCGATCCCCCGCGCCACATTCGCGCCGTCGGTCGTCGAGGCAACGGTGATCACCCCGGTCAGCGTCGGCCCCAGACAAGGCGTCCAACCGAGCGCGAAGACCGCGCCGAGCAGCGGCGCACCCGCCACCGTCGTCAACTGCCGCGGGCTGAACCGGGCCTGGCGCTGCAAGGCAGGAATGAGGCCGACGAACACCAGGCCCATCACGATGGTGAGCACTCCGCCGACGCGCTGCAACAGCAGTTGGTTGGTGATCAGCGTGGTGGTCATGCCGAGCACGACGACGGTTCCCAGCACGAACACCGTGGTGAACCCGGCAACGAACAGCGCGGCCGATCCGGCAACCCGCCACCGGGTGGCCGGCGGGGCTTTGGTCGGGGCGTTACCGCCGCCGACGGACTCCGCTTCGTCCACCCCGACCACCGCCGCCAGGTAGGACAGGTAGCCGGGCACCAGCGGCACCACGCAAGGCGAGGCGAACGACACCAGACCCGCCAGCAGGCAAGCGCCGAGTGCCACCACCAGTGGCCCGGCGGCGGCTAACTGGGCGAATCCCGTCATTGCGGTCCTGACGGCGGAGATTTCGCCGCTGACGCAGGCTCGGCAGCCACCCGCTGAACCACCGGCAGCAGATCCTCGGCCAGCAGTTCGCGCAGGATCACCGCGGCGACCCGATGCTGACGGTCCAGCACCAGCGTGGACGGGATGACGGTGGTCGGATACTTGCCGCCGAATGCGATCAGGGTTCGCATCGACGGGTCATAGATCGACGGGAATGTCACGTGCCGGTCGTTGACGAAGTCCTGGGCAGCCTCGCGGCTGTTGTCACGGACGTCGATACCGAGGAAAGACACTCCGGCGCTGCGGGTTTCGTCGTAGACCCGCTGCAGTTGGGTAATCTCGGCACGGCACGGGCCGCACCACTGCCCCCAGACATTGATGACGACGACCTGACCCGGAAAGTCGTCGACCGACACGGTGCGCGCGGGGTCGGTCAGGTTCGGCCCGGACAGCGGTCCCGGACGCCCCCGACTGCTGGGCGGGTCGTAGAAGATGTCCGTCTTGCCACCCGGGGACACGAACTCGAAGGTGCCGCCTTGGGCGACGGCATCCTTGCCGGAGCACGCCGTCACGGAGCCGGAGAGCAATCCCGCCGACACCGCCGCGACGATAACCCACCTCCGGGGGCCCGATGCGCTGCAGATCATCCGGCCGCCGGTTCGGAATACTCCACATCGACCACCTGATCGCCGTCGTAGACCAGCGTCGTCACCGACGCCAGCCCACATTCCCGGCTGCGCGGGTCGTGCCAGAGCCGCTTGCCGCTCTTGTGCATGCGCAGCGTCCAGACCGGCAGTTGGTGGCTGACGCACACCGCCTCGTGGCCCGCGGCGCGCGCCCGCGCCTTGTCCGCCGCGGTAGCCATCCGTTCCGCGATCTCGACGTACGGTTCGCCCCACGACGGCTTGAACGGGTTGCGTAGCTGCCACCAGAACCGCGGGCTGCGCCACGCACCGTCTCCCGGGCCCATCGGCTTGCCCTCGAAGAAGTTGGCCGATTCGATCAGGTCGGGGTCGGTGTCGACCGGCAGGTCGTGCCGAGCGGCGATCGGCGCAGCGGTCTCCTGGGCCCGTTGCAGCGGCGAGGCGATCACCGCGACGATGTCCCGGTCGGCCAGGAAGTCGGCGACCTTGCCCGCCTGCGCCACGCCGTTCTCGGACAGCCGGAATCCGGGTATCCGGCCGTACAGGATGCCGGTGGGGTTGTGCACTTCGCCGTGACGGATCACGTGCACCCGGGTTGTTTCGGCCATCAGGCTTTTTCCTCCTGTGCCTGCGCGGCCGCTGCGGCGGCACCAGGCAGAGCGTCGGCGATTCGGTTGAACGCGGTGTCGTCGAGCGCAGCCGAGACGAACCACGCCTCGTAGGCGCTGCACGGCGGATAGACACCCGCGTCGAGCAGAGCGTGAAAGAAAGGGGCATAACGCCAGGTCTGGCTTGCGCGTGCGGAGGCGAAGTCGGTCACGGGCGTCTCGGCGAAAAACACGCTGAACATGTTGCCGGCGCGCGGAATCTGATGTGACACACCGGCATTCGTCAGAGCCTCGGCCAGCAGCGCGGCCAGGCGGTCGGCGTTGGCGTCCAGCGCGGCGTACACCGCGTCGTCGGCCGCGCGCAGTGTCGCCAACCCGGCGGCCATCGCCACCGGATTTCCGGACAAGGTGCCCGCCTGATACACCGGGCCCAGCGGCGCCAGGCGCTCCATCACCTCGGCCCTACCTCCGAACGCCGCGGCCGGCAGACCGCCGCTCATCACCTTGCCGAAGGTGAACAGGTCAGCGGCAACGGGATCGATTCCGTACCAACCACTTCGGCTGACCCGGAAGCCGGTCATCACCTCGTCGGAGATCAGCAACGCGCCATGCTCGGCGGTGATCGCGCGCAGCGCCGCGTTGTAGCCGGGACCCGGCGGGACGACACCCATGTTGCCGGGGCTGGCCTCGGTGATCACCGCCGCGATCTGGTCGCCGAATTGCCTGAAGCTCTCGCGCACCGCGTCGATGTCGTTGTACGGCAGCACAATCGTGTCGGCCGCGGCCGCACCTGTCACGCCGGGCGAAGACGGCAGGCCCAGAGTGGCCACGCCCGATCCCGCGTCGGCCAGCAGCGCGTCCGCATGACCGTGGTAGCAGCCGGAGAACTTGATGATCTTGGGCCGGCCGGTGAATCCGCGCGCCAACCGGATCGCGCTCATGGTGGCCTCGGTGCCGGAGTTCACCAGCCTGATCCGCTCCACCGCCGGCACCCGCCCGATGATCTCGGTGGCCAGGTGCGTCTCGGCCGGTGTGGGGGCCCCGAACGACAGCCCGTGCGCGGCGGCCTTGGCGACGGCGTCGACGACGGCCGGGTGCGCGTGGCCCAGGATCATCGGACCCCACGAGCAGACGAGGTCGACGTAAGTGTTGCCGTCGGCGTCGGTGAGCCGGCACCCCTGTGCTTCGGTGATGAAACGCGGGGTGCCGCCTACCGCGGAGAACGCGCGTACCGGGGAGTTGACCCCGCCGGGAATGACCGCGCAGGCGTCGGAGAACAGCTGCGCCGAGACGCGCGTCTGCGCCGTTACCTGGTCAGTCCCCATGACGACTAGTGTCCCAGCCCCCGTGACCTCTTCAACTACAGGGTGTAAGAGTTGCTCATGGAATTTCCCCAGGCGTTGGCCCGCTTCAACAAGAAGGTCACCAACCCCATCCAGCGCAGGTGGGCCGGCCGGATCCCGGGGCACGGCATCATCGAGCATGTCGGCCGGCGCTCGGGCAAGGCGTACCGCACACCCCTGATGGCCTTCAACACCGAGATCGACGGTCGGCCCGGCGTCGCAATCATGTTGACCTACGGTCCGGATCGGGACTGGCTGAAGAACCTGACCGCGGCCGGGGGCGGACGAATGCAGCGCCACGGCAAGAATTTCGGCGTCACCGACCCACGGGTCGTGTCTAAGGCCGAGGCGGCAACGCATGTGGTCGGCGGCGCGCGGCGGATCTTCAAGCGGCTGCCGTTCGAGCAAGCGGTACTGCTGACAAAGACTTAGGAGCGGTCGCCAGCGCGGCCGTGACGATCGCAAGCGCGGCGAAGCCGGGCGCAGCGGGCCGCGACCTTTAGGCTAGGTGATGCAGGTCACCAAAATCCTGGAGCGCTCGGTCGGGCTGCGCGGCAGTGCCGGCGCGAACGCTCTGGTAAATTTCGCCGGCCACACCGTGTCCCTGGTGGCGCTCGTCGCTGAACGGGACGGCAGAGAGGTGGTCGGGTGCGCGTTCAACTCGATCGGTCGGTTCGCCCAGGGCGGAATCCTTCGCGATCGGATGATCCCCCGAGTCCTCGAAGCGCCCCCGGACGCATTGCTGGACGACGCGGGCCACCTCGATCCGGCGGCGCTGCTGGCCTGCGCGCTGCGTGACGAGAAGCCCGGCGGACACGGCGATCGGGCGGCGGCCGCGGCCGCGCTGGAACTGGCGTGCTGGGATCTCAACGCCAAACTCAACGACGAACCGGCCTACGCGACCATCGCGCGGCACTTCCGCAGGGATCCGGCTCCGACTGTGCCGGTCTACGCCGCGGGCGGCTATTACTACCCGGATCGCGGCATCAGCGACCTACGCGACGAGGTGCAGGGCTACCTCGACCTGGGCTATAACGCGGTCAAGATGAAGATCGGCGGCACGGCGCGCGACGATGATCTGGCCCGCATCGAGGCCGTCATCGAGGTGATCGGCGACGGCGGGCGCGTTGCGGTGGACGCCAACGGCCGATTCGATCGCAGCACCGCGACCGCCTGGGCAGCAGCCTTGGCGCCGTACGGCCTGCGCTGGTACGAAGAGCCCGGCGATCCTCTCGACTTCGACCTGAACCGCGCGGTGACCGACTGCTACGACGGCGCGGTCGCCACCGGTGAAAACCTGTTCTCGGTGCCCGACGTGACCAACCTGGTCCGCTACGGCGGCATGCGCCCGGGCCGCGACATCTTCCAGATGGATGCCGGCCTGTCGTACGGATTGTCCGAGTACGCACGGATGCTCGACGTGCTCGAAACACACGGTTTCGATCGCCGGTTCGCGTTCCCGCACGGTGGCCATCTGATCAACCTGCACATCGCCGCCGGACTCGGTCTGGGCGGCTGCGAGTCATACCCGGGTGTGTTTGCGCCGTTCGGCGGCTACTCCGACGGTTGCGCGCTGGGTGACGGCAGGATCGCGCCGCCGGATACCGTGGGATTCGGACTGGAGCACAAGCCGGGCTTAGCCGAGGCGATTGCCGAGCTGACCGCTTAGGAGCACAGATGAAGATCGCGATAATCGGTTGTGGTGCAATGGGTTCCGTCTATGCGGCCAAGCTGGCCGCGGCGGGAAACGATGTTGCGGTCATCGACAGCTATCAGCCCGCCATCGACCAGATCGCCGAATACGGGCTGCGTGTCAGCGGTCCCGGTTACGACGAAACCGTACGGTTGCGGGCCAGCACCGTTGCGCCGGCCGAGGCGATGGATTTGATCGTGCTGGCCGTCAAGGCTGCTGACGTCAAAACTGGCGCCCAGCAAGCACTTCCAATGCTGGGTGCTGATACCCCGGTGCTGACCATCCAGAATGGACTGGGTTCGGCGGATACCGTCGCCGGGGTGGTGGGCGACCAGCGCGTCGCCGTCGGGATCGCGAGCGGGTTCGGAGCCGCGCGGCTGGCGCCTGGGCATGTGCACCACAACGCCATGCGCGCCATGCGTTTCGGCGCCTACTCGTCGTTGCCCTACGACACGGTCGAGTCGATTGCGAAGGTATGGACGGGGGCCGGCTTCGACGCCGACGCGGTCACCGATATCGCTGCGATGCAGTGGGAAAAGCTGATCTGCAACGTCGCGTACAGCGCGCCGTGTGCGCTGACCGGAATGACGGTCGGTCAGGTGATGGAGGACGCGGAGATGGGGCCGGTCAGCCGTGCCGCGGCGACGGAGGCGTGGCGCGTGGCCTACGCGTCGGAAATCGATATCGACGTCGTCGATCCCGTCGAACATGTCCGGGCCTTCGGCGCCGGGATGCCGGATGCGAAACCGTCGGCGCTGCTGGACCACGAGGCACGCCGGGTCAGCGAGATCGACGTCATCAACGGCGCGGTGCCGCGGCAGGGCGAAAAGGTGGGCATGTCGGCACCGGTGAACGCGACGCTGACCGCGCTGGTCAAGACGGTCGAGCGGCAGTGGCGTTAGCCCGGCGGCGAGCCAGTACGAAGTACAGCGCGACCACGACTACCCAGGACAGCAGGCTCAGCCACAGCTGACTGCGCGCGGCGTGGTCGAACGCCATCTGCACCAGCACCGCGACGATTCCGACCACTGTCAGGATCGACAGCACCGGGAAGAACCACATCTTCACCCGCAACTCTTCGGCAGGTGTGCGCCGCCGCAGCACGATCTGGGACAGGCCGATCAGCAGATAGACGAACAGGATGACGGCGCCAGATGAGTTGAGCAGGAACAGAAAAACCGTATTGGGCGACAACCAGGCCATCAACACACAAAGGAAGCCCACCACCGACGAACTCAGGATGGCGATCGCGGGAACGCCGCGCTGACTGAGCTGTACCAGCTGGGGCGGCGCCTCCTGCCTGCTGGCGAGCACGAACAGCATCCGCGACGAGGTGTACAGACCGGAGTTCAAACACGACAGCACCGCGGTCAGCACCACCGCGTTCATGATCTGATCCGCGCCCGACAAACCCATGTGCTTGAGCGCGGCCACGAATGGCGATGCGCCGGATTCCATTGATTCCCAAGGGGAGATCAGCACCAGCAGCAGGACCGAGCCGACGAAGAAGAACACGATGCGCGCGACCACCGACCGCGTCGCCCGCGCGATGGCGCGCTCCGGATCGCGACTCTCAGCGGCGGCAATGGTCACCACTTCTGAGCCCACCATCGAGAAGATGACCACCACGATCGCGGCGAACACCGCGCCGACACCTTTGGGAAAGAACCCACCGTGCGAGGTCAAGTTGGAGAGATCCAGATGCCGACCGGGCCACAGCCCGAACACGAACGCCGTCCCGACGCCCAGAAACACGATGATGGCCGCGACTTTGATTCCGGCGAACCAGAATTCGAACTCACCGAAGGAGGACACCGAGAAGAGGTTGGTTGCGGTCATCAGCACCATCAGGCACAGCGACAGCAACCACAGCGGCGCGTGAAACCAATAGTTGAGCACCTTGCCGCCGGCGACCGCCTCGAACCCGACGACGATCACCCAGAAATACCAGTACAGCCAGCCGACCGAGAACCCTGCCCAATCACCCAAAGCCGTTGCCGCGTAGTCGGAGAACGCCCCCGTGGACGGGTTCGCCGCCGCCATCTCGCCCAACATGCGCATCACCAGGATGATCAGCACTCCGCACAGCGCATAGGTCAGGAAGGTGCCGGGACCCGTCGCACGGATTACGACCCCTGACCCGACGAACAAGCCGGCGCCGATCACCCCGCCGATGGCGATCATGTTGAGCTGGCGCTGCGACAACCCTTGGCGCAATTGCGGAGTGCTGGCCATTTTGATTCCTTTATGGCCAACCACAGCACATCCGCGGTTAGCGCACCAGCCTCGGCGTCAGCGGCCCCTCACTGAGCAGAGACGGCAGCGAACCGAGTCGCCGGCGGCTGCTGCTGCCCGTTCGGGTGCTGCCACAGACCCCGGCGCTCCAGCAGTGGCAGAACGCCCTCGCCGAACCAGTAGGCCTCTTCCAGGTGCGGATATCCCGACAGGATGAAGTGATCGATGCCTAGTTCCGCGTATTCGGCGAGCCGGTCGGCGACTTCGGCGTGCGACCCGACCAATGCGGTCCCCGCGCCGCCACGGACCAGCCCGACCCCGGCCCACAGATTGGGCGCGACCAGGAGCTTGTTGCCGTCGCCGCCGTGCAACTCCAGCATCCGCCGCTGGCCCTCCGATTCGGTACGCGCCAGGCTGGCCTGTACCCGTTGCACATCCGCGGGATCGATACCCGCCAACAACCGGTCGGCCTCCGCCCACGCCTGCTCGGAGGTATCCCGGCTGATCACGTGAATCCGCAACCCGAACTGCAGTTTCCGGCCCTGATCGGCTGCCAGCCCGCGCACCCAGTCCAGCTTCTGACCGACCGCCGCCAGCGGTTCACCCCAGGTGAGGTACACGTCGGAATACTTGGCCGCGACCGGCCCGGCAGGTCCGGACGAGCCGCCGAAGAAGACCGCGGGCACCGGGTCCGGCCGGTTCGTCAGCGCCGCTGCATCGACCTGAATGTGCTCTCCGGCGAAGGTCACCGGCTCAGATGAGCTCCACAGTTCGCGCACCACGTGCAGGAACTCTGCGGTCCGGGCGTACCGGGCCTGCTTGTCCAGATAGTCCCCGTAGGCACGCTGCTCGTGTGCTTCACCGCCGGTGACGACGTTGAGCAGTAGCCGGCCGTCCGAGTGCTTCTGGAAGGTGCCGGCCATCTGCGCCGCCAGGGTCGGACTGATCAGCCCGGGGCGAAACGCGATCAAGAACTTCAGCGTCTCGGTGCCCTCGATCAGCATCGCCGTCGTCAACCAGGCGTCCTCGCACCACAATCCGGTGGGCGTCAGCACCGCCTCGAAGCCGTTGATTTCGGCCGCCGCACACACCTGGCGCAGGTACTTCAGCGTGGCCGGGCGGTCGCCACGCATGGATGTACCGTGCCCACCCGCAACCAGGTTGCGCGAATCGCCGTAGGTCGGCAGAAACCAGTGAAATGCCAAGCTCATTGATAAGTTCTCTTTCGCCTCAAGTCCAACGGTCGATCATCTTTGACCCGAGTAGCCCGCACGAGGGTTCTAACCTGCGGGATTAGATATCGAAAAACGAAACGATGATCACGCCGCCGTTACGAGTGCCTTGCAATACGGCGTGGCACGGGCGTCAAAACCCCGTTCGCCCGGCATCATTGACCATCGTGGCCGACCTGACCCGCCGCTCGGTGCTGCGCATGGGTGCCGGCGCCAGCGTCGCGGCGGCCGGCGGATGGGCGCTCGGCGCCCTGCTGGATCCACTGAGCGCGCTTGCGGCGCCATCGGCACCGGCCCCCTTTGATCCCCCGACGGCGGGCAAGACCCTGCCGACCAAGCTCACCGGCTCGTTCGTGTCGGCTGCCCGCGGCGGAATTCCGACCAACTGGGTGATCGCCATGCCGCCCGGCCAGACCAAGATGCTGCGGCCGGTGATCGCGCTGCACGGCAGGGACGGCGACGCCAACACGATGCTGGAAAACGGCGTTGAGGACGCGTTGGCGCAATTGGTCAGCGAGGGCAAGCCGCCATTCGCCGTGGTCGGCGTTGACGGCGGTCCCAGCAGCTACTGGCACCGGCGATCCAACGGCGAGGACTCCGGCACCATGGTGCTCGAAGAACTGCTGCCGATGCTGACCGCGATGGGCATGGACACTTCGCGGGTCGGATTCATGGGCTGGTCCATGGGTGGGTACGGCGCGCTGCTGTTGGGTGCCCGGCTAGGGCCGGCTCGCACCGCCGGCATCTGCGCGATCAGTCCGGCCCTCTACATGACCTACATCGGCAGCGATCCCGGCGCGTTCGACAGCGTCGAGGACTGGAACCGCAACACGGTGTTCGGCTTGCCGGTGCTGAACTCGATTCCACTGCGCATCGACTGCGGCCTGAGCGACCGTTTCTTCTTCTCCTCGAGCCAATTCGCCAGCCACCTCCAGAAACGCCCGGCAGGCACCTTCTCCCCCGGCGGTCACGACGTCGATTACTGGCGTGCGCAGCTGCCCGGTGAGCTGGCCTGGATGGCGACTTGACCGAACCAGAAACACCCAGCCCGCCCCGCCCCGCGGAGCGCATCCCCCGGGCCCCGTTTCGCCCGGACATCGAGGGCCTGCGCGCCATTGCGGTGATCGCGGTCGTCCTCTATCACGCCGGCCTGCCCGGCATCGGCGGCGGCTACATCGGCGTCGACGTCTTCTTCGTCATCTCCGGCTTCCTGATCACCGGTCTGCTCTGGCGCGAGGTCTCCGCCACGAAAACCGTTGCACTGGGCAGCTTCTACGCCGCCCGCGCCCGCCGCTTGCTGCCGGCGGCGGCGACCGTCGGCGTCGTCACCGCGATCACCGCGGCCGTTGTGCTACCCCCGCTGCAGGCCCGCCGGGTGTTCGTCGACGGCATCGCCAGCATGTTGTACGTCGGCAACTACCGATTCGCCGCCCAGGGCACCGACTACATGATCTCGGACTTACCGCCGTCACCGTTCCAGCACTACTGGTCGCTGGGGGTGGAGGAACAGTTCTATCTGGTGTGGCCCGCCCTGATCATCGGCACCGCGTGGCTGGTCGGCCGGTTCCGTCGCACCGCGGTGTCCAGCGCCACGCCGTACGCGGCACTCCTGGCACTGGTGGGTGCCGCGTCACTGGCGGCAGCCGTGATCTGGACCCACACCTCGCCGCCCTGGGCGTTCTTCTCACTGCCCACCCGGGCCTGGGAGTTGGCCGCCGGCGGCCTGGTGGCTCTGACCATCGAACAGTGGCGGCGACTACCGCTGCTACCCGCGACGATCGCCGGCTGGGGCGGGCTGGCGCTGATCCTGCTGACCTGCACCCAACTGGGCCCACACACGCCCTACCCGGGCACCTCAGCGCTGCTGCCGGTGCTGGGCACCGCGCTGGTGATCGGGGCCGGGTGCGTCACCGGCGGCATGGGCGTCGGCCGGGTGCTGTGCCCGCCGGTGATGCGCGCGATCGGCCGGGTGTCGTACTCCTGGTACCTGTGGCACTGGCCGGTGCTGCTGCTCCTACCGCCGCTGTTGGGTGACCCGGGTGGCCTGCCCGGCCGTCTGGCAGCGACGATGGTCTCCGCGGGGCTCGCGGTGATCACCATGCACGCCGTCGAGAACCCCGGCCGGTTCGCCGCGGCGTTGCGCCGATCCGCCAAGCGCAGCCTGGCCGTGGCCGGAGCGGCCAGCGGAGTTGCCGCGTGCGCGTGCGCGCTGCTGTTGACCGCCGTGCCTGCGCCGGTAGGCCACGGCGCCGCCGCCCCGCAGGCCAAGATCGTCGCGTTGCCCCCCGCTTCCGACCCCCAGGTCAGCCCCCAGGAAGCGGCTGTCCGCCAAACGTTCCAGCAGGCGCGCAAGATGCTTGCGGCCTCGGCGGGTCTACGCGCCATCCCGTCCAACCTGAATCCGTCGCTGGCCGTGGCGCCCGGCGACAAGGCGGCGGTGTTCGTCAACGGCTGCATGCGTTCCTGGCGTGATGTCGGGCAAAGCGAGTGCGCGTCGGTTCCGGGGCCGGCTGGCAAGGACTCGCGCACGGTCGCGCTGATCGGCGACTCGCATGCCGCCATGTGGGAACCGGCCCTGCAGCAGGTGGCCGAGCAGCGGCACTGGCGGTTGGAAACCATGGCCAAAGTCACCTGCCCGTTCCTCGACCTGCCGATCGTCAGCCCCTACCTGGGCCGCAAGTACACCGAGTGCGAACAGTGGCGTGGCGAGATCATGGGCAGGTTGATGACCGAGCGTCCGAAGCTGGTGGTGCTCAGCATGAGCCGCCGCTATCACGACGATTTCAGCTTCGCCTCCTACGACCGCGCGTGGATCGACTCACTAGCCCTGGTGGTGACGACGCTGCGCGGGATGGGGTCCGACGTGTTGGTGCTGGGTCCCGTCGCCGACCCCACTTCGTCGGCACCGACCTGCCTGTCGGCGCACCTGGACGACGCCGGCGCCTGTGCGCCGCAGCGGTCGGTCGCGGTCAACGGCGACGGCATCGCTGCCGAACAACGCGCGACTACCGAAGCCGCCGGGTCCTATGCGGATCTGACCGACCTGTTCTGCACGCCGGACCGCTGCCCGATGATCGTTGGCAACACATTGGTGTTCCGCGACGACAACCACGTCACCACCGAGTACGCGCAGCTGTTGGCGCCGGTGATCGGTGCGCTCGCCGACCGCGCCCTGTCCGAGTGACCGAATCGGTCGAAATAGTTACCGACTTTTCCCCCAAATGAACCTCGCGGCGACCACGAACGTGGTCCAATTAAAGGGATTTGGAGGTTTGAGATGAGTCCGATGCTGGTGGTGGTGCTGAGCGCAGCTGCGCCGGTCGCCGGGCTCGGCTTCCTGCAATTGCAAGCGCGCCTTGAACGTTGGGACTACGACAGGCACGCAGAAGACTAGACGTGATCGCGCGACGCTGAAGACGTTGCACGACTGCCGTTTTAGCCCTGAGACAGCTGCCAACGAATAAGCGGCACCATTTTGTCCGCCATATATTCGTGCCCCGCATCGTTGGGATGCACACCGTCAGTGCCGATCAGGTCGGGCCGGTCGACGAACCAACGGTCGCCGATCGGGTCGACGAACGCCGCACCCGCCGCCCAGGCAGCCGCGGCGAGCACGTCGCGAATCACCAGGATCGGCACCGGTACGGCGAGTGTCGGCCAGGGCGGCCCGATCACCAGGAATCGTGCCGCAGGAGCCTGACGACGCGCCAGATCGAAAGCAGCCTTGGCCCGTTGGGCCAGCAGCACCGGATCGACGTCCTGGTCATTGCGGGAACCGAAGAAGACCACCAACTCGTCGTCGGCTTTGACGGCCCGGGCGGTCAGATCCGCAAAGATGCTGCCGTGGTCGCCGATTGCGCCGTATCCGGCGCGACCTTCGGCCGCCACCTCGCTGGCGATGCGCAGGCCGGGACCAGTCAGGGTGCGCCAGGTACGGGAGGTCCATGAGTTCGGACCTTGGCCGCCCTCGTCGGTGCCGGTGGTATAGGAGTCACCGATCACGGCGACGTGCCGCAGGCGCAGATCCAGCGTCAGGACGTGGTACGGCCGGACCTGAACCGGACGCGGCGCATATGTCACAAAGGCCAGGAAGATAGCTGTCGAGAAGGCCACCAGGCGGCCGATGCAGGTGGCGAACGTGGCCAGACGAATCACGATCACCTCCGCAGTCGATGCTTGATTGAGGGGACGCCTGGAATGGCGAGCGCATCTATCTAAATCGTACGAGGTATCGCGGGGAACTCGGCGTCAACTCGCTTGCGGCCCCGACGAACTGGGGCGATCCGCGGCTCTCACACCGCGCGAGACGGAACCCCGGACAAGGTGCCGTCGATGGGATGCAGCTTGGCTCCGGGCGAGTCGTTCGGCAGCGAGCCAGCGGGTGCCGGCCTGGCGCCGATCATTCGGCGCATCCAACGACGTGCCGGCTCTTCGACGAAGCGATACATCAGCATCGACAGCAGTAGCGCGATCACGATCAGACCGAAAATGTTCCATCGCCACGGGTTGTCCTGTTCCCACGGCTGCAGTTGGAAGTTGACCACGGCCCACGTCCACGAGGTGTGTACCAGCTCGTGGACCATGTACAGGCCGAACGAGATCTCCCCGCCGTACACCATCAACCTGGTCGACAGCAGCCTCGGCAAACTGCCCAGGCCGACCGCCAGCGTGATCACGATCGGGACGAACAGCAGGTCGACAACCCCGCTGCTGTCGATCACCCCGGAGATCGGATGCGCGTCGAAAAAGTACAGAATGCCGACCAAGGCGACGACCAGCAGCAGAGACACATAACCGGCGACGAGACGGGCGCGTTCACTCAGGCGCAATCGGCGCACCGCGGCACAAGCCAAGGCGCCGGCGGCGAACTGAGTCACGATGCGCGGCAACCAACTCCACGGCGTGTAGAACACTCCGCTGGACAGCAGCATCAGCACCGGGGGCAACGACGCCGCGAAAGCCAGCAGCATGAGGCCGCGGGCCCTCGTCACGATCTGAATCCGGAAGATCACCAGCACGAGCAGGCCGAACAGAAGGTAGGCCAGCCACTCCGCACTGATCGACCAGGCCGGCCCGTCCCAGCTGGAAAAGTCGAAGTAGGGCTGAAACCAGAGCTGT
This sequence comes from Mycobacterium sp. IDUB_37, assembly GCF_055419245.1. Lineage (NCBI taxonomy): Bacteria > Bacillati > Actinomycetota > Actinomycetes > Mycobacteriales > Mycobacteriaceae > Mycobacterium > Mycobacterium sp. IDUB_37. The sequence goes on along the minus strand of NZ_JBVAXG010000001.1, from coordinate 103,557 downwards.
ACCAACAGCACTTGGCGCACATAGCTGATCGCGGTGAACCTGCCCACCTCTGGCGAGGGCGTGTGGCCGACGTGCAGCGTGAGGATCACCCAGAAGGCCGCCAGATGCAAGGTGACCAGGTAGACCGGCCACACCCTGGCCAGCCGCAGCCACAGAAAGTTCAGCGTTGCCCGGGTCGACCACGCCTCGCCCATCCGGTCGAGGTAGTTCCAGGTCAGGACGAACCCACTGAGAATGAAGAACAGGTCGACGCCCTGCGCTCCGCAGTTCAGCACCGGCGCGAGGTTCTCACGGAAATCCGGCGACGCATCGGCCACCATCGGACGGAAGTGAAACAGCACTACCCACAGCGAGGCGATGATTCGCAGCCCGGTCAGGGCTTTGATCTCCCCTTTGATCTGCCCCCTGATCTCATTCTTGGGCTCTCCGCTGGACACGAGGTTATTTCCGCCTGGATTCTGCTGTTCCGCTGTCTGGATTGCCGTTCATCTCGGCCTGATCGGGGCGTAACCGCCCCTATCGCGAGCCCCCGCCTGGGGCAGCGAAAGCAGCCTAACAGCGTGATCGGGGCGCACGGCGGCGAGTCGCTCCTCGCCTGGACAGCGCTTCCTTAGTAAAGAGTTAGTCGCGGCTGTCGGTCTCCTTACATTTAGCGGGCACCTTATAGACAGGGCTTGGTCGTCGCGCCAAGGGGAATGGGGCTGTTCAGTGACTATCGCAATCGCAAGGCCGATCGCCGTCGAATGTGGCGGCGCCCAGATCCGGGCGCACTACCGCCATCTGGCCACAGTGGTGACGATCCGTGGCGAGCTTGACGCCGTCAACGTCGATCAGGTGAGCGAGTACGTACGACGTTTCGTGCTGGCCGACCATCCCGTGGTGCTCGACCTAAGCGATATCAACCACTTCTCGTCAGCTGCCATCGCGTTGTTCTGCACGTTCGACGACGAGTGCCGCGCCGCCGGGGTGGAGTGGACCCTCGTCGCCAACCCCATCGTCAGCGCGCTGCTGGGCGACCCCGAAGAGGCCGCATTCCCGATGACCCACTCGGTGCACAAAGCCCTGCGGAACCTCGCCGACGCGATCGCCTGGCGCCGGCAGCTGGTCCTGCCGCTGGTCAAAAAGTCTGCTTAGCGCGCCTCAACCTGTTCAGGCCGACGACCGCAAAGATTCCCGCGACCGTAGCCAGCGTCAGCGTCAACACGAGTAGCTGCGGGTGGTAGACGACTGACATGGTCGCGGGCTGGCCCTCGGTCACTGGCGCAACAGCGATTGTGGACCGAGTGTGCAGCCAACTCACCGCCATCGCGACCAGAGCAACGCCCGCGACGAGCAGCTCAATCAACGCTCGGAGTCGGCGGTTCACAGAATCGACTCGTTGTCGTCGTCGTCGACTTCTTCGACGGCATCATCAGCGACAAATTTCCCAGTCCGCTGCTCAATCAGTGGAACTAGGACATCACGTAGGTGACGATGGCGCCGCGCCCACGCCTGCGCGGTGCGATCCCCGGTGAGTCTGAGGCCGATGCCGTAGCGGCCGCGCGGCACGCCGAACAGTTCACCGAGCGCGCGCGCCTCCTGCCATCTGGCCAGCGGCTTGTCGGACTTCACCGAGTTCTCGGCCTCCGGATACACCTTGACGATGTCGCGAACCAGGATCGTCTCGGTGCCCTGCCGCAATGTCTTGTCCGTCAGCTCAACCGAGGTGTGGATACGCGCCGCCTTGACCTGCAACGCCACGAAGCCTGTGATCAGCACCAGAAAAATCGTTGGAACCAAGAGCGAGATCGGGACGTGGTTGACGTGCTGGATATAGATCAACGACCCCGCCGCCGCCGGGCCGGCCACGATCCAGTACCAGGTCGCCCCGGGCTCGAAGAACAACCGCCTTTCTGGGGGTTCCTTCGGTGCTGTCATATGAACCTCACGTTTTGATTGTTACCCAGCGGGCTTGTCAGGAAAGCCAACGCGCCACGTCGGCAGCCCAATAGGTGAGCACGATATCGGCTCCGGCCCGCCGGATGCTGGTCAGTGTTTCCAGCGCGACGGCACGCTCGTCGATCCAGTTGTTGGCCGCCGCCGCACAAATCATCGCGTACTCCCCCGACACCTGATACGCCGCCACCGGAACCGGAGACACCGCTGCTGCGGCCGCTACGACGTCCAGATACCCCAGAGCCGGCTTGACCATCACAATGTCGGCGCCCTCGGCGAGATCCAAGTCGATCTCGCGCAGCGCCTCGCGGGCGTTACCGGGCTCCTGCTGATAGGTGCGTCGGTCTCCGGACAGACTCGAGCCCACTGCCTCACGAAACGGGCCGTAGAACGCGGATGCGAACTTCGCGGCGTACGCGAGGATCACCACGTCGGTGTGGCCCGCCGCGTCCAGACCGTCCCGAATCGCGGCCACCTGGCCATCCATCATCCCGCTGGGCCCCACCACGTGTGCGCCGGATTCCGCTTGCGCCACAGCGAGTTTCACGTAGCGAGCCAGGGTGGCGTCATTATCGACCCGGCCCGACGCGTCCAACACGCCGCAGTGCCCGTGGTCGGTGAACTCATCCAGGCAGGTGTCTGCCATCAACACCGTGGTGTCGCCGAGGTCTTTGGCCAGGTCGCGCAATGCGACGTTGAGAATGCCGTCGGGGTCTGTGCCGGCGGAGCCGTATGGGTTCTTGTCTTCCTCCCGGGGCACGCCGAACAGCATCAGCCCACCCACCCCGGCGGCCACGGCGTCGGCGGCGGCACTGCGCAACGAGTCGCGGCTGTGTTGCACCACGCCTGGCATGGATTCGATCGGTCGCGGTCCGTCAAGTCCGTCTGCGACGAACATCGGCAGCACCAGATGCCTTGGCTCCAAGGAGGTCTGCGCCACCAGACGGCGCAAAGCCGGGGTGGACCGCAGCCGGCGCGGTCGCTGCCGGGGAAACGCCACTGAACCTCCTAGCCGCGTGCGCTGACTCTGCGCTGAGGGTGAGAGCTACTCGCACTTTTGCGCCCTGGACGCAGAGTCAACGCCCGAAAAGTCACCGCCTACGGCTCTTTTTGCGCGGCGGGGGCAGCGCTCCCTCGGCGCGCAACCGCGCGGCATGCTCGGCCAGCGCGTCTACCAGCGGTCCGACCGCTGCAGTCTCCGGCTGGACATCCACCCGCAGGCCGAACTCGGCGGCCGTCTCGGCAGTCTTGGGACCGATGCAGGCAATGATGGTGCGCGCATGCGGCTTGCCGGCGATGCCGACCAGGTTGCGCACGGTGGAGCTCGAGGTGAAGCACACCGCGTCGAACCCACCCGTCTTGATCATCTCGCGGGTAGAGGCCGGCGGCGGGGCCGCGCGCACGGTCCGGTAAGCGGTCACGTCCTCGATTTCCCAACCACGCTCGCGCAGACCCTCGGCCAGCGTCTCGGTGGCGATGTCGGCACGCGGCAGCAGCACCCGGTTCACCGGGTCGAAAATGCTGTCGTACTCCGGGAATTCGTCCAGCAGCCCCAGCGAGGACTGTTCGCCGGACGGCACCAGCTCGGGGCTGATTCCGAACGCGCGAACCCGGTCTGCCGTCGACTCGCCGACACACGCGATCTTCACGCCGGAGAACGCACGGGCGTCCAGACCGAACTCGCCGAACTTCTCCCACACCGCCCGCACCGCGTTGGTGGACGTGAACACCACCCACTGGAACCGGCCGTCGACCAGGCCCTTGACGGCGCGTTCCATCTGCGCCGGGCTTCGGGGAGGTTCGACGGCGATGGTCGGCACCTCGATGGGCAGTGCGCCGTAGGACGTCAACCGCTCGCTCATCTCGCCGGCCTGGTCCTTGGTGCGCGGCACCAGCACGGTCCAGCCGTACAGTGCCCGGCTCTCCCACCAGTTCAGCTTGGCGCGGCTGGTCACCGTCTTGCCGATGGTCACCACCAATGGCCCGGTCAACGGACCGGCCGGGTCGCTGCTGCCGCCCAGGACGGCGGGATCGAGCAGACCTTGCAACGTGGTCTCCACCGACCGCTGCTGACAGGTGGTGCCCTGCGCGGTCACCACGCACGGAGTGCTGTCGGCCAGCTCGTGGTCGATCAGTGCGCGCGCGGCCTCAGCCAGGTGCGACGTGGTGGCCTGCAGGATCAGTGGCCCCGGGGCCGCGGCAAGCGCCTCCCAGTCCACGTCGCCCCGCACGTCGGCAACGGTGTGCGAGGAACCCAGCGGCAACCCCGCGTAGGTCGGCACGGCGCTGCTGGGTGCCAGGCCGGGGACGATCTCGACGTGCAGATGGGTCCGCGCGACGGCGTTCACCTCGGTGATCACCGAATCCACGGACAACGGGTCACCCGCCACCAACCGCACCACGTCGAAGCCGGAACGGGCTTCGGCGGTGAGGGTCTTCGCGACCTCGGCGGGATCCCCGAGTGCGGGACGGATGTCGGGACCACCCGACAGCACCGCGCTCGCCGTTTCCGGACTCGACGTAGTCGCACCGGAATCTGAACTGCCGGACGCCGGCTCCGCAGGCGCCGGACCGGAAACCGGAGGCAGATCTTTGCCGATCAGCGCGAGCACAGGCTCGGGCACGTCGGGGTCGGTCAGCACCAACGCTGCATTCGCAAGCACCGTCGCAGCCCTGGTAGTCAGCAGACCGGGGTCGCCAGGCCCAGAGCCCACGAATGTGATGCGGCCCGGTGTCGGCTTACGCCCTCGCGTCATCGTTGTCGCTCCCACGTCTCTTTCAACTTCTCCGCACGGGGTCTTCCCGTGCTCCCCACATCAATTCACGAGCACCCAGTTCGAACAGCTCCGCAGCAACCGAGAGACCTAGCTCCCGTGCCCGATCGGAGGCGCCGATACCGGACGCGCGGATCACATCGGATCCGTCGAGTGCCGCCACACATGCGCGCAGCGACAGCTCTTCGAAGACCCGCCCCTCCTCATCGATCGACTCGACCACTTCCGCGATCGCGCCGACCGGTGCGGAGCAACCAGCCTCCAATTCGGCGAGCAAGGTTCGCTCAGCGGTGACGGCCACACGTGTGTCGGCGTGGTCCAATTCCGCCAACACTGCGACCAACCGGCTGTCGCCGGCCCGACACTCGACGGCGAGAGCCCCCTGAGCAGGCGCTGGCAACATTTGTACCGGCTCCAACGTCTCGGTGATGTCGTCGAGACGACCTATTCGGGCCAGACCGGCCCGGGCCACCACGACGGCATCAAGATCACCACTGCTTACCCTGTTCAACCTGGTATCTAGGTTGCCTCGTAGGGGGCGGATTTCCAAACCGAGACCCAGTGCTCTAAGCTGGGCCGCCCGCCGTGGCGAGGACGTCCCCACCAGCGAACCCACCGGCAACTCCCCGAGCACCATCCCGTCACGGGCTACAACAGCATCGCGGGCGTCGTTCCGTGGCGGTATGGCCGCGATGACGAAGCGTGGGTCATGGGCCGTCGGCAAATCTTTGTGCGAGTGCACAGCAGCGTCGACGCGACCGTCGTCCATGGCCTCCCGCAGCGCGGTTGTGAAGACCCCCACACCTAGCGTCTCGATGGGTGCCGACGATTGATCGCCCACTGTGCTGATCGTCACCAATTCGGCCGGATGGCCGTTGGCGATCAGTGCGTCTCTGACGGTCGCGGCCTGAGTCGTAGCCAGCAGACTGCCCCGAGTGCCTATCCGGATCACATACACCAATCAGTTATTCGGCCGACTGCTTAGGATTATCGAAACTGCTTGGTATGACTGGTAATTCACCAGCCGCTACCGCGTCGACCGCGGTCTGGTCCAGTTCGAAAAGCTCGCGTAGCGCTTCGGCATAGCTGTCGCCGCCGGGCGCACTGGCGAGTTGTTTGATACGTACCGTCGGGGCGTGCAGCAGCTTGTCGACCACCCGTCGCACCGTGCGGGCCACTTCCTCGCGCTCCGTGCGTTCCAGCCCCGGCAACCGGTTATCCAGGCGCAGCAACTCTGCCTCCACCACGTTGGCGGCACGCTGACGAAGTGCGGTAACCGTCGGTGTGACCTCTGCCATACGCTGGCCCGCCAGGTACGCGGCAACCTCTGCGGCAACGATGTGACGGGCGGCATCGACGTCCGCGGCCGCCACGTGCGCCGAAGGTTCGTGTTGCACCCGATCCACGTCGACGACGAGGACACCGGGTAGGCCGGCCACCGCCGGGTCGACATCCCGCGGCATTCCCAGGTCGCAGATGACCAGCGGCTTCGTGGCTTCGTCACGCTGCGAGTTGGCCAGTGCGTTATGGACGTCGGCGAGCGAGATCACCGGGCTGATCGCCCCAGTGCAGCTGACCACCACGTCGGCGTCGGCCAACGCGTCGGCGAGGCGATCCAGAGTCAGCGCCTCGGCCGATATGCCCGATTCGCTGATTCGGCCCGCCAGTCGCTGCGCCCGGGTCAGTGACCGGTTCACGACGTGCACGCGGTCGATACCGGCGCGCGTCAGGTGGGCCACCGACAGCGCACCCATAGCCCCGGCACCGACCACAGCGGCCGTCTTGCCGCCGAGGGTGCCCAGCTTGCGCTCGGCGATGCACAGGGCCACCGACACCACTGAGGCACCGGCGGCGTCGATCGCGGTTTCGGAGTGCACGCGCTTGCCTACCGACAATGCGCGCTGCGCCAGTTCGTGCAGCACCCGGCCTACGGTGCTGTTGGCCTCGGCGGACGCATAGGCCCGGCGCACCTGGCCCAGCACCTGCTGCTCGCCCACCACGGCCGAATCCAACCCGCTGGCCACCGCGAACAGGTGCTCGACGGCGGCCTCGCTGTAGCGGACGTAGGCGTGCTTGGTCAGGTCGCCCATCGGCAGACCGGAGTACTCGGCGAGCACCTGCCCGATCACCGAGAGGCCGCCGTGAAACGCATCCACTACGGCGTAGATCTCAACCCGGTTGCAAGTCGACAGCACCATCGCCTCGGTCACCAACGGTGACTGCAACAGCTGGTCGACGATCTTGACTTGATCCGACTCGTCGATGCTGAGCTGTTCCAAAATGGAAACCGGCGCGCTGCGGTGCGAAACCCCGAAGAGCAAGATGCTCACGGCAGCATCACCCGACCCCCGCTCCCTTACTGCGTCGGAAAGTGAACTTCTACCTACGGTAAACGGTTGTCAGGTGTGTGACCAAATACGCGGGAGTGACGTCGCTCGTGACATGGGGCCAGCGTGACGCCGCTCACCGGGCGATTGCCGCGATGTCGGCCCGCAACCGGGGTTCGTCGACCTCCCAGTAGCTGTGTTCCCGACCGTCCAGCAGCACCACCGGCAGCCGATCACCGAACTCGGCCCGCAACCCGGGGTTTCCGGCGCCGGCAGCCGCATCGACATCGGTGCTGGTCAGATCGAAGTTCAATTCGGCGGCAAGCTCGGCCAACTCGGCGTGCACGCGCACGCAGATCGAACATCCGGCCCGCGTCAACAACTCCACTCGAGGTCGGCTCACGGGCTCGGTCATGCTCACCAGTCTGGCATTCCCTCGGCCGGATAGGGTTGATGCCAGCTCGCTAGCTTCCAGGGACCGGGAACCGGCCTACTCAGCGACTTGGGAGGTGTGTGATGGCTTCCTCTGACCCCACCGACGGCTCCGCCGACCCCGGGGCCCACACCGGTCATTTAGACCTCGAGTCACTGGCCGCCAATGCCAGCGCCGAACGTGCGCTCGACGGCTTGCACGCCGCTTCCCCGGGCGATCGCCCCCAGCCGCCCGTCGATCTGACCGCCGCCGCGTTCTTCGACGTCGACAACACGTTGGTGCAGGGCTCCTCGGCGGTGCACTTCGGCCGCGGACTGGCCGCGCGGGACTACTTCACCTATCGGGACGTGCTCGGATTCGTTTACGCCCAGGCCAAGTTTCAGGTACTCGGCAAGGAGAACGCCGAGGACGTCGCCGCCGGCCGCCGTAAAGCGTTGACCTTCATCGAGGGCCGCTCGGTCGACGAGCTGATTCAGCTTGGCGAGGAAATCTACGACGAGATCATCGCCGACAAGATCTGGTCTGGGACCCGCGAGCTCACCCAGATGCACCTCGACGCCGGCCAGCAGGTGTGGTTGATCACCGCCACGCCTTACGAGTTGGCTGCCACCATCGCCCGCCGACTCGGCCTGACCGGGGCCCTTGGCTCGGTGGCCGAATCGGCCGACGGCATATTCACCGGCCGGTTGGTGGGTGACATCCTGCACGGCGTCGGCAAAGCACACGCGGTGCGCTCCCTGGCCATCCGGGAGGGCCTCAACCTCAAACGCTGTACCGCGTATTCCGACAGCTACAACGATGTGCCGATGCTGTCGCTGGTGGGCACCGCGGTTGCGATCAATCCCGACGCCCGACTGCGCAGCCTGGCCCGCGAACGAGGATGGGAAATTCGCGACTTCCGCACTGCTCGCAAGGCCGCGCGCATCGGGGTGCCGTCAGCCCTGGCGCTGGGCGCGGCGGGCGGCGCGCTAGCGGCTTTGGCGTCCCGTCGTCAATCACGCTGATAAGCTGCGCCGCTGAGCAAACTCTTCGAGCGGAAAGCGGCGTCATGACACTTCCTCAGGGAGCCGAAGGAATCATCGGTAAGCACTACCGGCAGGAAGACCACTTCGTAGTCGGCCGCGAAAAGATCCGCGAATTCGCCCAGTCGGTCCAAGACGAGCACCCGTCCCACTGGGACGAGGCCGCCGCCGCCGAAGCCGGTTACCCCTCGATCGTGGCCCCGCTGACGTTCCTGGCTATCGCCGGACGCCGCGTTCAGCTGGAGATATTCACCAAGTTCAGCATCCCGATCAATATCGCCAGGGTCATGCACCGTGACCAGAAGTTTCGATTTCACCGGCCGATCCTGGTCGGTGACGAGCTGCATTTCGACACCTACCTGGACTCGGTTATCGAGTCCCATGGCACCGTGTTGGCCGAGATCCGCAGCGAAGTGACCGACGGGGAAGGCAACCCCATAGTGACCAGCGTAGTCACCATGCTGGGCGAGGCGGCCAGCCACGACGCCGACGCTGAAGCAACCGTGGCCGCAATTGCATCCATCTGATCGTGGCAGGTAGCGTCGCTTTTATGACATCAGAAGGCACCGGGGGTGGAACCCAGCTGCAGCCGCCAGTAGAGGCAGTGCAGTCGCATTACGACCGTTCCAACGAATTCTTCAAGCTGTGGCTCGACCCGTCGATGACGTACAGCTGCGCTTATTTCGACGAGAACCCGAATATCGACGAGCCCCAGAGTAAGACGCTGGAAGAGGCGCAGTTCGCCAAGCGCAAGCTGGCACTGGACAAGCTCAACCTCGAGCCCGGCATGACCCTGCTCGACATCGGCTCCGGCTGGGGTTCGACCATGCGGCACGCTGTCGAGCACTACGACGTCAACGTCATCGGACTGACGCTCAGCGAGAACCAGTTGGCACACTGCCAGCAGAAGTTCGACGAGATGGACAGCCCCCGCCGCAAAGAGGTGCGGTTGCAGGGCTGGGAGCTTTTCGACGAGCCGGTCGACCGCATCGTCTCGCTGGGTGCCTTCGAGCACTTCGCCGATGGGGCCGGCGACGCCGGATACCAGCGCTACGCGACCTTCTTCAAGAAGTACTACAGCTTGCTGCCCGACGACGGCCGTTTCCTGCTGCACACCATCGTGGTGCCCACCGCCGAAGAGGGTAGGGCGATGGGCTTGAAGACGACGATGACGCTGCTGCGCTTCATCAGCTTCATTCTGAGGGAGATCTACCCGGGCGGTAAGTTGCCTCAGGTGGAGCAGGTGGACCGCTACTCGACGGAGGCGGGCTTCAAGATCGAGCGCCACCACTACATCGGGAAGAATTACGTTCCCACCTTGGACACCTGGTCCGAGGCGCTTATCCGACACAAGGAAAAGGCCATCGAGCTCAAAGGCCAAGAGATGTACGACATCTGGCAGCACTACCTGACCGGTTGTTCGGATCTGTTCCGGGACGGCTACACCAACGTGTGCCAGTTCACCCTGACCAAGTAACCCAAGACGACTAAACGCCGCCGCGAATCCGCGGCGGCGTTTTAGTTTGGGTAGCGGGGAAGGTCAGCCGAAGAAGATGTTGCGACGCCCGGCCAACAGCCGGTACAGCGTCTGCTGGATGGTCTCGCGCACCTGGTCGGTCAACTCGAAGGTGACCATCGGGTCCTCGGCGTCACTCTGGGCATAGTCGGCGGTGTTGATCGGCTCACCAAACGCGATGCGCCACTTCGACGGCAACGGGACCAGTCCGGCCGGGCCGGCCAGCGGGAACAGCGGAGTCACCGGGAAGTACGGCAGACCGAACAGTCGCGCCAGCAGCTTCACATCGGTCAGCATCGGATAGATCTCTTCGGACCCGATGATCGAGCACGGCACGATCGGCGCCTTGGTGCGCAGCGCCGCCGAAACGAAGCCGCCCCGACCAAACCGCTGCAACCGGTAGCGATCCTCGAATCGCTTTCCCAGGCCCTTGTATCCCTCGGGAAACACCGCGGTGAGTTCGCCAGAGGCGAGCAACCGGTGTGCGTCCGCCGTGCACGCCATGGTGTGGCCTGCCTTGCGGGCAGTCGACCCCACGACAGGTAAATCAAAGACCATGTCGGCGGCCAGCAACCGCAGGTCCCGCTCCGCCGGGTGTTCGTCGTGCACCGCCACCGACAGCATCAAACCGTCGAACGGCAGTACGCCGGCGTGATTGGCCACGACCAATGCCGCGCCATCACTGGGGATGTTCTCGATGCCGGTGACCTCGACGCGGAACCAGGACTTGAAGAAGAACCTCAGCAGCGGCCGGACGATGGCGTCGTTGAAGTGCGGATCGAACCCGAATTCGTCGACGGTGTAGTCGCCGAGCAACCGCTGCCGGAAGAATCCGGCAACTGCGGCGACCCGCTGCGCAACGTCGGTGAGGGGTGCTTCTTCCGGCGTCGCAGCACCCGCGGCACGCCGGTGCTGATCGATTTCCCGGACGACGGCGGCGAGTTCTTCGGCCGAGGCGCGACCGCTCGGGTCAGAGAGCAACGAAGGATGTTGACCGGACGCATCTGCCCGCTGAGCGGCGCGACGCCGCGCAGCTACACGACCCCGATTGGTGTGCAGTGGTATGACATTGGCTTTGGAATCACCCGCCACGTTGCTTATCCAAATCTATCTTTTACCCGATCGCGGAAGGGGACTTTGTCTACCCCAGCGCTGCGCCAACGATATGGCACGACCCTCCCAGGAGCGTACCCGATGCGGGTCGATTATGGGAGTCATGGCGCGGCCGCGCAGGTAGTCGTCGAAGGCCTCTGCCGTCGACCATTTTGGCTGGTAGCCGAGGTCTGTTCGCATCCTGGTGGTGTCCATCACGCGGCCGTAACTGAGGTAGTTGAACTGCTCGCGATTGATCTCGGTATACCGATTGGCCCGTCGCAGCGAATCCAGGGCCCACACACCAAAACCTGGAACTGGCAACGGAATTCGACCGGACCGGCGAATTGCCTGGGACAGCATGATGATGCCGCTGCCGCCGATGTTGAACGTGCCGGCCCGTCCGGCCATCGCCGCCCGCTCCAACGCACCCAGCGCGTCCTGCTCGTGTAGCAGTTGGAATCTCGCGTCACGACCGAACATCGTCGGCACCACAGGGCCGGCCAAGTATCGCGACAACGTGGTGTCCATCGCCGGCCCGATCATGTTGGCCAACCGCAGGATGGTGACCGCGATATCGGGTCGGCGCCGGCCGAGCCCACGCACGTAGCCCTCGATATCGAGGCTGTCCTTGGCGAAACCCTCCCGGAAGGGTTTACGGCTGCTGCTGTCCTCGGTGAACATCACCGGATCGTGTTCGCTCGACCCGTACACCTCGGACGTCGACTTGAGCACGACGCGGCGCACCGTGGGCGCCTTCTGACAGGCAGCGAACAACTGCATCGCGCCCATCACGTTGAGTTCCTTGAGCGCCGCGCTACCGCCGGACCGCGGCGCATAGGACGCGGCCGCGGCGTGCACCACGGTATCGACATCGCCGTTTCGAATCACCTTGGCGATGAAAGGATTACGGATGTCGGCGCGCACAAACTCGGCGCGCCCCATCCGGCGCAGCATGTCTTTGCTCGGCGCGATCGCATCCACCGCGATGACGCGGTTGATCAGCGGGTTCTGCACGAGCCGAGCAGTTAGATAACCGCCCAGGAATCTGCACGCACCGGTGACCAGCACCACCTTCGGGTAGTGCACGGCATCCCCGCCGCTGGTCCCCCCGCCATCACGATCATTCGACGGATCCACTCCGACAGCCTAACGAGGAGCAGGGACGACGGCGTTACGGACTGGTGACAGCGCGCGCCGGCAAGACTTACTTGCCAAGTTTTCTGCGCTGCACCCGGGTGCGACGTAGCAGCTTGCGGTGCTTCTTCTTGGACATACGTTTGCGCCGCTTCTTAATTACTGAACCCATGAACTCCGCTATCTGACCCGTGACCGCATTATGAATTGACCGTGTAACTTTACCCAACTGCTTACCCGCAACACCAAACCGGCTAGATGCCTACCGGCTTGACCACGGCTTTCGCAATTTGGAACCCGCCATCCGCGCAACCGCTGACGGCGACTGTCGAAGCTGGGCCCCAGCTGTCGCTGTGCCCGACCTGAGACCGAGGCTAGTCCGAATGGTCGCGGCCCGCCGCACCCGGCTACGCCGCGCTTGCGACCGCTCCCGGCCCGACTGGTCGCGGCCCGAATGGTCGCGGCCCGCCGCACCCGGCCACGCCGCGCTTGCGACCGCTCCCGGTTAGCCCGCGTCGAAGTAGGACGTCTCCAACATGTCGTGGACGGCCTTGGCGTGGACCCGGAAAGAACGGCCGACCCGAACCGCGGGCAGCTCGCCGTTGTGCACCAGCCGGTACACCGTCATCTTGGAGACCCGCATCAGCGCCGCAACCTCGGCGACAGTCAGAAACTGCGCACGTGCTTGCTGCGCATCGGCCGGACCGTTGTCTCGTGCCCCTTTGCCTGCGGAATCCCGTACCGACGGCCCGTTCGTTGACGTCATCGCAACCCAATCCTGTCAGGCCCGAGCAATGCCAGCGGCTTCCCCTCCGCTGGCACCCACACAGGCATACAAGAGGAGAATAGCGGGACCAGTGGGGTTACTGGTACTGGTGAGAGACAATCAGTTCGAAATTCTTTTATTACTCCGATGTAATTCTTAGCTGCTCAGAACGGTTTTTGGCAGCTTGGATGGCATCATCGACCGCCACCCGGAATCCACCCCGTTCGAGCGCGCGCAGCGCCGCTGCGGTGGTACCACCGGGCGAAGTGACCGATGCCCGCAGCTGGGCAGGCGACGAGTCGACCCGCAAGCCGATCGGCTCGCCGTCGGCGGGTCGCCGCTCTTCATCCATGCGCTCCAACAGCATCGCCGCCGACCCCGCCATGGTCTGGGCGGCCAGATCCGTGGCCACCTGCCGGCTCAACCCCACCGCGACGCCTGCGTCCACCAGGGCTTCGACGAGCAGGAAGAAATACGCCGGTCCAGAACCCGACACCGCGGTGACCGCATCCATGTGCTGCTCGGGAACCGTCAGCACGCCGCCGACCGCGTCAAACAGTGCGGAAACCTCATCAAGCTGGTGCGGGGTGACGAACCGGCCCTTGGCCAGTGCGGTGACACCCGCCCCCACCAGCGCCGCCGCGTTGGGCATGGCCCGGATCACCGGGGTTCCGGCCGGAAGTTTGGATTCGAAGAAGCCGACGGTGACGCCGGCCGCGACGGTGACGAAAACCTGCTCAGCGCTGTCGTGCTCGGCCGCGGCGGCGGCGCTGGTCAGGTCGCCCATCACCGCCTCGACGTCGGCCGGCTTGACTGCGACCACCACGAAGGCCGCGTTCTGCGCCGCGTCCTTGGCCGAGGGGACCACCAGCACCCCGTAGGTCGTCGACAGATACTTGGCCCGATCCGGCATGCGTTCGGCCACTACCAGGTCTTTGACCTGGCGGCCCGCCCGCAGCAGACCCGACAACAATGCCTCGCCGATACTCCCGCCACCGATGATCGCGATTCTCGCCATGCGGGAAAGCATGGCAGACATCGGACTTGGGCTACCGGGTAGGCAGCTCAGGCGGCACCAGGGCCAGCTGGCGCGTTTGCACCACCAGGCGCCCCGCCGAATCGACGACGGTGTGGTCTTCATCGAACCAGTCCTGGCCGATCTCGACACAGGTGCAGATCACTCTCAGCCAGCCGTCGACCGGCAATGCCCGCAGGAAGCCGGTGATTTGCACGGTCGGCGCCCAGCCCATGCGGTCGACAGCGAAGGTCACCGGCGCCGACAGATCGCCGCACAGGAGGGCGAACAGCGCATCCGGTGCCACCCCGCGTGGTCGCGCCCACATCTGCAGCAGTGGCGGCCGGCCATCGGTCACCGGGTCCATGGTGGAAAGCACCGGCCGGATATCGCAGCCCGCACTCAGATGCACCAGGCCCGCCGACCGGTGGCCGGGTCCGATCGGTGCCACGTCATCAGGCGGCTCGGGTGCCATCAGATCCAATACCGGGTTCGCCGACAGTAGCGGCTGGCTCTTACCCGGAAGATGATGCTCCGGCTCACCCAACGTGACCACGGCGTGCACCGCGGCGCGTTCGCCCTGGACGAGTTCGACGTCGACCACGCTGATCCGGCGGCCACGCTTACGGATCGAGGTCACCAGTTGCATCGGCCCCGGATCAGGCGCGGACAGAAAATTCGCCGAGACCGCCACCGGCTGCAGGTTTGCTCCGCCGACGGCCGTACGCGCCGCCTTGGCGCACAACGCGATCATGGCCCCGCCGTGCACCTTGGCGCCGATGGTCCAATGCTCGTTGAGCTCGCCCTCGAATACCGGACCGTCCGGTCCAGCAGTCACCTCACGCAGCGCCATGGCCGCGGTGAACAGTGTGCTCATGTCACCGCAGCAGGTGGGTGCGGGCGAATTGAAGCGACTCGACGAGCATGGCCTCGCGTTCCGCGGCGGAACGGGCGCTGGAAGTGGAGACTTCCAGAACGACGTGACCGGCGAAGTTGCTGTTGGCCAGCATCTGGCACACCTCGGCGGTCGGCTGGGTACCGCGACCTGGCACCAGGTGCTCGTCGGCAGGCAGACCGCTGCCGTCGCACAGGTGCAGGTGCACCAATCCCGGCCCCATCCGGCGCGCCATTTCCACCGAGTCGGTTCCCGCGGTCGAAGTGTGCGATAGGTCCAACGTGTAGTGCGCGTGCTCGCCGTCCAGCGGATCGTAGGACGGTGCGAACGCCGAGATGGCAACGCCCGGGCCGCCGCCGCGCCGGCGCATCCGTTCTCTGGTCTGATCGAGCCCGAAGAACCGGTCCGCGCGGAAGGGGAACATGTTCTCCACGGCGACCATCACGTCGCTGGACGCTTCCAGCGCCTTGACCTGCTCGCTGAATCCCTCGGCATAGCGCCGTTGCCACCGAAAGGGCGGATGCACGACGACTGTCTGTGCCCCCAACTGTTCTGCGGCACGCACACTGCGGTCCAGCTTGTGGATCGGGTTCGCGCCCCACACGCGCTGCGATATCAGCAGGCAGGGTGCGTGCACAGACAGCACCGGCACGCCAAAGCGCTCCGACAGCTTGCGGACGGCGTCGATGTCCTGGCTGACGGACTCGCTCCAGACCATCAGCTCGACTCCGTCGTAGCCGAGTCTGGCGGCATACTCGAACGCGGCCTCGGCCCGCAGGGGGTATACCGAGGCCGTCGACAAGCCGACTTTGATTGCTGGGCGCACTGTGTGTCTGTGACGCCTAACCCGTTTGCAACAAGGCCATCGGCCCCAGAGTGATCAGCGCACCCACCGCAACGGCGATCAGGGTGCTGGCGATGTCCTCGGTCTTGCGAACCACCCGGACCCCGACCACCAGGCCAAGGATGACCAACACCGAGAGCACCAGAGCCACGATGGCATTCCAGCGCCACAGCTGGTCGAACGCGATGAACAATCCCCCGCCGAACGCCACGGCCAGAATCGACTGCAGCACGGTCAAGATGCCGCGCCCCACAGCCGCCATCTTGCGGCCCGAGCTGCGTGGCGTCGCCGCGTCACCCGGACGGGAAGGATCCTCGGCGAACACCGCTGGTTGCTGCTGCTCGCCGCGACGCCGGGCGACCTCGTCGGCGATGGACTGGCCACCGAAAAGGGTCTGTTCGGTGTTGCCGTCCAGGCCTTCGGGACCATGTAGGTAGGAGCGCACGTACGCGGAGTCCTCGACCGACGATTCCGCCTCGCGCACCTCGCTGTCCATCACATCGACGGAGGCGTCGGTGTAATGGCCTACCGGATCCGGGCTCATGCCCTCGGCGCCGGACCGAGCGTCGGCGTCGTTGACGCTGATATGACGCAGTGGGCGCGGATACTCGCTGCGCTCCGGTCCGGAGCCGCGCTTGGTGAACGGGTCGGACTTGGGCCAGCGCGGTTCAGGTTCCGACCAGTACACCGTCCTGGCGGCGGGTTCGACGGCCTTCTCGGCGGCGGGCTCGGGAGCCCGCGGAATGACCGGTTGGGGCGGTGCCGAGACAGCCGGTTCGACGACCTGGACACCGCCGTTGGGCGGGGCCGAGGGTGGCGCCGGAGCGGCGGGAGCCGACGGCGCGGGGTGTTGCTGGGGGGCCTTGATGTCGGGCTGTCGGGCCGGCGCATCCGGTGGGCGAGGAACGTCCCGAATGATGGGGATCTCGCCGGTCAGCTCGGCGACGGAGACGGAGTCGTCACCGCGTCGTCGGCGGCGGCGCCGCGTGACCGTCGGCTCTCCGATGGTTCCATTCCTGGCCAACAGCTCGGCCACCGAAACCTGCTTGGCGTCCTCGGTCTCCGAGTGTGGACCGCTCATGGTTTGCTGCCTCTCGATCGGGTGGGCGTGCTCCGATCAACTAACTGACCTCCAGCATCGCGCACCGGCGTCTCAACGAGTGCGGTTCCGTCCGCTTCGCTGTCGAGTTTTCGCAAGATGAGACCTTCCCGTAACGCCCACGGGCAGATGTCAACCATTTCCAACGACAGCGCACGCATGCTCGCCTCCGCTACCAGAGCGCCCGCAACGATCTGCGGTGCCCTCTCGGCGCTGACTCCTTCCAGTTCTGCCCGGTCGGCGGTCGTCATCCTAGAGATGAAAGATATGAGTTGTCTGAGGCTGTTTGCTGTCAGCGTTCGCTTCACCCGCGGTCCGGCAGCGGACGGGGCGGCACCGGTCAGACGCGCCAGCGACCGGAACGTCTTCGACGTCGCGACCGCGAGATCGGGTGCCCCGGCGTCGAGGACCGAGGCGCTGGCATCGGCCAGTTCGGCGTCCAGCCAGTCGCGCAGCATGGCCATCCGACGTCGCCCCGGCGGATCCTCGGACAACCATTCGCGGGTCAGCCGTCCGGCGCCCAGCGGCAACGACAGCGCGACATCGGGCTCTTCATCCACCCCACTGGACACCTCCAGCGAGCCGCCCCCGATGTCGAGGTTGATGATGCGTCCCGCGCTCCAGCCGAACCACCGCCGCACGGCCAGGAAGGTCAGCCGCGACTCGTCGACTCCCTGCAGGGCTTGCAACTCGACGCCGGCCTCTTTGCGTACCCGCGCCAGCACGTCATCGGAATTTTCCGCGTCGCGCACCGCGGAGGTGGCGAACGCCATCAGTTCGGCGCAGCCGGAGCTGACCGCAATCTTGGCGAACTCGTCGATGGTTGAAACCAGCTTGTCGGCCCCGCGCTTGGTGATCTTGCCGGAACTGTCAGTGGCCTCCGCCAAGCGCAGAGTCGCCTTGGTCGAACTCATCGGCGTCGGATGCCCGCCGCGGTGAGCATCGACCACCAGTAAGTGGACGGTATTGCTACCCACGTCCAACACGCCCAATCGCACGCAACAAAACTAGCCGGGATGACGACGCGCCCAAATCGCGACCCGCTCCATCAACCGGACGACACCGCGGACTCGCGCTGAGCGGCGAAGCCGGTACCAACCGAAATCCTGGACTAACGTTGCATCCGTGGCTAACTCGCTGCGCGGACAAGAGGTCGAACTGGATTTCGCCCGTGAATGGGTGGAGTTCTACGACCCCGACAATCCCGAGCACCTGATCGCGGTGGATCTGACCTGGCTGCTGTCGCGCTGGACGTGCGTATTCGGCACGCCGGCCTGTCAGGGCACCGTGGCGGGTCGCCCGGACGACGGTTGCTGCTCGCATGGCGCGTTTCTGTCCGACGACGACGACCGGGCGCGACTCGACGACGCGGTGAGCAAGCTGACCAAGGCCGACTGGCAGTTTCGCGATAAGGGACTGGGCCGCAAGGGGTACCTGGAACTCGACGAGCATGAGGGCGAACCGCAATATCGCACCCGCAAATACAAGGACGCCTGCATCTTCCTGAACCGGCCCGGATTCTCCGGCGGCGTCGGCTGCGCGCTGCACAGCAAAGCCCTCAAGCTGGGTGTCACACCGCTTTCGATGAAACCCGATGTCTGCTGGCAGCTGCCGATCAGGCGCAGCCAGGACTGGGTGACCCGGCCCGACGGCACGGAGATTCTGAAGACCACCATCACCGAGTACGACCGCCGCGGCTGGGGATCCGGTGGGGCCGACCTGCACTGGTACTGCACGGGAGACCCAGCCGCCCACGTCGGCGCCAAGCAGGTGTGGCAGAGCCTCGCCGACGAACTCATCGAACTTCTCGGCGAGAAGGCATACGCGGAGTTGGCCGCAATGTGCAAGCGCCGCAGTCAATTAGGGCTTATCGCGGTGCATCCGGCGACCCGCGCGGCCGAATAGCCGGAGCATTCTCACCGAGCAACCGAGTCGCGTCCGGCTAGTCCTTGGCGCCCCTGGTGTACGCCAGAACCATCCGCAGCGCACTCGCGTTCAGGTATGTCTCGACCGCCGCCGCAGCCCGCGCTGCATCGTGCTCGAGTACGGCTTCGGTGATCGCCAGCAGGTCGGCAATCACCGGATCGGGATCGTCATAGGCGCCGGTGAGCTCGTGCTCACGCCCACCGAAGGCATGTTCGACCCAGCGGTACAGCAACCCCAGAGCCCGGTTGCGCGTGCTGTGAATCAGCACATGAAAGTAGGCAAGATCGGCCGCCTGGCGTGCCTCGGAGGTGTCGGTTTCCCGAACCGCGGCCAGTGCGGCGCGCAATGCCTCGCCGTCGTCGGGCGTACCTCGTTCGGCTGCCAACCGGCCCATCAAGGGACCTAGCGCCGCGCGGATCTCCAGGAGTTCCACCAGAAATTCGGGACCCAGCTTGCGGACCAGCGCCTCCACCACGGCCGGATGGGTGAGTCCTTCGGGATCGCGAACCATGCTGCCGCTGCCCTGGCGGACTTCGATCAGACCCATCTGCTGCAGCCGGGCCAACCCCTGGCGTAGCGAGGTGCGGTTGACACCGAGCTGATCAGCGAGTTCGCGCTCCGGCGGCAACGTCGTGCCGGGCGGAAACACGCCATCCAGGATGGCGTCCGCGATCGACGCAGCGATCTGTTCGTCGACTCGCTGACGTTCGGGCGGTGGGATCGGACTTGACTGGTTCATTGGCTCAACCAATTATAGTAGGTAACCGACACCGCGGTCTAGACGGTCCAGTCCCAGGAGTGCGTGTCGCAACCGGAGGTAAGCGATGGACGACGAGATGCGATCGGCGGTGACGCCGCGCTGGCAGGGCGCGTCGGGCCGCCTGGAGGTTTGGTACGCGACCCTTTCGGATCCGGTGACGCGCGCCGGACTCTGGGTGCACTGCGAGACGGTGGCCCCCTCGACCGGGGCGCCGTACGCGCACGGCTGGATCACCCACTTTCCGCCCGACGCTCCACCTCGTACCGAGCGCTTCGGCCCCGAGCCTGTTCAACCCGCGACGGGTCCAGCCTGGTTCCAGGCGGCGGGAGCCTTGATCGGGCCGGAGCAGCTGACCGGACGCGCGGGCTCACTGGCCTGGGACCTGTCCTGGAAGGACGCCGCGGCGCCGCTGTGGACGTTCCCTCGCATCGCCTGGGAGCGCGAGTTGTTGCCCGGCGCCCAAGTGGTACTCGCACCGACCGCGGACTTCGCCGGCTCGCTGACGGTCGACGGCGCCGCCACTCCCGTCGACGGGTGGCGCGGGAACGTCGCCCACATCTACGGGCACGGTAACGCCAAGCGCTGGGGCTGGATTCACGCCGATCTCGGCGACGGCAACGTTCTGGAGGCCGTCACCGCGGTGTCGCACAAGCCCGGACTGAACCGCCTCAAACCCTTGGCGTTCGTCCGCCTGCGCGTGGACGGAAAAGACTGGCCCACAGGGCCTTTGCCGTCGCTGCGGATGCGAACCACGCTCGGCCTGGAGCACTGGCAGCTCGAGGGGCACATCGGCCGACGCGAGGTTCTGATCCGGGTCGACCAGCCGGCTGACCGGTGCGTGAGCCTGGAATACATCGATCCCGATGGAGGCCGGTGTGTGTGCACCAACACCGAACGGGCCGACGTCCACATCGAAATCAGCCGCCGGGTGAATGGCACCCGAGTGGTGGAGCGCCGCTGGTCGGTAGTCGGCACCGGCCATACCGAGGTCGGCCTGCGCGGAGACCAGGCACCCGTCATCAACGAAAGGATCCCGTCATGAGCTTTGCCCTTGACCCACCACTGCTGTTCGCCTCCGGAGTGCTCATCGAACGCCGCTTCCCCGCTGCGCGTCGCGACGTCGTCGAAGCCGCGGTCCTCGGCATATTCTTCGCTGGGTCGTTCGGCCTCTACAACAATGTGCCCGGACTGGGCTTCCTGTGGCGCCCGTTCCGTGCCCAGAACGGCCGCGACTTCATGTGGAACAGCGGCGTTTTCGCGGTGAACACCGACGAGCTGGACTGGCCTGCACACGCCACCGCCGGCGGTATTTTCGCGACCTACCCGTTCTTCCTCAAGCTGGGTCGCGGGCTCGGGCGCCTGCTTTCGTCGCGCGCATGAGTCGGCTCGCAGAGCGAGCGACGGCGTCGTTCGGCACGGCGCTGCTCCCCGAGGAACACGGCGGTCCGCCACCGGCCAAGTTCGTCGAGCGCGTTGACCGGTACCTGTCCCAAATGCCGGCCACCACGCGACTGGCGGTGCGCGCCGGACTGATCTCGATGTCCGCCGCGAGCTACCTCACCACCGGCCGGTCGTTGGCAAAGCTGCCACCGGCCGAACGAGAACGGGTGCTGCGCCGCATCGCCGCGCTGAACACCGACGCGGGCGCGGCCGTCGAGGGAATGAAGGTAATCGGGCTGTTGGCCAACGGCGCCGACAACTTCGCACAGGAACTGCTGTCCCGCGCCGAGGATGACATCGTGGTACGCCCGGACGCGGTCTTGAACGTCACCCCGTCAGCCGAAAGCGCCTCCGTCGTCACCACCGATGTGGTGATCGTCGGTTCCGGCGCCGGCGGCGCGATGGCAGCCCGCACCCTGGCCCGCGCAGGCCTGGACGCCGTCGTTCTGGAAGAGGGACGGCGGTGGACGGTCGAGGAATTTCGGACCACCCACCCGATCGACCGCTACGCGGGCCTCTACCGGGGTGCCGGCGCCACGTTTGCGCTGGGACGCCCGACCGTGGTGTTACCGGTGGGCCGGGCGGTCGGCGGCACCACCGTCGTCAACTCGGGCACCTGCTTCCGGCCCCCGGATGCCGTGCAGCGACGCTGGCGCGACGAGTTCGGCCTGGCCATTGCCGACCCGCAGCGGTTGGGCAGCCACCTGGACGAGGTCGAGCGCACGCTGCAGGTCGCACCGGCGCCGCGCGGCGTCATGGGCCGCAACGGCAACTTATTGCTCGACGCCGCCGACTCACTGGGCTGGCGGGCGGCGCCCATCCCACGCAACGCGCCGGGCTGTGCGGGCTGCTGCCAATGCGCGATCGGCTGCCCGCACAACGCCAAATTCGGTGTGCACCTCAATGCGCTGCCGCAGGCTTGTGCGGCCGGAGCCCGCATCATCTCGCAAGCGCGCGTCGAGCGGGTGCTGCACGAGAACGGCCGCGCCACAGGAGTGCGGGCCCGTAGGCCCGACGGCACCGCGATCGACATCCTGGCCGAGACCGTGGTGATCGCGGCTGGCGCAACCGAGACGCCAATGCTGTTGCGGCGCAGCGGACTTGGCCGACATCCACGACTGGGCCGCAACCTGGCGCTGCATCCCGCGACCTTGCTCGCCGGGCGCTTCTCCGAAGACGTCTACGCCTGGCGCGGCGTTCTGCAAAGTGCAGCCGTCCACGAATTCCACGAGTCCGACGGGGTGCTGATCGAGGCAACCTCCACGCCCCCGGGCATGGGGTCGATCATCTTTCCCGGCTTCGGCACCGAGCTGCTGCACTGGCTTGACGAAGCACCACGGATTGCGACGTTCGGCGCGATGGTGGCCGACGAGGGCGTCGGCTCGGTGCGCTCAATCGGTGGCGAGACAGTGGTGCGCTACGACATCGCCCAGGGCGACGTCGCAAAGCTGCGAGTCGCACTGCAGGCAATCGGCCGGTTGCTGTTCGCTGCCGGAGCCGTCGAGGTACTCACCGGGCTACCCGGTGCGATGACGGTGAAGTCGGAGACGGAACTGCAGGACGTGCTGGCGCGTACCAACCCGAAGAGCCTGCACCTTTCTGCTTTCCACCCGACCGGCACCGCGGCCGCCGGATCCCGTGAGCAGTTGTGTCCAGTCGACGAGGCGGGCCGACTGCGGGGCGTCAACGGCGTGTGGGTCGCCGACGCATCGATCCTGCCCAGCTGCCCCGAGGTCAATCCGCAGTTGTCGATCATGGCGATGGCGCTGGCCGTCGCCGACGAAGTGGTCGGTGGGGCACGCTAACTACACTCCGACGCCGTGGGCGACTATCAGTGGATTCTGGACGCCATACATCCGTTTGAGTACGACGTCGCATCTTGCGTACCGCCGGTCTTCGATGCCTATGCACGGGTGTTTCATCCCGCGTACGGCACCGACGCCCCGCAGCTGGACCAGCCGGTGGCATGGGCAACAGTGGCAGCGGCCAACAATCGGATAGCCCATCCCGCGATGGAGTGGGGATCCCTCGTCGGCTCGTGGCAGTTGCAGTCTCAGCCAGGGGTCTGGGCCCGTCGGCCGGATACCGGCCGGTTGCCCGCTCCTACCACCCGAGAACTCAGCCGCATTCTGCGATCTTGTTCGCGCACAGACGACGTCATCTACGCCCTCTGGAATGGCTACGGCGAAATGCCGGTCGGAAATGCCGCGCTGATCGAACTGCCGCACCGACCCATGTATGCGCTGGGCGGGTCAATCGACCATGCGACCCGGCCGTTCGGAATACCGGGTCGCACTGCGAATTTGTGGTGGGCGCGCGATCAGCAATGGTGCGTCGCCACCGACGTTGACTTGATGACCACCTACGTGGGCGCCGGAACGCGCTGCGTGCAGGAAATACTGCGCAGCAACGCACTGGAAGCGTTCGAAGTTGCCAGCGATCAGCGCGTGACCTGGGACGCTGACACCCTCAATCCGCGCCCCGAACCTCCGGACGGCTACCCCTCCAGTTTGTAGCCCAGGCCGCGCACCGTGACCAGGTGCACCGGATTGGCCGGGTCGGCCTCGATCTTGGAACGCAGACGCTTGACGTGGACGTCGAGCGTCTTGGTGTCGCCAACGTAGTCCGCACCCCAGACCCGGTCGATCAACTGGCCACGGGTCAACACCCGCCCGCTGTTGCGCATCAGGTATTCCAGCAGATCGAATTCCTTGAGCGGCAGGGTGATCGCGTCGCCGTTGACCGAGACGACATGGCGTTCGACATCCATCCGCACCGGCCCTGACTCGAGCACCCCATCGCTGATCTCGGTGTCGTCGTCGCCACCGCGACGCAATACGGCCCGGATCCTGGCGATCAATTCACGTGCGGAATAGGGCTTGGTGACGTAGTCGTCGGCGCCCAGTTCCAGTCCGACCACCTTGTCGATCTCACTGTCCCTGGCGGTCACCATGATCACCGGCACGCCCGAACGTGCCCGCAACTGCTTGCAGACGTCGGTGCCCGACATACCGGGCAGCATCAGGTCGAGCAGCACGATGTCAGCGCCGGCCCGATCGAACTCGGCGAGCGCCGCGGGACCGTCGGTTACCACCGTGGCCTCGAAACCCTCCTTGCGCAGGAGAAACGCCAGCGGATCGGCCAGCGACTCCTCGTCTTCAACGATCAGCACGCTAGTCATTTGCGCAGTTCCCTTTCTCCGTCTAGCTCCGCATGGTCGTAACCGATGGTCATCGACTCAGCTCTTCCTCTCGTTGTGGTCTGCTGGGCTTGACGTCACGGCTCAGCTTTGACTCGGCTTGCTCGTCGTTGAGCGACTCATCGGCGTCCGATTCGAACGCCGGTATGGACAACGTGAAAGTGGATCCGGTTCCCGGCTTGCTCCAGACGCCGATGCTGCCGCCGTGGTTGGCCGCAACATGCTTGACGATGGCCAGGCCGAGACCGCTGCCACCGGTAGCGCGCGACCGCGCCTTGTCGCCACGGAAGAACCGCTCGAAGACCCGCTCCTGGTCTTCCAGTGCGATGCCGATCCCCCGGTCGGTGACCGCGATCTCGATGTTGTCACCTTTTCTGCGCCGGCTGATCGAGACCAACGAGCCGCGCGGCGAATAGGCGATCGCATTGGACACCAGGTTGGCCAGCGCGGTCACCAGCAGCGTTTGGTCACCCAGCACCTGCAGTCCGCTGGCGGCGTCGGTGCGAACCTCGATAGAGGCGTTATCGGCAGCCACCTTATGGCGAGAAATCGCCTCGGTCACGACGCTGTCGATCTCGACATCGGTCGTGTTGGACAACCGCTCGGCACCCTGCAGTCGGGACAGTTCGATCAGTTCGGCGACCATGTCGCCCAACCGGTTGGCCTCGATGAGTACCTTCTCGGCGAACCGGCGGACGGTTTCGGAGTCATCTGCGGAAGCCAGCAACGCCTCGGCTAGCAGCGCCATGGCGCCGACGGGGGTTTTGAGTTCGTGGCTGACATTGGCAACGAAATCGCGCCGGGTCGCTTCCATGCGGGCGTAATCGGACTGGTCGAGCACGAACACCACGGCGAACCGCCGGTCCTCCTCGCTCAGCAACCGCGCGTGCCCGTGCACCGATAATCCGGATCTGCCGCCGGAACGCTTGGCCGGCGACAGATCGAACTCGAAGTCCTCACCACGCAGCGCATGTTGTGCGGCCTTCCAGGCGTCTTCATCAAGCTGCCGGTCGCGGACCAGACCCAGTTCCCTGGCTCGATCGTTGAGATAGACGACGTCGCGATGGCTGTCGACCACGGCCGCGCCCATCGGCATCAGCGCCACGATCCGTTGCAGCATCTGTGCGACGGTGATACCCGTCCACTCGGCGGTCCCTTGCTGGCGGCCTTTCCGGCGACCCAGTCCGGCCCTCGAGGACAGCCGGACTCCCGCCGCAACACCGACGGCCAGTGCCACCGCGGACAAGACCCCGGCCAGCAACAGTGCCGAGAACACAGTCACACCCGAAATCCTACAAATCAGGTGAACGTAGCCCTAGCGGAGCGCGGACAAAATCGGACAAGTCACACCCTTCGCCACAGCTATTCGGCCGCAGTTCACGCGATGTTTAGCGACGTGGCCTTTTACGGACCGGCAACGGTCTTTCGCTCAGGCTTTCGCCGCACCCTGGCTAGCTACCGCGGCGGCTCCGGCGGCGGCCGCATCGGGGTCCAGATACGTGCCACCCGGCACGGCCGGACGCAGTTCGGCGTCCAGGTCGTAGCGCAGCGGAATGCCCGTCGGGATGTTCAATCCGACGACGTCCTCGTCCGACATCTGGTCCAGGTACTTCACCAGCGCCCGCAACGAATTTCCGTGCGCGACGATCAGGACCGTCTTGCCGAGACGCAGATCCGGAACGATCACGTCGGTGTAGTACGGCAAAAAGCGGTCAACCACGTCGGAAAGGCACTCTGTGAGCGGGCCGCCGCCGACATTCGCGTATCGGGGGTCGGCGTCCTGGCTGAACTCGCTGCCCTTCTCGATCTCCGGTGGTGGAGTGTCGTAGCTGCGGCGCCAGGCCATGAACTGCTCTTCGCCGTAGCGTTCCTTGGTCTTGGCCTTATCCAGGCCCTGCAGCGCACCGTAGTGGCGTTCGTTGAGCCGCCAACTGCGATGAACCGGGATCCACAACCGGTCGGCGGCGTCGAGAGCCAGGTTCGCGGTGGTGATGGCGCGTCGCAGCAGCGAGGTGTACAGCACATCGGGAAGCAGGTCCTGCTCGGCCATCAGTTCGCCGCCACGCACGGCCTCGCCGCGACCCTTCTCGGTCAGCCCGACATCGACCCAGCCGGTGAAGAGATTCAGCGCGTTCCATTCGCTCTCGCCGTGGCGGAGCAGCACCAGCGTGCCAGCATCACCCATGAGCGCAAGTCTCTCACGCGGTCAGTTCCGGCCGTCATCCTCGTCGTCGTCGGAACTGATGAGGTGTGCGAACGCTTCGAGATTCTTCAACGACTCGCCGCGGGACACCCGCCATTCCCACTCTTTTTCGATCGAGGTGCGAAAGCCCAACTCCAGCAACGTATTAAAGTCCGAGTCCACCGCCTCGAGCACCTGCCCGAGCACGCGGTCTATTTCGTCGGCGTCGACCGAAGCCAACGACATTCGGCCGACCAGATAGATGTCGCCCATATTGTCGAGTGTGTACGCGACCCCATAAAGACGGCGGTTGCGTTTGAGCAGGAACCGGTAGACGCCTTCGTGGTTTTCGTCCGGCTTGCGGCACACGAATGCTTCGACACGCACCGAGTGCTCACCGATGCTCAGGATGGTGTTGGTCGTGAGTCTGCGCTCACCGGGCAGCTCCACGATCAGCCCCGGCAGTCCGCCCGCGGCGCCGGCGTGTTTCGAATACGGCAGCTCGCTGGCCAATAGCGCGTCCTCGATCACGCGTTCCACAGTTGAGGTCATGCGTCCACCCCGCGACGCGCCGTCCAGCGCCGAGGTTTGCGCTTGGCGACGAGGTCGCGTACCCGGCGCTGACGCTCGATGTTGAAGTCGCCGATGGCACGCCGATAGCTGGCCAAAAGCGCGTCGGTGGTGTTCTCCCAGGAGAACGTGGCCGCGTGCAGGGCAGCGGCGCGGCTCATCGCCGACCCCTGCGGTCCGGCGGTGACCCGCAGCAGGTCGCCGATTGCGTCAGCCCACTGGCCGACCTCGTGACCGGCTACCAGCGTGCCGGTGACGCCGTCGCGCACTGCAACCGGCAACCCACCTACCGCGGCCGCGACCACCGGCGTGCCGCACGCCTGCGCCTCGACCGCGACCAGGCCGAATGATTCCGAATAGCTGGGCACCGCAACAAGATCCGCCGCGTGAAACAACCTGGCCAGATCCACGCGGGACTGCGGCGGCAGAAACGTCACGCGCTCGGAGATGCCGAGTTCGCCGGCGAGCCGCGCCAGTCCGTCCGGCGAGGCCAGACCACTGCCCGACGGTCCCCCGGCCACGACGATGCGCACACCCGGCAGCCGCGCGGCCGCCCGCAGCACGATGTCGGGTGCCTTCAGCGGCTGGATACGACCGACGAAGGCCACCACCGGCTCTGCCGGATCGAGCCCGAGCGCTGCCCGGGCCGCCAGCCGATCACCCGGCCGAAACACCGCCAGGTCGACCCCGGGGTGCACCACGTCGATTCGCGCCGGATCGGCGTGATGCAAAGAAATCAGTTGCTTCGCTTCGTCATCGGTGTTGACGATGAGCCGATCAGCCTCGTCGACGACCTGTTGTTCGCCGACGGTGCGCAGGGGCGGCTCGGCCGTGTCGCCCTCGGCCAGCGCCGCGTTCTTCACCGCGGCCAGCGTGTGCGCGGTGTGCACCAACGGCACCGCCCAGCGATCGCGGGCCAACCAGCCCACCTGACCGGACAGCCAGTAGTGCGAATGCACGATGTCGTAATAGCCCGGCTCGTGGGCCGCCTCGGCGCGTAATACTCCGGCGGCGAAGGCGCACAGCTGGGTGGGCAGGTCGTACTTGTCCAGTCCCTCGAAGGGCCCCGCGACGACATTGCGCACCAGCACACCGGGTGCGGCGCGCACGATCGGCGGGTCCGCCGACGCGGTGGCCCGGGTGAAGATCTCCACCTCGATGCCCCGTCGGGCCAGGTGTAACGCGCTCTGCAGCACATAGACGTTCATGCCGCCCGCATCGCCGGTGCCGGGCTGCGCCAGCGGCGAGGTATGGACCGCCAACAGAGCAACCCGGCGGGGGTTCTGATTTGTGTCCGAATTGCCTCGGCCCGGCAGATTAGCGCCCCGGGCCTGAGTCCTGTTCAAGGGAGGAACGTCTTGGCCGGACATTGGGTACCGCACACTGCCATCTTTACAGGACGCAGCCAGCCGCCTGATTCTGCGTGCGGATTGTGCAGCTCAGGGGCTACTTGGCCAGAACCTCGGGCTCGACCTCGGTTAGCCGCGCCCCCAACGCTCCGGAGCGTCGCATCGCCCCAAGGGGGTCGGCGTAAAGCCCGTCCAGCGAGACGATGCCCGCGCCAGCTTCCTGTACCCGGTTGCCGAAAGCGGTGACGCGGATATCACGCGGCGCCAGTACCGAGCGCGCCGCAAACGCAGCGGTCACGTTCTCCATGCCCTCCGGGTACTCGGTGAACGCTTGGCCACCGACCACCACTTCGTCAGGGTTGAGCAGATCGCGCAGCAAAGCAACCGCCTCGCCCAGCACCCGGGCCCGCTCTGCCAACAACTCACGCGCCTGCTCGTTGCCGGCGCGAGCGATACGGAGCAGATCGGCCATCCCGGTGCTCGCGGCACCGGTGCGGTTGTTGGGCGCGATCCCCGGCAGGATGCGCAACCGTCGCGCAGCAGCCAGCACGGCCTCGTCGCTGACCGTGGATTCCAGTTGCCCGGACCCACCCAGCAGCTCGGATTGGACCGGCAGCGGCGCGATGGTGCCCGGTCCGCTTGCCGGGCAGTGCACCCGCCCACCGATCACCAGGGCGTATCCCACAGTTTCGCGTGCGTAGACATACAAGCTGGTCGACGAGTTCGGCCCGAAACGCCGCTTGCCCAGCAACAGTTCTGCTCCGGCCATCGCGTCCACGTGGGACGCCACCGAAACCGGCAGGCCCAGCGCATCGGCGAGCACCGGCCCGACCGGGGCCTGGCGCCAGCCGAGCCTGGGATGGTCGACCAGGCCAGTGGTGCTGTCGACGGTGCCGCCGATCGCCACGCCGACCCAGAGCGGACGGCGGCGGTGCCAACGTCGCAAATAGCGGCTGGCGCTGTGGCTCAGCGACGTCAGCGCCGGACCGGCGGCGTTGAGCGGCGTCGGCGTCTCGACGGTGTCGAGGGTGCGGCCGAACAAGTCGGTGGCCACGATGCTGGTGGTACGCGCGCCGACGTGGATGCCCAACGTGACGAACGGTTCGTGGTTCACCTCCACCGGTACCCGCGGGCGTCCGATCGCCCCCGAAACAGCCAGGTCGGCGCGCTCACGCAGCAAACCTGCGTCTAACAAGGCAATGACCTGACGGTTTACCGTCGCGATGCTCAGTGAGGTGACATTGGCGATGACGTCGCGGCCAACCGGCCCGCGCAACCGCACCGCGCGGAAGACCGATGCCGCGGCGGAGTCCGACAGATGCAGGGCCGGCGGCACCACCTGGCGGTACGCCCCCAGCGGGCCCTTGTGGCCCGTGCGGCTGTGCGAATGATGGTGGGTGAGAGATGTGGAATGCACTGGTGTCCTATCCGAGTTCCGATGGCCGGGTCCTTGGCCACACCAGTTGACTTGCGTCAGTTCAGGCGCGGCAAAGTGCGCGGCGACAACACGCGCCCGCGTAGAGACACGCGGTCGTCGTGCGGAACAGGGCGCTGCAGTACACACCGAAAACGTAGCACTGTTTATTAAAGTTGTCCCAATGACTCTCCCCGACGCTGACAGCCGAGTCGCGGTGGTAACCGGAGCAAGTTCCGGGATCGGCGAGGCCACTGCGAAAACCCTTGCAGCTCAGGGCTTTCACGTTGTGCCAGTGGCGCGCCGGGCAGACCGCGTAAACGCGCTGGCCGCCGAGATCGGCGGCACTCCGTTTGTGGCAGACGTCACAAAAGACGAAGACGTAGCCGCATTGGCCGCCGCCCTGGACCGAGTGGACGTGCTCGTCAACAACGCCGGCGGGGCGAAAGGACTGGCATCGGTGGCCGACGCCGACCTGGAGCACTGGCGTTGGATGTGGGAGACCAACGTGCTGGGCACCTTGAGGTTGACCCGCGCACTGCTGCCCAAGCTGATCGAATCCGGCGATGGACTGATCGTCACCGTCACGTCGATTGCCGCCTTTGAGATCTACGACGGCGGGGCCGGCTACACGGCCGCAAAACACGCTCAGGGCGCACTGCACCGGACGCTGCGTGGCGAACTGCTGGGCCTGCCGGTCCGTCTTACCGAGCTCGCGCCCGGCGCGGTCGAGACGGAGTTTTCGCTGGTGCGCTTCGACGGCGATCAACAACGCGCGGATTCGGTCTACGCGGGGATGACCCCGCTGGTGGCTGAAGACATCGCCGAAGTGATCGGGTTCGTGGCCTCGCGACCGCCACACGTCAATCTCGACCAGATCATCATCCGGCCGCGCGACCAAGCCTCAGCTACGAGGAGGTTTAACCACCAGGCCCAGAGCTAGGCGACGTCGTCGTTGTGGTGGTTGTCGTCGGCGTGCCCGAAAGGCTGGGCGCGGTCGACGGGGTGGCCGGCGCGGTGACGGGGATGTGAGTGCCCGGCGGGTGCGCCGAAGGCGGCGGTAGCGCCGACATGCCCACCCAGGTGTCCCAGTCCACTGCCCAGTCCCAGATGTCGCCATCGGAGTACGAAAGTTGGATCGTGCTGCCGGTCACCTCGACCGGGTCGCCGTAAATCGCGGTGGCGTAGTACTCCGAAGCGTCGCTGGTCGACAGATTGATGCAGCCGTTGGTGACGTTGCTATTGCCCTGAGCACCGGCGCTCGACGGGTTGGCGTGGATGAATTCGCCGTTGTTCGAGATCCGCACCGCCCAGCGTTCGTGCGCGTTGCTGTAGCCGGCGGCCGGGTTGGACATATAGAAGTCGGCGTACTTCTCGGTGACGACGTGAATCCCGTTCCGGGTGACGTTGCGGGCCTTGTCGGCCTCGCCGTAACTGCACGGGAAGTCCATGATCACGCCGGCGTCAGTGACGACCTGGATGCGGTGCGAAGACACCTCGGCCTTGACGACCTGGCGCCGACCGACCTGGATGTTCAATGAGAAGTCCTGGGCGCCGAAAGCGTTGTCCCCGAAGGGAACGCCGTACAGCTTGGCCTCGACGTTGACGCTGGTGCCCGCCGGGTAGTACTCACGGGGCCGGTAGTGGATGCGGGCGCCCTTCGACTCGTCAGGCAACCACGCCCAACTGCCCTCGACCGGCGGATTAGTGGTTACGCTCAACGCCCGCTCTACAGCCGCCTTGTCAGTGATCGGTGCGTCGAACTGGATGATCACCGGCGCCGCGACCCCGACGGTCTGACCGTCGGACAGCTGGAATCCGCCGTCGATCTTCTTCTTCGGCGTGACGGTGATGAACTTGCCCGCCACCGGAATCGCCTTGCCGTCGTGACCAACGGCCGACCCGCCCCAGATGTAGGTGGTGTCATAGCCCAGCGGCTCGGTCGTCATGAAGACGGTGCGGTCCTGGTTGAACGTGCCGGCTACCGGCTTTCCGTCCTTATTTGTCAGGGTGACCTTCTGGAACCAGCCTTCAGCGACCTGGACGCTGATCGGTGCGATCGGCACCACGTCCTCGGTGGCATCAGCCGGTTGGTAGGTCAGGTGGACTGCCGCAGGTGGCTTTTTCTCTGCTTGGGGGGTGACTTTGCCGCCGGCGCAGGCGGCCAGCACGCTCGGAGCGAAAACCCCGAGTCCGAGGGCCGCCAGAGCCGCGCGCCGATTGATCGGCCCGGGACTCGGAGGGGTGCTGGATGTGGTCACAACCGTCAAGAATACCGGGCCAAACGCCCTCTCCCCCACCGTGAAGACGCCCGCGACAGTGTTCGGCGGTCACCGCCGACGCGAAAACGAGCAGCTACAAGGCGCATCCGACCAGGACGGGCTCCGGTTTCAATGTGATACCAAACACGTCACTCACACCGTCGCGAACCGCGCGCGCCAGTAATATCACGTCCTCCGCGGTGGCACTGCCCCGGTTGGTGAGGGCGAGCGCGTGCTTGGTGGACAGCCGGCACGAGGCCTCATTCTCATTGGCCCCCGGCACCGGATAGCCCCTGCCGAATCCAGCCCGTTCCACCAGCCAGCCCGCGGCCAGCTTCACCCCGTCCGGTGCCGGATAGTTCGGCACCGGCCCGTCGGTCGCCCCGACGATCCGCTCATAGTCCTGCGGTGCGACCACCGGGTTGGTGAAGAACGAGCCCACGCTCCAGGTGTCGTGGTCGGCAGCGTCGAGCACCATGCCCTTACGGGTCCGCAGCGCCAGCACGGCCTCGCGGACGGCTTGTGGGTCCCCTCGCTCCCCGCTCGACGCCCCGAGAGCCGCCGTCAGTTCCCCGTAGCGCAATGGCGCGCTGCGTCCCGCCGGATCGAGAGCGAACTCCACTTCGAGGACGACAGCCGGCAAATCGAGACCATCTGCCCGTTTGAGCACGCTGCTGCGGTAGCCGAATCCCATTTCGTCGGCCGATGCCCAACGCACCTCGCCGCTGCTTCGGTCCAGCAGTCGAACCCGGGTGACCGTGTCCGACACCTCTACGCCGTACGCGCCGACATTCTGGACCGGGGTGGCACCGGCCGAGCCGGGGATCCCGGACAAACACTCCAGACCGCCCAGACCTTGCTGGATGGATCTGACGACCACGTCATCCCATACCGCGCCCGCCTCCGCGCGCACCAGGTTGCCCTCGACGGTGATGCCCGCGTTGGCCAACCGCACCACCGTCAGGTCGGCGAGCCCGTCACCAATCACCAGGTTGGAACCGCCAGCAAACACCAGCACAGGTCCACATCCGTCGTCGTGGGCTTGGCTATCCAGGTGCTGCAGCACCGCGACCACTTGATCGCTGGTGTCGCAGGTGATTACACGTCGCGCCACTGGACCGACCCGCAACGTAGTCAGCGGCGCGAGCGATACCGACTCGGCGACGCGCGCACCGGCAAAGACCGGCCGGGCATCGCTCGGTTTCATGGGCCGTAACGGTAGCGTGGCCAGCTATGCCGCGTTCATTCGACATGTCGGCCGACTACGAGGGCACCGTGAAAGACGTCCACCAGGCCTTTCACGACCTGGGCTATTGGCGGGGCCGGTTAGCCGAGACACCGGTCGACGTCGCCACCTTGGAATCGATGCGAATCGGTGGTGAGTCCGGAAACGACGGCACCATCGAAGTCGTCACGCATCAGACCATGCTCGGTCAGAATCTGCCTGCGCTGGTCACGCAGCTACATCGGGGCGATTTGTGCGTGCGGCGCGAGGAGCTGTGGGGCCCGATCACAGACGGCATCGCGACCGCTGTCATTTCCGGATCAATCGTGGGTGCGCCGGTGAATCTGTCGGGCACCGCGTTGCTGACACCTATCGCCGATACGGGCGGCTCCCGGATGACGCTGCAGCTGACCATCCAGGTGCGCGTCCCGTTCATCGGCGGAAAGCTGGAGCGGATCATCGGCAGCGAACTGGGCCAGCTGGTGACCATAGAGCAGCGCTTCACCACGCTGTGGATCAGCAGCGCCAACGGGCCTGCATCGACCAACGGGGTCGGTTAGTCGCTGTCGCTTCGCGCAAATCGGCGGCGAGCCCCGTCCTGATTTGCCCACCTTCTCCTCGCGCCGCACGCGGCGCGCATCGGCGGCGAGCCTAAGCTGGCGGCCATGCGAGTCGCATTGGCCCAGATCCTCAGCGGCACCGATCCGGCCGCGAATCTGCAGCTGGTGCGCGACTACGCCGAACGTGCCGCCCAGGCCGGAGCCAAGTTGGTGGTGTTTCCAGAAGCGACGATGTGCCGATTCGGTGTCCCGCTGGGGGCGATCGCCGAGCCTGTCGACGGGCCCTGGGCCGGCGGCGTCCGGCAGATCGCGAGGGACACGGGCATCACCGTGGTCGCCGGCATGTTCACCCCATCGGGAGACGGCCGGGTGACGAACACTTTGATCGCGGCGGCACCAGGCAGCGGCGACGGGCAGATTGCCAGCTACGACAAGATCCACCTCTACGACGCGTTCGGCTTCACCGAGTCGCACACCGTGGCGCCGGGTCGCGAGCCGGTGGTCATCACGGTCGACGGCGTCGGTGTGGGGCTCAGTCTCTGCTACGACATCCGATTCCCGGCGCTGTACGCCGAGTTGGCCGACCGCGGAGCGCAGCTGATCGTGGTGGGCGCGTCCTGGGGTGCTGGCCCCGGCAAGCTCGAGCAGTGGACGTTGCTGGCCAGAGCGCGTGCATTGGACTCGACGAGCTATCTGCTCGCCACCGGCCAAGCAGACCCGGGCGACTCAGCCGGCGCCTCGGGTGCTCCAACCGGCGTAGGTGGAAGCCTGGTGGCATCCCCGTTCGGCGAGGTGGTGACGTCAGCAGGCTCCGAGCCACAATTGCTGGTCACCGACATCGACCTCGCCAAGGTAACGACCGCCAGAGACAACATCGCAGTGCTCCGTAACCGCTCAAGCTTCGTTCAGGTTGATAGGGCAGAATCGCGAAGGTGACGACTCCGCAGGGACCACGGAACGAAGGCCCATCGGGTTGGGCGCGTCCTGGCGAACAGGGCCCGTTCGGCAGACCCCCGACTCCCGGTGACCCCCCAGGCGGGCGGCTGCACCCCAATGATCCCCGAGCGGGGCGGCCTCAGCCGCCTCCACCTCCCTCCCAGCAGCAGACCGAGCACATCGCCGCTGCCAACGCTGACACGAGGCGAATCAACCAGCCACCGCACCCTCTGGCGAGCACCGACCAGACAACTTCGGTCGCTACGCCGAAGGACGAGCCGGCCGAGGTAAAGAAGAAGCGCAAGCGGCGCGATCCACTCGCGATCGTGCTGGTGCTGATCATCGTGTTTTCGCTGGTCGTCGCCGGGCTGATCGGTGTAGAGCTCTACATCCGTCACGAGGCCAACAACAAGATCGCCGCGGCCACGGCGTGCGTGGTCAAAGACCAAGCCACCGCATCCTTCGGGGTGACGCCACTGGTGATGTGGCAGGTGGCCACCGACCACTACTCCAACATCACGATCGAGACGGCGGGCAACCAGATCCGCGACGCCAAAGGCATGAAGCTGCAGCTCAGCATTCAAGACGTCAAGATCGACAACACCGCAAACTCCAAGGGCACGATCGGTGCGATCGACGCGACCGTCACCTGGACGTCTCAGGGCATCAAAGAGTCAATCCAGAACGCGATTCCAATTCTGGGTGAGTTCGTCACCAGCAGCGTGACCACTCATCCCAAGGACGGCACCATCGAGTTGAAGGGCATGCTCAACGACATCGTCGCCAAGCCGGTGGTGTCGGGTGGCGGCCTGCAGCTGAATATCGTCAGCTTCAACACGCTGGGCTTCTCGCTGCCGAAGGAGTCGGTCCAGTCGACGCTGAACGAGTACACGTCGAACCTGACCAAGAACTACCCGCTCGGCATCCAAGCCCAGAGTGTTGAGGTCACCGACAGCGGCGTGGTCAGCAAGTTCGCGACCCGCAACGCAACCATCCCGGCCGGCAACAGCGACCCCTGCTTCGCCGATCTCTGACGGTTGGTCCGATGGCGGCGACCCGCTGCACCCGGCCTCGCCGCGCTTGCGATCGCCGCTAGCCCCATGGCGGCGACCCGCTGCACCCGGCCTCGCCGCGCTTGCGATCGCCGCTAGCCCAGGCCGTCCAGTACGGCCCGGGTGCCGGATAAACCCAGCCTGGTGGCGCCGGCGTTCAGCATCGTGAGAGCGTCGGCGGTGGTGCGAATACCGCCGCTCGCCTTCACACCGAGCCGTCCGCCGACCGTCGCAGCCATCACCTCGACGGCGCGCACGGTCGCACCGCCGGCCGGATGAAAGCCCGTCGACGTCTTCACGAAGTCAGCACCGGCGTCCTCGGCGGCGCGGCACACTGCCGCGAGCGTGTGCTCGCCTGCCTGGCCCAGCAGCACCGCCGACTCAACGATCACCTTCAGCACGGCACCGGTGGTGGCCGCGCGTACCGTCGCGATGTCGGCCCGCACTGCATCGACGTCGCCCGCCAGCGCGGCACCGACGTCGATCACCATGTCGATCTCGACCGCTCCGGCGGCGACGGCAGTCGCCGCCTCTTGCGCCTTGACCGCGGAGGAATGCTTGCCCGACGGGAACCCCGCCACCGCCGCGATGCGCACCTCACCGGCGCTGACGGCGACCGGCACCATCGACGGCGATACGCACGCCGCATATGCGCCCAGCTCAGCGGCTTCAGCCACCATCGAGACAACGTCGGCCGCAGTGGCCTCGGGTTTGAGCAGAGTGTGGTCGACGAGTGCCGCCAACTGCTGTCGGGTCGGTTGGTTCGTCATCAGAACGGCTCCTCCGAGCCGCCGGGATTGCAGCCGGCGGCCACCATTTCCGCGTCGTCGACGACCGGCCGCCACGGCTCGAGGTTCCAGCTGGTCTTGCCCGGTTGGGCCAATTCGGCGAACTGCCAATGGCAGACGAACTGCGCCCGCATGCCAGGCGTGTCTGCATCGGGTGATCGCGTGAGAACCTCAGTCCAAGCCTCGTCGACCGCCGACGGCGTACCGGCTTGCCGGGATGCGGCGCGTCCGGATGGAGTCGGATAGACGCGCAAACTGGAAAGCCGACCCCAGTGCACCCACTCGGTGTGGTCCACGAAGGGCGGCGAGTAGGCGGCGGTACCAGGTTCAGCGGCGGCCGTCGGCTGAAAAGGAGCGACGGCAAGCAGCGATAGCAGCACCGCCGCCGGCGCAAAAACCAGAAGTTTCATCCGCTAGTGCGACTTACCCTGCACTTCGAGAAGCTTGGGCCGCACGTCGACCAGGTAAACACCGGTTGCGACCGCGGCAATCGCGATCCCGAGCACACCGAAGAGGAAGCCCAGTACTGAGGTCAGCGCCACGGCGCCGGCGAGAATTATCAACCACACCGGCTTGGTGAGCTTCTCGGCGGCCGTATAGGCGTCGTGCCGCTGCATCGCTGCGTGCACGAACGCGTACACCGACGCCACCAGGACGGCGATCTGCAGCACGTTCATGACGAGATTCACGGTGCGCACGTCATAAGCGTAAGCGGGCACCCTCAAAAACGTCGACTCCGAGCCACCGACGTGCGGTGACTCGGAGTCGAGTTGAGCTTTCCGATCCGAGCCACCCGTCGTGCGGTGACTCGGAGTCGAGTTGAACTTTCCGATCCGAGCCACCCGTCGTGCGGTGACTCGGAGTCGACTTCTAACTATGCGAGTCCGGTGAGACCGGACACCGACTACTTCTGGGTGACCTTCTTGGCGGGAGCCTTCTTGGCCGGGGCCTTCTTGGCGGCCGGAGCCTTCTTGGCCGGAGCCTTCTTGGCCGGGGCAACCTTCTCAACAGCCTCTTCCGCCTTCTTCGGCAGCTCGATGCCGACCAGCTTGGCGGCACGCTCGCCGACCGCACGCGTCTGGTTAGCGACGGTGCCCAGCGCCTCCTGGGTCAGCTCGACGGCCTGGTCCACATAGCCCTCGGCACGCGCAGACGCGTCCTCGAAAGCGGACTGGCTGCGCAGCCGCTCCAGAGCGGCCTCGCCGCGCTCGACCAGCTCGTTGTAGCGGTTGGTGGCGGCGTCCAGGTAGCCCTCGGCGGCCTTACGCAGCTCGTCGGAGGTGAAGCGCTCGCGCAGCTCGGCGACCTGGTCCGGCAGGTCCTCCTGCAGCTTGGTCAGGCGGTCGCGGGTTTCCTCCACCCGGCTGCGGGTGTCGGTGCGGGTCTCTTCGGCCTTCTCACGCAGGTCCTCGGCGCGCTCACGCAGGTTGGTGAGCAGGTCGTTGACGGTGGCCAGAGCCAGGTCAGCCGCACCCAGCGCGGCCAGCAGTGGGGCCTTCAGGTCGTCGATGTTGTTGTTCTCAGCCATTATTAATTTCCTTTCACTGATTTCGTAATTGGCGTTATTAACAAGAGTTTTGGAAGTTGGCGCAAGCGCGGCTCCTTAGGGGGAGGAGTAGTCAAGACCCGCGGATTGACATAGCACGCTACTTGTCGAAAACCTCCTGGTTGGTCGGGTCGGTTGACGGTCGAGTTTGCGGTGGTAGGCACCTATGGCGCCGACTGAACTACCCTAAAACACCTGTTCACTGCGAGTCTCCTTAGCTAGGGGATATTCGCGAAGAATTACCTTGGGCTAATCACCTGGCGGTGGTGGATCACTCGGACACTCCGCCCGAAGAGCTTCGTTCTCCTGGATGAATGACGCGTAGCTGTCCAGCAGAAGTTGCTTTTGACGCTCAGTGATCGCCGTATCGGAGATGATGGCGTCCCGCACCTGACTGGTCTCTCTGGGCTCGAGCATCCCCGCTCGGACGTAGAGGACCTCGGCGGACACCCGGAGCGCTTTCGCGATCTGGTTGAGGACCTCGGCGGACGGCTTGCGCAATCCGCGCTCCACCTGACTCAGGTAAGGATTGCTCACACCGGACTTTGCGGCCAGTTGACGCATTGAGAACTGCGCTGTCTCACGCTGCGACTTGATAAAGCTGCCGATGTCGGAAGCCTTCGCGGACACCGAGGTCTTCGCGGACGCCGCGGACACCTTGGCGTCCGTCTTGTCCTCCGATGACATCTCGACTCCTCGTATCGTTTGATCCGCTTACATGACCAGATTACGAAGAGGTGCTTGCTTTTGCAAGCGGTTGTTAGCTGCGTCTCAGAAGAGCACCTGCGCGACGGCGTAGATCGCCAGACCGGCCAGGGCGCCCACGACAGTCCCATTTATCCGGATAAATTGCAGGTCACGACCCACATGCAGCTCGATGCGCTCACTGGCCTCCGAAGCGTCCCAGCGCTCGATGGTCTCGGTAATGATCGCTGTGATCTCTACCCCATAATGCGAAACCAGGTGCTGAGCCGCGCGCACCATCCAGCCGTCGACCTTGTCGCGCAGCTGCGCGTCGTCGCGCAGCGACTCCCCGATCCGGATCACCGTGTCGGCGATGCGAGTGCGCAAAGTGCTGGACGGGTCGTCGACACCCTCGAGTACCAGGCGCTTCAGCGTCCGCCAGGCGCTCGCAGCCGCGTTGGCGACCTCCTCGCGCGCCATCAACTGCTCCTTGACGGCATCGGCGCGCGCAATGGTGTCCGGATCGTTCTGCAGGTCGTCGGCGAACTCGAAAAGAAACTTGGTCGCGGAGCGCCGCAGTTCGTGATCGGGGTTGCGGCGCACCTTGTCGGTGAAATCCATCAGCTCCCGGTGGATGCGGTCTCCGACCAGGTGATCGACGAAGCGCGGCGACCAGGTCGGCGAGTCCCGCTCGATGACGTTCTGGATGACCACGCCAGCGTTCAGCGACCACTGAAACGCCCGGTCGGCCAACAGCTGGATCAGCGCCTCCTGGCGGTTCTCAGCCAGCAGAGTCTGTAACACCCGGCCCACCGGTGGGCCCCACTGAGGTTCGGCGATGCGTCGGACAATCATCCGGTCGATTACCTGCTGCACGTCCTCATCGCGCAGCAGTTCCACCCCGACACGCAGCACTGTCGCAGCCTCGGCCGCTACCCGTTGCGCGTGCGGCGGGTCAGCGAGCCATTTACCCAACCGACTCGGCACCTGAGCATCACGCAGCTTGGTCTCCACGACCTCGGCCGACAAGAAGTTCTCGCGCACGAAGGTGCCCAAGCCCTCGCCCAGCTGGTCCTTCTTGCGCTTGATGATCGCCGTGTGCGGGATCGGAATGCCCAACGGATGCTTGAACAACGCAGTCACCGCGAACCAGTCCGCCAGGGCGCCCACCATGCCCGCCTCCGAAGCGGCGCCTACGTAGCCGACCCAAACCGGTGCGGCGCCTTGCGCCTGCGCCCACCGGCAGACCAGGAATACCACCGTCGCACCGATAAGGAAGCTCAGTGCCATCGCCTTCATCCGGCGCAGTGCCGCCCGGCGTTCCCCATCGGCCTCGCTGTCGGCACCGGCGAAAGATTCCGCGAACGAGGAGCGGGGCGCACTCGTCTCAACTGACCGCGCGCTCACGCGTGAACTCGAGGTTTCCCCTGCCGGCAAGGCTCCGTCTGACACCACACCATCATCCGCTATCACAGTCACCGGTTAGTGTTACCCACACTGGTCGGAGGGCTCACGCACTGTGGTCAACCCGACGAGCGCGAGTCGGCAAGCCGTATCATCGATCCGTCAATGTACTGAATGGGAATCGGCGACAGTGGCAGAGCACATCCCCGCTCGGACGGCCAAGACCGACGGCCGCAAGCGGCGCTGGCACCAGCACAAGGTGGAGCGTCGTAACGAACTTGTCGACGGCACCATCGAGGCGATTCGCCGTCAGAGCCGCTTCCTGAGCATGGACGAGATCGCCGCCGAGATCGGTGTGTCCAAAACCGTGCTGTATCGCTACTTCGTCGACAAGAACGATCTGACGACCGCCGTGATGATGCGGTTCGCACAGACCACCCTGATCCCCAATATGGCCGCAGCGCTGTCGTCGAACCTGGACGGCTACGACCTGACCCGCGAAGTGATCCGTGTCTATGTGGATACCATGGCCGCCGAGCCGGAGCCGTACGGCTTCGTGATGGCGAACAGTTCGGGCAGCAAGAGCAAGGTCATCGCCGACTCCGAACGGATCATCGCCCGCATGATCGCGGTGATGCTGCGTCGCCGCATGCAGGAGACGGGCATCGACACGGGCGGAGTTGAGCCGTGGGCTTACCTGATCGTCGGCGGCGTGCAACTGGCGACCCACTCGTGGATGTCCAACCCCCGGATGACCAGCGACGAGCTGATCGACTACTTGACGATGCTGAGCTGGAGCGCCCTGTGTGGGATCGTCGAAGCCGGCGGATCGCTGGAGAAATTTCGAGATCAACCTCACCCTTCACCGGTCCTGCCGATGTTGAAGCCGCTCGAAGAGGATTAAGGCTGCAGGGTGGTCGGAGCCTATATTCCGTCGCGGATCGCAGTTTTTGAGAAACGCGCGTGAATCCCGTGTTGGCTCACATGTGGACCAAGATGGCGACTAGGACCGTTGGCAACCGTTACGCTGCATGAGGTGCATCGGGGGTCGTGCTTGACGATTCGTTGTTGATCAGCCCCAGGCCCCCCGATCGACAGAAAGGCTGATTTCGTTATGGCTGTGCAGCTCACGCCGCATTTCGGCAATGTGCAGGCGCACTACGACTTATCCGATGAGTTCTTCCAGCTGTTCCTGGACCCCACCCAGACCTACAGCTGTGCTTACTTCGAGCGCGACGACATGACGCTGCACGAAGCCCAGCTGGCCAAGATCGACCTGGCGCTGGGCAAGCTGAACCTCGAGCCCGGCATGACCCTGCTCGACATCGGCTGCGGCTGGGGTGCCACCATGCGGCGCGCCATCGAGAAGTACGACGTCAACGTCGTGGGACTCACGTTGTCTGCGAACCAGGCCAACTACGTCCAGAAGAAGTTCGACGAACTGGACACCCCCCGCTCCCGGCGAGTGCTGCTGGAGGGCTGGGAGAAGTTTCACGAACCCGTTGACCGCATCGTCTCGATCGGCGCGTTCGAGCACTTCGGCCGCCATCGCTAC
Organism: Mycobacterium sp. IDUB_37; assembly: GCF_055419245.1. Lineage (NCBI taxonomy): Bacteria > Bacillati > Actinomycetota > Actinomycetes > Mycobacteriales > Mycobacteriaceae > Mycobacterium > Mycobacterium sp. IDUB_37. The sequence goes on along the minus strand of NZ_JBVAXG010000001.1, from coordinate 61,851 downwards.
CGGCGCTTTTTCAAGATGGCCAACGAAGTTCTGCCGAGTGACGGCATCATGTTGCTGCACACCATCCTGCGACTGTCGATGCGGGAGGCGCGCGCCAAAGGCCTGCCGTTGACCCACGAAATCGTGCACTTCAGCCAGTTCATCCTGGCCGAGATCTTCCCGGGCGGTGACCTGCCCACGGTTGATGTGGTCGAAGAGCAGGCCGAGGCGGCCGGCTTCAAGATGCAGCGGATCCAGTCCCTGCAACTGCACTACGCCCGGACCCTGGAGATCTGGGCTGCCGCGTTGGAGTCACGGAAAGACGAGGCCATCGCCGTTCAGTCGGAATTGGTCTACGACCGCTACATGAAGTACCTGCTGGGCTGCGCGAAGCTGTTCCGCGACGGTTACACCGACGTCGATCAATTCACCCTGGCGAAGTAGCCAAAGACGAGGGCGGGGGCAATCGGGGCATACGCTCCGAGCACCCCCGCCGTCAGTCGATCGCCTTACTTGGCGAGCGTGAACTGCCCTATGTTGCAGACGCCCTTATTGAAGAAGTTTTCGCAACCGGTCAAGTAGTGCATGTACTTGTCATAGATTTCTTCGGACTGTAGCGCGATAGCTTCGTCCTTTTTGGCTTCCAGATTCTCGGCCCAGATGTGCAGTGTGCGCGCGTAATGCTCTCCCAGCAAATGCATTCTTTCCACGGAATAGCCGATATGCTGCGCATGCGCGAAGATATCTTCCTGCGCTGGCAACTGCCCACCCGGAAAAATCTCCTGACCGATGAACCGCATAAATCGAATGTCGGTCATGGTCAACGCGACACCGCGCTCATGTTGCTGCTTCTGGGTGTACGTTAGAATCGTGTGCAACAGCATCCGGCCGTCGTCGGGAAGAATATTGAAAGAACGTTCAAAGAAGGCACCGTAGCGCTCTGACTTGAACGCCTCGAAAGCACCGATCGTGACGATGCGGTCGACTTTGTCCTCGAACTCTTCCCAACCCTGCAGCCTTACCTCGATGGTGCGCTCGGTGGGAATCTTTGCGAGTCTTTTCTTGCTGTATTCAAATTGATTGCGACTGAGCGTGATCCCGATGACGTTCACATCGAACTTCTCGACCGCCCGCTGCAGCGCACCGCCCCAACCACAACCGATGTCGAGCACCGTCATGCCGGGTTCCAGATTCAATTTGCCCAGCGCCAGGTCGAACTTGGCGTTCGATGCCTCTTCCAGCGTCATGTCGTCGCGCTCGAAGTAAGCGCACGTGTACGCCATCGTGGGGTCTAAGAATAAAGCGAAAAATTCGTCTGAAACATCGTAGATAGATTGCGACTATTCGCAGTACGGATTCAAATTAGTCATGCCCGATGAATACCTCTCCGTCCGTTTGATCGCAGAAAATAATACCCGATTCCGGACACAACTCGTTGCACGACGCGGACTGGCGCGCGGGCGCGACCCTGCCCTTTTAATATCGGTAAAAGCCCTGACCGGATTTCTTACCCAACAAGCCCGCCTCAACCATTCGCTGCAATAGCGGCGGTGGGCCATAGAGCGGTTCTTTGAATTCCTCGTACATCTTATCGGCGATTAGTTTGAGAGTGTCGAGACCAACGAGGTCCGACAGCTTCAATGGGCCCATTGGGTGCGACAACCCCGCGACGATCGCTTTGTCGACGTCTTCGACAGTCGCGAATCCGGCCTCGACCATCCGGACCGCCGAGAGCAGGTAGGGCACCAGCAGCGCGTTGACCACGAATCCAGACCGGTCAGAGCAGCGCACAACTTGTTTGCCCAGCACGGCACTGGCAAATTCCTCGGTGCGTGCGGCGGCACCCTCGTCGGTCACCAGTGTGCTGACCAGCTCGACCAGCGGCAGCACGGGGACCGGGTTGAAGAAATGCAGACCGAGCACTCGCTTCGGGTTCTTGGTGGCTGCGGCGATTTTCATGATCGGAATGCTGGAGGTATTCGATGCAAGGACCGCTTCGGGATCGGTGATCACCCGATCCAATTCAGCGAAGACGCCGGCCTTCACTTTCTCGTCTTCGATAATCGCCTCAATCACCAGTTGCCGATCGGCGAGGTCACCGAGGTCGGTGGTGAACGTCAGCAGACTGAGAGCATGGTCGCGCTCCCGCTCAGTCACCTTGCCCCGGCTGACGCCGCGCTCCAGCGACTGGACGATGCGATTGCGGCCCGCGGTGACCAACGCCTCGGTGGTCTCGAACACGGTCACGCCGACACCCGCGCGTATCGACACTTCGGCAATGCCGGCACCCATCTGGCCGGCCCCGACAACACCTACGCGCTGGATTGCTGCGTCACTCACTTATTTCTCCAGATGAATTTCGACAAGGGTTCGCCACGGAATAGTCCTGCATCGCAATAAGCCCCGCCCAGGGTGGCCGGGCGGGGCCTATGCTACTTCAGCGCGAGCGGGGGGTCGCCCTGCTCGGCACTGGTCTCACTCGCGAGCAGACGCAAAGTCGCATCACTTGGGCTGTAAGAGTGCGACTCTGCGTCTGTTCGGTTCGGGGGTTTATCGCCTAGTGGCCTAATCCCTAGTGAAACTGACCCTCTTCGGTGGAACCGGCCAGAGCCGTGGTGGAGGAGGTCGGGTCCACAGTGGTGGCGATCCGGTCGAAGTAACCGGCGCCCACCTCGCGCTGGTGCTTGGTGGCGGTGTAGCCGCGCTCCTCGGCTGCGAACTCGCGCTCCTGCAGCTCGACGTAGGCACTCATCTGACGGCGGGCGTAGCCGTGGGCCAGATCGAACATCGAGTAGTTGAGGGCGTGGAAGCCGGCCAGCGTGATGAACTGGAACTTGAAGCCCATCGCACCGAGCTCCTTCTGGAACTTCGCGATGGTCTCGTCGTCGAGGTGCTGCTTCCAGTTGAACGACGGCGAGCAGTTGTAGGCCAGCAGCTGGTCGGGGAACTCGGACTTGACGCCCTCGGCGAACTTCTTGGCCAGCTCCAGGTCCGGAGTACCGGTCTCCATCCAGATCAGGTCGGAGTAAGGCGCGTAGGCCTTGGCGCGGGCGATGCAGGGCTCGAGACCGTTCTTGATCCGGTAGAAGCCCTCGTTGGTGCGCTCACCGGTGATGAACGGACGGTCCCGCTCGTCAACGTCGGAGGTGATCAGCGTGGCAGCCTCGGCGTCGGTCCGGGCGATGACAACGGTCGGGACGTCCGCGACGTCAGAGGCAAGCCGGGCCGAGGTCAGGGTACGGATGTGCTGCTGAGTCGGGATTAGCACCTTGCCACCCAGGTGGCCACACTTCTTCTCCGAGGCCAACTGGTCCTCCCAGTGCGAGCCCGCGACACCGGCGGCGATCATCGCCTTCTGCAGTTCGTAGACGTTGAGCGCGCCACCGAAGCCGGCCTCACCGTCGGCGACGATCGGGGCCAACCAGTTGTCGATCGAAGTGTCGCCCTCGACCTTGGCGATCTCATCAGCGCGCAGCAGCGCGTTGTTGATGCGGCGAACGACCTGCGGCACCGAGTTGGCCGGGTAGAGGCTCTGGTCCGGGTAGGTGTGGCCGGACAAGTTAGCGTCACCCGCGACCTGCCAACCCGAGAGGTAGATGGCCTTGAGGCCCGCGCGCACCTGCTGGACGGCCATGTTGCCGGTCAAAGCGCCAAGCGCGTTGACGAAGTCCATCTCGTGCAGTTGCTCCCAGAGCACCTCGGCGCCACGACGGGCGAGAGTGCTTTCCTCGACGACGTGGCCTTGCAGCGCGACGACGTCCTGGGGCGTGTAGGTACGGGTAATGCCCTTCCAGCGGGGGTTGTGGTCCCAGTCGTGCTGGATTGCCTCAGCGCTCTTGGGGGTACCGACGACAGACATAGGACAGCTCCTTAACGATCACTACTTGCTGAATTTGCGAGTCCACCGCCACCGTCCGGCGGCTGAAAGGTCTCCCGAAAGGACCTCGTGGGCTCAACTTCACTGACGTGCTAACACGACCATGGCACAGTACATTCCTGCAGGTCCACCCATTTCACTTGCAAATTTCGGCCACGACTTACGAGTGTTTTGCGAATCTTGCGAAGCCGCAAATAAACTGAACCGGTTCAGAAGCTACCGAGGGGTAACAAGAACCGCAGGTCAACACCAATTTAACAGAACGCTTGTCCGGTTAGAGAGCGAAGAGCGCGGCGACGGCTTTCGTGTCGTCGCCAACCGCATATGTGAGCGTTGTAACAGTTCGGTCGAGGAGTCCGGGACCGAACTTCTCGGTCGAACCGGCCGGGTGGACGTGGGAGATGATCTCCAACTTGTCGCCCAGCGCGACCGCCGCCTCGTGCTCGATGGTCACCCGCAGCGGCGCGTCCAACAGTTCTGGATGCGACGCCAGATAGTCCTCGATCACGCTCCAGTACACGGAGTTGTTCATGTGGTCGAACAAGTCGATATCGGTCACCCGAACCGGGAACTCGTGGATCTCGGTTGCGTCCTCACGGCTACCCGGCTTCAGGTAGCCCTTCCAGCGCAGCCGATCCACAGACGTCGTCTTGTGCAGAGCTGCCAGGAAGTCGTCGGCGATACGCGACGGCGTCTCGGTCTCTCTGTTGACGTGAATCCAGAAGGCCTCGGACTCGATCAGGCCACCCTTGCGGCCGTCGATCCGGACCCGCATTTCACACCAGCGGTTCGAGCTGCCCGAGCACCAGCGCCGGCACCGCAGCAAGTCCTGAAACTCGATTGGACGGATGAAGTCCACCATGGTGCGGCGGACGATCCACAGCGGGTGAGTTTCCTCGAACCCCATCTCGCGGAGCTGGTCCTGGCCGATGTCCTGGATGTGCCGGCACGCCGCGTCCAGACGCAGCCGTCCCGTCCGGTTGATGTCGCCGACCCGCAGCGGCCACTCACGACCGAAGACATGGGAGTTTCCGTCAGGCACGGGCATCAGTTGTTTGTCCAGGCTCACGGCTCCGCTCCCCGTTTCCTCCTCTGCGACCCCCAGGTGTGCCCAGAGACTTCGTTGCGAATCATGCCAACGACATCTCCGAAATACCAACCCAAACCGTCTTGCCAAGTCTGCAAAGCGCACCTTCACAAACGCGAGTACGCTGCTTGAAGTGTCCAAGACGTATGTCGGCGCACGCGTCCGCCAGCTCCGCAGCGAGCGCGGATTCAGCCAGGCCGCGCTGGCGCAAATGCTGGATATCTCGCCGAGCTACCTCAACCAGATCGAGCACGATGTCCGCCCGCTGACGGTCGCCGTGCTGCTGCGGATCACTGAGGTGTTCGGCGTGGACGCGACCTTCTTCGCCTCCCAGGACGACACCCGATTGGTTGCCGAGCTCCGCGAGGTGACCATGGAGCGCGATCTGGGCATCGATGTCGACCCGACTGAGATTGCCGAAATGGTCAACTCGCACCCAGCTCTGGCACGGGCGGTGGTGAACCTGCACCGGCGCTACCGCATCACGACCGCGCAGCTCGCCGCCGCCACCGAGGAACGGTTTTCCGACGGCAGCAGCGGCACCGGGTCGATCACCATGCCGCATGAAGAGGTGCGCGACTACTTCTATGAGCGTCAGAACTACCTACACGAACTGGACACCGCCGCCGAGGAACTGACCGTCAAGATGCGGATGCACCATGCCGACTTGATCAGCGAGCTCACCCGCAGGCTCAGCGAGGTACACGGGGTGCACGTCACCAGACGCATCGACCTGGGCGATTCGGTGTTGCACCGCTACGACCCCGCCAGCAAGACCCTGGAGATCAGCAATCACCTCGCACCGGGACAACAGGTGTTCAAGATGGCCGCCGAGCTGGCCTACCTCGAGTTCGGCGACCTGATCGACGGCTTGGTCGAGCAGGGCAACTTCACCAGCGACGAGTCGCGCACGCTGGCACGGCTCGGACTGGCGAATTACTTCGCTGCGGCCACCGTGCTGCCCTACCGGCAGTTCCACGACGTTGCCGAGAATTTCCGCTACGACGTCGAACGGCTGTCGGCGTTCTATTCGGTGAGCTTCGAGACCATCGCGCACCGGCTCTCTACGCTGCAGCGACCGGCGGTGCGGGGCGTTCCGCTCACGTTCGTCCGGGTCGACCGTGCGGGCAACATGTCAAAACGACAGTCGGCCACCGGTTTTCACTTCTCGTCAACTGGGGGCACCTGCCCGTTGTGGAATGTGTACGAGACTTTCGCGAACCCGGGCAAGATCCTGGTTCAGATCGCTCAGATGCCCGACGGCCGCAATTATCTGTGGGTGGCCCGCACCGTAGAGCGGCGTGCGGCGCGGTATGGTCAGCCCGGAAAGACCTTCGCGATCGGGCTTGGCTGCGAACTTCGCCACGCACACCGACTCGTCTACTCGGAAGGACTCGACTTGTCGGGCGACCCGAAGATTGCCGCCACACCGATCGGCGCCGGTTGCCGAGTCTGCGAACGGGATAACTGTCCGCAACGGGCCTTCCCCGCACTCGGGCGTGCGCTCGATCTCAACGAACACCGCAGCACGGTGTCCCCCTACCTGGTTCAGCAGGCATGACCGGCAATCAGATCGCTCGAATACCGTCCGGCCGCTTTCGCCAACTGGGCCCCATCAACTGGGTGGTGGCCAAACTGGCGGCGCGCAAGGTCCGGGCTCCGGAGATGCACCTGTTCACCACATTGGGTTCGCGTCAGGCGCTGTTCTGGACGTGGGCAATCTATTCCGGCCGTCTGCTGCGGGGCCGGCTGCCGACGATCGACACCGAGTTGATCATCTTGCGGGTAGCGCATTTACGGTCCTGCGAGTACGAACTGCAGCACCATCGCGGGATGGCCCGTCAGGCGGGACTCGATGCGCAGACGCAAGCCACGATTTTCGCGTTTCCTGACCATCCCGACGCCGACGGCCCGCGGCGGGTGCTCAGCGCCCGACAGCGCGCGTTGCTTGCGGCCACCGACGAGCTGATCAAGGATCGGTCTATCACCGCCGAGACGTGGCGGCAGCTCGCCACGCATCTCAACCGGGCTCGACTCATCGAATTCTGCATGCTCGCAACACAATACGACGCCTTGGCCGCGACAATCACGGCGCTGGAGATCCCGTTGGACAATCCTCGCTGAATCAGAGGTAGATGTTGGCCAACAGAGCCAACGTCAGTATCACGGGGACGACCGGTACACCGAACGCGAAAGCCGACCACCCGGCCTTGCGGCGCCAGCGCATCAGCAGGCCCCCGATGACGGCGCCGACCACCAGCGCGGCCGACAGCACCGCCACCGCCAGGCTCCACCTGGCCACCGTCGTGACGTCGTCGCCGATCGTGATGGCAGCAAGCCAGAGCACATAGCCGGCGATCAGGCCGCCTATCGCGCCGACGATCTTTTGGGGGGTCTGCGTTGGCATGCTCTAGAAGTTGATCATGTGGCCGATGAGGCCATGGAAGCATTCCTGCAGCGCCTCGGACATGGTCGGGTGGGTGTGCACGTTGCGGGCGAGTTCAGTGGCGGTGAGGTCCCACTTCTGCGCCAGCGTGAGCTCGGGCAACAACTCGGACACATCGTGGCCGACCAGGTGCCCACCGATCAGTTCGCCGTACTTGGCGTCGGCGATCAGCTTGACAAATCCGCTGGGGTCGCCCACGCCGTGCGCCTTCGCGTTCGCGGTGAAGGGGAACTTGGCCACCACCACGTCGTAGCCTTCGTCGCGGGCCTGCTCCTCGGTGAGCCCGAAGCTGGCGACATTGGGCTGGCAGAACGTCGCGCGCGGCAGCATCCGGTAGTCACCGAGCTCCAAAGTCTCTGCGCCCGCGATGGTTTCGGCCGCAACCACACCCTGCGCCTCAGCCACGTGGGCCAACTGGAGCTTGCCGGTGACGTCGCCGATCGCGTAGATATGCGGCACGGAAGTCTGCATGTGATCGGTGATGCCGATGGCCTTGCGGTCGGTCAGCTCAACCCCGGCCTTGTCCAGGCCGTAGCCCTCGACGTTGGGCGCAAACCCGATGGCCTGCAACACCTTCTCGGCCTTGAGTTCCTCTGACTTGTCGCCCTTACTGACGGCAATGGTGACTTCGGAACCGTTGTCGGTAATGGATTCGACCTTGGTGCCGGTGAGGATCTTGACGCCGAGTTTCTTGAACTGCTTCTCGACTTCCTTCGACGCGTCGGCATCCTCGTTCGGCAGCGCACGTGGCAGGAATTCCACGATGGTCACGTCGACGCCGTAGTTCTTCAGGACGTAGCCGAACTCCATGCCGATGGCGCCGGCGCCGGCGATGACAATCGATTTCGGCAGTTCCCTGGTCAGAATCAGCTTCTCGTAGGTGACCACGTTTTCCGACAGCGAGGTGCCGGGTACCAGCCGGGTGCTGCTGCCGGTAGCGATGATGGCGTTGTCGAAGGTGACCGTCTCGGTTCCTCCGTCGTTGAGGTCAACCTCAATGGTGTTGGCGTCGGTGAACTTGCCGTACCCGTTGATCTCGGTGATCTTGTTCTTCTTCATCAGGAAGTGCACTCCGGCCACCCGGCCCTCGGCCACTTTGCGGCTGCGGTCGAACGCGACGCCGAAGTCGAAGGTCACTTCACCGCTGATGCCGAAGACCTTGGCCTCTTTGGTGAAGATGTGGGCGAGTTCGGCATTGCGCAGCAACGCTTTCGACGGAATGCAACCGATATTGAGGCAGACGCCGCCCCAATATTTCGGTTCGATGATTGCGGTGTTCAACCCGAGCTGTGCGGCGCGAATGGCTGCGACATATCCGCCGGGACCTGCTCCGAGAACGACGACGTCATAGTGGGTCACGGCCCCTACCTTAGTGGTGATCGCAAGCCCCGCGCTGCGGGGCGCAGCGGGTCGCCACCATCCAACCCCGCTGTGATCGCAAGCGCCGCGTAGCGGGGCGCAGCGGGTCACCACCATCCAACCCCGCTGTGATCGCAAGCGCCGCGTAGCGGGGCGCAGCGGGTCACCACCATCCAACCCCGCTGTGA
>NZ_JBVAXG010000001.1:10959-52817 GCF_055419245.1 Mycobacterium sp. IDUB_37 | reverse complement strand
GATCGCAAGCGCCGCGTAGCGGGGCGCAGCGGGTCACTGCAATCAGGCCCAGTGGTGACCGCAAGCCCCCGCCGTGGCGGTCGCAAGCGCGGCGCAGCCGGGCGCAGCGGGCCGCCACCATTTGACCGAGCGGGGCGCGGGTCATCCGCCGCCCGCGCCGAATCGGGTAGTGGATTACTCGTGCAAACACCATCACCACTGATTACCGTTGACGGCAACCCGCTCAAAGGGCAACCCGTTCACATGAGGAGTGGTCGGTATGGCGTACTTAGTCGTAGACCCAGAGATGATGACGGCCGCGGCTTCAGACTTGGCGACCATCGGGTCTGACCTCAGCGCCGCCCATCTGGCGGCGGCTACCCGGACGACTTCGGTGATACCCGCCGCCGCCGACGAGGTATCGGCGGCCATCGCCAAACTCATGTCGACCCACGGCGTCGATTTCCAGGCGGTGGCCCAGAACGCGTCGACCTTCCAGCAGAAATTCACCCACAACATCGGTGCCGCGGCGGCCTCGTATTCCAGCGCCGACTCCGCGGCGGCCGCGGCGGTGACACCTAGACTCATCAGCCTGCCCGAATTCTTCCAGCTGAGCCTGACCGAATTCACGACCGCGGCAGGCAATTTCGCAGGCTCGTTCAGCCAGTTCCCCAACCTTGCGTACGACCAGTTAGGCCAAGCCGCCAATGCTGCGCTGGCCATCCTGCTATTTCCGATTACGTACCCGCTCACCGCCGTCACCGTGTTCGCCATCGAGGCCGTGTTTGCCGCGCTCTTGAACGGCACCTAGCCGACGTGTGTTCTGTCGCCCAGTACGGCAAGCACGCCGTAGCAGGACTGGGTTACTAGTACGGAAGGACGCCCATCAGGCACGGTGTAGTCACGCGCTCGCAGTAGAAGTTGCCGTACAGCGGCGCCGCGGCGCCCACAGAGGCAAACGGCGACGACATCACCGCAATGGCCAGAGCCGCAATCAGCGGCTTGGATTCCACCATCGCCAAGATCAGACCGCCCACGGTGCAGGCCACGACATAGACGAACACCGTGAACACCGGCGGCGTCTTGTCGATGGTGTGGTACCACCAGTAGAACAAGCTCAATCCGAAGACCGCGGCGAAGAACCAGGTGCCGAGCAGCACCAGCACGAACTTCCACCATTTGAGGTAGAGGTAGCGGCCGGGAACAGTAACCGGCCCGGGCGCCTCAGCCGCCGAATCGAACTGTGGCGCAGACACCGGAATTTCGGGTTGACTCTTCCGCTCCTGCGACGCCGGTTCCGATTTCTTGGCCGGTTGGGCTTTGAAACCCACCAGTGGCGCGAAGGGCACTGAGTCGGTGTCGAAATTCGGCACGAATGGCACCGAAGGCTCGCCGAGGTCGAACTCCGAACTGGCCGGAACCGACTGCGCGCCCGTATCGAAATTCGGCACGAACGGCACCGAAGGCTCGCCGGCGTCGAACTCCGGACTGAGCGGAACCGGGCGTGCGCCGGTGTCGAAATCCGGCACGAAGGGCTCGGTTCCCGGACTCGGCTCGCCAGTCTCCGGGTTGTCGTCGGCGTAGTTCAAGAAGTCTTTCTTGGTGTCCTTCTTAGGCAATGGAGACCACCTGAAGGGCGACGAGCATGCCGAACCAACCGGGCGCCAACGCGAGAATGGCCGCGCCCAGCATGGTCACCCACCGGCGTCCGGAGAACAAGATCACTGACAACCCGATCAGACTGGGCACGCCGGTAATTAGCGCCATCGCGACATCCGGACGCAGGTGAGGGTGAATCAGCAGCCGGCACGCTATGCACAGCAGCTGCCCGATCGCGCTACCGACCAGCATGCCGCTGGCCAGCAGCCACGCACGCGGAAGGGGAATCACGCTTTACGACCTTACTGAGTCACCGCCCAGGGGTCGGGCACGTTCCCGGCGCGTCACCGGTCACAACATGACCACGAATCGACGGTCGTTCACCACGCTCGTATGCGACGCCCGTGATCATCGGTAGTCCTTGCAACAGCGCATTTTCCGCGTCCGAGTACACCCGGCCGCGACTGAGAAACCGCTTGCCTTCCGGTGCTTCCAGGCTGAACCCACCACCGCGGCCCGGCACCACGTCGATGACAAGTTGGGTGTGCTTCCAGGTCTGGTACTGCGAGCCCGAGATCCACACCGGCACGCCGTCGGCCCCGACGTCAAGCACCCCGAGAAGGACGTCTCGGTCGCCGACGAGGAAGTCGCCGAGTGGGTAGCACATCGGGGACGACCCATCGCAGCAGCCGCCGGATTGATGGAACATCACCGGCCCGTGGCGTTCCTGCAAACTGGTCAGCAGGTCGGCAGCGGCAGTGGTGATGAGCGCCCCCGGCGGCGCATCATCTTGGCGCCGCTCCTCCTCGTCGTTGCGCTCGGCATCGACGCCGGCGCGCATCAGAAGAAGCCCTGCGCCTTATCCGCATAGGACACCAACAGATTCTTGGTCTGCTGGTAGTGCTCGAGCGCCATCTTGTGGCCCTCGCGTCCAAATCCGGACTGCTTGTAACCGCCGAAAGCCGAGTGCGGCGGATACACGTGGTAGCAATTCACCCACACGCGGCCGGCCTTGATTTCGCGTCCGGCCCGGTAGGCGGTGTTGCCGTCGCGGCTCCACACTCCGGCGCCCAGGCCGTACAGGGTGTCGTTGGCGATACCCATCGCGTCGTCGTAGTCAGCAAAGGGCGTGACGGTGACGACAGGCCCGAAGATCTCCTCCTGGAAGACCCGCATCTTGTTGTTGCCGGTGAAGATGGTGGGCTGCATGTAGAAACCGCCGGACAGGTCGCCGCCGAGTTCGGCACGCTCGCCGCCGGTGATGACCTTCGCGCCCTCACCCTTGCCGATCTCGATGTAGGACAGGATCTTTTCCAGCTGGTCGTTGGACGCCTGCGAGCCGATCATGGTCTCGGAGTCCAGCGGGTCGCCCTGGCGGACGGCTTTGGTCCGGATCGCCGCGAGCTCGAGAAACTCGTCATGAATGTCGGATTGGATCAGGCTGCGCGACGGACACGTGCATACCTCGCCCTGGTTGAGGGCGAACATGGTGAAGCCTTCCAGTGCCTTGTCCTGGAAGTCGTCGTTGGCGGCCATCACGTCGGAGAAGAAGATGTTGGGGCTCTTGCCGCCCAGCTCCAGGGTGACGGGGATCAGGTTCTGCGAGGCGTACTGCATGATCAGTCGCCCGGTGGTGGTCTCGCCGGTGAACGCGATCTTGGAGATCCGGTTGCTGGAGGCCAGCGGTTTGCCGGCTTCGGCGCCGAAGCCATTGACGACGTTGATCACACCGGGTGGCAACAAATCGCCGATCAACGACATCAGGTACAGGATCGAGGCCGGGGTCTGCTCGGCCGGCTTGAGCACGATCGCGTTGCCGGCGGCCAGCGCGGGCGCCAGCTTCCACGCGCCCATCAGAATCGGGAAGTTCCACGGGATGATCTGGCCGACCACGCCCAGCGGTTCGTGGAAGTGGTAGGCGACGGTGTCCTCGTCGATTTGAGACAGGGCACCTTCCTGGGCCCGGATTGCGGCCGCGAAATATCTGAAATGGTCTGCGGCCAGCGGGATGTCGGCGGCAATCGTCTCGCGGATCGGCTTGCCGTTGTCCCAGACTTCGGCGACGGCCAACGCATGGGTGTTCTCGTCGATACGGTCGGCGATCTTGTTCAGGATCGCTGCCCGCTCGGCGGGGGCAGTCTTGCCCCACCCCGGTGCCGCAGCATGCGCGGCGTCCAGTGCTTTTTCGATGTCGGCCTCGTCGGACCGGGGAATCTCGCAGAAAGATTGGCCGGTCACCGGAGTGGGGTTCTCGAAGTAACGGCCCGCGGCGGGCGCGACCCACTCGCCACCGATGAAGTTTCCGTACCGCGACTCGAAGGACATCAGCGCCCCGGCAGAACCCGGACGTGCAAAGACAGGCATTTGCTCGGCTCCTTATTCATTCATGTAATACAGCTCACAGTACCGCTGGGGCCACAATGGCCTGCATGGCTTCTGAAACGGCGGACGACCCCTACCTCTGGCTCGAAGATGTCACCGGCGACGAGGCACTTGACTGGGTGCGCGCGCGTAACGAACCGACCAAGGCAGAGTTCGGCGGCGACCTGTTCGAGCAGTTGCGCACCGAGGCGCTGGAGGTGCTCGACACCGACGCCCGGATTCCATACGTGCGTCGGCGTGGCGAGTATCTCTACGACTTCTGGCGCGACGCCACCAACCCGCGCGGCCTGTGGCGGCGCACCACGCTGGAGAGCTACCGCACCGACACACCCGAGTGGGACGTGATCATCGACGTCGACGCGCTGGGCCGGGCTGACGACAAGAAGTGGGTGTGGGCCGGCGCGGACGTGATCGAACCCGAACTCACCCGCGCCCTGATCAGCCTCTCCCCCGGCGGCTCGGACGCTGTGGTGGTACGTGAATTCGACATGCTCACAAGGGAATTCGTCGCCGACGGATTCGAGTTGCCGGAGGCCAAATCGCAGATCGGCTGGGATGATCCGGACACCGTTCTGGTGGGCACCGACTTCGGCCCCGACTCGATGACCGAATCCGGCTACCCGCGGATCGTCAAACGCTGGCGGCGCGGCACGCCACTGGCGGACGCCGAGACGATCTTCGAGGGAGAACGCACCGACGTCAGCGCGGGAGGCTCCACGGACCGCACGCCCGGGTTCGAGCGCACCCTCGTCGGCCGTTCGCTGGACTTCTGGAACCGGGAGCGCTTTGAGGTGCGGGGATCCGAATTGATCCCTATCGAAGTACCGACCGACGCCAGCAGCATGTCGGTGCACCGCGAATGGCTGTTGATCGACCTGCGCACCGACTGGTCGGTAGGCGACAGTACCTATCGCGCCGGTTCCTTACTGGTCGCCAACTATGACGAATTCCTCAGCGGCGCAAGGGATTTGCATATCGTGTTCGAGCCCGACGAGCACACCTGCCTGTATCACTACGCCTGGACCAAGGATCGACTGCTGCTCGTCTCGCTCGCAGATGTGGCCAGCCGCGTGGAAGTTGTCACGCCCGGGACTTGGGAGCGGGAACCGGTTTCCGGCATCCCGGCGTCGACGAACACCGTGGTCGTCGCCGCCGACGACACGGGCGACGAGTTCTTCCTCGACTCCAGTGGATTCGACACCCCGTCTAGGTTGTTGCGGGGCACCGCACCCGTCACCGGCCCGCCGGAACTCGAGCCGATCAAGTCGGCGCCGTCGTTCTTCGATGCCGAAAACCTTTCTATCTCTCAGCATTTCGTCGAGTCGGCGGACGGGACGTCGATTCCCTACTTCGTGGTACGGCCCCCGGGGGCAAGCGGCCCGGGACCGACGCTGCTGTACGGCTACGGCGGGTTCGAGACGTCCAACACGCCGGGCTACAGCGGCGTGCTGGGCCGGCTGTGGCTGGCGCGTGGCGGCACTTACGCCCTGGCCAACATCCGCGGTGGCGGCGAGTACGGACCCGGCTGGCACACCCAGGCGATGCGTGAGGGCCGGCACAAAGTCGCCGAGGATTTCGCCGCCGTCGCTGACGACCTGGTGAATCGCGGCATTACGACGGTCGAGCAACTCGGCGCCCAAGGTGGCAGCAACGGCGGGCTGCTGATGGGCATCATGTTGACGAAATACCCGGAGAAGTTCGGTGCACTGGTCTGCAGCGTGCCGCTGCTGGACATGAAGCGATACCACTTGTTATTGGCCGGCGCGTCGTGGGTCGCCGAGTATGGCGACCCCGACAACCCCGATGACTGGGCGTTCATCTCCGAATACTCGCCCTACCAGAACATTTCGCGAGACCGAAGCTACCCTCCCATCCTGATGACCACCTCCACCCGCGACGACCGGGTGCATCCCGGGCACGCACGCAAGATGACGGCCGCCCTGGAGGCCACGGATCATCAGGTCTGGTACTACGAGAACATCGAGGGCGGTCACGGTGGGGCGGCTGACAACGAGCAGCTCGCTTTCAAGTCGGCGCTGAGCTATTCGTTCCTGCATCGGACGCTTGGCGGCTGACACCCGATTGGCGCTTGATTGCGAGTCGTGACATTCGCGACGTCTAGCAGTCCCAGAACTTGGGCACCCTTGTTCCCATGTCTGCGCAGCTGCCGGGAGTCTTGCAATCGCTGTCGCCGTTCCTTGACCGGTACGGCTACGCGGCGGTGGTTGTCCTGGTCGGCGTGGAAGGCCTGGGAATCCCACTTCCTGGCCAGCTCATCCTGATCGCGGCCGGCGTGTACGCCGGCCTGGGCCAGATGAACCTGGCCCTGGTGCTCGTTCTGGGGTTCCTGGCTGCCGTCGGCGGCGACAACACCGGCTATGCGATCGGCCGCTACGGCGGCCGCCAGTTGGTCGATCGCTTCGGACGCTACGTCTTCCTCACCGACAAACGCCTGAGCGCAACCGAGGACTTCTTCGAGAGGCGGGGCCAGTTCGTCGTCGTGATCGGGCGGTTCGTAGACGGGTTGCGCCAGGCCAGTGGGATCGTCGCCGGCCTGGCGCACATGCCATGGCGGCGCTATCTGGCGTACAACGCGCTGGGGTCGATCGTGTGGGTCGCGGTCTGGGTGCTCACCGGATACCTGGCCGGCAGCCACATCGAGCCCATCTACGACTCGATCGTGCGTTACCAGAAGTTCTTCGTCGCGGGATGCGCCGTCGTTGCGGTCGCGCTTCTGGTCGGGTGGCTGTTCAAACGCCGCTCGGCCCGGGCCAGCGTCGAATACTGACTTTTCCGACCGAGCTTGACACCCGAGTCGAGCAGCGACTTCGCTTCGCTCATGCCCGAATTCGAAACGCTGTTGTACTCCGCCCGCGGCCCGGTGGCCACCATCACGCTCAATCGTCCGGAGCAGCTCAACACCATCGTGCCGCCCATGCCCGACGAGATCGAGGCCGCGATCGGGCTGGCCGAACGGGACCATGACATCAAGGTCATCGTGCTCCGCGGCGCCGGCCGGGCTTTCTCCGGCGGTTACGACTTCGGCGGCGGTTTCCAGCACTGGGGCGAGAACATGATGACCGACGGGCAGTGGGACCCAGGAAAAGATTTCGCCATGGTCAGTGCCCGCGAGACGGGACCGACCCAGAAATTCATGGCCATCTGGCGGGCGTCCAAGCCGGTGATCGCCCAGGTGCACGGCTGGTGCGTCGGCGGCGCCAGCGACTACGCGCTGTGCGCCGACCTGGTGATCGCCAGCGAGGACGCCGTGATCGGCACCCCCTACAGCAGGATGTGGGGCGCGTACCTGACCGGGATGTGGCTGTACCGGCTGAGCCTGGCCAAGGTGAAGTGGCATTCGCTGACCGGTCGGCCACTGACGGGCGTGCAGGCCGCCGAAATCGAGCTGATCAACGAAGCGGTGCCGTTCGAACGGCTGGAAGCACGGGTCGCCGAGATCGCGGCCGAACTGGCGCGGATCCCGTTGTCGCAGCTCCGCGCGCAGAAGCTGATCGTCAACCAGGCCTACGAAAACATGGGCCTGGCCTCCACCCAACTGCTGGGCGGCATTCTCGATGGCTTGATGCGCAACACCCCCGATGCGCTTGACTTCATCCAGACCGCCGGAACCGAAGGGGTGCGGGCGGCGGTCGAGCGTCGCGACGGGCCGTTCGGCGATTACAGCCAGGCTCCGCCAGAGCTGCGGCCGAATCCGTCACACGTGATAGTTCCTGATAGCGACGGGTAGTAAGCTCGGCTATGGAATCGCTAACCAATTGCTCGCTACCCCGAAAGTGTTACGGTAATAAATATGTCTCGGCTAAATAACATCCTGCGTGCCGGTGCCGTCTTCTTCGCGTTCCTCATCGCCTTCGGCCTGGCTGCTGCGGCCTTCCCGACCATCGCAAACGCGGATTCCACCGATGACTTTCCGATCCCGCGCAGGCAGATCGCGACCACCTGCGACGCTGAGCAGTACCTCGCGGCGGCTCGGGACACCAGCCCGGTGTACTACCAGCGCTACATGATCGACTACCACAACAGGCCGGTCGACATTCAGCAGGCCGCGACCGACCGCATCCACTGGTTCTACTCGTTGAGCCCCGCCGACCGCCGGCAATACTCCGAGGACACCGCGACGGATGTCTACTACGAGCAAATGGCTACCCACTGGGGCAACTGGGCGAAGATTTTCTTCAACAACAAGGGTGTTGTGGCCAAGGCCACTGAGGTCTGCACCGGCTACCCGCGGGGCGACATGTCGGTTTGGGACTGGGTCGGCTGACATCTGCGCAGTCTCCGGCGTCAGTTTTCTATGAGTTTTTCCTCAATCTGAGGAAAGCCCTTCATTCCTGGAGTGACCGTATTATGGGCAGATCAGACCGCTGACCTGCAGAGCAGTGACCACCCTCACACGAAGGTACGGTTTGCTGGCGGAGTCGTACCGCCAGGAGGCAAACAAATACCTTGGTAGCACCCTTGCCGCGACGGGGAAAAGTTTCACATAATAGTGGTCCGGCCAGCCAAACATCGCCGAATGAGCCAAGTGATGTCTGCGACTGGGTTTCCGGAAGCTGGAGGTCACGCATGAGCCAAACGACTGGCAACGAGATCCCCGGCGCTCTTGCGGCCCTGGACTGGCAGACGATCAGCTGCCAAGCAGATAGCGGCTGCACAAACCGGGCGACTCATGTGGTGCATCGGCACGCTGTCGATCAGTGCAACCATGCTCACGTCGACCCGTTTGGCAACATCGTCGAGATCCTGTGCATCGTGTGCGTCTGGCGCGCGGAAGCGGAAGTCTTGGCTCAGGTGGGTCAGCTGAGCCGCTCGTCGGGCGCATATTGTCTGACGTGCGGGGCGCCCGTCTCCGAGTTGAGTGACATCATGCGCGACGTGGCGGCGCTCTAGTACGCGCGAAGTGCGAGTAGTTAATCCTTGGCGAGCATCTGGTGCAGTCGCTCCTCCGCCTGATCGATGGTGAAGCTGGCGGGAGGGTGCAGTGGCGGGAACTCCACGAAGGTCTCCAGGAACATGGTCGCCACGGCTATTGCGTACATCACGAAGTAGTCGTGGTGCAGGACCCATTCGTAGTAGGTGTTCGAGGTGACGTCGGCGTACTCGAACGGATCGGTGCGCAGATTGAACAACTTCGGTATCCGTAGCGGGGTGAATGGTTCGGCCCAGATCCGCGTGGCGGTGCCATATCCGAGTGGCTTGAGCAGTTCGGCAATCGTGGGATCCTCAGCGGCCCAACCGATGTCGAATCCGGGAGCACCCACCTGCTCATCCCGGTGCGGTACACGCTCCGCCCGCTGACGAACGCGGCGCGGCCCGCGGTGCAGCTTTGTTCACCGTAGGAATCGGTAAATAGATCCGGTCGGTGTTCGCTGGGGCGGAGTCGACGGCGTCCTTCTCGCCTAGCGACATACGATCCGCCGGGCGCGGCCCGAACGGACGCAGCATCTCGCGTGACGGCCATGTCGGTGCACGTCGTGGGACCGAACTCGTCCCCAAGCGGCTGCGCGAATCGCCTTTTAGTGCGACATTAACGCTGCTTGACCAGTCCGCCCGGCGGATTCTCGTCAACGTCCTTGAGGAACAGCTCGCGCACGGCTCGACGCGGGCCGTACGGTCGCAGCATGGTGCTGGCCGGCCGTGGGCGCACATGCTGCGGCCACCAGAACCAGCGCCCGAGCAGGGTGGCCAGCGACGGTGTCATGAAGGACCTGACGATCAAGGTGTCGAACAACAGACCCAACGCAATCGTCGTACCCACCTGGGCCATGACTTTCAACGGGCTGAAGGCGAACGTGGCCATGGTCGCGGCAAAGACCAAACCTGCCGAGGTGACGACGGACCCTGAGCCGGCCATAGCGCGGATCGTCCCCGTCTTGAGCCCGGCATGGATCTCCTCCTTCAGCCGCGATATCAGCAACAGGTTGTAGTCCGAGCCGACCGCCAGCAGCAGGATGACGGCCATCGCCAGCACCATCCAGTGCAACTTGACGCCGAGGATGTACTGCCACAAGAGCACAGAGAGTCCGAACGAGGCGCCCAGCGACAGCAACACCGTGCCCACGATCACGAAGGCCGCCACGACGCTTCGGGTGATCACCAACATGATGATGAAAATCAGTGTGGCCGCGGCAATTGCGGCAATCAGCAGATCGATGTTGGAGCCGTCGTGCATGTCCAAGTACGTCGCGGCGGTGCCGCCGAGGTAAACGTGGGCGCCCTCCCAGGGCGTGCCCTTCATCGCCTCGTGCACGGCCTGCTTGATCGGTTCGATGTGCTTGATGCCGTCCGGCGTCGCCGGGTCGCCTTCATGGGAAATGATCAACCGGACCGCATGCCCGTCGGGCGAGATGAACTGCTTGAGGCCCCGCGCGAAGTCTGGGCTCTGGAACGCCTCCGGCGGCAGGTAGAACGTGTCGTCGTTGTGCGCCCTGTCGAATGCATCGCCCTGGGCGGTGGCATTGTCGGCCTGCGCTCGGGCCTGTTCGTTGAGACCCTGGGTGGTCGCATAGTTCGACATGATGGTGTCGAGGTTGTGCTGCTGGCTCTCAATCTGCGGCGGTATCAACGCCACAAGCTGAGGCTGAATCTGGTCCAGCTTGTCCAGATTCGCGCTGAGTCTCGTGATGTTCTCGGCCACCTGGTCGATGCCGTCGAGCGCATTGAAGATGGACCGTATCGTCCAGCAGATCGGTACGTCGTAGCAGTGCTTGTCCCAGTAGAAGTAGGCACGAATCGGTCGGAAGAAGTCGTCGAAGTTGGCGATATCGTCGCGCAATTTCGCGGTGATCTCGACAGTTTCTTTGGTGAGCTTGGTGGTCTCGTGCGTCGTGTTGCTGAGGTCCTGGGTGACCTGCATCTGTTCGTGCAGCGTTGCCATCGTCTTGCGGAGCTCATCCGCCTGATTCAGCAGATTTTGCGCCTGCGTGTCCTGGTAATGCTGGGTCTGAAGCCGCGCTGCGGCTTGGGCACCCATCTGAAACCCGAGCGTGCTGTGGTCGAGCGGAGTGCCCAATGGCCGGGTGATGGTCTGCACCCGGCCGATACCGGGGATGTGGAAGATCGCCTTGGCGACCTTGTCTAGGACGAGGAAGTCGGCCGGATTACGAAGGTCATGGTCAGTCTCGATCATCAACAGCTCAGGGTTGAGCCGCGCCTGGTCGAAGTGCCGGTCGGCCGCCGCGTAGCCGACGTTGGCCGGGGTGTCTGCCGGCAGGTAGTGCCGGTTGTCGTAGTCCGTCTTGTAGCCGGGCAGAGCAAGCAAACCAACCAGTGCGACCGCGATGGTCACCGCGAACACCGGTGCGGGCCAGCGGACGATCGTGGTGCCGATGCGGCGCCAGCCCCGGGTCTGCAGCTTGCGCTTCGGATCCATCAGCTTGAAAAACGAAGCCACCGTCAGGATCGCCGGACCCAGCGTCAACGCCGCCATGACCGCAACCAGCATGCCGACCGCACAAGGCACACCCAGTGACTCGAAGTACGGCAGTCGGCAGAAGCTGAGGCAGTACATGGCACCGGCGATGGTCAGCCCCGACCCCAGCACGACGTGCGCGGTGCTGTGGAACATGGTGTAGAACGCCGCCTCGCGGTCCTCGCCCAGACCACGGGCCTCCTGATAGCGGCCGACCACGAAGATCGCGTAATCCGTCCCGGCAGCGATCGCCATCAGCACCAGCATGTTGTTGGCGAAGGTCGACAGCCCCATGATCCCGTAGTTGCCCAGCGTCGCGACGACACCGCGGGCCGCGGCCAACTCGATGAAGACCATGGCCAACATGATCAGAACGGTGACTATGGACCGGTAGACCCACAGCAGCATCACGATGATCACCACGAAGGTGATCAGGGTGACCACCATGACGCCTTTCTCCCCCGAGTGGGACTGGTCAGCGAACAGCGGACCGGCGCCGGTGACGTAGGCCTTGATTCCCTGCGGTGCGGGCACCGCGTCCACGATCTTGCGGAGGGCATCGGAAGAGTCGTTCGCCTGCCCGCTGCCCATGTTGCCGGCGAGGTAGACCTGGACGTATGCGGCTTTCTGATCGTGGCTCTGGGAGCCCGCCGCCGTCAGCGGATCACTCCAGAAATCCTGGACGTGCTGAACGTGTTTCTTGTCTTGCTCGATGCGCCTGACGATCTCGTCGTAATAGTGGTGCGCCTCGGCCCCGAGTGGCTTGTCGCCCTCGATCAAGATCATGGCCGAATTGTCGGAATCGAACTCTTTGAACGTATGTCCGACCCGCATCATCGACTGAAAGGATTCCGCGTCGGTCGGACTCATGGACACCGAGTGGGTCTTGGCGACGACCTCCAGCTGCGGCGCAATGGTATTCGTGAGGAAAACAATGCCCAGCCAGATCAGGACGATCGGCAGCGCCAACCGATGGATCATCCGCGGCAGGAACGGCGGAATCAGCGGCTGGCTGACCGGCGGCGGGGTCCCAGTGGTCTCGGTGGCCGCGGTGGTCTCGCTCATGCGGACTTGTCCAGGCAGTAGACGAACGCATTCACGGTTTCGTTAGGGGGCGACTGATTCGCACCCTTGATGACGTCACCGCTCCCGTCGTGATTGTTAACGACGAAATGGCATGCGATCCAACTGCCGTCACCTTGTGCCACCAGATTGGCCGGAATCCCAGGCTTCGTTGACTTCAATTCGGTCTTCCACGGTAGGGGCACATTGAGAGCCTGCTGAGGATGGGAGTTTTCGTCGAGGTAGTTGATAGTTGCCGTGCTGCCCGGTGAGCCCCAGACCTCGAGCGTGATCGTCTTGGCGTTGAACTGGTCCAGGACCTCGCCGGAGGTGCCGCCGCCGAACGAACCGGCGTGAACGCCGAAGACGCCGTGCAGTCGGTGGACGACAAATCCGGATAACGCGACGACGGCAACGACGGTGAGGATGAGCCAGAACCGGGCGGCGAGGCTCATCAAACGTCTGCGCTTGGGCGGTTGCCGGGTCGCTGCGTCGCTCTTGCCGCCCGAGTCCGGGATCGTCAACGGCTCGGTCCTTGGCTCAGTCGTGGTCATCGGCGCATTTCCTATCAACTTAGGCCCCCTAACCTAATGCACTGCCGGTAAAACTTCGCGACGTAGTGCCGCCGCGCTTGTCATCGGGACCCCGAGAGCGAGCCGATGCATGTTGCGGTGAGCACCCGGGTGAGCGCGGGACCGAATTCAATGTTCCATTCGGCCGGAAGGACTTCGGGCTCCTCGGCATAGGCATCCGACATCCGCTCCGGCGGATTGGCGATCTGCCAGAACGCGGCGGCCAGCGAGTAGGCAGCGATCAAGATATCGAAGGCGCCGGAGCGCCCGAGCACGGGCAGCGCCTGCTCGATCGCGTCCGCCAGCGCGATCGCGGCGGCCGAGATGGTCCGCCTGATCTCGATGACTCTTTCGATTTCCACCTCGTGCTCGAGGTGCAGGTGCAGGTTGGCGAGCAGGTCGCAAAACAGCGGATCGGCGGCCAAACCATTGGCCAACGTTTCGGCCACCCTCGCCGCCGTCATGGGCTCCCCCGCCCCGATGGGCTCCTGCAGCTTCTCGCACACCGTGCCCGACCACCGCACCCAGCCTTCCGCCGCGAGATGCAGCAGCACTTCCTTATGCGAGGTGAAGTAACGCCGAACGGCGGAGTAGTGGATTCCGGCCCGGGTTGCGACGGCCGTCAATGTCACCGATGCAACGCCGGTCTCAACAGCAAGGGTCCGCGCAGCTTCCACGAGCGCCGCTGCACGTTGGCGCTTGTTTTCCTCGGTGCGGGCGCGGCGGAAGGTGAGTTGCGCCACCAACAGAGGCTAACGCACATCGTGTGATTTGCATAACGCACAGAGTGTGATTTGCACAGGTCAGCGGGCTCGCAGCCATGTCGTTACGCACGTGATATGCGTTACAATCCTTGCGCGAGTGAAAGGAGTTGTGGGTCTCGCTCTACGCCGTGTTTTACTTAGGTAAGCCTTGGTTGCGTTCCCGTGATTGCACTGCGGTTTGAGGTGACTCAGGTGACCCGCGATGATTAGGACGGGGCCACCGCAGCCACCGGGGTTGACGCACCGGCGCGGGTGCAGAGCGCGCCGATCTGGTAGTTGAACAAGTTCGAGAAGGGCTTCGCGGGGCGGGTATCGTCCGGCCAAGCATTGCCAACGAAGGGGACCTGAGATTTTCAAGGTGCTGTCGCGGACGTGGATCCCCCTGGTGATCCTGGCGGTGGTTATCGTCTGCGGATTTGTCGTGTACCGGGTGCATGGTTACTTCGGTTCCGAAAAGCGCCCGTCCTACGCCGACAGCAACCTGCAAAACCCCAAACCGTTCAACCCCAAGAGAATTGTTTACGAGGTATTCGGCCCACCCGGAACCACCGCGACTATCACCTATTTTGACGTCAACACCGACCCGCAATCAGTGGATAACGCGGTGTTGCCGTGGTCACTGCACATCACCACGGACAAGGCGGCCATGATGGGTAACCTTGCGGCTCAAGGCGATTCCAACAGCATCGGCTGCCGCATCACGGTGGACGACGTGGTCAAAGCCGAGCGGACTACCACCGGACAGAGCGCATTCACCTACTGCCTGGTGAAGTCCGCGTGAGCACGACTTTCGCGACCGATCCCGGCGGCGCCGCCGCGGGCCAAAAAAACGAGGCCGAACGGCCGTTCATCGCAAGGATGATCCGCACTCTTGCGGTGCCGATCATCCTTTTCTGGCTGGCAGCCATCGTCGTCATGAGCGTGTTCCTGCCATCACTGGAAGTGGTCGGCCAGGAACGTTCAGTCTCATTGAGCCCCAAAGACGCGCCGTCGTTCGTCGCGCTGAAACACATCGGCGAGTCATTCAAAGAGGGCGACACGGACAGCGTCGCGATCCTCGTCCTGGAGAGCGACCAACAGTTGGGCGATGACGCCCACAGGTTCTACGACAACATCATCCGCAAGCTGCGCGCGGACAAATCACATGTGCTGAGCGTCCAGGACTTCTGGGGTGATCCACTCACCGCGGCCGGGGCGCAGAGTAACGACGGCAAGTCGGTGACTGTCCAGATAAACCTCGCAGGCAATCAAGGCGAGCCAAAAGCCAACGAGTCCGTCGCAGCCGTCCGCAAGATCGTGGCCAGCACAACGCCACCACCAGGTCTCAAGGTCTATGTGACCGGGGTGGCGCCGCTGGCTTCGGATCTACAAAACAGCGGTGACAAGTCCATGATCAAGATCACCCTGACCACGGTCGTGGTGATCCTGATGATGTTGATGTTCGTCTACCGGTCCCCGGTCACGGTGATCCTGCTGCTGCTGACGGTCGGGGTCGAAATGTCGGCGGCCCGGGGAGCCGTGGCGATCATCGGGCATAGCGGGCTGATCGGGCTGTCCACGTTCGCGGTCAGCCTGCTCACTTCGTTGGCGATCGCCGCCGGTACCGACTACGGAATCTTCATCTTCGGCCGATATCAAGAGGCCAGGCAGGCCGGCGAGGATCGAGAATCCGCCTACTACACGATGTATCGCGGCACGGCACACGTCATCCTGGGGTCCGGACTGACGATCGCCGGGGCCACATTCTGTCTCAGCTTTGCCCGCATGCCCTACTTCCAGACGCTCGGCATTCCCTGCGCGGTAGGGATGCTGGTCGCCGTAATGGTCGCGTTGACACTGGGACCTGCGGTGCTCGTCGTCGGCAGCCGATTCGGTTTGTTCGACCCCAAGCGAGTGCTCAAGGTGCGTGGCTGGCGCCGGGTCGGGACGGCCGTGGTGCGCTGGCCGCTACCCATCCTCGCCGTCACCATGTTCATCGCCCTCATCGGCCTGATCACGCTGCCGGGCTACAAGCCCAGCTACGACGACCGCGCGTATCTGCCTGACTTCATCCCCGCCAATGCGGGTTTCGCGGCCGCGGACCGGCACTTCTCCGCGGCCCGGATGAAGCCCGAGATCCTGATGATCGAGTCGGATCACGACATGCGAAATCCAGCCGATTTTCTGGTGTTGGACAAACTGGCCAAGGGGGTGTTCCACGTCCCCGGAATATCCCGGGTTCAGGCAATAACCAGGCCCGACGGCACCGCTATGGACCACACCACGATCCCGTTCCAGATCAGCATGCAGAATGCCGGTCAGGTGCAGTCGTTGAAGTACCAGCGGGCCCGCATGGACGACATGCTCAAACAGGCCGACGAGCTGACCAAGACCATTGGCACCATGCAGAAGATGTATGGGTTGATGACGCAGCTTTCTGATCTGACGCATAAAATGGTGCAAGACACCACCGAAATGCAAGTCATCACGAACAAACTCCGCGACAATATCTCAGATTTCGACGACCAATGGCGTCCGATCCGCGCCTACTTCTACTGGGAAAAACACTGTTTCGACATTCCCATCTGCTGGTCACTGCGATCGATCTTCGACGCACTCGACGGACTCGACCAGATCGATGAGAAACTGAACACGCTGGTGTCGGACATCAAGAATCTGGACCTGCTGATGCCGCAGATGCTGGCCACATTCCCGTCGATGATCGACTCCATGGAAAGCATGCGGACCATGATGCTGACCATGCACAGCACCATGTCCGGCATCTTCAGCCAGATGGACGAGATGAGCGAGAACGCGAATGCGATGGGGCATGCGTTCGACGCCGCGAAGAACGACGACTCGTTCTATCTGCCGCCCGAAGTCTTCAAGAATGCCGATTTCAAACGGGCGATGAACAATTTCCTGTCACCGGACGGTCATGAAGCCCGTTTCATAATTCTGCACCGCGGCGATCCGGCGAGCGCCGACGGAATCAACAGCATCGATAAAATACGCACCGCGGCCGAGGAATCCCTCAAGGGAACGCCTTTGGAGAACTCGAAGATTTATATCGGCGGTGTCGGTGCCGTCTTCAAGGACATCTCCGACGGCGCCAAATGGGACTTGCTGATCGCAGGTATCTCGTCGCTCTGTCTGATCTTCATCATCATGCTGATCATCACCCGGGCATTCGTGGCGGCCGCGGTGATCGTGGGAACGGTCGCCCTGTCGCTGGGCGCTTCCTTCGGTCTGTCGGTGCTCGTGTGGCAGCACATCCTCGATTTCCCGTTGCACTGGCTGGTGCTGGCGATGTCGATCATCGTGCTGTTGGCGGTGGGGTCTGACTACAACCTTTTGCTGGTGTCCCGGTTCAAAGAGGAGATCCATGCCGGTTTGAACACCGGCATCATCCGCTCCATGGGTGGCACCGGCAAGGTGGTGACCAACGCTGGCCTGGTGTTCGCCTTCACCATGGCATCCATGGTGGTCAGCGACTTGAGGATTGTCGGCCAGGTCGGGACCACCATCGGGCTGGGCCTGCTGTTCGACACATTGATCGTGCGCGCGTTCATGACACCGGCGATCGCCGCCCTGCTCGGCCGCTGGTTCTGGTGGCCGATGCGGGTACGTTCTCGACCGGCTCGCAGCACTGCCCGGCCACCGGCGCCGGCGCAGCCTGCCGAGAAGCCGCTTGCACTGAGCAGCGAACGTTAGGTACCCGAGTTGCGATATCGCCGGCGACATCACATAGGTGTTTCATGGCGGTAGAGCCGGGCAATCCGGAAGGGCCGGGGCTCCGAATATTTGATGTGCAGCCACTAAACCCCCCGGGACCGAACCCCTCGGGACGCTCGATAGCCGTCATCGGCAGCGGCGTGGCCGGCCTTACCGCCGCCTACCTGCTATCCGGACGGGATCGGGTCACTCTGTACGAGGCCGACGACAGGCTGGGCGGCCACGCCCACACCCACTTCCTCAACGCAGGTGAGGGTCAAACCACCCCCGTCGACTCCGCGTTTCTGGTGCACAACGACAGGACCTATCCCACTTTGTGCAGGCTGTTCAACGAGCTCGGGGTGATCACCCAGGAATCGGACATGTCGATGTCCGTTCGCGCCGACGACATCGGACTCGAGTACGCGGGAGCACTGGGCGCCCGCGGTCTGTTCGCTTGCCGAAAGTCACTACGGCCCCGGCACCTGCTGATGCTCGTGGAAGTCCTCCGTTTCCACCGCGCGGCGACCCGAGTGCTACGCGACACCGCCGACCAGGCCGACGAGGAAGCCCAATCGGACCTCGAAACGCTGGATGCCTTCCTCAAGCGGCACCACTTTTCGTCCTACTTCGTCGAATACTTCATCACTCCCCTGGTGGCCGCGGTGTGGTCCTGCGCCGGCGAGGACGCGTTGCGTTACCCGGCCCGCTATCTGTTCGTCTTTCTCGACCATCACGGCATGCTGTCGGTGTTCGGCTCTCCGACGTGGCGCACGGTGACCGGCGGCTCGGCCACATATGTGCAGGCGATCGCGAATCGGCTGGCCGAGGTGTCGACGGGCACTCCGGTGGTGTCGCTGCGACGGACCCCGGACGGTGTCCGGGTGCAGGCCGCAGCCGGCCCACCGCGGTTTTTCGACGCGGCAGTCGTCGCCGTCCACCCCGACCAAGCACTGCTGCTACTCGATGAGCCGACCGCACAGGAACGCGCCGTACTCGGGGCGATGCTGTATTCGACCAACCGGGCCCAACTACACACTGACGAATCGGTGCTGCCGCGCCGTCGCAACGCCCGCGCCTCGTGGAACTACCTGGTGGCGCCGGGTGGTTCCGAGCAGGAAGACCATGTGGTGGTCAGCTACGACATCAGCAGGCTGATGCGTATCGACGGCGATCGCCGGTACGTCGTGACCCTGGGCGGACACGACCGGGTCGACCCCGGGTCGGTGCTCGCCGAGATGACCTACGCCCACCCGCTCTATACGCCGGAATCTGTTGCAGCACAGCGCTTGTTGCCTACTCTGAATGACGACCAGGTGGTGTTCGCCGGCGCCTACCACGGCTGGGGGTTCCACGAGGACGGCGCGGCTTCGGGGCTGCGCGCCGCCCGCCGTCTCGGCGCGGACTGGCCGGCCCGGACCGGCGCCGAAGAGGCGGTGGTCGCGTGCTGACCACGAGCGCGACTCCCGCGATCTACCGGACCACGATCAGCCATTCGCGACAGACGCCGGTCCATCACTCGTTCGAATACCGCAGTTACAGCTGGTATGTCGACATCGACCAGCTTCCCCGGCTGCCCTGGTGGCTGCGACCGTTCGCACGGTTCAACGCCGACGATCATTTGGCGAACCCTGGGTCAGAAGCCACGTCGTTGCCACCGGAGACCTCGCTGCGCCGGCGCGTGGAATCCTTGTTCGCCGAACATGACATCGCCTTGCCCGATGGCCCTATCACCGCACTGCTGCAGGCGCGCGTCCTCGGATACGTCTTCAACCCGTTGAGCGTGTTCTGGTGCCACGATCGCGACGGCCAACTGCGTCACGTGATTGCCGAAGTGCACAACACCTACGGCGGGCGTCACTCCTACCTGTTGCCGCCGGCCGATGCCCCGGTGCTGGTCAGCAAGCAGTTCTATGTCTCACCGTTCAATCCGGTGGACGGGCACTACCTAGTGCTGGCTCCACGCCCCGACAGTGACGTCGACATCATGGTGTCGTTGCATCGCGAACAGCGACTCACCTTCACTGCCACCCTGCGCGGTACGCGTCTACCGGCGACACTGAAGCAGGTCGCGACCATGCAAATCCTATCGCCGATGGCACCATTGATAGCGGCCATACGCATCCGGATACAGGGGATCAAATTGTGGTTACGAGGAGTTCCGGTGGTGCCTCGATGAACATTGAGTCCGTTCAGGAGCGATCCAAGAAGTCAACGCCGACAATCGATTCGGCGCGCTGGCCGGATGTTGCGAAGGTACCGGCCGGACCGTACACAACAGTCGCCGGGGCGGTCGCCCACAAGTTGCTCCGGCGCGCAGTTGCACGGTTGCCGCTGCGCCTGGTCTACCCGGACGGGACGGTGGTCGGCGCCGCGGACACCACCCTTCCGACCCTGACTCTTCACGACCCTGAGGCGCTCGCCCGCCGGATCGGGCGCCACGGCCTCGTCGGCTTCGGCGAGTCCTACATGGCCGGCGAGTGGTCGTCGGCGGACCTCACCCGGACATTGATGGCGTTCGCCGAGTCGGTCTCGGATCTGGTGCCGCGCTGGATGCATTGGCTACGACCTGTCGCGCTGGCCGGCCAACCGGGTGCGCGCGACACCAGCCGGGAGCGAGCGCGGCGCAATATCGCTGAGCACTACGACCTGTCGAACGACCTGTTCACCGAGTTTCTCGACGAGACCATGACGTACTCGTCGGCGTTGTTCACGCAGTTGCCGGCCGACTGGTCGGATCTGGCCGCCGCACAGCATCGCAAGATCGACCGCCTCCTCGACCTCGCCGGAGTTCACCAGGGCAGTCGCGTGCTCGAGATCGGCACCGGTTGGGGCGAGTTGTGCATCCGTGCCGCCGGCCGGGGCGCGCACGTGCGGTCGGTGACCCTTTCGGTCGAGCAGCAACGACTGGCGCGTGAGCGAGTGGAGGCGGCCGGGCTGTCTCATCTGGTCCAGATCGACCTATGCGACTACCGCGATGTCGAGGGATCCTACGACGCGGTTGTGTCGGTAGAAATGATCGAAGCGGTCGGATACCGTTCCTGGCCAAAGTATTTCGTGACGCTTCAACAGTTGGTGCGGCCGGGCGGCCGCGTTGCGATCCAGGCGATCACTATGCCGCACGATCGGATGCTGGCCACCCGCAATACCCACACCTGGATTCAGAAGTACATCTTCCCCGGCGGACTGCTGCCCTCCACCGATGCGATTACCGCAATAACGCAGCGCCACACTACTTTACGTACGGTCGACACAGAGTCGTTGCGCCCGCACTACGCCGAGACACTTCGGCTGTGGCGGGAGCGGTTCCTGCAGCACCGAGACGAGTTGGCGCAGTTGGGATTCGACGACGTGTTCGCCCGGATGTGGGAGTTGTACCTGGCGTACTCCGAAGCAGGGTTCCGTTCCGGCTATCTGGATGTCTTGCAGTGGACGTTCGAACGTGAGGATGGCCGATGAACGAGAGCGCCATCTTGGCGGTGTCGGGTGCCTCGGTCCTGGCGGTGGCCGCGGTGCACTCCGTGACTTTCGCGATCGGCCGCAAGATCGGCCGCTACAACGTCGTCGACGTGGCTTGGGGCATCGGGTTCGTCGCCGTAGCCGCGGCATGCGCGGTAGTCGGTTCTGTCATCGGGCAAGGAGATCCGACCCGACGCTGGCTGTTGTTGGCGCTGGTATCGATATGGGGTCTGCGCCTGAGTTGGCACATTCACCGCAAGACGGCCGGCCAGGGCGAAGATCGCCGCTATGCAGAAATGCTGCGCGACGCGTCTGTGGGCCAGGTACTGCGCAAGGTATTCCTCCTGCAAGGCTTTCTGACGCTGTTCATCTCCTTCCCGTTGCAGTTGTCCGCGGTCACCGGTCCGACGCCGAAGCCGTTGCTGGCGGTCACCGCATTGGGTGCGGCGGTCTGGTTGCTCGGGTTCAGCTTCGAAGCCGTCGGCGACCACCAACTGCGGGTTTTCAAGTCCGACCCGGCGCATCGCGGGGTGATCATGGACCGCGGTCTGTGGTCCTGGACGCGCCATCCGAACTACTTCGGCGACGCCTGCGTGTGGTGGGGCTTGTGGCTGATCACGATCAACGGCTGGGTACCGCTGGCCACCGCGGTCTCGCCGCTGGTGATGACTTACTTCCTGGTGGACGTCAGCGGAGCACGGCTGACCGAAAAATTGATGAAAGGCCGCCCCGGGTTTGCCGAATACCAAAAGCGCACATCGTATTTCGTGCCACGGCCACCCAGATCGGTCGGCACGTCATGACCGTTATGCCAGGACCAACGCTGCCTGGGGTTAGGCTACCGATCGATGACCGGACAGCTACAGCCCAGCAGCAACCTCGACGCGTTGCTACGCCGGGTCGCTCGCGGAGACAATGCTGCGTTCGCCACGCTCTACGACCATACGAAAACCCGGGTGTACGGACTGGTGACCAGGGTGTTACGTGACCCCGGCTACAGCGAAGAGACCACACAGGAAATCTTCCTCGAGGTGTGGCGGAACGCCGCGGAGTTCGACTCCGCCAAAGGCTCCGCACTGTCGTGGTTGCTGACTATGGCCCACCGGCGCGCGGTCGACCGCGTACGCAGCGAGCAAGCCGGCTCCCAGCGTGAATCACGTTATGGGACAGCCAATGTCGAAACCCCTGCCGATGTTGTCGCAGACGCTGCGATCGCGGGTGACGAGCGCGGGCGAGTGATTCAGTGTCTGGAAGGGTTGACCGACGCACAACGTCAATGCATCGAAATGGCGTACTACGGCGGCCTGACCTACGCCGAGGTGTCGCAGCGGTTGGCGGCGAATCTGTCGACGATCAAGTCCCGCATGCGCGACGGCCTGCGTGGCCTCCGTAACTGTCTGGACGTATCGTGACGAACCCGACCGACTTCGAACTGCTTGAACTGGCAACCCCGTACGCGTTGCACGCGGTATCCGACGAGGAGAAAACCGAGATCGACCGGCGGGTCGCCGCAGCGCCCGGCCCGGTCGCCGCCGCATTCAACGATGAAGTCCGGGTCGTCCGCGAGGCTATGGCGGTGCTGGCGACGGCGACGGTCGCCGATCCCCCGGACAACCTGCGCTCGGCGGTGCTCGCTGCGATTCAGCCCGACCTGCCTCTTCAGGCACAGCCGGACATCCCGCGCCAGTCGTCCTGGCGCTCCAAAGTCGTCGCTTCCGCAGCGGCCGTCATTATCGGGTTGGCCGGCTTCGGACTCGGTGTGCTGGTTCACCCGCACACAACTCAGACGGTCGCCGAGCAGGTCCTGACGGCAACGGATATGAAGTCAGTCTCTCGCCCGCTGGGGTCGGGGCAGGCCACGGTGCTGTTCTCTCGTGACCGTAATGCGGCTGTGCTGGTGATGAACAATGTGCCGCCACCGTCTGCCGGCACCGTCTATCAAATGTGGCTGATCGGGGCCGATGGCCCGAAGTCCGCGGGAACCATGAACGCCACCGCGGTACAGCCGACGACGACGGCGACGGTCGCCGAAATCGGATCGTGCAGGTCGTTGGCTTTCACCGTCGAACCCGGAACAGGATCACGTCAGCCGACGACTCCCGTCCTGGCCGAGTTGCCGTTCAAATAACGCCGCAGGCCCGGCCCTAAGCGGCAGGTCAGGCCTATTTTTTGAACAGGCCGCCGGTGATTGCGAAGAACACCCCGAGCACCACCAGCCCGGCACCGCCGGCCAGCGTCAGGTTGAGCCAGGAATGAAGGCTGCCTTCGACAGGCCTGACCAGCACGTCCGCCATCTGGCGAACGTCGCCGGTGGTCTGGTTGAGCGCCTCGTTGACATGCTGCGCACCGACCTCGATGCCCGCCCAGCCGGCCGCGCCGATCAGTAGCGCCGAAACACCCAGGGCGGTCATGGCACGGCCCCGACCACGCGCGAAAAGCAACGTGAGCAGCGCGAAGAAGCCGGTCGCGCCCAGCGCGAAGAGGCTGACCCGAGGCCCCCACACGGCAGCCGGCCTGAGCTGTCCTTGGTGCAGTTGCGCTCCGACCGACACCGTCAGCGGAACCTCGAGCGACGTGGGCGCCTTCACGTTGTAGGTGTTCAGCATCTGCTGGATCGACGGGTCCTTGAGCATCGGGGCCAGATCGACCACCCATGGGTCGCCGTTGTCGCCCGATCGCGGCTCACTGAACAACCAGGCATGTGCGGCGCGATTCAACTGAGCGAACAACGGTGGGAACGACGGCCCGGCGGTGAAGGCGGCGGCGACGTCGTGCACCGTCGCGCTGTCGACCGAGGAGCGACCCCCGCTGCGCTCGTTGATCAGCGCCATCGCTCGGGTCGTGAGTTCGGACGCCATCGCGGACTGCAGCGCCGGGTCGTGCGCGGCCTGTTCGGCCAGGACGGCGTAGCCGTCTTCACCAACGATGTTCTGCTGTGCCCACGTCGAAGGGACAGCCACAGCCAGCGCGACTGTGGCGATCAGCCAACACATGAGGGCCGCCAGAAAACGCACGCTTGAGCTTAAGGTGCGATTCCCCGCAAGTAGGCGGCCTGGCCCAGGTGTTGCGCGCAATCGTCGATCACACTGACCAGTCGCGCGCTCGCCGTCACCGGCGGATCCCAGTTGGTGTCGACGATGCGAGCGAGTTCCTCGGCGGTCACGCCGGCGACGTACTCCAGGGTGAGCTCGTGCACCGCGCGGTAGTAGCCGACCAAGAGGTCAGCGGGCGCGCGTACCTTCGCGACCTCGCCGGGGCCGTGCCCGTATCCGGTATCGCGCCTGGGCAGATCCAGCGCGAAGCGGTCCACCCAACCATCGCGGGTCCACACCTCCTCGACACCGGCCACGTCGGCAACCTGGATGTCCTGCACGCGGGCACTGTGCCAGAGCAACCACGCAATGCTGTTGGCGCTCGGGGTCGGCTGATACGACGCCGTCTCGTCGGTCAGGCCATCGGTGAGTTCATCGGCGTGTTCAATCAATCGAGTGAACGCGTCCCGCAGCAATTCGCGTGCCGCATCGTCAGTCCCTGCCATATCGGCGACGCTACGCGCCGGCGCCGTGCCAGACGGCCTCCACGTTGTTGCCGTCCGGGTCGCGCACGAACGCACCGAAGTAGCCCGGGTGATACTCCGGCCATAGCCGTGGCGCATGCAGCGACTCGGCGCCCAGGCCCACCGCCGCCTCGTGAAACGCCCGCACCGCGGCCTCGTCGGCGGCGTGAAAGGCGAAGTGAACCTCTCGATTGGGGCCCGATCCGGCGCCGTTAGCGGCACCGTCAGCAATCCAGAAATCAGGTTTGCCGTCACTGCCGTATCCGATGGCCACACCGAAATCCATTTGCCGGGAGTAACCCAGCACACCGAGCACGGTGTCGTAGAACTTTTGCGAATCGGGGTAGTTGGCACAGTTGATGCCGAAGTGATCAATCACGAATCCGATCCTGGCACGACCCACCGACACGGTCGTAGATTAGTTAGATGACCTACGACCTCATCATTCGCAACGGCACCATTGTGGACGGGCTGGGAGCTGAACCGTTCGTCGGCGACGTCGCGGTACGGGACGGGGTCATCGAGGCGGTTGGCACCGTGACCGGGGACGCGGTCCGGGAGATCGACGCGGCCGGGCTGCTGGTCACGCCCGGCTTCATCGATCTGCACACCCACTACGACGGCCAGGCCATCTGGTCGGAACGGCTGACGCCGTCGTCCGCACACGGCGTCACCACCGTGGTGATGGGCAACTGCGGAGTCGGGTTCGCGCCGTGCCGCCAAGCCGACCACGACGTCCTCGTCGACGTGATGGCCGGAGTGGAGGACATTCCCGGCGTCGTCATGACCGACGGTCTGCCGTGGTCGTGGGAGACGTTCCCCGAATTCCTGGACGTGCTCGAAGCCGGCCGTCGAGACATCGATGTTGCCGCCTATCTGCCGCACTCCCCGCTGCGCGTCTACGTGATGGGGCAACGCGGCGCCGACCGCGAACCGGCCACCGCCGACGACCTCGCCAAGATGCGGGCGCTCGCCAAGGAGGCGATTGAGCTCGGGGCGCTCGGCTTTGCGTCGTCGCGGCTGACCATCCACAAGACCGAGAGCGGAGCGCCGATCCCGAGCTACGACGCCGCCCGCGAGGAGATCGAGGAGATCGCCAAAGGCGTGGTCGACGGCGGCGGCGGGCTGCTGCAGTTCGTGCCCGACATTCCCTCCGCCGGCTACCAGCCGGTGTTGCAGACAGTGTTCGACGTCGGCGAAGACCTCGGACTACCGGTCACCTTCACATTGATCGTCGGCAACTCCGGCGATCCGTTCTGGCCGGATGCAATCACCATGGTTGAAAAAGCGAACGCGAACGCAGGGTCCGGCGATCCGCAATTCACCGCGCAACTGCTGCCCCGCCCGATCGGGTTGATCATCGGGCTGCAAATGACCGCCAACCCGTTCGTGCTTTACCCGAGTTACCGCGAGATCGCGGACCTGCCGCTGGCCGAGCGGGTCGCCGAGATGCGCAAGCCGGAAGTCCGCGCCCGCATCCTGGCCGACACTCCGGGCGTCGGTCACCCGATTCTCTACGTGGCACAGGCGTGGGATTGGATCTACCCGCTGGGAGACAACCCCGACTACGAGCCCGATCCGTCGGAAAGCATCTCCGCCCGCGCCCGCGCTCGCGGAGTGAGCCCGCTGGAAGAGGCCTATGACCGCCTCCTCGACGACGACGGCCACGCGATGCTGATGGTCGCCATGAGCAACCTGGAGAACAACTCGCTGGACACCGTTGGCGACCTACTGCACCGCGACGACGTCATCCTCGGGCTCGGTGACGGCGGCGCGCACTACGGGATGATCTGTGATGCCAGCTACTCCACGTACTTCCTGGCGCACTGGGCACGCGACCGCGCGACGGGTCGGTTCACGGTCGGTGAGGCCATCCGCGAACTGACATCCGTGCCCGCGCGCATCGGCGGACTGGCCGACCGCGGCCGTATCGCCGTCGGCTACAAGGCCGACCTCAACGTCATCGACCACGCGTCGCTACGCCTGCACAAGCCGGTCATCGTGCATGATTTACCTGCAGGGGGAAGACGGCTGGACCAATTCGCAGACGGCTACGTCGCGACGGTAGTTTCCGGAGAGGTGATCGCCGAGTACGGTGTACCTACCGACGCACGCCCGGGCAAATTGGTGCGTGGACGTCAGGCTGCGCCGGTTCCAGCGTGACCAGCTAGTTATCCACAGGCTGAGATTCGCTAACACGAGGATCCTCAAAGCGCCTACGGCGACGGCCTCTGCCGGGTAGTTTGAGTTGGTGACAACACCGCATTTCGCGTGGTTGCCGCCAGAAATAAATTCGGCACTGATGTTTGCAGGTCCCGGGGCGGGGCCGCTGCTTGCTGCTGCGTCAGCATGGGGCGGTCTGGCCGAGGACTTGATCTCAGCAGTGTCGTCATTTAGTTCAGTTACCCAAGAACTGACCAGCGGGTCATGGCAGGGGGCGTCGGCGGCGGCCATGATGGTCGTCGCCACCCAATACATGGGGTGGCTGAGCGCGGCGGCGGTCCAGGCGGAGCAGGCGGCAGCGCAGGCGACGGCCACCGCCGCCGCCTTCGAGTCGGCGGTCGCCGCGACCGTACAGCCGGCGGTGGTTGCTGCCAACCGCGGCTTGGTGCAGATGTTGTCGGCCACGAACTTCTTCGGCATGAACTTCCCGGCGATCATGGACACCGAATCCGCTTACGAGTCGATGTGGGCCGCGGATGTGGCTGCCATGGCGAACTACCACATCGACGCTTCGGCGGCCGCCGCCCAACTGGCGCCCTGGCAACAGGTGCTGCGCAACTTGGGCATCGACATCGGCAAGAACGGCCAGATCAACCTCGGCTTCGGCAACACCGGTAGCGGCAACATCGGTAACAACAACATCGGCAACAGCAACGTCGGCAGCGGAAACACCGGCAACAGCAACGTCGGCAGCGGAAACAGCGGTAGCGGCAACGTCGGTATCGGCAACACCGGTAATAACAACCTCGGCTTCGGCAACCTCGGTAACAACACCGTCGGTATCGGCAACACCGGCAGCGACACCTTTGGTTTGGGTTTGACCGGAGACCACCAGTTCGGCTTCGGCGGCTTCAACTCAGGCCAGGGCAACACCGGCTTCGGCAACTCCGGTACCGGGAACACCGGATTCTTCAACTCGGGCAGCGAGAACATGGGAGTCGGCAACTCGGGCTCCCTGAACTCCGGTTTGGGCAATTCGGGGACCGTGAGCACCGGCTTCAGCGGCGGCATGAACTACTGGCACTCCGGACTCACCGACGGACTGGGCAACGTAGCCGGCTCGGAAGGTCTGGCCGCCTCCGCCCACTACGCCACCGGCGGTCTCGGCAGCGCGGCGCTGAGTTCGGGCCTACTCGGCTCGGCACTGGCCAATACCGGTGGCCTGCACTCCGGCCTGGCAAGTGCCCTGAGCCCAGCACTGAACGCGCCGGTCATCGCGGCCTCCGCCCCGACCGTCGACTCGGTCGGCCCAAGCGCGGTATCCGCCAACGCGACCAGCAGCGCGGCCGCAAACGCGGGCCTTCGAACCGCCAGCAATGTCACCGGCTTCTTCAGCCCCAGCACCGCCGACTCGGCGTTGCGGGCCACGCTCGGGCGTGAGGGCGGTATCACCACTCCGAACCTGCCGAACGCCGGCATCCCCAAGTCGACGTTCTACCCGGAGGTCGAGCGCGATACCGGCGGCCAGAGCCGGGTCATCAAGTTCCCCATTCGTTCTGAATAACTACCCCTCACGCGGTCGGCCGGCTGCCGCCTATCCTCGTTTCATATGAGCGCCAAGACCGCCAAGAAGGTGGACCTCGAGCGTCTGGCAGCAGCGCTGCCTGACTACCCGTTCGCCTACCTCATCAGCGTTGACGACGATTACCGCGTGCACACGGTGACCGTCGAACCGGTGTTCACCGACCAGTCCGTCCTCGATGTCGGGTTGATCGGAGGACGCAGCCGACTAAACCTGGCGCAGCGCAGCGACGTCACCGTGGTGTTCCCGCCGTCTGAGCCAGGCGGCTACTCACTGATCGTCGACGGCCGCGCCGATGTTTCCGACGCCGACCCGGGCACCGAGACCGCCCGCTGCGTCGTCGTGCCGGTCAAGGCGCTGCTGCACCGCAACGCCGATGAGCCCTCAGTGGCCAAGGGTTGCTTGCACGACTGTGTTGTATTCAGCGTCCCCGTCAGCGCCGGGTGAGCCGCGTCGAGCCACTCGCGCCGCCATGGAGCGAGGAAGACGCCGCCGCCATAAACAGCTGGGGGCACCCGGACCGTACCTACGAGCCGTTGCTGCTGGTTCGTTGCGTGCAACGCCATCCAGTGCTGGCCGGGCGCCTGCGCAAGCTCGGCGAATCCCTTTACACCGCTGCGTTATTGCCGCCCCGGACACGCACGATCGCGATCCTTCGCATTTGTGCACTCGTGGGCTGCGAATACGAATGGGGCGGCCAGGCGGCGTTCTGGGGCCCGATCGCGGGCGTCAGCGACGCAGAGTGCGATGCGCTCGTCACCGGCGGCTCCGATGGCCCTGGGTGGAGCCCGGCCGAACGCACGCTGATCGAGGCGGTGGACGAACTGGAGCGCACGGGTTCATGGCTGGAAGCGACCTGGACAGCGCTGGGCCGCGACTTGGACGACGAGCAGCGGATCGAGTTACTCACGGCGATCGGCTGGTACCGCACGATCTGCACCCTGTGCAATGCACTCGCGCTCCCGGTAGAGGGCTGGATGCGGCGTTGGCCGTCAGGTCGCTGAGCGGTCCCGCTTCAGACCTGGATGCTGACTCTTCAGTAGCGGCAGCAGCAGCCGTCGCGGGGTGAATTGAAACAGCCGGGCGCTGAGCCGGCTTGGCAGTCCGGGGATCACCGTTCCGCGGTCGCCGTCGAGTGCGTCGATTCCGGTGCGCGCCACCTCGCGCGACGGCAACCACATGAATTTCGGGAATGCGTCGGCAAAGGTCCGCTCGTCCATGCCCGCGTTGACCAGGAACTCCGTGCGCACCGGCCCCGGGCAGAGCAGCGCCACGGTGACACCGGTGCCGGCGAGTTCACCCCGCAGTCCCTCGGTGTAGGACTGCACGAACGCCTTGCTGGCGGCGTAACCGAGTTGCCCGGGGAACGGGTGGAAACCGGCGGTGGATCCGACGTTGAGAATGGCACCACGTCCGCGGGGCACCATCTGCTGGACTGCGCGCGTGGTCAGGTCGATGACGGCCTCCACGTTGACCCGCACCTGGGCCACCTCTTTATCGACCGATGTTTTCGTCACTGACCCGATGGTGCCCAGGCCGGCATTGTTGACCAGGATGTCGAGCGTCAGGCCACGACTGCCGACCTCGTCCAAAAGTGTTGCGCGTGCGTCGGAATCCGCGAGATCGCACGCGATCACCTCCACTCGGACCCGTCGCGCGAGTTCGTCGGCAAGTTCACGCAGCTTGCCCTCGCGGCGGGCGACCAGAGTGACGCCGTGACCGCGTTCGGCCAACTCGCGCGCGATGTCGGCGCCGATGCCCGACGATGCGCCAGTGACGACAGCAGTTCCGGTGGGAGACGGGTACGGGAGAGCCATGAGTTCGAACCTACCGACGCGGTTGCCGGCGCACTCGTGTCTACGACTCGCGGTCGCCACCGATATCCCGGCGGGACGCTGCTTACTACGCTGTAGTCGACAGACGGGGAGCGGCGTGTGATCACTCTGGACCGCTTGATGAATGTACTGGGCAGTTACGGGGTTCGTCTGCGGTGGTCATCGGTTCCCAGATCGGCAGAACTGCGCAGTGTGGTAGTCCATGAAACCGCCGCTGCCGGCCCGGTAACGGGCGACGTACTACTGGCCATCGGCGCCGACTCGGCTGACGAAGCACTGCAATGGGCCGCGGCAGCTAGAGCAGTGGTCGTGCTGATCCGCGACAACGGGACACCGGTGACAGTCGACGATGGCGCCCCGGTCGGAGCGTTGATGGTCGTCGACGAGGCACTTTCGTGGAGCGAGCTGGCTGCCGTCGTCTACGGACTAGTGCTGGAAGGCCGCGAGACTGAGTCCGGCCGAGGACCCACCGACCTGTTCGCGCTGACCGACAGCCTGGCGGACGCGATCGGAAGTGCGGTGGTCATACACGACCGCTTATTGCAAGTGCTGGCCTATTCACGCCTGCAACAGCACGCGGACCCCGCACGGGTACAGACCATCCTGGCCCGGCAGACACCCGAGCGGCTAAGGGCGTTTTTCGAAACTGACGGGGTCTTCTCGCACCTAGCGGTGTCCGACGAACCGTTGTTCATTCCCGCCGCCGGCGAGTACGGCCTGACCGGTCGCATGGTGGTGGCGGTGCGTTCCGGTCGGGAACTCATGGGGTCGGTATGGGTGGCGTGTCCTGCTCCGTTAGGCGGCGCCGCGCGCGTCGCCCTGGCCGACAGCGCACACACGGTGGCCCTGCACCTGCTGCGTTCACGCGCCAGTGCAGATCTTGAGCGCCAGGTCGAATCCGAACTAGTCATCCGGCTCCTGGAGGGCACCGCCGACGCCGCCACCGTGACCAGCAAGTTAGGACTGCCACACGGTCCACTTCGGGTAATCGCGCTGCAAGCGTCCTTCGGCGCTGACCGCGATGCCGCACTGCTGGTGGCATTCGAACGGGTCACCACTGGGTTCGGCTGGTCGCGACCGGGCCGCAGCGCCTTGGTGGGCAGCACGGTGTACACGCTGCTCTCGGGTGGCGAAGTAGCGACGGCCCGTGGTTGGGTCACCGGCCTGCGGGCCGCGCTGCCCGACGGTATGACAATGGTGGCCGGCATCAGCGGGGAAGCCCGGCTATCCGACCTACCTGCCGCCCGTCAGGAGGCCGACGAGTGCCTGGCACTACACGACGCGTCCATCCGGGTCACGACGCCGGTGTACGACGAATCGTGGGATGACATCCTGCTGCAACGGTTGCGCATCGCCTCGCGAGCCGGTCGGCACCCGGACCGCGGGCCAGTAGCTGAATTGCTTCGCCACGACAACGCCAACGGGACCGATTACGTGTCGACGTTGCGGGCGTGGTTGGCGGCCCAAGGGGACCCCGCGCAGGCCGGCGAACGATTGGGACTGCATGAAAACACTGTTCGATACCGGATGCGCAAGATGGCCGAGGTCACCAACCTGGCGTTGGACGACGCGAAGAAGCGGTTGGCCATGATGATCCAGCTAGCGGCAAGCGACACCGATTGATCGTCAGCGCGCTGTCGAATCGCGACAACGCGCAGCGGCACGGTTGTGCGACTTCGGCAAAGCCGGATGCGGGTTGAAAGGCCACCCTGGAGGTTGCCCAACCTCAGAGCCGCAAACTCAGCGTCCGCACGACAGGAGCCCCGATGACTACCCCGCAAGCTCATTCGCGACGGCGGGACCCAGTTGACAGCACCGCGATGGAGACCTTCACCCTCAAGCCGCCGCGTTGGCTGTCCGTGCTTTTCGGCCGCAATCCGCTGATCCGTTTCAGCGACCGAATCGAAGCGCTGGCTCTGGCGTTGACCGTCATGGTGGCGCTACTGGCCGTACCTATCGCGGGTGCGGCGGGCACCGCGATCTATGACTCGCGGACCCGCTCGCACGCTGAGCGAGCCCAGAACCTGACCACGGTTACCGCAACCGTGATCGACTCTCCGCGCCGCAGTGATCCCACCAGGGTTGAAGCCCGATGGTTCGCCGCCGGAGCCCAACACACTCAATTGCTCACGGAACGCTCGGCGCCGAAACCTGGTGCCTCGATCGAGGTCTCGGTCCACCAGGACGGCTCCTACGCCGGCCCGCCGCGCATGTCTCCGGCGCGGGAAGCGGTCTTTGTGGCAACTGCGATCTGGTTGAACGTGACAGTCGCCGCGGCGCTCGCGTTCGCCGGTGGCCGAGTACTGCTCAACCGAGCCAGGAGTGCCCGCTGGCGACCCGAGTTGATACACGACAGCGGACGGATGAGTCGGCCTTAGCGCGTCGCAAGGTTTGCCGGGCAGGCGTTGTCGGCTGGCGACAATGATGAGCTCCGCCGTTGTTCGGTTCCGGCAAGCCTCGCGGCGCCCAACGCCACCACCATTGAGTTAGCAGCGCCAATGACTGTTGACGGACTGGCCTGAGACTTCCGAAACTCCGCCCTCGCCAGGGCCAACCAGTCGTCAGGGGCGGTTGCTGTTCGCCGGCCCGCCCCTGGCGACAACCCCTCCACGAGAAAGGACACCGCGATGAGCATCAGACAGGCATGCACGGCAAATTAGGTACCCCACATGAGAGGAGTTCATAAAATGGTGACCCGACAACGAGGTCGCGTCGCGATGGTGCTCGGGAGCTTGATGGCTGCCGGCGCGATGGTGGTCGCACCGATGCAGGCGGCGAGCGCACAGACCCCCAGGACTGCCGACCCGCCGAACTTGCCGCCGTTGATCACTCACTACGGCGCCATCGCATATGGCGAGGATGGATCCAAGGGCACTGCACGGCGCCATCTGTCCAAGCTGGGGGCCCAGCGACAGGCCCTGGAAAGGTGCGGCGCTGACACCTGCAAGATCGTCAGTACCTTCACCCGTTGCGGCGCGGTCGCCCATGATGGCGTGAGATATCACGGCGGCATCGGCCTTTCCCGCAGCATGGCCGAACAACATGCCATATCGCGCTTGGGCGGCGGCCAGGTCATCCACTGGGCCTGCAACTAGGTACCCGCACCGCTCGCCGAAGCTCACAGGCGATACGAAAAAGCCCGGCCCCTTGTGGGGGGCCGGGCTCTTCTCGTGATTGGGACTTAGAAGTCCATACCGCCCATGCCACCGGTCGGGTCGCCCGCAGGTGCGGCCGCCTTCTCCGGCTTGTCGGCGACGACGGCCTCGGTCGTCAGGAACAGGGCCGCGATGGACGCCGCGTTCTGCAGCGCCGAACGGGTCACCTTGACCGGGTCGGCAACGCCGGCCTTGAGCAGGTCCTCGTACTCACCGGTGGCGGCGTTGAGGCCGGTACCGGCAGGCGCGTTGCGAACCTTCTCGGCCACCACGCCGGGCTCTAGCCCGGAGTTGAAGGCGATCTGCTTCAGCGGAGCCTCGAGTGCGACGCGGACGATGTTCGCGCCGGTCGCCTCGTCACCGGTGAGGCCGAGGCCCTCCAGCGACGGGGCAGCCTGAAGCAGAGCCACGCCGCCACCGGCGACGATGCCCTCTTCGACGGCAGCCTTGGCGTTGCGAACTGCGTCCTCGATGCGGTGCTTGCGCTCCTTGAGCTCCACCTCGGTGGCAGCTCCGGCCTTGATCACCGCAACACCGCCGGCCAGCTTGGCCAGGCGCTCCTGCAGCTTCTCGCGGTCGTAGTCGGAGTCGCTGTTCTCGATCTCGGCGCGGATCTGGGCGACCCGACCGGCGATGGTGTCGGGGTCACCGGCACCCTCGACGATGGTCGTCTCGTCCTTGGTGATGACGACCTTGCGAGCCTTGCCCAGCAGCGAGATGTCTGCGGTCTCGAGAGAGAGGCCGACCTCTTCGCTGATGACCTGACCACCGGTGAGGATGGCCATGTCCTGCAGCATCGCCTTGCGACGGTCACCGAAGCCGGGGGCCTTAACAGCCACCGACTTGAAGGTGCCGCGGATCTTGTTCACAACCAGGGTGGACAGCGCCTCACCCTCGACGTCCTCGGCGATGATCAGAAGCGGCTTGCCGCCCTGAATGACCTTCTCCAGCAACGGGAGCAGGTCCTTGACGGTCGAGATCTTGGAGCTGACCAGCAGGATGAACGGGTCCTCGAGGACCGCTTCCTGACGCTCGGCGTCGGTAACGAAGTAACCCGAGATGTAGCCCTTGTCGAACCGCATGCCCTCGGTGAGCTCGAGCTGCAGGCCGAAGGTGTTGGACTCCTCGACGGTGATGACGCCCTCGTTGCCGACCTTGTCCATTGCCTCGGCGATCAGGTCGCCGATCGACTGGTCGCCCGCGGAGATGCCCGCGGTGGCCGCGATCTGCTCCTTGGTCTCGACGTCCTTGGCCGAAGCGAGCAGGGTCTCTGTGACCTTCTCGACGGCCTTCTCGATGCCACGCTTCAGACCGAGCGGGTTGGCGCCGGCTGCAACGTTGCGCAGGCCTTCCTTGACCAGCGCCTGAGCCAACACAGTGGCCGTCGTGGTGCCGTCACCGGCAACGTCGTCGGTCTTCTTGGCAACTTCCTTGACCAGCTCGGCGCCGATCTTCTCGTACGGGTCCTCCAGCTCGATCTCCTTGGCGATGGAAACACCATCGTTGGTGATCGTGGGAGCGCCCCACTTCTTCTCCAGTACGA
Organism: Mycobacterium sp. IDUB_37; assembly: GCF_055419245.1. Lineage (NCBI taxonomy): Bacteria > Bacillati > Actinomycetota > Actinomycetes > Mycobacteriales > Mycobacteriaceae > Mycobacterium > Mycobacterium sp. IDUB_37. The sequence continues at coordinate 18,041 of NZ_JBVAXG010000001.1, read as the reverse complement.
CGTTGCGACCCTTGGGGCCCAACGTCACCTTTACCGCGTCGGCGAGGGCGTTGAGACCCCGCTCGAGGCCGCGACGGGCCTCTTCGTCGTACGCAATTGTCTTGGCCATTGCGAAGTGATTCCTCCGGATTGGGGATGGCACGGGGTGACCGCATGGGTGGGTCACCCACTACTTACGCTGGCCGGGCGCAGTGCCCGCGACGGACGATCACAGCGTTTTGCGCCTCGATCTCACCGTCCCGACCTAGCACTCGCCTATGCCGAGTGCCAATGTCATTCTTAGCACTCGCCTATGCCGAGTGCAAGAACGCCCACCCCCCGCACCGTCGACGTAGCGCTGCAAGTTGGGTGCAATCGCAGCGACCGCCTCGTCTTCTGCCATCGACGTGAGGGGTTCGAACGCGCGCCATGCCTCGCATCGTGGCACCGGCGCAACCGCCTTCGGCGAATTCCCGGCGCGCGGCAAGCTTGTTTCAACGCAGCATGAAACTCCTCTTGCGTTGAGACTTGTTTCAACGTAACGTGAGACTCGTTAAGTTTCAACGGTACGTGAAACAAGGAGAAGGCAGTGAGCAGCACCTTCGACTCCCAGGTCATCGTTATCGGCGCCGGACCCGTCGGCCTGGTCGCCGCCGCCGGACTAGCCCGGCGCGGTGTGCGGGTGCGGATCTTCGACAAGCTGGCGCAACCCACCGACCAGTCCCGCGCGATCGCCGTTCACGCCCGCAGCCTGGACATGCTTGACCGGATGGGCATCGCTGACGCGATGCTGAGCACCGGGATCAAAGCCACGGCGATGCAGTTGTATGCCGGGGACAGCAAACTGTTTCGCGTCCCACTCGGCGGAGTCGACAGCGCCTTTCCCTTCACGCTGAGCACGGCCCAGACCGAAACGGAGCGGGTGCTGGGTGAGCACGCGCAGGCCCTCGGCATCACCGTTGAACGCGGCGTCGAACTGGTCGCTTTGAGCCAGGACGACGACGCGACGCACCTGACGTTGCGCCACCTGGACGGGTCCACCGAAAACGTCGACGCCAGTTGGGTGATCGGGGCCGACGGCGGACGCAGCACGGTGCGCAAAATGGTCGGCACCAAGCTCGTCGGCAGTTTCGAGGGTGAGCGCTTCCTGCTCGGCGACGTCGACTGCGAGCACTCCCTGGACCGCGAGTCCATGCACACCTTCTTCTCCACCGACGGGCCGGTCATCGTGCTGCCAATGCGGGATGGCCGGATGCGGTTGATGGCCCAGGTGCACGACGCACCCGGAACACCGCTCAACATGCACCCGACCCAGGTCGAACTCCAGGCCGTCGTCGACCGCCGGGTCGGCGGCATCCGGATACTTCACTCACACTGGTTGACCAGCTTCGAGATCCACCACGCCCGCGTGTCCGCCTACCGGTGGGGTCGGGTCTTCCTGGCCGGCGACGCCGCGCACATCCACAGCCCGGCCGGCGGCCAGGGCATGAACACCGGCATGCAGGATGCGTTCAACCTGGCCTGGAAGCTGGCCGCGGTAGTCAATGGCGAGGCCGGAGACACGCTGCTCAACAGCTATGAAGCCGAGCGCCTCCCGGTCTCCGACCTGGTCATCGCGTTCAGCGATCGACTTACCCGGGCCGGCACGCTGTCCGGAGTTCCGCGCCGGATCCGCGACATGGTGATCCGGGTGATGTCGCTCATCCCGCCGGTCGGCCGGTTGATGGCCGACAACGCCGAGGAGGTCAACATCAACTATCGGAAGAGCCCGATCGCGGTGGGCTCTCGTCCGCGACGCGCCAAGATCGCCGCCGGTGACCACCTTCCGCACCTCGTCGACGTGGAGCTGCAGAAGCAACTGCGTGCCGCATGCGGAGCGGGAAACCCCGGACACACCGTGCTCACTGTCGCCGCCGACCAGGTGGCACCCGCAGCCGGCGGCCCCGGTCAGGTCCAAGTCCTGGTCAGCGCGCACGACGCGCCGGTCGCCGGGTACGACGCCGTCATCGCCGACCCGAACGGCGCTGTCGCACAACGATTCGGGCTCAAGAACGGCGGGCGGGTCGTGATCCGCCCGGACGGTTACATCGGTGCCGTCGCCGCCCTCGACGACACCACCACGGTTACCGACTACTTCGCCAAGATTGGGAGCTGAACTGCCATGTACACCTACGACGTCGCTGCCGCCGACATGTTCGTCGACCGCACCCACCAGTTCGAGAAGTTCGGCATTCCGCTCGAGGACATCGAGCGAGTGCGGGCCGCCACCACTGACATGTGGGCCGACGCACCCGGCGGGTGGGTCCGTGAGTGGTCGAGGCTGGCCGGGGAATACGCCGATCGTGGCGACCACTACCTAGCGTCGCTCGCCTACGGTTGCGCGAAGTTCCCGTGCCTCACCGACCAGGCTCGGGTGCACGCCCTGGCCAACCAACTCGAGCAATTCCAGTTGGCGGCCAAGGAATTTCCGGTGGCCTTCGAACGCCGCATCATCACGGTCGCCTATCGGGGCGGCGCCGTCGAGGTGCCTATCCACCTGTACTCCACCGACGGCGACTACGGGGCACGGCCGGTGCTGATCTCCAGCGGAGGGGTGGACACCTGGAAGATGGACTTCAACCCGTGGTGGGTCCGGTTCACCCAGCACGTCGGTGCGACGACTCTGGCCTTCGATCACCCGGGTACCGGCGAAACCGCGATACCGCTCGACGACCACGCCGACGAGGTGATCCGCGGCATCGCCGACTACGCCCGTACGCTCGGCAACGGCCAGGTCGCGCACTTCGGGGCATCGTTCGGCGGGAACTTCGCCGCTATGTCCGGGCTGGCCGGGATCGTTGACGCCGCCGTCGACCTCGGAGGTCCGGTCATCGACTCATTCGACCCCGAGCACGCCGCGCAGCTTCCCTTCGGCATGCACGACATCATCGGCAACGCCATGCACTGGGACCACTCCCCCAACCTGGAGCAGCTCAGCGATGGACTGCAGCGGTTGAACCGTCGGGATCTGCTTGCTCAGCAACGCAATTCAGCGATGTTGGTGGTCAACGGCGCCGACGACTACTTCATTCCGCAGTCGGACACGCTGGTCTTCGAAGGCCGCCCCAACACCGAAGTACACCTCATCGAGGGCACCGGGCACGTAGCGATGAGCAAGGCCGCCGAGGTGGTGCCGATAATCATCGGCTGGCTGCGCAACGCGTTCAGCGGCGCCCTGCAGGAATCGCGCTAACGCATCTCAAAGTCGCCCGGGGTCATTGTGCGGGTCCGTTCGTAGAAGGTGCGGCCGCTGTACGGCAGCTGCGTGACGACCTTGCCGCTGGAGTGCCGGTAGTAGCTGTTGCAGTTCGACAGCCAGACCTTGCCCGTCATGGCGGCCTGGATCTCATCGTTGTAGCGGCGCTGAGCGGCCTGGGTCACCTCGACCGTCCGCGCCGCATGGCTGCCCATCTCGTCGAGGATGTGACGGATGAAGGTGGTCTGCGCCTCGTGGATATAGAGGATCGAGTTGACCCCGTTCGTGTTGGGGCCGTACAGCGTAAACAGGTTCGGATACCCCGCCACCAGCGTGCCCAGGTAGGCCTCGGCGCCGTCGGTCCAGTCGTCGCTCAGACGCCGCCCGCCCGCGCCGAAGACGTCGATGCTGGCCAGGTAGTCGGCGGCTTTGAACCCGGTGCCGTAGACAACCGTGTCGACGCGATGCTCCACGCCGTCGACCGTGCGCACGCCGTGTTCGGTCAGCTCGGCGATCGGGGTCGTCTCCAGCGCTACGTGCGGCAGCGAGAAGGTGGGGTACCACTCCCGCGACTGCAGCGGACGTTTGCAGCCAACCGGGTAGTCCGGTGTCAGCTTGGCGCGCAACTCGGGGTCGGCCACTTTGCGCATCAGATAGCTGCGGGCCAGTTCGGTGGCCTCGCGGGTCTGGGTCGCGTCCGTGTCGAAATCGGATGATTCATAAGAGTCGAAGGCCTCATCGCGCAGCTTCTGCGCCTCCGCCGGGTTGCGCTCGAACAATTCGTGTTGTTCCGGGGTGAATGGGAAGTCGAAACGCGGCGCGATCCAGATCGGGGTGCGCTGGAAGACGGTCAGATGCGCCGCCTCCCGGGCTATTGCCGGCACGTACTGCACCGCGCTGGCACCGGTGCCGATTGCCGCGACCCGCTCTCCCGCGATCGGCTTGCCGTGATCCCAGCGGGCCGAATGGAATTGCCTGCCGCGAAACCGGTCGGCACCCGCAATGTCGGGGATGTGGGGCACATCGAGCATCCCGACGGCACTCACCACCACGTCGAATTCGTGGGCGTCTCCGCTGCCGGTACGCAGCGTCCAGCGCCGTCGCTCATCCGACCACCGCACCGTGGTCACCGCCGTCCCTGCCCGCAGATGAGCGTTCAACCCATGGTCGGCGGCAACCTTCTCCAGGTAAGCGAGGATTTCGGGCTGGTTCGCGTACGTCTTGCTCCAGCGCGGGTTGGGCGCAAATGAGTACGAGTACAGGTGCGACGGCACGTCACAGGCCGCGCCCGGAAATGTGTTGTGCCGCCAGGTCCCACCGAAACCGTCAGCGCGGTCGAAGATCATGAAGTCATAGCCGCCGGCTGCCAGCTCGATTCCCATCGCAATGCCACCGGCTCCCGCCCCGATCACCCCGACCGTCGGCTTTGCCGGCATCATGCTTCCCGCAAAACGGTAATCACGTTCTCAACTGTACGACCGGCCGCTCGAATAACGAGCGGACCTCGCGTAGGTATGTTCGGGCCATGGGCTCAATAGACAGCCGAGACTGGTCGTCGACCGACATCCCTGATCAAACCGGCCGCACGGTCATCATCACCGGCGCGAACACCGGCATCGGCTACCACACCGCAGCCGCCCTGGCCGCCCGCGGCGCGCATGTGGTGCTGGCGGTGCGCAACCCGGAGAAGGGCAACGCGGCGCTGGCGCGCATCGTCGGCGCCAATCCGAGAGCCGACGTCACACTCGCCGAACTCGACCTGAGCTCGCTGGACTCGGCGCGCCAGGCTGCCCGTGCGTTGCGCGCCAGCTATCCGCGGATCGATCTGCTGATCAACAACGCCGGGGTGATGTGGACGCCCAAGCAGGTCACCGCGGACGGCTTCGAATTGCAGTTCGGCACCAACCACCTCGGCCACTTCGCGTTCACCGGGCTGCTGCTCGACCACCTGACTCCGGTGCGGGGTTCTCGTGTGGTGACCGTCAGCAGCCTCGGCCACCAACTGCGCGCGGCCATCCATTTCGACGATCTGCAATGGGAGCGCAGCTACAGCAGGATCGGCGCCTACGGTCAGTCCAAGCTCGCCAATCTGCTGTTCACCTACGAATTGCAGCGCCGACTCGCTGCCGCGGCGGCGCCCACCGTTGCCCTCGCCGCGCATCCCGGCGGGTCCAACACCGAACTGGCGCGCAACCTGCCGGGCATCTTCCAGCCGCTCAAGGCAGTGCTGGGTCCCCTGCTCTTCCAAAGCCCGGAAAGTGGTGCGTTACCGACCCTGCGCGCGGCCACCGATCCGACCGCCAAGGGCGGGCAGTATTACGGCCCCGACGGATTCGGCGAGCAACGCGGCAATCCCAAGCTGGTGAAATCGAGCGGACAGTCGCACGACGCGGACCTGCAACGCCGGCTGTGGGACGTCTCCGAGGAACTCACCGGCGTCAAATTTCCTGTCTGATCGGCCCGGGCAACGACGCGCGGTCCGCGCCCCAAGCTGAGGGGCCGATAATGGCCGGGTGCCGCCCGCCTTGCGATCAGTAGACGAACATCAGCGCGTCGTGGCGGGGCTGATCCGGGCCCGTCCCGCCGGCACCGTCCCGCTGGCCGAAGCCCTCGGCCTAACGCTCGCCGACGACGTGGTGGCGCCGCTCTCGCTGCCCGTCTTCGACAACTCCGCCATGGACGGTTACGCGGTCCTCGCCGACGACGTTGCCACCGCGACGCCCGACGACCCGGTCGTGTTGCCGGTCGCCGAGGACATTCCGGCCGGACGCATCGACGAGCTTCGCCTGCAGGCGGGCACCGCACACCGGATCATGACGGGCGCGCCGACGCCGGCCGGCGCGACGGCTATCGTGCCGGTCGAAGCTACCGACGGCGGCGTCGCCTCCGTGCAGATCCGGAAGCCTTCGAGTCTCGGCCAGCACATCCGCCGTGCCGGCGAAGACGTCGCGGCCGGCACAGTCGTGCTGCGCCGGGGTCAGCAGGTGACTCCCGCGTCACTCGGACTGGCCGCCGCGTTGGGCCTGGCCGGGTTGCCGGTCATCCCGCGGCAGCGGGTGCTGGTGATCTCGACGGGATCAGAGTTGGTGACGCCGGGCACCGCACTGCAGCCCGGGCAGATCTACGAGTCCAACTCGATCATGCTCGCCGCGGCCGTTCGCGAGGCCGGCGCCGATGTCGTCGCCACCGAGACCGCCGAGGACGACGTCGAGCAGTTCAGCGCGCTGCTCGACGGATACGCTGCCGACGCCGATCTGATCATCACCAGCGGCGGCGTCAGCGCCGGTGCATATGAGGTGGTCAAGGATGCCTTCGGTCGCGAGGGTGACCAGGGGGTGGAATTCGTCAAGGTGGCGATGCAACCAGGCATGCCACAAGGCGCAGGACGAGTGGCCGGCACGCCCATCGTCACGCTGCCGGGCAACCCGGTCAGCGCGTTGGTCTCCTTCGAGGTGTTCATCCGGCCAGCGCTCCGCACAGCGATGGGGCTGCCGAATCCGCACCGGCCTCACCGGAGCGCAGTGCTCGCCGAGGCCGTCACATCGCCGCGGGGCAAGCGGCAATTCCGCCGCGCGGTGCTAGACGCCGGGGCCGGCCGTGTTACCAGTTACGGCCCGCCCGCGTCGCACCATCTGCGCTGGTTGGCCTCGGCCAATGGGCTGCTGGATATTCCGGAAGACGTCGTGGAGGTCGCGGCCGGAACCGAACTGCAGGTGTGGGATCTGTCTTAGTGGCGATCGCAAGCGCGGCGCTCTTTGCCGGGCGCAGCGGGTCGCCACCACCTAGCGTTAGTGGCGATCGCAAGCGCGGCGCTCTTTGCCGGGCGCAGCGGGTCGCCACCACCTAGCGTTAGTGGCGATCGCAAGCG
>NZ_JBVAXG010000001.1:0-10863 GCF_055419245.1 Mycobacterium sp. IDUB_37 | reverse complement strand
AGCGCGGCGCTATTGCCGGGCGCAGCGGGTCGCCACCATCGCCTAGCGTTCGCGACGGAGTTCGTCGGCCACGTCGAATGCGGTGGTGCTCCTGATGGCGACGGCGGCGATCGAGATCGCCACCGGGATGGTGACCAGCGCCGCCGACAGGCCGACCCATTGGGCGAGGTGGCCGATCAACGGCGGGCTGAGCAGATAACCGATCCACCCGGTCGCGGCGACGAATGCGATCGCCGGACCCCCGTTGCCCGCCGAATATGCGGCACTGAACGCTGTCGGCACCAGCAGCGCCACCCCGGCGCCAAGACACCCGAAGCCGATCACGCTGAGCACTGGATTGGCGGTTGCCAGAGTCACGGTCATGCCGACCGCAGCCAGCAGCGCCAGAGCCGGGAGCAGCCGTCGGGCCGAAACCCGCGCATGCAGCCGCATTGCAGCGAACCGGATCACCACCATGGCCAGGGTGTAGGCCGCGTAGCTCAGCGCTGACACCGTGGTCCCGGCTCCGACCACGTTGTGCACGTACGTGACCGACCAGTCGGCGGCGGCGCCCTCGCAGATGAAGGACGCGAACGCGACCGCGGCAAGGATCGCCACCGTCGGCGTGAGCCAGGCGCGCCCGCGCTCCTGGGATGCGGCGGCGGCCATCTCGTCGGGAATCAGCCAGCGGGTGAAGGGTCCCGCCACGGTCAGCACCACCACCCCGAGCACCGTCAACTGCAATTCGAGACCGACCCCGACGCTCACACAGGCGGCGCCGATCATCGCTCCGAGCAATCCGCCCAGGCTCCACATGCCGTGGAAGCGGGCCATGATCGGCGCCTGAACAACGCGCTCGATCGTGCCGGCCTGGGTGTTCATCGTGACGTCCAGGCCGCCCTGGAACGTCCCCCACAGTGCCAACGCCGCGAACAGCCAAACTCCGGAAGTGGCCAGGCCGACCGTCATCGCCGCAAACGCGTAGCCCGCGATCAAGACCGGCACCAATGTGTCACTCCCCCAGCGGGGCAGCGCCCAGTGGCAGAACACCGTCGCCACCACTGATCCCAGCGGCGCGCCGAACAGCGCCGTCCCCAGCGCCGCGTCAGATAGCCCCAATTCCGCCTTGACCTGCGGGATATGGGCCACCCATGACGAGAACAGCACCGCGTGCGCGATGAATGTTGCGGTGACGGCGAGCTGCGCGCGACGCAGTTGAGTCGCGCGCGAAGGCGCAGTACAAGTCGAATCGGGAATGGGTTCAGCCTCTCCGGCGGGCAAGCCAATCCAATGCTTTCCCACCATGGACCCTAACGAACCACGCGGGCTTGAAAGGCTTCCGTAAGATGACCCGCGTGGCACGACGCCCTGGCTCTTCAGAAGGTCCCGCGCACCTCATCGAGTTGGTGCGGTCGACCGTTCCGCCGATACACCCGGCGGGTCTACCTTTCATCTCCGCGGGTCTGGCTGTAGCGGCCGGCGGCTACCGACATCGGTGGCTGCGCCGCACCGGCCTGCTCGCTGCTGGCGCCTGCGCGGGGTTCTTCCGGCATCCGAACCGGGTGCCACCCACTCGGGCCGGTGCCGTGGTCGCACCCGCTGACGGCACCGTCTGTGTGATCGACACGGCCGTGCCGCCCGCCGAATTGAGCATGGGCGAGACGCCACTGCCCCGCGTCAGCATCTTCCTGTCCATCCTCGACGTGCACATGCAGCGCGCACCGGTGAGCGGCGAGGTGATCGCCGTCCAGCACCGTCCCGGAAAGTTCTTGTCTGCCGACCTGCCGGAGGCCAGTGACGCCAACGAGCGCACCAGCCTGCGGATTCGCACTGCCACTGGCGCCGAGGTGGTGGCCGTGCAGGTCGCCGGCCTGGTCGCCCGCCGCATCGTGTGCAACGCGCACGTCGGCGACCAGTTGTTCATCGGCGACACCTACGGGCTGATCCGATTCGGCTCGCGTCTGGACACCTACCTTCCCGAGGGCGCCGAACCCCTCGTCGAACTCGGCCAGCGCACCATCGGCGGCGAGACCGTGCTGGCGCAACTGTCATGATCAACAAACCCCGGGTGCGTCGAAAAGACCTGCATCTGCTGCCCAGCGCCATGACCGTGCTGTCCATCTGTGCGGGCCTGACCTCGATTAGGTTTGCGCTCGATCACAAGCCGATACCGGCGATGGCGCTGATCGCCATCGCCGCCATCCTCGATGCCCTGGACGGCCGGGTGGCCCGCATCCTGGATGCGCAGTCGCGGATGGGTGCCGAAATCGATTCGCTGGCCGACTCGGTCAACTTCGGGGTGGCACCGGCCCTGGTGGTCTATGCGACGCTGTTGTCGAAGTGGCCGGTGGGCTGGGCGGTGGTGTTGCTGTACGCGGTGTGCGTCGTGCTGCGGCTGGCCCGGTACAACGCTCAGCAGGACGACGGAACCCTTCCGTCGTACGCGAAGGAGTACTTCGTCGGCATGCCGGCGCCGGCGGGCGCGGTTTCGATGATCGGCACGATGGGCCTCAAACTGCAGTTCGGCGAGGGCTGGTGGACCTCGATCTGGTTCCTGGCCTTCTGGATCACCGGGACGTCGCTGCTGATGGTGAGCGCGCTGCCGATGAAGAAGTTCCACGCCCTGGCGGTACCGCCGAACTGGGCAGCCCCGTTACTGGCGGTGCTGGCGATGGTGGCCGCGGCTTCGGTGCTGGCGCCCTACGTGCTGATCTGGGTGATCATCATCGCCTATGTGGTGCACATGCCGTTCGCCCTGCGCAGCAAGCGCTGGCTGGCCAAGCACCCGGAAGCGTGGGAGGACAACAACAAGCAAAGACGCGCCGTCCGGCGCGCGGACCGCCGGGCGCAACCCAACCGGCGGTCGGTGGCGCGACTCGGGCTACGCAAGCCCAGCAGGCGACTTTGACCCGGGCTGGCCAGCTCACTCTCACCGCCCGGCTGAACACTTCTGCCGTCGACTCCCGCCGCGGCGTCATACGGCTGCACCCGAGCACCATCGTCGCGTTGGGCATCCGGGAGTGGGACGCCGTCTCGCTCACCGGATCCCGGACCACGGCGGCCGTTGCCGGGATGGCTACCAGCGATATCCCGGTCGGCACCGTGTTGCTGGACGACGTCACGCTGTCTAACGCCGGGCTGCGGGAAGGCACCGAGGTGATCATCAGTGCGGCAACCGTATTCGGCGCCCGCACGGTGACTTTAAGCGGTTCGGCGATGGCGACCCGGTCACTGTCGTCGGCCACCCTGCGGCAGGCGCTGCTGGGCAAGGTGATGACGGTCGGCGATGCGGTGTCGTTGCTGCCGCGCGACCTGGGACCCGGAACGTCCACCTCGACCGCGACCCGCGCACTCGCGTCGTCGGTGGGCATCAGCTGGACCTCGGAGCTGTTGACAGTCACCGGCGTCGACCCGGACGGGCCGGTCAGCGTGCAGCCGAACTCTTTGGTTTCCTGGGGTACCGAGGTCCCGAGCACTATCCGGGTGTCCTCGCCGGAACGCGCCAGTGTTGCCCGCCCCGAAATTCAGGTTGAGGAACTCAAAGGCGCTCAACCCCAGGCCGCCAAGCTGACCGAGTGGCTGAAGCTGGCCCTGGACGAACCGCACCTGCTCAAGACCTTGGGCGCGGGCACCAACCTGGGCGTGCTGGTGTCGGGACCGGCCGGCGTAGGCAAGGTGACGCTGGTGCGTGCGGTGTGCGCGGGCCGACGGCTGGTGGAGTTGGACGGGCCGGAAGTCGGTGCGCTGGCAGCCGAAGACCGGCTCAAGTCTGTGGCGAGCGCGGTGACGACGCTTCGTGATGGGGGCGGGGTGCTGCTGATCACCGACGTCGACGCCCTGTTGCCGGAGACCGCCGACCCAGTGGCAGCCCTGATCCTTGCCGAGCTGCGGACCGCGGTGGCTTCCGACAGCCTCGCATTGATCGCCACCTCCGCGCGCCCCGACCAGATCGACCCGCGGCTGCGCTCCCCCGAATTGTGCGACCGCGAGTTGAGCGTGCCGCTGCCCGACTCGGCGACCCGCCGGGCGCTGCTGGAAGCGCTACTCAAGGACGTGCCGGCAAACGATCTGAAGCTCGACGAAATTGCCGGCCGCACACCGGGTTTCGTGGTGGCCGATCTGGCAGCGCTGATGCGGGAGGCCGCGCTGCGCGCCGCATCGCGGGCCAGCGCCGACGGCCGGCCACCGAAACTGAACCAGGAAGACCTGCTCGGGGCGCTGACCGTCATCCGGCCGCTGTCGCGCTCGGCCAGCGAGGAGGTCAACGTCGGCAGCGTCACGTTGGCCGATGTCGGCGACATGGTCGAGGCCAAGCAGGCGCTGACCGAAGCCGTGCTGTGGCCGCTGCAGCATCCCGACACCTTCGCCCGGTTGGGCGTTGACCCGCCGCGCGGAGTGCTGCTGTACGGCCCGCCCGGCTGCGGCAAGACCTTTGTGGTGCGCGCACTGGCCAGCACCGGACAGCTGAGTGTGCACGCCGTCAAAGGCTCCGAGCTCATGGACAAATGGGTGGGCTCTTCGGAGAAGGCCGTGCGCGAATTGTTCCGCAGGGCACGCGATTCCGCGCCCTCACTGGTGTTTCTCGACGAGGTGGACGCGCTGGCGCCGCGACGTGGCCAAAGCTTCGACTCGGGCGTGACCGACCGGGTTGTGGCCGCGCTGCTGACCGAACTGGACGGCATCGACCCGCTGCGCGATGTCGTGGTGCTGGGCGCCACTAACCGGCCCGATCTGATCGACCCGGCGCTGCTGCGGCCAGGCCGGCTGGAAAGGCTGGTCTTCGTCGAACCACCGGACGCCGACGCCCGCCGGGAGATCCTGCACACCGCGGGCAGGTCGATCCCGCTGAGCTCCGACGTCGACCTGGACGCGGTGGCCGCGGGCCTGGACGGCTACAGCGCAGCGGACTGTGTAGCCCTGCTGCGTGAGGCGGCGCTGACCGCGATGCGCCGCTCGATCGATGCCGTCGACGTCACCGCGGCCGATCTGGCCGCCGCCTGCGAGAAGGTGCGGCCCTCGTTGGACCCGCTGCAGGTGGAGTCGCTGCGGGGCTTCGCCAAAGGCAGTTAGCCAGACGGGTTTGCCCCGAAGGGGTCGGGTAAAACTGCCCGCTGCGGCCCGTTGCGCGGAGTCGATCAATTCCAGAGTTGCCGCACTTAGATGACGACGAAGGACGCAACCGAGGATGTCAGCGCGCCCTTGGGCACACATTTGCGCAGGGTCACCATTTGCACACCATTGTCGAATGCGGACATAGCGCCCAAATTTTCTTCGCGATCTGCACTTTTCGCGATCAGGCCGAGTGTCTACAGTTAACGCGGGGCGGGGGTTCGATTACACCGTTCAGGGGTGGTTGTCGGTCGATCGCTGGATGCGGTCGTGCAGCGGCTTGTGTAGCAGTGGGGTGGCGCGATGAATTTTTCTGTGCTGCCACCCGAGGTCAATTCGGCGCGGATCTTCGCAGGCGCAGGTGTGGGTCCGATGCTTGCTGCGGCCGCAGCCTGGGACGGACTGGCCGCGGAACTCGGTTCTGCGGCCGAAGCCTTCGGTTCGGTGACAGCCGGATTGGCGGCCGCGTCCTGGCAGGGGCCGGCTTCGATAGCGATGGCCGAAGCAGTCGCACCGTATGTCGGGTGGCTGGCCGAGGCGGGCGCGCAGGCGCAACTGGCTGCCGGCCAGGCCCGCCAGGGCGTCACGGCGTTCGAGGCAGCGATGGCATCGATTGTGTCTCCGGTCGCCGTCTCCGCTAACCGCGCCCAAATGTTGTCGCTGGCCATGTCGAACGTGTTCGGTATCAACGCCCCGGCAATCGCGGCGGTTGAGGCTGCCTATGAACAGATGTGGGCACAGGATGTCGCCGCGATGTCCGGCTACCACGCCGAGGTTTCGGCGGTCGTGTCGATGTTGACGGACTTAACCCACTCGCTGCCTGGCGCGGCCAGCCTGCAGGCGGCTACTACCGCGATGGCCGCCGAGTCGGCCACGGCCGTGCTCAACATCGGGGCCGGCAACGTCGGCCAGCTCAACTTGGGCTTCGGCAACGTCGGCGACAACAACATCGGCGGCGGGAACCTGGGCAACGGCAACTTCGGCCTGGGCAACATCGGCGGCGCCAACTTCGGCTTCGCCAACATCGGCAACGACAACCTCGGCTTCGCCAACTCGGGCCTGCTGCAGGCGGCAGGCCTGGGCAACCACGGCTTCGGCAACACCGGCAACTTCAACGCCGGTATCGCCAACTTCGGTAACTCCAACGTCGGGATCGGCAACACCGGCACCGGAAATATCGGCATCGGCCTCACCGGTAACAACCAAGTCGGCTTCGGCGCACTCAACACCGGCAACGGCAACCTGGGCTTGTTCAACTCGGGCACCGGAAACATCGGCATCGGCAACTCGGGTCAAAACAACATCGGCCTGTTCAACTCCGGCAGTTCCAATAACGGAATATTCAACGCCGGCGTAGCCAGCTTGGGCCTCGGAAACGCCGGCAATCTCAACGCCGGCATTTTCAACGTCGGGGATGTGAACACCGGCGGCGCGAACACCGGCAACACCAACACCGGTTTTTTCAATCCCGGCAATATCAACACCGGCCTGTTCAACACCGGCGACGTCAACACCGGTGCCTTTATCACCGGGAACTTCATCACTGGGCTGCCGGGGCTCGGCGGCTTGGGAGACATAGGGTTTAGCTACGTCGTCAACACTGCGCCGTTCCCGCTGGACCTCGACGGCTCCATCGGCCCTATCGTCGTCCCGCCGATCAACATCCCGGCGTTCCCGCTGGACCTCGTCGCCTCCATCGGCCCCATCGTCATCCAGCCGATCAACATTCCGGCGTTCCCGGTCGACATTGTCGGCTTCATCAGCCCCATCGTGGTCCCGCCGATCAACATCCCGGCGTTCCCGCTGGACCTTCCCGGCACCCTCGGCCCCATCGTGGTCTCGCCGATCAACATCCTGCCGTTCCCGCTGGCATTCGGCGGCGCGATCGGCCCCATCTCCGTGCCGCCGATCGAGATACTTCCCTTCCCCCTGACCCTGGGCGGCGGGCTGGGGCCGATCGTCACTCCACCGATCAATATCGACGCGATACCTCTGGGCATCGACGGCATTGTCGGGGAGATCACCATCCCGCCCATCACCCTCGACCCGATACTGCTGGGCATCGACGGCATGGTCGGGGAGATCACCATCCCGCCCATCACCCTCGACCCGATACCACTGGGCATCGACGGCACCGTCGGCGGCATCACGATTCAGCCGATCAGCATTCTGCCGTTCCCGCTGGGCATCGACGGCACCGTCGGCGGCATCACGATTCAGCCGATCAGCATTCTGCCGTTCCCGCTGGACATCGGCGGCGCCATCGGAGCCATCACCATCCCGCCCATCACCATCGCCGCATTCCCACTGGACGTCGGGGGCAGTGTCGGGCCCTTCACCATCGCGCCCGTCACGATCAACCCGATCGTCATCGGCCCGCCGGACGGCATCACCGGCACCGTCGGCGGCATCGTCATCCCGCCCATCACCGTCGGCCCGTTCAGCACCGGCCCCATCGGCGGCGTCGTCGGCCCCATCACGATCGATCCTGTCGGCTTGGCGTTCGACGTCACCGGCAGTATCGGCACCCTCGCCGTCAACGGCATAATTCCCGAGTTCGGTATCGTCATCGGCACCCTTGAGTTCGGCGACGGCCACGTCGGCCCCATAAATACCGCCGGCATCACCGCCACTCAAGAATCGCCGATCAACCTCGCCATCACGGGCGGCATTACCGCTATCACCATCCCGGGGTTCGGCATCGCGCTCGAGCCGATCACGATCGGTCCGATCACCACCCAGGGATTCGGCATTGCGCCATTCGACCTGTTGATCAATCCGATCACGGTCGGGCCCATCTCCACGCAACCCATCGAATTGCCCGCAATTCCGCTCGACATTCTCGGCTCGCTCGGACCGATCATCACCCCTGCCATCACCATCGACCCCATCTCCCTGGGCCTCGGCGGCACCATCGGACCGATCAGCACCCCCACCATCACCATCGACCCCATCGCCGTGGGCCTCGGCGGCACCATCGGGCCCATCATCACCCCACCCATCACCATCAACCCCATCCCACTGGACCTCCTGGGCAACATCGGCCCTATCAGCACCCCCGCCATCACCATCGACCCGATCCCACTGGGTCTCGGCGGCTCCATCGGACCCATCAACACCGCCACCATCACCATCAGCCCAATCCCGCTGACCCTCGGCGGCGCCATCGGACCCATCAACGTCGACCCCATTACCATTTCGCCGATACCGCTCGGCATCGACGGCACCATCGGCCCGATCTCCACCCCGCAAATCGATATTCTGGCGTTCCCGCTGGGCATCGACGGCACGATCGGACCGATCGTCATCCCGCAGATCGACATTCTGGCGTTCCCACTCGGGATCACCGGAAACGTCGGCCCGATCATCACACCCCCCATCGAAATTCCGCTGTTCCCCCTGCACCTGGGCGGAACCCTCGGCCCGATCATCACACCCCCCATCGAGATTGGGCTGTTCCCCCTGGGCCTGGGTGGAACCCTCGGCCCGATCATCACCCCCACCATCGAAGTTTCGGTATTCCCGCTGATCATCGACGGGAACGTCGGACCAATCGGCATAACCCTCTTCGGATTCTCGCTACCGCAGCTAGCCCTGAACTCGACCATCACCCCGTCCTCGGGATTGTTCAACAGCGGGTGGGGGGGCGAATCGGGATTCTTCAACACCGGCGCCGGCAACTCGGGCGTCGGAAACGTCGGCGACCTGATCTCCGGCTTCCTCAACACCAGCAGCCTCAACTTCGGCTTCGGCAACGTCGGCGACCACAACATCGGTGGCGCGAACATAGGCAGCGGCAACTTCGGCCTCGGCAACCTGGGCGGCGCCAACTTCGGCTTCGCCAATATCGGCAACGGCAACCTCGGCTTCGCCAACTCAGGATTGCCGTCGGCCGCAGGCCTGGGCAATCAAGGCTTCGCCAATACCGGCAACTTCAACGCCGGTATCGCCAACTTCGGCGCCTCCAACATCGGGATCAGTAACACCGGCACCGGAAACATCGGTATCGGCCTCACCGGCAACAACCAAATCGGCATCGGCGAACTCAACACCGGCATCGGCAACCTGGGCCTGTTCAACTCGGGCACCGGAAACATCGGCATCGGCAACTCAGGTCAGAACAATGTTGGCCTGTTCAACTCCGGCAATAACAACACCGGAATATTCAACGCCGGCCTGGCCAGCTTGGGCATCGGAAACGCCGGCAATTTCAACACCGGCATTTTCAACGTCGGCGATGTGAACACCGGCGGCGCGAATACCGGCAACACCAACACCGGTTTTCTCAACACGGGCAATATCAACACCGGCCTTTTCAACACCGGTAACGTCAACACCGGTTTCTTCATCACCGGGAACAACATCGTCGGGCTGCCGGGGCTCGGCGACTTGGGAAACCTGGGCTTCAGCTACGCCGTTACCGGTGCGCCTTTCACGATAACGCTCAACGGCAGCCTCGGAGACATCGTCGTCCCGCCGATCAACATCCCGGCGTTCCCATTAGACATCGGTGGCCCCGTCGGCCCCATCCGCGTCTCGCCGATCAACATCCCGGCGATCCCGTTGGACCTCGCCGGCTCCATCGGCCCCATCGTGATTCCGCCGCTTACCATCGCGCCGTTCCCGCTGGACCTCGGCGGCACCATCGGCGCCATCGCCATCCCGCCGATCAACATCCCGGCATTCCCGCTGGAAATCGGCGGCACCATCGGAAACATCGTCGTACCGCCGGTCGAGATACTCCCCTTCCCGCTGGCCCTGGGCGGCGGGGTAGGGCCGATCGTCACTCCACCCATCACCATCAACGCCCTGCCGCTGGGTATCGACGGCATCATCGGGGCGATCACCGTCGCGCCCATCACCATCGACTCGATACCGCTGAGCATCGAGGGCATTGTCGGCAAGATCGCGATCTCGCCCATCACCATCGATGCGATACCGCTGGCCATAGATGCCACCGTCGGAACCATTACGGTCGCGCCTATCAGCATTCTGCCGTTCCCGCTGGGCATCGACGGCACCGTCGGTGGGATAACCATTCAGCCGATCAACATTCTGCCGTTCCCGCTGGAAATCGGCGGCACCGTCGGCGCGATCAACGTACAGCCGATCAACATTCTGCCGTTCCCGCTGGACCTCGGCGGCGCCGTCGGACCCTTCACTATCCCGCCCGTCACCATCAACCCGTTCGTCATCGGCCCCCCGGACGGCATCACCGGCACCGTCGGTGGCCTCATCATCCCGTCCATCACCATCAACCAACTCAGCACTGGCCCCATCGGCGGGACCATCGGCCCCATCACGATCGATCCCGTCGGCTTGCAGTTCGACGTCACCGGCGGCATTGGCACCATCGGCATCGACGGCACCATTGCCTCCTTCCCGTTCTCCGCCGGCCCTCTTACGGGAAGCGGCCACATGGGCCCTATTGATGTATCCGGCCTCTCCATCAACCAGATATCACCGCTCAGCCTGATGATTACGGGCAGCCTCACCGACATCACCATCCCAGCGATCGGCTTTGCGCTCGATCCGATCACGATCGGCCCCATCACCACCCAGGAATTCGGCATCGCGCCATTCGACCTGTTCATCAGCCCGATCACGGTCGGGCCCATCTCTACGCAACCCATCGAATTGCCCGCAATTCCGCTCGACATCCTCGGCACGGTCGGACCGATCAACATCTCCAACATCACCATCGACCCCATCTCCCTGGGCCTCGGCGGCACCATCGGACCGATCAGCACCCCCACCATCACCATCGACCCCATC